>NZ_CP172954.1:1160000-1695000 GCF_050547225.1 Enterococcus sp. AZ089 | reverse complement strand
TACCTTGTTACGACTTCACCCCAATCATCTATCCCACCTTAGGCGGCTGGCTCCAAAAAGGTTACCTCACCGACTTCGGGTGTTACAAACTCTCGTGGTGTGACGGGCGGTGTGTACAAGGCCCGGGAACGTATTCACCGCGGCGTGCTGATCCGCGATTACTAGCGATTCCGGCTTCATGTAGGCGAGTTGCAGCCTACAATCCGAACTGAGAGAAGCTTTAAGAGATTAGCTTAGCCTCGCGACTTCGCAACTCGTTGTACTTCCCATTGTAGCACGTGTGTAGCCCAGGTCATAAGGGGCATGATGATTTGACGTCATCCCCACCTTCCTCCGGTTTGTCACCGGCAGTCTCGCTAGAGTGCCCAACTAAATGATGGCAACTAACAATAAGGGTTGCGCTCGTTGCGGGACTTAACCCAACATCTCACGACACGAGCTGACGACAACCATGCACCACCTGTCACTTTGCCCCCGAAGGGGAAGCTCTATCTCTAGAGTGGTCAAAGGATGTCAAGACCTGGTAAGGTTCTTCGCGTTGCTTCGAATTAAACCACATGCTCCACCGCTTGTGCGGGCCCCCGTCAATTCCTTTGAGTTTCAACCTTGCGGTCGTACTCCCCAGGCGGAGTGCTTAATGCGTTTGCTGCAGCACTGAAGGGCGGAAACCCTCCAACACTTAGCACTCATCGTTTACGGCGTGGACTACCAGGGTATCTAATCCTGTTCGCTCCCCACGCTTTCGAGCCTCAGCGTCAGTTACAGACCAGAGAGCCGCCTTCGCCACTGGTGTTCCTCCATATATCTACGCATTTCACCGCTACACATGGAATTCCACTCTCCTCTTCTGCACTCAAGTCTCCCAGTTTCCAATGACCCTCCCCGGTTGAGCCGGGGGCTTTCACATCAGACTTAAGAAACCGCCTGCGCTCGCTTTACGCCCAATAAATCCGGACAACGCTTGCCACCTACGTATTACCGCGGCTGCTGGCACGTAGTTAGCCGTGGCTTTCTGGTTAGATACCGTCAAGGGATGAACGTTCTACTCTCATCCTTGTTCTTCTCTAACAACAGAGTTTTACGATCCGAAAACCTTCTTCACTCACGCGGCGTTGCTCGGTCAGACTTTCGTCCATTGCCGAAGATTCCCTACTGCTGCCTCCCGTAGGAGTCTGGGCCGTGTCTCAGTCCCAGTGTGGCCGATCACCCTCTCAGGTCGGCTATGCATCGTTGCCTTGGTGAGCCGTTACCTCACCAACTAGCTAATGCACCGCGGGTCCATCCATCAGTGACGCAAAAGCGCCTTTCAACTTTCTTCCATGCGGAAAATAGTGTTATACGGTATTAGCACCTGTTTCCAAGTGTTATCCCCTTCTGATGGGCAGGTTACCCACGTGTTACTCACCCGTTCGCCACTCTTTTTCTTTCGGTGGAGCAAGCTCCGGTGAAAGAAAAAGCGTTCGACTTGCATGTATTAGGCACGCCGCCAGCGTTCGTCCTGAGCCAGGATCAAACTCTCATAATGATTTGTTTGAATGACCATACGGTCATTAAGCTCATAAAAATTAACTTTGCTAGCTATTGCTTGCATGTATTTGTTTCAATAAATTGAAACGTCCTACACATTGGTTCGTTTGCTTGCTTTGTTCAGTTTTCAAAGGTCTACCGTGCTGTGTTAGCAACTTTTATATCATATCAGAGCAACAATTGATTGTCAACTCTTTTTTTAAAGTTTTTTTCGCTCGTTGTTTTTCAACTTCGCAGCGGCTGTCTCAGCGACTTCATTAGAATAACAAACGTTTTGTTATTTGTCAACAACTTTTTCCAATTAATTTTGTTGATTTATCAACATCGATTAACTGTTTTATTATTGCGACTTTGTTATAATATCATCTGTTTCATTTTTGGTCAAGTCTTTTTTGAAGTTTTTTCAAAAGCTTTTTTGACCCGCTGGCTCAATTGCCAACGTTGAATACTTTATCATTCTAAGAATGAAAGAGCAAGCTTTTTTCTGAAATATTTTCAACTAAGTCGAGATAAACAAAAAAACTACCCAAAATAGGTAGTTTAATCAATATCGATCGTACGAAAACGGATCTGATTTTGATCGTCTCGTTTTAAGGTTGTTTCTTCTTTCAGATAAGAAAACTTCTTCTCATTGATCGCTGGATTCTCAAGCATTTCTTCATAACCCGCAAAAATATCATGGATATATTTTTTATAAGCTTTTTTCTTTTTGATTCTTTTCTTCATTTGGCACCGTCCTTTACGTGCTTATCTTAGCAAGCCGAAAGGATTCTGACAACCATTATCCGCATTTTCATACCAAAAATTCACTTTGACACAACTATTCCATTAATTCAGCCAAGTGACACTAATGGAATAGAATGCTTAGCTTGCGGTCAAACGTTTTTGAAAAGCCAATCGCTCTCCGTTCGGAAAAGGGAATGTTACCTCTCCTTTGTATTGATAGCCAGCTGCTTGAATATTCTTTTGCATACCAATATTAGCTTTATACGTATCGATACGTAAATCAACGATTCCTTGCTCTAATGCAACCACTTCAAGAGCTTGCAGCAATTTGGCGCTTAACTTTTGCCCTTTAAAATGAGAACTGACAACGACGCGATGAATGGATAGATATGGACCGTTTCCATCCCACCCTGCGCCGGTAATTGCGTTGTAGACAGGATCATCACCACAAACCAACGCTGCAGACGCTGCGATTTTTCCATCTTTCACCAACACATAGCTTTCACCATTGGCAATATCTGCTTTGATTTGATTTTCTTTAGGACCGTACCCATCTTGCCATTGCGGAGATCCTTGTGCTTTTAAGAAAGCAATGCCTTCTTCAAAAAGCGCCATCAACTCAACCAGATCATCCTCCGTTGTTTTACGAAACTTCTCCATTAAAAACCACCTTTCTTCTATAAAAAGAAGCGGATAGTAAAGCATTCAAAGTCGTTCTTAATCAATCGTTTTTAATTTCCCCTGGAACTCACTGATTGATTGATACCCTTTTTCTTTCATGATCGCTGCTAATTCTTTCGTCAATCGTTCAAAGATCACCGGTCCTTCTTTTTGCAGCTCTGTGCCGATCTGCAACATAGAAGCGCCACATAACAAATGTTCGTACGCATCTTGACCATTACGAATCCCACCAGTACCGATAATTTTGATTCCTGGCTTGAGACGTGTATAGAAAGCCCGCACATTGGCTAATGCCGTTGGTTTCACATATTCGCCTCCCAAACCGCCAAAACCATCTTTTGGTTTGATAACTACTGAGTCAGTAGCAGGATCAATGAATAAAGCATTCCCAATACTATTGATTGAATTGATATAAGTTAACGGATACTTGTTCAATATCTTAGCCATCTCATCAAAGTGCGCCAAATCAAAGTATGGCGGCAATTTGACACCTAAAGGTTTTGTGAAAAAACCAAAGACTGTTTCCAGAATTTGATCGGTCAAAGGAAAATCATAGGCAACTTGGGGTTTTCCTGGCACGTTTGGACAAGAAAGATTTAACTCTGTGATTCCTTCAAAATCACTTTCTTGGATTTTCTTCAATAACTCAATGTTTTCAGCCACGCTCATACCAGCGACAGAGAAAAAGAAGGGCGCTTGCTGGGTCATTTCCTGCTGTTTTTTGATAGCATAGTCTAAGTAGTAGTCCACCCCTAGATTTGGTAATCCCATCGAATTGATGCTTCCTAACGGTAAATCGGTATAACGTGGTTCTGGATTTCCCGCACGTGCTTCTAGCGTTGCACTCTTCGTGACAAATGCCCCAGCTGCTGATGCCGCTAATTCATCTAATTCCTCGATCGTCATACAATGGACTCCTGAGGCGTTCATAAACGGATTTTTATATGTATATTTCCCAAAATTCGTAGCTAACATTGATTCATTCCTCCAATCTTTTCAACTAGTTTACCGTTTCATTTCTGAAAATGCAACGATGTCTTTGAGTGGGACAGGTTTTAGAAGGAGCAACCTCTGTAATCACTGTAGCAAATCAAAAAAACCATATCCATACAGCTTGTTAAAACTTGCTGAATAAATATGGTTTTGAAAACAATCTGTTTATATTGTACTCAAATGTTTTTTAGAGCATGATCATGATTTTATTAAAGCTTTCACTTCTATTTACCGCTAAATCAAATGCTCTTTGAAGATCCTCTAATGGAAAGCGATGGGAAATCATATGACTGACACTCAAGCGTCCGCTTTCTAAAAAGGTGATTGAATCAAACCATTCTTTACCTGGGAAAGGCGCAGAATAACTATTCCAAAAACCCTTAATGGTTAATTCACTGCGAAAGATTTTTTCAAATGCCCGTTGTCTAATCAAAACATCAGAATAAGCGATCCCTTGAAATCCAATTTTCCCGCCTTTTTTTGTCACTAAGAGACATTGCTCTTCGGTTATTTTAGTACCTGCACATTCCATTGCAATATCCACGCCTAAACCATCCGTTATTCGGGAGATCTCTGTTTCAAGATCTTGAAGACTAGGATTAATCGTATCGGTGACACCTAAATCTATTGCTTGTTCCAGTTTCTCTGATTGAATATCAATGCCAATGATCGTTTTCACACCCGCAATTTTTAACCATTGGATCGTCAGCAATCCAATCGTTCCTAACCCAAAAACTGCAACGACATCGCCCACTTTAGGTTCGATTCCATAAACACCATGCGCTGAGACAGCAAGAGGCTCAATCATGGCCGCTTCTTCAAAAGACAACTTAGTCCCTATTTTCACGATATTGCTCGCTGGCACGGATACGTACTCTGCAAATCCCCCAAACCGTTGCGATCCCATCATGATATAGTCCGTACATAATTGATACTTCCCGATAGCACAGTATGCACAGTTACGACAAGGAATAAACGGGACAACAGCGACCCGATCGTCTTTTTTTAAATGATGAACAGAACGACCAACTTTTACAATAGTCCCAGCCATCTCGTGCCCCATGATCATGGGTAACTGGTATTTCCAGCCTTTACTCATTTTGTGGATATCTGACCCACAGATTCCTGAAGCTTCTACTTTTACAATCACTTCATTCTGATGGCATTGTGGAACATCCATTTCTCGAATCTCAAATTCATTCAGTCCAATTAAGAAACCAGCCCTCATCCACTCTCCTCCAATCTTCATTCATGGGATTCATAGGCAACGTTTGTTTTGTCAGTATAATATTCATAGCCCTGCTGGAGAAGCGCTTGCGAATGTAAATGCACATAAGCATTTGTTTCTAGTCTTTCCAGATAATCATTTGCAAAAGCCAAATTAGTGGCTCCGACAATTACCCCATGTTCTCGCAATAACATTCCATAAGGTAGTTTTTCTTCATTTGTCACCATGTTTTGAGAGTAGTCACCAACCAAGTGTGCTAACTTTTCAGTTGTTGCAGGTGCATAATCCAAACAACGGATCGCATCCGGTCCGAAACGAAGGTTTTCACAGACGATGGGCATATCAGTCCCTATACAACTGTAAACCATCAAATTTAATGGATGAGCATGAATCACTGCTTTGATCCGTGGATCTGAGTGATAAAAACTCATATGCATATTGATTTCCCTGGTCAAGCGACCAGTGCCTTCGATGAGGGATAGTTTCTTATCTACCAAAAGAATTTGCGCTGCCTCTAATTCCCAAAGATACTGAACAGATGCCAAAGTAGGTGTCATCAAGAAATGATCTTCTGAAACTTTTATAGAGATATTGCCACCAGCAGCATCCGTTAGCTTCCTGTCAAATAAAGATTTGGCAATCTTACATATGAATTTCCTTTCTTCTAAATAATCCATCGGCTTCCTCCTGTCTAAAACGTAAATATTTTTCAATTAATCCATATTTCCCAAGAAACATAATATCTTCAACAATTTCTAAATATTCTTCACTTCTTACAAGAGCGACGAAGAAAACATAAGTCACTTGAAAATAATCCTCAGATCCGTAAGAGATTTTTTGTTTATTCGTCAAGAGGCTAATCGTGCTACGGTGGACATTTCCCCGATTGTTCGCATGAGCTAAAGCAACACCTTCACTTATTACGATATAAGGTCCATTTTGTTTCACATTTTCAACGACTTCTTCTACATAGCTCTGCTCAATACACTCGTTTTGTGTCAACACTTTCCCTACTAAGCGTAAAGAATGCTCCCAAGAACATTTTTGGTCGATTCTGATAACATGCGAATTTAACAAGTAATCATGCAATTTTCTTTGTGGTTGTTGGACAAATTGATCAAATTTTTCTTCAGTCTCTTCTTCATTAATCGTAAACAAACGGTCAACCGTCTTTACTATATTTTGGATATCTTCTTGAGCCACAAAAGGTGTTATCCTTAAAACATCCTCTTCCAAAAAAGGCAAAGGATCAGCAGTTAAGATTAAACGATTGGCTTTTTGACGGAAGCACATCTTACGATAAGTAGCAAGTGTTAACACATTCATAATTTTGAACTGCTTGTATCGACTAATTTTCATAGCAATCATTTTCGCTATCGATAAATTTTCACACACGATCCAGATATCGATTTTGCTCATCTTATATTCTTGTCGGGTTAAGGCAGTTGCGATATGAATAGCGATCGTAGTAATAAATGATTCATTGAAGGATCGGGACAGGTAGTTTTCAATGACACCACTATTAGCCCTTACAGCTACGATAATATCCATAAACTGATGCCGCAAAAGACCGATATTTTCAATATCCAAAATAATGTTCTCTTCTTCAATAATTTGTAAGTGATTGTATAGATCAGAAATTAAGTCAAATTCGTACTTTAGAGTCGTCCCTAAATCTTCATCAATTTTATTCAGAAAATAGATGACCAAATTATACAATTCAGCATCCTTCACATTTTTTCGCTTTTTCAAATGACAAAATTCTGCTATTGCCTGTTTGTCTTCGAAAGAGATCGTTCGATCAAATCTTTTTTCAATTTGATCGATGAGTATGCTCAGGTTTTCCGACATAACGACAAATTTGGGAGATTCACCTTGTTCTTTGCGGGGCATATTGATAACGATAAAAATATAGACGAAAAGATCAAACTGCTGATACTTTTCTGCATACTTTAACTCGTTAAAAATGAATCCCAGAAAGTCTAAATACTCCATTGACCCGTCAAATGCCCGAAGGATTTGCATCCCGACATAATTGATGTATCCCTTTGCGTCTATATTTTCTAAAAACAATGTAAACAAATACTCTCTTTTCTCCGATTGATTCATCTTAAGGATAACCCCTTCGCCCCTAAGCGTTTCGATATATTTACTCATGATCACTTCTTGTTTTTTCAACGTATTGATATCGCGGATGATTGTTAATCGACTGACGTAAAACAAATCAGCAAAATGATCCATCGTAAGAACATCTTCTGTTATCAATAAATTGATCAGAAGTAATGTGCGTCTTTCATCAGGATTCAAGGAATAGTCGTAAGGGGACAATTCTAAAACAAGCTGATAAGCTTCTGACAAATCTAGTTCATCAGGAACCTGTAAGTATCCGCTTTCAATTTTCACTTGCGGCATATCGTGAGTATTTAGAAACGAGTTCAAGACTTTGATTTCACTCGTGAATTTCTTTGGCGAGAGATTCAAGTTTTTATAAAGTTGCTCCAATCTAATTTTCGTTATTTTGTTATATAGTAGGAGATAGATGATTTCAGCAGTAATTTTCCTCACAGCACTCCTCCTTAATGAATAGACAAATTCTCTCTTAGAAAATCAACAAGTTTTTCAGGTTCACACTTGCTTAATTGAACAATAAAATTTCGAGATTGGATGCTTAAAATCAATTTTTTAAGAAATTCAATATAGGTATGCTCATCTTTTAGTGCCATGCAAAATACATGTTCGACTGCTAAGTCATCTACTTGCGTATCCATCTGTTTAAAAGTCACAGGCTTTTTTAGTCTTGCGTAACAGACAGAAGATTCTTTTACAGAGAGATCAAAGGTATGCGGAATCGCAACTGGCGGGTCAACTGGCAGACCAGTAGGAAAATGATGTTCGCGTTCGATACAAGACTCGATAAAACTATTCCCGACGAGCCCTTCGTTTAGCAGTTCAAGTCCGCATTGTTTAATCACTTCTATATTGGAGCGCTCATTCAATTCGATTGCTTTAAATTTCATACACTATTTCTCTCCCACTAAGCCATTTATTTTGTCAACAATTCGTTTATTCATTTGGTCAATTACCCAACGATTCGATGAAATAAGCTGATTATAATATTTGCTAAATTGTAGCCCCAGAAACTATCTGTCACAACCCCTTCCACAGGTACACCGGTCGCATTCATCATTTCGGTTGCTTCAGGTGCAAAGGTGTTTGTTCCAATTAGAACGATAACTAAGAAGAAAAAGCCAGTGACAAGCGTTCGAAAAAGATTGCCATTTGATGCTAATGCTAGTAGTGGAATCATATATACGATTACTGTTAAAACACCAACTGGAAAATAATGCATACCAGGGATAATAAATGCTAAGAATATTGCTATCGGAATCAGAATCACTGTCGTTGTGATCGCTGTCGGATCTCCAAGACCAAGAGCAATGTCCATGCCGATATATAATTTTTTCCCTTCGCCAATATGTTTCTTCATAAATTCTTTGGCAGCTTCCCCGATCGCAGTCAAGCCTTCCATCATAACAGAGACCATTTTGGGTATCAGTACTAGCACCGCCGAAACTCCCACCCCCATAGAAATCGCTACCGTAAATTCTTGGCGTGTCAATACGCCTAGAAAAGTTCCGACCAACAAACCGATAACTGCTGGATCTCCAAAAAAACCAATTTTACTTTCGACTTTTTCCAAACTGATATCGATTTTGTTAAGACCAGGAATCAGATCAATCAGTTTATTTACTAATAGTCCAAAAGGATAAGCGAAAGTAATAAATGAAAATGTCGTACAAGTCGTGCCTTCCAGTCCGTAATACGCCTCCCATCTAGGAGCAAACCACTGAGCCACGAATAAAGTGACAATTGATAAGCCAACCGTAACAGTCAAACCTAGCCAAAAACTATCAAACAAGGCATACGCTAATGCTCCAGGAATCAAAAAATGAATATAGTTCCAAATGTCGACATTCATAACCGTTGTCCATTTCAAAAGAATAAACAATACATTTAATCCTACGATCATCAAAATAGCAATCGCTGCAAAAGGTACTGACCACGACGCCGCTCCCACAGCAGCCCAGCCAACATCCATCGTGGTATATCCTGATCCCATTTCCTGATAATAATCGATGGCTGGTTGCAAGGAAGTACCCAGGAGTCCTACAACAAGCCCCAACCCTTGAAAGCCGATGCCGACTAAAAGCCCAGTTTTAAGTGCTTTGCCAATTTTCATCCTAAAGACACAGCTTAAAATAAAAATGACAACGGGTAGCATAACCGATGCCCCCATATCCATGATGTTTTGAATAACTGATAATACAGCTTCCATTTTTATCCCCCTTTAATAATTCGATGGCACTCTTCAACGATTTTCTGCGCGGTCTGCTCTTCGTTGATTCCCGATATCAAACTGAAAGCAGGAAGAATCGGTACTTTTACTGGCTTGACATATCGAGTAGTCACCAAGATTAAATCCACTGTTTCTGCTTTTAAGGGAATTTGATTAATATTCCCTTTGGTGATGGAAGCCTGAATGTTGCTCTGAGCTAAGATTTGTTTGACTTTCTCTTGAACAACCGTGGACGTGGCGATCCCACTACCACAAGCAATATAGATCTCAATTTTTTTATTCATTTTCTTTCTCCTCCTTTCCTTACTCTATTTTTGAGATTTCAATAAAGAATGAATTTTATACTCTTCTTCTGGTAGTAAAACGACTTTTAACGCCTTCCCTTCTCTCGTCAATTCGATGGCCTGATTGATGTCAGCTAAAGGCAAAACATGAGAAATAATTTTTTCAGCAGGAAACTGATCAGATAAGGATAAATGGAAAGATTTTTCGACTTGAATACTATTTGCACCATAATGACCATAAATCCAGAGATTGTTATAATGAACTGCATTCGTATCTATAGGCGTTAATTGATTCTTTGCTACACCACCAAAAAAGACGACAATTCCACATTTTTTAGCCATAAAAATACTTTGTTGCTGTGCTTCTATTGATGGATTAGCTGAAATCACTTTATGTGCGCCATGTCCATTCGTATACTCTTTCACCTTTTCTACAGGATCTTCTTTGGAAGAATCGATCCTATGATCTACATTAAACGCTTCCATAAGAGCTAGTCTGTCAGCATTTTTATCAATCACGATTACCTTGCTTGCTCCGCGAATCCTTGCTAGAATCGCTAAAAAGACCCCAATTGGACCTGCACCAATAATGACGACCGAATCGCCTAACGAAACCTGAATATTCTCCATGCATGCATAAGTGGAGGATAAGGGTTCAGCTAATGTTGCCGCGATAGGCTCTCGTCCTTCTGGCACTTCAAAAATCGCTCCTCGTTCTACTCTTGTTGCACTATATGCTATATACTCTGCAAAACCGCCTTGAAGATCGGTGTAACTTTCAGCTTCCGTACAACATTCGTGCTTCCCATTACGACAATTTTCGCAACGTAGGCAATGAGCCATAGGGTATACATAAACCATCTGCCCTCTTTGATACTTCGTCACATTTTCATCAATTTCGACGATCTCACCAACGATTTCGTGTCCATAAATATGAGGGTAGCGCCCCGCTTTTGAATCGGTCAGCAAATTGCGAATATCAGAGCCGCACAGACCAACTGCCTTAACCTTCAATAGAAAACCTCCTTCTGGACAGCAGGGTCGCTCTACTTGTTCATAGCGAATATCTCCTGGTCCATACATCAACGCAGCCTTCATTTTTTTCACAAACGTTCAACTCCATTCATTCTTTCTTATTTTACATGTTCATTGTAAGGTGCGTCGGATGTACCTCACAAGTAACACTTTTTGCATTTCAAGTTCTATATTTGTTACTTGAATGAGAAAATGTTTGTGAAAAACCAAGAACGATTTTTCCTTCTTGGAATTATTTTGAAGCCACGTAAAAACAAAAAAACCTCTTAGCAATGAGCCAAGAGGTTTTGGTGAAGCAAACTATTCTATTTATGAGTATTTAAAACTATAGGTAGCTCATCACTTCTTCCATTCGAACGGATGAGTGAACTAAATTGAGCCGTTCCTCGTAGGAAACTTTCCTCGGTCTTGGTTTCAATTATGCGACCTCAGTAAGGATAAATTCTCAAGTGTTACTCGATGATACTTGCGTTTTCCATTGAAAGCGTACAATTCAAATCATTTCAAATGATAAGACACTTGAATAGGAGTTTTTTAATTGACTGTTCAACTTTTTTTGAAATTGAAAACGAATAAACACATACTATATACATACAAATTTTTACCTATCAAGTGAATTAAACCTTTTTCTTTGATACCTCAATACTCCAGTATCTCCGATGACGTATAATTTGTATTTTCCATACCCTACTTTAAATTCTAATCTTTCGCCACTTGCGATTTCAAATAAAAGATAATAGGTAATGGATTGATTCGTAAAGCCGTTTGCAGCAATATTCGTGCTACTTGTCATTCGTTTGTCAACTAGCGTGGCAAGTATTGACACTTCTGGCGTAGATTGATCCTTTAAGAATTCGACAATATGATATAAGATAACTGCGACGAAAATAAAAGCAAATAAAGTAAACAGAAAATCCACAAAACACACTCCTTTTTGTTTTTTATGATCAAGGGAATCAAGCAAATCATTTTTACAACTTAACTATAATTATACATTAATTCAATTAATTAATCTCGAAACTCTAATAAAATATGTTACTTGCTAAATGATTGACCGAAACTGTAACTGGGCTATCGTTTTCATGTATGGATTGTTGCATACAATACATTTGTATATTTGTTAGCCAAGAGTCATTTGAAAGGATGATATAACGTGACCTTTGAAAAAGCATTTCTAGAATCATCCTTTTTCTTTCTACATTGACTCCTTTAGGAAAAACCATCGTATCCCAAAGTCTCTGACTAAATTCAGTTACTTTTATTTAGACATGTTTTCTCGGATGCACCATAAGGTTATCAATGTGGATGAATAAGAATTTAATCTATGCTCTCTTTTTGTCAAAATGATTGAAGGTTTATTGAAAGTATTACTATTTCGGTAAAGTTAAATACTAACTCACTTTCAGTTGTCACATGAATGGAAAATAAGCTGAGCTTTCAGGTTCTAAAATATCTTGTATTCCTTAATGCTTTTAGTAAAAAAGCTTAACTTTTTCACCAAGTAATTGTTTATTTAATAAAGTATTCTAAAAAAAACTCTTCTACCAACTATTTTCAAAGTTAATAAAAGAGTTCTGTGTTTATTTTCTCATTTTGCCAACTGTCCACCACCTAAGAAAACAGCTTGTTCCAACTAGTTAACAAATATGAAACACAATTGTATGATTGAAAATCCTTAACGAATCCCCAAAGCAATCCGTGCATAACGACTCATTTTATCAGTCGTCCAAGCGGGATACCAGACTAGTTTTACTTCTGGATTTTTGACTTCTGGAATATCGCTTAATGCTTCGTGTATCGATTCAGTCAATACGTCGGCTAAGGGACAGCCCATTGTTGTTAAGGTCATTTTGATTACGGTATTGCCTGTTTCTGCATCAAATTCGACTTCATAAACTAAGCCTAGATTCACTATATCAATCCCCAACTCAGGGTCAATCACGGTTTCCAAGGCAGCCAAGACACGCTCTTTGATTGCTTCTGCTTCTACTTCAGTATATGCCACGGTTGAAGACCTCCTTTAATTCTTGTTTCAAATAATACCTTCTTTTGCAAGATTTGTAAATGGACGATCCTTGATTATGGACGGCTTTTCTTGTGTATTTTCAGTTCTGGGAAGACCCCCGTCGTTTTAAAGGTCCGTTGTTCATCATCTGTCGCAAAACGACCTGTGATCGATTGGGTCGGCACAAAGTTAATAAACGCATTGCCGTCTGCTTCTAAAACGGCTTGTTCTAAATCGTAGATCTCGTAGCGGGTCACGACCATCATGATCATATTGCCCGGTACGCCTGAATAGCCTCCGACTGAGGGGAACAAAGTCATGCCGCGAAACACATGCTTAGAAATATTTTTCCCAACAGCTTCCGCATTGGTCGTAATAATCATCGCCGTTACCTTTTGATGACTTGTGTGCAGCATGTCCACCACGTAGCTCATTGCGAAAATCGAAATGATCGTGTACAAGGCACTTTCCCAAGAAAAGACGAAACCTGAGACCATGACAATGATGCCGTTTAAAATAAACATATATTTACCGACCGTTTTTCCAGTCGTTTTTGATAATATCAACGAAAGGATATCCATTCCGCCGGTGGTAAAACCCATTTTCAGTGAAAACGCAACGCCGACGCCTAACAGTACGCCACCGAGCAAAGCGTTAACCAAAATATTGTCAGTGATTGCTCCTTGTGGAAGGATTATCGTTAAGACAGAAACGACAACGACATTGATAAAGCTCAATAGTGTCGATGATTTCCCGAGTTTGATGAACCCGAGAACAAAGATAGGCAAGTTTAAGAGGAAAATAAACAGCCCTGTACTAAGGTGAACGCCAAAATGTTCCAAGGCAAGTGCCACGATCAATTGGGCGACCCCGTTCATCCCAGCAGAAAGAACGTTTGCGGGAATCAAAAAGAAATTTAAAGCAATGGCTGCGGTGATACCTGACAGCAAAATAACCCCTATTTTTTTCAATCGTTCTGATTGTTCGTGCTTCGTTAATAACTTACTCACAATGATCTAGCTCCTTCACTAAAAATCTCCTTCCAAAGAATAGCAGTTTGTGTGAAAAAATGAAACAATTATTTGCAAAAATTTACTTTTGATTCCCGCATCGTTCGCCTCCATGTTAAAATCATAGGTAAGAGATGAGAGGAGTGATTGATTTTGGCAAAAGAAGCAAGTTTTGATGTCGTATCTGAGATCAACACAGAAGAAGTGAAAAACGCCATTCAACAGGCGGAAAAAGAATTGAAAAACCGATTTGATTTTAAAGGCTCCACGGTAGAAATCAAGATGACTGAGGGCAAACTGACGATCGTTGGAGATGACGAATTTAAGTTGGAGCAAATCAAAGATGTGCTCTTTGCGAAGCTGATCAAACGGAATGTACCAACGAAAAATATACAATTTGGCGAAACGGAGCATGCCTTGGGAGCAAAAGCTCGTCAAACAGCAGAATTGATCAATGGCATCGATAAAGAAAACGCCAAAAAAATAACGACTGCGATCAAAAACGCCAAGCTAAAAGTTAAAACTCAAATTCAAGACAATCAAATTCGGGTAACCGGCAAAAGTCGTGACGATCTGCAAGAGGTGATCCAATTATTGCGTAAACTGCCTTTAACGATCGATTTACAGTTTACAAATTATCGCTAATCAAAAAAACTAGAACAGAGTCTAACGTGTTGGTTAGGCAAAATCAGCTTTATCTGCTGATTTTGCACAACCTCTCCTGAAAGCTCTGCTTCTAGTTTTTTTCTTGCCAAAAATGAGTCAATGCCTTTGATAACTCTTGCGGCCGACGAATGTTTAAGGCATGCTGCCAGTGCAGTGGGAAAAGTTCTTGGTAACGCGGTGTCCGAAAACGTTGATCCAGCAATAACACCACGCCGCGATCGCTGACATCCCGGATCACTCGACCGGCTGCTTGCAGGACTTTATTCATCCCTGGCAGCTGATAGGCATACGCAAAGCCAGCTGCCTTTTTCTCATCGTAATATTCCCGAATCAATTCTTGCTCGTGATTGATTTGCGGCAGTCCGACTCCTACCACTGCTGCACCGATCAAGCGATCGCCTTTTAGGTCGATCCCTTCAGAAAAAATTCCTCCAAGGACACAAAATGCCACTAATGTTTTTGGCTGGCTCTCTTGTCCGTCTTGACTTGTTTCTAGCAAGGATGATCGTTGCCGCTCAAGAGATTGAAACTGTGCAAGAAACGCCTCGCGCTCTACTTCGTTCATGGCTGTCCCCTGAATCAAGACCTCCACCTCTGGCGCCTGTTGGGAAAATGCTGCCGCCACATCATCCAAGTAACGATAAGAAGGGAAAAAGACCATATAGTTTCCCGCTTTCGCTGCAGTCATTTGCTGGATTGCATCAACGATTGCAGGAATGCTGGCTTCACGTTGGCGATACGTTGTTTGGATATAGTCTGCAATAAAAATCCCCTGATTTTTCGGATCAAAAGGACTTGGCAGGCGATAGCGCAAAGCTTCATTGCCGCCTCCTAACACCTCTTGATAATAGGACAAAGGAGTAAAGCTCGCAGAAAACAACAGGCTGGCCTTGCCCTTATCTAACACAGATTCCAAAAACGGCGCTGGTTCGATGCAAAATTGCCGTAGTTTGATATCATAGCGGTCGATCTCCACCGTCGTTTCGTAGTGATCATCATAAAATTCACTGATCTTCAAATAATGGTTAGCTTCAAAATACACTTGCAGCACTTCTTCTTGCAATTCATGCTCAGGATTTGCCGGCAACCATTCCTTCATCAATTCAGCTACTTTGTAGAGCTGATTGACCATCGTTTCATGGGGAGCTGCTTGATGGTGATATTCCCACTCTTCCTCTTTTGCTATTTGAGCAATAGCCGCAAATTCTTTGTCAACTTTGTTTAGGGCGCGTTTTAATTTTTGCTGGTCATTGGATAGTTTCTTCTTTAATTCCTTAAATGGCTGCCGGGTAATGGTTGCCGAATACATTTCTTTGGAACGGTTGACTAAGTTATGGGCCTCATCCACTAGAAAGAAATATTCTTCATCCGGCTCCTCAAAAAATCTTCGCAAATAAACGGTGGGATCAAACAAATAATTATAATCACCAATAATGACATCGCAAAAGACACTGACATCCAGTGAAAGCTCGAAGGGACAGACCGTATGTTTCTTTCCGTAGGTCTCGATCACTTCTCGGGTTATTTGGTTCTCGTGATGCAACAGATCCCATAATGCTTCGTTGATTCGATTGTAATAGCCTTGCGCATACGCACAGTGTTCTGGCGTACAGTTTCGTTCATCTAAAAAACAGATTTTGTCTTTGGCGGTAATCGTGACACTTTTGGTTTCACTACCGTTGTCTGCTAACTTGCTCAGTGCATCTTCGGCCACTTGTCTGGTGATCGTCTTCGCCGTCAGATAAAAGACCCGATCAGCCCCTTCTTCCCCTAGCACTTTTAATGCGGGAAACAGCGTTGACATGGTTTTTCCAGTTCCAGTTGGCGCTTCCGCAAAAAGTCGCTTGCCATTTTTTAGTGTTTTATACGCCGCTGCTGCTAACTCTCGCTGCCCTTTGCGAAAGGTTTCAAAGGGAAAAGACAGCAGCTGCAAAGACGTATTGCGGACACGGCGCCAATTCTCTTGAAAAACTAACCATTTATGATATTCCTGAAGTAATTCTTCATAAAAAACAGCTAATTCTGAAAACTGAAATGTTCTTCTCGTACGGGTAGTCAGCTTTTCAGTCGTTTGATAATAAGTCAATTGTACGGCGATTCGATCGATGGGTCTCTTCGGATCATTACCTTCAGCAGTAGGTTCTGCTTCTGGTTTCTCTTGATTTTCACTGTCACTAAGCGCTGCTTGTTCATTTTCTTGTAGTAAAAACAAATAAGCATAAACCATTCCCTGGGCAAAAAACAAATCGATTTGATCTTCAGGGATATCTTCGAACGCTGGTTCTGAAGTTTTGATCTCATCGATCACCCAAGAATTAACAGTTGCATCAAAAAAGAGACCATCGGCACGTCCTTCGACAGTGATCGAATCTTTCTCAATTTGGCTTTCTCGTTTGAAAAAGACTTCTTTTTGATACCCATCCCCAGCCTCTTTTTGTAGTTGGCGATGGATACGGGCGCCTTCTTGCGCGGTATGATTACTGACTTTGCGGCTATCAATATCGCCTCGGCGCAAAATAAATTCTACGATTTTTCTAACCGCAACTTTTCCTTTATACACGTGTTCACCTTCTCGTTTGCCATTATAGCGGATAGATTACTTTTGGAAAAGCGAACAGAAACAGCTTTTCATCCTCTGCGGAGAGTATCCTATCTAAACAGGTTTTATCACCATGAAAAAACCACTTGCAACAAAACACCTACTCATCAGATAATTGACTTCATTTTTTCTTCCAGAAAATGGGTTTGGCGAAGGATTTACAAAAAAGCCTACTCTACTCACCTAAGCAAGTAAAGCAGGGCTATTTTTTGAGAGATATTTATTGATCGACTTGAATATCATAACTGACACCATTTTGGTCAAAAGCTTGTTGATTGTCTAGATCTAACGTGAACTCAAAGGTCCGTCCATCTGCTTTGATTGTCAAATGCTTCCCTTCAACCGTGTATGATGCATCTTGATAGGTGATCTCATAAATTTGATAAGGGTCGTTGGACAACTGTACCTCTGAATGGGAAAAATGACGCTGAAAATCACTTTCGATTTGTCCTTCATACAAGGCAACATCACTAGAGCTGGCTGAACTATCTTCTAAATCTGCCATCGGCAAATACTGCTTAACGATCGTCAACTCATTCTCATGAAAATCATAAACCCCTTGGCTTTGCGGAAAGATAACACTCTCATCTTGGATCAGCATCAAATCAAGGTCGCCATTTTCAACCGTTTTTGAGGCGGAAGTAACAGTTTCAGAAACTTCTTTCGAATCGTTGATGGTTAGCTCCTCTTGGCCACAGCTCACTAAAGCGAGCGCGGCGAAGCATAAAGTGAAAAAAAATTGCAGGGATTTTTTCATAAAAAACACCTTCTTACAAAAAGTTGAGGTATACCAATCAAAACTAACGCAAGATACAGATCACACACTTTCCTCGAAGTTGGTCACGAAGAATGTTCATGCTTTTGTCAAAAACTAGACCCGTTTCAAACGAATCAACGCTTTCTTATTTCAATTAGTATAACAGCAGTTTTTTGCTAATGCGGTTTCTTAGAAAAATTTTCGAATTCCCACAATAATTCTAAGCTTTTCTCTCATCAAACTATTGGTTATCCTTATCACCTGCCTGCCAAAGGTTGATCACAGCATCTTCACGAAGTAAAGCCTATCCGTGCCAAGCACAGGTGTATCCGTAAGCACAGCAAACGGTTCGAAGCCGACTGCTTGGTAGAATTGCGGCGCTTGGTAGTCTTGGGTGGTAACCGTCACGGAACGACACCCCGCTTTTTTACCGTGATCAAAAAGTGCTTTTATCAATTGTTTCCCGATCCCCTGATTCTGATGGCTTGGATCAACTGCTAACAATTGAATATGGATCGTATTGCCTGTCCGTTTTCCAATCACCCCACCAAGTTGATCCTGATTGTCAAAAAAAGCAAATGAAAGCTGCTCTTGATCGGAAAAGGCACTCACTGCCTCTGTTTTTTTCGTTGAATGATTTAGCCATTGACAGACTGCCTGACGATTGTCTTCTGCGTTTATCGTTTTTATCATTAATTTTTCACTCCTAAAAACCTTTCTTTGTTTCCTCTTATACTTTAAGCTATACTTATAGTCAGACACAAGTATTTGTGATCCTAGGAGGTTTTAGCATGAAAATCATTGGTTTAGTGACAGGACCCGTTCAAGAAAATTGTTACCTAATTTGGAAAGAAGATGTTTTGTTGATTATTGATCCTGGAGCAGAAGCAGCGAGATTGATCGCTGAGATCGAAAAAACAGGCGCAAAACCAGCAGCGATTTTATTGACCCACACTCATTATGACCATATCGGCGCAGTTGACCATTTGCGGGATTATTATCAGATCCCCGTTTACGTGAGTCCACTTGAGCAAGGATGGCTAAGTGATCCTATGAAAAACCTTTCTGGCCGTCATCCTGAATTAGGAACCATCATCGCACGTCCAGCTGAATTCGAGCTAGAGTTGAAAGAGTACGAGATAGCTGGCATGTCCTTTAAGGTTGTTGCAACCCCGGGTCATTCCATTGGCAGCGTCAGTTTTATTTTTGACAATTTTGTCGTTTCCGGAGACGCCTTATTTAAAGGTAGCATTGGTCGGACAGACCTGCCAACCGGAAATTTGGAACAATTGCTGACCAGCATCCAAACGCAACTCTTTGTTTTACCGAATCAAATGGCGGTCTATCCTGGCCACGGAGAACCAACAACGATCGAAATTGAGAAACGGACCAATCCGTTTTTTAACGCATAAACGTATGACGAATCAAAAGGAGGAATAACTAGTTATGGCAAAGACGGAATTGTATGTCGTGCGTCACGGAAAAACAATGTTTAACACATTGCAGCGGGTGCAAGGCTGGTGTGACACCCCATTGACTCGAACCGGTGAACAAGGCATCCACTATTTAGGCCTTGGGTTACGCGATGTGGATTTTGTAGAAGCAGTATCCAGTGACAGCGGTCGAGCGATTGAAACCATGCGTCTGATACTGGGTGAACATGTCAGAGGACCGGAGATCCCTTATCACATCGACAAACGGATTCGTGAATGGTGCTTTGGCTCCCTCGAAGGGGCCTATGATGCAGAAATGTGGGGCGTTCTGCCGCGGATTCTTGATTTTCCTGATTATGATGAGATGATTGCTAATCATGTCACGTTTGAGGCGATCGCCAATGCGATCTACCACGCCGATACAGCCAATTGGGCGGAAACCTTTGATGTGTTGACCGAACGTGTCAAAACAGGGTTTGAAGATATCGCCTATCGCGTTGAGAAAAAAGGCGGCGGCAATGCGTTAGTTGTGTCTCACGGCTTAACGATCGCTTTTCTTTTGCATCTGATCAATGATGAGAACAATATTCGTATGGATATTGAAAATGGTTCGGTCACTCGACTGATCTACGAAGACGGCAGCTTTACCATCGCCGAAGTTGGTAACACAGAATACATCAAAAAAGGCTTAGCGCTCTCTCAAGAGCTTTTGTCCTAAGAGAAACCTCTGACGGCTAATCAATTTCTTCAAGAAAGGAGCAGTTTTTGTTTTAAAAACTGCCCTCTTTTTTTAGGAAAAAGATTGGTATTCGAATCAGGAAACGGTATACTAAGAGTTGTATTTTGTCATAGAAAGGACTGGACCAATGTTTTTTACAAATTTTATAAAAGCGATTTTATTTGGGATCATTGAAGGGATCACGGAATGGCTGCCAATTAGCAGCACTGGTCACTTGATTCTTGCCGACGAATTTATCGGTTTGAATGTTACCCCCGAATTTATGACGATGTTCAATGTTGTCATTCAATTGGGCGCGATACTAGCGGTCGTCTACTTATATTTCCATAAACTGAACCCTTTTTCCCCACAAAAAAATGAAATAGAGAAAAAAGATACGTGGACGTTATGGTTTAAAGTTATTGTTGCGGTCTTGCCATCGGTTATTATCGGATTGCCGTTAGATGATTGGTTAGATGCGCACTTCTACAACTTTTTCTCCGTTTCGATCGTCTTGATCGTTTATGGGATCGGCTTTATCGTAGTTGAAAAACGAAACAAGAATAAAGCACCGAAATGTACCGATTTGAACAAATTCACCTACAAAGCGGCCTTGATTGTCGGCATGTTCCAGGTATTGGCATTGATCCCAGGAACTTCTCGTTCTGGTGCTACTATCTTAGGTGCTATCATGATCGGCGCTTCTCGTTATGTTGCTGCTGAATTTTCATTTTTCTTAGGTATTCCAACCATGTTTGGTGCCAGTGCCTTGAAAATCTTCAAGTTTTTGAAAGATGGCAATGCCTTTGATTTCCAAGGAACCGTCATCTTATTAACAGGAACCATCGTCTCATTCATCGTTTCGATCATCGCGATCCGTTTCTTGATGAACTACATCAAGCGTAACGATTTTACCGTATTTGGATGGTATCGTATCGTTTTAGGAATCATTTTGATCGGCTATTGGCTGATCCAATTATAAGCAAAAAGAGCAACTCTTGTGGCACTTACCTGCCCAAGAGTTGCTCTTTTTTTGTTTGAAAGGTCTCTAGTTCCTCACGTGTTTTTGATTACCATACCGTCAATAATATCCACCGCACTTTCGGTGTCGTTGATAATTGATTCAAAACGATCATAAACATCTTTCCATTTAATGATTTCAAGAACGTCCGTTTCGTCTGTGAATAACGCTTTTTTCATTTTTGAATACAAACGGTCTGCTTCTGATTCAATCGTATTCACATCATTAATCATTTGACGCAATGTTTTTGAATTTTTGAACTTAGGAAATTCTTTTAAGGCCGTTTCAACGCCTTGTGTCGCTTGAACGATCATTCCAGCAAATAAGTTGGTTTCAGGGCGGATCTTCGTAATGACCAAATTCTCAAATAAATAAGTCAGTCCCATAATGCCATCCAAAATATCATCTAGACGCTCTGAAATGACTAGGATGTCCTCGCGATCGATAGGGGTGATAAATGAATCATATAACTCATTGGTTAGCTCAGCGATCACTTTATCCCCTTCTTTTTCCAAAGCATGAATCTCAGCTGCTGCTTCGGTCAATGCTCGTTCAGAATAATCGTTGATCAAAAGCGAAAAACGTTTGGCAGCTAAATGGCCGTTCGTCGCCAACTGCTCCATTGCTGCAAAATAATCGAATCCTTTTTTTCGTGCCATTACTTTCTCTCCTCACAAAATTAGCAATAAAAATTTGACCATTAGAAACGCAATCAATCCACAGCCAGGAAAGGTTAAAATCCAAGCATAGATCATTTCTTTTACAATGCGCCAATCAACGCTAGAAAAATGCCGAGACGCTCCAACGCCCATGATAGCGGTCGTTTTCGTGTGCGTTGTTGAAACTGGGATACCAAATACGGAAGACAAGAACAAACAGATTGCTGCAGTAACATCTGCAGAAAAGCCTTGGTATTTTTCCAGTTTTACCATATCCATCCCCACTGATTTAATGATCTTCATCCCACCGACCGATGTACCGATCCCCATGGTCAAGGAACAAAGAACCATCACCCACAGTGGGATGGCAAAGCCATTGCCGGTCTTTTCAGCAAGATTGTTGTAAAAAAGGCCTAACATGAACACACCCATGAATTTTTGTCCATCTTGGGCACCATGCAAGAAGGCATTGGCACCAGCCGCGATGGCTTGACCAACTGTAAAAATTTTGTTGGCTTTTCGCCGTTGGGTATCGCGAAAGAGCCATACGATCAGTTTCGTGATCAAAAATCCACCAATAAACCCCATTAACGTAGACACAACGAGACCGATTAAGACTTTCATCCATTCTTCACCGTTGACTGCATGTAAACCACCCAGAGCCATGGCAGCCCCTGTCAATCCCGCAATCAATGCGTGAGATTCACTGGTTGGGATCCCAAAATACCAAGCTGCGACCGTCCAAACAACAATTGAAAACAAGGCAGCGGCTAATGCGATCTGTGAGACCCGAAAACTCCCGCCTGAGTCAAAAGTCACAATATTACTGATGGTTTCTGCAACTTGCGCATTAAAATACGTCATCACTAGCACACCTAAGAAATTCATGACGACAGCCATGCCAATGGCGATATTCGGGCGTAAGACTCTCGTGGAGACAGCGGTTGCAATAGCATTCGGCGCATCCGTCCACCCGTTGACGAAAATCACCCCTAATGACAAGACAATCGTTAGAAACAAAGCGATATTCACATAGATTCCCCCATTTAAAAATTCCGAAGTAATCATAGCATAGAAAGCTCTTTCTGTGTAAACTTTTTATAACTATTCAGTAAAAAATGTGTAAAGAAGCATTTTTCAAAACCATAAAGCAAAAAATAGCACGGCCAAAAAACAAATTTTTGTGTTAAGTAAAATTTCTTTACAACTTTTATTGCAATCACTCTTGGCATTAGGTATAATGACTAGTGTTGATTTATACGTTTTCTAAACGTAATTGAACTTTTTTTTCGGAGGTGAAATACATGCCAAACATTGAATCTGCAATCAAACGTGTTCGCACAAGCGAAGCGGCTAATGCTAAGAATTCATCTCAAGTAAGCACAATGCGTACAGCAATCAAAAAATTTGATCAAGCTGTTGAAGCTGGTGCTGATAACGTAGATGCGTTATATAAAGATGCTGTTAAAGCAATCGATATGGCTGAGACTAAAGGATTGATCCACAAGAACAAAGCTAGTCGCGACAAATCTCGTTTAAGTAAAAAAATTGCAAAATAAGCAAATTAAGAAAGGCGCAGCAATCATCGATTGCTGCGCCTTTCTTTTTGACTTACTGTTTGCCATGTTTTAAAACAAATAGCTGGAACAAATACTCTTTGTCCATCTGGCCACTTTTTACTAAGTAATCATTTTCGATCAATTCGTTATAGAGTGCCGCTAATTGCTTTTCTCCAAAGCCTCGCGCTTGCTGCATCGCTAACTTCACTCGGTACGGATGAATCCCCAACGTTTCTGCGATATTGGCTTGCTGGTAGCCAATTTTCATCAAAATCGCTGCCTGTAACAGTAGACGGACTTGGCTGATCAAAATAGCATTGATCTTGATCGTCTCTTCCCCTTGCAATAATAGATCGTCATACAAGCGCAACGCATCCGATACGTTCCCCTTTAAGACATCACTGGTTAATTCAAAGACATTATGTTCCAACGTCTTAGGGATCAACTGCAAGACGATCTCTTTCGTGATTTTATTGCCGTTTCCTGCATACAATCGTAGTTTCTGTAACTCCTGCATCGCTTTTGATAGTTGCAGATCCGTTAACCGTAAAAACAAATCAAACGCCTCTCGGCTCATCTCGATGCCATCATTGGCCAACGACTGTTGGAGATACTGACGCACGTCGGCTTCTTTCATAGGTGCGACATCAATCACAACTGCGGCTTTCTTCAGCTGCTTAGTAATTTTTTTCCGTTCATCTAATTTATCGACATCTGCAAAAATCACCATTACCGATGATTCCAATGGGTCTTTGATGTAATTCAAAAAATCATCTAGGTCATGCTCAGGTGCATTGCTCTTTTTTTCAGCCGTTAAGAAAAATGGCCGCTCAACGAAAAGTAATCGCTGATCGCCAAAAAAAGGCAACGATTGGGCTTCTTGGATCACCATATCAAGGGGATCTTTCTCCATGTCAAAGGAAGCAAAATTCAGATCATCTTTCCCAACGGAAAAACGCTCCAAAAAGGCCGTGCGAACTTGCTCTTGTAAAAACATTTCACTGCCGATGACTAGATAAATCGATTGCAACTCCTTGGTTCGAATTGCTTGCAACGCTTTTTGTAATTCCATCGTTCCCCCCGCTTTCATTCTTATCCTACCATTAGTCAATCGGATAGTCTAGCAGCGTTTTTATCAAAAATGATTGTTGTTTTTCAGACCAAATAAATTGGATCATGCCTTGCTGATCGGTTCGCAAAACGGTCTGATTTACCAACGTTTCAAGCACCTCTTCATGAGGATGCCCGTACCGATTGTTCCGTCCACTTGAAACGATCCCGAATTGGGGATCGATTGCCGCAACAAACTCAGGTGCCGTCGAGGTTCGACTGCCATGATGCCCTAGTTTCAATACATCAACTTTAAGATTCGGATAATCATGAATCAACTTTTTTTCCCCTGCTTGTTCGAGATCGCCAGTAAATAAAAATGTTTTATCCCCTACCTTGGTTTTAATCACCAGCGAATCTTCGTTTTGCCCTGCACCTGATTCTGGTGCCAATACTTGCAACTGAAGGAAATCACCCACTACTTGGCCAACCGTCGTCCAAACAACGCTTGTCTGCTTAGGCAGTTCGTTTAAAAGCTTGGCGATGCGGTGATCTTGTTCACTTCCTGGTACGAGATATAACGTTTCAACGGGGATCGCCTTCATCAATGCTAGCGCATCTCCCATATGGTCCGTGTCCCCATGAGTTAGAAACAACCCGGTGATTTTCCTGACTCCCTCCCCTTTCAAAAAAGGAATCAATGTAGATTCCGCGGCAGCTTGTCGTTTGCGCTCTTGCCAGTTTTCTTTCGGAAAAGACAGAGAACCTCCAGTATCGATCACATAAACTTCGCGATTTTTTTCTGCCTGTAAAACGATACTATCGCCTTGACCAACGTCGACATAACTAATGGTGGGTAAAACGCGATTCTTCTGAAAGACGATTGGTACAACAAGCGAAAAACAGATCACCAGCAGCCACCGTTTCTTTTGGTAACAGAGCAAGCTGAGCAAACAACAACTAGCAGCCAATCCTGCAGGAACGGCACCCACCGTTATCGACACGCCTCCTACAGCGCCCACGACAACTTCCATAAGCAGCAAAAGCCCTTCAAAAAGGGCAATCAGCCCACTGATGGTTGGGAAAAGTGTCCCAGCAATGAACATTACGAAACAGGCTGGTAGCAAAACCAATTGAAAAAACGGTAAAAAGACAAACGTCAAAAAGCCCCCAAATAATGGGAATTCATAAAAGAGCGAGACAATGACAGGCGCAGCCAGCACCGTGAGGAACTGACAGCGCCAAAACCACGTCAATCCGATTGGTCGCTGCATTACTATCAAGAAGGTCATCAAAAGACTTAGTTGCCCCGATGTTTGAAGCAATACTTTGGGATCAACGAATAAAAGAGCCGTTAAGACGATCCCATAATGATCACTTGCCGATAGCCGTTGTTGATAAAGAGTGGTCACTTGAGTAACCGACAATGCCAAGACAGCACGCCAGACACTAATGCCGCCGCCACAAATCCCAATTACGACCAAGAAAAAGACCCCCATTGGCAACAGCATTTCTTTTTGCGTAAACCCCAATCGGCAGAAGCATCCGCGAAACCATTTGAAAAATAAGACAACATGCATTCCTGAGATCGTAAAAAAATGCAATAAGCCACTCGCACGATACATTTGACGTACTTCTTGAAAGTCATGGTCTTTAAAACCAAAGAGCAACGCATTGATATAGGCTGCTGAGCGTTCAGGAAAGATTCGTTGCACAGAAGAAATAACCTCTGCTCGAACTTTTGCAAGCGAAAAGCCTGAGTCTGCTTCTTCCATTCCTACAATTTTCTCAATATGGACTGTGCCAATAATCGATCGACTGGCCAAATAGGCAGAATAGTCAAAGCTATGGCGATTTCGTGGTTTTTCAGGAAGAGAAAAAAATCCTTTCACCAGCAGCTTTCTTCCCCAAACGGATCGATCCTGCCATTGCTGTTTTTCAGTCTCTGAATAAACCGTGTAACGGCCAATCACTTTACCTGCAGAGGATTTTGCTTCAAATGTAAGTAGATCGCCATTGACTTTGATCGTGTCTGGCAGCACATTGACTACCCCTTGATACTCACCTTCTTGTATGTTCCCAGTCCGAGAAAGAGAAACGCGGACACTTAACAGCAACAGTCCGACAAAACAAATCATGCACAAAAATGCTTGTCGTTTTAAGACAAGCATCCCGAAATAATAAAGTGCAATGAGTCCCAGTAAGATGGACTGCCGATAGTAAGCAGTCACCGAACAAGCAAAAATAATACTAAGAAATAAAAATGAATCAGTTCTTTTTTGTTGGTTGTGCATCATTCAGCACACCAAACGAAAGTTTTTCAAAATACACCGGATCGAGTTCTACTTGGTGGACGGAAGCACCTACTTGTTGAATCAGTTCCATTGCATACTGATTGTTGCGATAGTCATTCAAATAATGGATCTTTTTGACCCCTGCTTGCAAAATTGCTTTCGTACAGGGAAGACAGGGAAAATGCGTCACATAGATTTCCGCATTGTCTGTTGACACCCCTAATTTTGCACATTGCAATAAGGCATTCATTTCTGCATGAATCGTCCGAATACAATGGTCATCGACAACATAACAGCCATCGTCAATGCAGTGTACATCGCCACTGACGGACCCGTTGTAGCCTCCAGCGATGATTCGGCGATCTTTGACTAATGTAGCGCCGACTTCAAGTCGGGAACACGTACTGCGTAAAGACAGTAATACAGCTTGTGCCATAAAATACTGGTCCCATGGGATTCTCGTATTGCTCATTCGTTTGCTCCTTTGTCATTGATTAGTTCTATTCTAATCGAATTTCTTGAATTTTCAACCGTCATTTCTTAGTATTTCTTACATTTATTTGGTTCAGTCCGCCACTGTAATCATCTCTTTCAAGGACTCAAAGGTCTTCTCTCCGATGCCTGTGATCTTTTTTAGGTCATCAATCTGTTTAAAAAAGCCATATTCTTCTCGGTAAGCGATGATTGCTTCTGCTTTTTTGGCACCCACACCTGGCAGTTCTTGCAGTTGCTGTGCATTGGCTTGATTCAGATTGATTTGTGTCACTGCTGTTTGGCTGCCACCTACTCCTGAAGCATTCATCTCCATAAACGCTTGATCCTCTTTATGAGGGACGATCACCATCTGTTGATCTTGTAGCACTTGTGCTAAGTTTATGGCTGTTTCTAACGCCTCTTCTGTCAGACCACCTGCTTGTTCGATCAATTCATACATCCGCGCACCTGATTTCAAGCGATAAATTCCCGGTTGGTGCACTTCCCCTTTGACATCGATAACGATCTCATACTCTTCATCGTGAAGACTATCTTCTTGAAGGGCTCCACCTTCCCCCATTTCAGACGATTGACCTGCTGCATCTGCCATTGAATGCCAGTTTGTTTCTTTTTTTTGCGAGAACGGTACAAACCAGATGATCAGCAACACCATCAAAACAGCACCACCAACTGCAAATCGCCAATAGTCTTTGAACAGCTTCCATCGATCCATTTTCACCACCTCATAGATGAAATACGCAGATAATTCAGTATTATTTGGAAAACGGAAAAATAAAGACGATCTTTTTGCAGCAAAAAAATGACGGAACCAATCATAGTGCCATTTTCATAGAATGCAAATTCTTAGACAAAATGACAATGTATTGCAGAATTAGGGTGCTGTTAAGGCAAATCTTCAAAAAGCGCTTGAATCAGATTGAAACTATTGATACACTATTTGATAAAAAATCACAGGGAAATGTTGGATGTCTAAAGTAACCCAGCGTCTCAAAGTCCATGGATAAGAATGCTGCCAATGATAATCACCCTTGTGATAAATTGAACATTTCATTTGAAATTTTTCACAAAAAAAAGGAGGCCGACTTGATTAAATCGTATAGATGGCAAATGATGCATATCTTACTGGGGAGTTTCTACCTAATCTTGATGATTTATTTCACTCACACTATTTATCAAACTACATATTTAGGCATTCGGGCTTACCAAATAAATGACGAATGGTTTATAAAACGTATTTATGATGGTGGTCTGGGAGCGGATACTTCGCTGCAAATCAATGATCAGCTAGTAGAGCTCGATGGAAATTTGCCAAAAGAGAATAAACAATTAACAAATTGGCTAGTTGTCGAGCAAATCAATTCACTCACGATCCAAAGAGAGCAGCAACGAATCACTTATCGCTTTGATTCGCCCAAAACATTTCTGCCGATATTTTTTACACTTTTAGCTTTTAGTGGATCGTTAGTTTTATTCTTGCTCTTTTTTTATCGAAAACAGCTTCTTTCAAAAAGATCACGGCTTTTTTATTTATGGCTCTTTGTATTTGCGTTTATTTTTTTAGCGGCGTTTCCTTCAAGTATTGGGAATACGTTAGGTAGAGTGATTTTGATTATCTCCTTATCCACTTTTCCATTTTTCTTGAATTCATTTTTGAAGATCAACAGCTCATATAAAATAAGCAATATAGGAATCTTTCCAGCACTGCTCCTCCTATTAAATCTAGCAGCAACCTGTTATGCCGCTTTTTTTCAGATTGGCTATGTACTCGCTGAATATTTAGCAGTCGGTTTTGTTTACAGCTTGATGCTACTGATGCTTGGCGAATATTGCTTCTCTTTTTTTAATAAAAGTCACAAAAAACATAGAACAGCTACCAAAGTCAACCTTCCAGTAATTCTATTTGTAAGTATTGCCCCTTTTCTTTATTTATATGCATTCCCTATTGGATGGAGTGCACCTTACTATATGCTGGTATTTTTTATCTTTCTGCCTTTTATAGGAATTTTCCATCGCTTAGCAATTGATCGCGTCTTGAAATTTCGGTACCGTATCACAACCAGATCGATCTATCTGATACTCTCACTATTTTTAACGGTAATCGTCATTTTTATCAGCCAACTTAACGCTTACGTTCCTAATCTACTAATTATTCTTTATCTCTTCCTTTTAATATATACTCTTTTGCCGCTTCTACAAGAATTATTCTATTTAGCAAGTCGCCATAATGAACCAATGAATTCACTAGATGTATTTTTAGCAGTTGAAAAAGAACGAGAGACAATTTCAAGCTATATTCACGATGGGATCATTCAAGAGATCATCCACTTGTTACGTCAAATTGAAAATGATAGACAAACAGTGCCAAAAGAAAAAATCATCCAGCAGCTTGATGAATTGATTTATGATTTAAGAGAACTTTGCTCAGATATATATCCTCTGCTTCTGCAAGAAATAGGATTAGAAAAAACATTGGCTTCTCTTTTCGTTCAAATACAGCAAAACCACCCTGTGCTCATACATTTTGCCTATGACCGAACCATCCATTCAGATTCACCTGAAATCAACAACTTCATCTTGCGCTCAGTCAAAGAATTGCTCAATAACAGTATTTTGCATGGACATGCAACAGAACTGATAATCACAAATGCAGTTGAGGATGATACAGTAGTATTCGAAATTAGTGATAACGGAACTTTTGGACAAGACTCTCTTAGTAAAGGTCCTCATTTCGGATTAAATGTAATTAAAGAAAAGCTTTCGTTATTGTCGGGTAGATTTGTCATTCACTACTCACCTACAACCATTCAGCTTAGAATTCCAAAAAATATTTTCGAAGGAGCAAACTATGCCGATTAAACTTGCATTGTTAGACGACCACGAACTCGTCCTTGAAGGAATCAAAAATACGCTGCAAAAAGAGCCCTCATTTTCGATTATAGGCGCATTTACAAAACCAACAGATTTTTTTCAAGCTATGGCAAACCAGTCAATTGATATTGTCCTCCTCGATATGATGCTAAAGGGCACGCATGCCTTTGAGCTGATTCCTCGTATTCATACCTTAACTGATGATACTTTGCCAAAAATAATTATGCTGTCGGGTTTTTATGAACCACTTCTTCATAAGCGTGCCTTTGAACTTGGTATATGGGCTTTTTTGAGAAAAGAAGCTTCGTATGATGAATTGATCACAACGATAAAAACGGTCTACCATGGCAATAAAGTTTCCCCTGAACACCTTTTTCTTGAAAAAGACATGCGTCTCTTAAGTGAGATAGAACGGCAAGTATTAGAATTGATTTCGCAGGAACAAACCAATGAAAAAATCGCAAAAAAACTATTTATCAGTCGCAGAACCGTCGAAAACCACGTTTCATCTATCTGCAATAAGTTGAACGTACAAACAAGGATCGGTGCTGTTCGAGAAGGAATCAAACTGAATTTAATCAAATGATGAACTCCGCAAAAAAACATTCGGATAATACGGATGTTTTTTTGTTTTTGCTTTATTAAGATAACAGTACATACAAGAAAACTTTAGGAGGATCAAAATGATCGAATTGAAACATATCAATAAATTTTATGGTGAAAATAATCGTAAAATCATTGCATTAAATGATGTGAGCCTCACGATCAATAAGGGTGAATTCACCATCATTTTAGGGCCATCAGGCTCAGGAAAAAGCACTCTTTTAAACCTATTAGGCGGTATGGATCGTCCAAGCCAAGGAGAGTTTCGCATGGGAGAAAAAGAAATCTCTCATCTTTCTGATGAACAGCTTTCAGATTATCGGCGTGACGTCGTCGGTTTTGTCTTCCAGTTCTACAACTTGATTCCTAGCTTAACCGCTTTAGAAAATGTCGGCATTGCACAACAACTGAGTACAAATAATGAACCAGCCTCTCACTACCTTGAATCTGTAGGGTTATCCCATAGAAAAAATAACTTCCCTAACCAATTATCTGGCGGAGAAATGCAGCGAGTATCGATTGCACGTGCTTTGGCAAAAGCCCCAAAACTCTTACTTTGCGACGAACCAACTGGCGCTTTAGATTCACATACAGGGAAAAAAATATTATTTTTATTAAAAAAAGCTGCGGTGAATGTGGATACTGCTGTGGTGATGGTCACACATAATGCAGAGTTCGCTCAATATGCGGATAAAATTATTCATTTGCATGACGGAAAAATCAAGTCGATTGAACAAAATAAGCCTCTGAAGGTAAAAACAAAGGAGTCTTGATATGAAATTTCTGTCTATAAAACTGGTTAGAGATCTTAAAAGAAATTGGACGCAATTCTTCTCCGTCTTCTTAATGGCGTTTCTAAGTGTCCTTGTATTTGTTGGGTTACAAGGTGTTTGGGGCGGTTTGGAAAAAAGCCTGGACAACTTTATTGATGCAAATGGTCTGGCAGATGCTTGGGTTTATGGTACTGGCTTTACTGAAAACGATATCCAATCAATCCAAGCACTAGATGGGATAGAAAAGACATTCTCTCAGTACGAATTTACAGTTTCTGATTTGACTAATCAAGCGCCTTCCTCATCATCAGAACGCACTTTGACTCTTAGTGCACCACTTGGAAAACCTATCGCAGAGCCTTATTTCGTTCAAGGTACTACATTCCATGAATCCCCTGGCTTTGTTTGGATCAATCACGACTACGCACAGGCGAATGATCTTACCTTAAATCAATCACTGAGGATTATGGTTGACGGTCGCGAAATTGAATTGACCATAGCAGGGATGATTTTAACAACTGATAAGCTTTTCTTCACTGGTACACAAGAGTATATTGCCCCCGACCCGAAACGCTATGGCTACGGGATTTTATCAGAAGCGACTTTAGAAATGATGCTGGAGACATCCGTTTTACCTAACGTCGTCGAAGTCTCTGGGACTAACTCTCGCTTAAGAACCGAAATTGAATCGATTATGGGGGAACGCCATATTGCGTACTATGATCAAGCAACCTTGACGGAAGTTTCTGAAGCCTTGGGCCGCGTCACTCAAATTCGAAATCTATCCTTTATGTTTTCGTTCTTGTTTATCTTACTAGCAATTCTTGCAATGTATACAACGATCAAACGGTTGATTGATACCCAAACAAAAGAAATCGCAGTCCTTCAAGCGTTGGGGTTTTCAAATAGAACAATCGGGTTTCATTTCACTAGCTTCGGCTTGATCATCGGCAGCTTTGGCATCGCCGCTGGCTTGGCAGCAGCGCCCTTGCTTTCGCATTTTGTTTTAGAAACGCAAAAGAATATTCTATCTCTCCCACACTGGACAGTTTCCTACAATTCCCTTTCATTAATCGTTTGTCTGCTCGTGTTAATCATTTGTATGGCTTCTGCTTATTTTGCTTCTGATCAAGCATGTACTGGCCTGCCAGCGGACTTCCTTAGAGGGAATACAAAAGGCAAGAGTGCCCATTTGTTACTAGAAAAGCTTTCGTTCTTCTGGAACCCGTTAAGTTATGAAGCCAAATGGGGGTTTCGCGATGCTGCTTCTAACAAAATGAGAGTTTTAATGGGGATCATCGGAGTTGCTGGTGGTATGATGCTGATCACAGCCGGACTAGGCATGCCCCAATCCATCAACCACTTAGTTAACAAAGCTTATACAGAGGATTTTACTTATCATCAACGAATAAATACTAGTGATTCAGCATTTTTGGAAGAATCCTTTGGACAAGAGGTGCAAATTTTGCCTACCCGTTTTGCACCTGATGACGGCTACAATCGCTTACTGATGATCATTGATCAAGGGGATTTTGTTCATATGAAAACAACTGACAATGAGTTGATCACTCCTGGCGGTATTTATCTAACAGAAGGTTTTGCTAACAGAGCGGGCATTCAAAAAGGCGATCAAATAGAAGTCTTTCCTGCATTTCATGAAAGCTCATTTCGCTTTGAAGTATCTGGGATCATAACTAGTGAAACGAACCAAGGTGCTTATTTGTTAAAAAAAACTTGGCTGGAAGCTGGTGGGACTTTTCTGCCTCAGACGCTTTTAGTAGACGAGGAAACTGCTGAAGCATTGTCCGGCAATCCTGCAATCACATCAACGATTGCGCGACAAGATCAAATGGACAATGCGTATGAATTTGTTGATAGTCTAGGAGGGATCTTTACAATGATCATTGCTTTTGCAGTTTTGTTAGTCATCGTTGTCCTATACAATTTAGGGACGCTAAATTTTGTTGAACGAACTCGTGACTATACGACATTAAGCGTCCTTGGCTTTAGAAAAAAAGAACTTCGCCGAATCACCATGATTGAAAATGCTGCAACAACGATGGTTGGCTGGCTGATTGGAATTCCTGCAGGAAGTTGGTTCCTTTCACAGTATGTAAGCACCTTTTCAACCATTACGATTGAATACACCGCCCACTTCACCTGGATTAATGTCGCAATCGCCTCTATGATTGTTTGGCTTAGTTCGTTAAGTACAACATTTCTTGTCAGCCAACGGCTTAAAAAACTAGACTTGGTTTCTGCATTGAAAAATGTTGATTGATTCTCTGCAAAAGGAGGCACATCTATGATTGGTTTCTACGATTACACCGTCTTTCTAACCTATTTAAAGTTTTTTTGGAGGTATCGGTATTTATAGCACTTCAGTTTTCTGCATCTCTTTTTTCTTCTCTGTTCATTGACCACGATTGCTGCTTTTTTAATCGAAAAAGTGAATTGGGGTCTCTTTGGTACTTTCGGTATGTACTGGCTCGGACTAATTTGTGACTCATCACTAATTTTTTTCGTCATTGACAGTCTCATTCGGATATCTGGGAATATAGGAACGATCAACATTTCTGAAAAAGGAAAGCTGCTGATTGGTATAGGGTCGATCGTTTTAATCATAAGCTACTTGATTTATGGGATTGTGTCAGCAAATCGTATTGTCCATACGACGTATGAAGTAAAGATTGACAAAAAAGTCCTCTAGAATCACTAAAGATCGTGATGTTTAGCGATTTACACTTAGGATATGTGAATGGTCAAGAAAGAGTTGCTCGAATCAACCAGCTTCATCCCGATATCGTATTAGTTGTTGGTGACTTTTCCGATGGCAATCTTCAGGCAATTTCAAACCCAAATCAACTCATCGAATCACTTCAACAATTATGATCAACTTATGGCAATTGCTTGACTTTGGGGAATCATGATGCTGGAGCCACTTTCTTGCAAATGCTATCGTTTATCCAGGAAGCAGGAATCGAAATACTCTCTGATGAAGCAATTTTGCTCGACGAAGCCTTCTATCTTATTGGTCGCAAAGATCTTTCACCTATTGGTTATCAAGGAACGATGCTAAGAGCAGACTTGTCAGCTTTAGTCGCACCAGAGATGACTTCCTATCCTGGGATCCTCACGGATCATCAACTTTCGCCTCTGTCTGACTATCAAGATGTGGATCTCATCTTATCTAGACATACACATCATGGACAGCTATTCCCTTTTAATTTAGTGACCAAGGCTTTTTACGAGATCGATTATGGTCACTTACAAGCAGCATCCGGTGAACAAATCATCGTCTCTTCTGGTGTTGGTACCTAGGGACCGCTTCTAAGACTAGGTACAACCAGTGAGATCGTCACAATCAACGTCACTTTTGATTAAAAAAAGTGTATAAAACAACCAGACAAACTTTCATAAAGATTGTCTGGTTGCTTTTAGTTGTCTATTCTTTTTCAAACAAACAGCAGATCCGCTGATGCCCCCCCTCATCCTCTATTTTCTCACTGACTATTCTAAAACCTTTCATCTGACTGATTTCATAGCCACATGTTCGTGGCAACTCCACCGTTAAGCGAACGGTACGATCAGTCTTTTCCCAGCTTAAAGCTACTAATCCAAACGTACTTTGTAAGGAGCCTTTGACATGGGCTATAGGTACATCGAATGCTGGTTGTATCAGTATCCCAGCGCTTGTCACCTGAATGCCTAATAAATGACGGACAAACCAATACCCATAAGAAGCAAACATGGCATGATTCAACGAACCCTCGTAAGTGGCTGAATGTTGCGGCGTTGGAAAATGTTCCATCAAAGTGCCATTTCCGCTTGCCAGCATTGCTGCATAACTAGGCGCAGATTTCCTCGTTAACCAATCAAAAATAATATCATTATAGCCAGCTTCAGCCAGCAACTGATAACTCCATGCCATCCCGAAGATGCCGAAAGAGAAAATACCCTCTTGCTGCTTGATCCGTTGTACTAGTTTTGGCAATATTCGTTTTTTCTCACTGAGTCCTGTCTTCATTGCAAAGATCATGCTAGACAAGGTGCCCGCACCGTATTGCTCATTTTCTTTAGAAAACTTCTGTTTGATTTGCAGTGTCGTGTACTGGATCGCTGCTGTCACTCGCTGACAATAGTCCTCTTTACCAATGATCCTCAAGTCGATCAATTCTTGGTAACGCTGTAGTAAAAGCAGATACATGCAGGCAGAGCAAAAGGACTGATCTGGCGAAGTAATAACCCCGTTTTGCTGAGTTTCATCAATTGCTCCCCAATCGCCGAGACAGCACTGGGCGATATAATCAAAATCAAAAGCGAGTAAATAGTTGAGATGCCTTTCCAACTGTGGACGCAGCTTGGCAACCGCTGCTTGTTTTCCATAGGTCTTCACCAAGGCCAAAGCAAGCTCTGAAACTACCAATTGCCACCCTAACGCACCACCACCATTTGATGGACCATTTGTCATGATTCCTACAAATGGCGCAGTTGCAGTCATTGCACCATCCGATCGTTGGTCGTTGGCAAAATCCCACAACACTTTTTCCAACAACGGCTCAATCGCCAGATCTGCCATCTGCGTTGGTAGTAACGCAACGATGTCCCCACCATAACCAAAGCGCTCACGAGTGCAGTCCTCAAAATAAGAGTGGATGTTGTTCAACCGCGTGGCTTGTCCAACCGCCCATAACTGATCCAAGAAAGGATCGGAGGTTTCAAGTGTCACCAACGATTTCACATCCGTATGCAAGCGATAGGCTTTGATTGCTCCTACAATCGCTTGAAGGTTGTCAGCAGGTTTCCTCTCGATCAACGCATAGCGAAAGGAATGATACGTGTAGCGGTTTTCAAAAACGAACGTCTTCGCTGCCGTTTTCTCAATGATGTCTCGTTGAACGATAGGATCATCTGGCTGCTTCCCTTCATAGGGATCGTAGACGCCATAAGTTCCACTGATCGTAGACGTATAATCAGGGTTGCCTTGCTCGTCTAATGTTTCTGCATAGCTGATTCTGATCTGACCAATGAAATCTTCCTCAAGAGTACAAGCAAATTGACCGCTGATGATTTGACCGAAGTCAATGAGCAGTCCCGCTGCAGTTTCGGTCATTTTTTGGGGAACGATCGATTGTGTGCGCTTGATTTTTGGAATAAAGCTTGGCTTAAAACGTCCCGCGGGTCCAGCAATTTGTACCGTTTTTCCTTCTGGACGAGGATCAGGTACATCGGTAACGATTTCTCCTATATAAAGATTGTTTTGCAAATAAGGCCCAAAACTACTTTGCCACTGATTGTCTGAGTAAATGTAACGATTCTCTCCTCCATCATTTAACTGAAGCTCCCCCCAGAAACAGGGTTTGCCGATCGCTAGTTGTTTGCGGATGTTATACCGACCTAAAATCTCAATCGGAGCAGGGTTGTACCAGCCATTCGCAAGTTCAACTTCGATCCGATTGTCTCCCTCCTGTAAAAAATCAGTTAACTCATAAGTATCATAGTAGACGACTCGATCATAGTTCGTTACATCACTGTTTAAATAAACATCTGATACCGTTTTTCCATTAACTGACAAGCGATAAAAACCAAGCCCGCAGCAATCAATCACTGCATAGGAAGGACACTTTTCCAGTGTGAAAGAGCGAGACAAGCAGCTATTTTTCTCTTCTGAAAAGTAAAATCGTTCTTTTTTAATGGGATCATCTAAGCGAGTGATCCACTTGCCCATGGTTTCTTTAGGTTTCTCACGCTTTGCTATCGTGAAAAACACACTACTGTAACTGGTGACATCGTTTCCTGCTCCGGCGGTCAATTTGACTTGATATTTTTTTCGCTGCGGATGCTGTGGCAAGTGGACCGCCATTTTATTCTCAGAAGCGGCTATGTTGGAAACGTCATACACTGCTTGCTGCTGTTCATTGAAAATTTGCAATCGGTAGCCTTGGTGATTGGTCATCGGCCATTCAATAAGGATCGGATCATTTAAATCCACTGTTAATGGCTTTGTCATTCCGTTGATGGTTATCGTTTCTTTCATAAGCTGCTCCTTTCGTGGGTTATTGTGCTTCTTCAACACAGATCTGCTTATCAGCAACTTTGATAAATGGCAACCAAATCATCGTTGCGATCACGATCAAGACGATTTGTAACAATGCGCCCATGATACTACCAGTGACAAAATAGCCGCTAATGATCGGCGGAGTCGTCCACGGAATTTGCGCAAGCCCAGTTGGGATCGGGACTAGCCCGAAATAAAAAGCAAAGTAAGCGACGATCGTTGTGACGGCATTTGCAAAAACAAAAGGAATGATAAAACTGAAATTCAGCATCAACGGTATCCCGAACAACGCTGGTTCACCGATATTGAAAATATAAGGAACACTAGCAATTTTTCCAACCTCTTTGTACTGTTTACTTTTTGCTACGATCAAAATAGCAATGATCGCACCAACGACGCCAATCGAAGCAAAATGATTCCGAAAACTCATACTGATAATATTCGTTGGAATCTCTCCCGCCACTGATGCCACACGATTTTGGTCTTCAAGGACTTGATGGATTGGGTCCATCACTGCTTGAATGATCGAGGTTCCATGAAGGCCAAAAAACCACAGGAATTGCTCGAAAATTTTCACAACGACCATTCCTGCTAGGGAGCCACCTAACATAGTTAATGGAATCCCGAGGGTCCCATTGATCAACGTCATGGCATCACTATTAAATAAGGCTTCGATGATGAGCCGGATGACCCAAATCGTCGTGATGACAAGAAAAGATGGAATCACCGATTCGAATGGTCCAGAAACAGCTGGTGGAACTGCTGCAGGCATTTTGATTTTGATTCCTTTACCTTCAATCTTTTTATACAGAACAGTACTAAAAATACCGACAATGATCGCTAAAAACATTGATTGGGCACTAACACGGGTGATATCTAAAAAGGTCCCTGCTTCCATTGCATCCAACGGTGTTAATAGTAAAAAGGAAACAAAAGCAGTTAAGACACATTGTAAAACATTTGTTTCAAGTTTTTCTGCAAGTGATTTTGCGAGGGAAATGACAACTAGCAAACCACCGATTGCGAGTGTGGCATTGTTGACATAGAGCAATTTCTCTTGCCAGACACTAGCATCTTCTGTTCGCAACACCATAGTAATAAAATCGGTCACTTGTTGGATCGGAAAAAAAGCAATAATTAAAAAGATCGACGCAATAAAGGTGAATGGCATGTAAGCTAACATTGCATCCCTAACTGAAGTAATATAAATATTCCCATTAACTTTACTTGCAAATGGACCAAGGGTACTTTGGATCTTATCCCCTAATGATGGTTTGTCGTGGTTCATGGTGATTCCCCATTTCTTTCGAATTTGCTGGTACTATTGACTATTATTATCATCCGGATTATGATAATTGATAACGCTATCATACAAGTATTATATACTATCTCTACCTGTCTTCAATGACGATACTCTACTATTTCATTGACTATTTTTTACCTAAGGAGAAAGCGATGGATAAACAGAACATTCTGCAGCAGTTACAACAATTGACGACTACCGAAGAAATAGCCCTTAAAAAGACGCAATCTCTTCCATACAATTATGAGGATTTTAAGAAAGTCTACACTGAAAAAAATGAGCCAATCTACCAATATACATTCGAAAAACACCTTTCTCGTCTCATACGGAAACGGCCGCAAGATAGCGGATTTCTTAAGACAAGCCAGCTCTTGATTTTAAAACATGCACGCTTTTCTTCTACGCCACTACATCAGCATGATTTTATCGAAATGAATTATGTTTTTTCTGGAACAGTCACGATTATGATCAATGAGAGAAAAGTGATCCTAAAAGCAGGTGACTTTTGCTTACTAGATACAGGGGTGATCCACCAAATTATCGAAACAAATCAAGACGACATTGTTATTAACTTTTTAATCAGCAAAGAGTACTTTTCCACCCAGATGCTCAGTCGGTTGGCATCCAATAGCATGATCGCCGATTTTGCCATCAATGCGTTATCTGAAAGCCAAAAGCACAATCAATACCTAGTGTTTGAAACGAGTAACAACGACTATTTGATTGATGCGATTTTTGGGGTCTTGGCCCAGTTCTTCAATCCCTCCTTCGGTTCTCATGAGGTCATCCATTCCTATATGATCATTATTTTTTCCGAACTCGTTCGTAACTTCCAGGAAAAACAACGGATCGAGTCGCAAAAAAGTGACCAACTGTACCTCGGAGAAGTGTTGGACTATCTGGAGAAACATTTCGCTACTTGCACACTAGCTTCGGTTGCGGAGGCATTTGGCTACAACCCGAGCTATTTGAGTCGCCGTATCAGTCAGCAGCTTGGTCGATCCTTTGTGACGATCCTTCAAGAATTAAAACTCAATCAAGCCAGTTTATTGTTGAGAAGCTCTTCTCTGCCTGTGGAACAAATCGCACACCAAGTCGGCTATAAAAATGTCTCATTCTTCTATAAGCTGTTTCAAAAGAAGTATCAGTGCTCTCCTCATGCCTACCGTCAAAACTAAACAATACTGCTGCACACCATTTTATCGACAAAAAAACACTACTCACTTGATGCTGCTAACGCAGCAATCTCAAATGAGCAGTGTTTTTTAACTAATCAGTTTCAAGCAATTCAGGAATTTACGACGCCGATCCTCGGTGATACAACGTTGTATAATATGGCTGTTCGCTGGTATCGATCGCAATACCGATCCCGAGAAATTGATACTCATCGTTTAGAATCGTTGCCCGATGTCCCTCTGAATTCATTAAACCTTGATGGGCGTAAATACTGCTGGCTTGGCCAAATGCCAAATTCTCCCCTGCAGCAGTGAAGCTGATCCCGTCTTCTTGCATCCGATCAAATGGAGTCGATCCATCTAACCCAATATGGTCAAAATATCGATGTTCTGCCATGTCTTGGCTATGCTTCACGGCAGTCTCACTGGTTGCTTCACTGAATCCAAGGGGCGACAAACCAAATTTCACTCGGGTGGCATTCGTTAATTCAAATAACTGTGTTCGTAAGCCGCTTAAAATGGCGGCTTGATTTTGGCGAAAATCATTCGCATGGCGTGTTTCTAACGAGCGATTGATGATTTGAATCGCAGTCACTGTATCTTCGGCATGAACATCATAGAAAAAAGTAATCAATTGATCGTCTTGTAGGAACAGATCATAGTCGGCATCGGAATCGATGCGATACCGTCTTGATCCTCGTTGTAGACTTTCTTGGCGCGTACCCATCTGATTACGAACGCTGGCTTTTGAAGACCCGATACCTAGCGTGTCATCGATAAGAATCGTGTCTTGATTCGTATAGATCCCTTGCGCAATATCATGTTCATCGTACATCACCATCATGAAGTTACGAAAATCATCGTGATAGGAAGTCCAGTTCAGTCCATATCGATTCGCTGATTCATTGATCGCTTCTCCAAAGGTTTCTTCGATCACTTGTCGTGATTCATTATATAAATATGTCTGGGCAGGTGTTTCTGCCGATGGCCTGGCTGAAGTGTCTTGTGAAGGAGAAAATTGGGACGAGAGAGATTGAGTGATCTCGTTGAGTCGAGCATCCCAAAATGCCAAGCGCCCGTCTTGCCATGTAATCATCTGGCTTACAAAATAAAGAAGCCCGATGAGAAAAATGCTTTTGATTAAGAATTTTATTTTTTTCATATGACACCTCCGTCAATGAATCATTATGTGTTAGCTGTAGCGCGATCGTTTATCCACTCATTCATCCCTAGATTGGATCGCTGATAAACCGTCCTGCCTTTTCTAAAGACTATCATTCCTGTGGAATATTGACCAGCTGCAGCATGAAACTTCTTAGATGGTCTATGTCTTTTTAAGCTCCTGTTAAGAAACTTTTTTACTCACGAAAACTTTGCAGCGCCATCGAACGCTCCATCAATGGATTGGCAATTTTAGCTAAGGTATGACGATCGTATTCCTCTGGTCGCTTGATAGTGAGGTAAAGAATAAACTGTGGATCATCCGTTGGATAGATCGAGACCGCCGAATAAATATAATCAAACTCTCCTGTCATGTAACCTTGACCATTCTCATTGGCGATCTGAGCAGTCCCAGTTTTGACAGAAATCTCATGGTTCGTCAGTTGGTATACATCATAAGCGGTGCCATAGCGTTCATCCGTCACTACATCGGTCATGTATTCCAATACAGCATCAGCCGCTGTTTGTGAAATAGGCTGAGAAACGACTTCTGGAAAAACTTGGGTCTCTTCTCCCACTTGCCGAATCAATTGCGGACGAATCATCTCGCCACCATTGGCAAATGCGCTAAATAACTGCATCATCTGCATCTGATTGACCCCAATCGCATGGCCATAAGAACTCATGGCATAATCCACCCGATTTCTTGAAGGTAAGATACCAGGCACCTCACCGGGAAGCTCACTTCCTGTAACTTTCCCTAGTCCAAAATCAGTTAAATACTGCGCCCATGCATCAAAACCGATCCGTTGCTGAAGTCGAACCATCCCAGTGTTGCTTGACCAAGCTAACGCTTGCCGCATCGTCAACTCACCATTTGCTCCTGAGTCGTGGTCGTTGATGACTCGATCTTCAATCTGCATACTCACAGGATTGTAGCGTTCCGTCGGATCAAAAACACCTTCATCAATCGCTGCCGCAACGGTTGCCAGCTTCAAGGTCGAACCTGGTTCATACATCTCTTCCGTAAAAAGATTACGCCAAATAAAGTGCTCATCCGCAATTCCTTCTTGGGTCTCTGGATGAAAACTAGGTCTTTGAGCCATCGTTAAAATCTCTCCAGTTTTCGCATCCATTAATAAAGCCGTCAGATTCTCTGGTCGTGTTTGTTCCATAACCTCATCCATCACTGATTCAGTGAATAACTGCAGATGAGCATCTAATGTCGTCCAAACATCGTTCCCATCTACGCCTTCTTCTACCATTTGATTGGTTGCAGGAACAGGATTCCCTGAAGCATTGACTTGAAAAGACTCTCGCCCATTTTGATTCTTCAAAAAGTCGTTCAGTACATATTCTAATCCAGAAACTCCGACTCGAATTTCATCATCATCTGACGTTGTCCCTATCAAATGTGAAGAAAAGATGCCATTCGGATAGCTGCGACTTGAACGAGCATCGAAATAGATACCATTGATTCCAGCTGCATCAAACGCCGCTTCGATTTGATTTCGAGTGGTCACACTTAGACCACTGCCAACATTGCCAAATTCCACTTGAAAGACAGGCGGGTCTATTTGATTCGCACCGTCTGTCAAGATAGACAAAACTTGCTCGTTAGAAATAGGTAAATACTCCGAAAGAATCGTTGCGGTCTCCTCAAAGCGCGCTCTGTCTAAATACATGGGTCGGCCATTGTCAATGTAATCTTCAGAAAGAACCGCTCGAACAGTATAGGAAAGAATATCTTGTGCGATCACTGTCCCCTGCCGATCAAAAATCGCCCCTCGACTTGTTTCGATGGATCGTGAACTATAATACAAACTTTCTATTCTTTCAGACAAAGAGACGCCAGCAATCACGCCGACTTGAACAATGTAAATCAAACGTGCAGAAAACCCCATAAAAAGCGCAAGACTGATTATGTATAACCAATGACCGACTAGCTTACGATTTTTCTTCGCTTTCTTCTTTTTGACTATATGATAGTCATACATCGCCAAAGCGCCCCTTTCGATCGAATATACCTCTATAGTATTGGGTATTTGTGATGATCTTGTGAGGGAAAGAACAATTATTTTTCAAAGAGTCATTTTCTTATTAATTCAGCGATTATGCTGTGATATACTTTAAAAAATATAAATTATTTTTAAGGATGTGAATAAAATTGCAAAAAATATTAATTGTCGATGATGACACTCATATGCGTGCCCTAGTGAAAACTTATGCGGAGATCGAAGGGTATCTATGTTTTGAAGCATCAGATGGAAAAGAAACTTTGGAAAAATTAACCAATCATTCATTCGATTTGATTCTCCTAGATGTCATGATGCCGGGAAAAGATGGCTTTCAGACGCTTTCGGAAATCAGAGGTAGCTGTAACACGCCAGTCATCATGATTACCGCTCGAAAGGAAGAGTATGACAAACTCTTTGGCTTCAATCTTGGTGCCGATGATTACATCGCCAAGCCATTTAGCCCTAAAGAGCTGATGGCTCGCATCAAAGCTGTGTTGAAACGAAGTAGTCAATTTCAGTTCGAAAAGATCGTTTATGGCGATCTCGAAGTCAATGTTTTTTCTCATACTGTAACGATCAAAGGGAATCCTCTGCCGCTTACGCCAAAAGAATTCGATCTGCTGGTCTATTTGACAAAAAATAATCATATTGCTTTGAGCCGAGAATCAATTTTAGAAGGTGTCTGGGGCTTCGATTATTTCGGTGATACCAGAACAGTGGATACACACATCAAGTCCTTGCGAGAGCGTCTAGGGGATTACCGAGAGTTGATCCAAACGGTTTGGGGCGTTGGGTATAAATTTGATTATGAAGACTAGTCGGTTAGGTTTTACTTACATCAAAAGTAAATTACTCGTGCGGCTTTGGTCCGCCAATATGCTGCTGGTCGTCATTGGCATTGCTTTTTTATGGACTGTTCAAATTTTGCTCTTTGAACCAAATTATATCAATGTAACAAAAGAATCACTTTTAGAAACAGTTCAAGAAACAGCTGCCGCTGTTGAAGAAATGGCAGTAGATCCAGATGATTTACCAGAAGATCCATTGCTTTTCCTCAGTAAAACGATCGTTGGGACTCTTTTTTTAGTCGACGAGTATGGCGAAATTCTGGCGGCATTTAACAATGGACAACAATTAAACATAGATGGGTTGAGCAACGAATACAGCTGGTTGTTATCTCATGCACCCACTGTCCTTAACGGTGAGAGCCTTAGTGCTGTAGAAGACTTTGAAAAGTCTTCTGCCATTCTTATTGGCGTTCCTACGACTCTTTTCCAACGCCCAGCTGCCCTTTTGCTCTCCAATACGATCACTCAAATCGAAGCGCTTCAAAGCATGAATCGACAGCAACTCTTTCTATTCACCATCATATTAACAATTTTTGCATCAACGATCTCCTTTTTTTTAGCACAGCATTTTATTCGCCCGATCAAAACCATCAAAGAAGCCATCATCCGCTTAACCAACGGAGAGCTTTATTCCGTACCCAAACTAAACCGTGGCGATGAATTAGGTACACTTTCTGAATCTGTTGCGGACTTAAGCACAGAACTTCAGCGAGTAGACGTGTTGCGAAAAGAAGTGATTGCCAATGTTTCACATGAACTACGATCCCCCCTCGCGTTGATCACGGGTTATGGGGAGATGGTACGTGATGTTTCTGGTAGTGACGAACGCCTTCGAAAAGAACATATGGAACTAATTATCAGCGAAGCCCACCGTATGAGTGCCATGGTTGATGACATCATGGATTTCTCTATCATGCAAGCAGGCTACACACAACTTAAAAATGAAATCTGGAATACATACGAGGTGGTTTCCTCCGTCGTTGCCTACGCAAGAGGGATCGCCAATCAATATGACATCACTGTCGATTTTGAAGCAGATAGTAAGAATGGAATTGCTCTTTTTGATCGCATCAAAATGGAACAGGTTTTGCGTAATTTAATAAACAATGGCATCAACCATACACCTAAAAACGAGCGTCTTTTGATCAAATTAACGAATACATCTACAAGAACAAAAGTTGCTGTCATCAATCCCGGAAAAGATATCCCTCCAGAACAACTCGAACTCATTTGGGAAAGATACCAACGCGTCCAACATCAAGCAGGACATAAAGAAGGAACCGGCATCGGCTTAGCGATCGTGAAAACCATTTTGACTTCTCACGCCTTCGATTATGGCGCTGAGTCGAAAAATGGCGTGACTTCTTTTTGGTTTGTTGTGCCGAGACTAGAAGACCAATGAGAACCACGTTTATACCGTTCATCATAAGTAATGAATGTCTTACTTTCTTTGCACAAAAAAAGCCTTGATTTCTCAAGACTTAATGATTTCTTGTATTTCAGCCATGGATTGGACGGTATGGTCGGCGGATACATCTTTTAAGAGACCTTCTATATCATAAAATATCGTCTTGACACCTGCTCCTTGTCCTGCAAAAACATCCATCGTACGATCGCCGATCATGACGGTCTGATCTTTGTCTAAATGATATTTTTCGACAAGATAAATCAATGAAGTTGGATCAGGTTTACGGGGAAAGTTGTTTTCCGGTCCTACGATCTCAACGATCAGGTCTGCCATCTGTTCTTTTTCTAACAGCTCTTTTGTTGAAACGACATCGCGGTGGGTCAAAATGTAGTTCTTGCCACCAGCAGCAACCACGGCTTCTAATGTTTCTTTGGTTCCTACAAAGGAAAGCGGCAAACGATCATCCAGCGCTTCATTTGCTTTGAATGCTTTAGTGAACTCTTGAAAATCTAAGTTGTATTTTTCAGCAACTTTTTTGGAAGATGAATCTTTCAATATATAATAAATCTCCGCTGGATCTGGATCGAAGCCATACTCCTTCAATGTCTTAATAAAAGCTTTTAACATGATTGGGTAGCTGTCGTAAAGTGTTCCGTCAAAATCCCATATGTAAGATTGGTACATGATATCCCTCGTTTTCTCCCTTTTTCAAATGAATGAAAGTTCCATTCATTTTCTGTAACTCTAAAAAGTTTACCACACTTTGTTTGGTTTGTCTTATTTATCAAGGGATTTCCTCCACAAGAAAAAACGCCATTGACTATACAATCCTTCCGCTTGCACAAACCTACATGCAAGCGAATGTATTGCAGAACAATGAACGTTCCTCCTTACGAAAAAATTACCAGCTACCAGAAACACCGCCACCGCTGCTACTTCCTCCGCTAAAACCGCCAAAATCATTCGAAGAACTTTGTGTATCGGCAATGACTTGTTCTTGATGGGACACGTGATTATTCATCATCACAAAGAACAACGCCATATTCATCCCATGCGGGTCATACTCTTGGCGAGCATTATTTAAAACTGCTGCTCGATCAGAAGCATCAAATGAGGATAATTTGTTTGCTAAATCTGGGTGATTTTGATAAACCTGTTTCAAGTCAACTTGGAACAAGGCATCTGTTTTCACTTCCGCTAGAACATTAGAAACTTCTTTCGGAATGGCTTGTACCATCTCAGCATAGGTCGCTTTTTCCGTCACAAGTTGCGCTAAATAACGCCCCTGCTCATTGCGTCTTCTGATCTCTTCTTTGGCTTGCTTAGCTATTTCTGCTCGATACGCATCTGCTAAAGGCAAATTCTCAGGTAACACCGCATCAGATAAATCATAGTCTGCCATCCGTTCAGACACTTCCCTGCCTAATTGGGCTTCATAGGTTTTTAAGGTGTCATGTTGTGTAAGGATCACCTGACCGAAATGTTTGACCGTGGTTTTTTTCTTCATCAGCAAGTTTGAAAAATAAGAGCCAATTGCTGGATTCGTCAAGGCATGTTGGATAACTCGTTTATCCGCAGTCGACAATCCGGTGATCGAACTCAATTTCGCTGGCACGTAAGTACTAGTCACATACTGCGTAAATGCTTGTTGACAATCTTTTGCTGTCTGATACTGATGGTAACGCTGATAGTTCTTTCTATTGCTAGCCCATTTCAAGAAATCTTTCTGTTGGAAGTGACTATCTTCTAACAGATGTTTCGGCAACGGCAGGTGCTCTTCAAATCGCCGTTTGGTTTTAAGATGGCGAAAACTGATGAACCCGACAAGGCCTGCAGCTGCTGCCGCTACGACACCACTGACGATTTTTCCAATAGTGAACCACATTTGCTTAGTGGCTTCTGCTTCTTGTGCCTGTTTTTCTGCTAACATTTGATTGCCATCTTGATAAATCGTCCCTAATCCAATCGTTTCATCCGCTTCTTTCATTCGCTGATAGACTTCATTAGAAGCTGCCAATATCGCTGTATCATAATCTTCATCTCGTAATGCGTCTTTGGCATCTTCATCCACTAAATCATCTTCCGATAGCTCACTGAAGACATAGGATAGTCCATCGCCATAACCCAGACGAAATTCACGATCATCAATGGCAAAGAGAAACAATAGTCCATTATTGTCCTCTGGATTTCCTAAACCATATTCATTGAACAGTTCCAAATTACGCTCTTCAATCGATTGCCCATCTAAGGAAGGGATCGTGATCACAGCATATTCTGGCGCGCCAGTCAATGATTGGAACCCCTCTTTATTCAAGGCATCGATCTGTTCGATCGTCTCTTGTGAAAGGACCCCGGCATCATCGCGAACAAATGTCTGTCCAAAGGCAATTGATGGTTGAAGGACAAAAAATCCCATCAAACCAACAAAAACCAACATCCCAAGTTGGAAGATTTTCTTCATTTTACCACCCCTTTTTATCGTGTTATCTTTCATTGTATTCGATTCCAAACAAAAAAACATCCGCCTTAGGAATGAAAAAAATAGTAACAGGACCAAAAAACCTTTAAAAGACAGCATTCTGATTAGTCTTTTAAAGGTCACTTTATCATATTTTCTTACAAAATGAACACGAGCTAGTTTTTAAATGAATGGATCGGTGCGGGAATACGGCCGCCACGCAAAATGAAATCAGTAGACTTCGCAGGATTGGTTTTCATCACTGGCGCTGTCCCTAATAACCCACCAAACTCGATGCGATCGCCGATTTCTTTGCCTTTCGCTGGAATGATTCGGACAGCTGTCGTCTTGTGGTTGATGACACCGATCGCTGCTTCATCCGCGATCATTGCGGCGATCGTCTCAGCCGAAGTATCTCCCGGAATCGCAATCATATCTAAGCCGACAGAGCAGATCGCCGTCATGGCTTCAAGTTTTTCTAAATTCAATAAACCAGCTTCTACTGCTTTGATCATTCCTGCATCTTCAGAAACGGGGATAAAAGCACCCGACAGACCACCAACATGGTTGCAGGCCATTACGCCGCCTTTTTTGACTGCATCATTTAACAATGCCAAAGCAGCTGTCGTTCCGTGGGTACCGACAGATTCTAAGCCCATTTCTTCTAAAATCAATGCCACACTATCGCCGACTGCAGGAGTTGGCGCCAGCGAAAGATCGACGATCCCGAATGGAACGCCCAAGCGCTCTGAAGCCACGCGCCCGACCAATTGCCCCATCCGCGTGATCTTGAAAGCTGTTTTTTTGACTGTTTCCGCCACGACATCAAAGGACTCGCCTTTGACTTTTTCCAAGGCACGTTTGACGACACCAGGTCCGCTGACACCGACGTTGATTTCCACATCAGCTTCACCGACCCCATGAAAAGCCCCCGCCATAAAGGGATTGTCTTCCACTGCATTCGCAAAGACGACGAGCTTCGCACAGCCCATATCTGATGCCTCAGCCGTCTTCTTGACTGTTTCTCCCATCAGACGTACTGCATCCATGTTGATCCCAGCTTTCGTTGATCCAATATTGACCGACGAACAGACAAAATTGGTTTGAGCCAAGGCTTCTGGAATCGATTCGATCAATGCAAGGTCGCCGCCTTGATAGCCTTTTTCTACTAGTGCGCTATAGCCGCCGATGAAATTTACTCCGACTTCTTGCGCCGCTCGATCCAAGGTCTTCGCAACTTTGATACAGTCTGCGGGTGTCGGCTGGCAAGCTGCCACTACGATCGCTACAGGGGTAACCGAAATCCGCTTGTTAATAATCGGAATGCCATATTCACTTTCGATCTCTTCGCCGACTTTGACAAGATCTTTCGCTTTTGTTGTAATTTTTTGAAAAATTTTCTCACAGGTACGATCAATATCGGCGTCGATACAATCCAATAATGAAATCCCCATCGTGATCGTACGAATATCTAAGTTTTCTTCTTCCACCATGCGAATGGTTTCAAGTATTTGATTTGTCTCCATAGTGCCTCCTATAATTTATGCATGGTATCAAAAATCTCTTGATTTTGAATGCTGATTTTCACACCTAATGCCTGACCTATTTGGTGAAGCTCCTCACGAACACCGTCAAAATCCTGATTGGCATCCATGTTTAAAAGCATCATCATCGTGAAGTAATCTTCCATGATCGTTTGGGACACATCTAAAATATTGATTTCTAATTCTGCTAATTTCTGGCTGACACCGGCGATGATCCCAACCTTGTCTTTTCCAATAACGGTTAATACGGCTTTCATATTCTCCCGCCTTTCATTAAATTTTTCTTATTATAGCACAACAAAACCACATTTTCGATGTAACATCAAACGAAAATGTGGTTTATTCTTTAAATGTTCGTTATTACGCCCGTTCAATCAAGTTTGCTTGGCTATCAAACTCATAAATGATCGGCTGTGCGTTAGGAATATCGATCGTATCCATGTCATCTTTGGGCACGTCCTCCAAGTATTTGACTAACGCCCGCAAACTGTTCCCATGACCAGTAATGAGAATATTCTTATGATCTTTAAGTAACGGAACCACCTGATCTTGCCAAAATGGAACCACTCGGGCCACGACCATTCCCAGATTTTCTCCCTTAGGAATCAAGCGAGGATCCAAAGAATCGTAGCGTCGATCGAAATCATTTTCCTCCACATATAAAGGCGGTTCATCATATCCTCGACGCCATTTTTGCACCTGTTCTTTTCCATATTGTGCCACCATCACATCTTTATTGACCCCAACCAGTTGCCCATAATGACGCTCGTTTAAGCGCCATGTTTTGTGTACAGGGACCCAAAGCTGATTGCTAGCTTCCAAAACGGCATCACACGTGATGATCGTTCGTTGAAGCACAGATGCAAAGGCAAAATCAAAAGTAATCCCCATTGCTTTGATCTGTTCCCCTGCTACCCATGCTTGTTGCCGGCCTTTCTCGGTCAGCGAAACATCCAGCCATCCTGTCCAATAATTTTCGAAATTTGCTTCACTTTCTCCGTGTCGAATCAATACGACCTTCATCCTACCGCCTCCTCTTCACTTTTATTATCGCAAGAAATCAAAAAAATGTCTTATGTTTCGTTTTTTTTGGCTTCTTCTGAGACCATTTTCCATTTGTTCATTCAGTGTGGTCACATTTCTTTATTATCGGTTTTTTTCAAAGTGAAAGATCGAATATATATGTTTAGAAAAAAGACGCTGTGCCTTCTTCACATTGCTCTTGGTTGGATTGCAAAAAAATTGAATAAATGGTTTTACGCTCTACAACATTTTTTGACTTTTTTTCTCTGACTTATTGACTTCAACTGATGTTATGCTATGATAGTTTCTATCACTTATATGTATTTTTATACATTTATTAGTTATTATTTGCATTTTTAATAGATGCGCAGAAAAAGTTAAAGGGGCGTTTACATGAAAAGGTTTAGTAAGGGTACTGTTTTATTAGGGATCATCACAGCATTGCTGCCGTTTTTCTTTGTCGGACAAGCACATGCAGAAGAAACTGATCCAATCTATGAAAAAGTCAAAGAAAATGGTGTATTAGTCGTGGGTTTATCTGCCGATTATGCACCTTATGAATTCCGTGCCAATGTTGACGGAAAAAATGAAATCGTGGGAATCGATATTTCCATTGCCCAAAAGATTGCAGATGACTTAGGGGTCGATCTGAAAATCGAGGAACTTGGATTTGATGCGTTGTTAGGGGCGTTAAAAACAGGCAAAATTGATGTCGTCATCTCTGGGATGGCTGCTACGGATGAGCGCCGCAAAGAAGTCAATTTCACTGACACCTATATGGAAGTCCAACAAACTGTTCTGGTTCGAGCGGAAGACGCGGATCGTTTCCAATCGACGGCTGATTTTGATGGTGTGGCTGTCGGTGCACAACGACAAACCACCCAAGAAGAGCTGGCAAATACAGAATTGACTGGCGCGACTGTCACCTCTTTGCAAAGGGTGCCTGATTTGATCACCAATCTAAAATCACGCAAGATCGATGCGATCGTGATGGAAGGTCCCGTTGCCGAAGCATATGTGACGGCGAATGATACATTGGCATTAGCCGAAAATGTCACGTTTGAAAACGGTGTGAAGGAGACCGCCATCGCCATCTCGAAAGAAGCGCCAGTTTTACTGGAAAAACTCAACTCCTCCATTGAAACCATCATTAGTAATGATCTTTTAAGCCAATACAAAGAAGATGCCTATCGATTGATGTTTACCGAAGATGGCACGATCGATGAAGAGCAAAGCTTTTGGGAAAAATATCTGCCTTTTTATATCACCGGAACTGGCTATACCATCTTCCTAGCCTTGGTTGGGGTATTATTCGGCTCTATCGGTGGCAGTTTGTTAGCCTTTATGAAGCTTTCTAAATCAAAAGCACTGAAAGTCATTGCCGCTGTCTATATTGAATATGTTCGAGGAACACCTTTGTTAGTACAAATATTTATTGTATACTTTGGAACAGGCGTGTTAGGCTTAGAGCTTTCGAAATTAGCTGCCGGCTGTATTGCCTTAGCACTAAACAGTGCCGCCTATGTGGCAGAAATCATTCGTGCCGGGATCAATGCCGTCAACAAAGGACAGCTGGAAGCCGCTCGTTCATTAGGAATGAATCAGATCCAAGCGATGCGCTTCATCATTTTCCCGCAAGCCATCAAAAACATCTTGCCTGCTCTAGGAAATGAATTTGTCACGGTCATTAAAGAGTCTTCGGTCGTATCGGTGATCGGTGTGTCTGAACTGATTTTCCAAACAGGCGTCGTTCAAGGGGCCAGCTTCAAACCGTTTTTACCATACGTTATCGTATCATTGATCTACTTTGTATTGACCTTCGCCCTCTCACGTCTCTTGGGTGTTGCTGAAAGGAGAATGAAAACTAGTGATTAAAGTTGAAAAATTAGTGAAAACATTTGGCGAGAATACCGTCTTAAAAGAAATCGATCTTGAAGTGACACCTGGTGAAGTCGTTGTGATCATCGGACCATCAGGAAGTGGAAAAAGTACTTTCTTACGCTGCTTGAACCTTCTTGAACAGCCGACCGGCGGGAAAATCACCTTCGAAGGCAATGATTTATTGGCAAAAGGTGTGAAAATCGATCAGATTCGTCAAAAAATGGGAATGGTTTTTCAAAGCTTCAATCTATTCCCTCATAAAACGGTGTTAGAAAATCTGACTATCAGCCCGATCAAAGTCAAACAGCAAGAGCAAGCCGCTGCCGAAGAGACAGCGAAAGGATTGCTGGAGCAAGTTGGCTTAGCTGAAAAAGCGGATAGTTACCCCTCTAGCCTTTCTGGCGGGCAGCAGCAACGGGTCGCTATTGCTAGAGCGTTGGCAATGGATCCTGATGTAATGCTCTTTGACGAACCAACATCGGCTTTGGACCCAGAAATGGTCGGAGAAGTGTTGACGGTCATGCAAGCTTTAGCAGAAAAAGGCATGACGATGGTGGTCGTTACCCACGAAATGGGCTTCGCTAAAGAAGTTGCCGATCGTGTCATCTTTATGGCTGACGGTATCATTCAAGAACAAGGAACACCCGAACAAATCTTTGAGCATCCGCAAAATGCGCGGACACAGGATTTTTTAAGCAAAGTTTTATAGAAATTGGAGATGACAAAATGAACCGTCCGTTGATTGCAGAACGTTTTTTACAACCAGAAGAAAATCTTTTAATGGAGATCGCCACTCTTGCGAAGAAAACCCCAAATTTGATTGATTTGTCGATTGGTGATCCTGATTTGATTACAGATGCGACGATCATTGAAGCAGCTTTTGCTGACGTCAAAGCGGGTCATACAAAATACACCGCTTCAGACGGTAGTGCTGATTTTATCCAAACTGTCGTTGATTTTTATCAAAAGCAATACCAGCTTACTTTTTCTCCTAGCCAAGTACGAGGAACTGTCGGTGCATTGCATGGCATGTACTTAGCTTTGGCTGCCATCATTGATCCTGGTGATGAAGTGATTATTCATGAACCATACTTTTCACCTTATAAACAACAAGTCGAACTAGTCGGTGGTGTGCCGGTCTTTATCCCGACCTTTGAAAAAGATGGCTTTCAAATCGATGTCGAGGTCTTAAAATCCGCCATCACTGAGAAAACTCGGGCGATCATCATCAATTCACCAAACAATCCTACCGGTGCTGTTTTTTCTCCAGAAACTTTTGAAAAAATCGCAGCAGTTGCCATTGACCATGACTTGCTGGTCCTCTCGGATGAAGTCTATGAAGCCTTTTGCTTTGATGATACCTTTGTACCGATGGCAGCCTTCGCACCTGAGAACACCATCACATTCAGCAGTTTCTCAAAAGCCTTTGCCATGACTGGCTGGCGGATCGGCTACATGATCGCACCTGAATCGATCAATCTTACGGCAAAACTGATCAATGAGGCGATCGCCTATTCGGCACCAACCCCTTCACAACGGGCAGGTATTTACGCATTGAATCACTATGATACCCTCGTGCCGCAAGTGGTTGCTGTCTTTAAGGAACGACTGACTTACATTGAACAACGGGTTGCTGAGATCCCATTCCTTTCCTTATCCCCTGTCAAAGGAAGCATGTATGCCTTCATCAACATTGAACAAACAGGGTTGGACTCTGTCAGCTTTGTAGAGAAATTATTAAAAGAAACCAGTGTGCTGATGATCCCTGGGAAAGCCTTTGGAGAAACGACCGGCGATGGCTATGTTCGCTTAGCTGCCACCCAATCGTTGGACTTGTTAAAAGAAGCTTTCGACCGGATTGCCGCGTGCTCATTTGAATAAAGAAAATCCCACTCACTACTAGTGTGTGGGATTTTTATTGTTGATGGACACGACCAACATTTAGCAGCTGTTTCGCTAAGTCACAAGTTTCATGTAGAAAAAGGGACAGAAGAATCCGATTTGATTCTTCTGTCCCATGACTATCTACTCGTTTTTACTTTTTTGCTTCTTCAAGCAGTTTTGCCATCGCTTCTTTTTGATAAGCTTCTGTCAATTCAGCGATTTTTGCTTTTTGGGCTGCCTCGTCCATAGTTGGATCAGCCATTAATGCAGCTTGCATTTTTTCTTGGACATACGCTTGTCCTTGTGTTTTCATGGTGTCCGCTTGTTCTTTCGCTAAAGAAGCCAGTTTTTTTGCTTGATCCACACTCAAGACTTCCCATGAATCTGGTAATGAGAACGTATTGGTACGGCTGACATATTGGCCATCGTTATCAGCGATTCCGAACAAGAAGCGTGATAGGTCACTTTTATAAACCCAGCGCGTCGTTTTTGTTTCTAATTGAGCTGAATCAGCCCCTGTTTCCACGACATTGGTCACTTTATCAGTACCGGTTTGTTTTGGTTCCTCTTGATCAGCATCCGTTTTATACAGGTAGATTTTTTCCGTACCATCTCCTAATGGCTGATACAATAGCAAATCAAAATTCTCGTTATCGGCACTAGAAACCAGTGCTGTTGTTTTAGCAGTCGTTTCTTTTTCCATTCCAAAATGGTAAGTCAAATTGGCCATCAATGCGACGACACTAGCTACGAAGACTAGACCTAAGACCAATGATAAACCTGTTTGCCGCTTGTTTTTGGCAAAGACATTCAATACCGCAAATCCTAACACGCTAAGAACGATCAAAAGCAAGATCATTTGTCCGCACCTCCTTCAAGAACCGTCAATCGTGGTTCTTTTTTCTTTAAGGAGAAGGCGATCAAGAAACCTAAGAAACTAAACACCGCTGCCACATAAAAGGCGGCATGGTAGCCGGATAAAGTCGCTTCGATTGCTTGGTCTTTGTAGGCCAAAGGCGTTTTATCCAACAAAGAATCACTTGGCAAATTGCCTTTAGTCACGTTTGTTAAGACACTGATCAAGATAGCTGTACCAATCGAGCTGGCTACTTGACGGAAGGTATTGTTTACTGCGGTACCGTGACTGATCAAGTTTCCAGGCAAGGCATTCATTCCTGAAGTCGTTACTGGCATCATCACCATTGAGATCCCGAACATCCGAATCCCATAAAGAATAATGATATGCAAAATCGGTGTATCTTTTGTTAGGAAAGCAAATGGTAAGGTTGCGGCGGTCAAGATAAACATCCCGGTGATGGCTAAACGTTTTGCACCATACTTATCAAAGATCGCACCAGTAATCGGCATCATGATCCCCATGATCAGCGCACCTGGTAATAACATCAATCCTGAATGGAACGCTGATTCACCACGAATGTTTTGGATATACAATGGGAGAACCATTTCAGCACCGATCATCGCCATATTCGTGACCCCTGAAAGGATCGATGCCAAGGTAAATGTCGTTGACTTGAACACGCGCAACTCTAAGAACGGATGCTCAATGTGCAATTGACGCCATGCAAAGAAAGCAATGAAAAAGACACCGGCTGCAAGAAAACCGATTACTTCAATACTGCCCCACCCTTTGTCACCGACGCTTGAAAAGCCATAGAGCAATGTACCAAAACCAAGCGTTGATAAAATCGCTGAGAACAGATCGATTTTCGGATGCGACAATTCAATCACACTCTTCATTAGAAAGAGCGCTAAGACTAAGACTAAAACGACGATCGGAATGACCATTCCGAACAAATAACGCCAGTCATAATGATCAATGATCCAACCAGATAACGTTGGGCCTAAGGCTGGTGCCAACCCGATAACGATTCCGGACATACCCATGGCTGAACCGCGTTTTTCTGGTGGGAAGATCGACAACATGATATTTTGCAAAAGCGGCATGGAGATCCCTACACCAGCAGCTTGCACTAAGCGGCCAATCAATAATGTAGAAAAGTTCGGTGCAGCAAAGCAAGCGATCGTTCCAGCCAGGAAGATGCTCATTGCGGTTAAGTAAAGATTTCTTGAGCTGAACTTGTTGATCAGCCATGCGGTGATCGGGATCATGATCCCATTGACCAGCAAGAAACCGGTGGTTAGCCATTGGACATCAGATGCAGAGATGTCAAAGGCATCCATCAAGGTTGGAAAAGCCGTTGTTAACAATGTCTGGTTCAAAACAGTACAAAACGTACCGATCAGCAAAACCATAACCAGTAAGGAACGATTGTAAGGTTTGCCGTAGATATCTAAAGGACGACTCGTTGACATATTTCACACTCTTTTCAGTATATTTTTCATAAAACCTTCTTTACTTTAAATCTTTCCCTAACATTTGTCAACCTACTTGACATAAAAGTAAAACAAGTTACAATGTTAACAAATACCTTTACAAGAATGGAGTCCGTATGTCTCATCTTTTTCGAAAACTCGTTGATAATGAAAACTTGTTGGTCGGCATCAGCGAACTTAGCCAAATGTGTGATATCTCCCCTCGCCAATTGCGTTATTGGGAACAAAAAGGATTTATTCAATCGGTCCCACAAGAAGAAAATGCCCCACGAAAATACCGACTGCCCACGGTCGTCAAAGTGGAAATGATCAAAACGTTTTTAGATGAAGGCTTTACGTTAGCCAAGGCTGTTGAAAAAGCAGACAAAAAAATCAAGACCGCCCATCATATTCGCAAAGTGTTTTCTGGGGTTTTACAGAATTTAGAAGTCATCAATGAACGGTTTACGATCATCAGTCTGGGACCAGTAGACGAAGACGGAAAAATCCTCCATATCATTCACGATGAAGAAACAGAACGATTGCAATACGAAGTGCTGTCTGCTAATCAAACGATCGATTTTGAGAAGTTCAAGCAATGCACGTCAAAACAAGCGGAATAAAGGATTCCCTATCCTCACCTCCTAATGAAGCAAGCACCCTTGATGACGGTGCTTGCTTCTTTTTTGGTGTTCGCTTTCCTTTTAAAGAAGGTGTCGTTTCATTTACAAGGAAAAAGCCTCATGATATAGTCGAAGGGAGAAACGAACCTTTACAAGAATGGGAAGTGTCATATACATGGAAAAAGAAGTTTTTATCCAACAAATCAAGGACGGAGTGATCGTTTCTTGTCAAGCATTGCCTGGAGAACCCCTATATACCGAAAACGGCGGTGTCATGCCCCTATTGGCAAAAGCAGCTCAAGAAGCTGGTGCTGTTGGCATCCGTGCCAATTCCGTTCGCGATATTCGCGAGATCCAAGCAGCTGTTGATTTGCCGATCATCGGAATCATCAAAAAAGACTATCCACCGGAAGAACCATTTATCACAGCAACCATCAAAGAGGTACACGAATTAGCAGCTTTACATATTGCGGTGATCGCCTTGGACTGCACCTTGCGCAAACGTCATGATGGCTTGACCATTAATGCCTTTATTAAGCAAATCAAAACTCTTTATCCCCATCAACTACTCATGGCAGATATCGCCACCTATGAGGAAGGCATCAATGCCTTTGAAGCGGGCATCGATTTTGTTGGTACAACTTTGTCCGGCTACACGGCGAACAGTCCTACCAATGACGAACCGGACTATCAGTTGATCCAGCAATTGGTTGCGGCGAAGGTTCCGGTAATAGCCGAAGGCAAGATCCACACACCGGAACAAGCAAAAAAAATTCAGGATATGGGTGTGACCGGTATCGTGGTTGGTGGTGCCATCACCCGACCAAAAGAGATCGCCAGTCGATTCGTGCAAGAGCTTCGCAACTGAGTCGTTCATTTCCTAAAATAAGTCTTTCTATGCGCCTTGTGACAGAAGGCGCATTCTTTGTTGTCTTTTTGAGAAACGTTTATACTTAAAAGAGAACGAATGACAACAGAGAAAGCGAGTGAAGAAAATGACAAAAATCAATGCTGGTACAGCAATGATCAAGATTTTTGAAGCGTGGGGCATCGACCATATCTATGGAATCCCCGGTGGATCTTTCAACTCAACGATGGATGCTTTGTACCATGAACGGCAATCGGTCAAATATGTTCAAGTACGTCATGAAGAAGCGGGTGCGCTGGCAGCGGCGGCTGATGCCAAGCTAACGGGAAAAGTCGGTGCGGTTTTTGGTTCTGCTGGTCCGGGTGCCACCCATTTGATCAATGGCTTATACGATGCTCAAATGGATAATGTGCCCGTCGTTGCCTTGTTAGGACAAGTAGCTTCGAGCTCGATGAACTACAATGATTTTCAAGAAATGAATGAAAATCCGATGTTCGCTGATGTCAGTATCTACAATCGCACGGTCATGTCCCCTGAAAGTTTGCCCCACGTGGTGGACGAAGCCATTAAAGCAGCCTACAAATTTAAAGGAGTCGCTGTGGTAACGATCCCGGTCGATTACGGGTTTGCAGAAATCGACGAACAGGAGATTGCAACCGCAAAAAATCATAAGACAGGTGTTCTCCAGCCTGATGAAGAGGGTTTACAGGCTGCCCTTCCTTATTTTGAACAAGCAAAAAAACCCGTCCTTTATATCGGACAAGGTCTCTTTGGTCATTTTGATGCCATCGATGCTTTTTCTAAGCATTTCTCGATGCCTATCGCAGCTTCTGTCTTAGCCAAAGGCATCGTGCCTGATCTTTATGAAAACTTTCTTGGATTTGCTGGACGGGTTGCGACAAAACCTGCCAATGAAGCTTTGGCAGAAGCCGATCTCATCGTTTTTGTCGGCAGTGACTTCCCTTTTGGCCGCCGCTTTTTCAATCCTGGTGCCAACTTTGTCCAAGTTGATATCGACGCCTCGAAATTTGGTCGTCGTCATCAGACGGATGTCTCCGTTTTAGGAGATGGTGCGACCGCTCTTAGAAAATGGACAGAGATGGCAGCCCCTCGTCCTGCAGATGCTTGGTTAAAAGCCAATCAAGAAAACTGTCGCAATTGGCATGCATGGCGCCATCATTTTTACCATGATTCGCAAGTTCCTTTGCGTCCTGAACCTGTCTATCGAGAAATCAACCGGATTGCAGCTCCTGATGCCCTGTTTGTCACGGATGTCGGTAATGTGACGATCCACAGTATCCGTCATTTAGAAATGACGGGTGAACAGCGTTTTATAACGTCTGGCTGGTTTGCGACAATGGGTAATGGTGTACCTGGTGGGATCGCAGCTCAATTGAGCTATCCGAATCGCCAAGTATTTACCTTTAGTGGGGATGGCGGTTTTGCGATGCAAATGCAAGACATCATCACCCAAGTGAAATATGATTTACCAATCATCAACGTGGTCTTTTCCAATGACTCATTCGGCTTCATCGAAGCGGAGCAAGAAGATACCGAGCAAACCAAGTTCGGTGTCCAACTAGCCGGTGCTGATTTTGGTAAAGTTGGGGAAGCATTAGGTGCGAAAGGCTTCACGGTAACGAAGGAAGATGAATTAGCATCCGTCTTTACACAAGCTAAAGAAATCAACGGACCTGTGGTGATCGATGTCAAGATCGCTAACGAACGACCTCTTCCTGTCGAAGAACTGAAACTTGATCCGAACCGCTTCAGCGCTGAAGAAATCGCAGCGTTTAAAGCAAAATACCAAGTCCATGATCTGCCAGCTTTGAGTGAGTTGTACGTGAATTCTGAGGAATAAAAAAGAAGAGAGAAAGACAGCAACCCTGTCCTTCTCTCTTTTTTTAATCGCTCATTTCGTATTAATAATCCATCGCCTTACTTATTATAAATTTTCGGGCCTTTACGCATGTTTTTCCGATCATTTTTTGGGGATTCCATCTTTTTTGAACGGCCGCCGCCTTGTTTTTTCTTGATTAGTTCTAACATTTTTTCTTTTTGATCCATCGATTCCACCTCTATTTCTTAGCAATACGATCTGTCGGTTGAAAAGAAGTGTTCCTGACTTCTTTTATGTTTGCGAACAACTACTTTATTTCGATTGGGTTAAAAAACAAACGCTGCCTATTGACGTGTCTAGAGTCAGCAGTTCCTTTTGACATTTTTACTACCCTGATTTAATCTACTTTGATTTTGATTGTTTGTCAATGGCTCTTGAAAAAATCATGTGCTTTTGTTGCCTTCTCCCAAATAACAAACCACCATTTATTATATTATTTTATCATTTTATCTAATTATATCGAATATTTTTATTATTTATTGGTATAATTATAACAGAATCTCTGTTCCTTTCTTTTGCTTCCTTCGTTCTTCTTACGATTGTCTCCTAACTTTCGTCGTTCTCACAAATCACGCTATTTGAAAGGAGGTGGATATGTGCTGCACACTTATGCACCTGAGCAAATTTATTTGTATGTTTTGATTGGCTGTGCTGTTTTAGCCTTTTTGCTGCTTCTGTTTGGGGATATCTTCGATTTCGACGGACCAGTCGATCCGATGTTAATTATTCCATGGTTTGCCTTTACAAGTCTCTTCGGTTACTTAGGAGAAACTTTTCTGTCTGGCTATTCGCTCCTACTTTTCGTCATTAGCGGCTGCCTTGCTACAGGGCTCGTTTTTCTCTTGAATTTTTACGTGCTGATTCCCATGCGAAATGCGGAAGCGACACTGTCAAGTTCTGAGAAAGATTTTGAAGGTCGCATCGCAACGGTGCTGACGCCGATTCCTTGTGAAGGAATGGGCGAAATTCAACTCACAAGTGTCACTGGTTCAAGCAATCGACCAGCTACGGCTTTCCAACCAATCGATGAACCATTAGCAGCTGGATCGAAGGTTTTGATTATTGAAGTCAAAGAACGAGTTTGCTACGTCGTTCCTTACACAAAAAAATTTTTGGATAACTAAACTAAATCACTAAAGAGGTGTATCTATGGATATTCTATTATCACCAATCGTTTTCCCGATCGCCATCGTGGCATTCATTTTATTAATGCTTTTGATCGTCTTTGTCACGAAATATCAAACAGCCAAGCCCGATGAAGCATTGATCATCAGCGGAAGCTATCTAGGTAGCAAAAATGTACACGCCGATGAAAGCAACAACAAAATCAAAATCGTGCGTGGTGGCGGAGCCTTTGTTTTGCCAGTGTTTCAACGATCGAATCGAATCAGTTTGCTCTCCAGCAAGCTGGATGTCTCAACGCCGGAAGTCTACACTGAACAAGGGGTTCCCGTGATGTGTGACGGAACTTCCATTATTAAGATCGGCTCATCCGTGGAAGAAATTGCAACGGCAGCGGAACAATTTCTAGGAAAAACCCGTGAAGAATTAGAAAATGAAGCGCGGGAAGTGCTAGAAGGCCATTTGCGTTCGATCCTTGGTTCGATGACTGTGGAAGAAATTTATCAAAATCGCGACAAATTCAGCCAAAGTGTGCAAGAAGTAGCCTCTGTCGATCTAGCGAAAATGGGCTTGATCATTGTCTCCTTTACGATCAAAGAAGTACGAGACAAAAACGGCTATTTGGATTCTCTTGGAAAGCCTAGAATCGCCCAAGTCAAACGGGATGCTGAAATTGCGGAAGCTGAAGCACTGAAAGAAACCCGCATCAAAAAAGCCCAATCGGAACAAGAATCGCAAACAGCGGAATCAAAACGCATGACCGAAATCGCTGAAGCATTGAAGGAAAAAGAATTGAAGCTGGCGCTTTATAAGAAAGAACAAGACATCGCCAAAGCCGATGCCGATCAAGCCTATCATCTACAAAGTGCCATCATGAAACAAAAAGTCCGAGAACAAGAGATTGAAGTCGAAGTCGTTGAACGACAAAAACAAATCGAATTGGAAGAAAAAGAAATCTTGCGTCGTGAGAAGCAATTTGATTCAGAGATCAAGAAAAAAGCCGATGCGGATCGTTATGCGCTTGAACAAGAAGCGCTAGCCAAAAAAGCATCTGCCTTAGCTACCACTGAAGCCGAGCAATTTCGAACAGAGTCCTTGGCAAAAGCCGAAGCCGATAAGATTCGTTTGATCGGTTTGGCAGAAGCCGAAACCACTTTGGCGAAAGGAACGGCAGAAGCCGAAACGAAAGAAAAAGTCGCTGAAGCCTTCAAGAAATACGATGAAGCAGCCATTCTGAGCATGATCGTCGAGATCCTGCCACAATTAGTCAAAGAAGCAGCCGCACCATTAGGCAATATCGATAAAATTTCAGTCGTTGATACAGGATCAGGTGAAGGTGGCGGTGCCAATCGTGTCACCAATTACGCCACCAATCTCTTATCGACCACACAAGAAACGTTGAAAGAAACCCTCGGTCTTGATGTGAAATCGTTGATTGAAAACTTCGCCGGTTCCACTACGAGCGAGCCGCCTCAAGAATAAGAAAACTGCTGTTAGTCTTCATCGCTTTACAAGCGACAAGGCGAACAGCAGTTTTTTTCTTACTCATTGCTATTATGCTTACTCAGTAACCTCTTTGACATATTTTGCAGGTACACCAGCCACGATCGTGCGCTCAGCGACATCTTTGGTCACCACCGACCCAGCAGCAATGATCGCATGGTCACCGATGGTCACACCGGCAACGATCGTTGCATTTGAGCCAATCCAGACATTCTTCCCAATCGTAATGGGGGCTGGATAAAGCGTGCTACGATCTTCAGGGTGAAGGCCATGATTCAAGGTAGCTAGAACAACGTTATGCCCAATTAGGGTATCATCACCGATCGTGATCCCTCCTTGGTCTTGAAAATGACAACCCGCATTGATAAAGACATCTTTGCCAATGCTGATATTCTTGCCATAATCTGTATAAAAGGGTGGAAACAGCGAAAAAGTCGGCTCAACTGGTTTTCCTGTTAATTGGGCAAAAAGTTCTTGTAACTCATCAGACTCATGGTAGACTGTATTGATTTTCATCGTGATTTTTCTCGCCTTAGCACTCAGAGCTACCATTTGTTTGGAAGCTTGCGAACCGGCAAGTAAGGGTTCGCCACTTGCCATGAGTTTGTTTAATTGATCGATCGTCATGTGTTTTTCTCCTATTCATTTGTTATTCACGAGGATTTCTTAACGAAAAAATAACCTCTACGTCTTCCGCCCCAAGTACTTCTTTTAACCCCGTCGGATCTTCAATGACACCGATACGATTATAACCACCATAAGAATTGGTAAAGGTCTGATAAAACAGCACCAACGTATGACTATTCCAGCTCATGATTTCTCCTTCGTGAATGATCTCCGGCCGTTCTGTAGTCATTTCTGGCAAATTCTCAGAAAAACGATAATATTTCTCGTTGTTGTTCAAATCACTCATTGTCACCGTAAAGGGCATTTGATTCATTAGGTGCTCAGACACCTCATTTTCATAAAACTTCGCTAGAAAATCCTGTTGACCAACCGTAATGACGACAGCTGTTGCTGCTGAAAACTGCTGGACATTCTCTTGGCTAGCTTCCGATGAAGTTTCGTTAGCGGATTGCATATTGGTTCTCTCTGTTTCGCTTGTCCCACAGGCACTTAATAAGAACAGCAAAATAGCGGATATCAATTTTATAAGCATCTCTTCGCTCCTTTCTGGTGATGATTCTATGTAGAAGCGGGCAACTGAATACGTATTTTCAAAAAAACACGACTGCTCAGCAGAGGCAGAGTGACCGAACAGTCGTGAAGATCGTTGTGGCTATTTAGTTCAAATGTTCTTGGAAGAATTGGGTCATTTGATCAAAAGGAATTACGTCTGTTTGATCATATAGATCAACGTGCGAAGCATTAGGAATGACCGTCAACTCTTTGTTATCGCCTTGTAATTGTTCAAAGGCGTCTTGACTGAAGTAAAGAGAGTGGGCTTCTTCCCCATGTAGTAATAAAACGGCGCTTTGGATCTCATCGATATACGACAAGAGCGGCATATTTAAGAACGACAGCGATGATGTCACGTTCCAACCGTCATTAGAATTTAACGAACGTTCATGATAGCCGCGTTCCGTTTTGTAGTAATCGAAATAATCTTGCATAAAGACCGGTGCATCCTCCGGTAGTGTATCTGGCACTCCACCTGCTCTTTCGTAGCTACCGTTAGCAAAATCGACTGTCCGCTGGGCGTTCAGCTGTTGGCGCAATTCATGACGTCCTTCAGCCCCCATCTCATCAAAATACCCCTGAGCATTGACTCTCGACATGTCATACATCGTGGCGGAAACCGTCGCTCTCACACGGGTATCAATGGCTGCGGCATTCAATGCCATCCCGCCCCAACCGCAAATTCCGATCAAGCCGATTCTTTCTTCATCTACATTTTCTTGGACTGACAAAAAATCGACTGCTGCCTGAAAGTCTTCTGTATTGATATCTGGTGATGCCACATAGCGTGGTTCCCCACCGCTTTCGCCTGTGTATGAAGGATCAAAAGCGATCGTAACAAAACCTCGTTCAGCCATCGTTTGGGCATATAGACCAGATGTCTGTTCTTTGACTGCCCCAAAGGGTCCGCTAACCGCGATTGCTGGAAGTGGTCCTTGCGCATCAATTGGTTCATAAAGATCAGCAACTAAAGTGATGCCGTAGCGATTTTCAAAAGTTACTTTTCGGTGATTCACCGTGTCACTTTCTGGGAAAACTTTGTCCCATTCATCTGTAAATGAAACATTTTCTGTCATCGTTTCTCCTCCTGAACTGGCTTGTGTTGCTTCGTTTGCCGCCTCGTTATTGCTGCTGCAAGCACCTAAAATAAGTGGTGCTAGCATCAATAGTGATACAAGTGCCTTTTTTTGCCAATTTTTCATTTCATTCGCCTTCTTTCATGGTCAATCATCCTGTACCTTAGGGCGACATATACAACTCCTTTTCTCTTTTGATCTTTTGTTTGTTACCAGCAACTCATAGATCAAAAGAGTGATTCTCGGATTAAATCTATTGTACTTCGCGGTCTTTTCCATGTAAAATATCAATATCAAATACCTAACTATTCATTATACGAATAACAAGAGGAGCATTTTAAATGGAATTAAAAAATCTGACCACCTTTTTAGCAGTTGCAGAAAAAGAGACAATTTCGGCTGCCGCAAAACATCTGCATCTTTCTCAACCTTCCTTGTCCCGACAATTGATGGAGCTAGAAAAAGAATTAGGCGTGACGTTGTTCACCCGAGGCAATCGCAAAATCACACTAACAGAAGACGGACTGTTGTTTCGTAAACGGGCGGAAGAAATCGTAGAATTATTAGAAAAGACCCGCTCAGAATTTTTGTCGCCTCGAGATACGATCGCCGGCAATGTATCGATCGGAGCTGGAGAAACTTATGTGATTCAGTTGCTAGGAGCAATCATCAAAGAAATCCAAGCTGAATACCCTAACATAAAATTTCACTTTTATAGCGGCAACGCCGATGAGGTCAAAGAACGATTGGATAAAGGATTGTTGGATTTCGGTGTCGTAATCAGTCCAGCAGACGTCAAAAAGTACCATTCCTTACGCTTACCTGCCAAAGATACCTGGGGCGTGTTGATGCGAAAAGACAGTCCTCTAGCTGTCAACGAAGTCATTACCCCAAAAGATCTCTGGGACGTTCCCTTGATTACTTCGCGACAAAGTTTGGTCAGCAGTGAACTTTCTAAATGGTTGAAAAAAGACCTGAAAAAATTGACGGTCGTCGCCACATATAACCTAGTTTACAATGCATCAAAGCTGGTAGAAGAAGGTGTCGGTTACGGATTGACTCTAGATAAATTAGTCAACTTCGCCCCAGATAGCCAATTGTGTTTTAGAAAATTGAGCCCAGCACTGGAATCAAACCTTGACGTCATTTGGAAAAACACTCAAGTTTTTTCAAAAGCTTCTGGACTTTTCTTGGAGCGGATGAAGGAACAGTTTTCGTAGGATAGGTATTGAAAAACAAAAAACGAAGTGTTTCATCTTTCACATGAAACACCTCGTTTTTCTTTATTAAATGAGATGATTTATTGGCTAAAATCAGTTAAGGCATTCCCGTTCTTTAACTTGGACGTCTTTTTCCATCCACTGAAATAGATGAAAAAATAGCCTATCTCCTTTAAATCACGACTCTTTATTACGAGACTTCCTAAAAAGCCATTGCGCATTCCGATAGCTATGGGTAAAAATATACAAATTTCCTTAGCTTTTAAGAACGACAAATATAAGAATTTTATTTTTTCGAAAGAAAATTGCTTAAATAGAATGCTTTCGAAACTCAGCGATTTGGTAAATATCACTCAAAGGAACGTCACTCGCTACATCAAAAATCACAGAAAAAAACTTCATTTTCGTGCCATTGGTCGGCGCCTTATGAATCATTTCTTTTGTGTCATCACTGATTGGTAGAGACAATAACTGTGTTCGGACTTTCTCGCTAAAGTGAAAGGAGACTTTGAAGAAGCCCTCCCACATCGAAAGCCAAAAAATTGGTTTCACTTTATTCGTCCCACGAGTCGTTGTCCATTTGTATTCACCTTTGGACAACCACGCTTTTCCATCTTGGTAATAGCGCCAATCCATAAGAGAGATGCCCTCGTTTTCAAGCGTTTCGACAAAACGTTGATAAATGGCATATCCCTCACCCAGTGATTCCGCAATCAGTTGCTCTGTTGGTTTCACGTTTTTGTCTCGAAACAATTGCTCTTTGCCTTCCATCCTTTCGCTCAACTCCTTGCGCTTTTTTTAGGTTTTTGCTACGTTACAATTTAATTTTGTTGATATCATCAGTGATGACCCAATCGTCCATATTTTTTTTACGATTGTACTGAAATGGCGTTATTTCTTCTAATTCAGCGATTTCATAGACCGCTAGATACTTTTTCCCTGCCCAACGATCGACTTGCTTTTTCGATAGATTCAACTCTTTTTCATAGCGTTCTACAAAATCTATGGATTCTTCTTTCGTCATCTTTTCAGATTCAGTCACATTGGCAATGATGCCCCGATGAGTGATGGTCAAATCGCCGCCGGTCTCCACAAAATAAACAAGATCGTTGATTTTGGCTCTTCCTCCTAAGGGTGATTTTCTGCCGGCTGCCCCCCGAATGATCATTGTTTTGTCGCCATGAATCAGTTTCTCAAGCTCTTTGGCTTCCTTATTTAAATAGACCAAATGTTCTGCCCGACCGGCTTTTCCTTGATACCATTCTGCTGTTTATGTCATAAGAAGTTCCTCTTTTCATATAAATTGTTTTTTAGCGTTGTCCATTCCATGCTGAATGGTTATTGGAACATTTTTTCAATCGTGTATAGGTGAGAGCTGCAACTGTTTCGATTGATGAATGAATAAAAACATTTGTGCAAAGGCATCTGGGGTACCGCATTGGGCAAATGTTTCCGCATCTTCTTTCGTTTCGAACTTGGTGATGTCAGCCCAAATTTCTCAATCTACTAATCATTCAAAAGAAAGGTATCCTCTTTGTTTGAAAATGTATTCACGGTTGAATTGTTCAACGACTGGAACAAATTCTGCTGTTGAAGTACCTTTTATTAATTTGTATAAGTTATGAAATGCAACCTGTCCCATCGTGTGTTCCTCCTTTCCGATTCCCTCAAGAAATAGAGCATTTAAACAACTAATAGTCGTCGATTCAACATTCGAATGACTTTTTAACATCCCGTTGTATTTTTCCCTATAATTTCTAAACAGTTGCAACAAAAAGTCCGTTCATCTGAAGAGCATCCGATACTAAAACGATCACTCAATCACTTCCCCTAAAAGCTTGTCGTGGGGAACGATCAAACATTTCTCGATTGCTTTCCAATAGCTTTCATACAGCCTTTTTTGGGCTTTGCCATAGTTTTCTTCGGTATCAAACTCCCAATAGTGGGCATATTTCACACATTTTATGACTCTTGTCAATGGATCAGGCAGGCGTCCTTCCTTGATGGTGCTCATTTCTTTAATGTAATGGGTTCGTTTCATTAATCGAAAGAACAAAGCCCCCTCCATGGCCTTCATTGCCTCTGTTGCTTCCTGCATGATTGCTTCAAAGGTATCGACTTCACTTGGTTTTACTTGATAAATACTGATTTCTGAAAACACTCCGACCGCTCCTTTCACTTGTGATTTTTTTCTCAATTATAGTATACCAAGTTTACGCCGTTGATAGTTTGGTCATTTTATTCATTTCTCATTTATCTTCCGTTTATTATTGATTTGGCCTCCTATATGCGGGATCAAATTGCTAGATTTTAAATTCATAAAAGACTAGCAGCCAAGCTTTATCCGTAGTCACCTGCTTGCCATAGTCATTAAAAGGATCATAAAGCTTTCGCCTACAAAAAAAGCAATCAACTTTTGACAGTAGACTGCTTTTTCTTAACGCTCATTATTGCAAAAAGAACGGTTTTAGCTCTGTCTCGATAAAGTCGATTCGATCAAAGACAGTTGGCTTAAAATAAGCCGTAATAGCAATGACGCAATCTGATTCGGGATCAATATAAAGGACATTTCCGCTATTACCGATGGCGGCATAGGTGCTTTTCTCAGTATCCAAAATCCACCACAAATATCCATAACTCATGTTTTGAAATTTCTCTATGTTTGTCTCTAGCGGATTGACCATTTCAGTGAGCCATTGTGAGGAAATCACTTGTTTCCCTTGATGGATGCCTTGGTTCAAGCATAGCTCACCGATTTTGGCTAAATCTTTTGCTGAAAGGCATAGCCCGTAACCTGCCGCCCCAATATTTAAAGGATCGCAAAACCAAACTGGTTTTTTTGGTGCCTTGCTCATTGTAAAGTGCTTATGTTCTTGTGCCGTTTTCGCATAATAATTGGTTATTTCGGCTACACCAAGAGGGCGAAATAAATAATGGTTCGCATAATCAACGGTCGTCATTCCAGAAGCTTTCTCTAACAAACCAGTGAGGATCTGCAGACAAACGGTTTGATAATTGAATTCATTTGTCACTCCTTTTCTTCCTCCCAATAAATCAAGGGAGGCGCTGGTCCAGTCGTCACTCGAACAAACTTTTGTCCATGGATCACCTTTGCATTTATACGGGGCTCGCATCGTTAATAGGTGTTTGATGGTAATATCGTGAATCGTTTTTTCGCCCCGTTTTACGGAATAGTCTGGAAAATAATCGAGTACTTTGTCATTGACACTCCTGATGAGGCCTTGATCTATCGCTATTCCGATTAGTAGAGAAACGATACTTTTCGTAGCGGACATAAGGTGGCAAGTATCGTCTGGCTTATACTCATGCCATTCATCCGAGTAAACTTCCTTTCCATTTTGGTAGGCAGAAATTTGGCAAATATTGGGCTGGTTTTTACTGATACATGCATGCAGTTCTTGTCTGTTCATTTGTGAAGCCTCCCTTCAAAGATAAGCATAGTACCATTAAAAATTGTTTTCAATGTTATTTTTAAAATTGTTTTTGAAAGGACTTTTAAAAGACTACTTCAGAGGAACAAACAAAAAAGGCCCTCAATGATAGAGGTACCTTACATAAAACTTTCGAATATCGATTTTTGATTTCTATCCAGTTTTTTTGCGAGTATCGTTATCAGCAATTCTTCTAATGCTGAAATAGTGCCGATGACTCCCAAAATCAAGACAACAATTCTTTCATGGAATATTATGAGCAGCAATGGAAAAATACATAAAAGAAATCCGACTGCTTTGTTGAGCCATGTATGCAGACTGCTAAAAGACTGAAATTTTACATAGCCAATCAGATAACTGACGAAGCGGATGATAGCGATCACCAAGATCCAAACCATGATCGTTTGGGTTTCCAAAAGCTGCGGTAGAAAAGAAAGAAAGACAGCGAGAAAAAAGCTTACATCTGCGAAACTATCTAGTAAGGCACCGACCTCACTCGTGAGGTTTATCCTTCTTGCTAGTAGCCCATCGACAAGGTCACTTAAAAAACAATAGGAATAAAGCAGCCAAAACCAGCCAGACATTGGCTGAAGGAATAGTAAAAGTGGTGCTAGAATCAGTCGAGAAGTAGTAATGATATTGGGTAATTGCTTCATTTGTTCCCCCTCAAATACATTTTCTGAATACCTAAGATTGTTGCAAGTTTTTTAAAGAAGCTCAGAAACGTTAAAATGTTCTTTCTTCTAAGCATTTCGGCGATGCCCCCTATCAAAGTCTCACAGCTAGTCCCTAATGCTCCTATAAAAATCGTATCCGTTCTGTACTATCTGGTATCTGATTCCGAACTTTTATCCATCGTCCTGCTCGGTAAACCTCGTATTCTTCAAAGCGACAAGGCAGCCCTTTTGCATAGGCGATATCGTTACTGTCCATCACTTGAAAATGCAAATGAGGTGAAGTCGAATTGCCGGAATGCCCGACATTGCCAATCACCATCCCTTTGGTGATTTTTTGTCCTACGGAAACTTTGATGGATCCTTTTTGCAAATGGACGAATGCCATATATACGCCCTCAGAAGCTTTTATCACAATGTAGTTGCCAGCTATTTGTTGATACTCATCTTTTTGTTCATTAAAAAACAAGCCATTTTTTAAAGCGATCGAAAAATCGACAACCCAATGAACGACTTTGCGTTCCTGATAGCCCTCTCTTACAACAATCACTTCACCATCACAGGGCGCATAGATTTCTTTGCCCCAACAATAACAGTTCTCAAGGGGAACTCCTAAGAAGAAATAGCGCAGAAAGCTTCGGTCGTGAAAAGCTTTTGTTTTCCCCTCAAAATCGACTTGTAAAAAATCAAACGCATAACGTAACCCCATTCGATCGGTGCCATGACTAGGAATCTTCTTGGCTGGTGTAGTCGGCGCAAGCCACTCACCTCTTAAGGGAAATTCAATGGTTATCGACTGCTCTTTCATAGGACTTTCTCCTTTTTGGATCACATGATCTCTTTTATTTGGAAATGACTATCAGCCTCGCGGCAATCTATACCTGTGCTTTACTCCTTTTCACTATAGGTCACCTAAGCCTTTTTTTCAACTCTAAAAAAGTGGGCTAATAGGAGTAGCTAAAAAAAAACACCTCAATCATATAGTGATTCCAAAAAGTTAGATCAAAAATTCTAACTTCTAGAAGTCGCTTCATGGATGAGGCGTTCTCACATTCTATTTTACTGTAGGTCCTGTCGGTGACGACTCGTTCGACTAACTTTTTTTAACGGCTTTTGTTTTCGCTCCACAAGTCGGTAGTAGACTCTTGCAGTGATGAAATACACCATTAAATAGATCATTGTAAACAGCAGAACAGAGATAATCGATACCGTGATCAATAAGTTGCGATCTGTCAGACCAAAAAGAAGCAACAACTTCCGAATCATCGGCAAAGCAAATGCGAGATGGATGATCGCTGCCGCCAATGGAAATGAGAAAATCATCAAGACTTGCTGCTGGATCACTTGTTTGACTTCCTTATGGCTTAACCCAACTTTTTGCAAGATCTCGAAGCGTTCTTTGTCCTCCATCCCTTCGGAAACTTGTTTATAATAAATGATCAATGCGGCAGCTAAAATAAAGACCACACCAAAAATCAAGCCTAAGAAGAAGAAGCCGCCGGTAAAGGTTTTGGTCTCACCTTCAAAAAGATCTTTTGACTGAACGCTCGCATGAGCATCTGCTGCCAGAAGTTCGCTGCGAATCTCTTTTGCGATCGCTTCGCGATCGCTTGCTTCTGCTGCTTGAAAATTAAAGACTGTTGTTGTCATTGGTTGCTGGTAAAGTTGAAAATCTTCTTTTTGATACCAAGAGCTTAGCTTTTCAGTAAGCCATTGATCATCCACCACGAGAACAAGATGCTGAACCGGGTTTTCTGTTTTCGTGAATGTTGGCAGTTCTTTCAATTCCCGCAAGCGAAATTGACGATCATCGATCGTCGTCTTTTCTGGTAATGCTTGTTGGGTCCAAGTTGCGGGAAAAACGAATAGTTCATCGTCAGCGGGTCCTGTTTTCCCGGTGATTTCATGGTATTCAGAACTGGTAAGAAAAATAAGATACACGGCTTTATCTAAACTACCGCTATTTTCTTCAAAAGTGGTTGAGGGAACAAAATTTGGTTCCTCAAAGGTAAAAAGCAACGGTCTTGTTGTAGTGACTTGCTGGCGCTCTTTGATCGTTAGCTTCTCTTCAAGTCCATCAATCACTGTGTTGATTTGCTGGGAATCAGCCGCTGACTCAATTTGAACATCGTAAGGAAAACGGGTTTCGATCACATTCTTTTGTCCAAAATAAAGACTGGCGGTCGTAGCAACTGTCACTAACACCATCGTTGATAAAATACAAATACTTGCTAAACCAGCCGCATTTTGCTTCATCCGATATAACATGGTAGAGACATTGATAAAATGGTTCGTTTGATAATAATAGGTCGTTCGTTTTCTTAAAAACTGCAACGCTTTGATACTGCCAGAAATAAACAACAGATAGGTGGCTAAAATCACGAGGATCACTGCGACAAAGAACAGGCCTAAGGCACTGATGGGAGACTTGATCGTCACAGAGATCGTATAGCCGGCTACTAAACAAAGGACACCTAATAGTGCTAAAATGCCTTTCGCACGAGGCTCTTTTTCATTACGCTTGCTTCCCTGTAGCAGTTGAAGTGGGTTGGTTTTTCGTACTTGCAACAGGTCAATTAAAAATAGACAACCAAACACGCACATAAAATAGAGGATCACAAATCCGATACTTTCAAATGAAAGTTTAAAAACAAAGAATTCGCCTACGGCTAAGATTTTCTTCAGGATCAAAAATCCTAATCGTGCAAACAATAAGCCACTGATCAGTCCGGCCGCAAGACTAATAAGAAAACTGTAAAAGAGTTCCCAAAAGACCACGAAGGCTATCTCGCGTTTTCCTAGTCCCAAAACATTGTAGAGACCAAATTCTTTTTTTCGCTGCTTGATCAAAAAGTTATTGGTGTAAAAGGAAAAGATCGCCGCAAAGATCATCAGGATGATATTTCCTAAATGAAACATGAAAATGGCGCTTTGACTACTAGGAAGTTCCTTCATCCCCGGATTGTTCACGATGATTTGCGTCATCATCAAAACAGCTACCAAGAAACTCATGGATACTAAAAAGGGTGTGTAGGCTTTGGCATTTTTACGTAAATTGGAGAAGGCGATTTTTTGAAAGAACATTCGTTACTCCTCCTTCGCAAAAACAGCAGTCATTGTTTCGGCGATTGCTTCTAGAAAAGCGGTATCACTCCGTTCTCCTCGATACAACTGGTGAAATACATACCCGTCTTTGATAAACAAGACGCGTTGTGCGCGACTGGCTGCGATCGAACTGTGGGTGACCATCACGATCGTCTGTCCGTTTTGATTGATCTGCTGAAATAATGTCAGTAGTTGATCAGAGGTTTTCGAATCCAGCGCTCCGGTTGGCTCATCTGCTAATAGCAGTTCTGGTTTTGTGATGATCGCTCGTGCGACGGCAACTCGTTGCTTTTGTCCGCCAGACAATTCATACGGGTAATGCTGCAATAAATCAGCGATCCCTAAAGTTTGTACAATAGGCTGAAGCTGCAATTCCATTTGTTTGACGGAAACTTTCGATAAAACTAATGGCAATAAAATATTGTCCTTTACCGTAAAAGTGTCCAATAAATTAAAGTCTTGAAAGACAAAGCCTAAGTGATCCCGTCGAAAACTTGCTGCATCTTTTTCTTTGATGGTGGTCAAATCGATGCCATTCAGCTGCATCTCACCCGCTGTCGGTTGGTCTAACGTCGCCATCAAGTTCAGTAGCGTACTCTTCCCCGAACCTGATTCCCCCATGATGGCTACATATTCCCCTTCTTCTACCTTAAAGGTGATATTCTTCAACGCTTCGACGGGTTGCCCATTCAGTTGGCTTTGATAGATTTTTTTAACTTGTTGAATGTTTAAAAGTGTCATCTTGTTCCCTCCCTCCTATTTAGAATAAGCTGACGAGCAGAAAAAAGCGACTTACAATAAAAACCGCAAACTTACAGTGTTGAAAGTTTGCGGCTATCGGTTATTTGTGGTGGGAAAATGAAGTGTGACGATGGTTCCCTGTCCCACTTCAGAATCAATCGCTAAACGGCAGCCGATTTTTTCAGCCGCTTGTTGACTCATATATAAGCCTAGCCCGCTCGCTCGTTGCTGAAACCGACCATTGTGTCCCGTATATCCTTTCTCAAAAACCCGCGGCAAGTCTTCCTTACGAATACCAAGGCCGCTATCTTGAATCACCAAGGCATTGTCTTTAGTGAAAACATTAATGCCACCGGTTTCAGTATACTTCAAGCTGTTGAAAAGAACCTGTTCAAAAATAAAAATGAGCCACTTTCGATCAGATGTCACCGTCAAATCCACTGCCATATCCAGTTGCAGATTCTTTTTCGAGAAAAACAAGGCATACTTTTTGATTGTTTGACGAACAAGGGGCGCTAAAGCAATCGACTCAAAGACAAAATCTTCATTCGCTAAATTTTGTCGCAAATAATTCAACATCATTTGCAAGTAATCGTTCACCTTAAATAATTCCGCTTTGACCTCCGTCGGTGACAGGGTATCGCTTTGAACCAAAAGATCCAACGCCGCTAGAGGCGTTTTGATTTGATGAAGCCACAAGCCGAAATCTTCATAAATTTCTTCATTTTTCACGGTCGCTTTGTATTCAGACAGAGTTTTTTCTTTTGCCATCTGCCTAAGAAGTGTTTGATACTCGTCTTCTAGCCGATTTCGAGTGGTCGGCAAGAACGCCAACGCCGCTTCCGTCATACGTTCTTTTCTTAATAAATGCTGTAGCTGCTTTCTTTTTTGTGCGTAACGAAAATAATGAAAAAGGGAAAGACCTCCTAAAATCACCCCTGAAAAAACCGCATAGTCAATGAAGGGTTCTAATGGAAGGCTGTGAAGAAAGAATAACCCTAGTAGACCCGCACTAAATAGCAGGTAAACGAGATAAAACTTTCCATACAACACGAAATATTCTTTCACATTAGTCATAGGCGTGTTCCTTTTCTATCAAATAGCCTTTATTCTTTACCGTTTGGATCAAATCGGATAGTTCGATCTGGCTCAATTTTTTTCGCAAACGAGTCATATTGACTGCTAATGTATTGTTATCGATGAACTCTTCACTATTCCAGAGCATTTCAATGATGGTCTCTTTGGCTACGATCTTCCCTCGATGCTGCAAAAGCAAGGAAAGAATCCGAGCTTCATTTGGAGAAAGCGGCAACTGTTCCCCCTGATTTTTTAATACATTTTCTGTTGGATAAAAGGTTACTTGCCCTATGTCAAAGGTCAGCGCTTGTTGGTGGCTATACTGATAGCTGCGCCGCAGCAACGCTTGGATTTTTGCCAAAACGAAGGCTAAATCAAAGGGTTTTGTTAAATAATCATCCGCCCCCATGTTCATCGCCATGATTTGATTCATCTGCTGATCCATCGACGAAAGAAAAATGATCGGTACTTCTGACGCCTTGCGAATTTCTTGGCACCAATGATACCCATTGTAATAAGGCAAGGAGATATCTAAAAGAACGAGATCAGGTTTGATGTCGTGAAACTCTTGCAAGAGTTCAGCAAAATTCTTGGCCGAATGGCATTCGTATCCCCACTGCTGCAAATAATCGGCTAAAACAGAGACGATCGTCGCATCATCTTCAACCAGATAGATTTTTTGCATGTCTTTCTCCCCTCTGTTGATTATTCGGTCGGTTCTTTAGAGACAGTGTACCAGAAAAGAAAAAGAATCGTCTAGATGGAGGAACATTCCAAAGGACTGTTTTTTCCTTAATCTTCTGCCAAGTGAGCAAGGATTTCTTGGTACCGTCGGGTGGCGAAGGAACTAATTTGTCCTTTTTTACAAAAATTCAGTTTCCCCAGTTTTGGTACAACCCGTTCTACAATAACATTGCCATTTTTAACTTTCGATTCAAACTGCTGCAAAGCCTCCAGAAACCGTGCGTCTTTTCTGGCAGAAGGATAAAAAGACAAGACATACAGATAATAAAAAAGATTGTACCCTCTAAAGGGGTATTCTGTCTGCATAAACAATGTGCCCATTCCGTAATGACAGGGACTGATTGGCTGACGAATCTCCCAATGAGCAAGCAAGCATTCGATTGCTTGATTAAGTGTTTCCATCTGTTCACGATCATGAGTATATCGAAAGGCATCAAGGACCGTTAACGTCGTCACCGGGGTTGAATAGCGGGTCTCCGGGCCGCGACCAAAACTGTATTTATTGCACTTCCAGCCGCCATCTGTTTCCTGAGTAGCAAGAAAATAGTGAAAGGTCTGTTGTAGCCGCGGGTCCCTTGCGTAACCAAGAGCACACAGCGTTCGCAAAGCCAGCGCTGTATGACAGGGATAAATCCCCCCTGTTGGCGAAATTTTAAATCTGCCATCTTCTCTCCATCCTTGAAAGATCAATGCAGCGGTCTCTTTTAATAAGTTCTCCTCAGGCGACATACCAAGTTCAAGCAAATAATGAGGACACTCTAAGGTTGTAAAGGGTGCTCCTTTCAGTAATTTATGGTCTGGCGTCGACCATAAATCGGCGCCATGATCATATTGACGGGAAATGATCGCTTCGATATCTTGCTGAACCGTCTGATCCATATTGTTCCTCCTCCATTTCTTAAGTGCCCTGCAATCAACGCAACAACCCCTTATTGACCCACAGTGCAACAGCTTCTAGAATGATAAAATCGACGTTTTTCAACACATGAGTTAGATTTTCATCTTCGAATTGTCCAAATGAATTTTAGGAACCAACGAGTTTTTCAGGATGGACGTACTTAAAACAAGAGTGTTCAAATTTTCCTGATGACAGGTTCTAAAAAAGTTTCTCTCTAAACTCGCCTGATTATGCTAGCCCCTTAATGAATGATCACCTTAATAAGGACGCGCTCACGCAATAATTTAATGCCACACTCTTCTAGTTAAAGGAATCAGGCATAATGAAATAGTTCAAAACGAATGCCTTCTGGGCTTTCAAAGAATAAGGCATAGTAGTTAGGAGCGATGTGCTCTTTGTACTCCATTGGTCGATCGTGAAGGATCTTTACCCCTAAGGCTTTTATTTTGGGAAAGATCGCATCTACTACTTCGCGGCTTTCCGCCTTAAACGCCATGTGCTGAACCGAGCCAGGTTTTCTTGAATCGATTTTCTCGTTCTTCCATTCTTTTCGTGGGGAACAAATACCGAAATCAAATGAATCCCCTATATATTCTACTACTTCCATCTCGGCATGTTCTAAATACCCAGAATATTTCTTCTGAAGGTCGAAACCTAATAGTGCAAATAATTGATCATAAAAGCCTTCTGCTTTTTTTACATCATTGACTGTGATTTGGATATGGTGAAACTGAATGTTCATAATCGCTCCTTTCTGGCTAACAAAATAAGTGTTTCAGGAAGAAAAGCCGCTTACGGAAGTTTGATTCAATGGAATTAGTTAGGAAGCTCATTTAATGTAGAAATCACATTTCCCATTGCCTTTGCTACCTCTTTAGGCAACTTATTATAGCCATCATTTTCTGTTTCTTGAGCCAAAATAAAGTCCAGCCGTCCTTGCATCCGCTCTCTTAAATGAGCAACATAGGAGGCATCTTGAAAATCGACTTCGAACCCTGTTACTGGCAGGTAACTCATTTCTGTGATTTCACCAAACCTCTTAAAATTGACCTCGCCTTCCACAATTTTTTCAATCGATGTCAGCGTGACTTCAGGTGTGACCTTCTTGTCTTTGTAAAAGCCTGTATTTAGAATATAACAAGCCGTTTGGTTTTCTTTGAATAAGTTCATGAAATGGGAAAAATCTTCTTTTAAAGGACAGACTCTAAATGGATTGGCATAAGGCTCGATGACCAGTTTATCTATATCCGTGGTCTCGACAACATGTTCAGCTGTCGTGCGCTTCGTAGCTAAGGTCAAACCAAAAACTGCGGCTAAAATCGGATCGTCAATTTTTACTACAGGAGGTAGCGTGTCATCTTTCATGATCCAAAATACTGCATCGATCGGCGAATCTAAATGATCCACCCGGTTAGGTGTGACATACCGTGATTTGACGGTTCGACCATTCCCGTTACGAATATCTTGGGTGACGATGACCTTTTTTCCTTCCTCGTCTAAAGTAACCCCAACATTTTGACAGGTGATAAAGTAGCGGACATTTGGGTTGGTTAATGGATAGTCTTGCGTTTTATCAAAATAAGAAGGCTCCAGAGCAGTGGACGCACCATTTGTTTGGTTGATCACAAACGCATCGTCATGCAGAACCTTGATATCATATTTGCCATCATGTTCTGCCAATGTGATGGTCGATTTTCCTGATCCTGAAAGACCAAAAGCAGCCATCGTAAATGTTCGATTCGGTAGCTGATATTGCTTCATTCCTCCATGACACGCCACAAAGCCATTGCGATGCGCGGTAGCCCAAGCCAAAGTTAATGTCGCTTTTTTCAATTCACCAAAATAGTTTAAGCCTAAGACTGCCGCAACATTGTGTTCAGGATCAAAGAGAGATAGCCCATAGGGAAAATCAGGATGTGTCCAGTCCGGATCAGCGTACAAGAATATATCTGTCTCTGGATAGTTCTTGGAGTGTTGATACCTTTCCTGCCATGATTTCGTCAGCATTTGAAAATTCAACAAATAAGAATAAAAATTGGTTTCATAGTACTCTGGTAGCAACAGGTGTGCTTTGACCATAAACGCTTCGTCTAACCCTACAACAACTTCACCGCCATAGAATTTTTTACGTGTCCCTTGAAATAAAGCATCTCTTAAAATCCCTTCATACAATTTTCGATCAATCCCGGGATGTCCGATGATGCGTCGAGCTGCCGCTGTCCGTCCAACAACTTTTCCGTCATTAAACACGATGACTTTAGCATCCTCCGGTAGTCCTAACTCCTTGGTGTGTGTGACCGGCATATCCGTAAGAATAGCGCCAGAAGATTCTTTTGCTAAGCGATAGGCCGTGGCTAGATCATGAATCCAAGTGACATTGTTCCCATAAAAAGCTGACTCTATCAACACTTTAAAACTCGACAAATGCGTATTCTGCGGTGTAATCTCTTTGTGTGAAAATGCACGAATCGTTGCCATGTGTAATCCCTCCTAACAAAAATTTTCTATTCCCTACGTTTATTATAATACTTTCTAATCACCACACGCCATATTTTTATACACATTAACTATAAATTGCCGATAAACCATTTTGTTAAAGGATTGGGATGTCTGCATATTTGAAGCTTCACTGCTTTTTGCATTGATTTTTTCTCCGCTCATCAATAGTGAGAAAGAACAAAAAAACTGGTACAGAAAGAGTATCTTTCAGTTCCAGTTTCTGGTTTTATATTTCATCCATTCTAAACGTCACAATCGACGTAATTAGATAGACAGATGGGTTTTAGTTGCTTATTTCTCAATTGACTTGCTTTCTCTAATAACTTTGCTATCGTAAGATTTTATGACAATTACCATAAAAAGAATTCAAGATCAAAATTGCTGAAAAAAACTTGTTGTTTCTTAACGACGTTCTAACAACACGACACACTCCACATGGGTCGTTTGTGGGAACAAATCAACAGGTTGGACTTCTTTTGTCACATACCCTTCTTCCGCAAATAACGCGAGGTCACGAGCCAAGGTTGCTGGATTGCAGGAAATGTAGACGATGCGCTCTGGTTTAACCGCAGCAGTCGTTTCGATAAAGCTAGCATCTAAACCTTTGCGAGGTGGATCAACGAAGACGACTGTCGGTTGAATGCCTTCGCGTAGCCATTGCGGCATGATTTTTTCGGCTTTACCGATAAAGTAATGCACGTTTTCGACACCATTTCTTTTGGCATTGGCTTTGGCATCGTTCACTGCTTCAGGAATGACTTCCATCCCTAACACTTCTTTCACGCGATCAGCCAAACTAATCCCGATCGTTCCGATTCCTGCATAAGCATCCACAACGACATCATTTTCAGACAGTTGCGCCATCTCGAAGGCGGTTTGATACAAGACTTCTGTTTGCGCTGTGTTGACTTGGTAGAAAGATTTCGCTGAGATTTGGAAGGTTTTACCTAATAATTGATCATCGATCGATGACTTGCCATACAACACACGCTCGAATTCCCCCATGATCACATTGGTTTTTTCTTCATTGATGTTTTGAATGACAGAAACAACTTCTGGAATCTCTTCGTGGATCACTTCCGCGATTTCTTCTCCTTTGAAGAATTTCGGTTTACGTGTCACTAATACGACCATCATTTCACCTGAGTGATGCCCACGACGAACGACAATGTGGCGTAAGAACCCTTCATGGGCTTCTTCATTGTAGGCTTTGACATTGAACCGCTGCAAAATATCTCTGACTTTGATGATTGCTTGATCGATGTTTGGATCTTGAATATAAAAGTCTTCGATCGGTACCAGAGTATGGCTGTTTTTGCGGTAAAATCCAGTCGTTAATTCCCCATGGATTTTTTGCACAGGGATTTGCGCTTTGTTGCGGTAACCAAATGGTTTTTCCATTCCGATTGGCGCATTGACTGTGATTTCAGGCAATTTGGCGATTTTAGCCAAAACATTCTCTACTTGCTGCTGTTTGAAGGCTAATTGTTTGTCATAGCTCAAATGACTCAATGGAGCGATACCGGTGCGCAACAATGCTTCATTCGGCAATTCTTGCCGATCAGGACTTGCTTGCAACAATTTCATCACTTTGGCAAAACCAAATTTGTTGCCGACTTTCAACACTTTGACTAAGGCACGTTCATTTGGCAGGGTGTTTTCAATAAATAATAAGTACCCATCGACTTTGGCGATCCCATTTCCTTCATGGGAAAGATCCAAAATATCAACTTCAAGTTCCTGATTCTTTTTAACAGGATAATTTTTCATAGATTTCTCCTTTGTGCTTGCTTTCTTCATTTTAAAAAGGAATGGCCGAAATTGCAAGCGGTGCTTATTCTAACGGTTCAACTTGACTTCGAGCAAAAAAGAACCGAAGGAGGGAAATCGGCTGATTGCTTTTTCTGGGTCCTGCGGCGAAGAGCCGCTGCAACACAGGAGCAATCCCTTTTCCATCCTTCGGAAAATCGAACAGATCAGAAGTGTTTAAAACTTTTGATCACTGTTTTAGTTATCAGTTATTTTTCTTTTTCTGTGATTTTTCCCGTTCGCTCTTGTTCAAGATTTGTTTTCTTAAACGAATGCTTTCTGGTGTTACTTCACAGTATTCATCATCATTCAAGAATTCCAGTGATTCTTCCAAAGAAAGAATACGAGGTTTCTTGATAACTGAGGTTTGGTCTTTGTTTGCAGAACGGACGTTGGTCATTTGTTTTGCTTTCGTGATATTGACCGTTAAGTCTTTGTCACGAGAGTTTTCACCAATGATCATTCCTTCGTACACTTCGGTACCTGGTTCAACGAAGACCGTTCCACGTTCTTCAATACTCATGATCGAGTAAGTCGTTGCTTTTCCTGTATCGATCGATACAAGTGCGCCTTGATGACGGCCACCAATTTGTCCTTGGATCATTGGCAAATATTGATCGAAGGTGTGGTGCATGATGCCGTAGCCGCGAGTCATTGATAGGAATTCTGTCGTGTAACCGATCAAGCCACGAGCTGGTGCCAAGAAAATGATCCGTACTTGTCCATTCCCTGTATTGATCATATCTTGCATTTCTGCTTTACGCATTCCCAATGATTCGATTACTGATCCCATGTATTCTTCTGGGGTATCTATTTGCACCCGTTCAAATGGTTCGCATTTCACGCCATCGATTTCGCGTTCGATAACTTCTGGACGAGAAACTTGCAATTCAAAGCCTTCACGACGCATATTTTCGATCAAAATTGACAAATGAAGTTCGCCACGTCCAGAAACGATCCATGAGTCAGGTCCGATTGGATCCACACGCAATGAAACGTCTGTTTGCAATTGCGCCATTAAGCGTTCTTCAATTTTACGAGCTGTTACGAATTTTCCTTCGCGACCCGCAAATGGTGAATTGTTCACGATAAAGGTCATTTGCAAAGTTGGTTCATCAATGTGTAAAACAGGTAATGAATCTTGATGATCGATTGGTGTAACAGTTTCACCAACGAAGATATCTTCCATCCCAGAAACGGCAATCAAATCACCGGCTTTGGCTTCTTGGATTTCCAAACGTTTCAAACCGAAGAAACCGAAAAGTTTCGTCACACGGAATTTTTTAACTTCTCCGTTTAATTTCATCAATGCAACTTGGTCGCCGACTTTGATTGATCCGCGGAAGACACGGCCAATACCGATACGTCCAACGTAGTCATTGTAATCAAGCAATGATACTTGGAATTGCAATGGTTCGTCGCTGTTGTCGATTGGCGCTGGAATATGTTCGATGATCGTATCAAACAATGGTGCCATCGTTTTTTGTTGATCAGCAGGATCATCTGATTCACTTGAAGTTCCGTTAATCGCAGAAGCGTAGATCACTGGGAAGTCCAATTGGTCATCGTCGGCACCTAATTCGATAAATAGTTCTAAGACTTCATCGACAACATGCTCAGGACGAGCAGATGGTTTGTCGATTTTGTTGACAACTACGATTGGCACTAAGTGTTGTTCCAACGCTTTTTTCAATACGAAACGTGTTTGAGGCATCGTTCCTTCATAAGCATCAACAACCAAAACAACACCATCGACCATTTTCATGATCCGCTCTACTTCACCACCAAAGTCCGCGTGTCCTGGGGTATCCATGATATTGATTTTTGTACCGTTGTATTCAACCGCTGTATTTTTCGCTAAGATCGTGATGCCACGTTCTTTTTCGATCGCATTTGAATCCATCGCCCGTTCTTGTAATTGGGTATGGCTATCTAACGTTTGGGATTGTTTCAATAATTCATCAACTAATGTAGTTTTTCCGTGGTCAACGTGGGCAATAATAGCGACGTTGCGGATATCATTTCTAATATTCAATTTATAAACTCCTTTTTTGGTGACATTGCACTCGACAAGCCATTATACCAGAATTTCTTTCTGAAATATAGTGCAAAGTTTTCATTTTTACAGAAAAAGCAGACATCTTAGCGATATCTGCTCCAATTTATCCTCGTTTTGGCATAGAATGCCTTACGGGAAACAGCAATTTCAGTTCAAACCAGCCATCTTCTGTTTGGATCACCATCGTTCCTTTGTATTTATTCACCGTTTCGCGGACACTTTTTAATCCATACCCATGAAAATGTTTGTCTTTCTTGGTAGTGATCGGCAAGCCGTTTTCAAACGTTAAGGGTTCTTCGTAGCGATTTTCTAGGCAGATCAAAAGCATCTCCCCTTTACGGCTGATTTTCAATTGAATCAAGCGATTATCTTCTTTGGTGATTTTGCGGACACTTTCAATGGCATTGTCGATAATATTACCAAAAAGCGTACTGATATCCACTGAATTCATAAAAGAAAGGCTTGCCCCATCTGCAATCACGGTGAAGGTGATTTTTTCTTTCTGACAAAAGATTTGTTTTCCTGTCAAAACAATATCTAACACACTATTGCCAGTGTCCATCCTTAAGTCATACGAGTTGATTTCTTTTTCCATGACAGCCAAATAATCCTGTGTCTCCTGTGAGAGAGGATCATTTTTCAAAATATTGATCAAGTGTTTCAGGTCGTGATACTTTTGATTAATGATCTCAATGCTTCTTTCCGAGGTTTGATAATTGATCATTTGATTTTTTAGCAAGCTTTCTAACTTCTGAACCTCAAATTTTTGTTTCATTTCATTCAATTGAACGTGGTAGGCAAACAGCAGCGCCACTCCCCCAAAATCCACCATCGTTCGAATATTAAAAATATCTCTAGCCATGCTGCCACTAAAAGGAGTATTTTGATACACATAGCTGATATTGCTCATGGTGAAAACAACGATCACGATAATCATCACCGAAGTGATTTCTCGATAGGTGATCACTTGTTCGGCACTTTCGATCACAAATCGTTTTTCCAATTTGTACAAAAGGCCTAACAGCATACTGCATCCCAAAAAAATAAACGCATAGGTCCCGATATAATCGAAGGAAACTTTGAAATCCAGTACAAGGAAATAGTAGATTTGATACGTGAGTGATGCAGCAAATTCACCTACGATAAATGCCCGTGCAGTGAAATACAAGGCATTTTTCCACGGAATCTCAGCAGTGGTAAAAAGAAATAGAAACATTATAAGTGCTGAAATGATAATGATCGGAATAAAATAGACTTGTGAGACATCGGCATTGATGATTTCCATATGCAGATACAAGATCAAAAGGAATACAAAGACCCGCCCAATTTTTTTCTTGGTTAGCTTCTCTGTTTTCGTCAGTAATACGAAAAGTAAGGTACTCATCCAATAAGCGATCGCATAAAAAATACCTGGAGTTTCTGATAGTTGATACGGGGACAAAATTGCTTCACCTCATCTAATAGTCATTTAGACATGCCATTGTTTCGCCAGTGTATCCATGATCAATTTGCGTTTTCCTCGGCTGATAGGCAACTCTGCTTCTCCAACGATCACAGTCGAATGATTAATACCCGTGATATGCCTCAGATTGACAATAAACCCACGATGGATCCGTAAAAAACGATCTGGTTGTAACTGCTGTTCCAATTCCCGCATGACACCGATCGATTCTAATTCTTGATCCGTTAATTTAAAAATCAATTTATGTCCTTGGCTTTCCACGTACTGAATCGCGTCTTGATTGACGCGATAATAATTCTGTCCGGCTTTAATACGCAGAAAACTGTCTTCTTTCATCTTCAGTCGCTTGATTGTTTTTTTTAAATACTCCGACAACGAATAATAATTAAAGGGTTTAAGGATATAGCCAATTGCATTGACATCATAGCCTTTGACTGCATATTGCGCCGTACTGGTAATAAAAATGACGAAGACATCGGAATCCCGCTTGCGAATTTCCTCGATCGCTGACATTCCATCGATCAATGGTAGATGGATATCCATCAACAGCAAATCAAATTCCGAGTCATAACGCTCTACGAAATCATACCCATCATGAAAGGTTTCTACTTGAAAAACGACTCCTTCTTTTTCTTGAAAAGTTTGTAAATAAGACAAGAGCTGTTGCCGATATTCTTCTTGATCTTCCACGATTCCAACACGGATCATGCGCTCACCAGCCCGCTGCGTTTTTTTATAGTCATAGTATTCAATCTCCCTCCTCATAAAAAGTAAAGCGTTTTTTTTGTCGTTTTTCTTTTTTTATTTTAACATAGTTCGTTATTTGTGAATCGATTGTTTTTACGCAGGAAAAGCATAGAGAACGAACGCTTTCACGTCATCTCTATGCTTTATTTTTTATCGCTTTAACCAGTAACTGTTTTCTTCTGTCCAACATCGAAAAAGGCTGCGATGACAGAGATCAACCAAGTGGCTACGAAGATAACGATGATCATGATGGCTTGTGAGCCCGCATCGAACGCCGCTTCATTGTTCATTTCAAGGTTAGAGCCGAAAATATAGCCAAAGGATTCAAGTCGCATGCTGATGAAGCGCACTCCACCTAAGATAATCAATAAACTAGCTACGATACGGCTGATATCAGCTGCCATTAACAGTGATTTGGTTTTTGCATGAAAGGATAACCCAATCGTCAAAAGCAGGAATACTAGCGCTGCTGCTAACAAATACAAAACATTGACTTGCATGTCTTGATAATACGCTTTATTAACGTTGGAGATATACAAGAAGACCAAACTCGTCGTAAGGACGAAAACCAGCAGATAGATATACAAACTGATTTTTTGTTTCTTTAGCATTGTCATCATTGTTCCGCTCCCTTCTTCTTCATTGAAATAAAGACATAGCCACCAAAGCTAATAACTGCTACTGCAAGGCCGCCATAGATTCCGACGGTCATGGCTGTCTCCCACCATGGCGTAATTCGGATCGTCTGAACATTTTGGGCGGCACTTTGGGCATAGGCATATAATTGATACTTCATGTTTTCTCTCGCTTGTTCAACAAATTGCGCATCTTGGGCTGCCAAATCAACGGTCAGATAAGGCCAAGCCTCTAAGACATTCGCCATCGTCTCATTTGAGGCAAAATCTGCCATCATCGTAACGCCTGCCATAATAATGGATTCTGGACGGAAGTAGCCGTTGTTGTTGACCATATCTGTCGTCAATAAGCCATTAAAGCCCCACTCTTCTCGTAAAATATTGATCAACAATGGGACAGAATTATTCCCATTCGTTGCACCGATCCGACTGAAGGTCACCATTGCACCTAACGCGCCCGCATCCTCAAATGATCCTTGGAAGGCACGTAAATCGCCTTCACGGGCTTTTTGCTCCGTCATATAAGGCGCGATGCCACTTCGTTGTGTTTCTTGATCATTAAATGCCAGATGTTTTGGACCGATTATGATTCCGTAGTCCAAGGCACCTTTGACTGTATTTGCCGACATATAATTAGACAACATTGGGTCTTCCGAATAGTATTCATGGTTTCTTCCGTTGTAAGGGGTCCGATGAATATTAGCTGCTGTCCCCCAAATCAAGTAATTTCCACTCCATAGACCGTCATTACCAAGTAAGTTGCCCCATTCTTCTGCCAGCTCATGACTAAAGGTGCTGCCGATGATCGTAGCATTTGCCATCGTTCCTAGATGGTAATCAGCATTTTCATCATCTTCATTTAACCCTCGACCACTTAGCGTTGTGCCGAAACCATTCGGACCGTCATTTTGATAAACGAGTGGCGAATTGATTTCTTCAATGACATCACTCGTACTTCCACCTTTAGCGATTCGCGGTATCAAAATGTCTAAAGGAATCTGATTGACTAGCTGATCCCAACGAATATCATCGATGTCAGTGACCCCTGCCATATCAGAAAACATCAATGGGTCTTCGATTCCATCTACATTGGCTTCCCCATTTTCCGTAAATTGATAGTTTTCATTCGCAAGGTTTTGGACCCATTCTTCCACTTTGTCACCGTCGATCGTCAAATCGTCATAGGTTCGAGGAAAAGTTCCTGCCCAATCTTGTCGAGTAAGATAGGTGGCATAGTCTGGTTTGTAGTAGTTGATGTCGGCATCTTCCAGCTGATTCACGATCGCCGTGCCATTTTCAGAATAAGCAAATGTTTCTTCGTCAACGGTTCCTTCTTCACCGATCGCCACACTCACTACCTGAGCTTCATTTCCATCGGTATCATGCCCTTTAGCTGCCAATACTGCATTGACGGCTTCGTGTGCTCCATCACCAACAGCAAAATAATAATCGCCGCCATCTAAAATATACCCGCCTAATCCGTCTTTCGCTGTCGAATCCCAGCTAGCCATATATTTCATGTCAACTTCGATCGTAACTGTTTGCGATTCAGAAGGCTCTAATAGCTCTGTTTTCTCAAATCCGATGAGATTGACAGCTGCCTTTTCGATGTTTTGCTCACGATTATAGTCCGTGTATGGCGCATTAAAGTATAGCTGACTAGCAAATTTACCGCTTACATTTCCTGTATTGGTAACAGTCACTGTCGCAGTTACTTTATTGTTTTCTTCGTCGATATCGATCGCATCTAAACGCTGGTCAAAGGTCGTATAAGAAAGACCAAACCCAAAATCATAGGTCACTTCATTGGCATAATCCCAAACGTCTGCCCCATCGATCGCACCGACGTTGCTATCGGCTTGTCCAGCACCGATCACTGTATCATAATAGCGGGTTTCATAATATTTATAACCGGTATAAATTCCTTCGGCTTGGATCAAGTAGTGGTCGGCAGCTAATGACGCATCCCCACCAAAGCTTCCTAAAGGAGAAGTTGCTGGCAGTTCCCCCATCAAGGATTCCTCAAAACGAATTTGAGATAGATCATCCAACTCAATTTTACCAAAATTCTGCATCGCAGGGGAATTCGCAGTTGCAACAGCATAGGTGTCCGTCAAGCGTCCTGAAGGATTGACTGCTCCCGTCAAAATATCGGCAACACCTAAGAAGCCATAAGCACCAGGGAACCCAACGTACAAAATAGCATCGATGGCATCGTCTTTTTCCAGCTCGTCGATTTCCATCGTCGAACTGCTGTTGATCATAACGATCACGCGATCGAAGTTTTCTTTCGCAAGCTCAATCAAGGCTTTCTCATTTTCAACTAGACCTAGCGGCGTATCCGTACCATAAACTTCTTGATCGATGCCTTTTTCTCCAGGATAGTAATCACTGCCCTCAGAGCCTGGTCGTGAAATCACCACAATGGCGGCATCATTATACTCAGCAAAGCTTTCTGTAAAGTCGGAATCATCATTTTGTGCCGTCTCATAAAGATCTGTTGCTGGTTCAGATGGTTCATAAGGGGTTGAAAAATTAGCTGGACGATGCCCGTAGATCGGAACGGTATTCCCAAAACGCTCAAAAGAGCCGGTCTGGATCTCCCCCAGACCATTGTAGATCTCCGTCATCGTAGGATTTAATTCAAATCCTCGTTCCTCTAAAGCTTCTTGCAGATTGATTTGGGAATCGCCAACAACGGTACTCCCCATTGTCCCACCTAAAAATGGATAAGCACTCCCCATCCCCAACAAGGTGACCCGATTCTCTGTTTCCGCTAGGGGCAACGCTTGATTTTGATTTTTTAATAAAACGGTCCCTTCTGCTGACATTCGTTCACCCAGGTCACGATGTGCTTGGATCAGCTCCGCACTAGTTTCGTAATCAGAAGTGAATTTGTCATCATTGATGATTTTGGTACTTGAAGTCCCAAGGGCACCATCAATGATCGGGCGCCACTGATCTGCAACGCCGGTCAAGCCCATCAAAGCACCTGACATCGATAATGACAGTGCAGTCATCCCTCTGCATAGTCGTGATAGATTTTGATTCATGTAGATTTCCTCCTTTTTTCAACTCATGTTTTCCCTTTGGATATGTTTCTTGAATGGTATTTTCTTATCTACTCCCTCCTTTAGGTTTTCATCGCTTCTTGCGATTGTTTTGCCCGTTGTTCTTCTAAAATCAATCGTTCTTGGGGATCGATCCATTCTCCGCCAGATTGGAGAACCTTTTCCTTCTGACTAGCTAAGATCAGCGCCTGATCTTCTTTCGTGTGCTTTTCTACGGTTAGAAAAAGGAGCAAGATCGCAATACCCGCATAACAAATCAACTCAAACCCTAAAAATGCCCAAACAAGAACGGACGAAACTTGTGCGTTTTGGGTGACAGCAGTCGGGTCATAGCCGCTGAGCGTCAGCAAACTGTTGACTAAGGCATTCCCAACCCCTGTCAGACCTACCATGATCGAACCGTAAACAGACATCGTAAACCCATCGCTACGAAAGCCATTTTTGGCTTCTAAGTGATCCAGCACATCTGAAAGTAGCGCTAGTGTCACAAACATCGCAGGCACAGCACCGATCCCTTTTAAAACCAAACCGATGGCAACCGTTGTGAAATCATGGACATCGATAAAACTGATCAGGCCACCTACCACAGCAAAAACGATCCCTAGCAAAACGGAATTGCGTTTACCCAGTTTGTTTGCCAGCGGCCATGCCACCAACATCCCAATTGCGGTCGGTAAACCAGCGATCAAACCTAGTGAGCCCATTGCGACACCGGCAGAGGCTTCGTCGACCACGGAACTAAACATCCAGCGAGCGTAATACCCCATCGATCCGTTTTTTACGAGCCCACCGAACTGGAACAAGAAGAAGTAAGAGATGATCAACCACCAATACTTATCCGAAATACAGGCGGAGAACTGCTTTTTCAAAGAAATCTTCTCTTCTTTGATCGCTAGTTTGGCGTTTTCTTCAGTGATTCGTTCTCGGGTAAAGTAATACTCTAAGAAAATGGCTAGAAACGTCGTGACACATAAAAAGATCATCATCACGCGCCAGTTGTTATAGCTAGCTGCTCGATCGATCACACCCTCCGTCGAAACGAAAAGATAGCTTTGTAACAAGATCGGCACTAAGATACTTCCGCCTAACCCGACAGCCGCTACACCCGAGGCATTAGAAAATGTCGCTAATTTGCCGCGCTGATTACTATCTCGTGTGGATAAGGCGACCATGGAACTATGTGCTGTGTAAAAGAATGGATAGGCTACGGCGTAATAAAAATTATAGGAAAACGCCAGCCAGATCATCTGTAACGTCGGGGATGCGTTCGTTGGTGTAATGAATAGAAATACGATCGCTATCACCAATAACGGTGCAGAAATCAACATATACGGTCGAGCTTTTCCCTGGCTGGTTCGCGTATTATCGATTAATCGACCAACGAATAAGTTACCCAAAATGACAAAGACCACTGAGATTAATGGTAATAAGGCTGAAAAATGCCCGAACTGATTTGTATCTGTCCAACCAATCACATCTGAATAATAACGGTTCAAATAGGCACCGAAGATCGCATTGGAAAGCAATGCCAAAAAAGGCCCAATAAAATATCCTAGAAAAACTTCTTTCTTTTCGACTTTTGCGGTGGTGATTTTAGTCTTGAAGGCGGGCGCTTCAAAGAGTGTTTTGACTTTCATGCGCTGCTTCCTCCTATTGCTTCTGAAAAATGATACTGTCCGTTGGTCAACTGATGGCGCTGACCACTAGGCATTTGTAAATAAGCGGTCGTCCCGATAGGTACCTGCACTTCAATCGAAAAGTAACCATCAGCGATCTGCCAATTGCTGATAATTTCGCCATAACTACACCTTACTTTCGTCTTGGCAAAGGTCAGATCACCACCAATGATCGGTCGCACAGTGAACGCTTGATAGCCGCCTTTGATCGGTTCGATCCCGGCGATCCGCCGATAGAAAAAGTCGCCGACTGCCCCGCTGGCATAATGATTGAAGGAAACCATTCCATTGGTTCCATCATCGGCACCCGTATTACTAGTACCGTCTTCTCTCAAGGCATCCCAGCGTTCCCAAATCGTTGTGCCGCCAGCTTTTACTTGAAAAAGCCAAGATGGGCAGGTATCTGTTAAAAGCATTCGATAGGCTTCTTCTACATACCCATTATCTGCCAATGCAAACAAAATAAACGGGGTACCAGGAAAACCGGTGCCGATATGATATTCGTTTTCTCGTACCAAACGTGCCAGGTTGGCTGCCGCTTTTTTCGCATCTGTCTCTGAAAGCATTTGGTAATAAAGCGGTAAGACATACGCAGTTTGAAATTCTTTTTTCACACGGGCATCTTTGTCCATCAGTAATTGGCGATAAGCAGTGGATGTTTCATGAAAAATTTTCTGATAGTACGTGCTATCTTCAGAATAGCCCAAGATCGTTGCAATCTGTGCTAAAAGATTGCTGGTGTTGGCAAGGCTAGCCGTGCCTGTCCATTTGCCCCGCAGCATCCACGTCCAAAGTTTGCCTTCAGGGGCGACCCAATCGCCATAATGATGCAGCAAACGCCAAATTCGTCGGTGCTTGCCAAAGGAAAACAGTTGTGCCCAAAACAGACACGCTTTGTGGTATTTCTTCATCGCATGGTATGTGGTGCGCAGGATTTCTGGATCACCACTACTTAAGTACTCCGCCCATGGAACCAAAATCACGGCATCTCCCCAGTGATCAACGGCCATTGGGATCATGATCTCCCATTGAAAAGGCACGACCACCAGCGGTACGGTTACTGGAATTCCGCCACTTTTTCTTTGTTCTGAACGGACATCTTGAAGCCACTTCTCATAAAAACGACGCATATCAAAGTTAGTAGAAGCCGTTCGAGCAAACAAAGCAATATCCCCGGTCCAGCCCATTCGTTCATCCCGTTGGGGGCAATCGGTGGGAATATCGACAAAATTAGATTTTGCTCCCCACAAAATGTTGCTTTGCAGCTGATTCAACTGAGGATTAGAACAAGTAAAAGAGCCGGTTTCCCTTACGTCAGAATACAAAGCGATTCCTTCAATGGTGATTGCTTCTGGATCGATTCCTTCGACACTCAGATAGCGAAAGCCCATGTAGGTCAACCGTGGCTGATAGACTTGCTTTCCCTCCTTGCAGGTGTAAATAATTGCTTGCTTCGCAGTCCTGAGCGGTTCGGTAAACAGTTCGCCATCCATCAAAATTTCAGCATGTCTGATCGTTAGTTTCTGACCTTCATTTCCTTGAATGGTCAGCTTGACAATACCGGCAAAATTTTGCCCCATGTCATAGAGCCATTTTCCACTCGGTGATCGTGTCATTGACGTTGGCTCAAAAACCTCATGCTCTCGCACAGGTACACCAATTTGGGCAATGATCCGCGGCTTGATTTTGACTGTTTCAAGGGAAGCTGGTTGCCACGAGCGTTGCGTTTCATGGAACCGTGCATCGTAAATTTCGCCGTTGTAAAATTCCGCCTCTTTTAACGGACCCTCCATTGCTGTTTGCCAGTTTGTATCAGTAACGATCTTCTCAAAAGACCCATCACTGTATTCAATGTGAACCTCCGCTAAAAAGGCTTGTCTTTTGGCATAGACGCGGTTGCGTCGTGCGTAGGTAAACGCACCAGAAGCCCATCCTCCTGCCACGACAACTTCCATTTCGTTGCTCTTTGCCAACTGTTTTGTGATGTCATACGTTTGATACTGCAACTGATGTTTATAAGAGGTGAAACCTGGAGCAAAATAGTCGCGACCAATTTTTTCTCCATTCAGGGTCATCTCATAGATCCCTAACGCTGTGGCATAAATCCGTGCCTTGACAACTGACTTTTGACAGGAAAAGGTATGTTTGAAGTACATCGGTTTTGGCGATGCTTTCTTCTCCGTAAAACGATAACTTCCATTGGTGATCCATGATGCTAAAAATGAACCGTCCATCTTCCCCGTCTCAAAATCGCAACTGGCTGCTGCTTGATTTCCTTGATCATCTTCTACTGTCAAATGGACGGTATAGGTGGCGAAAGGCTCCAATGGCGGACCATCGTAATAATGATGGTTCCCACTGGTCGCATCGCACGTCCATTCCCCCAGCGTTAAGACTGCTTTTTTGATCGTTGTGTTTTGTCTTTGACTGGCAACGGTATAGGAAAAACAAGGATTGGACTTATCAGTGACGCATTCTTTTTCTAAATCTTCAACAGTAAAACGCGTAATCTCTAGCATACATCCTCCTTCATTTCGTGTCATTGCTTTTTTTCACTACTTCGTTTATCTGAATGGCTGTACGCTCAGACCTACTTCCGTCAGCTGCCATCAGTTCGATTTCGTTTGCTTCAGAATCAGCTTGCACGATCGCTAGTGCTTCGCCATAATAGGTTTTCGTTTTCGAACCAGTATAGCCTTCTGGGTTGTAAGGACAAGCATGACCTAACCCTAATAGCTTACCGCCTTTGACAGAAACCGCGACTTCATGGTTTTCCATCGGCTTTAAAATGCCGTTGCGGTCGGTATATCGTAAACGAATAAAGGCCAAGCCTCGATGGGAAACAGTCCCACTTTCAGGTTCAAGTGCTAACTGAGTTTCTTTTTGTGCGGTCACTAAAGAACTACGGCCAAGTTCTTGCTCGTTTTCGTCATAAGCAATAACAGTCAATGTGCCACTTTGATAAGTGGTCTTGACGACGGTTCGACAGTCATTTTTCATTTTTTTCTTAACGACGAGCTGATCATTCAGATAAAGAGCGATTTGAGCGGCTCGAGCATAGACTTCTACTTCGGCTTTCTGACCTTCGCAGCCTGGCCATGTCCAAGAGGGCAGCGCATCCGTCAATTTCCATGCGGATGGTGAATGTTTGCCTTTTTGATAAACGGGCTTCACCGCTAAAAGGGGCGTCGCGGTTTTTTCAAATGCCACTTTTGTGTAAAGGGTTTCGCCACCTGCTGCACCGGTGATATCCAAGCGACCGCTGCCAGCGGTCAACCAACCAGCTTGACTGGCATTTTTAGGATAGGCATCTTCATAAACCCATGAACCAATACCGGCTTCACCGATATAGTCCATGCCTGCCCACACGAAATCCCCAATAATACGAGGGTGTTTTTTTGCCAGTTCCAAGAAATAAAAAGCATCCTTACAGAAAGTTTCTGTGCCTAAAATCAGGCGCTTTGGATATTTTTTCAGGTCTTTTTTATAGCGTAAAATGCCGTAATTGTAGCCGGCTATGTCCATATTGGCAAATGATTCATAGGTCGTGCGGTCACTTCCTCTGAGGGTGGCCCCCAACTTCATGGTTTTATCGCCCAACAAACCAGCCAGCTTATTATAAAACTCACTTCCGACAGCTTTTTTCTTTTCTTTTTGGGCTTTTTCATCAGTATAGACCCCAAAGCCTAATGAGCTTAGATAATTGAAAAAGATGTTGACACCACATGTTACCGGTCGCGTTGGGTCCAACCCATGCAAGTGTTCCGTTAACTCTTTCGTCAGCTCGATCCCCCGTGGTTCGGCTGTTTCCGAGACTTCATTCCCCGTCGAATAGAGGATCACGCTAGGATGATTAAAATCTTTGTCCACCATATCAGCAAGATCCTGACGCCACCAATCACTAAAATCATTGGCATAATCGTAACGGGTTTTATGGGTGTACCACATGTCGACATATTCATCCATGACCAGCATTCCCAACTCGTCACAAGCATCAAGTAGTGCTTTTGAGCAAGGATTATGGGCTGAACGAATCGCATTATAGCCAGCTTCTTGCAAGAGCTTGACTTTTCGTCTTTCGGCATCTGGAAAAGCAGCGGCGCCTAACAAGCCGTTGTCATGATGTATACAGGCCCCTTTTAAGATGCGACGAACCCCATTGATCAAAAGCCCCGCTTCCGGGTCCCAAGTCAAGGTCCTCAGTCCGAAACGTGTCTGGTATTGACTCCCTTCGTACTCAACTTGACACTCGTATAAATTGGGTTCTTCTGGCGACCATGCCCTCGCTTTTGGTAGCGGCAGGTTGATCTGTGCTGATCCTTCGATCGAGACATTCGTCCTTGCGATCACTTCTTCCCCATCGACAATCGAGACCCGCGCTTCGCCGTTACTGTTGGATTTTAAAGTCAATGAAATGACTGGTGGTTTTGTTGATACAGTAGTGATTTTTATGCCATTTAGCAAAAGATGCTTTTTCGGTAAAACCAGCAGATTGACGGGACGGTAAATCCCTGTGCCAGTGTACCAGCGACTATTTGGCTGATCGGCATTTCGGGCAATGACCTCAATGGTATTTTCCGATCCAAAGTGCAAGAACGCATCCGCTTCGACATAAAAGTTGGTGTATCCGTATGGACGAAAACCAGCCTTTTTTCCATTGATGATCACTTCGGCGTTGCGATAGACTCCTTCAAATTCAAAAACGACTTTTTTATCTTGGTAGTCCTCAGGCACGAAAAATGTTTTCTTATAGAGGTAATCAAGTCCTTCATACCAGCCGATGTTGGCAGCGCCTAAACTCGATTCGCTTCGTGGCTCTTCGCGCATTGCATCATGTGGGATGGAAACAGGTTTCTGATTGTTTGTGCCTAAAACACCACAGACCCAACCTTCATTAAAATTTATGATGTCCAAAAGAATCCCTCTTTCTTCCTCAATTCTTTACGAAACCAATTATAGCGTGCACAACAAGCGAAAAAACGCTTTCTCACGAATGGTCGACTTTTTTGCACGAACGGTTATGATTCTAAAAAGAAAAAGGACAAACCTCATTTATCCGTAAGGTTTGTCCATAGTATTGAAACGATCTCATCTAATATAAGTTGCATCAATTAAAGCCATAAAATTTTTGAGCAAGGTGGTAAAAGCCTAACGAAGCTTTTCGCCCGATGGCTCCTGGAAAATGGACGCCGTGTCCTAAGAGACCGAACCGTAAACGAAAATACAACAGCTGATCTCGAGAGCGAATTAACTTCCAAAGATCCTTTTTCTTTAGCAAACTTTCTTTCGACCCTTCTTTGATCAACAAAATCGTTGAAACAGTTGTGATTGCTTCTAAATATCGTCGCATATAACGAGTGACTTCTTTGCCAGCTTGATCCAGTGAAAGATAGTAATCGATCATTGTCCGATTGACTTTCAATTGCTGATCGATCCGACTGATCATCACTTTTTCATTGACGGACTGATCCGATCGACCAATATAATAGCGATAAAAATCGACATTTAAGTAGACCATTTTTTTGACGTACGGCAATGGTTCATAGACATACAGATTATCTACATAAAAGGTATGTTTGGGCAACTGCAAGTTTGCTTTTTCTAATACGCTTTTGCGATAGATCACTGAGTGCATCAATAGGTACTTACTGAATGGAAAACGCACGTCCGCCCAGCCGAATGGTTTATTTTCTGGCAAGAAGCGTTGATAATGGATGCAACGCTTATTTTTCTTCCACTGGGTTTCATAGACGTAATTGCTGATAACCATATCGATCGAATTTGCCTGTGAATCGCTTGTCAAAAAGGTCAAAATTTGTTGGTAGGCCTCTTCATCTACCCAATCGTCGCTATCTACGATTTTGATGAAGGTGCCACTAGCAACTTCTAAGCCCGTATTGATCGCTTGACCATGTCCGCCGTTTTCTTGATGGACTGCTTTGATTTGCTTTGGGTAAGAACGCTGATAGCGTTCAGCGATCGCTCCGGTTTGATCATGGGACCCGTCATTTACAATAATGATCTCAACGGTTTCCCCTCCTAATAATAATGAATCAATACAGCGTTCCATATAATCTTGCGAATTATAGCATGGAACAATTATACTTAAAGTTTTCACGCTTGATCCCTTCCCCACATTTAACTTTTTTGCTTCTTTCCCCAAAGTGTTGCAGCAGATTTATTTTTGTCTTTTGAAAAACATGAAACCATCAGTGAAGCTGCGATAGTTGTTTCTTATACTTTCTTTGTAGCTTTTTGTTGCGGATAAATGCCCGACAAAGCCCGAAGCTTCCTTTGAAGAAATGCCCATTACACATAACCAACAATTGGTCGATCATTGCCATGCTGACCATCCCATTGGTCATTTTGGCGATGCCACGAAACGGCATGTTCCAAATGAACAATAAGTTTAGATCCAATTTTCCTTTTTTTTCGTTGCGCTTCCTCATGGTATTCAAGACAAGAAAAACCAAACGACCTAGAGGACTTTTTGCCTGCTGCAACTCTGCAATGGTACTGTTTTTGGCTAATGGCTGACCGCTTGATTCTTGCGGTAATGGCTGGTTCAAAAACTGTGCAAAATCATGTAACGTTGCTTGTTCGATCCGCTCAGGATAAATAACTTGTTCGCTTACCGTTCTTGGTCGTAAAGTGGCGGCTTTCTGATCGATCAAAAGCGTGCCTTGAAGTTGGCTCTCTTCACAATTCCCACCAATAAACAGGGTATATTCTCCTGCCTCAACTGCCCAGCAATTTTGTTGGCTGTCATAAACACGAAAGGTCTTATCATCAAAAGGCAATCTGATCGTGCGTTTTTCACCACTGGCTAAGGCTACTTTTTTGAATCCTTTTAATTCTTTTTTCGGTCGCATCAGTTGACTGTCTTTCAAACCAACATACAACTGGACCACTTCTTCACCGTCTCGATTCCCAACATTTTCAATTGTAAATTTTACTTGATTTTCTTCAATGATTAAACCACTATAAGCAAATTCCGTATAACTTAGACCGTAGCCAAATGGAAACAAAACTGGTTTTTTAAACGTGTCATAATAGCGATAACCGACAAACAGTCGCTCTTTGTAATAAGCAAAACGACCTCTTGCTGGGAATTCTTCACCAAACAAAACATCATCATAGGAAGAGGGATAACTTTCTGCTAGTTTTCCGCTCGGATTATACCGACCGAAGATCACATCCAGCATCGCGGAAGCACCGGCTTGTCCACCTAAGTAGCCATGAAGCACACCAACAGCTTTATCTAGCCAGGGCATTTCAACAACCCCTCCCGCAGACAAAACAACGATTACTTTTGCAGTTGTCTGACAAAGTTTTTCGATCAACTGATTTTGATTTGCGGGCATCGCCAACGTCTCACGGTCGATCCCTTCACTTTCATAGCTCTCGTCAAGTCCGGCAAAGACCAGCACAACCTCACAGTCATCTGCTAAAGAAACAGCTTTTTCGATCAATGCTGCTTGTTCTGTTGCTGTTTTACTACTACTTTTTCGGACATAGCCTTGAGCATAACCAGCCATTTCAGGGGTATAATCGGTAATCTTTTCTAAAATTGACTCAACTTGTTTCGCATTTACCATCGAAGACCCGGCACCTTGGTACCGAGGTGTATGCGCAAAATCTCCAATAATCCCGACCTTTTGCTTAGGATTTAAAGGCAAACAGTTGTCTTCATTTTTTAGCAAGATTACGCTGCTTCTGGCTGCTTCTCTTGCGACTGTATGATGCTGTGCCCAATCGATCGCATCTGTTCCAGATTGCTTCTTCGTCTCTGAGAAGACCGCTGCTAGTTCAGCAACCCGTACATCAAGCTCCGACTCAGCCAAACGATTCCTTTCAATTGCTTCAATAATTTCTTGTGCGCCAGCGATCCCTTGCCCTGGCATCGCCAAATGACAGCCATTTCTGACCCCTTCGACATGGTCATTATCCCCGCCCCAGTCGGAGACAACAAAGCCAGCAAATCCCCATTCATCCCGGAGAATCTCTTGTAATAAGCGTTTGTTTTCATTGGCGTAAATGCCATTGATCAAATTATAGGCACTCATGATACTTTTAGGTTTTCCTTCAGTGACGGCGATTTCAAAATTTGTTAAATACATTTCTCGTAATGTCCGCTCATCAACGATGGAATCCGATGCCATTCGTCTCGTTTCTTGACTATTGACAGCAAAATGCTTCGGGCAGGCAATCGTCCCGTTTTCTTGAATACCTCTGATATTTGCAGCCGCCATTTTCCCTGACAAATAAGGGTCCTCACTGAAATACTCAAAATTGCGCCCGCCTTTAGGATTTCGCTTGATGTTCAGACCTGGACCCAAAACGACATCAACCTCTAACGCTTTTGCTTCTGATCCAATACATTCACCAACCTTCGCAGCAAGTTCACAGTCCCAGCTGTTTGCAATTGTTGCCGCCGGCGGAAAACAAGTTGCTGGAACGCTTTCATTCAGCCCCAGGTGATCTGCTTCTCCCACTTGCTTACGAATACCGTGCGGACCATCTGCCATAAAAATCGATGGACAGATCGCTGGTAGCTCATGTGTCTCCCAAGTATTTTTTCCTGAAACAAACAATGCCTTTTGTAAAAGTGTTAATTCTGCAATTTTTTCTTGGCTATTCATCTAAACCCAACTTTCTGCTATGTATAAATCATACGTCTATAAATCTACTAGCAGTAGTTTATCATGGAAACGCCAAGCAATGAGCGTCCTTTCATGAACGGTCGCTTTTTGCTCATGAATAACCAGCCAATTATAAAGATTCTTTGACTCTTTTAGAAAACGCTTGCTTTGCTCGATGGCAGCCTTTATCTTAGAATTTGTATATCATAAACAAAAGCTGAGAGGAGCGAACACATGAAGACTGGCAACTACCAGTACTTGATCGTTGGTGCGGGCTTATTCGGATCGATCTTTGCCCATGAAGCAGCCAGAAAAGGGCATCGTTGTCTGGTGATCGATAAGCGTGACCACATCGGAGGCAACTTGTATACTTATCAAGAAGACGGCATCACGGTTCATCAATACGGCGCCCATATTTTCCACACGGATAGCAAAGAGATTTGGGCTTATATGAATCGCTTTGCTGACTTCATTCCTTTTACCAATCAAGTCTTGGCGAACTACCAAGACCAACTCTATAACTTGCCTTTTAATATGAATACCTTTTATCAACTGTGGGGCGTGCGAACGCCTGCAGAAGCGCAAGAAGAGATTAAACAGCAAATTGAAAGTGCCGGTATAACAGGAAAGCCTAAAAACCTTGAAGAACAGGCGATCCAATTAGTGGGAACCGATATTTATCGTAAGCTGATAGCCGGTTATACGCAGAAGCAATGGGGAAAGCCCCCTAGCGAGTTGCCGAGCTTTATCATTCGTCGACTGCCGATTCGTTTCACCTACGATAACAATTATTTCAACCATCGGTTTCAAGGAATTCCCGAAGGTGGCTATACGCCGATTTTCCAGAAATTATTAGATGATGATCGGATCGATGTTTGTTTGAAAACGGACTTTGAAGCTGAAAAAGCAACCTATTTAGCACGTTTTCCTAAAATAATCTATACAGGACCGATCGATGCCTTTTTCGACCAAAGATACGGTCCTCTAGAATATCGTTCGTTACGTTTTGAAACAACCAAACATCCATCACCAAACCTTCAAGGAAATCCCGTAATCAATTACACGGATGAAAAGATTCCCTTTACCCGCAGCATGGAATGGAAACACTTCGATAAGCAAGGTGAGTCAGATACAACCATTCTTACCAAAGAATATCCAGCCCCATTCACGATTGGTGCTGAACCCTATTATCCTATCAATGACGAAAAAAATAACCAGCTGTATAAAAAATACAAACAGCTGGCTGCGAAACAGCCGCAAGTCCTGTTCGGAGGACGTCTCGGCTCGTATCGGTATTTAGATATGGATCAAATCGTCAGTGAAGCATTAAAGCTAGCACAAAAAGAACTTACTGCGAACTAAAAAGGCTGGGCTGCCGTTTTCGCTATTTAAGGCAGCCTTGACTACCACCAGGTCCGACTATTCGGAAACGGAGCCAGCCTTTTTTCTATGAGCGTCAGTTCATCGGTTATCAGATAGTAGGCATGCTTTCTTATTGATTAACGATCGCCAATAATTCTTCAAAAGCTTTCGGTGTACCGCCGACAAACAATTCCCGTCCATTCAGGGATAGTGGCTCTCCTTTGATGTTTGCCATTTTTAATCCAAGGGTTTCTAACAAAACACCCCCTGGCGCATAATCCCATGGCGCAAGATGAGAAAGATAGCCTGCTCTTTGTCCTTTAGCGAGGGCGATCAACTCTACCCCAGCACATCCAGTCATACGAATGCCTAATGCTTTGTCACTGACTTCAGTTTCGTGGTGGCGGTTATGGATCAACATGGGTGAATTCAAGCCAACGAGACCCTCGGATAAGGCAATATCTTTCGGCGGTTCGATCTTCTTGCCATTGTTATAAACACCAATCTCTGGACCCCCCCATAAGAATTCATCTTTCATGACATTATAGACAAAGCCAAAGCGCCCTTTGCCCTCTTCGTAGATCGCGATCATGATACAAAAGTTTTCTTTTTCCAACACGAAATTCATGGTTCCATCGATCGGATCAATGATGAAGACCCGTCCACTCATGTCGGCAAGTGTGTCCAGTCCGTTTTCTTCACCTAAAATTTTGGCATCCGGATCATAGGATTGGATCTTACCAATCAGAAAATCTTGCGTGGCTTTATCCAATTCTGTCACTAAGTCTTTCCGTCCTGATTTTGTCTCGACCACCAAGTCTTCTTTATTTAAATTGCCTTTGATCCTTTCGCCTGCAGCGATCATCCACTGGCGAACTTCATTAACGATTTCATGCATTCGTTGATCTACCCTTTCATTTTTAGTTTTCCCTCAGTCTTTTTCGCTGCCTGCACGGCATGGTATAACGAATAGCCTGATAGTTCTTCAAATTCTCTACCTAAACGGCGTTCCTCGCCAATGCTGGGAACGACTTTCTTAAAGGCTTGATACGCCTCAAGAAACGTGCTGCTAGGAAGGCCTTTTTCATAGGCTTGTTCTAACCGTTCCCACATCTTCATGACGACGACCATTTCATCCGTCGACCAATCTAAGTCCAGAGGATATTGATAATCCCGCATATTACCACTCCTATTCATCTTATTCAGTGTACCACAAAATTGAAAATAGGTCAGAGCCTCCGCTGCAAAAAAGGTACATTCTGGCAATGAATGTACCTCTGGTTTACAAACTATTTGGATTTCTAGAAGCTGAACTCCATGAATCTCAAATAAGAAGGAAATTCCTTTGTTCTTTCAACGAGATCGCTGATTAAAAGATGACCGATTTCAAAAAGGTTCGTCTAGAAAAGCCCGCAAAAACAAAAAATTTTTAATGATAGCAATTGATTTCCACCACTGTTTACTAATGAAAAACTCTGGGTAATCTGTTCCCCATTGCCATGGAATGACAAATGATCCGTCTGCTTGTTGGTGTTCTAAAATTTCTTCGGCTTCTTTTTTACATATTTCTTCACTAAAAATCCCAAGCAGCTGCTCTCTTGTAAAGAAAAAATTTGAAGGTTTGCTGACATAAGATGTGAACCACTCTTCTGGCTCGTTTGAGACTGCATGGCGAATTTGCCAGAATAAGATCTCGCGAAAGCGTTCATTTGCTAAAACAGGCTGATACTGGATTTCTTCACAGTCTTGTAATAATTCTAGATAGACGACTAATGTGTGCATTTCACTGGTTGGCTCCTTAAGAAAACTTGCAACTGCTGTTTCGGCGATTTCTTGTGCTTTTTGATAGAGGGTCGTTTCCCCTGTTCTTAAGATCGTACCAGCTAGACTGACCGTTGGGTTGTCTGCTGGCACGCCCACAGGACTCTCCCACCAAATCGCATGCGGATAGGATACCGTTGACGGCACTTGGTTGAGCCATTTCCCTTCAGAAAATTCTTTTCCACTAGCTAAATACCTTAGAATCCCTTGGACTTGTGGATTTGACGAATGAAGGCATTCAAGCTCTCGTAAAATTCGACATGCCTCCCACACCGCAATCGGTGTACTATTGGGATTCCAATAATCAGGTTCCAAACCATGCCCATAACCACCATCTTCATTTTGGTAGACTTGTAACGCCTGTAATACAGCCTCGCGAGATCCATTTTCAAAATGGTACTGCCAACGAGCAAGGTCTAAAGGGCGCGCGTTTTTGTAAATAAATTTTCGTGCTTTTTCGAATGCTTCCATATCTTCGCCTCCTTTGGCTTTCTTTTATTATCGCTTACTCCCCTAATGATTACAACGCTTACATCAATATCATTTCTCTGAACGACCATTCTCAGAATAGCTTCTTGGCATTTTTCAGGAAGCATACTTTTGGTGTTTCCCTTGGCATGATGTTACAGTAAGAATAACAAGAAAAAGGAGGAATTCTCTTGCGTTTAGAAAACAAAAAAATCATTGCCTTAGTCGACAATGATTTCGAAGATTTAGAACTTTGGTATCCGGTCCATCGGTTACGGGAAGAAGGCGCACAAGTCGATTTAGTCGGTGAAGAAGCGCATAAAACGTATATTGGCAAATATGGTGTACCCGCAGAATCAGCCTATGCTTTTTCTGATATCCACGCCGATGACTACGATGCCATCTTAGTTCCGGGTGGTTGGGCACCTGATAAATTACGGCGTTTCCCAGAGGTCATCTCTTTCGTGCGAACGATGGACAAAGACCAAAAAATCATTGGACAAATCTGTCATGCAGGCTGGGTCTTGATTTCTGCGAATATCCTGCAAGGCAAGACAGTCACCAGTACACCAGGCATCAAAGATGATATGACAAATGCTGGAGCCACATGGGTCGATACACCTGTGGTTACGGATGGACATATCGTTTCCAGCCGCCGTCCCCCAGATCTACCAGACTATATGCGGGAATTTATTGCTGTTTTAGAAAAGAAATAGTACCCATTGATCAGATTCAAAAGAGTTGCGACCGAAGGAAATACGGCCGCAACTCTTTTTTCTACCTATCGATCATTCGCTTATGATCGCTAATTTTTTGTTGCTTTTAGGGATTTTTTTCACACCGATAAAGGTCAATGCAGCACCCAAAACGGCAAACCCAGTCCCAATCAAAAGCATTTCCCAGACACCGAAGCTTTGGATCAGCATCCCCCCTAAAAGGTTGCCGATCACGCCACCGATCGTGGTAGCGATAATGATGATCGTTTGTCCAAAAACCCGGTCTTCATCTGCCAAACTATGGTTGAACAAATAAGCAGAAGCAGGAATAAACAAGGCAAAACTAACCCCTTGCATCAAATGGCTCATTTCCATCAGGATGATGGAGCTGATCAACAGCATCAGCACCCCACGAATGGCAAAGGCAACACTGGACAGCAACAGCCAAAAACGGCTAGACCGTATCCTCACTAACTGTTCAAAGAAAATCATGCCTGGCAATTCGCATAACGCCGCAATCATCAGGGCGATGCCAACTTCCTTACTGCCACCGCCAATATCGGCAAAAATTTGTGCCAAAAAACTGTTGATCATCGTGTGGAAGCTGAAGAGAAAGCTAAATCCGACAAAGAGAAAGAGTAAAAAAGGATATTTTTTCAAAAAGGCACCTGAATGACTTTGTTCTGTATGCATCACGGGCATTTCTGGCTTCTTGATCGTTGGCAGCAAAAGCAAAATAATGAGAAACAAAACGGCTTGCCCGATAGCGATCATTGGCAAAAGGGCTGCCGAAAACTCCTCTAAGAGCTGCCCCAGTAAAAAGGAGGTACCCGCAAATCCTAGTGACCCACCGGCACGCGAAAAGCCAAAATTGATTTTGTTGCCGCTATTCGTGTATTCAAACGCCAAGGCGTTGAGAAAGGACTGCATGGAAACGAGCAAAACCCCTCCTAAAACATAGGTCAGTATTGATAATGCAGGGACCATCACACCTGCTAAGAGCACCGCGACCACGCCGATTGTCATCGTTTTCAAGACAACGATCAGTGGTACTTTGCTTTTTTTGATAATGACTTGACTGATGAAGGGCTGCAAAATCGTAGACGCAATATTGACTAGGGCTAAAATACCGCCAATTTTTGCTGGATCGACCTTGAAATAAATCAAAAAGAGTGTCGCAAAGCCATAGATTGAGCAAAACATCATCCAATAAAGAAATTGCAAACTTGTGTAGTAAAACCGAATCCTCTTGTCACTTGCATGATTACGCATACATCCCCCACCTTATCCATATTCCTTAGCAACTAAATATAGCATAGAACCGATGGATTTACTATCCTTCTATAAACAGAAACCGCAGTTTTATTTGAAACACTAACCCACAACAAAAAAGCACAGCATAGTATCCTGCGCTTTTCCTACTGCTTCAACTATTTAGAGCTGTTGGAAGGCTTGCGTGAGATCTTCCAATAGATCGTCGATGTTTTCCAATCCAATGGATAAGCGAATCGTCTCTGGACGAATTTTGGCTGCTGCAAGTTCTTCTACGCTAAGCTGAGAATGGGTCGTCGAAGCTGGATGGATGATCAAGGACTTTGCATCGCCAACGTTCGCCAGTAGCGAGAAGAGCTTAGTTGCGCCACAAAAGGTTTTGCTTGCTTCTGCCCCACCCTTTAATCCGAAGGAAAAGACCGAACTGGTCCCTTTGGGGAAATACTCCTGCGCCCGCTTAAAATAAGGACTGTCCGGCAGGGTTGGGAAATGAACCCAAGAAACTTCCGGGTGCTTGGCTAAAAATTCAGCAACTTGTTGCGCATTTTCTACATGACGTTCCATCCGCAACGAGAGGGTCTCGATGCCTAAAAGCAACACCCATGAATTGAAGGGAGAAATCGCAGCACCTGTATCCCGTAAAAGAATCGTTCGGGCCCGAGTGATATAGGCAGCGTTACCAGCGGCTTCTACCCATGAGATCGCATGGTAACTATGATCGGGATCGACCAGCTTGGGAAATTTGCCGTTTGTCCAATCAAAGTTGCCACTATCAATAATAGCCCCTCCTAAAGCAGCCCCGTGACCACCGAGGTATTTTGTCGTGGAATAAACGATGATGTCCGCACCATGCTCAAACCCTCGAAAAAGATAGGGAGTCGCAAAGGTGTTGTCAATGATGAGGGGAATCCCGGCTTCATGAGCGATCGCTGCAATCTTTTTAAAGTCGGCAATATCAATATCTGGATTGCCTAAAGACTCTAGAAAAACTGCTTTGGTATTTTCTTGGATGGCTGCTTTTAGTGCTGGTAGATCTTCACTATCGACAAAGCTTGTGGTGATGCCAAAATCTGGCAATGTATGGGCGAACAAATTATAGGTACCGCCATAAATTGAAGCAGCAGAAACGATATGATCTCCTGCTTGCGCGAGATTTAAAATTGCATAGGTGATCGCTGCTGAGCCAGAAGCCGTAGCTAACGCACCGACACCACCTTCTAATAGGGCTAATCGTTCTTCTAGAACCGCGGTCGTCGGATTGGTAATACGGGTATAGATATTGCCGCTCTCACTAAGACTAAATCTCGCTGCCGCTTGGTCAGCATCATCAAACACATACGATGTGGTTTGATAAATGGGTACGGCGCGACTTCCTGTGGTAGGATCTGGTATTTGTCCTCCGTGTAATTGAATCGTCTCAAATCTTTCTGTCATACTATTCCTCCTTAATAATGCAAATAAAAAAGCCCTCTGATATCGAGATATCAAAGGACGTGTTTACGTGTTACCACCTTTATTCAAGCAGACTTTCCAGCATGCTTCTCAGCAAGTACGCGACAAATTAACGTCGTTATACTCTGACGCGATAGCGGGCGCACCCGGATCTCCTTATCTTTCGTACAAGTTCAGGAGATCACCTCTGAGGCCATTTTCGATTGATCCTACAAGTTCTTCTTGCACCTTACGAAGACTCTCTACGCTTGCCAAATCAATTTACTTTCCTCATCAACGGTTGAAATATTAAGAGCATCGTATCATTTCCAGAAGATTCTGTCAATAGACCAGATCGTTTTATTTTTGGTGATAAAAAAACTCGTTCACCAAATGATGAACGAGTTTCACAAAGCTTAAATGTGGATTGGTAATCCTAGAGCTAACTCAGCAGCATCCATTGTGATCTCACCTAGAGATGGATGTGGATGGATCGTTAGCGCGATATCTTCTGCGTTCATGCCAGATTCAATAGCAAGAGCAAGTTCTGAAACCATATCGCTTGCTCCTAGACCAGCAATTTGCGCACCGATGATCACATTGTCTTCAACCGTTGTTACTAAGCGGATGAATCCTTCAGTTTTTCCTAGAGATAACGCACGACCGTTACCTGAGAATGGGAATTTGAATGCTTTTGCTTCAATTCCAGCATCTTTGGCATCTTTGATCGTCATACCGACAGAAGCCAATTCTGGATCAGTAAAGGCAACTGCTGGCATTGCTTTGTAATCAACGGCAACTTTTTTACCAGAGATTGCTTCAGCAGCGATTTTTGCTTCGTAGCTGGCTTTATGTGCTAATGCAGCACCAGGAACGATATCACCAATCGCGTAGATGTTTGATACGTTGGTACGGCCTTGTTTGTCAACCGTGATCAATCCGCGTTCGCCTACTTCAACACCTGCTTGTTCTAAGCCCATGTCATCAGTATTTGGACGACGACCAACAGTAACCATCACGTAATCAGCAGTAACTGATTCTTCTTTACCATCTACGGCATATTTGACAGTTACGCTATCGCCATTGTCAATTGCTTCTTTCGCCATTGCGTTGGTAACGACTGTTACACCTTTTTTCGCAAAGTCTTCTTCAACCAATTTGACCATGTCTTTTTCATAGGTTGGCAAGATTTGAGGAGAGCCTTCAAGGATCGTTACTTCTGCCCCTAGGTTTGCATAAGCTGCACCTAGTTCAGAACCGATGACACCGCCACCGATAACAACGAATTTTTTAGGAACTTCTTTTAATGCCAATCCGCCAGTTGAATCAAGAACACGTCCGCCGAATTTGAAACCAGGGATTTCAATTGGGCGAGAACCTGTTGCGATGATTGCATTGTTGAAAGAGTATGTTTGTGCTGAATCTGGGTGGATGACACGCAATGTGTGATCATCAACGAAGAAAGCTTCTCCTTCAATCGTTTCTACTTTGTGTTTTTTCAATAGGAAACCAACACCTGAAGTTAATGTTTTAACGACTTTGTTGTCTTTCCATTCTTGTGTTTTGGTAAAATCAAGGGAAACATTTTCACTTGTTACACCAAACATTGTTGAATCCAAAGATTCTTGATAATGATGACCTGCAGCGATCAAGGCTTTTGAAGGGATACAACCAACGTTCAAACAAACGCCGCCGATGTATTCTCTTTCAATGATTGCTACTTTTTGTCCCATTTCAGCAGCGCGGATGGCAGCTACATAGCCGCCAGGTCCCGCACCGATTACAACTGTATCTAATTCAACAGCAAAATCTCCAACTACCATTTGTTAATCATCCTTCCATCATTAATAGCTCTGGATCAGCTAATAGACGTTTGATATTATTCATTGCTTGTTGCGCTGTTGCGCCATCAACGATACGGTGGTCGAAGCTTAATGAAAGTTTCATCACACGTCCGACAACGATTTCGCCTTCAGCGTTTACGATTGGTTGTTGCGCGATTGTACCTACACCCAAAATAGCTACTTCAGGGTAGTTGATTACTGGAGTGAACCAGCCGCCACCAACTGAACCGATGTTACTGATTGTGATGGTACCATTACGCATATCATCTGCAGCCAATTTGCCGTCATGAGCAAGTTTTGCTTTTTCGTTGATTTCATCAGCGATAGCAAACATGCCTTTACGATCTGCATCTTTTACGTTTGGTACATACAACCCATGGTCAGTATCTGTTGCGATACCGATGTTGTAATAGTTTTTGTATACGATCTCTTGTTTTGCATCATCGATCGACGCATTCAAGATAGGGAATTTTTTCACTGTTGCAGTCAATGCTTTTACAACATATGGTAAGAAAGTAAGTTTTGTGCCGTTTGCAGCAGCAACTTCTTTGAATTTCTTACGATTATCCCATAGGTTTGTTACTTCAACTTCATCATGCAAGGTTACATGAGGTGCTGTTTGTTTGCTGTTTACCATCGCTTTAGCGATTGCTTTACGTGTAGGTGTTAAGGCAACACGTTCTTCTAAATCACCTAAGTTTGATTTGAAGGCTTTTGCTGGAGCTGCTGGTTTGCTTTCAGTTGCTGCAGCTTTTGTTTCTTCTTTCGCAGGAGCTTGAGTTTCAGCTTTTGCAGCTTGTCCGCCACCTGATAGGAAGTTTTCGATGTCTTCTTTTGTTACACGTCCGCCTTTGCCTGTTGCAGATACTTGGGAAATATCCACATCTTTTTCGCGAGCGAATTGACGGACAGAAGGCATAGCCAAGACACGTTTGTTAGGATCTGCTGCTTCAACAACACTTGCTGAACCAGAAGTTTCCACTTTTTCTTTTGGTGCTTCTGCAGGTGCGCTTGATGAAGCAGGCGCACTGTTGTGACCAGGTGCGTCGATTTCAACTAAAACATCACCAACATTTGCAACTGTTCCTTCAGCAACAACGATGTTTTTCACTGTTCCTGTTACTGGAGATGGGATTTCTTCGACTGATTTGTCGTTTTGAACTTCAAGCAACGTATCGTCTTCATTGATGGTATCTCCTGCTTTAACGAACCATTTTACGATTTCGCCTTCTGCAATTCCTTCACCGATATCTGGTAATTTGAATTGGAAAACGCCTGCGCCTTCAGAAGAACCAGCTGATGCTTCAGCCGTTTCCGTTGTAGGTTCTGCTGCTGGTTTTGCTGGTGTTTGAGACTCTGCTGCTACACCTGCATCGCCTTCGTTGTCTTCATGTCCTGGTGCATCGATCTCAACAAGGACATCTCCAACGTTTGCGACTGTACCTTCAGGGACAACGATGTTTTTCACTGTTCCTGTTACTGGAGATGGAATTTCTTCCACTGATTTATCATTTTGAACTTCTAGTAAGGTATCATCTTCATTGATGGTATCCCCTGCTTTGACGAACCATTTTACGATTTCGCCTTCTGCAATTCCTTCACCGATATCCGGTAATTTAAATTGAAATGCCATTTTCTATTCTTCCCTTCTTCAACTATTAAAAGTTCACGATTTCTTTCACTTTGTCTTCGATGTCTTTTGCATTTGGCAACCAAATGTTTTCAGCTTGACCGAATGGGAAGATCGTATCTGGTGCAGACACGCGTCCGATTGGAGCTTCTAGTGATAGAACCGCACGTTCAGAAATTTCAGAAACGACTTGAGCGCCAACACCTGCTTGTTTTTGTGCTTCTTGAACGACAACCACACGACCAGTTTTTTCAACTGATTTGATGATCGTTTCAACATCAAGAGGAGCAACTGTACGCAAGTCGATAATTTCAGCGTTGATGTTTTCTTTCGCTAAGTTGTCAGCAGCTTTGATTGCTTCACGAACCATTGCACCATAAGTGATGATTGAAACATCAGAACCTTCACGAGTTACTGCTGCTTTGTCTAAAGGAACTTCGTATGCTTCTTCTGGCACTTCTTCACGGAATGAACGGTAAAGTTTCATGTGCTCTAAGAAAACAACTGGGTCATTGCTGCGGATAGAAGCAATCAATAATCCTTTTGCATCATATGGGTTTGATGGAATAACGACACGGATACCAGGTGATTGAGCGATCAATCCTTCCAAGTTATCTGAGTGCAATTCTGGTGTGTGCACACCGCCACCAAATGGTGAACGAATAGTGATTGGTAAATTACGTGTACCACCCATACGGTAACGAGTACGCGCCATTTGACCAACGATTTCGTCAAATGTTTCAAATACGAAACCAAAGAATTGGATTTCTGGAACTGGACGGAAACCTTCTAATGCTAAACCGAAAGCCAAGCCGCCGATACCAGATTCAGCAAGAGGGGTATCGAAGACACGATCTTCGCCGAATTTTTCTTGTAAACCTTCTGTTGCACGGAAAACCCCGCCGTTTTTACCGACATCTTCACCAAAGACTAAAATCTCTTTGTCATTTTCCATTTCAACAGCTAAGGCATCTGTAATTGCTTGAATCATTGTTTTTTGTGCCATGACTATTTCGACTCCTTCGCTTCGTAAGTTGCAATTTGATCTTTAATGTTTTGTGGTTGTACTTCAAACATGTTTTTCAAGAAATCTGAAACTTTTTGTTTTGGCACGCGGTCCGCTTCAGCGATCGCTGCTTTGATTTCTTCTTTTGTTTGTTCAATGACTTGTTCTTCTTTTTCTTCAGACCAAAGTCCTTTTTCAGTTAGGTAAGTACGGAAACGTACCAATGGATCTTTTTGTTGCCATTCGCTGTCCATGTCTTTTGAACGGTAACGGGTTGGATCATCACCAGACAATGTATGTGGACCGTAACGGTAAGTCAAGGTTTCAATCAATACAGGACCGTTGCCGTTTGCTGCCCATTCACGAGCTGCTTTAGAAACATAGTACACTGCCAATGGATCCATACCGTCAACTTGGATACCAGGGATCCCAGCTGCTGCAGCTTTTTGTGCCAATGTTGGTGCCGCACTTTGTACTTCACGAGGTGTAGAGATCGCAAAACCATTGTTTTGGATATAGAATACAGCGTTTGCATGGTAAGCCCCTGCAAAGTTGATTGCTTCATAGAAGTCCCCTTGTGAAGAACCGCCATCACCTGTATAAGTGAATACAACATTTTTCTTGTTGCGTTTTTTCAATCCTAAAGCAACGCCGGCTGCTTGGACGTATTGTGCACCAATAATGATTTGTGGTGGCAATGCTTTTAAATCTTCTGGATAAAGGTTCCCAGCAACGTGGCCACGTGACCATAAGAAAGCTTCTTTCAATGGCAGACCGTGTTGGATCAATTGTGGTACATCACGGTAACCAGGTAATAAAACGTCTTCTTTTTCAAAAGCAAATTGACTTGCTAATTGGCTTGCTTCTTGTCCAGCAGTTGGCGCGAAGAAACCTAGACGACCTTGACGGTTTAACGCAGTTGAGCGTTGGTCTAATACACGAGACCATACCATACGAGTCATCAATTCAACTAATTCGTCGTCACTTAAATCTGGTACTAACTCTTGATTTACAATTTTCCCGTCTTTGTCCAAAGCTTGGTAAGTTGGAAAATCCGCATTGACTTGCTCCAAAATCGCTTGGAAATCAAGTGCTTTTTGTTTTTTTGCCATCTTGACACACTTTCCTCTCTGATATAAAAATTCACTTTCGTATGTAACAGGGTTTAAATCTGTACTATCGAAATTTCATTTACTCTTATAAATTATCATTTAACTTCGAAAATGACAAGTGAAAAGGGTATTTTTTTTAATAAAAGAATTCCCACTGTAGCAACTCTTAAGAAAACATTAGTGAAATTAATCACATTAAAGCAATCGCTTTCTTCAATTTTTTCTTTTCAGATTCTTTTTTTTATTTAAGAATAGTACAGCATCCACCATTCCGCTAAACAGATTTATCATTAACCTCCTTTTATCACTTGTGAAGGATTCGACTTGAGTCAAAGAGAAATTTCTTAATATGAGAAAAAAATAATACAGAGAACGGATAAAAAGAAACAGATCGGCGATTCTCCCCCTGTTAGGAAGAACGCCGACCTGTTTTTTTAAATCCATTCTCTCGTGACATGAATGTAAATGCGTTTCGCAAACTCAACTGTTACTAAATAAGCTAGATTGATACCGACATACCATGGCCAGTAACTTGATGGCAGTGCTGCAAAATCAAAGACGGTATGCAATGGCGTCAAGATGACCAAGAAGCCAACTGCAATCGCTAGAACACTTGAAATCAAAACTGCAGGTGATGCGATACTTTTGATAAATGGTAATTTTCTCGTTCTGATCATGTGAACGACTAAGGTTTGTGTCGTCAAGCCAATCATAAACCATCCTGCTTGGAACAAGGCTTGCTCTTGGATGGTATTTGCACTAAAGACATGCCACATCATAAAGAAAGTCAAAATATCGAAGATGCTGCTGACAGGTCCAATGCCGACGGTAAACTTCAATAGTCCACCCACTTGCCATTTAACTGGTTTTTCTAACTCTTCTTTATCTACGTTGTCCCATGGGATCGTCAATTGGGCCATATCGTACACCAAGTTTTGAACCAACAGTTGAATGGACAACATTGGTAAGAAAGGTAAAAAGGCACTAGCAACTAAGATCGAGAACACATTCCCGAAATTCGAACTCAAAGTCATTTTGATGTACTTCATCATATTGGTAAATACTTTGCGGCCTTCGATGACCCCTTTATCAAGGACATTCAAACTTTTTTCTAATAAAATGATCGAGCTGGCATCTTTGGTGATATCTGCTGCGGTATCAACCGAGATACCAACATCTGCTGTACGTAAAGCAGGCGCGTCGTTGATGCCATCTCCCATAAAGCCGACCGTATGGCCTGCCGCTTGAATGGTTTCAATGATTCGGGATTTTTGCATTGGATTTAATTTTGCAAACAGATTAGTTTTTGCAGCTTTCTCTGCTAACTCTTCATCTGACAGATGATCTATATCGGTTCCTAACAAGTATTCATCTGCATCAATACCAACATCTCGACAAACTTTTTGCGCAACGATCGCATTATCTCCCGTTAACACTTTGACATTGATGCCATGACCGTGTAAAGAAGCAATCGCTGTTTTTGCTGTTTCTTTTGCTGGATCTAAGAAGCCCATAAAGCCAATCATGATCATATCTTGTTCATCTTCTACAGAATAAACGGCATCTGCGTGGGCATCTCGTTTTACAGCAACAGTCAACACGCGCATTCCTTGTTTATTCAAGCGCAAATTCACTTGACGCAATTGTTTTCTCAATTGAGGAGTCAATTCCATCACTTTGCCATCAACTTCTACGTACTTGCAGACTTGTTCCATTTCCTCGGCGGCACCTTTAGTGACCATCAGTTGATGACCATCTGCATTGACAACAACCGTCAAGCGGCGACGTGAGAAGTCAAACGGAATCTCATCGATTTTTGTCACATCGTTAAATGGCGCTGCCAAGCCTTCTTCTTCATAGTAGTTTAAGACAGCAATATCCATCAGGTTTTTCCACCCTGTTTGATAGTAAGAATTTAAATACGTCATATCAAGGACTTGTTTATCTTCTACGCCAAATGGGTTTAAATGCTGTACCAGTACAACACGATCTTCGGTGATCGTACCCGTTTTATCGGTACATAGTACATCCATTGCACCTAAGTTTTGAATCGAAGGCAATTCTTTGACGATCACTTTTTCTTTTGATAAAGAGATCGCCCCTTTGGCTAAGTTACTGGTGACGATCATTGGTAGCATTTCTGGCGTCAAACCAACTGCTACTGCAATCGCGAAGAACAACGCTTCGCCCCAATCACCCTTGGTCAAACCATTGATCAATAAAACGATTGGGAAAAGAACCATGACCATTCGCAACAATAGCTTGCTGACTTTTGTTAAGCCATCTTCAAAGGTTGTTTTGCCCCGTTTCGTGGTCGCATTTTTGGCAATATCACCGAAGAAAGTACTTTGACCGGTTTTCAAAATAATGGCTTTTCCTTGACCACTTAAGACATCGGTACCCATGAAAACAAGATCTTGCATATCTAGTGCAGAAATTTGTTCATCGCTTTCTTTGATCCCAGCATCGACAAATTTTTCAACTGGCATTGATTCGCCTGTTAATGAAGATTGATTGATAAATAAATCTTTGGTCCAAATCAAGATCGCATCCGCAGGAATCATGTCGCCGGTTGCTAAGGTGACGATGTCTCCTGGAACGACTTCATCCATCGGAATTTCTCTCGTGATTCCATCTCGGGTTACGGAACAAGTATTTTCAATAAGTTCTTTTAACGCTAAGCTTGCTTTTTGGGAACGGTATTCTTGGACGAAAGTAATCATGACACTGGCTAAAATCATGATTCCCATCACGATCACTGCTTCAATATCGCCTGTTACAAAAGAAATAACCATTAATAATGCCAAAACTAACACAAAAGGATCTTTGAAAGCACCTAGGATCATCAACCAAGCAGGTGTTGGTTTTTGCGCATCCACTTTGTTTGGACCGTACTCTGCCAAACGTTCTGCAGCATCTTCTTCCGATAACCCTTGGAAGGATGTCCGCATTTCCATCAGCAATTCTCTTTCGGTCAATTTTGCCAGTAATTTTAGTTCTTGATCTTTCGATAGTTTTTTTAACATCTTTTTTTCCTCCTAGCACTTAGGAGTTGCTTACGCCACCCCTAGCGATTCGATAATTACTCCGCTGTTTCATCTGGGGACTGGGGTATTCCATGTGAATCTTCCTTTCTTTTTATTAGGTAAGTCACTGTGGAACATGCGTAAAAGACACAAAAAAACGCACGCTCCCAATAAGCATGCGTAAAAAACTCATGATCATTGTAGAGCTTTAGCACTATAGGGCGTAGATAGCAAATCTGCTATCAGCTACTTTGGGTTTAACCTTCACGATTAGACCTGTCCTACCAACTAAGTATCTCTCGATACTTTTGCGGCAGCAGCTTGTGTCCATATAGGAGCCTCACCTAACAATTATTTGTATAAAATGTCAGTTCGCCGGAAGTCTATCTTCCAACTACCCACATAATAACTGCTATCCTAACCAATGTCAACCGCAACAATGGAAAAAAGCACCCTTTTTTCATAGATTTTCGTTGGTTTTCAAATGAAAGGTCTTACAATAAAATAACAACATTAAAAAACTGGTGTGATTTTATATGTGACAAAACTTTTTTTACACGAACAGATAGAGAGAAATCCTCTCAGGGAAAAACCCAGAATTCATCAAGTCACTTCGGCTATCCCATTGAAGGAGAGAATGTAATAAATTTCCGAACTCGAATAAAAAATAGACAGCCATTTAAATAAACAGCTGCCTATTTCTCTTTCACATCCGATTCTGAAAAATGATTTTTTCGGTATTCTTTCGATCTAGCTCTCACGAAAAATGATCTGCTAAAATTTTCAAGATTCGCCGACTAGCTTTCCCATCGCCATAGGGATTTTCTGCATGTGCCATGGCATTGTAAGCTTCTGGATCCTCTAGTAGTCGCTTCGTTTCTTGATAAACCGCAGCTTCAGACGTACCGATCAGTTTTAACGTACCTGCAGCAATTCCTTCTGGGCGCTCTGTTGTATCTCGCAAGACCAAAACAGGAACGCCTAACGACGGTGCTTCTTCTTGGACACCACCAGAATCCGTCAAAATCAATGTGCTTTGATTGGCAACATTGTGAAAATCAATGACATCTAAAGGCTCAATCAGCGTGACATTTTCTAGTTCCCCAAGTATCTCCATAGCAATCCCTCGGACTTGAGGATTTTTATGCATAGGAAAAACCACTTTGATGGTTGGTTTCTCCTTAGCGATCTTCGCTAAAGCGCGGAAGACTTGCTTCATCGGAACACCTAAGTTCTCGCGACGGTGCATTGTCAGAAGAATCATGGTTTGATCTGCTGCAGAAAGTTCTGGATGCTGATAGTCCTCCGAGATCGTATAACGCATCGCATCAATGGCGGTATTTCCCGTTACAAAAATTGCAGCTTTATTGCGATTTTCCGCTAATAAATTTTCTTTGCTTTGGACAGTTGGCGCAAAATAAAAATCCGCTAATACATCGATCAGCTGACGATTGGCTTCCTCCGGATAAGGAGATTTTTTGTTCCATGTACGCAAACCGGCTTCCACATGCCCCACAGGAATCTGCTGATAGAAAGCTGCCGTCGCGGCTGCATAAGCTGTGGTCGTATCCCCGTGAACGAGTACGATATCAGGGGTTTCTTTTTGCAAGATAGGTTCCAGATCCAGCAAAACTTTGGTAGTGATTCCTGTCAAAGTTTGCCCTAAAGTCATAATATCCAGATCATAATCTGGTATGATTTCAAAAACCGTTAAAACTTGATCCAACATTTCTCGATGCTGCGCCGTCACCACAACGATCGATTCAAAACGCGGGTCGTTTTCCAATTCCTTTACTAGTGGCGCCATTTTGATGGCTTCCGGTCTGGTACCGAACACAGACATCACTTTGATTGTCATTTGGTCACCCGCTCCTCTACTTCTCATTGCTTCTATTATAACGAAGAAAACAGAAAAACAAAATGGTTGTTCCAACAAAAAAAAGAAACGACCGCTAAAAGGCCGTTTCTTCAGTATCCAGCTTAAATAGTATCTCCATTGAAAATCGAATTTTTCACGATTACGTAATCCACTTTACGAATCGATTCTAAATCTTTTCCACCTGCATAAGAGATCGATGACTGCAAGTCTTGCTGCATTTCAACTAACGTATCTTTTAAAGAACCTTTGTATTGAATCCAAATTTTCTTTCCTTCTACGTTTTTCTTTTCACCTTTTTGAAATTCTGATGCAGAACCAAAGTATTCTTTCATTACAACGCCATTTTCTACCTTGGTTTCTCCTGGTGATTCTTCATGCCCAGCAAACAATGAACCGATCATGACCATGGTTGCACCAAAGCGGACAGATTTAGCGATATCGCCGTGTGTCCGAATGCCACCATCTGCAATGATTGGTTTGCGAGCAGCTTTGGCACACCAGCGTAATGCTGCCAATTGCCATCCTCCAGTCCCGAAACCAGTTTTGATTTTTGTGATACAAACTTTCCCTGGTCCAATACCGACTTTTGTTGCATCGGCGCCAGCGTTTTCCAATTCACGAACTGCTTCTGGCGTTCCAACATTTCCAGCGATCACAAACGTTTCTGGTAAATGCTTCTTGATGTGTTGAATCATATTGATCACGGCGTTTGAGTGACCATGGGCAATATCGATCGTGATAAAATCAGGAACAAGCTCTTTCTCAGCTAGTTCTTCTACAAAGGCATATTCATTTTCTTTGACACCCACGCTGATTGAACTAATCAAGCCGCGGCTTTTCATTTTTTTGATGAATGGAATCCGTGCTTCTTCATCAAAGCGGTGCATAATATAAAAATAGCCATTTTCAGCTAAAAATTCTGCGATTGAATCATCAATAATTGTTTGCATATTTGCAGGAACAACAGGCATTTTAAACGAGTGTCCGCCTAATGTCACCGTGGTATCACATTCTGAACGGCTGTTCACGATACACTTGTTAGGAATCAGTTGTATATCTTCGTAATCAAAAACTTTCATGTCAAACATAAAAATATCCTCCAAATCTTACTAAGAGTGAAGCAAGCATCAAATGGCATCAGCCTATTTTTAACGCCCACAACAATTTAAACCACCTGGAAATGAAATACAAGCTTTTTAGAAATACTTTTTGAAAAAAAAGGATGAATGTTCGTCTTTCGCGAACATTCATCTTTATAACAACTGAATAAAACGGAATTTACGTATAAATTAAGGCAAGATGTTCCCTGCTGCTTTATACACTTCATACCATTCATGGCGGGTCAATACGATCGAAGATGCTTGCGCGATTTCTTCGATCCGATGTGGGGTCATCGTTCCAGCAATCACTTGCATGTTTGCAGGGTGACGTAAGATCCACGCAGAAGCAATACCTGTCGGTGTCGTTTGATACTTGTCCGCTAGTTCGGTCAATTTTTCGTTCAACTCTGGGAATTTCTCGTTACCGATAAAGACCCCTTCAAAGAAACCATACTGATACGGAGACCAAGCTTGGATCGTCATCTCATGCAAGCGAGAATATTCTAGAATTTCTCCATCATGATCGACACTACCAGCATCCGTCATGTTGACATGAATTCCTTGATCGATCATTCCCGTATGCATGATCCCGAATTGCAGCTGATTCGCTACTAAAGGTTGGGAAACATATTTTTTCAACAATTCGATTTGACCAGGTTTTTGATTGCTGACACCGAAGTATTTCACTTTACCGTCTTTTTCTAATTGGTCAAAGGCTGCTGCCACTTCTTCTGGTTCAAACAAAGTGTCAGGGCGATGCAATAATAACGCATCTAAATGATCAGTTTTCAATCGTTGCAAACTACCTTCCACAGAAGAGATAATATGCTCTTTCGAAAAATCAAACATTTCACCTGGAACGATGCCGCATTTTGATTGAATAAATAAATCTTCTCTTTTAGCTGCCGTTTTTGCTAACGCTTCTGCAAAAATCGTTTCACATTCACCGCGACCATATATATCGGCATGGTCAAAAAAGGTAATGTCATTTTCAATCGCTGTCGTCAATACTTTCACTGGGTCTTTGGCATTGTTGATTCGCATCAAACCTAAAATCACGCTAGATACTTCTAAATCAGTGGGACCGAATTTAATTTTTTTCACGTAAAGTTCCTCCTTATTTAAACTACATTCTTATTTTAGCACAACAAGATGAAAACGCTACACCAACGTCAAAAAAACCTCCTATAAAATGAAAACCACCAGCACAACCGATTGGTTCTACTGGCAGTCATCCTTTACTTTCAATTTGCATTACGCATTGAAACGTTCTTTACTTCATCGCCTTTGATGAGTTGCTATAGTGTAAGGCTTTGTCACCAATGTCATTTCGATAAAACAAACCCGACAAAGGCAATTTATTGATTGCTTCATAGACGTTCTTTTGGGCAGTAGCTAAATCCTCAGCTGAAGCTTCCACAAGAAAAACACGACCACCAGCTGCCGTCAAATCGCCTTGATCAGCAGTCTCCTCCACTCCTGCATAAAAGAATTGTGTTCCTTCTCCTTGAGGAGATGGAACAGGCATTCCTTGATGATACTTGCCAGGATATCCTTGCGATGCAATCACGACACCGATCGAAGCCGCTTGATTCCAGCGGATCGCGGGCTCTCGATCCTGCAAGAGATCATCAATGATCTGTGCCAGGCTACTATCTAAACGACTTAACACGACTTGTGTTTCTGGATCGCCGAAACGCGCATTGAATTCGATGACTTTCGGTCCATCATTGGTAGCAATCAGACCTGCATAGAGAATCCCCGTAAACGGTGTATTGTTGCGAATCATCCCTTTTGCTGCAGGAAGTAAAACTTCTGCTACCGCTTGATCGACCATTTCTTGCGGAATCTGCGGTACCGGCGTATAAGCCCCCATACCTCCTGTATTCGGACCTAAATCGCCATCGAAGGCACGTTTATGGTCTTGGGCAATGACCATTGGATAGACGGCTTCGCCCTTCACAAATGCCAATAGCGAAAACTCCTCGCCAGCCAAAAACTCTTCGATCACCACTTTTGCACCACTTTCACCGAAAGCATTTTGCTCCAGCATCGCTTCGACTGCTGCGTTTGCTTCTTCAATGGTTTCCGCGACAACCACGCCTTTGCCCGCCGCTAAACCATCTGCTTTGATGACGATTGGCGCACCTTTACGTTGGATATAGGCTTTTGCCTGGGCACTATCTGTAAAGCTTTGATAGTCTGCTGTTGGAATGTGATTGGTTCGCATCAATTCTTTGGCAAACTCTTTTGATCCTTCAATCATCGCTGCTTGGCGATTGGGGCCAAAAATTTCCAAGCCCGCCCCCTGAAAATCATCTACGATGCCATTTAGCAACGGAACTTCCGGACCAACGAAGGTCCAATCAACCTCCTGCTCTTGAGCAAAAGCAATTAGACTTTCATGATCGGACTCTTCAATTGCGACTGTCTTGATCCCGTCTTTTCGCATACCGGGATTGCCCTTCGCACAAAAGACTGTTTCCACTTGAGGATCCTGCAGAAACTTTTTTGCGACGGCATGCTCTCTACCGCCACTACCAATAACAAGTATTTTCATCGTCTTCTCCTATTTCTTAGTGTTTAAAATGACGAACACCAGTAAAGACCATCGCCACACCGTATTTATCTGCCATGTCGATCGACTCTTGATCTTTGATACTGCCACCAGGTTGAATAATCGCTTTGATTCCTTGTTGCGCTGCATATTCAACACTGTCATCCATTGGGAAAAAGGCGTCGCTTGCCAGCACTGAACCGGCCAATTTATTGTTTTCACGGGCTTGTTCGACGGCGATTTTCACCGAACCCACGCGGTTCATTTGACCAGCGCCGATCCCGACGGTTTGCTGTTGATTGGCTAAAACGATGGCATTAGATTTCACGTGTTTCACCGCTTTCCAAGCAAATGCCAAAGCTGCGATTTCTTCTGGTGTCGGCTTTCTCTTTGTCACCACGGTCCAATCTTCTGGTGTTTCCATTTGATCATCTGGTTCTTGCACCAATAAGCCCCCAAGGACAGAGACAACTTCTGGCTGTTTGACTGCTTTTTCGAAATCAACAACCAGCAGGCGCAGATTTTTTTTCTTCGTTAAGATTTCTAGTGCTTCTTCTTCAAATGCAGGTGCAATGATGATCTCAAGAAAAATCCGCTGCAGTTTCTCCGCAGTTGCCACATCAACTGGACGATTCAAAACAATGATCCCGCCAAAAATCGACACTGGGTCTGCTTCGTAAGCTTCTTGGAAAGCTTCAGCAATCGTTTCTCCACTTCCGATTCCACATGGATTCATGTGCTTGAGGGCTACCGCAGTCGGCTCTGTAAATTCTTCTGCGATCCGCAAGGCAGCATCAGCATCTTTAATGTTGTTGTAAGACAATTCTTTGCCGTGGATTTGTTTTGCGCTGGCAATCGAATAGGGCACGGGTAATGCATCTTGATAGAATGAAGCTTTCTGATGACTATTTTCACCATAACGCAATGTTTGTTTCAAAACATAGGTTTTCGTCAAGGTCTCTGTTTCTGTTTCAGCCACCGCTTTGGTCAAGTATTCACCAATCAAGGCATCGTAAGCGGCGGTATGGCGGAAGACTTTGGCAGCTAATTTCTTTCTTGATGCCAAAGTCGTATTGCCTTCCTTCAGCTCAGTTAAAACCCAGTCGTAATCCTCGGGATCAACGACAACAGTTACTGAGGCATGATTTTTCGCCGCAGAACGTAGCATGCTTGGTCCGCCGATGTCGATATTTTCGATTGCGTCGGCTTCTGTGACGTCAAGCTTACTGATGGTTTCTTTAAATGGATAAAGATTGACGACAACAAGGTCGATCGGTAAAATGCCATGCTCAGCCATTGCCTCCATATGAGAAGGCAGATCACGCCGTCCTAACAGACCACCATGCACCCGTGGATGTAGCGTCTTGACCCTACCATCCATCATTTCAGGAAATTCTGTGACCGCTTCGATGCCGATCGGTTGAAGCCCCGCTTGTTCCAAGGCCGTTTTTGTCCCGCCAGTTGAGATAATCTCAAATCCTAAATTGGTCAATTCTTGGACAAATGGTACGAGTCCTTCTTTGTCAGACACACTGATTAATGCACGTTTATTCACGATTCGATAGCCCCTTTTCCACGATTTCAGCTAAAACAGCTGGATAGATTTGATGTTCTACTTGATGAATTTTTTCTGTCACATTTGCTAATGTATCGTCGGTGTCGATCCGAACGATTTCTTGGGCAATGATTGGCCCTGTGTCAATGCCGGCATCGACATAATGAACCGTCACTCCCGTCACTTTCACGCCGTAAGCGAAGGCATCGGCGATCCCAGATTTACCTGGGAAACTCGGCAACAAGGAGGGATGGATATTGATGACTCTGCCTTCATAAGCGGATAATAGAGTGTTGCCGATGATTCGCATATACCCTGCTAAAACAATAAAATCGATGGCATGATCCTGCAATTCTTCGATCAATTTATTTTCAAAGGCTGCTTTTGATGCAAATGCCGCTGGCTCTATGACAAGCGTTTCATAGTCTCTCGCGCGGGCTTTTTCTATTACTGGCGCTGTAGGTTTATCGGAAAAGACCAACCTGATCTGCGCCCCTTTGATTTCATTAGCCTGGATCGCATCGGCGATCGCGGTAAAATTGCTGCCCGTTCCAGAAGCAAAGACGGCGATCCTCATCGGACTGCCTCTTTGAAGCAAACGGCTTCGTTGTTACGTTTGGTCACTTTACCGATCCGGTATGCTTGTTCTTCATTGGCGGATAGAAGTGCCATCACTGCCGCAACATTTTCTGGCGCAACGGCTAAGACCATACCGATACCCATATTGAAAATCTCGAACATTTCTTGATGAGGAATCGCGCCATGAGTAGCGATCATATCAAATATTGGCAACTGCGGCCAAGTGTCTAAGGCGATTTCTGCCGCAAGTCCTTCAGGCAGCATCCGTGGGATATTTTCAACAAAGCCGCCACCAGTGATATGAGAAATTCCAGCTAACAATCCTTCTGTCAATAAAGGTTTCAGTGCATCAACGTAAATTCTCGTTGGCGTCAATAAACTTTCTGCAAGCGTTTGGTTACCAAGTTCCGCAAACGTTTCTGCTCCTGTATAGCCATGCTGTTCAAAAAAGATTTTTCTGACTAAAGAGTACCCATTGGAATGAATGCCTGAAGAAGGCAAACCAATCAGCTCATCGCCTTCTTTAATGGTTTCTCCAGTGATCAAGCGACTTTTTTCGACGATCCCTACGGCGAAACCAGCAAGATCATATTCTTCTGGCTGATACATCCCCGGCATCTCAGCGGTTTCCCCACCAATCAGGGCAGCCCCCGCTTGCACACAGCCCTCTGCGACACCAGCAATGATTTGTTCGATCTTTGCCGGATCGTTTTTACCAACTGCAACATAGTCAAGGAAGTAGATAGGTTCTGCCCCTTGAGCGACGATATCATTCACGCACATCGCGACGCAATCAATGCCGATCGTTGTGTGCTGTTCTTGTTGGATCGCCAACAAAAGCTTGGTTCCTACACCATCTGTCCCAGAAACGAGTACCGGTTCTTTCAATTGGTACGATGATAAGTCAAAACAGCCACCAAAGCCCCCGATTGCCCCCATCACGCCTAGCCGTTCTGTTCGTTTCACATGCTTTTTGATCCGTTCGACTACTTCATAACCGGCTTCGACATCGACACCGGCTTTTGCATATGCATTTGCCACGTTCGTTCCTCCTCAATCATTCATCCGCTTTTCTTCATTCAGCTCATTCGTCGTTAACGCAAGTAAACCAGCGGTCCTTCACTGCTTCGTTTGAAAAACCATTTTTGCCTACAATTTATTCAGCTAAAGACGCGAGATAGTTTTCTTCATAATCATACAAAGGGGTTGGATAATCGCCATTGAAATAGGCCATACACAATCCTGAGTAAGGTGCGTCGAAATCTAAACCGATCGCTTCGATCAACCCGTCTTCACTTAAAAAGGCCAAAGAATCTGCTTCGATTTTTTCACAAATCTCAGCTTCCGTATATTTGGCTGCGATCAATTCTTTTCTCGTTTGAATGTCGATCCCGTAAAAACATGGATAGCGCAAAGGCGGCGAACCGATACGCACATGAACTTCTTTGGCACCTGCCTCTTTTAGCAGTTGCACGATACGGCGGCTGGTGGTTCCTCGGACGATCGAATCGTCGACTAGAATCACTCGTTTGCCTTCGACTACGCCACGAACAGCTGAGAGCTTCATTCGCACGCCTTGCTCTCTTAACTCCTGTGTCGGTTGAATAAACGTTCGTGCAATGTATTGATTTTTTACTAAGCCCAATTCATAAGGAATACCTGAAGCTTCTGCGTACCCGCTGGCAGCAGATAAGGATGAATTCGGTACACCAATGACCATATCCGCTTCGATCGGCGCCTCTTTTGCCAAGCGACGGCCCATATTTTTACGGGCACGATGAACATTGACGCCAGCGATGTTGGAATCAGGACGGGCAAAATAAATAAACTCCATCGAACAAATCGCCGGTTGTACTTCTTGGGTATACTGCTCGATTTGAATGCCTGCATCATCAATGATCACGACTTCGCCCGGTCGGACATCACGAATAAATTCCGCACCGATGACTTCCAACGCACAGGTTTCTGAAGCCACCACATAAGCACCATTGACCATTTTCCCGATTGACAATGGCCGAAAGCCATTGGGGTCTAGTGCTGCGATCATGGCATTTTCCGTCAGTAAAAGGTACGCAAATCCACCTTTAACTTGATTTAATGCCTCCTTGACCCGATCCATAAAAAGCGGTTCTTCGCTGCGACGGATCAAGTGCATGAGAATCTCTGTATCGGAATTCGAGTGGAAAATCGCACCAGCCTCTTCTAATGATTTCCGTAGACTTTTCGCATTCGTCAAGTTGCCGTTATGTGCTAAGCCAATCTGCTGATCAAAAAATTTGAATAAAAATGGTTGAATATTATCAACGCTACCATTACCAGCAGTTGCGTAACGAACGTGACCAATGGCAGCATCTCCTGTCAGACGCTGGAGGACACGTTCATCCGAAAACACTTCCGCTAGCAACCCTAAATCACGGTGACCATTGAGTTTTCCCGCATCATTCGTGACGATCCCAGCACCTTCTTGGCCGCGATGTTGCAAACTGTGTAGTCCGAAGTAGGTGACACGAGCGGCATCTGGATGACCCCAAACACCAAAAACCCCACATTCCTCGTTGAGGCTCTTTACTTCATTAAACATGGAATGGTTTCCTCCCATTTCAATTTCGCCTCAGTAAGGGGCATCTCGATCGTATCATCTTGTGCTTGCATGCGAATCTGGCCATCAGCAGTCACTTCCCCGATCGCTATTGCAGCAGCACCTACCAGTGCTTCAAAAGCTGTTTGCTTATCAGGTGCGACTGAAAGCACAAAACGGGATTGGGTTTCTGAAAACAATTGTGCTGCTGGCAATGACACGGTCACATTTAGACCAAAGCCCTTGTCAAAAGCGGATTCGGCTAAAGCGATCGCTAAACCACCTTCGGCACAGTCGTGGGCACTTTGAACAAGACCTGCTTGGATCGCTGCGGTAACCAAATGTTGGTTCGTTTTTTCTGTTTCAAGATCAAAGGACATTAAACGCCCAGCGATCTTTCCTGTCTGCAGTTTTTGCAATTCAGACCCATTGAAATCAGCATGGGTTTCCCCTAGGACATAGATCACATCCCCTGCTGCTTGGAAATGCTGCGTCGTGATATGCGCCAGCTCTTCGATCAATCCGACCATCCCAATTACAGGCGTTGGATAGACCGATTGTCCGTCCGTTTCGTTATATAAGGAGACGTTCCCGGAGACTACTGGTGTCTCTAGTACACGACAAGCTTCTGAGATCCCGTCAGCAGCCGTAGATAACTCCCAGAATCCTTCTGGTTTATCTGGCGAGCCGAAGTTAAGGCAGTCAGTGATCGCCAATGGACGCCCACCGGAAGCGACGATATTTCGAGCAGCTTCTGCAACTGCGATCTGTCCGCCGACTTCAGGATCTAAGTAAAGGTAACGAGCATTACAGTCAGTCGTCATCGCCAAGGCTTTATTGGTTCCCTTGATTCGTAAAACGGCCGCATCACTGCCGGGTCCTACCACGGTATTGGTACGAACTTGCGAATCGTAGGTTTCAAAAATCGAGCGTTTCGAAGCGATCGTCGGCTGCTGCAGCAGATCCGCAAATACAGACGTTGCTGAATGAATCACTGGAACAAAGTCCGGTGTTTCCTTAAACACTTTGATCCGTGCTGGTTCTGCCATCTCTTTGTAGTAAGTCGGTGCATCTTCAGCTAAAGCATCCACTGGTAAATTAGCGACTTCCTGTCCATGATGGAACAAACGATAGTTGCCATCATCCGTCACTTCACCGATCACGACTGCTTCTAGATCGTATTTCTTAAAGAGGGCTTCCACTTCAGCTTCATGCCCTTTTTTGACACAGATCAGCATCCGCTCTTGGGATTCTGACAACATCATTTCATAAGGCGTCATATTGGTTTCTCGTTGTGGAACATCATCTAACGTTAAGCGCAAACCTGATCCGGCTTTTGATGCCATCTCGGCACTAGAAGAAACCAATCCAGCAGCGCCCATATCTTGAATCCCGACTAAAATGTCCGAATGATCCACGATCAATTCCAAACAAGCTTCCAACAAGAGTTTTTCCATAAAAGGATCACCGACTTGTACGGCGGAACGTTGTTGTTCTTCTCCTTCGACAAATTCTTCCGATGCAAAAGTCGCCCCGTGTATCCCGTCGCGTCCTGTTTTTGCGCCGACATACATGATGGTGTTTCCAACACCTTTGGCTTGCCCTTTTTGAATATCCTTGTGAGCAATGATCCCTACACACATGGCATTGACTAATGGATTGCCTTCATAACAAGGATCAAATGCCACTTCACCACCGACGGTCGGAATCCCAATACAGTTGCCATAGCCACTGATCCCAGCAACGACTTCTTCCAAAAGATATTTCGTTCTTGGATTATCTAACTCACCAAATCGTAAGGAGTCTAAAACAGCAATCGGTCTTGCTCCCATACTGAAGATGTCGCGGATGATTCCACCAACACCAGTTGCTGCTCCTTCATAAGGTTCCACCGCAGAAGGATGATTATGGCTTTCCGCTTTAAATACGACAGCTAGATCATCGCCGATATCCACGATACCCGCACCTTCTCCCGGACCTTGCAGTACCTGCGGCCCATCTGTCGGGAATTTCCGCAAAACAGGTTTGGAATTTTTGTAAGAACAATGTTCACTCCACATCACTGAAAAGAGTCCAGTTTCGGTATAGTTTGGTAAACGTCCCAAAATATCTTCTGAGATCATCCGATATTCTTCTTGGGTCAATCCCCATTGCTCGTATAATTTCGTGTCTTTGATTTCTTGTGGTGTAGGTTCTTTTACGATCATTTTATCCATTTACCGGCACCTTCCCAAAATTTTTCAATAATGAAGCAAAAAACTTCTTGCCATCTTCTGAGCCTAATAAACTTTCCATCGCTCGTTCTGGATGGGGCATCATGCCTAGGACATTGCCTGCTTTGTTGCAGATACCAGCGATATTGTGTAGACTGCCGTTGACGTTATCTTCATAACGGAAAACGATTTGATTGTTGGCAACCAATTCCTGATAAGTCGTTTCATCACAATAATAATTGCCCTCACCATGAGCGACAGGAAGCGTAATGACTTGATCCGTTTCATATTCAGAAGTAAAAGCTGTTCGATTATTCACTTGCAGACGGACCGGCTTGCAAATAAAATGCAATGATTCATTTCTTTGTAAAACCCCTGGTAACAAGCCCGCTTCCGTTAAAATTTGAAACCCATTGCAGGTACCAAAGACAGGTTTGCCTTCATTTGCCAAACGAATGACCTCTGACATGATCGTAGAAAAACGGGCAATCGCTCCGCATCTTAAGTAATCACCATAAGAAAATCCTCCTGGAAGCAAAACACCGTCAAAACCGGCTAAGCTTTCTGCATCATGGCGCACATATTCTGCTTCTGCCCCCATGATATCTTTGATTGCCCACATCAAATCAACATCACAATTTGATCCAGGAAAGACGATCACTGCAAATTTCATAGGGCTGCTTCCTCCATTTGAACTATTTCATAACGGTAGGTTTCCATATTGACGTTTGCTAAAAGTTTGTCACAGATCGCTTCAATCTCCTCTGCTACTGCTGCTTGTGTTTGATTGTTGGAAGGTGTCACTTTGATTTCAAAGTATTTCCCGATACGAATATCACTGACATCTTGATATCCTAAGCGATGAACAGCTCCTTTGACGGCTTCTCCTTGAGGGTCCAAAACAGATTCCTTATAAGTGACGTAAACTTTGACTAAATACATGTTGAATTCTCCTTTTCTAAACGATTTAAAACTTCTTCATAAACAGGAACGATGTCCCCTAAATCACGACGATAGACATCTTTATCAAGATGTTCATTTGTACCCATATCCCATAAGCGGCAAGTATCTGGTGAGATCTCATCAGCCAGGAGCAACTCGCCCTTCTTGGTTTTTCCGATCTCGATTTTAAAATCGATCAGTTGAATCTGGATACTTGCAAAGATTTCCAGTAACGCAGCGTTGACTTGTAGCGCCTGTTTTTTGATCTGGTCCAGTTCCTCTTTTGTAGCAAGACCCAGATAGAACACATGATCGTCATTGATAAACGGATCATCTAAGCGATCCTCTTTGTAGTAAAACTCCACGATCGGCTTTGGCAGTCTGGTTCCTTCTTCGATGCCCAAGCGCTTTGAAAAACTACCAGCAGCCGTATTGCGAACAACGACTTCTAAAGGAATCATGGTGACAGCTCGAATTAATTGTTCGTGTTTAGACACTAATTGAAGAAAGTGACTTGGGACATTTTTATCAGCTAAACGCTGAAAAAGATGCGCAGTGATCTGATTGTTTAGGGCACCCTTCCCTGCGACTGCATCTTTCTTTAAACCGTTCAGCGCAGTTGCTTGGTCCAGATAAAGGACTCTCAACACATCTTCTTCGTTGGTTTTAAACAATTTCTTGGCTTTTCCTTCATAAAGAAGCACTTCTGATTCCATATTCCACCTCAGTTAAGTATTATTTTTCACATAGCGATGACACACATCTTTATTTGTTTATTATTCTAACAACGCTGAAAAAGCGGGTCAACGATTATCTGTACATTTACACATTAATAAACACGAATGTTCGCCTTTTATCCCGTCAAACAAGTTTACCTCTCCCGTTTGACTGGCGAAGGGTTTTATAAAGCGTTTACAACATTCTATTTTCATGCTATATTTAGGTCGTATTGTAGCTACATTCAAGGAGGAGTACTATATGTGGTCGCTAAAGAATCGTGCTGAACTTTTTTTAGCTCATTTAACAGACAAAGAAAAACAACAGCTCCATAACGAATTATTGGCCGTGCAGCAAATCCTTTCCATTAACCAACAAACGAGTTTCTATGTATTCAGTCCCTTCAAAAAAGGGGCACGTCCTCACTATGCAGAAGAACAAAAAAGAGTTCTACAATTTCAAAATGGCCGCAATGACGAATTGATCATTCACCAGATACATCGTCAAAGCTTATTTAAACATACGTATTCTTTCCGTATTTATTTTAATTTAGAAGAAATGGACTTTTCTTTTTTAGACGATCTTTTGCATCTTTTGAAGGAACAAAGTCAAGCCCCTACCTTTAACTTAAGTCACGCTACGCACTGACGGGTGATCACTAAATAAAAATAAGATAAAAAAAACAAAAGCCCGAAATTTTACGGGCTTTTTTTGTTATACTGTTTTCAGACAAAAGAAAGGACACGATTATGCTATTTACAAAACAGTCATTTGATGCTTTTGCTTTAGAAACATTAGAAGAAAGAATGGAAAAAATCCGTTCAGAGATCCAGCCGGTTTTCCAAACCATCGGCGAGGCAGCGATCCCATTATTTGAAGAAAGCTGTCAAGACCCTTTTTATTTGCATATCGCACAGCATCGGCGTAGAACCGTCTACCCTCCTGCCGAAACGTGGGCGGGGATCGGCCCTAACAAGCGTGGTTATAAAATGGATGCCCACTTTCAAATTGGAATCAATCAAGAGTATGTCTTTGTTTGGCTCAGTGTGATCGATCAACCGAAAAATCAAGCAACGATCGCGGAATCTTGGCTGGCTCAAAAAGAATTATTTGATCAATTGCCAGCAGACTTTACGCTATCTCCTGATCATACCAAGTATGACCACTCTCCAATCGCTAAATGGCCAACCTACTTAGAACGATTACAGAAAGTTAAAAAAAGTGAACTTCAAATTGGCAAGATTTTTCCGAAAAAAATGATCGAAGAAGTTGAGATGGCGGATATTTTAGCAGTTTATCAAACGCTGTTGCCGCTTTATCACGCCCGTTTGTCGGCACTAAAGGAGGAACAATAATATGTCAGAAAATCGGCGGTCTCGCAACGAAAAACCAGCGAAAAAACCTAAGCGTTTCGTCTGGCTGGCACTACCTGCCGCCTTATTAGTACTTGGTGGCGGTTATTATGGCTATACGGTCTATCAAAATCGGCAAGAAGAAGCAGCAGCAAAAAAAGTCCTCAATTCCTTTATCGATGCTATATCTGATCAGAAGTACAGCGATCTATCGGCTTTACTGGCCGAAGAAAGTTTGGAATCAAACGGCTTTACCGCAGACGAAGTCTCCGCAAAATACGAAGCGATTTTCACTGGTATCGGTGCCGAATCATTTAAAGCTTCAGGAATTGAAGTAACACCTGATGACAAGGATTCCGATCAATTCAATTTCCAATACAACGGTTCCTTAACCACCTCGTTAGGTGAATTAACCGAGCTGTCTTATAGTGGCACGATTACTCTGGCTGATGACCAAGCCAAGATCGATTGGTCGCCTCAATTGATTTTTCCGGGAATGGAAGGACAAGACAAAGTTAGTATCTCTGTAGATAATGCCACACGTGGAGAAATCTTAGACCGAAACAACGAACCGCTAGCAGAAAATGGCACGCTCTATCAACTAGGCGTCATTCCAGGACAGCTGGGTACGGGAGACGAAAAAACCGCCAATATCAAAGCAATCGCGGAGCGTTTTGACCTAACAGAAGATGCGATCGATCAAGCATTGGCTCAATCGTGGGTCCAAGATGAGTTGTTCGTTCCCTTGAAGATTATCGAACCAACCGATGAAATGCCAACTGGAACAAGTTTAAAAGAAACGACGGGACGGACTTATCCTCTTGGAGAAGCCGCTGCCCAGTTGATTGGTTATCTAGGGAACGTGACTGCAGAAGATATCGAAAAAGATGAAACACTAGCAAGTAACGGACAAATTGGTCGTAGTGGTCTGGAAGCTGCCTTTGACAAAGAGTTGCGGGGCGAAAATGGCGGAAAAATCGCCATCACTGATGAAGACGGTGCTGAAAAATCGGTTCTTTTAGAAAAAGAACGGGCAGATGGTAAAGATATCCAACTGACCATTGACGCACAAGCCCAAAAGACAGCTTTTGACGCCTTACAAAATCAGGCGGGCTCCACGGTCGTCACAGAACCAAAAACCGGTGATTTGCTAGTATTAGCCAGCTCACCAAGTTATGATCCCAATAAAATGACCCAAGGAATCTCACAAGAAGACTATGATGCGTATGAACAAAATGAAGACTTGCCTTTCATCAGCCGCTTTGCTACGGCCTATGCGCCAGGTTCGACCTTTAAGACCATCACGGCAGCGATTGGCTTAGAAAACAGTACGATCGACCCTACCCAAAGTATTGCGATCGATGGATTGAAGTGGCAAAAAGACAGCTCGTGGGGAGACTACTTTGTCACCAGAGTCAGCGATGTAGCTTCTGTCAATCTAAAAGATGCACTGGTTTACTCTGATAACATCTATATGGCACAACAAACCTTGACTATGGGTGAAGATGCTTTTCGTAATGGCTTGTCGAAATTGATTTTTGGCGAAACGTTTGATTTACCGATTGCGATGAATCCTGCTCAAATTTCCAATGAAGAGTCCTTCAACTCAGAGATTTTACTGGCAGATACCGGCTATGGGCAAGGAGAACTGTTACTGAATCCCATTCAACAAGCTGCTGCTTACTCGGTCTTTGCCAATCAAGGGAAGCTGGTCTATCCCCGTTTAGTGAAAGAGGCAGAGCAAAAAGACAAAGAAGTCTTTAAACCAGAGACGATTGAGCAAATCAATCAAGATTTGACAGCTGTTGTCTCAGATGCCAACGGAACGGCACACTCTTTGGCAGCGCTGAACATTCCGCTAGCTGCCAAAACAGGAACTGCTGAAATCAAAGAAAAGCAAGATGAAAAAGGCCAAGAAAACAGCTTCTTATTCGCCTTCGATTCGCAAGATCAAGGATTTCTGATGGTTTCCATGTTAGAAGATCGCCAGGAAAACCAATCAGCAACTGGTTTAGCACCTGATCTATTGACCTACTTAGCTGAAAATTATTAAAAAAGCCGCAACCTTAAGACGGAGGTCTCAAGGTTGCAGCTTTTTTTATTCGGCTAAACCGACACGTTCAAAGATCGTGTCAACTTGTTTTAAATGATGGTTGTAATCAAACGCATCATCCAAATCAGCTTTGGTCAAAACATCCGTGATTGCTGGATCAGCTTCTAACAATGGGCGGAAATCCGTTTGTTCATCCCAAGCTTGCGCTGTTTTCGGCTGAACCAAGTCATAGGCTTGCTCTCTGGTCATCCCGTGATCGATCAATTTCAACATCACCCGTTGGCTGTAGATCAATCCAAAGGTCGCATTCATATTGCGCTTCATATTCTCTGGGAAAACAGTCAGATTTTTGACGATATTGCCAAAGCGATTCAGCATGTAATCGATCAAAATCGTCGTATCCGGAATAATGATCCGTTCTGCCGATGAATGTGAGATATCCCGTTCATGCCAAAGGGAGACATTTTCATAAGCCGTCACCATATGACCGCGAACGACTCTTGCAAGTCCGGCCATATTTTCAGAACCGATTGGGTTACGCTTATGGGGCATGGCAGAAGAACCTTTTTGTCCTTTGGCGAAGAATTCTTCAACTTCCCGCGTTTCTGATTTTTGTAGTCCACGGATCTCGGTGGCAAATTTCTCAATGCTCGTTGCGATCAACGCCATTGCTGAGAAATATTCAGCATGTAGGTCACGAGGCAATACTTGCGTGGAAATATCTTGCGCACGAATCCCTAGTTTTTCACAGACATACTCTTCGACAAATGGAGGGATATTTGCAAAGGTTCCAACAGCACCACTGATCTTTCCAGCTTCGACCCCTTTTGCTGCCCGCTCAAAACGTTCAACATTGCGTTTCATTTCTGAATACCACAAGGCTAATTTCAAGCCAAAGGTCGTTGGTTCCGCATGAACACCATGGGTACGTCCCATCATCACGGTATGCTTGTATTCTTTGGCTTTTTCGCCAATGATCGTCACGAAACGGTTCAAATCTTCACGAATCAAATCGTTGGCTTGTTTCATCAAGTAGCCATACGCCGTATCAACAACATCCGTTGACGTCAAGCCGTAGTGGACCCATTTACTTTCATCACCCAAAGATTCAGAGACTGCTCGGGTAAAAGCAACTACATCATGTCGCGTTTGCGCTTCGATCTCTAAGATACGGTCGATATCAAAGGATGCTTTTTTACGAATCAATGCAACATCCTCTTTCGGTATCTCTCCTAATTCCGCCCAAGCTTCGTCAGCTAAAATTTCGACTTCTAGCCACGCTTGGTAGCGATTTTGATCGGTCCAAATAGCACCCATTTCTGGTCTTGTATAACGCTCTAACATGTTTTTATCTCCTTTAATCCCAAATATTGGTTTGATAGATTTCTTCAGTGGTTTCTGCAATGTCTTCCGTCAAAATAGTGATATGTCCCATTTTGCGACCGGTTTTTGCTTCTTCTTTGCCATAGTAATGAAATTGCCAAGCAGGTTTTGTGGCAATCAAATCATAGGTTTCTGTCAATTCATCTCCTAAGACATTGACCATGACTGCAGGTGAAAGCAAAGAAACTTCCGGCAACGGCCAGCCACAGATGCCGCGGATATGAGCGTCAAACTGACTCATGGAACAAGCTTCGATCGAATAGTGACCCGAATTATGCGGACGTGGCGCCAATTCATTGACATACAAGCCGCCGCTTTTGGTCAGGAACATTTCGATGGCTAAAACGCCTTGCAGATCCAAAGCTTTTGCAATAATGTGAGCGATCCGTTTGGCTTCTTCGGCAACTTCTGGATCAATGTGCGCAGGAGCGATCGTTTGATGCAAAATATTGTTACGGTGGATATTTTCTACCACTGGGAAAGTGGTAAAGGTTTCTCCATTACCGGCAACTAAAATCGATAATTCTTTTTCAAAAGGAATCCATGCTTCTAATTCGCAAGTTCCTTCGCGAAGTAAATTCATGGAAGGCGCCAAATCAGCCGTACTGTAAAGCACGTGCTGTCCTTTTCCGTCATAGCCGCCTCTAGTGGTTTTTAATACACAAGGGTAACCAATGCTGTCGATGGCATCTTGGATGTCTGTCGGGCTGATGATCGTGGCATAAGGTGCAATCACGATATTGTTTGCCTCTAAAAATGACTTCTCTAATAAACGATCTTGAGTGATTGCTAACAGATCGGTGCCTTGAGGGATATGTGAGTAAGGCAAAATAGAGTTCAATGCTTCAACACTGACATTTTCAAATTCATAGGTGATTACATCGGCACGTCGAGCCATTTCTTCTAAAGCAAACACATCATCATAGGCAGCAACAATATGCCAATCAGCGACTTGGGCTGTTGGACAATTGGCAGTAGGGTCTAAAACGCCAACCCGAAAGCCCATTTCTTTGGCACTCATTGCCATCATACGACCTAGCTGTCCTCCGCCAACGATTCCGATCGTTGCGTTGGGCATTAAAGGTTTAATCAAGTTGATCACTACTTTCCAATACGATTTCTTTTAATGTATTTCTTCGTGCGTCTAATTTCTCCGCTATCTCTAAATCATACATGGAAAGCATCTGGGCTGCAAGTAGTCCTGCGTTAGTTGCGCCAGCTTTTCCGATCGCCGTTGTTGCTACTGGTACACCACCCGGCATTTGCACGATCGATAAAAGGGAATCCAAACCGTTTAATGCGCGTGATTGGACGGGAACACCAATGACCGGCAATGTTGTTTTAGCTGCCACCATTCCCGGCAAATGGGCAGCGCCACCCGCTCCTGCAACAATGACTTTAATCCCTTTTTCTCGGGCTGTTTCTGCAAATTCGAACATCAAATCTGGTGTACGATGTGCCGAAACGACTTTTTTCTGATAAGGTATCGCTAACTCATCTAAAATCAAGCAGCACTCCTTCATTGTTTCCCAATCTGATTGACTTCCCATAATCACTGCAACTGCTGGTTTCATTCAATTTTCCCTCCACTGAATTTTTACGATTCTCTTCTGAATAAACCTCAGAAGTATTTTTCTTACGAAAATCATTTTGTTAGCAACCTTTTGAAGCTACGTCTGAGATATCCCAAAGGCACATGGCTCTGCTAACATTCACTTTCACCTCTAAATAGTAACGAGTTGCCCGAGCAATGTCAAAATATTTTCGAACTATTAACAAATTTTACTTTTCATTGTTCGCTTTTATCTCAAAGATATGTATTCAACACGTCAGATATCCGATAATAAGACAAATAAAGGAACAATACAAAAAATCCAGACGAATCCTCGTCTGGATCAAATAAACTTACTGTTGCAAGCGCAATTCCGTCACTTCGTCTGTTTCTTTCGGCAGTCCATTAAAGAACAGATTCAAAACAATGGCAGTCAAACTACTCATGACGATCCCATTGCCTGTAAACATTTGAACGGTTTCAGGCATTTGACTGAATAAAGTGGGCATCATATTGAACCCTAAACCAAAACCGATTGATACTGCAATCACTAACAAGTTCTTGTCATTCATAAAATCAACTTTGCTCAGCATTCTCATCCCTTGAACAGCCACCATGCCAAACATCACTAACATGCCGCCGCCAAGCACTGCCTCTGGAATGATCTGTGCGATGGCACCGACTTTTGGAAACAACCCTAATACGATCAAAAAGATTGCTGAAAAGAAAATCGGACGGCGCGTCTTAATGCCTGAAAGTTGAACCAAACCTACGTTTTGTGAAAATCCAGTATAAGGAAACGTATTGAAGATCCCACCAAGGATCACCGCCAAGCCCTCCGCACGATAGCCGCGCTTTAAGTCATTGCCTGTAATCGGTTTTTCAGTTATGTCTCCCAGTGCAAAATAAACGCCTGTGGATTCTACCAAACTAACGATGGAAATAATGATCATCAAGACGATCGACCACAGATCAAAGGTTGGTAAACCGAAATAAAAAGGCTGAGGCAAATGAAACACAGGTGCATGAGTGATGGCAGAAAGATCAACCAAGCCTAATAATGCTGCTAAAATAGTCCCACCAATCAAACCGATCAGTACGGCAATCGAGCGAATAAAGCCTTTGCCAAACACTTGCACGCCAATGATCAGCGCAATCGTCACAAAGCCTAACAATAAATTCGTTGGATCACCAAAGTTAGCAGCTGCGGCATCCCCTCCACCGATTTTGGTGATGGCGACTGGAATCAAGGTCAAGCCGATGACGGTAATCACCGTTCCTGTCACCAATGGAGGGAACAAAACTTTGATTTTCGAAAAAATGCCGGCGATCAAGACAATGAAAATCCCAGCAGCAATGATCGCTCCGTAAATCGCACTGATTCCTGATTTGGTGCCAATCAAAATCAATGGGGAGACAGCTTGGATGGCACAACCTAAAACGACTGGTAGGCCGATCCCAAAAAAGCGGGTGACGACTAATTGCAAAAGCGTAGCGATTCCGCACATGAAAATATCGATCGAGATCAAATACGTCATCTGCGCTTCATTAAAGCCGAGGCCTGTTCCAATCAACAAAGGGACGGCAACAGCTCCTGCATACATCGCTAGCAAATGCTGCAAGCCTAAAACTGCTGAACGGCTATTCGTCTCTTTCATTAGGCATCTCCTTCTAAAAAGCTAACTTGGCCTTCCGACAATGAGGCGATTCGTGCTAAGGAAACAACGGGGATTCCCATTTCTTCAAGCAATTGTCGACCAGTTTGGAATGATTTTTCAATGACGATCCCAATGCCAACGACTTTTGCTCCTGCTTGCTGACACAATTCGATCAATCCTTTTGCAGCTTGTCCGTTTGCTAAGAAATCATCAATTATTAATACCGTATCATCTGAAGATAAGAATTTCTTAGAAATCGATACTTGGCTGGTCACTTGCTTAGTAAAGGAATAGACCGATGCGGTCAACAACTCTTCATCCATCGTCAGACTCTTTGCTTTTCGAGCAAAGATCATTGGTACCTGCAACTTTTCTGCAGTATAAAGTGCTGGTGCGATCCCTGAAGCTTCGATGGTCACTACTTTGGTGATCCCACTTTCTTGAAATCGTTCTGCAAAAACTGTACCGATTTCTCTCATCAACTCATAATCCACTTGGTGGGTCAAAAACTGGTCCACTTTGAGAACCCCTTCACCCAAGACGTTCCCGTGTGTTTTGATACGCTCAACTAATTTATCCATCCTAGCTCTCCTCGTTCCTTTCTATTCCATCCTGAAAAAAAAGACACTCTTTTTGCCAAAGCAAAAAAAGTGTCTAACAGGCACGATTTTTACTTATAGTCCGATATTTACGGTATCGGGTAGAGACTGTCGACCATATTTCGACGATATACAAGTAATTTTTAAATGATAGATTCGATTATGCCTGTCTTTGATTAAAAACACAAGCATGGAATGCCCTTTATAAATAAAAATATTCTCATTTGTGGATCATTTGCTACTCTGGTTTCTCCATATCACGATAGTGCTCCATCTTTTTACTGAAAAGCTCCCCGTTGGAAGGCGGCGTGTAAGTGATCGCATTCGCACCTGCTTCAATCGTTTCTAAGATGCTCTCCTCAGTTGGACCACCCGTTGCAATGATCGGCAGCTTCGGATATTTTTTACGGAAGAAAGCCACGGTATCCGCTGTGTCCTTGCCGGCACTGATATTGATGACCTTCACACCAGCTTCAAGTTTGGCATCAATTTCAGTATACTTACTCGTTACGGTACTGATAACGGGAATATCCACGACTTTACAGACTTGCTCCACAGTTTTCAATGGCGTGGGTCCGTTTAAGACGACCCCGATCGATCCCTGAGCTTCAGCAAACATGCTCATATAAGAAGAGCGGAATCCTTGGGTCAAGCCGCCGCCGACACCAGAAAACACTGGAATATCTGCTGCTTCGATAATTGCTTTCGTAATTGCTGGGTGCGGTGTAAAAGGATAGACCGCTATCACAGCGTCCGCATTTGTATTACGGATGATCGCAATATCCGTAGTAAAAATAATGGAGCGGATTTGTTTCCCAAATATTTGAATGCCGCTAGCCTCTCGAATAACTTTAGGCACTTTGACGATATCTTTGCGTAAATCAGTGGTGATTTTTGGCATATATTTTTCTTCCATAAGCAGCCAACTCTCTTTTCTTATTGATCAAATCGATTCAATTGGTAGGTTTCAATGACTTGAATGATTTTGCTGGCATAATCTGGATCCGTTGCATATCCTGCATCTTGTAAGGCTTGTGCGGCACTGCGGTAGTCGTTTGCTGTCAAGACATCTACATAAAGCGCAGGATTCCAATCAACACCATTTACAAACAACATCGTATGATCATCCATTGATTCTTCCCAAGTATCATAGACACGAAAATCTCCTTGAATCGTGACCCATTCTCCATTATAAAACTCTTGGGTATCTAATGTCACCTTTTTTGAATGACCAAATGACTTGATGCCAAATAAATTATTGTATTTGCTGGCTAGAGAACTCTGGCCCCAATCTGATTCAAGAATCGCCTGACCTATAATGATACTTGGTAAAATCCCATAGCCTTTTTGCAGTTCTTGCGCGTAAGGAGCAATGCGATCGATAAATTCTTCATGAGAGATCGCTTCAGTATTTGTTTCTTCCTCTTTCGGAAGAGGATCCGCCAAACTATTTAAGGAAAAAATAAAAGCAATCCCAATTAAGAATAACCCTAGAAAGACTAATGGGAAACGAGTCTTCTGTTTTTTTCGTCTTGCGCTCATTTTTTCACTTCCTTTGTCTGACTAAACACGTTCTTAGTGAACAAATCGCCTCCATTCAGCAACAACTCATCTTGTGTAAGCTCACTGCTTTCTTGACTTTTAGCAAGAGAACCCTCATAGATCCAGTCCTCTGACAAAGGATCTTCCCATTCGTGAGAGGACAGTTCTGCTTCTTTTCGAGCGATGTGCTCTTTTGCTTCTTCCAGAAACTCTTCAAAGGTCAACTCCTGCTCCTCAATGTAGGTTGCCACTTCGACTCCTACATATCGTAAATGCCAAGGCTCATAATCGATTTGCGTAATAGCATGTTTTCCTTTCGGGTAACGGATGATAAACCCATACTCCCTTGCATGAGCTTGTAGCCATTTTCCACCCTCAGTATCACCGAACCCCTCATTGAGCAGTTCTCCTGTATGATTTTGATACCAATCCTGATCCACAACATCAACAGCAAGCCCAGTATGGTGTTCGCTATAGCCAGGCTCAGTAAAGGTCAGTTTCGTGATACGAATTGCTTCTTCTTTTGTATGACCTTGACTCATCAGGGTATTGACATTGGCATTGAATATCTCCTCTTGATACGCTACTGAACGGTAGGCAGAGACCATCACCAAAGGATGTCCTGCAGCTTTTGCGGCATCTGCCAGCTTTTCATAAGCTGAAACGATGCGTTGATCGACGAGATAGCCATTCGACAATTTCCCTAAATCTTTTTGGCCAATTTCGCTTTTGATTTTATTGTTTGGGCCTACCAAAACCAATGACCAATCATCCAATGAAACAGTTGGAAAATCCTCTTCGTTCACTTCATCACTAGCACTTGCTTGTTCTTGTGACTCTTGCGTGTTCCCATTTGGCTCTTTTTCATTTGTTTCTGTTGTTTCACCCGTTGTTGCTTGATCTGTTGAACGAGCGATACTTGCACTCTTTGTTGGGGTGACTGCGGTCACTCGGTTCACTTGAATGGTTAAAAGAACCAGAAACAAGAAGCCCGCCGCCGCAGCCATTCCATAATACTTTTTCAAAAAATACCCTACCTTTAATTATAAGTTTCTTCCAGATTTTCTTTAACCCACTCTAACAACTCGATTTTTTCATTGCGGATCTGCTGCTGAACAAAAGCGGGCAATCGGAAGTTTAGTATATCATCATAACCCCACTCATCATACGTAATACTGACTCTCAAATCAAGGTATTGGGCTGTTTCTTCAGATTCTGTTAACAATTCGACTTTCGCTAAATCGCTTGCTAACCACGTTCTGGCGATTTGAGTCTTCATTTTTTTGAACTCGACGACCGCTTGATTGCGTTTTTCTGGATAAATGACGGTTTGCCGAATGATTTTTTGGATCAGCATCCATTCATAATCTGAAAACAGCAGCTTCACTTTCTGATTTTCAGCAGGTGACAGACTCATTGTGCCATTTTTCCATGCCTCCCATTGCTCCTCAGAGATTCCTAAATGTGTCTCATAAAACTGTTTTTCTGATGTGTATTGCTCGATAATCGTATTTAAAATAATGGCTATTGATACATTATGCATATGTTATCCCTCCTCTTCTATATTTTACTGAAAGTCAGCCGTAATGGAAACTTTTTGCGATTGTTTTTGATTATTTTAAAGAATTCATTTCTTTTGTTATACTAAATATGAAGGAGATGATCAATGATGAAAAAATACCGTTGGGGAATGATTGGACTTGGAGACATCGCGACACAATTTGCTGCTGGCTTTTCTAATGAAGCAAGTGAACTATATGGGGTCAGTGCCCGGAGTTTCCCTAAAGTCCAAGCATTTGCTAAGAAACACTCTATTCCCCATGCTTATGAAAGCACAGATGCTATGCTGGAAGATCCGCAAATTGATATTGTGTACATTGCAGTACCTAATGATCTTCATCACGAATTTATTATGAAAGCTCTAATGGCCGGAAAACATGTCCTCTGTGAAAAAGCCATTACGACCAGTGCCGATGAATTAGCTGAAGAATTGACCTTAGCCAAAGAAAAAAATCTGATCTTAGAAGAAGCTATGACGATCTTCAATATGCCGGTTTATGCACGTTTGAAAGAAGAGATCGATGCTGGACGCTTAGGAAAATTAAAAATGATCCAAGCACCATTTGGCAGCTACAAAGATCCAGACCCAAGCAATCGTTTCTTCAATCCAGATTTAGGCGGCGGTGCTTTATTGGATATCGGTACGTATGCTGTTTCATTTGCCCGCTTTTTCATGACGGATACACCAGAAGTGACGTTTAGCAGCATGAAGCCCTTCTCTACAGGTGTGGATGAACAATCAGTCACGATCCTACAAAATCCAGCCGATGAAATGGCTAGTGTCACGCTGACTTTTCAAGCGAAAATGCCTAAAACCGGTATCGTCGCTTTCGAAGAAGGATACATTACCGTAGATGAATACCCTCGTGCGGACAAAGCCGTGATCCATTTCCGAGATGGAACAAATGAAGTGATTGAAGCTGGCGACAGCAGTCAAGCCCTTAATTATGAAATTGCCAATATGATCAAAGCCATCGATGGCGAGATCGAAGGATCGATCCATTTGACCACCGATGTCATTGACGTTCTTGATCAAATGCAAGCTTTTTGGGAACAGCAGTAAAATGAAAAAGACTCCTTTTTAGGAGTCTTTCAGACTGTAGACAAACCTTATACAAATATGAGGTTTGTCTTTTTTCTATGTAATATTCTATGAATAATCGATAGATTAGGCAGTTTTCCTTTTGGAAAACGCCTCTTTTGCGCTCTGATCCTTTTTATTTTTGCTAGCTTTTTCATATTAAGACACGCAAAAGTAAGCCCAATTTTCATGTGCATTTTTTCAATTCCTATTTGATTGGTATAACGTAATCCGTGAAATTCTTTTGCTGTCCCAAAAATTCGTTCAATGGTTTCTTTTCTCTTTTTATAAAGTTCTTTGAACCAACTTTGATGGCGTATCTCTTCACAGGTTTCTAAAGCTTCAGCCCAAATATGTCTAGTGATTACTTTGGTATGATTTTTTGAGTTGGTACACTTAGATAAGAAAGGACAATTTTTACAATCCTTTGGATTGCTTTTGTATTCGATATATCCTTTACGATTGGTAGTGGTATAAGAGAGTATTTTATTATTGGGACAGATATAACAATTATAATAATCGTCATAAACATATTCATGTTTCTTGAAATAGCCTTTTTTAGTCATCGGACGTTTATATGGGAAAATTGGGGTCAATTTATGTTCGAGTAGTAATTGTGCAATTGCTGGTGTCTTATACCCAGCATCCATAATCAATTTTTCTAGGGGAAAAGCTCCTTTGAGCTTGTTAAACAAAGAAACAAACGTACGACTGTCATGAAAGTTCCCTGGGTGTGTAGTATAACCTAATATCCATCCATGTTTATCACACGCCACTTGTGAGCTATAGGCAAAAACTTCTTTGTGTTCACCTTTGTGAAACCAACCACTTTCAGGATCAGTCGTACTTCTTTTTTTCAAGGAGGTTTTACTTTCTGCGTTTGTTTCTTTTAAAGGCTTTTTTAAATGTTTTTCTCGATTCTTGGTGATTTCTTTTGTCAGCTTATCTGTATAAAAAACAGCTTGTTCCATTACTTCGACAGATTCTTTTTTGTTACGATTCGCATGTGCTTTAATATGCGTACTATCAATAAATACTTCCGAAGTATCTACGATACCTTCAGCAATACATTGTTCTAGAATTTCATAAAAAATTTTTTCAAAGAGATCTGTTCCTTTGAACCGTCGCGTATAGTTTTTACCAAATGTTGAAAAATGAGGAACAGGATCTTCTAAACTCAAACCTAAAAACCAGCGATAAGCGATATTCACTTCTATTTCTTTTATTGTTTGTCTCATACTTTTAATACCAAATAGATATTGAATCATTGGTAATTTAATTAGAAGAATAGGATCCAAGCTAGGACGTCCCTGGATTTCATCGTATTTCTCTTTAACCAATTCATAAATAAAGGAGAAATCAATACATTGATCTATTTGCCGCAATAAATGGTCCTGTGGGACCAAGTCTTCAAGAGAAAAGAAACCGATTTGTGCGCGTTTACTCATATCTTGTTTTGAGAGCATCTGGATACACCTCCAATTGATACTCTTATTTTAACGGATAAAAAAAGACAAAGCACTAAAAACTAGTACTTTGTCTACAGTCTGAAAGACTCCTTTTTAGGAGTCTTTTTTTAGCGTGCCATTGTTTGCATTTGATCAGAAAAATCGGCTTTGATTTCAATAAAACTTTTAAAGGTTTGCAGAAACTGAAACAGCTGAGCGCGATTTTCAAACTCTGCTCTTGTTTGGGGCAATGGCTTTTGTCGATAATCTTCATAAAGCGCAGCAATTTTTGCCAAGATCTCTTTTCCATCGTTATTTTCATGAAAGGACTCGGCGGTAAAGGATAGCAGCTCTTGAAACGCATTTGTATAGGCTTCTTCTACCCAAAACAATTGTAATAGATCAACCATTTCCAAGAGTAAGCGCGCTTGACTCTGCCGCATGGTGAAATACTCTTCATAATAAGAGGCTTCTCCTCGCCACTGGTTTTCACTATGAACCATCGCTTGCTGTTTGCCTTGCTTGATTTCTCCTAACAATGCTTGGCAAACATGAGGGAGCGTCGCCTTTTCTTTTTCTGTTAACGCGATCGACATGTCTTTTAAAAGACTTTTAAACGTTTCTTCTACCAACTGCTGTTTTTCTTTCAATGCCCGTTCGCCGTCTGGCATATACAAGTTAAATAAAAGTGCAAAGCCGATGCCAATACTCATCAACAAAAAAGCATTTCCAATCAATGGCCAAGCAAAAGAACGTTCCATCATATAATGGGTCACCAAGACCGAATTGACCACGATCCCATCGGTTAATTTGAAATAGACTGCCGTCGGAATAAATAGGAAGAGAAAAAGAACAAAGCCCAGCGGACCAAAGCCTAAAAGATAAAAGCTGACAAAAGCTAAGAGCGTAGCGATCGCCAAGGAGACCAAACGACCGATTCCTGTAAAGAGCGAGGTTTTCTTTGTATTCCCTACACTCAAAATTGCGATGATCCCTGCGGCTGGCGCATACAATAGACCGATCTGCTGAGCAAGAAACATGGACAAACCGGAAGCAACTGCTGTCTTCACTGTTCTCAATCCAATTTTCATTTTTGTCACCTCCTTTGAAAAGTATACTAAATTGTGAGGAATAAGACTAGAATTTCTCAACAGCATTGGGTATGATTAAGTAAAGGGGGCATTCTACCATGAAACTGGGGCGTTTTCGCTTAGGTATGCGAACGATAAAAACAGCCATCGCTGTCATGCTTTGTATTCTGCTCTTTCATTTCCTTGATCGCGGCCAGCCTTTGATTGCTGCCTTGTCTGCTGTCTTTTCATTGCGACAAGACCTGACAACAACAATCTCTTTTGGGAAATCACGGGTACTAGGAAATACGATCGGCGGCGGTACAGCCATTTTTTATTTTTTGACGAAGCAATATTTTCAAAATGATTTTCTGATCGAATTGTTTGTCCTGCCCGCACTGGTCATCTTTGTCATCGTTTTTTCAGATGGCATCAATAACAATTCTGGCATCATCTCTGCCATTGCGACGATGCTGTTGATCACTTCCAGTGTCCCACAAGGGGAATCGATCATCTTTGCATTGGACCGTGTGCTTGATACCTTTATCGGTACCTTAGTTGCCCTGTCAATCAATTTTGTTATTCGACCACCTGAGGAAGAGAAAAAAGATGAGATTCAAGAAGATTTGGTCGTGCTAAGGCAAAAAGAGCTTGAACTAAAAGCCATGCTAGAAGAAGTCCAAGGGGAAATCTCTGAGCAAGAAAAACAAGAAAAATAAAAACAGCCTTTTTCCAGAATGCTTCTGAAAAAAGGCTGTTTTTGTTACTCATTGGCTTTCAAGGCATCGATCATATTGACATGTTTCAACTTGAAATACATCGCGATCCCTACCACACCTGAAAACAAGCAGGTCAATCCCGCTGCATACACATAGCTCATTGGTTCGACTGTCGGTGAAAACATGGCGATATCAACTTCGATGGTCTGTAAGACAAATTGATGCTGAAGCACCCCTAATAATAAGCCAAAACCAATACCGAAAATCGTTAAAAAGATATTCTCACGAAAGACGTACATCGTCACTTCTCGATCATAAAAGCCTAATACTTTGATAGTCGACAGCTCGCGGATCCGTTCCGCTATATTGATATTGTTCAAGTTGTACAACACGATAAAGGCTAATGCCCCTGCTGACGTGATCAAGATCCAAATGACGATGTTCAAGGTTGCTGTCGTGTCATCTAAAGCATCCGCTGAAGCTGAGAGGAAGGAAACATTGATGACATTATCTTGTGCCATCAGGTCAGCTGCGATCGCTTCTTCATCTGTTTTGCTTAAGCGCTGATTGAATTTCAATAACTCACTATTGTAAGCAGGCGTTTCCTGAAAGAACTTTTCGTACGTTTCAGGTGTCAAATAAGCAAAATGGCCCGTGTAGTTTTCTGCGATGGCAGCTACCTTCAGTTGAAATTCCTCGCCGCTTTCATTCGTCAACGTTATCGTATCACCCACCGATAATCCAAACAACTTAGCAAGCTTTTCATTGATGATGGCACCCTCTCCTTCTAGCTCGTAAGCTTCTCCTGAAACCCGATCATTCAAGTGGACAAATCTCGATAAAGCCGCAGGATCTTCTGGCACGGTGACGGTTACTTCTTGCTGCGTGACCCCCGATTGAGCCAACGTCAGACTTTCCGTATGCAAGAATAACCCTGCTTCAAAGCCTTCAATATCTTCTGCGGCGGCTTTTGTTTCACTCATTGCTTCCGAATCCTCATCATCAAAGGTGATCACCGCCTGATACTGCCAGATTTTCTCAAACTGTAAAGGAATGATATTGCTGATAGAATCTCTTAGACCAAATCCAGTCAAGATCATGGAGGTACATCCCGCGATCCCTAAGATGGTCATGAGCATTCTGGACTTGTAGCGAAACAGGTTTCGCATTGTAACTTTTTGAATAAAACTTAAGTGCCGCCATATAACGGTGATTCTTTCTAAGAGAATTCGTTTTCCTGTTTTGGGTGCCTTTGGTCGTAACAATGAAGCCGATGACTGTCTTAAATCAAAACGTAAAACCAGCAACGCGATACCGATGGTGCAAAGCAAGCTGACTCCCACAGCAATCAATGAAAGCCGCAAATACCATGGGGTGTCATACTTCGTGAGATTGTAAAGTGGTCCATAAGCTTGAATGATGATTGCTGGAAAAAAGGAAAAGCCTACTGCTAGGCCCAATACAGCACCTGTGATGCCTGCTGCAGAGGAATAAAGCAAAAATTTCTGTCCAATCTCCCAGTTGCGATAGCCTAGTGCTTTCAACGTTCCGATCTCACTGCGTTTTTCATCGATCATCCGCGTCATAGTGGTTAGACTCACTAAGGCTGCGATCAAAAAGAAAATGACTGGAAAAATCGTCGCTAACGAAGAAACGCGTTCCGCATTGTCTTGGTATTCTGAATAACCAGGATTCGCATCGCGGTTCGCGACACGATAAACTGCCGGTTTTAGCTCCAACAATTCCTGCTCTTTTTCCGCAACTTCTTTTTTGACATCTTCAAGCTTTTCGCGTTCTTTTGGTGCTCTTTCTTTAAATTCGGCTAGCTTTTCTTGAAGGGTTGCTTCGTTTTCTCGGTATTCCAGCCAGCCCTTGTCTAGCAAAGACTGACCATTAGCTTGCTCAGAAGCTAAAGTCTCACGAGCAACACTCAGCTGCGATTCTCCTTGAGTGATCTGGGTCTGAGCCTGTGCCAATTCTTGGCGTCCGGCACTGACCTGGCTCCAGCCAGCGTTGACTTGCTGTTGCGCCCGTTGAAGTTGCACTTCTTGTTCATTGATTGCAGCCAGTTGTCCGCTTAATTGGGCACGTTGTTGCTCACCTTCAGCAATGAGTGGATTCAATGTATCTTCAGCTGCCGTCAGCATAGTAGCAATCATCGTTTCATCGATTTCCTCCAGATCAGGAATCGGACCAAGGACATCTGTCGGTAGGTTCAACTGTGCCAGAGCGGCTGTTACTTGTGCATAGACGGTAGGCAGCTGGGCCATTTGCTCCTCTGCAGAAAGTTGACCCACACTTCTGATTTGATCCATGCCTTGGTATGCCAGCGCAAGTTGCTCCTCCACTTGTTGGGTGCCACTTTGTAGTTCTGACTTTTGTGCCGAAATGGGCGCTAACTGGGCTTGGGCTGATTTTACTTGGGCTTCTTGCTGAAGCAACGCTTGTTCGCTTTGATCCAGCAGTCGTTGGTTTTCCGCCAACGCTTGCTTACCCTCAGCTATTTTTTGTGCTTCACTATTCAACTGCTCTTGGGCAGCTTGAATTTCTGTTTGGAAAGCTGCTTCTTGTTCCGTCAGTTCCCGGTGCGCCTGCGCTAATTTTTCTTGTGCGTCGTCGAGTTCCCTTTGTGCTTCTTGCAGAGCCGTTTCTCCGTTGCGGATCTGTTCTTTGGCTTCGTCAATGGCTGGTTGTGCTTCATCGATCAGCTCTTGTCTGCGTCCTTGCGCCCGAGGAGCCAACTTTTTCTCAACTTCAGCACTTATTTGATCTCTTTTCGTCTGATACGCCACTGAATAGCTTTCCATTTGAGATAAGTCATCAAAGCGAACTAAAAATCGGGCGTACGCACTTTCTTTAAAATCCTCCTCAGGAATCACCGCAAAGTAATCCACTGTCCCATTACCAACGGTACTGTTCCCCCGATGAAAGTTCTCAATATATTCAGGACTATTGACAAAGCCCACGATCGTGAAGGTATGGGTTTTTAATTGATTTTCGCCACTTTCTGGCAACTCAAAGGATTCATCTAATTCGAAACCACCACTATTTTGTGCCGCTTGATCTAAGGCGATTTCCCCTGATTTTTGCGGCAATCGACCAGAAGTCACCTCATATTGATTGACAGGTCGATCAGTTGAAAGAGAGAAGACACGAATCACAGCACGATGATTTTCGGCATTGATATCAGCGATCTGCTCCGTCTCAACCGCTGTGACGCCAGGCATTTCCTCAATGATTTGCCGATCGGTATCCGACAACCCCAAAGTTGAAGCAATTGTAAGGTCGGCTAATTGTTGGCGAGAAAAGTAATCTTCAGCAGCTTGTTTCATATTAGGGCCGGTGGCGCTGATCCCGACAAAAAAAGCGACTCCTAAAAAGATAATGCCTAAAATGGACAAAAACCGCCCGGGTGCTTGCCTAATTTCACGTAAACTGGAACGTAATAATGTTTTTTTCATAGGCATTTACCAAGAAATAGAGGCAATTGGAATCGGATGAGTATTTTTTTCCATCTTGCGAACCTTTGCGTCATTGATATGGATCACGCGATCCGCCATGGGAGCCAATGCACTGTTGTGTGTAATGATCAAAACGGTCGTCCCAGTCTCGCGAGCTGTTTTTTCTAAAATAGCCAAAATCTGTTTTCCCGTTTCATAGTCAAGTGCCCCAGTTGGTTCATCACAAAGCAGCAGTTTGGGCTTCTTGGCTATGGCACGAGCAATCGTGACCCTTTGCTGTTCACCGCCAGACAATTGTGCAGGAAAGTGATCCAAGCGATCACCTAATCCAACTTGGGTCAAAATCTCAGCTGCATCAAGTGCTTCGGGTACGATTTGTGCCGACAGTTCCACATTTTCTCTAGCCGTCAAGTTCGGCACCAAATTGTAAAATTGAAAGACAAATCCGACGTCTTTGCGACGATAGGTCGTTAGTTGTTTAGCATCAAAACCAGCAATATCCGTTCCATCGACAATCACTTGGCCGCTGTCACATTGATCCATCCCGCCTAGTATGTTCAAAACGGTGGACTTACCGGCGCCACTAGGACCAAGGATCAGCGCGATCTCGCCTTTCTCTACGGAAAAAGAGACGCCATCATTGGCAGCAATCACCGTATCGCCCATTGTGTATTTCTTCACTTCTTTCACTACTTCAATATAACTCATTTTATTCCTCCAAGAATTCCAGCGCCGCATGCGCTTTCTCGCTTAACAGTGTATCACACTTTTTCCCTTGAAAGAAACCGCAAAAAAGCAGCACAAGGTCGTGCTGCTAAAAAACAAGTCATTTATTCAAAGTGATCCAGATTGGCAAAAGCAAAACAAATCATTTTGTGTGGTCCGCAATTCTTTGTTGCGTTTCTTGCCATAGTTTCTGTGCTTGTTGCTGCTCCTTCGGGATCTCGGTTAGGACTGCTTGACGATCAACAAAGTAGCGGCCACTGATACCCGCAACGTCTGGACTTAGCGCTAAGTAAATCGCTGTATCTGCCCCTTCTTCGGCTGTTTTAAAAAAAGGCGTCAACATTTTATAAATAGATTGACCAAATCCTGTTTGTCGACTGACACCTAAGCTGGTCGCCACAGCTCCCGGATGCAAGGAATTAGCAGTAACGGTCGTATTGCGTAGCTGGAACGCAAGCGCATCCGTAAATAAAATCAGGGCTTTTTTTGAGCGGCCATATTCCCGCCAAGGGAAAAAATCCGGTACATCGAAAAAGCGCTGATCCTTTTTCTTTACAAATTTGTAGGCGCCGGATGACACATTGACGATCCTGCCGGCATCGGCACGTTTTATTAGCGGCAATAACTGACGGGTCAGTTCAAAATGCCCCACGTAGTTTACGCCCAGCATTTGTTCAAATCCATCGGCTGTTCGCTCTTTTTTTAAATTGACGATGCCCGCATTATTGATCAGTACATCCAATTTCTCAAAGCGGGCGTTGATTTCAGCGGCTGACTTGCGTACGCTAGCCAACGACCCCAAATCACCGATCACTAGATCGATGCTTGGATTGCCTGTCTCTTCCTTCAAACGTTGCTGTGCTGCCTGCCCTCGTTCGGCAGAACGGCAATACAAAATCACATGCATCCCCAATTCTGCCAATTGTTTGGCTGTTGCAAAGCCCATACCGGCATTGGCGCCGGTAACTAAAATCGTCTTCAAATCCCCATCATCTCCTTCATAGGATGTCGTTTTCTTTCATCATAACTGAAAACAAAAAAATCTGCTCAAAAAACAGATCAAGAGAAGCTCTCTTCTTGTTTCTTTAAGCAGATTGTTTTATTTTACGCCTGGTAGCGGCAGACGCCATCTAAATAGGTGGCTGTTACATTCATTTCTTGATCCAAAACAATAAAGTCAGCTGGGCGACCTTGTTTGATCATGCCGCAAGCATGGTCAATTTTACAGCTGATTGCTGGAATCAAGCTGGCCATCATGACCGCTTCTTGAGGGGTAGCGATTCCCCAGTCTACTACATTTTTCACAGCTTCTTTTAGTTTCAAAATACTACCAGCAAGATTGCCAGTTTCCATTCGAGCCGTTCCGTCTTTCACCACTACTGGAAATTCACCTAAAATATAATCACCATCTGGCATGCCGCCAGCCATCATACAGTCAGTGATCAAGGCAACATGGTCGTGACCAGCTTTTTCCATCAAAATCTCAGCTGCTTGAGGATGCACATGGTGGCCATCACAAATCAACTCTGAAAAAACTTCTTTTAATGAAAGTAGGGCACCAACCATTCCAGGCTCGCGATGGTTTAATCCGCGCATACCGTTGAATGCATGAACAAAAACGCTAGCACCAGCTTCAACTGCTGTTTGCGCTTCTTGTAATGTACCGTTACTATGGCCTAGAGCAACCACTACGCCTTCTTCCGTCACTTGCGAAACAAACTCACTCACACCTTCTCGCTCAGGAGCCAAGGCGATTTTTTTGATAATTCCACCAGAAGCTTCTTGCCATTCATGGAAGGTATCGATATCAGGATCACCAAAATAAATTGGATTTTGTGCACCTTTATGTTCTTCAGTAAAGAATGGGCCTTCAAAATAGATCCCTTGGATTTTTGCTCCTGTAACTTCGTCTTTGACTTTCCCAACGGTTTCAGCAACATCCCGCAACCGTTCTTTGCTGGATGTTAAGGTTGTTGGCAAGAAGGAAGTCACACCACATGATAAAAGGCCTTCCGACATGGCTTTAATGCCTTCTGCATCGTTGTCCATCACATCATGGTTCATAAATCCGTGGATATGAGTATCCACAAGACCCGGTGCTACCCATTTGCCTGAATAATCTTCTACGTCTGCACCAGAAGGGACTTCATCGACGATCGCTCCGAATTTCCCCTCTTTGACCTCCAGGTAACCAGGGCCATGAACCGCTGATTTTAGAAAGAATTTGTCTGCGTAAATATATTTATTCATCTTGATCGCTCCTCTATTTCTTTTCTTCCTTAAAAGTACTCTTATTTAGGGAAGAAGTCAAGAAAGGTCTACACCACTTTGTCAGATTGGCGAATATCCATGACAGCACGATACAGCTGAAAACTTTTTTCGGCTGCATTTTCTTCTTTCAGTCTATAAAGTAAGTGTCCCTTCAGTTCAAACAATTCTTCTAGAAAATACAAACTGTTTTTTTCTCTGGCTAAGGAAATGCCTTCGTTCGTTACCTTTAGCGCGAGGCAGTCTTCTTGTTGCTCCTTTAAAAAGACCGCATAATTGTAGTAAATTTTGGTCAATGATGTGGAGAGACGTTCCGGCGGCAGTGCGTGCATGGCATCGTATGCTTTTTCTAAGTAAAAACGAGCTTCACCCAGTTGCAGCAAATCACTATAGACGCGACCCATGCAGCTCAGGATACGAATTTCCATCACCGACACATTGGTCTTATCCTGTTGATAGGAGTAGGCCAATCCTTTTTTCAGCGCCTCAAGGGCGGCATCATAGTTTTGATCGAGGAAATAATCACAGCTGCCTAGATAGTAGTAATACATTTGCATATCTGAATCCAGATACAAATAATCCTTGATCGCCTTATCTTCCATTTTTTCCCGCATTTCTTGAAACTGCTTATGGACAAAATGTGATTCGATTTCGGCAAAGATTTGATTGGTTTTGTTGATCTCTTCCGAATGAAGCATCATTACTTGATCTAAGGTGACTCCTAAGCGTTGGCAGATTTGGTACATCACCCAGACATTCGGCAACTCTTCGTTGTTTTCAATACGGCTTAAAACACTTTGCGAACAAATATCTTCCGCTAACATCTTCTGTGTCATCTTTCGTTTCAACCGAATCGAACGGATATTTTGACCAAAAGATTCTTCTTTTTTCTTCATAATCGTCCTCCAGGGGGAATTCTTATAAAAACCGAACGTTTCTTGTCAAAAATGCGAATTCGCATTTTTAATTTTCTTTATTTTAGCACATAATGACAAAAAGGAAAGCAATTTCAAGAATGTCTTGTTATTTTTCCACAATTTCAAATGAGGTGTTAAGATGACGATCGACAGTACGATCTTTTTTACATGGGACGGCAAGAAGTATCAAGGGATCATCGAACGAGAATATGAGAACTCTGTTCTGGTTCAAGTCACCGATCCTAGTGCTGAAATGCTGGATAAATTTACCAATCGAATGATTGTGAGCAAAAAAATTTGTCAACCAGTTGCCGAATAAAAACATAAGCACCACTCCCTCACGGTTGTTGAAGGAGCGGTGCTTTTTTATATTCTTATTTCTGACGATAGGACGCCAAAAATTCTGTCATTTTTTCAGCAGTCGTTTTTAAGTCTTCCATATTAGGAAGATAAACGATTCGGAAATGATCTGGCTGTTGCCAGTTGAACCCACCGCCGTGAACCAGCAAAATGTGGTGCTCGTGTAAAAAGTCTAAAACAAATTGTTCATCATTGGTGATATTAAAGCGTTGAATATCAATTTTAGGGAAAATATAAAAGGCGGCTTTCGGTTTCACCGCTGACAATCCCGGAATGTCATTGATTGCCTTGTGGATAAACGCTCTTTGTTCATAAATACGACCACCCGGTAATAGTAACTCATCAGAACTTTGATAGCCTCCTAATGCGGTCTGAACGATTTGTTGCGATAAGACATTCGAACACAGTCGCATCGAAGATAGCATATTCAAGCCTTCGATATAGTCTTTCACATGGGACTTGTCGCCACTGAGGACCATCCAGCCCACACGGAAACCTGCCACTCGATGAGACTTAGACAAGCCACCTAGCGTCACAACGAATCGATCTGGCGCTAATGTAGCAATCGGCACATGGACATAATCATCCATGACTAACCGGTCATAGATCTCATCAGAGAAAATGATCAAGTCATGCTCACGAGCAACGTCGACGATTTGCTCCAAAATTTCTTTTGGATAAACGGCTCCTGTTGGATTGTTCGGATTAATAATGACGATCGCTTTGGTTTTGCTGGTGACCTTGGCTTTGATGTCCTCGATATCAGGATTCCAATCTGCTTGTTCATCACAAATATAATGGACGGGCTTTCCGCCAGCTAATGAGATCGAAGCAGTCCACAAAGGATAGTCAGGCATCGGCACTAACACTTCATCCCCATTGTTGCACAAACCTTGCATGCACATCGTGATCAGCTCGGAAACACCATTACCTGTGTAAATATCATTGATGGTCACATCAGGAAATTTCTGTAATTGATAATATTGTTCGATCGCTTTACGGGCAGAAAAAATCCCTTTCGAATCAGAATATCCTTCCGATTCTCGCACGTTCATAATCAGGTCTCTAACGATCTCATTTGGGGCTTCGAACCCAAAAGGCGCGGGATTCCCCGTATTTAATTTCAAGATACTGATGCCTTCTTCTTGCATCCGATCGGCTTCTTCTAAAACTGGGCCGCGCACATCATAACTGACCCCTTCAAGTTTTGACGACTTCGAAAATTTCTTCATATTCCATTTCTCCTTTAACCATAGGTCAACGTCAGGTTATTGGTTCTCGTCGTTGATCTCTTTTCAGATTGAACCTATTATAGCAAAAAACTTTTACCTATGGCGAAATTTTTTTGCTTCTCCTTCATCTGTGCTTGTCCCGCTCTCATCTCGTAAATAGTGCGACAGTCAGTAATTTTCAGGAAAATACGTCAAATACAATTCATTTAGTGCCAAGTGCCCCACAGAAAAATCAGTGATCCCTGCAGCGATAAACCGTTGCGGTAGCTGAGGATCGCTGATTTCTATCAGATAGATCCGTCCTTGCAGATCGATGGTCACCGTCGTTAATTCTGGAAAAGCCACCAAAAAATCTGCCGAGTCCGTTTTTAAGTACAACGGTTGATTGACTAACGACTTGCGACCAAAGTATTCGTGAATGATCTTGCCGTCTTTTAAAAACAAGACCCGATCCGCGTAGGAATCCAAATTCGTCAAAATATGCGAAGCAATCACGATCGCTTTCTTTTGCGCTCGCAAGGCTTTTAATACGTTAGAGATCAATTCCACATTGGTCGGATCCAAGCCATTCATGACTTCATCCATCAGCATATAAGGCGTATCCGTCACGATCTGCATCGCAAAACAAAGACGTTGCCGCATGCCCAGCGAATAGGTACCCACAGGACGTTTGATATAGTCACTCATCCGCAAACGATCAATCGTTTCTTCCACTAAGTGTTCCTCTGAACGCCACATTCGCTGATACAGCTTGAGATGCTCGAAACCACTCAAATCATTGTACAAATCATTTTGGTCAGGAAAAAACGAAATTTGTTGATGCGCTGCCACTTCTGATTTTTTGGTCACATATACTTGACTGCCATTCAAAAATACTGCGCCTTCATTCGGCTGGATGAAATTCATCGCCACATTCAATAGCGTGGATTTCCCGGTGCCGTTAGGGGCGACTAACCCGACGATTTCCCCGGGAGAAAAGGCAATGGAAAGCTGATCCAATACTTTTCTCGTATACGTGACCGTCACATTTTTCAGTTCTAACATATCGTTCCTCCTATGCCAAATGAAATTTTTTGCGTTGGATCGTCACGAAGAAACACATTTCGATCAGAAGCCAAACGCCTCCTAATAAAAGCAACCCTTTTTCCATCGTAAACCCTGCAGAACCAAAATAAAAACGTGTCCAGCCTGAAAGGACTTGTCCCACATTTTGATACAGATAGACATACAGCGTTTTATCAAGGTAAGCACTGAACCAACGTCTTTGGAAAATATAGGGTGAAAGCAAGCAAAAACCAGCCAAAAGCAAATTAACCAGTTCTGAGCGAAACAGGGCACTGAACAACAAGATGCCGCGACAATAAATAAACTGCAAAAAAAGCGTCGCAAGAAAACATTGGCCTATAAAAAGACCGATGGCTTGTGTTTCAAAAGCGTTTAAATCTGTGATCGGGTAGCGAGCATCAAAGGTCGGTGATAAAATCGTGACCGGTAGTTCCAGGGAACCAAAGCCGAATTGAATGCCAGAACCCAACCAGAGAAAGAACATGGTCCCAAGCGTTGCAATTGCAGAACCGACCATCAATACTGCCGTTTTGCTCCAAAGGATCTCTTCTGCCGATAATGGCAGTGAAAGAAATAGGGATTTATGTCTTCGTTCTTTTGGCAAACAATCGATCGCCAAAAATAAAGAAACAGCAAGCAATAGAATCGGTAAATATCCAGTAAAACTTCGCTGCAATGCCTGTATCCCCGTTTTTTGCTCCATGACTGCTTGCGAGAGTTTCTTATTCGGCAACTGGCTGAAGGCTTCCATAAGCTTAGCGGTTGAAGCATAACCAAAGCGACCGTCATAGGCAGCGTAGTAATTTTGAAACGTATAATAATCCGGTGTATAAAAAACATTTCGTTCATCGGTAAACTGCAACGCCAACTGGTACCACGTAGTTGTTCCTCGTGCATAAGCTTGCCAGTTTTCATCAGCTAGTGCATCTAATCGTTGTTTTTCCGCTTCGTTCCATGGGGTAAACATTTCAACTGCTAAGCTTGCCGACCAATGGTCAGAAGGATTGGCTGCTTGTTGATCAAGAAAATCTTGTCGCACAGTATAGCGTTGTTGCATTTCTGTTTTATCTACTCGTTCAATCGGGCGAAAATCTTTTTGCCAAAAACTGTAAACGCCGCTATAGATAAGAAGCAAGCAAAAAAGACCAATAGTTTTCTTGCTCTTTAAGAGTTGTCGTAATTCAAATAAAAAATAGTCTTTCATCCTTTGCCTCCTCTCAACAAGCGATTCTGTTTATCCGCAACGAGCATCAAAGCTATACAAAGGAAGATCCACACCACCGTCAGCAGCCAACTAGCATAGACTCCCCAAGAAGTACCAGAACCCAATGCAAAGGCGCCCGAATAAAATTTATCCATAGCAGCTATATGAACTGGTAACAGTGGGATCTTTTGCAGCATCGGAATCAAGCCGAGCCCATAAAAAAGCACCAGCAAAAAGAAAGAGACGTATCGATTGGCTGCGATCATGTTCATGACAAAACCTAAGCATTCGATCAAACCAATCAGCAAGCCAAAAGAAACCAGGCTATATAAAACGCTCTGCCAAAAAGGTAAGGCTACCCAATCCCCATTGAGATAGACGGCTACTGGATACTGCCAATCCCCGAACTCCCCCAGAAGGCTCATTGAAAGAAAGACGCCTAAGAAGAACACAATCAAAACGCCTAAATTTGTAATCCCTTTAACCACAATTTTACTTAACATCCGAATCGGAAAAATCTGCGGGTACGAGCGAATCAAAGAGAAGTGTTCTCTTTCTTCTATCAAATTGTCACTGGCAAAAAAAGCCCAAAAGAAGAAGCCAAAATTAAGCAAAAAGGTTATTGCCAAAGCGACAGCGGTCTGGGCATTGGCAGCCGTGAGGACCGGCTCTTTTTCTTGCTCGACTAAAGCTTGATAGACCTTCTGATCTTGTTCGATTGCCCATAAAGGTGGCAAAAATCCTTTGTCATCAACTTCTGACGCCCAAATCTGCTTTTTTAGTTCTGCAATTTGAATACTCGTTTGATTAAATCGTTCGTATTCTTCCATAATCAAGTTGGATAACTGTCGCGAAGTCAGTGTATTGTTTTCAAGCAAAAGTTGATACACCTCTTGTTCAGCAGGTGAACCCGACTGATTGGCTTGGTAGCGATCAACAAGCCGTGAGGCTTCCGCTTTTTCTGCAGTGATCGTGGCGGGTAAGTTGATGGGTTCCATCAGCTTCAAATAAATGGAAAAACAGCAACCTAAACTAAAGGCACCAATGAGCAGGAAGAGGAACGTTTTCTGTTTGACAGATTTAGCTAACTGGTTTTTAAAGTAGTTCATTTGCTCTCCTCTCAAAAAAATAATTATTCATTCTTTTAGCATACCTTTTATGGAAAAAAATGCAATCTAAAGTCTGAAAATTCTTTCAAATAGCATTAGGAAAAGTTATTGACAAACCTGTTGAAAATCAGGTAAGATATTTTCTAGACGCGGCGTGACAGAACTACCTCAGCCTGCGTTTCCTTCTATAGTATTTGCGGAAATGACGGAATGGCAGACGTGCAAGATTGAGGGTCTTGTGAGCAATCGCTCGTGTGGGTTCAAATCCCATTTTCCGCATCCTTACAGCTTCCCCATTATGGGAAGCTGTTTTTTTGTTTGCTCAAAAGATTCCCCATGGCGATCCTTCGATGAATTCTTTCGATCGCTTTGATCTTGAGCGTCTACTCCTAGAAAGTTGATACGAAGCTTCCTTTCCCAAATGTAAAAATCGATAAAAACTCTTTTATCATTGCATTTCACACTATTTTTCATATAAAATGAATAATATAACAATTATTATCGGAAGCTGGTTCGATGCTCCGCTTTTTCTTATTGGCGGATCAGAAACAGTTGCCTGAATTTACTGGTGATGAAAAATCTTTTCAGCATTTTTCCCATTCACCTTCTCTCCTCCTTCCCCCAGATAAACAAACCTCTTCCGACCGTTTTCTCAGTTACTTTCGATAGAAAGAAGGAGCCTAATGAAAAAAAGAGTACTGATCACCCTATTGTCATTCGTTATTTTGCTTATCGGTTGCGCAAAGGCAGATGAAGAACTGTCAGAGACCGTTGCACTTGGCATCGACGCACGACTGGAATATACAAACCAATCCGGAACGGGCTGGGCCTATTATCACCCAGCAACCTTAGAGTTGTTGATTGCCGGCAGTCAAGCCGAATTGGCTATTTTGGAAGAGCTTGATTCTTCCGACGAAGATCTTTATCAGTTAATCAGCCACACAATTGATTTGATGGCAACCGCTGAACGAGCGTTAGTGGAGCGTCGGATCGATGTCCCTGCTTGGTTTGCTGCCCGCATTGGTTATAGCCAGGCTCTGGCTGCGATTCATGAACGGAGCCCTATCATTCTCAGTAATCAAGACAACCTCAACCGTCTACTGGAGGTAGCAAACGAAACGATTCCTGAAGCCGACCCGCGTCAAAAGCTGGGGCTTTTGGCAGACGATATTGCGCAGCTTCAGCAGCTCACCGAAGATGAGCTAACTCTTCATCGCAGGATCAAACTTGACGACGAACTCACCGCCACTGTTTACCACACAAGTGAAATGAATGTTGACGTCTTCGTTTTTTCGAAGCCCGAAGAGGAGTACGCATCTGGATTTACTGTTCTGAATCGGGAAACTGCCGACGAGCAAAAAGCTGCATTCTATGAAACGATTTTACGAGGGCTGGTCGTAAATATTCCTCGTGAATCGTTGATGTTTATGAATCGATTCGATCAATCTTCAGATGAACATCAGCTGGCGGTGATGACCTATGGCTTTGATCATGACATTGATCAAGACATGGTCACTACCGTGTATCAACAGCTTCAAGAAGCAAACGCCAAACAAGAAGCAACTACGGCTTTGCAGCAAGAGCAAAGCCAGCAAAACCAGGACGAACAAACTCAGACCGAGAATGAAGGAGCTTCAGAACAAAGACGAGCGATCGCACGTGCCGAATCCTATACGAACCTCATGGCTTTCTCACGTGCACGATTGATACAACAATTAGAATTTGAAGGGTTTACCCATAATGATGCACAATGGGCAGTTGATCAGCTCACGATTGATTGGAACGAGCAGGCGTTGAAGAAAGCAAATAGTTACCATTCCTTGATGAGTCTTCCTCCTGACAACATTCGCCGGTTATTAACTTTTGAAGACTTTTCAGAAGAACAAATCGACTACGCGATGACAAACATAGGTAACTAAAAGCTAGCGAAGAAAAGGGCATCGCGATGCCCATATGCTGTTGTAGTGACCCCAAAAAGTTAGGTTTTTTGGTCTAACTTTGGGGGTCAGTTGATGTCACTTATATTGTGACTATGTTTATACTCAAGAAAGTGCTCGATCTGATGCGTTCATTCGTACAAATTGGCGAGGTTTACTAGAGTCTCACGAGGAGGAGAAAAATGAAAAAACAAGTTTTGTTGCCTTTATTACTAATACTGTCCCTGCTTTCAGGATGTGGGACGATAAATTCAGCAAGTCCTGAGGAACTTTCTGAGCGCATCGGTGCAGCTTTAGATGCTGGTTGGGAACATACCTATCATGCAGAAAATCTGACTTATGAGTTAAGTATTGAAAATCTCGAACTGATGATTCGAGGCAAAGAAGCAGAATTGGCCTTTCTAGACCAGGTCAATAGCAACTCAAAACACAAGGCGGCATTCATTGAAAACACGGAAACAATGATCGCACTCGCTCAAGAAGCGATCGAAGCTCGCTATCTGGATATGCCCAGTTGGGTTGCCGCTCGCAATGGCCGTATCGAAGCCTTACTTGCCATCCATGAAGAGAGCCCGATCATCGTCAGTAGACGAGCAAAATTGCAAGAATTATTCAACGAATACGAAGAGGATTTGGCACTAGTGACCGCTGGAGCAAACAATCCTCTTGCCGATGAAGAAGGAATTAATGAAGATACACGAGAAAAGCTTGGTTTGACACCTGATACACTTGAACACTTACACCAACAAAGCGAAGACCAAGAAATCGAGTGGCAGAGTGCTATTGATTTGGCGAACGGTGTGACCATGAATGTCTTTTCAACAAAACATGAGCCAGTGGAGATTCTCACATTTACGAATGCTGGCGAAAAATACCCGGCCGCAATCACTTTGTTTAATGGGCAAATGACGGAAATCGTTCCCGAGATAATGACTCCTTACGAAGCCGTTTCCGCTTATTTTTACGAAATTGCCGATGCAGTTTATGAAACGATTCCAGTCGGTTATCGATTTCTGGTTGAATCCCTATGGCTTGAACTGGAAAACGACAATCGTTTTCAATTTAGAACCTACGTGTTTGATAACGAAGTGACCGAGGAAACGATTTTAGCAGGGTTTCATTTCGCCCCGACTGTAGCAGCACGCTATGAGCGCGAAAACAATGCGACAGAACGAGAACGTGAAGCCTTTTTCCTCGTTAGAGCGCAAGGAAATCGTCGCTTTTATTCAAAACAAGAGATGGCAGAACTGTTAGAAACAGAAGGTTTCACTGCGGAGGAAACACAATGGGCACTAGAGACCCTTGACGTAGATTGGTATCGCCATGCTTTAGGGCGCGCCAATCAATCCCGCCGGGTGTTAGGGATCCGTCAAAGAAATATGGCCGCTCATCTTGAAGGGAACGGCTTCTTACCTGATGAGATCGAATTTGCGATTGAAAACATGGAAAATTAGTATGTAGTGGACGAGACAGATCCCATTCCCCATTTTTTCTTAGCGTAAACAAAAAACCGACCAATCTTCCTGTTTAAGATTGGCCGGTTTCTTTATTTTTTGGTTTTGATTGGTACCATGGCTTTGCGCCGATGCTGTTTCATTATTGCTTGAAGACCATAGACACCAACTCCGATAATTCCTGCAAAAGCCGAAAAAGCAATAAAAATCACAGGAGACGCCCCACTTTCTATTAATTGTTTCCCTTGGACAAAGAAAAATAAGCCCATGCTGATCAATAATGCTAGAAATAGTGATTGTCCCGCCCCGTTTTTTTTCATGCTTGCTCTCCTTTTACTTGATTATAGGTTATTCTCTCATTTCATGAATGAAAAAACCTCCATCTTAAGGCTGATTCTTTCTTTCGATGATCAGATTGATCCCATTCGGATCAGTCAAATGCAAGCGGCTGTCTGTTTCTAACTCATAAGAAACGCCACTTGCCTTTAGATGACTTCGTAACGTAGAAAAAGCCAAAGCTGGCAAAACGATCGTAAAGTACGCTAAGCCTAGATCCTTTTCCTCCATAGCTGGAACATTTCTTCCCATCCAAATATTCGATCCGATATGGTGATGATACGAACCAGCAGCAAAAAACTTTGCTTGGCTACCAAAATCTGAAGTCAAACGCATGCCTAAAACTTCGGTGTAGAATTCTTCTGTTTTTGCCAGATCCGCCACTTTCAAATGGACATGCCCCACCGTGGTGCCAACTGGAAAAGTCGTTTGTGATCGGTCAGCGGCTCCCAGCACGCCTTGCGCGTCCATTTCGATAGTAACGCCCACGATCTCACCGTCTGCTCGAATATCCCATTCACTCTTCGGTTTGTCACGATACACTTCGATCCCGTTTCCTTCTGGATCGGTCAGGTATAACGCTTCACTATACCCATGATCGCTAGCACCATCCAGAGGGGCTTTGGCCTCCAAATAATGAATCAGCATATTTCCTAGGTCTTTACGGCTAGGCAAAAGAAACGCCGTATGGAAAAGGCCTGTTTTCCGTGTCAAAGGCAACGGATCACTTACCTTCTCTAGGACTAAAAGCTCTTGTGTCCCCACGCCCAATCGCGCGTGATCTACACTTTGCTCCAATAAAGTTAGGCCAATCACGTCCGAATAAAACCGGCTCATTTTTTCCATATTCGCTACTTTTAAAACGACTTTGCCAATTGCGGCTGTTGCATCGATTTGATAGGTTGATTGAATCATTGTCATCGCTATTTCCTCTTTTCTAAACAGTTAAGTTCACTTGTACCTTTAAGTATAACACTAACTTTTAGTAAGTAAATAAATCTGCTTGTTGAGGAAAGGATTCCTTGATCTCCCGTGACTCCTTGTAACAAAGCTTTTCCTCATCAGTCACAATCAAAGACAGCTCGCTCACTTTTGCAATGCTTCAATCAGTGAAATGGCCGGCTGCATCGCTTCTTCGGTCGTCCCTTCTAACACAACATAACAAAATGGCTTGTATTCAGCGGTGATGGCCAATAGTTGTTGATAATCAATCCTTCCTTCTCCCAATGGCACTACCTTGATTTTACCATCGATTACTTGATAGTCCTTCAAGTGCAAGCAAACGATGGCATCACCAAAGCGGGAAAAAGCTTCCCTTGTCAAAGCGACTTGCTCTTGATAGTTCTTCGACGTAATCAGATTGGTTGGATCAAAGATGATCCCTAAATAGTCAGACGGTACTCGTTCCAGCAATTCTTCGATTCGATCGATCGATGATAGTGGATGATTCAAGCCCGCTTCAATCCCTAGCATCACTGGATGTCTCTTAGCCACTTGGACCAAACGCTTGATCACCTGAACCAAATCATCGAAAACGACGTCACTGAAATTTTCCTCGGTGTACCCCATATTTGGCAAAACCGAACCAGTTTCACTTGCAACCATAGCTGCATCAAAGTATTTGGCATGTGCGAGATAGGTCTCGAATCTGGATAAAATCGCCTCCCGTTTTTCCAGATCAGGATGGATCAGATTACTATAACAACTCAATAAAGCGACCTGAACATGAGATTGACCAAAAACACGTTTGAAAAAGCGGCCTAAACCAGGGCTTAATTGCTCTGGCTCTGCCCATTGCGGGAAGGATTTATTTAATGCAAATTGAATGTTATGAATGTTTTTGGCGGCAATTTTTTGCGCTAATTCTTCTGGGGACCCATAATTCTTTAAATCATGTCCCCGAACAGTTAGTTGAAACATAGCTTCTCCTTTCTTCACTGCTTTTGAAGCAAAAAGAAGACCAAGCAGCGAATCACTTCAACTGGTCTTGGTCTTCCAATCATTCAGCAGTAGCGGCTCCTCACTTCATCCATTCCTTCTCAACAGATGATCAGAACCTTTTGTGACCTCTATTGTTGTGAACGATAATCTTCCGTGAACTCATCAATGATTTGCTGTCCACCATTTCTTAAGAAGGTTTCGATCGCTGTATCAAACCCATCGATCTCGATTTCCCCAGTCATATATTGGTAGTAAGCGTCTGAGATTCCTTCAATCAAGCTTGACCATGAACGATCATAGGTTTCAGAGGTCAGCGATTGTGCAGGATTGATCACCGCAAACTCTTCATTTTCCCGAATCTTTTCATTGGCTAAGTTGACATATGGGTTGCTTGAAGGGAAAACTGTTACTAATTCTGATGGACGAGACGAAGAAAATGGTTGTACTTCTTGTTGCCACTTCGTATCATCTAAACGGACATAGACACCCTCATCATCAATTTCATAATGGACCCCTTCGATCCCTTGCGTCATCAAGGTAAACGGCTCTTCGTCCATCAAATCGTTGATAAATTTCAAAACAACACGTAAGTCTTCTTCGGTTTCAACATTGTTTTTCGGAATGGCTAACCAACCGCCCATTCCACCATTGGTATCAGAAAGGATACGACGTTCCACATTTTCATGGACGATATCATTGATCAAGACCCATTCCATATGCTCTTCATCAGTACCAGCTGCATCATCAATGTAGTTACGTACTTCTTGCAAACCACTCAATACAATCCCACCACGACCTTGAACGATATAGTTCTTCTGATCATTTTTCGCCATTACCGCAAAATCAGAATTCATCCAGCCGTTATCATAGATATTACGGAACCATTCCATTGCTTCTTTGTATTCTGGTTGCATAAAGGATGGCATCACTTCATCATCATCCGTGATCGTAAACCAATTGTCTGCACCAAAGTAACCTGAAAGTGAACGGAACCCAACATTAAAGGACTCATCACGTTCAACGAATCCGACCGTGTCATCTACCCCATTGCCATCTGGGTCTCCTTCTGTAAAGGCTTGTGCCACAGCTGATAATTCTTCTAAAGTCGATGGCACGTCCAACCCTAAATTGTCTAACCAATCTTTTCTTACGAGGACACCATAACGAGCGATCGGTTTTAGAAACGGTACACCATAGATATGACCATCGATCCGAGAAGATTCTAAGCGATCCTCAGAAATTTCTGCCAGATTCGGAAACTCTTCTAAATAGGGTTTCACATCCCAGAACATTCCAGATGCTAGCGAACTACGGACGGTTGTGTTATTGATTTCTGTCAAACTTACGATATCTGCTAAAGAATTTGACGCTAATGCTGCATTCAAGCGTTCTGTTTTTGATGCGTCCGGCACCCATGTAAAGTCGATCTCGACCCCTGTATATTCTTCTAACTTTTGTGTTACATCCCCAGACGGAGGTGAAGCGGTATGCAGCATCGCCATCCAAGAAATACTTGTTTTTTCATCACTTTCTGGTCCATCAGATGAACCTCCGCCATCGCCGCAGCCTGCTAAAAACAGTCCTGCACATAATAATAAACTTGCTACTTTCAACTTTTTCATTCGTTACCCTTCTTTCTCTATTTTTAGGGAATCATCATCGAGCGGATCTTTCCCTTGATACTTAAAGTACGTAAAATCGGCATAGCTTCCAGCAAAGTGATCTAGATCATGGGCACTGATTCCAATGAAATTCCCTGTAAAACCACCAGACAAGAACTGGATGTTTTGCTTTTTAAAGGGATGCCACGTTTGTGATTGCCGATAGAACCATTCTGCTTCTAGATAAGAACCGACTACTTTCAATCCGATCGGCTCACTTGAAGCAGCGAGGGGCAATTTATCTGGGAACAAGTGAAATTCTCCTTCACAACACCGAATCAGACGAAGGATCTTGCCGTCTTTTTCATCATAAGTCACATAGAAAAACAAATAGTTTTCTTCGTTTAAGAACAGCGACAATCCAGCCATCTGATTAAACGATTGGGGGTGGTATTCCATCGCTGTTTCAGCTTCAAAACAAAAGTCTTGTTGACGAATCGCCAATATGTGCTTATGAAAGTTCGATTGCATCGATTCTCCGCCGATCAATCGCAAATACCCTGGTCGCTCACTCAGATTGCACCACTCTTCATTGGGCAGCAATCGCCTACCGTTCCATGCTTTTTGCAACGATCCTTTAAAGTCATCAATAAAAACAGCAGGTGATGCCCTTTGCTTCTGAGCGTCGCTAGCGAGTCTGATGGTTTGATCTGGGATCGTATCATCATTGCTAAGACGCAGCCATCCTTCGTGATCCCAATAGACGGTTTGGAGTGCCGTCTCTCGTCCAAGGATCGCTGCCTCTTCTACTGGCCGAGTCATCAAATAGCTCATGACCCATTCTCCTGATGGTGCAATCGTCAAACTGCCATGACCTGTACATTGAAAAGGGGAATCTTCGCGCTGATAGGCACGCATCATGGGAAAATGCGGATCTACTTCATAAGGCCCAGTGATGGTTTTACTACGACAAACCGTTACCGCATGACCTGCACCCGTTCCTCCTTCTGCCGTCAGTAAGTAATAACACTCATTGTGGTAATAAAGATGCGGTGCTTCAGTCTTCGCCAGCTGGGTTCCAGAAAAAATTGGCACTCTGTCACCGATCAATCGGCCTTGTACTTCAGAGTATTCTTGGAGCACGATCCCCACCGATTTATTTGGTGTATCCTTACGATAATCCCAAAGCGCATTCAATAACCAGATACGCCCCTCTTGATCATGAAACAAGGACGGATCAAAGCCACTACCATTTAAGTAAATGGGCTCACTCCATGGCCCATGAATCGTAGGAGCCGTGATGAGATAGTTTCGACAGTCTTTGAAGGGACGTGTCGTGTTGCGGACATTTGTATAGACACAATAGTATTGTCCGTTTGCGTAACTGATTTGCGGTGCCCAAATGCTGCAATTTGCTGTGTTACCTAATAAAACCACCTGATTGGTCAGAATATCTGTTTCATGGGACCAATTGACTAGATCTCGAGAACAGTAGACCCGAATTCCTGGCAACCACTCAAAGGAAGAAACCGCTAAATAATAAGTATCCTCGACTTTTAAAATACTCGGATCAGGATGAAACCCTCTTAAAATCGGATTATTGATCATTGCCTTCATGCAACCCCTCCTTGTTTGCTGACTGTGTCCGTTGTTTTTTTGTTGTGTCGGTCATCGCGATGGAGAAAACAAAAACCCGCCGCTAAAAAGAAACAAAAGGCAATCGGAAAAGCGATCATTTGACTACCAATCAATGTCACGACACCAGTCAAAAAATAAATAGCACAAGATTGCATTCGATAATTACGATAGCGAACCAGCATCGTCGCCACTGAAACCAATATCAGGAGTGCCAACAGCGTGAAGCCAAACCAAGCACCGAGTGTTTGAAATTGCGCCAATGCTGCTTCTGCCGTCATTTGATTCAGTACAGTGGGAAACACACGTTGAAAGATCTCTTCGAACTGCTGGACAGTCATTTGATTGATCGCCAAGGAAAAGCCGCCCATCAACACCAGAGCGAGAACCATCCCGATCCAGCCAGACCATTTTGCCTTGCTCATTTTTCTATCACTCCTTCGATAGTCACCCATTCAGGACGTTTGGGGCTTGTTTGGTAACAACACATTCGCTCCGTGAACGCGACCGTTTGGTGGCTTGCTGTTTTTCCCCAATCAGACCATCCGCAAGGGGCGAGCTGTTGATCAAAGCAGCAGGATAAAAAAGTTACTTTGGCTTCATTGCGCCAAGGGCGGCCTAGATAATAGGCTTTGTCCCCTGTCACCCGACACCGATCGAAGGTTAACCCGCTTGCTTGTTTGCTAGTTGAGGCAGCAGTAACGTAGTTCGTTTGTGGTGTATTTTTACAATACAGGCGACACTCTTCAAAGGTGACGGAACCACCGCCAAAAATAAAATCGACTGTTCCACTGATCCTGCAATGCAAAAACAAACTCTGTTGTTGGTCAAAGATTGTTTTTCGCCAAGGACTGATCATTGGTTCGCCTTCTTTGGTATATTTTGGCAATGGACCCAGACACAAGGTATCTTGAAAAGCATCGAGATGACAGCGTTCGAAGCGAATGTCATCCCCTTCGATATAGACGGCAACTGCTTGCCCGACTGCTTGCCCATACCCTGCGTCATTGATGATGGTCAGGTTTTTTACAAAGACTTCTCGGCTATTGATAAAGAGCGTCGCTGTTTGAAAGGTTCCTCTTTTTTGCCCATTTTCATCGGTTTGCTCGGCAGCCAAGTGGTAGCATAAGAACGTGTGGGGTTCCGCGATCAACGTAAGCTGGTTTTTATAGATTTTCACCTGTTCTTGATACACGCCAGAGGCGATCGTGATCTCACAAGGTGCGTTTAAGGCTTCAGCAGCCAACACGGCTGCTTGGATACTCGTAAAATCACCCTTTTGCGGCTCTTTACTAACCTTTAGCTTGATAGGAGGTGTTGTTTTAGAAATTCGATCCACTGCGCTCTCATCTCCTTGGTTTCTTCATGACCACCTGGCAAGCAACACGCCTGCCAATGCTCCTTGTAGCCTATTGCTTCATAATGCTGCCCGACCTGCTGATCCAAACGAGCGACGCCGCTTGAGGGGCAGCCACGATCCTCTTTGCCAACCAAACTCAAACGCGGGCGTGGTGCGATCTGTTTTTGGATCGCCGCAGTCGTAAAGTCTTTCAACACATTAGGAACATAATAGTAAAACCCATGTTTGCTTAGACGGTCCTCTTTGATCAATGCTTGATAGTCCACTTGTGCTGCCATGTCCACCACCACTGATATCCGTTCATCTAGCGCTGCCAACCACCAGCTCATCAAGCCCCCCATAGAAAGTCCCAATGTGGCGATAGCGGAATGTTTCACTTCTTTACGGGAAGCAAGATAGGTTAAAAACTGTTGATTGTCATAGATTCGTTGTCCCCATAATGTTTTGCCTTGCAACAGAAACCGCTTGTAGCTATCATTCTCACCGTTTTTTCGTTCGCCAAAACCCCACATGTCGATCACTCCAACGGCGACGCCCAGCTTCATAAATGCAGCGAATAGGCTTTCTTTTTGCATATACGGCGGACTTTGTCGCAGTTCTTCTTTCCCCATCGTGAAGTCGCCGCCATGAGAATGATTGAACAAAACGAGTGGAACCGGTTGCTGAGAGCTAGGATAAGCAAAGTATGCAGGGACATCCTCTTCTTGATTTAATCGTAGAAGTAAATGTTCCAAGGTATAATTTTGCACCTGCTCTTTTGTTTGCTGAACCACTTGTGGTGCAACTTTCATATCAGGACCTAGCAGCTGAAGTAACTGAGGATCCCTCACAAAAAATCTCCTTGAAATCCCAGAGGTTGACGATTCTCAAATGACTGTGTGACGGTGATTTCCCGGCTATTCTCGATATGGAACGCTTCAGTTACACCTTCCAAATTGATACGATCAAACTGAATATTCCGTCCACAGCCAATATAAAAACCTTGTTTTGTCATCTCTTCGATACCTGTCATCATCGCAGGCTTTCCTGGAATTGGGTGCTCAGCCATAGAGACGGCAATATCTTGGAAAGTGATATCTGAAATAAATTGTTCAGCCAAGCCATAAACAAACCCAGCGGCCGCATGGACATTCCGAGCCGAGATATTTGCAAAATGAATTCTCCGGAAATGAGGGGTTTCCTCGGTGATCGGGTACGGATTTTTATCCCAAACATACTTTTCTTTGCCTTTCGGTCCACAGAAATAGTAAAGATTTAAAGTGAATGGACAGATGACATTATCCATCACAATGTTATTCACTCGAATATCTTCGATCGTTCCGCCACGTCCACGACGTGATTTCAAACGAATCCCACGATCGGTATCTTGAAAAATACAATTACTAATAGTGACATTACGAATATCGCCGCTCATCTCACTCCCTAGAACGACGGCCCCATGCCCATGAAGCATATGGCAATTTACGATCGTGATATTCTCACAAGCGACCCGTTCTTTAGTGTCCTCCGTTCCTGATTTGATGGCGATACAATCATCGCCAACATCGATATGACAGTTACTGATGCGGACATTTTTACAAGATTCAGGATCGATCCCATCTGTATTTGGCGAATCCGCTGGATTTTTGATGCGAAGATTATCGATCGTTAGATTTTGACAAAGAATCGGATTGACGGTCCAACTGGGTGAATCGACAAGACGGATATCTTTCAACGTAATTTGCTGGCAAGAGTCAAAACTGATTAATTTTGGTCGTGGATAAGCAAGCTGTTCACGATTTTCCCGAAAGGTCTTCCACCATCTTTGCCCTTGTCCATCAAGCATTCCTAGTCCTGTGACAGCGATATTTTCCGCATTCTCGGCATATAAACAAGAGGCATAAACTTCCCGTTTGACCCCTTCCCAGCGAGACACGACGACGGGATAGTCTTTGGGATCATCAGAAAATACTAAGGTCGCCCCCAATAGTAGGTGCAGTTCAATGTTACTTTTTAAAAAGAGCGCACCCGTCGGATAGCGTCCTGCTGAAAAAGTGATTCTGCCTCCTCCTTGTTGATGCAATTCATCAATTTTTTCTTGAATCGCTTCTGTCAACAGACCTTCTTTTCCTTGTAAATCAGCTGTAGTCAATTGGATATTCATTTCTTGCTTCCTTCCTCCGTTAATGGTTGCAGCAGTAAACTCGCTTGTAAAAAGGCACCGTATCCTTTGAAATCATTCGTGATAACGGGTTCACTGATATAGTAAACAAACGTACCATCCCGATTATCTGGTCCACCAAGACCAGCAACTTCACAGTTTCTGATCAGATTCAACCAGCCTTCTTTTGTTAAAAAGACAAACTCATCCAACAATCCTTGATAGGTCTCTTGGGCAAACACTTGCCATTTTTGATCGATGATCCCTGCTTTGACCGCTTTTGCTGTTGCGTAACAAATCATTGAAGAAGCGGATGCTTCTAAATAATTCCCACGCTCCCTGCCTTTATCTAAGACTTGATACCACACTTTTTTCTGGGGATCTCTTACTTTAGCAAGAGCTTCTAGACAGGAGACAAACATGTTTTCTAATGGATTCTTCAGCTCTGATTCCCCTAATAGCACCATCGTATCTGTGAGAGCCATCATGAACCATCCCATTGATCGTCCCCAGAAATTTTTTGAACAACCGGTCTCAGGATCTGCCCACGGCTGGACTTTTTGTTCATCCCACGCGTGATACAAAAGACCCGTTTTTGGATCTAGGGTATGCGTAAAGCATAAGGTGAATTGCTTGATTACATCTGCCAATGCTTCTTCTTTCTCAAATGTCAGTGCGTATTCTGTCAAAAATGGGGCCCCCATATATAAGCCATCTAACCACATTTGATATGGATAGATTTTTTTATGCCAGAACCCGCCTTCGCTTGTTCTTGGCATCTGCTGTAATTGTTGATACAGCGTGTCCAAGGCGATCTTGTATTTTGAAGCACCTGTTTCTTTGTATAGTAAGAATAAACATTTGCCATTATTGATGTAATCGATATTCATCGCATCCATCTGATAGTTTTTGATACAACCGTCTTCGTCAATATAAACATCCATCGTGTTTTGGATATAGTCGAAATAGCGTTTATCACCAGTTTGCTCATAGGCTTCTTTCACGCCTTGTAAAACGACCCCGATGTCATAGGACCATTTTCCGTGATAAATTTTTTCTTTGCATAAGTAGTCATAGCGCTCAAATAATGTGTTCAAAGCAATTTCCGAATAGTTCTTCATGTACGATACTTCCTTTTATTGTAGTCTCCTCAATTCATAGAGCTGTTTCAATGAATCCGTTTTACTGGCTGTATTTCATGAGGGTTCAACTTGTTTTGCTATTTTTCAGGTGTTTTCTAGTGACCGTTTTGTTCACGGACCAGTAAAAGTCTTTGAGCCGTTTTCTTTAGATAATGACCTCATCTCCTTTACTGGCAACGGTTTGCTCCGTAGTCGATGCCGTTTTTGAAACCACCTGATCTGTTTCAATTGGGTGGATATCTTGAAGAATTTTTTTACCAGCAAGGGCAAAAACACCACCAACTAAGCTGCTCCCCATCAAAATGAGTCCGATCAAGAAATAGCTGCCAATAACTAAATAGCCAACGATCAAAATCGACCAACTAATGATCGAATAATGCAGATAGCCTAAACCTAACAACGCACTCCCTCGCAGGATCTCAAACACGGTCACAAAGTTAGTGGCTGCCATGACGGTATACACGTGCATGAATAGAAAGAGAAACGCAATCAAAAAGAGGACATTCGCTACTTGGATAAACCATGGAAATGGCGCAAATATATTGGTGATCACGATTGCTGCAATGATCAGAAACAACCAACTGATCAGCACCGATTGTCGGAACCGTTCTTTACTATAGTAGAAAAAACTTTTGATCAAAGGCGGTCGTTCGTGAAGACGAAGCCAGCGATCATAATATTTCATCATGGCATACGAGGCTGGTCCGATTCCCAAAAAGATTCCCCCCAGAAGTGTCACACTTAGCCAAAGAAAATGAAGGGCGATCAGGGTCAAAAACGCGGTTAGCCCATCGTTGATTTTCGTGATTTTCTCAATCGTCATATGATCCCCTCTTTCTTAATAGATACCATCTTCCCCAATTTTTTTCGCCAAACGATTCGCAAAAACAACGAGGATCAAACCTACAAGACCTTTAAACAGCCCAACAGCTGTCGAGTAACTCAATTGACCATTTTGAATCCCGGCGGTATAGACAAAGGTATCAAAGATTTGGGCAACCTCACGGTTCATTGAGTTCATTAATAGGAACATATGCTCAAAGCCCATATCTAAGATCGAACCGATTTTTAAAATCATTAAGGTCACAATCGTCGGACGAATACACGGCAACGTGATGTGCCACATTTTACGTAGTTTGCCAGCCCCATCCATATCCGCAGCTTCATAAAGCTGTTCATCAACATTGGTAATAGCGGCTAGATAGACGATCGTCCCCCAACCGGCACCTTTCCAAAGATCTTGGAAAATGTACATTGGACGTAGCCAAGTACGGCTAGTTAAGAATGGGATACGTTCCCCACCAAGACTTTCGATCATGTTATTGATCACACCGCCTTCAGTCGTCAACAGGACGTAGAAGATTGAAACTACGATCACCCACGACATAAAATGAGGCAAATAAATAATCGTCTGGATACTTTTTTTCAAGCGACGGTTATTTACTTCATTTAACATAAGCGCCAATAAAATAGGAAAAGGGAAGGAAATCGTGATATTTAAGAAAAACATGATCAGCGTGTTGCGCATCAACATCACAAAAGTATCTTCAGTAAAGAGCCGAATAAAATGAGTAAACCCAACAAAGGGACTGCCTAAGATCCCTAAGAATGGCTGGTAGTCTTGAAAAGCGATGACTAAACCGCCCATTGGAATGTAACGAAAGATAATAAAATATAAAATACCTGGCAATACCATAATATAGAGCGCACGATTTTTTCTGATTTGCGCCCATTTTTTCTTTTTCAACCGCAGTCGCTGTTCTTCTTCAGTAAGTGGTGAGAAGTAATTATCAACTTTTGTTTCCATACTTGTTCCTCCGAGTTTTTTTGATTTGATAGTCCCATGGTAGCGTGTAAGAAAGATAACGTATATAATCATTTTCTCAGCATTGGAAAGGCATACATTTTTTAGGATTATTTCTCGGTCGAATTGGAAAACCATTGATTTATCAACGTTTGTCATGATTGTGATTTTTTTAACATGTAAAAGTGATTATATACGTTGTCCCCGCCTCATGATACGTTGGAAATACCTATTTAAGTAAAAAAAGATGGAGGTTTTTCCTATGCAACAAACCCTAAAAAAAACGAACCGCCCGAAGAGTGAACGGGTTGTTCAAGGATTTATTATCGGTTTTCTACTACTCTTTACCTTAATGTGTCTCTTGCCTTTTCTGAACATTCTCGGAAGCTCCTTTGCTTCTTCTTCTGAGATTGCGACACGAACATTTATCATTATCCCACGTGAATTTAGCTTAAATGCTTACCGGTATATTCTCTCGACTCCCACGATTTTTACGAGTATTGGTGTTTCCCTTTTTGTGACCATCGTCGGAACGGTTCTTTCAATGATCTTGACCTCTTTTATGGCCTATGCTCTTTCAAGAAAATATTTGCATGGACGTGGCATCTTCAATTTTATTGTCGTATTTACGATGTTGTTTAGCGGAGGGATGATCCCAAGTTTTATTTTGGTACAAAGCCTCGGCTTGATCGATTCTCTCTGGGCACTGATCTTACCGAGTGCCATCAGTGCATATAATATGATCATTATGAGAAACTTTTTCCAAGGGATTCCTGATAGTTTAGAGGAATCAGCAAAAATGGATGGTTGCTCTGATTGGGGCGTCTTTTTCCGTATCATCTTACCTCTTTCCTTACCATCGATTGCGACGATCTCTTTGTTCTACGCTGTTAGTTATTGGAATACTTATCAATCAGCGATTTTGTACATCAATGATTCAGCGAAATGGCCGATCCAAGTGCTCCTTCGACAAATCGTGATTGTCTCCAGCGGGATGAACGCCGATGCCGCTAGTGTCGATGTTGTCCCCCCAGCACAATCCGTGAAAATGGCCGTGATCGTCGTTGCGACTTTGCCAATGTTGATCGCCTATCCATTTGTCCAGAAGTATTTCGTGAAAGGTGCCATGGTTGGTTCCGTCAAAGGGTAGCCAACAGGCAGCAAAGAAAAAAAGCGTTTTTTGATCGTTGATCAAAAAACGCTTTTTTTCTTTTAATCTTTGGATCGTTTGCGATACTCTCCGGGTGTCATCTGTTCTTTCTTTTTGAAAAAGCGGATGAAGTTTTGAGAGTTGGTATATTGTAGGTTGGCGGCGATTTCTTTGATGGTCAAATCGGTTTCTCTTAACCACTTTTTCGCGACTTGCAATCGATAGTTTTGTAAGTAATCGGCGAAATTGATGGATAATTCCTTTTTAAACACATTACTTAAGTAATTGGCATTATAATGCAACTGTTCAGCAATGCTATCTAAGGAGAGATCTTGGTCGTATTGTTGGTGTACGATCAAGACCATCTTTTCAGACAAGGAGCGAATTTCTCGATCTGTTTTGGCTTGTGTCGTTTCAACGATAGGTAAAACTAACTCTTGATAGATGATTTGCTCAACTTTGAACAAACTGGTTTGGTTGAGCACGGATTGATAGACTTTACGACTATTCTGCAAGCTAGTATGATCTGCTCCTAGGAGTTGCCCTAGCTGAACGATACTGTTGATCAACTTAAACAAGGCACTTTCAATCGTCAACGGATTTTTGTTTTCATGAATGATTTCGCGTACGACTTCTGTGTAACTCGTTTTGATGGTCGCTAGATCCCCACTACGCATTGCATCCAAAAAGGTGCTTTCTGCTTCTCTAGGGTACTGAACGATCGCGTTATTGTCTAATTGTGCCGCAATGTCGTCAAAAAAGATAATGACTTCTTCCCCTAAATTCATTCGATAGTGCAAGGCTTCTTTGGCGTTATCAACCGCTAATTTGGTTTCTACGAGGCGGTCGTAGGATTGTGAGACCCCACAACTTATTTTGATTTTCAAGTAATCTTTTGCCGCTTGATGGATCTTTTGACAATAGGTCAATACTTGTTTTTGGTCAACTGATTCAGGAAGCTTTAAAATTGTTCCTTGGGTTTCTTGACTGGAGATGATTGGCTGAAAACGCAAATTCGCCGGAATGATTTCAGAAACGAGATTCTCGATGGCAAGCAAGAATATATCAATAGTCGCTGTTTCTCGTCCACACAAATCATCGATTTGAATCAGTAATACGGCATAGTGTTCCGTTTCGGATACTTCATACCCAAATTGTGACAGTTTTAAGTGACTATCTGCTTCTGAGATACAGCCGCGAAACAAGTTTAATAAAAACAAGGATTCTAACTCGGGCTTTTGGTGTTCAACTTTGACGGCGAGATCGTGGTTTTGATGTAAGACCTGGTCGATATCGGAAATCAACTGATTGACTTCTAATTTCTGACCTTGTTTTTTGGGCTTTAAAAGCTCACCGATCCGATTGATGGGTGAGGTAGCCACGATCGCAATGCGATAGGATACTAATAAAAAGAGGATGATCAAAAGACTGCCAATCACGATCAAACCGCTTCTTAATTCACGGATTGCTTGCGAAACACTGGCAGGTGCCAGACGGATCACATGATACCACTGATTGTAATCCGATTGTGTGACCACATACTTATTGTTTTCTTTGTCAGTGAAGATACCATCGTCGTGGGCAGCTGCGATCATTGTTTCGTGTAAGTCAGAATCGATCACTTCACCATTATCGAAAAGCAGTTGTCCGTCCGCATGAAAAATATTCAAAAAGGAATCGTCATGATCTGCCACCAACTGCGCAATGGTATGGTCTTGGATTTCAGCGATCCCCAAAGCAGTGGTTTCCTGTCGAAACACAGGCAGCGTCATCACCATTTTTAAATAGCCATCTTCTGGCAACCAATACAAGTAGCGTTGGTTGTCGATCAACGCTTGAAAAGCAGCGAATTCAGTATCATCGATCTGTTTTAAGGAGCCTTCTTCGATTTTCCAATGCTGATTCAAATTCACCAATTGGTAGCTGGCGTTTTCGATCCCCATCACACCAATGTAAGCAAGTTGCGAATTGATCTCTCGCACTTGTCGATAATTCGTCACGGAAAATGGCTGTTCCATCGTATCGGAAAAGCTTTGAGTACTGCTATATGTAGAAAAGGCATACTCCACCATCTGAATTTTTTGATCCAGATTTTCTTTGACTTGGTTGACCAAATTATGTTGACTTTGCAAAAACGTTTCTTGAATGTTTTGATACGTTCGATGATAAATGACCCCGCTAAATCCAACGATTAAAGCGCTACCAATTAGAAAAATCAAAATAAATATTTTATAAAACAAGTTGGATGTTTGATGATAGCTTAAAAAGAATTTCATAGACTCCCTCCCATTACCTAACTATCTTCTTTTATACTAGCACATCCCAGAAAAAGTTCCTATGTTATTTTGAAAAATGTTTCACGTGTGCATCCTTGGTGTATTGACATTCTCGTGGGAACAAGCTATGCTTGAATCAAGCAAAAAGGAAGAAGGTTTTCTATGGTCACGATCAAAGATATCGCCAAAGTCGCTGGTGTTTCACATACAACTGTTTCTCGTGCGTTAAACGATAGCCCATTAATCAAGCCAGAAACAAAAAAGAAGATCGCAGCCATCGCTGAATCTTTACACTATGTGCCCAATGTCAATGCCAAAAGTCTGGTGAATCAGAAATCTTATATCATTGGTCTTTATTTTTCTCATCTATCCATTGGTACTTCCGATAGCTTTTTAGTCGAAGTGATCAAAGGAATCAGTGATACCCTACCATCCGAATATACTTTGGCGGTTCATGAATTATTGCAATCCGATACATTTGATGAAGAGCCGAATCGCCTAGATGGAGCGATCGTGATGAGTCAAAGTGATCGTGATGACGGCTTTATCGCTGCTCTTTCAAAGAAAAACATTCCCATCGTCGTTTTGAATCGTCAATTGCAGGATGCAACCTTGATGAATGTCACTAGTAATGATGCCCAAGGGGTCTATCAAATGATCACCAATGTGCTTGAACAAGGCTTTCGAAAGATCGCCATGATCGAAGGGATCGCTTCCTTTGGCTCCGCTAGAGAGCGCCGCAAAGGATTTATGAAAGCGATTCAAGAAAAGCAGCTTGTCTGCCCGAAAGAATACTTCGTAGCTGGCGACTACTCGTTGGAAAGTGGTCAGCTGGGTGCCCAGCAACTACTCGCTTTACCTGAACCACCTGAAGTGATTTTTTGCGCCAATGATGATATGGCGATCGGGGCGATCAATGCCTGTCATCAAGCAGGACGAAAGATCCCAGAGGAGATCGGTATCATCGGTTTTGATGATAGTTCTTTTTCTCCCTATACGTATCCCCCATTAACAACGATCCGCAAACCAGTCTATGAAATGAGTCAATTGGCAGCAACTCTGCTGTTGCAAGCATTTGCCAATCAAGTAGTTGAGAAACAACATTTCTTTGATACCTCGTTAATCATTCGTCAATCGCTGTAAGCCTCTTGTTTTCAAGAGCGCTTACGCAAAAATGTTAACGTGTGCATAACTATTTTTTAAGGAGGATTCTATGAAAAAAATTACCGAACAACCCCATCAAACCTATCCAGCCCGAGTGATTCAATTCGGGGAAGGCAATTTTATGCGGGGCTTTTTTAACTGGCAGCTGCAGCAAATGAACAAGCAAGGTCTTTTTAATGGCAGTGCCATTGTGGTACAGCCGATTGATCACGGCTTGAAAGAGCTGTTGGCACAACAAGAAAATCTCTACACCGTTATCTTAGAAGGACTTGTCGATGGCGCTCCTTCTCAAACATTTGAAGTCGTCTCCACCATTGATCAAGTGCTGAATCCTTATCAGCAATGGGAAGACTATCTTGCTTTAGCCGAAGATGAGCAACTCGAGATCATCGTTTCTAATACGACGGAAGCAGGTATTGCGTTTCACCCAGAGGATACCTTATACGATACCCCTCCCCACAGTTTCCCTGCAAAACTGACCGCTCTTTTGTATCGTCGTTTTCAACGACAAAAACCGGGATTTTTGATCATTCCTTGTGAATTAATCGATCGGAATGGTGAAAAACTAAAAGAGATCGTCTTACAATATGCCGCATTATGGTCTTTGGAGTCAGACTTCGTCAACTGGTTAGAAAAAGAAAACACCTTCTGCTGCAGCTTAGTCGATCGGATCGTTCCAGGATATCCTCGCGATAAAGTGGCACAATACCAAGAGATTCTTGGCTATGAGGATGCCGTAATGGTCACTGCGGAACCCTTTATGCTCTGGGTGATCGAAGGAAGCGGCGTAGCCGAAAAGCTTCCCTTGCAAGAAGCTGGGTTGAATGTGATCGTGACAGAAGATATGACCCCCTATCGTGAACAAAAAGTACATTTATTAAATGGTCCTCATACGGCGATGGTTCCACTCGGTCTTTTAGCTGGTTTAGAAACCGTTGAAGAAGTAATGAACGACCGTGATTTTGCAGCCTTTTTGGATGGTCTTTTTCTGGAAGAGTTGATTCCAATGCTTGATTTGCCTAAAGCGCAGCTTGCAGCTTATGCGGAACAAATCAAAGAGCGCTTCAGAAATCCTTATGTGAAGCATCAGCTGCAATCGATCGCTTTAAACAGCGTCTCAAAATTCCGTGCGCGTCTTCAACCAGTCTTAACTCGTTATGTCCAACAAAACCAGCAGTTACCAAAACGAATCACTGCCGCACTGGCAGGGTTGCTGACTTTCTATCTCACTCGACCTTTTCAAGATGATGACCTAGTGACAACCATATTTCAGCAAGTGAAACAATTACCAGCAGAAAGACAGATCGCCACTCTATTAAAAAATGAGCAACTCTGGCATGCAGACCTGAGCTTTATGACAGCGACAATCAATGAAATGTGCGCATGTCTAAAACAAGACGGACCCCGCCAGTTACTTGCGTCGATTGACACCCCTGAGCCAAGTTTGAAATAAAGGAGAATCTTTATGTCCAGCACATTAACAGAAACACCCGCGCAACTATTGAAATTGCACCCTAATGATAATGTCGCAGTCGCATTAAAACCACTAGCTGCTAAAACGACCCTTTCATTTGAAGACCAAACGATCACCCTTTTTGAGGATATTCCACAAGGACACAAAATCGCCCTCAAAGATCTAGCACAATCACAAGACGTGATCAAATATGGCTATCCCATTGGACATCTCTTAGCTGACGTGAAAACTGGCCAATGGTTGCATACCCACAATGTCAAAACCAACCTTTCTGGTACCTTAGCATACACCTATGCCCCTGATTTGCATCCCGTCCGTTATCCAAAAAGGGCTGCGACGTTCCAAGGGTACCGGCGGGCAAATGGCAAAGTTGGGATTCGTAATGATTTACTGATCGTGCCAACAGTTGGTTGTATCAATGGTATCGCTGAGATCATTGTTGAAAATTTCAAGAAGAATCATCCAGATCTTGGCACTTTTGATCATATTACGATCCTTAAACATCCCTACGGCTGCTCCCAGTTAGGCCAAGATCATCAAAACACCCGTCAAATTTTAATTGATGCGGTGCATCATCCAAATGCCGGTGGCGTCTTGGTCTTTGGCTTAGGTTGTGAGAACAACACCGTTCCCGAGTTTAAGAAAAACCTGGGTGACTACGATCCAAAGCGCGTCAAATTTATGGTGGCACAGGAAAGCGACGATGAAATTGCGGTCGGCGAAAGCTTATTAGAAGAATTACTGGAAGCAGCAAAAGAGGATCAACGAGAAGCCGTTCCCTTGAGTGATCTAAAGATCGGGTTAAAATGTGGGGGTTCTGACGGGTTTTCTGGGATCACCGCCAACCCTTTGTTGGGGGCATTTTCTGACTTTTTAGTTTCTCAAGGTGGCGCCACGGTCTTGACGGAAGTACCCGAAATGTTTGGCGCTGAACAAGTCTTGATGGCGCGTGCACAAGATGAAGCAACCTTTGAAAAAATTCTCCATCTAATCAACGACTTTAAAGATTATTTCCTTGCTTACGGTGAACCGGTCTATGAAAATCCTTCTCCTGGCAATAAGGCAGGCGGTATCACTACGCTAGAAGATAAGTCATTAGGCTGTACCCAAAAATCTGGGACTTCCGCTGTCGTCGATGTCTTAAAATATGGGGAAAAACTCCGTAAGCCAGGCTTGAGCCTGCTGGAAGGTCCAGGAAACGACCTTGTTGCCGCTTCTGCACTGGCTTCTGCCGATTGCCAACTCGTCTTATTTACTACTGGTCGCGGCACGCCATTTGGTGCCTATGTGCCGACCATGAAAGTTGCCACGAATCAAGAGATTTATCATAAGAAACCCCACTGGATGGATTTCAACGCTGGTCGCTTGTTGGAAGAGCCGATGGAGGTCGTGCTGGAAGACTTTATTCAAGCGATCATCGATACTGCCAGTGGAAAACCGACGCGTAATGAAGCCAACAACGTTCGTGAGATCGCCATCTTTAAAAATGGTGTGACACTATAACCAAAGAAAAGAGGTTCGACATGTTTTTAAATGAAAACTATTTACTGCCAAATGAAATTGCTCAAACCCTTTACCATGACTATGCCAAAGAGCTGCCGATTATTGATTACCACTGCCACCTAGACCCGAAAGAAATCTATGAGGATCGGCCCTTTAAAACTATCACCGAGGCATGGCTAAGTGGCGATCATTACAAGTGGAGATTGATGCGCGCTTGTGGCGTACCCGAAGAAGCGATTACGGGCAATGCCAGTGATTATGAAAAATTTTTGGCATGGTGTCAAACAGTGCCAAAATTGGTGGGAAACCCCCTTTACAGTTGGACCCATTTAGAGTTAAAGCGATTTTTTGCGATCGATCTTCCCGTTACTGAAGAAAATGCCGAAACTTTGTGGAGGCTATGCAACGAAAAATTGCAGCAAAAAGACTTTACCCGAAGAGCTTTGATTGCTCGCAGTAAAGTCGAGATCGTTTGCACCACAGATGATCCAGTCGATGATCTTCACTATCATCACCAATTAAGCCAAACAGAACAACGTTTTCGGGTCTTGCCGACCTTTCGACCTGACAAAGCGTTACAAATCGACCATCCGAATTTTCTTACCTATGTTACCAAACTCGAAAAGAGTGTCGAGAACGCGATCACTACCTACGATGCTTTCTTGAGAGCCTTGCGGGACCGTGTAACCTACTTTCACCAGCTTCACTGCCGCTTGTCTGACCATGCGCTGGATACTTTAGTGTATGCTGCGGACGAACAGTTATCCCTTGAAGCAACTTTTGCCAAAGCATTAGCTGGAGAATCTTTGGAGGAAAACGAAGTCTCGTTCTTCAAAACCAATGTTCTAGTTGAACTGATGAAGCTGTATCACGAACATGGTTGGACAATGCAACTGCATGTCCATGCGTACCGTAACTGCAATCAACGAATGTTTGAGCGCTTGGGACCAGATACGGGCTACGATGGCATCAATGATCAACCACTGACTCAAAACTTGCAGAAATTATTGAACGCTGCTGATGCGCAAGACCATTTGCCTCAAACGATTCTCTACTCCTTAAATCCCAATGACTATGATGCACTCGTCGCTTTGATGGGGTGCTTCCAGCAAGAAGGCAATAATAAATTGCAGTTAGGATCTGGCTGGTGGTATAACGACACCCGCGCAGGCATGCGTCACCAATTGACGAAATTCGCAGACGGCAGTGTGATCTTTAACTTTGTCGGCATGCTGACGGATTCAAGAAGCTTTCTGTCTTACACCCGTCATGAATATTTCCGACGCGTCTTTTGTGAATGGCTTGCTGAGATCGTTGTACGTGGTGAAGCACCTGCTGATCTTCGTCAGCTAAAACCATTAGTAGAAAATGTCTGTTATCAAAACGCCAACAACTACTTCAAATTTTAGGAGAAAGCAAATGGTAAAAATCGTCATCGTCGGTGATTCCACCGCATCGATCAAAGAGCCTAGCGCTCGTCCAGAAACGGGCTGGGGAGAAAAAATCTCACGGTATCTACCCCAGCATCAAATCGTCAACTTGGCAAAAAATGGGCGTTCCTCCAAGAGCTTCATTGAAGAAGGACACTTGTTGCAGGCAGAAAAAGAACTACATGCTGGTGATTATCTCTTGATTCAATTTGGACACAATGATCAAAAAACAGATAGTCGCGGCACGACACCTGTTGAATATCAGCATAATTTAGCAACCTACGTGCAAACGGCACGCCAGCAGCAAGCGACACCGATCCTATTGACCTCGATCACTCGTTTGCATTACGTGGACCAACAACAACTTGATCCTTTGGCAGTCGGTCCTTACCCAGAAGCAATGCGTGCTTTGGCTACCTCCTTGGATGTGGTCTGTCTGGATCTTTTTGCCGCAACACAACGGTTCTTTTCAGCGCTGGAACCACAACAGGCGAAACCCTATTTTCTTCATTTAGAAAAAAATCAGCACCCCAATTATCCAGCCGGCATTACGGATAACACGCATTTGAATGACCTGGGTGCTACAGCCGTTGCCAAATTAGTTGCAGAATGTTTGAAAAATTCTCCATTACCGCTTGCACAACAAGTTCTTTTAGATTGAAACTCATTGTTCGTGTTGAATCTTCCCCTAACATAAATACGCTACCTGATTTTAAAAAGAGCAACTCAAGCAAAACGCTGCGAAGAACAGTTTCCTTCACAGCGTTTTGCTTTTCCTTCTTTTTAAAAGATTTGTTTGCAATTGCTTTGCTTCAACCCATTTATCGCCAAGCTACCTTTTAAAGCCCTGCATTTCTTAGGTGTTGCACCATAAAAATGGGAACGATTGCAATCGTCCCCATCCTTACTACTGATTGTTTTATTCAGGTTGTTTCCCGATATACGCCAAGATACCGCCATCTACATATAAGACATGGCCATTGACAAAGTTTGATGCCTCAGAAGCTAAGAAAACAGTTGGTCCTGCTAAATCTTCTGGCTCACCCCAACGGGCAGCAGGTGTTTTCGCTACGATAAATTGATCAAATGGGTGACGAGAACCGTCTGGTTGGATCTCTCGTAATGGTGCGGTTTGCGGTGTTGCAATATAACCAGGCCCGATCCCATTACATTGGATGTTAGCTGAACCAAATTCAGCACAAATGTTTTTCGTCAACATTTTCAAGCCGCCTTTAGCCGCTGCGTAACCAGCCACCGTTTCTCTTCCCAATTCACTCATCATTGAGCAAATGTTAATGATTTTTCCATGTCCTTTTTTGATCATTGACGGTAAGACTGCTTTTGAAACGATAAATGGAGCGTTCAAGTCCACGTCAACGACTTGGCGGAAGTCTTCAGCAGACATCTCCAACATCGGGATTCGTTTGATGATCCCAGCATTATTGACTAAGATATCGATCACGCCAACTTCTTCTTCAATCTGCTTGACCATTTCGTTGACTGCTTTTTCATCCGTTACATCGCAAACATAACCGTGGGCTTCGATCCCTGCTTCACGATAGTTTGCTAATCCTTTATCCACTGATTCTTGATCCAAGTTGTTAAAAACGATCGTTGCTCCTGCTGCTGCTAGTGAACGAGCGATTGTAAAACCGATCCCATAGACAGCTCCTGTCACTAAGGCGATCTTACCATCTAAACGAAATTGATCCATTGAAAAATCCATAATTGATAAACCCTCTTTCTTTTTATTTTAAGTCGTCCATTGCCACCATATCCATGTCGGTATAGGTGATATTTTCGCCACACATTGCCCAGATAAAGGAGTAGTTACTTGTTCCAACACCCGAATGGATCGACCAGCTTGGAGAAATAACGGCTTGTTCTCCACTAACGACTAAATGCTTCGTTTCATCTGGTTTGCCCATCATATGGAACACTTTTGTGTCTTCGTTGGCAAAATCAAAATACACATATGCTTCCATCCGACGTTCATGGGTATGACTTGGCATCGTATTCCAAGCACTGCCTGGTTCTAAGATCGTATACCCCATTTGTAATTGACAGCTTTCGCAAACGTTTGGGTGAATATATTGATAAATTTTCCGTTCATTTAATGTCAAGCCTTCGCCAGTCTCCATTGGTGTGACTTGATCGATACTGATTTTTACATTTGGGTATTTCTTATGTGCTGGCACGCAAGATAGATAGAATTTCGCTGGATTTGCTGGATCATCTGAGTGGAACAAAACTTGTTTGGTTTCCTTGCCGATATAGTAACCGTCTTGTTTTTTCATTGGTTCTTTTTGGCCATCGATCGTGATCGCACCAGGTCCTCCAATATTGATGACGCCTAATTCGCGACGTTCTAAGAAGTATTCCACCCCTAATTCGCTGCTTAATTGCACTTCTAACGCTTCTTCTGTCGGTGTCACTCCGCCAAAGATCATCCGATCATTGTGGGTATAGGTCAGCATGATTTGTCCTGGTGTGAAAATTTTCTCTACCAAAAATTCTCTGCGTAATTCCTCGGTACTATAGTGACGAATATCAAGTGGACTATGGGTATAGCGTGTTTCCATGTGTTGCATGTTTTATTCCTCCTATCGGATAATTTTTCCTGAACCTGTTGCAATAAATTCTTGTATCTCATTGGCGCTAAACTGATTACAGTCGCCATGGATCGTATGTTTCAAAGCAGATGCTGCAGTGGCAAAATCAATGATTTCTTGGTCTTGTTTCTTCGTGACAAGACCATGTAGGATACCAGCTGAAAAGGCATCGCCACCTCCGACGCGATCAACGATTGGATTGATCTCATGGGTAGCAGAAACGACATAATTGCCGTTATGCCATAGGCTTCCTGTCAATTGATTGTGACTTGCTGAGAGCACCTGACGACTAGTTGAGTAAAAGAGCTGGATATTGGGGTATTTCCGATGCATTTCTTGATAATAGTAGTCATCTTCGACTTCCTCTGTTGGAGCTGCTACATCCATAAAGACTTGGGCATCTAACTGTCCTGCCGAGCAATAATCGACATAGGGGAGCACTTCTTGCAAAAAGTCGTGCGCTTCAGCGGTCGTCCACAGCTTTCCACGATAATTGATATCGAAACTGATTTTACAACCAGCTGCTTTCGCTTCTTTGATCAACGTCAGTAAAAGCGTCTGCCAAGTCGATGAAAGAGCTGGCGTGATCCCTGAAAGGTGAACAATGTCAATCCCATCAAAAAGGTCAGACTGCCACTCATTTTCCTTCATTTGAGCAAAGCTAGAGCCTGCGCGATCATAAACCACTCGCGCTGCTCGTTCCCCGATACCGGTTTCAATATAGTAAGTACCTAGTCGGGAACCGCCACGAAGCAAGTGACGACAATCGACGCCATAGCTTCGTAAATGATGAAAAACGGCATCTCCTAAAGCATTTTCCGGCACTTTACTAGCAAAAGAAACGTGATGACCAAAATTTGCCAAGGAAATCGCAACATTGGCTTCCCCGCCACCATAATGGGCAGCAAACGTCGAACTATGGGCGATTCGGTCGCCTAACGTTGTCGATAGACGCAACATGATTTCTCCTAGTGTCAGAATGTTTGCCATCTTACTTTCCTCGAATCTCTTTTAATTTTGCCGCATATTGTTTCGCTACTTCTGTTACTTTGTCAAAATCCCCACTTGCTGCTGGCGCTAACAAATTCCCCCCTACACCAACGGCTACAACACCCGCTGCAAACCATTCTTGCATGTTGTCTAAGCTGACACCACCGGTCGGCATAATGTTTAATTGTGGCAATGGCGCTTTGAAGGCCGAGATGATACTTGGTCCATACGCACTACCCGGGAATAGTTTAATGATATCTGCGCCTGCTTTTAAGGCGTCCTTCATTTCTGAAATGGTCATGCAACCAGGCAGATACGGGATTTGATATAAATTACATAATTCAGCCGTTTCTTGATCAAAGGTTGGGCTGACGACATATTCTGCTCCTGCCATGATCGCTAAGCGGGCGGTCACTGCATCAAGAACGGTCCCCGCACCAACAACTACCTCTGGATTCTCTTTGAAGGTTGCTACTAATTCAGCGATTACATCCGCCGCTTGAGGCACTGTAAAAGTCAACTCAATGCCGGTGATCCCCCCTGCAACGATCGCTTTACTTGCTTGTAGTGCTTCTTCTTTTGAAGCGCCACGTACAACAGCGATCACACCGCTTTCCTTTAGTTTCATTAAATTCGCTACTTTTTTCATTAAGACCCTCCACTTATTTCCTATTTGGAAAATGGTATTTATTATAAAGAAACTTACACGTTCATTATACCGTTCTCGTTTTTATTTGCAAGGGCTTTCCATTAAAAAGTTTATAACGCTTGTTCAATTTGTTGTTTTGTCGCAATAATCGCATCGATCAATGTCGTTTTGTATTCTGGGGTCAAGCGGTATTTCGGTAGGCTGATAGAAAACGCCCCAACGATCTCCTGATCTTTTATCAGTGAGGCGCCGATGCAATAGATTTCTTGTTCCATTTCTTCATCATCAAAGGCTACTTGGTTCGCTTTTGCCTGTTCCAATTCTTTCTTCAACTTCAACTGATTTGTAATGGTATTTTCGGTATAAGCGGTTAAAGGCGTTGCTGCCAAGTACTCCTCTACTTGAGGGGCATCAAACTCCGCTAAAACGGCTTTCCCCATGGCAGAGCTATACAACGGTCTTGTGATTCCTACTTTTGAAGACATGCGGATCGTTTGATTCTGAGGCTCCAATTTATTGACATAAAGAATCTCATTGGCGGTCAAGACCCCTAAGTGGATCGTTTCATCCGCCGTTTTCTGCAATGCTTCCAAGTATGGCAAGCTGATTTCCACTAAATCAAGCTCTTGAATGTTTTGATTCGCATACTTGATCAGCTTAGACCCTAAGCGATAATTCTTCTCTTTGTCGCGTTTGACATAGCCGATCATTTGTAGCGTTTCCAATATTTTCAAAGCTGTGGATGGGGTCAGTTTCGTTGCTTCTGAAATTTCTTGCAATGGTTTACTTGGCGCTTCTGCGAGGTAATCTAAAATGGTTGCTGCTTTTAGTAGTACGGTTCCATATGGTTTTTGTGTCATCATTTCTCCACCTTTATTTTCTATATAAGAAATTATAATATCTTTTTAGGAAATGCACAATCTTTTTTCCTATATATCAGCATGACGCGATTCCTATTTTACTTTCTGTCGTTATTCATTGTATGATGAAGACAAGACAAAGGAGTGCCGAACAATGGACTTAAATGTATTGATCAAAGGAAAAAAATTGACTGACAATGAGCTGCAAATTCTTGATTATTTGCTTGCAAATACCGCTGCGATCGATGGACTGCCCTTAAGAGAAATCGCTAAAACGATCTACACTTCCCCAGCAACCATCGTGCGGCTTGCGCAAAAACTAGGTTTTTCTGGCTATCTAGAGCTGCTTTACTTCTTAAAGAATCGCTTGAAAAATCAGACGATCACTGAAGCCGCCATCGATTACCAAATTGACGCTGCCAGTATTGCAGATACGATCGAAGCGATCAAAGAAATCTATGGACAAAACAAGAACAAGTTTATTACGATTTATGCCACAGGTTTTTCGGGGATCGTGGCAGAATACCTACACAAAAAAATGCTTGTCAACGGCATCAAAACCTTATTAGTCAGTGCTTCTGACTCAGGTGGGATCATTAGTAACAACATCGAGAACATAAGTATGTTGATTACTATCTCTAAATCTGGCGAAACACAAAAAGTGCTGGAAAAGATGGCATTAGCCAATGAACATCACATACCAACTGTTTTGTTTTGTGGGAACGGTGAGCATCGCGCCAATCAACTAGCGACCTTTTCCTTTGAAGTGACAGATGAACGTCCCTACGACACCCAAAACATCCAGTACACCAGTTTCTTTGGCAAACTGCTCTTATTGATGGAATATATCGTCGACGCTTTCACGTGTGTTGAAAAAGAAAACCAGCAACCCTAGTGGATTGCTGGTTTTTGCTTATGCATGAAAATACGTTTTTGCCAGTTCTTGATAAAGCGCGTGGTTCTGCGGATCAGGAACAAATTTTTCATCTGGCTGATCTTGCCGCACAACAGAGCTTTTGTACAAATCATACAAGCCGAATATCGGTTCATTTTCATCGGAAAGATAACAGGTTAGCCCCAACACATCCGCGGTCATTTGACCTAATAGTTTTGTTTGAAAGAAACCACCACTTACAGTGACTGCCCCTTCCAACTGCGCCATTTGCTTTAATAAATCGATGTTCATCAGCATGCCTTCGAGGACTGCCCGCAACATATCTGAGCGATTGTGTTTCAGGGTCAAGCCAGAAAAGCCACCTGTGATTTCATTCGTCCAAAAGGGTGCCCGCTCGCCATTTAAATAGGGGAAAAAACGTAAACCGTTGCTGCCGATCGGTGATTCCTCCATGACTTGCGGCAGATAATGATAAAACCCATCAGGATCTTCTGATAAGGTCTCTTTTGCCCAAGCAAGCACACAACCGCCATTATTCGAAGGTGCCCCTACGACATAGAGGTCTTCTTGCAGATAGTAGCAAAAATTTTGTTTTTGGCGATCAAAGACCGTGGTCTCACTTACTTTACGAACCGCCGCACTGGTTCCGATCGTCAAGCTGTTGCGGATCCCTGTAGAAATATAGCCAGCATATGCTGCCAAACACCCATCGCTAGCCCCACACATCACTTCTACCTCAGGCTTCAAGCCACACCGCTGCGCCATCTCCTTGGTAATCAAAAAACGATCAGTCGGTGCACATAAAGGCGCTAATTGGGCTTTTGAAAGGGATAAATAGTTGAGAATCTTTTGACTCCATTGCTTTTCTCTCAAAGAAAAAAGACCGGTCGCTGATGCGGTACTATAATCGATCCGTGCTTGTCCGGTAAACAACGCCATTGCTAGTTCTTTTAAGCCTAACCATTTCGTCTCTTTGGAATATGAACCACTTGTTTGAAAATAAGCCAGTTTCGCAAAGGGAGACATCGCATGGATCGGTGTCCCTGTCTCTTCATAAAACGTTGCCGCCAGATCCGTTTGACGAAAGGCCGTCATCGTTTGATTCGCTTGATTGTCTGACCAAATGTAAATCTCTTCTGCTGTCTCACCAGCCACTGGCATCAAACTGTGCATAGCGGTACTGAACCCGATCACTGTGATTGCCGCTTTTAATTGAGCGGGAATCGTTGTGATACCACTGATTAATTGGCTACTGATCTGGGTCGCTGATTGGGTCTGTTTTAACCCATGGCTATGGGTTTTGATTGGTAATGACTGTGAGTAAATGATTTTCCGATCTTCAATGACCCCAAATTTTATGGCTGTTGTGCCGATATCAATCCCTAAAAACATCGCATTGCTCCCTCTCATCTGATTCAATTAGCTTTATTCTACCATAGTTAGTGGCATATTCTAGCATACCTGTCTGATCGTTTTGTTGAGAAGACGTTTAGTGATGATTTTCTTCAGAGAATTATCCTTCCACAGCAAAAATCAAAAAAAAGAAAGATTCTTGGAGAATCTTCCTCTTTCCAGTTAGCCAATCAGCAAATGTTTCGCAAATGTGAAACAAATCAAGACAATCCTGGCCAGTAATCACCATTTTCCGAGACCAAATCATCGAGTAACTCTTTGGCTACTTTTGCGCTAGGAATCGTTTTGGAAAGGCTTAACGCTTGCCACATTTTTTGATAGCTCTTTTCCACATATGCTTCGACCACTAATTTTTCCACAGTCACCTGTTGGAACATGAGCGCTTGTTGGAAGGCAGGAATTTTTCCTTGAGCGAGGGCTTCTGGTCCATCAGAACCGACGATACATGGCACTTCCACCATGGCATCATCCGGGAAGTTCGCAATCGCGCCGTTGTTTTCCACAATCATGACCATTCGCTCATGCGTATTAAAAGCGATGGCGCGTGCCAAATCAACGATAAAGGTTGCATGGGCATCAATCTCAAAAGCGATCCCTTCAGCAGATCCTTGTGCAGTGATCTTTTTGGCATGATCGAACACTCGTCTTTCCCGTCCTTCCATCACTTCATTGGAACGCGTATACTCCGGGTGTTCTTTCATGTGTTCGTAGACGTAATCTGGGTATAAATAATACTTCAAGTACGTATTTGGCAGATATTCTGGTGTGAGAGCCAAGAGGTCTTTGGCTTTTTTGTGGGTGTCTTGCCAACTTGGGTCTGTATGTTGAGTATCCACTTCGATCTGCGTCAAATAGCCATGTTCTGCAACATAGTCACGTATGGTTTGAATGTACTCCGTGCCTTCTTTGTCTTTGACACTAGTCCACCAGCCAAAATGATTCAAGCCAAAGTAGCGAACTTCTAGTTCCTCTGGCTGTTTGCCAATGATTTGCGACATGCGACGCAACGTGCCCACGGGCATGTCACAGATATTCAGAACTTTTGATTTAGGACGCAAGACTCGACATGCTTCAGCTACGATTGCAGCCGGATTGGAATAATTCAGCATCCAACAATCGGGGGAATACTTTTCCATGTAATCAATGATCTCCAGCATACCAGTGATGCTGCGCATCCCATAAGCGATCCCTCCTGGACCACAGGTTTCTTGACCAAAGACGCCATGACGCAAGGGAACTTTTTCATCTTTTTCCCGCATATCATACTTTCCTACTCGGATATGCGCCATACAGAAATCGATATCGCTGAAGGCTTCCTCAGGATCCGTCGTAAATGAAAATTCGATTTGCGGTGCTTGTTCTTTTAATAAGATCGCTAGGGCTTCACCGAGGATCGCTTGGCGTGCTTCATCATTGTCGTATAGTTTCAGCTTTCTTAAAGGAAAGCGTTCTTGATTATCAAGCAGCATCATAACGATTCCCGGGGTAAAGGTACTGCCGCCCCCTGCGATCACTACTGAAAAATTTTTCATCATTCAATCTCTCCTTCTCTTCCAAGATAATTTTCTAATTCTTCCCGCACTTTCGGCACAGTCAACCCGTAAACGACATGGACATTTTCACCATTTTTGATCACGCCTTTGGCTTGTGTTTCGTCTTTTAGTAGCGCTTCATCCACGAGTTCAGGATCCTTTAGTTTTAAACGTAAGCGGGTATAGCAGTTGTCGATGGTTTTGATATTGTCATCGCCACCTAGCGCTTTGGTGATGATTGCTGAGATACTTGTTTCACCAGTCGGACTAATGGCGGCTTGGTCACTCGCCATGACCCCGACACCTGCTCCAGCAAGTTGTTTTTCTTTGTACTCTTTCTTCGAATACAGTTTGGTCTCTGTCCCATCTTCTTCACGCCCGACCGTTTTCAAATTCAGTTTCGTGATCAAAAAGCGGAACAAGAAGTAATAAAGAAAGAAGAAGACGACTCCGACGATCAAGTACACTGGCCAGCGAGTTTTCTCGATCCCTAAGGGCAAGTTGTACAAAAGAAAGTCGATGAAGCCATTCGGTCCGATGGCGCGAGAACCAAAGAGATTTAACGCCACCATGCTCAAGCCGCTAAGTGCAGAATGAATGACGAACAAAACAGGTGCCACGAACATAAAAGAAAATTCGATTGGTTCAGTCACACCTGCAATAAAGGAAGTGACGACAGCTGGAATCAAAATGGCTTTGACTTTGACTTTATTTTCTGGTTTTGCCGTTTGATACATCGCCAAACAGGCACCGATCAGTCCAAACATTTTTGAGATCCCACGAGCGTCCCAAATGACACTTTGCGATAATACGCGGACTGCTGGGTCAGCAATTTCCGCAAAATAAATGTTTCGTGCCCCTTCAAAGACTTGACCGCCAACTTCTGCGACACCGCCTAATGAGGTATACAAAAACGGCGTGTAGATCAAGTGATGCAAGCCAGTTGGAATCAATAAGCGTTCCAACATACCGTACAAGAAGATGCCAAAGTTGCCCGTTTGTTGAATGATGCCGCCTAAACCGTCGATGCCAGTTTGTATTACTGGCCATATAAACGTGAAAACGATGGCTAATAACACGACGACCGGAATCAAGACAATAAAGACGAAGCGCGCGCCGCCATAAACTTGAAAGGCGTTGTTAAAGGTCGTATCGATAAAACGATTATGAATCAATGCTACGACGATCCCTAAAATGATCCCCAGAAAGACCCCCATATCCAACACTTGGATTCCTAAAACGATCGCTTGTCCTGAACCTTGAAGGGCATCGGCTGGAACCAACATCCCCCGAAGTTCCATGAATTTATTCATGGCATTCAAGAAGACGAAATAACCTAACAACGCGGTAAATCCCGCTTCAGCTTTTTTCTTATTAGCTAACCCTAGAGCAATCCCGACACAAAAAATAATGCCCAAATTGGTTAAAATCGGTAATAAGGAAGCGGATAAGATACTACCAAAACCGGTGGTTATCGGATTATCCAAAAAGGGAAACTGCTCAAGCAAGCGGACATTTGTAAACACATTCCCAACGGCAATCAATATCCCTGCGATCGGCAAAATCAAGACGGGCACAAACATTGCCTTGGAGAATTTCTGCATCGCATCCATCACTTTTTCTTTCATTGAGGAAACTCCTTTGTAATTGATTTGTAGGTTCATTATAGGAAACATTTGTTACTAATAGAATAGCAAACGTTTTCAATTCAATGCGTTTCAAAGATTGGAATGTGTTTCATCCTGTTTACTTCCTTGCTAGTGGTGAATACAAGCAACAAAAAAAGAGTGAATCAAGATTGATCCACTCTTTTTAGATGCAACACTTTTTGATAGAAATACAAGGGCCCAGACAGACAAAATAGATAGAAGATACCTGGTGCTGATTGCCATGTGAAGAAATAGCCGATCGCTGCTAGGACTAAGATTCCGATCCCTTTATGGTAGTGCATCATCGTAAAGAAAAAACTACTACGAAAAAGGTCAAACAAGTTTTGCCGATCTTGCATTTTTGATTGCATCACATACAGGTTAATGTTGTAAGACAACAAAAAAGTAAGAAAAATGATGGTCAAAAAAGAGAAAAACAATGAATTCGTCAAAGTAGCAGAACGCCACAAGCTGAGTCCGCATAAAAATGAGAAGAGATTGAAGACCCCTAGTGGCAGAGTCTTCAATAACGCGCTTTTGCTATTTTTCAAAAAGGGTTTTAGCAGTTTTGCTTCAGGATGTTCGTAAGCATCGACCACTGCTCGCAAAGCGGCTGGAAACGTGATGATCGGAAACGATACCACTAAAAACAAGAGATTCAATACCAGCATACGAAAAACGATTTCGCAAAGACGATAAAAACGACTCTCTAAAGCAAACATCACACTCACACACCTTTAGTTTAATTTTTCAATATTTTCAGCGATTTTCTCATTTCGGTAATCAACGATTGCTGACCATCCATTGTTTTCTCGTTCTTTTAGGTAGTCTTCCCAAATCTGACGGCCCGCTTCTTCCGAGTCTGCTTGAATAAAGTTGACCAACGCTTGCACTCTTGCTGTGTTGATGGAAGTGAGGTTTCTTGCTTCAGAACCGGTGCGAGGATCAATGTCTTCGATCTCAAAACGCGGCGCCAATTTGTCTTGCGACCATTCCACCATCTGCCGAATCGATGTTGCTGGTTTTTGTCCCATTTGAATGGCGTAATTGTCATTGCCAACAAACCAATAAGAACCTAAACCAATTTCCTTATCAAAGCGAGCAATATCAGAATTTCGTAACGCTTCTGTTTCTTCTGAGTACTCAACCACGCCATCCACAAGATTGTATGTTTCCCCTTCGATACCAAAGGTAGTGACCATCGTGCCATACTCACTTGCTAAATACGTCAAAAGTTCCATGGCTTTTTGGGGTTCTTTTGTCGACGTCGTGATGAAGGTTTGTGTCCATCCACCAATATTTCCGCCAGTAAAAGTGGAATCATCGCCATTCGAATTTTTCGGACCATCGACGGCAATATAGGTTTGCTCAGGATTACGGGCATTATTATCGGACATAAACTCATTGAGTCCCTTCGTATTCGTATGCAGGTAAGCAAAATAACGCCCTTGTCCTAGTTTTTCCTTCATCGTGTTGTCATTGTCTGAAAACTGGTCATTGTTGATGTATCCCTCATTGTACGCTTTTCTAAATGTCTCGATCCAAGTGATGTACTCCTCATCAGCGTCACGATCATTGAATTGACCGTCTACACTTGGTGCGATACTGAGAAAGTCTTGCAAAGTACCACCATAGGCGCCATCCCCACCATTGGAAATATCTAGTGCAGTCGAAGCAAATGGGACTAGAGCTGCACCATCATCTGCTGTCGGAAATGCTTCTTTTGCCCGTTTTAACGCATCTAAAAATCCTTCTGGCGTCGACATATCGGGTTCACCTAACGCTTCGTAAATATCTTTGCGGACAATGAAAACTTGGTCTCCCACTACATTGCCGTCCTCATAATCTTGTGCAGTCGTGGAAAAGCTCGGGTATCCATAAATGTTGCCATCTTCTAAAGTAAACCATTGAACAGATTCCGGTTTCGCTGCATGTTCTAAGAAGTAAGGGTCATATTTTTCTGCCAAAAGATTCAATGGCAAGGCAAATTTTGTCGCTTCATTTGCAGCAGACAGGTTTTTATCGAAGGTCATGATATCTGGAAGATCGCCACCAGCTAGCATCGTATTAAGGTTCTCGTCATTTCCTGAAATAAATTCGACATTGATATTCATGTCTTCTTTGATTTTTCGCGTCACAGTGTCTTTGCCCCACCCCGGCTGAGCATACCAATCAAAATTGACATACCATTTTAAGGTCGCTTCATGGTCGGTGTCTTTTTGCCAGCTTGGTGTATCTTTGTCTGCTTCAAAGCGAGCTTCTGGCAGATCTTCTACCTCAGCAGCTCCTTTTGACTCGCTGCTGGAATTACCACAGGCACCTAATACCATGACTGATGTACATACGAGACCGATCCCTAAAAATAATTTGCTTGCTTTCATTTTTTTCTCTCCTTTTGTCTATTCTTTTACTGATCCAAGAGTCATCCCTTGAATAAAGTACTTTTGTAAAAATGGGTAGATCACGACGACAGGAACCGTCGTTACCACCATGGTTGCTAATTGCAATGACTGTGAAGTTGTATTTCTGACAACATTGGTTCCGGTCGCCACTGCGGGCGATAGATTTTCCGAAACGATCCGAAATAGTAGCATTTGTAAAGGATATAAACTACGATCATCCACATAGATATTGGCGGTCATGTAGTCGTTCCACTGAAAGACGCCGTGGAATAATGCAATGGTTGCCAAAACTGGAAGGGACAATGGCAAAATGATTTTCACGAAAATAATAAAAGGATTGGCGCCATCCATCATGGCAGATTCTTCCAGCGAAAATGGAATGCTCCGGAAAAAATTCATCAAAATCACCATATCGTAAAAAGAAAATAAGACAGGAATGATGTAAACCCAAAAATTATTTAACAACCCTAATTCTTTGAATAAGAGAAAGGTTGGGATCATTCCTCCGGAAACGAACATCGTTAAAATCCCCATGTTCATGTAGATTTTCCGTCCCATTAAGTTTCTGCGACTCATCCCATAGGCGACCATCGCCGTTAATGCCGTATGCAAAACAACGCCAATCACTGTTTTTGCAACTGAGATAACAAAAGCTTTATAGATCGCAGAATCTTCAAAAACGGTGTAGTAACTTTCTAGTGAAAATTCCCGTGGCCAGAAATAGATCCCCCCTCTTGCGGCATCGGTTGCATCATTGAACGACAAAGCGACGATATTCCATAATGGCAACGCAATGATGGCTAAAAAGAATACCATGAAAATCACATTGGCGGTATTGAAGATCTTCTCATCTTTTGAAAATGTTTGTTTCATACTTTTCCTCCTCTAAAAGACTGATTCATCACTGATTTTTTTGGTCAAAAGATGACTTCCTACTACGAGGATCAAAGAAACAACCGACACAAACAGGCCAACGGCGGTCGCATAGGAGAAGTCTCCTTGTTGGATCCCCATTTTATAGACAAATGAATTAATGACTTCACTGGACTGATAATTGACAGGGTTTTGTAAGACGAGTGTCTGATCGAGGTTTGAACCCAATAACCCCCCCACTGACAAAACAAATGTCAAGGCGATAATATGACGGATCGAAGGAATCGTGATCCGCGTGATCTGCTGGAACTTCGTGGCGCCATCCATTCTAGCTGCTTCATAAAGAGCTGGATTGATCCCCGTCATAGCAGCGATGTATAAAATCGTATTCCAGCCAACTTCTTTCCAAATATCGGAAATGACTGCAATCGCCCAATATTTTTCGGGATCGGTCAAGAAGCGGATCGGTTCATCGATCAACCCAAAACCTAACAGTAGATTATTGACCAGACCGGTATCAGACAACCACGTAATAAACATGCCACCTAAGATGACCCAAGAAAGAAAGTGCGGCAAATAAGACACCGTTTGAACGACCTTCTTCAAGCGCACATGAACGATTTCATTGATCAATACCGCTAAACCAATCGCCGCTGGAAAGCCAATCAGTAGTTTAAAAAAGCTGATGCCCAATGTATTACTCATCACCGTCCAAAACATTGAATCACTAAAAAATTCTTGAAAATATTGAGTACCGACCCACTCCGCATTTGCGATCGAATCAAGAACTGAGTAATCTTTAAACGCGATAACGATCCCATACAATGGGATAAAATTAAAAATAATCATCAAGATAATACCTGGCCAAACCATCGCTTGATAAAAGCTTTGGCTTTTTAGTTTTTGCAAAAATGACCTTTTCTGTGGGGTTGCTTTTAGCATGACACCTTTTGATTCCATTTTTCCACCCTTTCTAAAACGCTTACTTTTTCACCCAAAGGAAATACATGCTTTCCTTTATTGGTTCATCAATTGATAGACCGCACCAATCATACCAGCATCATTTTTTAATTTTGCTCGTTGAATCGGTGCAATCGTGCGACCTTCTAAATAACCAATACTTTCATGGCGAGCTTTTAGCTGGCTCATGGTCTCTTCAAGCCTTGTCATGAAACCATCATTTTCACTGACCCCACCACCAACCAAAATCAGCTCGGGATCAAATGTACTGATCAAATTCAGTAAGCCCACTGATAAATCTTGGAAAAATTGAGCAATCACTTGGTTCGCTACTACTTCTCCTTGTTCTCCTCTCTGGAAGATCTCGACTGCATCTTGAGGCAGATCACTTCGCCCTTCTTGCTGAAGTGCCAGTTGATACTGATGGCAAAGACCACCCACGATGGCTGCTCGTTGATTCAAGGAAACTGACTCTAGATTTCCCTGTTCAGGCAATGTGTCGATCAGCATCCACCCAAATTCACCTGCCATGCCATGACTGCCTCGATAGAGCTGATTGTTGACGATGATCCCGCCACCAATACCAGTTCCCACAACAAGACAAAGATAGTTCTCACAAGCCTGTGCATGCCCAAGCCATTTTTCAGCAATCGCTGCAGCATTGGCATCATTTTCAACAAGGACTGGCAGCTTGACACGTTTCTCTAATTCCAACTTTAGGTTGATTCCATAAAGCGGTTTGATTGATCCTGCCGTGATCATCGTGCCATCTTTTTGGATGATGCCCGGTGCGCTAATACCGACACCTTCGATCACTGCATCTTGCTGCAGCGATTCGATCAATGCTGTGATGGATTGCAAAAATTTTTCTTTTTCATGAATGGTTGGCATCTGTCCTTTCTTCACAATTTCACCCGTTCTCAAAATCACACCATATTTGATAGCCGTTCCTCCAACATCAATTCCAATAAACATTGCTTCACCCTCATTATTCATTTACTTGTTTTGTCGATTGCTTAATACTCAATTCTCCTGGTAAAACGTAGGAGACACCACATGCATTTTCCTCAATCATTTCGATCAAGTGGTTTACTGCCGTGACCCCTTGCAATTGGATTGGATTTTTCACAGTCGTCAACCGAGGCATGAAATAGTCCAAGAGATCGATGCCATCAAAGCCAATTACGCTGAAATCATCCGGCACCCGCCACTTGGTCTCATGGATCGCCTTGACCGTTCCTATCGCACTAAGATCATTTCCCGCCAGAAACGCTGTGGGTAAATCTTTCTGCTCTAGCAAAAACTGTTGCACGCGGACTCTCGTTCGTTCTTCTTCAAAGAACCCCTGCAATTGATAGTCCGACCGTTTAGAAACCCCTGCCTCGTTTAATGCTTCTAAATACCCTCTTAAACGCTCATCACTATCATAAACACCAGTAATACCACTGATAAAGGCAATTTTTTTGTGGCCAAGTGACAAAAGATACTCGGTGGCTGCTTTCCCTTTTTCGAAAGAATCAAAGACTACACTGCCGAAGTTCTTCTCTTGAATGTTTCGATCGATAAAGACGGCTTTGATTTGTTCTCGTTCCATCGCAGCCAAATCCTGCTTCGTTAAAAAATCTTCAAATCCAATAATGCCATCAACAACACCACCTAAAATACTATTGAGGACAACGCGCTTATCTGCAGATAAAAACACGTTGACTGCATACCCATGTTTTTCTGCCTCTCTGGCAATGGCTTCAACTAGTACGCTAAAGTAGGGGCCCTTAATGCTGGTGGTGTAAAAACCAAGCATCTTGGTTTTCGTGTTTTTTAATTGTTTGCCCATCAAATTTGGGACATAATGCAACCGCTGCGCGGCAGCCATCACACGTTCTTTCGTTGCGGGCCGAACAACATCGACACCGTTTAATGCTTTAGACACGGTCGCAATCGACACGTTTGCCTCCTTTGCCACTTCCCGAATCGTGATTCGATTTGTCAAATGATTCTCCCCTCCTGAAGGATTCTTCCCAAAAATAAAAACGTTTTTATTTTTCTGAAAAAATCAACGACCACTCTAAGGTTGGCCATCCGATAAACCAACTATATATAAAAACGTTTTCACCCACAATGGTTCTAGGACTAGTTGGCGCATGTACCAGCACCTTGAAACCTGTGCCACTTTGGTACAAGTTGTACCCGAAAAAAAAAGCCTCGAAAGGCTTTTAAATCGTGAGCGTACCAATCAACTTCGCTGAGGCAGCAGCAAAGCCAAGGTATAAGGAAATCGTACCAGGATCACTTTCTGTCGAGAAATCGGAATGAACATAAGCAAAATCCTCTGGTGTAACATAGAATGAATGCTGCCTTTCTTCGGCTGCAGCAAGATGGATTTTTTGCCATTGTTTCAATTCCCTCATCGGTCGTGCTACTTCCGTAACATCGTCTCTGCTATAGAGTTGCAATGTCGTTGTATGCGGCACATCGCCCTCATTTTTCAGTGTGCAACTGATCTCAAATGGCGCTCCCTTTTCCTGAGGAATAATGATTTGGGTGTGGGTAATCGTGCATTTACTATAGCCTATCCCCGAGCCAAAAGAAAACAACGGCTCATTTTTTTCATCCATATAGCGCGAAATATATTTTTGATCACTATTCTCTTCTGTCAGTGGCCGACCTGTAGAGAGTTGAGCATAAGTCAACGGCAACTGTCCTTCTGCCCCTGGAAAACTCATAGCTAAACGTCCTTGCGGTTCAGATTCGCCCATCAACAAATCTGCCAATGCATTACCGCCTTCTGATCCAGGGAACCAGGCAATCATGATTGCTTGACAAAGAGGCTCGATGGCGGTCAAAACCATTGGTCTGCCACAGAAAAGAATCGTTGCGATCCTAGGATTGACCTGACTTACTGCTTCAATCAATGCTTCTTGCTTTCTTGATAAAGAAAGTTTGGTCAGACTTGCCGCTTCTCCCGCTTCCTCGCTGGTTTCCCCCAGAGCCAATAAAACGACCTCAGCTCCTTTAGCGACTTTACACGCCTCATCAAGAAAGGCGCTCGTCAACATTTCCCCATCAGGGTACGGTAAGACAGTTAAGTCAATTTCTTTTTGAGAAAGACCTTCCGCTAAGGAGACCGCAGCCTCTGGTTTGCCGATCCACGACCAAGCCCCCAAAAGATCCTTTGAATCTGCTTTGGGACCGATCAGCGCGACCTTTTGTTTTTTCTGCAAAGGCAACAGTGCCTGGTTTTTCAGAAGAACCGTTGTTTGCTTTGCTGCTTCTCGTGAAAGAAGACGGGTTTCCTTTAGGAGTCTAGGCGTTAAGTTTTCCGGTGCTAACCCTCTATAAGGGTCTTCAAAAAGGCCTAGCTTGTTCTTTAAATGTAGCACATGAAAAACCGCCTTATTCAACTGCTCTTTCATAGCAGGATCTGCCTGAATGATTTGCTCTAGTGCGTTCAAATAGCAATCACTCATCATATCCATTTCGACACCTGCAGTAAAAGCTTTCTGTGCGGCTTCCTTTCGATCAGCAGCTACACGATGCGCCATCAATTCCGCCACCGCTGCCCAATCTGAGATGATCAAGCCATCAAACCCAAGCTTTTCTCGCAATACTTCCTGCAACAATGGTTGATTGGCTGTGGCCGGCACACCATGGATCGTATTAAAAGAAGTCATGACCAATTCTGCACCAGCTTCAATCGCCGCCTGAAACGCGGGCAGATAATTTTGGTAGAGCTCCAGATCAGACAAATCGACAGTATGGTAATCCCGGCCGCCTTCTGCAGCGCCATAGCCGATAAAGTGTTTGACACAAGCAGCAATTCGCTGTTTATTTTCTGCAAGGGAAGCAGTTCCTTGATACCCTCGTACATAAGCAGCCGTCAACACCGCAGATAAGGTCGGATCTTCCCCATTACTTTCCAAGACCCTCCCCCAGCGCGCGTCTTTAACATGATCCGCCATCGGTGAAAACGTGACATGGACACCAGCTTCTGCCGCTTCTTTTGCTGAAGCTTTAGCAACCTCTTCCACTAACTGCGCATCAAAGGAAGATGCTAAGGCCAGTGGAATTGGGAAAATCGTTTCATACCCATGGATAACATCTGCCATAAAAACAAGAGGAATCTTTAAGCGACTTTTCTGAAGATAAGACGTTTGGATGGCATACACTTGTTCCGCAGTATGAGTGCCCAACACAGAACCAATCGAAAATAATTGGTCTTCACTCATGTGCCATTGTTGCATCGGACCGGTGATTTCTCCTCCTTGCGCAAAAAAATCTGGCGTCAGTTGGACCAACTGGCCCACTTTTTCAGCTACAGTCATTTGGTCAATCAGTTCTTTTAGTTTTACGGTTTGCACTATTATTCTCTCCAATCATTAGGCTCTCTTCTTTTGCTTATCGAACTTGCGGCATTTGCTCCTTCTTAGCAGAAGCAACATGTTGCCGATTCCTTTCATTCAGTATAATTAAAAACGTTTTCAAAAAAAGACGATCTTCATACTTTGGTGCAACTCATGGCAAAAAGGAAAAATCTTCATCATGGTACAAGGTGTACCATGAATAATGGATAACACCAAATCCCCTGATACATCCGACATTATGTCTTCTCCGATGCTAACAAAAAGAAGCTGCAATTCGCTGCAGCTTCTTTTTGTTTATTGTTAAGGAACAAATGAAAGTTCCCAAAGAATGGTTGCTGAATATCTCGTGGCCTGAGGAGTCGCACTAATTGGCACCTCAAGTTTGACACTTTGATCCATTGTTTCTCGATCGCCAAAGCGCTGGACCCAAGTGCCTCTGCCTTGGTTGGCACCTGCTTGTGCGATTATCTCCGCATTTCCAACAGTCAGTGCTGCTTGCTGTTTATGAGTAGGTGGCTCAGACACGTTTTCTCGAGTCGTTACTACATCGATATTGTCTAATAAAATTCTAGCACCAGTCAGTTGATGCCCTTCATCACTTTCAAAAGGCTCTCGTAAGGTTGCACGGAGGGTCCATCCAGAATTTTCCCGCCTCCGATCTGAAACCTGCACATAATTAGGGCGTAGATTATCATTTGGATCAGCCGGCTGAAGGAGTTTTTGCGGCAGGGCATCGTAGGTCGTCGTTTCTGACCGAATGCCAACTGTCCCAAACTGGAATTGGGAAACAAAATCCAAGCTGACAAACCCTTGTTCTGCATCAATCTCAGGCGGATTCTCAGGATTTACTTGCGTATCCGGATCAAGAGGGTCTACTGGTTGCGGAGTACTTTCCAAACCATAAACCAGCCAGTATTCTTGTTCATCTCGAGTGACTCTTGTTTCCAGCGGCTGACCGTCCCGCTCGTAAAGATATTGGTAATAAGGAATCTCCTGAGGAAGGATATCGACCGATTCATTTACGAATTCTCCTTGATAGGTTGGTTCCCTCAGTGCTACCCCTTCTTCATCTATGTGATTGATCTTGATGTTCGATGGCACGCGATCAAATAAAAAAGTAACATCTTGATGGAAAGGCTGCGGCATAATATCAAATGTACTTGGGTCAAAGTGTTCTGTGTTAAACTCAACCCCGTAATAGTCATACCCTAACTGATAGGGTTCATCGCTCTCTCGGTTCTTGGGGTCAAGGGTATGAAGGAAACGTAATGGTAGTTCTAATGTTTCAGTTGGTTGAATATCCTCCCCTGTCTCTCGATCTCGATAATTCACATGGACGGTTCCGGTACCAATGTAATAATTCATCTCTTCAAAATAAAAGGTATGGCGATCACTTCTCGCACCTGTACTACCGGATATAATAAATGCCATTGCAGAAACATCTGATGGCTGCCAATCACTGATGTCACGTTCCCAAGTCATACCTCTATAAGTAACTCGAAACCAGCGACCTTCATTATTTGGCTGATATTCAATCAAGATTGGGTCATCTGCTCCATTTCTAGCACCCGTAGTTGCTGCTCGAGCATCATTTCCCATATATGTCTCCAATAATTGTGGTGTCCTATGATAGATAAAGCCAGCAAAGGGCGCACCATTGACAGCTATAGGATCCCTCTCAACGATAAAACCATCCTCGCCAAAAGAACCTCGGGTATCATTATAGTTATTGTCTAGCTTAAAAGCAAAAGCATCCCTCAATCCTCCGATTCCAAATGCATTACCCATATGACCTGGTTTGTCCATCTCAGAATTGTGAAAACCAAAAGCCATCCCATCAGCACCAAGAGGTTTAGACCCTATATTGGCTTTACCTTTAAGCGTAAATGGTTGATCCAGACTAATTCTGTCTTTTAAGGTAACATAACCGACTGACCAAGTTGTATCTTCTGTTAGTACTAATAGCCCAGTTTCATCATTGTAAGTAGCAGTATTTTCGTGACCTTCGATAGCAAAGTGTTCTCTAAAATTGTTTTTGTTAATTGTCACTTCGACCATCTGTCCACTTCTATCATCAGCTTCTGGCTCTCTCGCTTCCGCATCCGCAGCCTGATCTGCTTCCGCAGAGTCATTCTCTTCTTCAGTCGAATCAGTGTCTTCGGCCTCCGTATGATCTAAGATCAGCAGGCGCTGTGTAGCAGTCTCGGCAACGATGATCTCATATTCTCCGATCGTATCCACAAGAATCGGTAAGACAAAAGTCGTTTGTGGGGTCTCGCTGTTCAGCTGCCACACACCTTCGTGGTCTGTTGCTCCCACCGTTAGTTCATCGTTCAAAGCTTCCAGATCAATGATTATTTCCTGAGGCAACGCGATGTCCACCGTTTCGAGGGCAACTTCTGAGTAGAAAATAAAATCTATTACGTGCTCGACCTCGCCTTGGATCAGTTCCTCCGCAAAGGAGATTTCTCCACTCACTTCATCGTCGGCCTTCTCCTCGTGTTCTTCCTCTGGTGTCCACGAAAAAATCGTCTCGGCATTCATGATTGTTAATGTTGTAATCAGTGGGAGTAAGGCAAGTAGAACCAGCAACCACTTATTTTTTTTGCGAAAAAATGAGTTCATCGCATTCACTCCTAAATGTCATTTCTCTTATTTTCCCCATGGGATCTAGCCCCACTTAGGGAATGTTGATTTCCCTTTTTTGATAAGTTGTTTTACTACGTATATGTTAAGTGCGGTGATCAGCAAGAGACTTCCAAGAATCACCCAATCCAACCGTTGAATGAAGTTTGTCTGGGGCAGCTGCCCGCCGGGTTTACCCGTGTCTTGCGGTGGACGCGGAACAGGACCGGTTGGTGGAGATGGTTCTGGTTGATCCAAAGGCTCATAAATCCCGGTAAACCCCACTGTCCCCTCCGTTTCCGTTGAACGTCTCTCCTCGCCAAAACTCGTTCTTGTAAACCCGAAAGCGAACAATAAGACCAAACATACTTTCAAAGCCCTTCCTCTAATAGATGCACCGTTGATATCCATTCTCCCTCCTCCTTGTGAGTTGTTCATTTCGAAAACGATCGTTTTTGAGACGTGTTATTTTATTAAAGCCAATCTCTTTACAAAAGCCTAAATAGTACTGTTTATATGGAATTCATTCTATCTTGATCGTAGTCGTACTTGATATCTCAAAAACCATGGTTTTCAAACATGTCATACTAATTATATCGATGTTCTACTTAGAATAAAATTCACGATATTCCTCGATCGATGAATATCCTGCATGAAGTTAAAAAAAACATACGTTTCATTCATATGTTATTGTTGCAACTATTTTAGAAACTTGCCATCTCCCTTTTATACAACAAAAAGCTCAATGATCTTAGATTACGTTATTCCTTTAATCCTCGACCCTTGAATCGACGCTTCATGTCAGGCGTCCCTCTCATTTTCTATCAACAAGACTGAACCGTAATTAGCTTGCTAAAATGCAAAAAAACAAACAGGTCCAAAAGTCATCAAAAGAAAAGTCTCTTGATCCATTAAACCTGTTTGTTTTTTTCATTTATTAAAGGAAAAATGTAGCTTATTCCCCTGCGGATAAAGAAAACTGACGAACCGTCTCCGACAACGCTTCGACTAAGAAAAGGCAAGGAATTTGCGTCGTCAAATCTTCATACTTGTTGATGCGTTTCACATCAACTGAATAGTCTAAGACATAATCGGACATTCGCCCCAGTGTGCTGTTGGCGTCACTGGTGATTGCTACAGTGGTGAAGTCAGGATTATTACGAAAGCCATTGACCACTTCAATGATCTCGGTGGTCGTTCCGGTGATTGAAAGGACCACGATCATATTGTCTGAAGTATGTTTCAGCTTCGCAAAGATTGGATAGGTATTATCCACCAAAGCATAACTGTTAAATCCGATCGTGGCAAAACGGCGGGCAGCATATTCACACATTGAACCTGACGCACCGATGCCATAAAAAATAATATTCTCACATTCCAGCATTCGTTCAGCGATTCGCCGGATTTTTCCTTCGATGTCTCGCGGGAAGCGTTCCGGATCCAAAACGGTCATACTGCTAAAAAAACTGACAGCATCTAACTCAGGTGCTTTGAACTGGGTACGAAATTCTGTAAAGCTCTCATACCCTAATTTACGGATAAAGCGCATAACAGAAGAAGCTGAGGTGTGGGATTCAAGCGCGATCTCACGGACCCGCATATAGGGAATCTTATCACTTTGGCTCGACATATAATGATAAATCGCACGATCGGTCTCTGATAACTCATTGAAATCGATTTTTCCAAAAAAAGACATAGTAAACGCTCCTATTTTCTCATTCTCCTATCAATGTACCACAAGCTAGCAAAAACATCACAACTGTTTGATAAGAAATAATTCCATCGGCTGTTCAAATCCAGGACTTGTCAAAAGTAACCCACCGGCATCTTGGTAACCAAGGTTGCGATAGAAATGCTGTGCCTGCTCGTCGACTTGCGTGGAAGTCAAACAAAGAGCATGGCCGGCTGCTTTTTGCTGTTGTTCCCAATAAGTAACCAACCGTTTCCCAAGTCCCTTGCCTTGATGCGCTTCTGCGATCACTAACATGGTACAAAAAGGAATCGTGTCCCAGAAAAAATTGTAGCGCAGTAACCCTACTGGCTGTTCGTCTGCAACTATCACATAAGCAGTTTTTTCCATTATCTTTTTGGCGAAGACTTCCTTTGGTAAGTGAGTATCCAAAGAAAACCAAAACGCTTGATCTGCAGCTATTGCCGGTCGAATCGTAATCACTGATTTTTCGTCCCTTCCTGCTGTTTTTTTGTCTTATCGTAGAGAAAATGGTCTATTTTAGTCACTTTCCGTCTTTTCGTATTCAGAAAGCAATGCTAAAAAGGCATCGCCATACTTATCCAATTTGTTTTGGCCAACCCCTTTGATCTGTAAAAAATCGATCGGCGTTTTTGGCTGAACTTCCGCCAATTCTCGCAGTGTTTTATCAGAAAAAACGACATATGGCGGCAAATTTTGTTCTTGTGCGAGATTCAATCGTAAGGTGCGCAGTTGATCGAACAGTTCATCATCAACCACTAACTGTTTGACTTTGGTTTGTTTTCTATAAACTTTTGCTTTTCCAAGCAACACATCAATCCCCGCATTGGTCACACTTAACAAAGGGTATTGCCCTTCTGACGGCAAAAGATACCCTGATGCTGTTAAATAATCGATCAGCTGATTGACTTCCTTTTGAGACCAATCTTTCATTAATCCATAAGTTGGTAACTTTTCAAAGCCCCACTGTTTGACTTTTTGGTCGCCAGAGCCCGTTAGCACTTTCCCCACCAAGGCTTTCCCGAAGCGTTCGCCCATTCGTTTCACACATGACAACACTTTTTGTGTATCCACTGTGATATCCACTTGTTCTCTTTCATCAAGGCAATTGCTGCAACGACCGCAATCGGGTCCATCTTCTCCAAAATAACGCAAAATATAGCGCTGTAAGCACAGTTGGGTATGTCCGTATTGGCTCATCTCCCGCAATTTCAAGTATTCGTTTTGGCGATAAAGAATATCTGATTCGGATTGATCGATAAAAAATTGCTGAATCTGCATGTCTTGTGGAGCATAAAGTAAGATCGCATCACTGGGTTCGCCGTCTCGTCCGGCACGCCCGGCTTCCTGATAATAAGACTCCAAATTTCCAGGTATCTGGGCATGGATCACGAAACGGACATTGCTTTTGTTGATTCCCATCCCGAATGCATTGGTCGCTACCATCACTTGCAGGCGGTCATAAAGAAATTCTTCTTGGAAAAATGAGCGCTCTTCTTCTGAAAGTCCGCCATGGTAATACCCGACGGACACGCGTTCATGTTTCAACAGGTGATAGATCCGTTCCACTTCCTTGCGGGTACTGGCGTAAATGATACCTGATTGTCCTTGGTTCATTTTCAAATACGTTGTGATGTAGGTATCTTTTTGATCCTTGACGACTTGAAAAGCCAAATTTTCCCGAGCAAACCCGGTTTTGACTTGATTTTCTGCCGGAATTGAAAGTAAGTTTTCGATGTCTTCGGCAACTTTGGGTGTAGCTGTCGCGGTAAGGGCAACGATCGTTGGCTTCTGCTCCCAGTTTTCGATCGTTTCGGCGAGTCGCAGATAGCTCGGGCGAAAATCATGTCCCCATTGGGAAATACAGTGGGCTTCATCAACGGCCAATAAAGCGATCGGCATCTGCCGCAATGAGTAGCGGAAAGATTCTGAGTCTAAGCGTTCTGGCGAAACATACAGCAGTTTGATTCGCCCTTGGCGTGCTTCTTGCAAGCGTTGATTGATCTGTGCTCCTGTCAAGGAAGAATTGATATACGCTGCTGGGATCCCCATATCAACGAGGCTATCTACTTGGTCTTTCATTAATGAAATCAAAGGGGAGATGACCAAGGTCACTCCATCCAGCAAGAGCGCTGGCAATTGATAACAAATGGATTTCCCTCCACCTGTGGGCATGATTCCCAAAACATTTTGTTGTGTTAAAATAGATTGAATAATCGTCTCTTGACCTTCACGAAACTGTGAATAGCCAAAATGTTCTTTTAAGACTGTTTGAATAGTTTGCATAATACCCTCTTTTCCATTTCCTTATTATACGCAATTAAGTACGCAAAGAAAACGGCATTAAGAGAACTTTCGCTTTTTATTCGCTTTTCAATGAAATCAAACAAAGGAGTCTTCTACTATGAAAAAAGTTATGATTATCGGCGGTGGGATCATCGGTTTGACCCTCGCCAATTATCTTGATAAAACCAAATTTGACGTGACTGTCATTGATTCCCTCATCGGTCAAGCAACATCTGCCAGCGCTGGCATCATTTCCCCTTGGCTATCCAAACGCCGCAATAAAAAATGGTACCAGTTAGCACAAGACGGAGCCGCTTTCTTCCCGAAATTGGTACGGGATTTTGCTTTAGATGAATCCATCTATGCCCCATGTGGCACTTTGGTAGTGCGACCAGAAAAGGCGCTTCAAGAACTGGCAGAATTAGCTGAAAATCGACGTAAGGCGGCACCAGGAATCGGCGAAATCGACTTACTGACGGGCTCACAAACCAAAGAGGTATTGCCATTACTAAAAGAAATGCCCTCTTTACGAATCACAGGCGGTGGCCGCTTAGATGGTCAGGCTTATCTTGCCCACTTAAAAGCAAACGCTCAGCAGCAGCAAGTGACTTTTATTGAAGAAAAAGCTGAGATCGTCAGAACCGACAACCATTGGCAAATCAAAACCAAGGATCACTTTCTTGAAACCGAGATTCTTTGCCTGACAGCTGGACCGGGATTACTAGACTTGTTATCACCTTTAGGGTATCAGGTTGATATCCGTCCGCAAAAAGGCCAGTTGCTCTCTTTTGCCACCAACCTGCCGACAAACAGTTGGCCGGTCGCCATGCTAGAAGGCGAAGGCGACTTGATTCCCTTCTCTAATGGTCAAATTTTATTAGGCGCTACTCATGAAAATGATGCTGGTTGGGATTTGACACCTACTGAAGCAGCCCAACAGCAATTGATGACAGGAATCGGTGCTTTTCTTGAAGACCCCGAAGCACTCTTTGCTGCCCCAATGACTATGCGAGTCGGCACACGCGCTTACACCTCTGATTTTGCGCCTTTCTTTGGGGAAGTGCCTGATGAAACGAATTTGTTCGCCGCCAGCGGGCTAGGTTCTTCCGGTTTAACGACGGGACCTTACATCGGTTATCTTCTAGCAAATCGGATCAATGAGGTACATGCGCAACCAACAGACTTCTCGTCCTACACCAAACCGATGACAGAGTATATCAAAAAGCGCCTTTGATAGGAAACCACTAAAAAACCACCAGAACCGTTACGGCCTGGTGGTTGTGCTGTTTGATTCTTGTAAAATTACGGACAATTTCCTAACTACTAGTTAAACATATTCTCCTGTTTCCCAATAATCGAGTAAAACTTCATTGATGATCTCACGATCCAGTGGTTCACGGATATCATCATCAAAGGCATCTTCGATCGGGACATCGCCCACAGCTTTGATACAAACCGGGACGACCGGATTCGGATGATCCTCTGCTGTCAACACTTTTTCAATCTTGATCTTATGTGTCCAATCTGCCCCCATATCATAAATATAGGTCATGGACTTACAATACTGAAAATCTTGGTCAATAGCGGACGCATCCGTTGGAACGGAATTGCCTAAGCCGATCGATTTCGAGCCGGCAATAAACAAATACAAATGTTGATTCATCCACTCAAAGGCAATCTGGATCAAAATATGTAGCTGTTCATAGGTCAGCCCTGCAGGAATAATCAAACGACGCCAAATTGGCGGACGGTATCCTTCTAAATCAATACGGACCTGATAGGCGACCGGCGTATCTGCTGCGTCATCAAAGGCCGTATGTTTTGTTGGAAATGGGACGATTTTTGGCGAGATTGCAGCAATCCGTGGGTCATCAACGGGCAATAGATCATGTTCTTCGGGATCGGTGTCTTTAATCATTGCTAACATCGCTTCTTTCTTTTCAGCTGACCAAAACTGTGGTTTGGACATCCGAGCGAAAAAGATAGGTTGTTTTTCAGCCAATACAAAGGCAATTTCTAGGTATTGCGATTTGGTAATATGCTTTTCTTTATACATGCAGTAATAAAAGTCTTCAATGGCTGTTTTGGCAAACGGAAGAAAATTTAGACTGTACGGTACTTCTTGAGGCAGCATTTCAGTATATACCCATTCAACAAAGACTTTGTCTTTTAGTTTGGTCATGCCGCCATCTGTTTCCGCGCAAAAGATCAAGTAAAAAACAGGATCTAAGTAATGCTCAAGATCGTCGTCACTAACCACACTGGGTCCGCCATACAAATCAACGTGATCCATCATCCGGTCAATCACTTTCGCTAATTTCTTCAATGTTTTTTCCAAAAAAATCTCGCTCCTTCCTATCAAGTTTACTTTGACGAAAAGAGCGAGGATTGTCAATCTTTTTTTTAATGGGAGAGCATTTCCTGTGCAATTTCTAATCCGCTTATCCCCGTTGGGTAATAGGTCGGCCAATGCTCCATTTCCTCTAGTAACGCTTCATGACTCTCGTTGCCAAAGTAGATATGGAAATGATGTGAAGCACCTGGTGCGATCATATGGTCGCTAAATTGGATATATTTGAACGCCGCATCTTCATCGGTGCTTTCAAATAAGAAGCGTACGCCACGATTACCAGCTGAGTAGTTCAAAACCTCTTTGCCAGTATACACATACTTAGCTTCTTTCTCAGTACCATCATCAAAAATAAATGTCATTGTATTGTCTGTGATCTTGATCTGAGCAACATCCGTTTGATACCCTGTCGTATAATACTCTTTGTATTCGTCAGCTGTCATTTTCTTGTCCATTTTTGCTTTATAATCAAACACTTGATCCAATGTTCCGTCTTGTAAAAATGGGTAAACGGATTGCCAGTATCCTGCCCAGTCAGATAAAGGACGGTCTTGTACATCGGCATCCTCAAAGTAGCCGTTATAAACTGTTTTTTCTTTTTCGGCTTCAGCCATTTCTTTGTCATTTGCTACATCGGTGGTTTTTCTCAAGGCATCGCGGTTTTGCTCCATAATTGAAATGTAGTCTTCCCCGTTATCCATCTGCTCTTGGGTCAAGCCTTCTAATGGGTTCAAAACAGCTAATTCAACTCCTGCTTCTGACGCTAACGTCCGGGCAATGCTGTCTTTGGCATTTTCTTCAAAATAGATCGTCTGAATACCTGTTTCTTGAACGAACTCTTTTAGTTCTGCGATCCGTGAAGCGGAAGGCTCTTCACTTGGTGAAAGACCGGAGATCGGAACTTGGGTCAATCCGTATTCTAAAGCTAAATAACCAAAAGCGGCGTGCTGCGTTACAAAATGATTTTGCGCCGGATTGCTAAATGCTTCTTCATACGATTCATGAAGATCTTGTAATTGTGCTAAATAATTTGCCGCATTTTCAGCAAAGGCTGTCGCTTTCGCTGGATAAGCCTCACTCAGCTGGTCACGGATCGCCTCTACTTGTTTCATGGCTAAGCTTGGGGCTAACCAGACATGGGGATCTAATTCATGAGAATGACCATCATCGCCGTGGTCATGATCGTGATCGTGGTCGTGGTCATCGTCACCGGGTAACAGGACCATTCCTTCTGTGGCTTTAACCACTGTCACATCCCCGTCATTTAACGTGGCTTCAATCGAAGGAACCCACATTTCCATGTTCTCATTGTTGTAGACGAAAACATCCGCATCTTGGATCTTTGCCATATCTTTTGCAGAAGGTTCATAATCGTGGGAATCAGTGCCTGCGGGCATCAATAATTCAACCTCCCCTTCATCCCCTACAACTTGACGAGCAAAATCATACATCGGATAAAACGTAGCCATGACCTGGATTTGTTCATTATCAGAAGCAGCGTTGCCTGATTGTTCAGTTGCATCAGAGCCTCCTTGTCCACAGGCCGCCAAAGCTAGGGCTACTGTTGATAACATCGTTATTTTAAAAAACTTCTTCATTTTCAAAATACACTCCTTTTTATTTTTCCATATTTCCTTTTCCTCGGCAAAACACTGATAAATCAATTACGATTTACAAAAACAAAACGTAACGTTTACGTTTTACCATCGGTTTTCTACTTTACACAACTATTTACTCCTTGTCAACAGCTTTTCAAGATGTTTTTTTATATGTAAAAACTTTCATATGTACCACTGCTGATATCATTATTAACTTACTGAATGGATCGGTTGATTCGGCAACAATCGGCAAATGACGAAAATCGCTATCTATTGTCCTTTGTCGCCTCCTGTGCTACACTCGAGGGGTAATTGAATACAAGATTATCCACTAGGGGCGCTTTATGCTGAGATAGACGTATGTCTGGTCCCTTAGAACCTGATTTGGTTAGTACCAACGTAGGGAAGTGGCAGCGCATGATTTTTCGCGTTCCCATTTTTTCTGTCTACGTGTGGATAGAAAAAGGAGGAACGCTTTTTTTGTAGACAGAAAAACCATCGAGAGGAGAAGAGAAAAATGACAAATGAACCAATCGCCTGTGCGGCAGATGGGATCGATATCACGGGGTGCCGAGTTAGCTTGTACCCAATGAAAGACCATTTCGCGCAACAAATTTTAACAAGTATCGAAAAAACGAATACGAGCGCTGTTTGGCAGCAGACCGATCTGTTCAGTACCCTTTTTCGAGGGGAAGCGCCTAGTGTCATAGACGCAGCAGAGGCGCTATTTATCAACGCCTACGAATCAAAGACACACCTCGTGGGTGAGTTTACTTTTTCCAAAGGCTGTCCCGGAGACACTGCGGGTGACACATTCTTGAATGGCGAACAGGCGCAACCCAATAAAGGAAAGAACCTAGCGAATGGTGACTTTTTGGTTGATTGCAAATATTCGTTTTACGTATTTGGCGAAAATCATTATATGGAAGAAATCGCCACGATCGTCCAGCTGGCAGAGACTCATGGCTTGAGCCCTCGTTCTGCTCACTATGTGACGATGCTGACCGGATCAGCAAGCCAACTCTTTGCTTATTTTGAAGCCGCATTAGCTTATGCCCATGACCATCTCCCCCACTATGTTCTGGAAGCGACTGTTTCGGTCAACAGCCCTTCAAAAAAGGAGGCGATGCCACGTGACTAAGTGGGCTTTGAAAGATGTCATCATGGTAGGAATTGCTTCGTTGATTTTTGGCGTGATCTATCTTTGGGCTGTCCATTTCGGATTGTTGTTAGGTACGCTTCTAACGCCCTTTGGTTTATCTGTCTTAGCCAATGAGTTTATCTTTGGTGTTTGGTTCATGGCGGCAGCTTTTGCCGGATATGTGCTACGTAAGCCGGGAGCAGCTACGATCACTGAAATGATTGCGGCTCTTTTAGAAGTGTTTATGGGAAATTTTTATGGACCTATCATTTTTATTAGCGGTTTTGTACAGGGGATCGGAACAGAAGCCGGTTTTGCATTAGGCCGCTACCGACGATACGGGTGGTTCCCTTTAGTTACTGGAGCCGTGGGCGCCACGATCACGAGTTTTCTTTGGGGAATCATTCGGTCAAATTTCATTAACCTACAATGGCAGTTGCTGTTGGCGATCTTTCTTATTCGCTTGTTTTCTTCGTTATTCTTTTCAGCCTTTTTAGTGAAGATCGTCTGTGACCACTTGACACGGATGGGGGTCCTCAACAGTTACCCCATCGCTGAAGATCAAACGGTCATCGTCAAACGGAAAACCGCATGAGCCTGTCGGTAAAAAACGGCAGTTTTTTGGTGGATCAAAAGCGACTTGAATTGACTCTGTCTTTGGCCCCTGGTGAAACAAAAGGGATTTATGGTGCTTCAGGAACAGGAAAAAGCACCCTTTTCCATCTCTTAGCGGGACTAAATGAGAAGGGGTTTGATGGAGGGACGTATACGATTGACGGCCAAACGATGAACCAGCTTTCCATCCGGGAAAGAAGCACGTCCGTCAGCTTATTGTTTCAAAATCCTGATATGCAATTTTGCATGGCAACACCGCGAGAAGAGTTGCTTTTCTGTTTAGAGAATCAATGTATTTCCCAAAAAGACATGCCAAACAAAGTGGCTGAAGCTTTGGCATTTTGCGAGATTACCCACCTTGCTGATCAACCTTTCACGACCTTGTCTGGTGGTGAAAAACAGCTAGCCGCATTGGCTTGTTGTCTGATATTAAAAAGTCGTTACTTGCTTTTGGACGAACCCTTTGCCAATTTGGATTCGGACACAAGTCAAAAAGTCATACGAAAACTGCAGCAAATCCAACACAAAAATGCTCTTGGTATTTTATTGATCGATCATCAAATCAAAGAGACCGCTAACTGGGTCGATGAGTGGCTGCTGATTGAAGAGGAATTCAGAACGATCAATCAAGCAGCGCTCCGCCAACTTGATCAGCACCTTCGCAAGTCGCTGCCGCTTGTGAACATTAAATCGACTTCTAACGAAAAACGGCTTTCATTTCAAAATTTCCGATTACCCATCCGAAACCATGAAATTGTTTTCCCAGATCTTGCCTTTGATAAGGGCTCACTGATTGGAATCACTGGACGTAGCGGCAGCGGCAAGTCTTCGTTTTTAAAAGCTATTTTACAGCAGCAGGCCTATAAAGGGGATATTCTTTTGGCAGGTAAACCAATCAAGAAGTATCCGTCACCTTTTCGCTCCATCAGTTGGATCATGCAAAATCCGCAAGACCAATTTTTGGCAGCTACCGTTGCGCAAGAGCTTAGCCAAGGAAGCGCCCCGACCGAGAGCGACAAACTACTCGAAAAATTGCGTCTGCAAAACAAGAGTGCCCAGTCGCCTTTTCTACTGAGTCAAGGACAGCAACGGCGCTTGGCTGTTGCCTCCTTACTGCAGCGCCCGGTCGACCTACTGCTAGTAGACGAGCCGACATATGGTCAAGATGTCACACAAGCTTGGCAGATCATGGAGCTATTAGCTGCTAAAGCAACCACTGGCACGTTAGTTTTGATCGTTAGTCACGATGTCTTATTGTTGCAACAGTTTTGCTCGCAAATCATTGATTTCAATTGCTATCAAAAGGAGGTCGCAGATGCGTACACTCAATCCCACAGTCAAGTTATTCGCCATTTTAGGACTCGCCTTAGTGGTTTCTTTTCAAAATAATTTCAGATTGAATTTATTGCTCTCTGTCCTATTCTTCGTTATTACTGTAAAAGAGCGCTCCTTGAAAAAAAGTCTTTTGCTCTTTTCTGCATTAACACTGGCAGCTGTAGGGGTCTTTTTCACTGGTCTCCTTTACTATCAAGACCATCAAGGCGACCCCTCCTCAACGACAGCTATTCACTATGGGCTTGACATGGCGAGCCGTATCTACTGCTTCGGTATTCTGGGCAGTTCCTTCAGTGTGACGACCACGATCAATGAATTGATTTATTCGCTGCAGCAACAGCTGCATCTACCTGCCGTTTTTGCGTACGGTCTGCTCGCTGCGTTTCAAATTGCTCCGATCATTCCAGCAGAGTATCAAAACATCCGCAATAGCATGCGTTCCAGAGGAATCTCAGTCAATTCGTTTTCTTTCAAAATGTTGATTCCTTTACTCGTCAAATCCATTCGCTGGTCCGAACTTTTGGCGACGGCAATGCTTTCAAGAGGTTTCGACGGTGAAGGAAAGCGAACTTATGCCAAGACATTTCGAATCACTTTTATGGATACGCTGTTTTTATCCTTATGTTTGATGGTGGGACTTGGCGGAACACTCATCCTATAAAGGGGAAAGAGACAAAAAGACAAAGAAACGTAAGGGTTTCTTTGTCTTTTTTCATTGATTTATTAAGAAGTGATCGTCTTTTTTACTGAGCCAGATTTGATTTGGTAAAACGTAACAAACATCGTCGTTGCTAATATATACAAGGCGAAAAGAAGATACATGTTTTTAAACAGCTGGATCGTCGTTTGGTTCAACCAGGCCCCTACTTTGGGAATATAAAATATCGGCTGGCCAATCAATTGACTTTTTTGAATTTCGTTTGGTTCCATCTGATTTTGATTGTCGCCAATGGTGTAGAGCACCGATTGATTTTCCCCAACCGCAACGATTCGCCGCGTCCGCATCTGTCTACCTTGATCAACATAATACGTTACTTCGTTGCCAACCACTAAATTATCTTCAGAAGCTTTTTTTACAAAAAGGAGTGTCCCTTCAGAATATGTCGGTTCCATTGCATCACTAGCAACAATAGCCATTGTGAAACCAAACGCATGTGGGATCACCACAATTAGTACAGACAGCAGCATGAACATCAGTACAAAAAGTGAGAGCATGATACTTTGTTTTGGAAAAAGCTTCATTTTCTATTCTCCTTCTAAACCTCAGTTTCTTTTATGATTCTATAACATAACTCTAATTTTTTCAAATATTTAAAAACGTTTCATTGAATTTTTATACGAAGATTACTCGATTATTATTTGACTTTATTTAATTATTTATATTATGCTAAAGGCGATTAAAAAACAGAGGAGAAAAAGTATGCCTTTTTTAAATAACAAGTTTTTTTTAAAGCGTTGGATTCCCTTCATCCTTCTGGTCCTATTTTTACTGGGAAGTATTGTCTTTTTTCTCGTTCTTTTTTTATTCCCAACTTCTGATATCCATGCAGTGGAGAAAAAGGAAGACTGGATTTTCTATGCTGAGGACAATCCCGAATCTACTTTTATTAGCCGTTATGTGAAACATTTACCTAGTGTAAAAGCCAATGATCGTTTTGTGATGAAGCGAAAAATGACCAACGATTATAAATACCCTACAATGTTACTAGTTGGCGATCATCAACACATGACTGTCTATCTCGATGATCAAGAAATTTACACCAACGATGAGCCCAATGATCCACTGACTCTCAATCATCCAGGCAAAACATTGTCTTTTATCACCTTGCCTGAGGATTATGTTGGTAAAACCTTGAAAATATACGTGACTAGTCCTTTTGACACCTATTCTGGCTTCCCAGCAGAAGTCTTTTTTGGCCCTGCAAATGCACTGATCGGCTATGTCTTCAGTCTGTCAATTTTAAATATTTACATTCTTTTATTTACTGGTTTTATTTGTATCATCAATTTATTTTATGTCTTAGTTTCTTTTATCAATCAACGAAGGCTGAAAATATCTTCTCTCTTATTCAGCGGCTTTGCCTTAACAGCAGGCTTGGAAGCGGGCTTCAGCGATATGCTTGGTGGACTACTGTTTCCCCCGATCGTCAACTCCGTAATGTTAAATATTCTTTCTATTATTACACCAATGTTCTTGATCGGCTTTTACTGTACAAATATGCATTTTATTCGTAAGTACTACCAGAAATGGTTATACTTCCACTATTCATTCGGTCTATTAGCGATACTTTTCGCACTTTTCCAAGCACAAAGTTTGCCCGTCATCATGAATTATATGTTCTTGTTGAATATTACCAGTACCTTCATTACTTCTTTTGCAGCAATCTATGAAGCATTGAAAAAAAATCCTTTTTATGTCATTTGTGCGCCTTGGATCGTGATTGCGGCTATTGGTCATTGTTTCTTGTATATTCAGGATATTTTAGTTTTGCCACAATCTGATATTAATTGGCGTTCGATCATCTTTTTCTTATTAATTATCATTTTTACTTGCTACGGCTTCCTTGAACTCTTTTTTGCCAGCGAGGGTAAAAATAAGCAGATCGATACGGCAGACATCAAAGTGCGTTTATATGAGAACCAACAAGCGATCAGCCCTGAACAAACGTTAAAATGGCAGCAAGTTTTACGGACCATCAAACAAAGAACCCATACGGTCAAGGATATGTTAGAAGATCAGCAGTTGGCAGCGGCCTATGAAGGCCTTAGTGAGATTGAAGAACAGATCAAGCAGCAGTTAACGAGTCCTTCCGTTGAAAAAGAATCACTCACGACGATGCTGCTTGCTAATTATAAACACACAGCTGCTCAAAAAAGGATCACCTTTGCCTGTGATGGCATCATAGAACCACTGGAACAATTGGCGGAAAATGATCGTCTATCCTTGATCGCTCATTGCCTAGAGTACGCCATCCGATACTCTTGTGCGGTCACTGATCCTCAAAAGCGAAGACTCGCGTTGAGGGTGAATGACACGAACGGCCAGTTGCATATCGACTGCCAAATGCCGCTTCTCTCAAATGAAGAAGCAGAAAAACTACAGAACAATGAAACCAAACGACAGGCGATGCAGGCTGACATGCAAATGCTAGAACAACTTTGTTTAGCCTACCAAGGAAGTATCCGGATTGAAGAAACTGACGGGCTTCACCTCTTGCATTTGACACTTAGGGCGAAAATAGATCCGCTGTCTTTCGACTGACCGTCTTGCTACATTAGTTTTAAAGGAGCGATTTTAAGAAAAAGCGAAAAAACTCTTGCTTTTTTCGCTTTTTCGCTTTAGCATGATAAAGAACAGCAACAAGCATTGGAATAGTAGTTTTATGATGGTCTTAGAGAGTCGATGGCAGCTGAAAAATCGACACCCACTGATAAAATGAACCTACCCAATGGCAATGACCGCAAAACGGTCGGTGGAAAGGCCTTATCCTTTACGAGTTGGATTATCCCGATAGATAATCAACAAAGGTGGTACCGCGAAATCCAAGCATTTCGTCCTTTTTTAGGACGAGATGCTTTTTTATTTTTTTAAGGAGGAAAAAGAATGACACAAAAAAATGATTTTACAGAATGGTATATCCAAACGATCCAAAAAGCCGAATTGATGGCTTACTCCCCAGTGAAAGGCTCCATTATTTTCCGTCCTGACGGCTTCGAACTTTGGGAGCATATCCAAGAAGAGTTCAATCGATTCTTGAAAAAAGAGGGCATTCGCAATGCGTACTTCCCAATGCTGATTCCGCAAAATTTCTTTATGAAAGAAGCCGATCATATTGAAGGTTTTGCGCCTGAATTGCCATGGGTCACAGAAGTCGGCAATGAAAAATTGGAAGAACCTTTGGCCTTGCGTCCAACCTCAGAAACCATGATTGGCTCTGCCTTTTCTGATTGGATCAACTCCTACCGTGACCTGCCTTATGAAATCAATCAATGGGCAAACGTCTTTCGTTGGGAAAAGAAAACATTGCCTTTCTTGCGTACCTCAGAGTTTTTATGGCAAGAAGGCCATACCGCTCATGAAAACGAAGAAGATGCACGTCAACGCACCATGAAAATCTTGGATGAATATGCCCGCCTTTGCGAAGAATTCCTAGCGATCCCTGTTTATCGCGGACAAAAAACCCCTTCCGAGCGTTTTGCTGGAGCAGTTGATACTTATTCGATCGAAGCGATGATGAAAGACGGCAAAGCAGTCCAAGCAGGAACCAGCCACTACATGGGGACAAAATTTGCTGAAGCATTTGATATTACGTATTTAACGAAAGAAAACAAGCATGTCCATGCCCACACAACCTCTTGGGGTGTCTCTACCCGCTTGTTGGGGGCCTTGATCATGACCCATGGCGATGAAAATGGGTTAGTTTTCCCACCAACCATTGCACCAACCCAAGTTGTGTTGTTACCAGTCGGTCCATGGAAAAAGAATCCAGCCATCTTAGAAAAATTAGAAGAACTGTATGCCAACTTTAAAGCCAAGGGCATTCGTGTTCGATTGGATGATTCTGATAACTCACCTGGCTATAAGTTCAATGAATGGGAACTAAAAGGCGCTTGCTTGCGAATCGAATGTGGCCCAAGAGATTTAGAAGCTGGCAAAGTGATGGTCAAAGTCCGCGACTTGGCTGACAAGCAAACAGTCGCCCTTGAGCACTTGGAAGCCTTCGTTGATCAAGAACTGCAAGCAATGACCCCACGCTTATTGGCAGCTGCGAAGGAACGTAACAAAGATAATGAGTACACCAACATCGATACATTGGATGAACTAAAAGCCCATATCGAAACGTGCAAACAAGAAGACAAAGTGACTGGCTTTGTTTTGATCGGTTGGGACGGCTCGGAAGAAACGGAAGCGAAAATCAAAGAAGAAACCGGCTTTACTACCCGAAACATTCCGTTTGAAGCACCAATGGAAAAAACAGTCGATATCGTCAGTGGCAAACCTGCCAAGCATACCGTTTGGATCGCCCGCGCATACTAATAGAAAAAACGAAGCAGCCAGATTGAAAAGGCTGCTTCGTTTTTTGATTAATAAATCAATGAAAGAAAATCTTCAGGCGTGATGTTGCCAAAATATTTTTTAACATCAATGTTGGCGATGACTTGTGCCAAATCTTCCTTGGCATAACGAGTTCCGATCAGGGCTTGTTCGACATCTGCAATGTCCCCTAGTCCGAAAAAGTCGCCAAAGATTTTGGCATCCGTGATTTTTCCTTCTGCCACATTCAAACGAACTTCGATGGAGCCGATTGGGAAGCGATGACGGCGTTCAATATCAAAAGCTGGAGATTTACCGTAATTCCAATCCCAGTTGCGATAATACTTATCGGAAATCTCATTGATCTTGACCCAATCCTCTTCAGTCAGTTCATAGGTTTTGACTTCTTCCACGGAATCGACACCAAAAATCTTCAATAAGATTTCTTGACGGAACTCTTCAGTCGTCATGTCTTGCTTCTCTTTTGGCAAGAATGGTTTGATATTTGTCACTCTTGAGCGGATCGATTTGATGCCTTTTGATTCGATTTTGTCTTTGCGGACTTTCAAGGCGTTGACCACTTCATTGATGTCACTGTCAAACATGATCGTCCCATGAGCAAACATCCGGCCATTCGTTGCGTACATCGCATTCCCAGAAAACTTCATGTCATTGATCACAAGATCGTTGCGCCCTTTTAGTTGCGCCCCTTCAACCCCCATCTCATGCAAGGCTTGGACGATTGGTTTGGTCAGTTTTTCAAAATCTCTGAAAGAATTGCCATCGTCAGGCATAATAAAGCTGAAATTCAAGTTTCCGAAATCATGATAGACTGCACCGCCGCCGCTGAAACGACGAACGACATGAATCCCATGTTCATCCACATATTCCTTATTGATCTCTTCGATCGTATTTTGATTGCGTCCAATGATAATCGATGGTTCATTAATGTAAAAAAGTAAGATGGGTTCATCCACTTTCATTTCTTGAAGAAGAAAAATCTCGATGGCTAAATTGATGCGTGGGTCGTTCAGTTCATTCGGTACAAAAAGCATACTATTTGTTCCTCCTAATTAGATGATTTCTACTATTTTTTGAACAGCCGCCAACTCAACAGGGATTCCATTGGCAGCTAGTGCAGCCTCTTCTCGTAACTGTTCTAAGTCACCATGTTGCGGCAAATGCGTCAACATTAATTTTTTCACCTGCGCTGCATGGGCGATCTCCCCTGCTTCTTTTGAAGTAAAATGAGCCTTGTGCCGCTCATTTCCTGCAAAAAGATAGGTATCTGCCAAGAATAAGTCAGCCCCTTCAGCAAACGCAACGAAAGATTCTAAATAGCCAGAGTCTCCAGTAAAAACAAAGACCTTGCCCGTGCTTTTCTCAACAAATCGCATGGCATAGCAAGTGACTGGATGGATCGTTTTCATAAAGGTAATGGTGAAAGGGCCCAATTCCAACGACTCAGACTGAAGGTAATCAAATCCTTGGGTCACTCCCGGCATCGTCAGACTTTCAAAATGAACCCTGTCCTCCCCATGACCGTAGATCGGCAAAACCTGCCGTTCTTCGTTTTCGGGATATAATTGCCAATAGTATTGTAATACCCCCAGATCCGCAATATGATCGTGATGGTAATGTGTCAAAATCACTGCATCTAAGTCTAAGGGATCAAGGATCTTTTCTAATTGGACCAAGGTGGTACTTCCCGCATCAAGCAGCAAATGAAAGCCATCTGACTCTACTAAATAGCCAGTAGTCCCTTCACCATTATACGGATAGGCACCTAAACAACCTAAGACAGTTATTTTCACATGTGTTTCCTCCTCTTTGGCTCCAGCTGATTTTCTACTTCTTTTATGCTATCACATCTCAGCTGATTTGACTAAAATCTGACCATTTTTTTTGCGAAAAAGGATCAAGAAAATGAGAAAAAAACGACGTCTATTGATGAATCCCTTGAATGAGTGTTCAACTCTATCCTTAAGGAACCATTTCAATGGTACGTCGTCTTTTTTTGCTTATCTGATCAGCGCTCGTTGTTCATTGATCAATTCTTCATAGAATGCTGCGTTGACCGCATACGCATAGGCGTTTGCCCACAACATCCCGATCAAAAGCGCCAAGAAACCCAGAATAAACCAACCAATCAGTGATAACTGCAGCCAAATGTATTGCCCCAGATGCGGTCGCAAGAGAGCAAAGGCTACTTTGATAGACTGAAGAACCCCTAATTCCGGCTGATCATAGCGTAGATAGATTGCTAATTGGATCACACCAGTAACGACTTGCGACAAAAAGAAGAACAAGATGATGGAGAGAATCGTCCCAATAACAAAAGCGATCGAACCGTTAAACATCGATACATCAATAGAAATTCCCCGATTAAAATTGAATACCAAGCCCAAATATTGATTAAGGCCTGATAAGACAAATTGCGGCAAGAAAATCGCAAAACTCAAAAGATAATTTAAAAGCGCGCTCACTAAATTTAGTAGCAAAAACGGTACATACAGACGCTTATCAAAGACGAGAAAAATATCCGCCACCTGGATTCCTCTGCCACGAACCAGATAGAGTGCCATAATACTCAATGCTACTGAAAAAGCAAAGAAGACAAAATTGTCCAAGATCAGATCGATCCAGCTCTCTGCATTGTTTGCACCAAAAGAAGTCCCAATACTACTAAAAAGCGAGCTGACCACCGCTTGTACCGCAACCGTTGCTAAAATACTTAAGACGAACGTTCCCCAGAATCCGCGCAAGGAGTTTTTAGCCGTCTCTCGAATCATTGTATTTGATCTCATAGACTCACCTTAATAACTGCGCAATGCTTTAACGGTCTTATCGTCTAAGCGGCGAACCACTTCCGTTACAAGCTTGACTGTATTGAAGTAGTCATCCTCATGAATGACAGAAGTATGAGAATGCAGGTAACGAACTGGCACAGTAATAGCGATCGAAGGAACCCCATCACGAGTCAAATGCATTTGACCAGCATCGGTTCCCCCACCAGTGATCACGGTATATTGGAAAGGAATTTCCATCTCTTCGGCGACATCGATCACAAAATCCAATAATTTCTTGTGAGGAATCATGGAAGCATCGAAAATCAAGACTTGTGGGCCTTTGCCTAACACAGAATCCGCTTCTTTTGGTGTCATTCCAGGTGTGTCCCCAGCGGTACCAGTATCTAGTGCGATAGCGATATCAGGATTCACTAAGTGAGTGCTTGTTCGCGCACCTCGTAGTCCAACTTCTTCCATCACGTCACTGCCGGCAAACAAGCAGTTTGGATGTCCTTCGGCTGCCAAGGTTTCTAATACCCGTAGTGATACCGCCGTACCGATTCGATTGTCCCATGCTTTGGCTAGCAAAAATTTGCTGTCGTTCATCCGTTTGTATTGGATATAGGGGGTGATCATGTCTCCAGGACGGATGCCCCAGCCTTTGGCTTCCTCTTCGCTTGACGCGCCGATATCGATGAACATATCTTTGATATCGTAAGGTTTGTTTCGAGTCTCTGGACTCAACACATGGGGTGGTTTTGAGCCGACGACACCGTGGATCAATTTGCCATCATTGGTTTTGATCTCCACTTGCTGTGCCAGCATCACTTGCCCCCACCAGCCACCAAGGGTTTGAAATTCGATAAAGCCTTTTTCCGTAATTTTCGTTACCATAAAGCCGACTTCATCCATATGTCCCGAAATAAAAATTTTCGGACCGCCGCCATCACCAACATGTTTGGCAATGACACTTCCTAAACCATCAAAAAAGATATCTTCAGCAAAGTCTTTGGCATATTCTTTAAAGACTTCACGCACTTCCTCCTCATTCCCAGGAACCCCACGTGCAGTCGTTAGGTCTATTAAAAGCTGTTCTTCTTTTTTCTCCATCTTGCTTCCTCCTTTGTCTCATTGATTATGATTATACCATTCTCTTAATCTGGTGCCAGAGGGAAATACAAAAAGATTGGTTAAACGAAAAAAAACGATCCTAGTTTCCTAGAATCGTTTTATCGTATAAATAGATCAAGTTTCAATAATCCGCAGACACAGCTTGACGGTAATCAAATAGGCAAACAGATAGACGACTGCTGCCACTGCTGCAAACAAATGAGCAACCCAATACCCGGGACTATCGATGATCTGTGTGAAAGTATTGATGGCAAATACCGCATGCAAAATCGCCAATAAGGTGCCAGGCATAAAAATCCAAATGTTTTGCCAGTACACCAACTTGCGCACTTCATTACGGGTGTAGCCTAATTTTGTCAATAGTCGGTAATTGTACTTTTCCCGCTCCGTGTTAGAAAATTGCCGAACGATCAAACTACTAGACGTGGTGATCAAAACGATCACCCCAACAAATAGCGATACGAACAAAATGATTCCTGCTTGTCGTCGCACCCCGCGCATTGTTGTAAAGCGATTGGCTAACGTTAGCCGATATGCGGTCGTCTGACCACTATCACTACTTGAATCCCGAGCGGTCTCTGGATAAAAGCGTACGTTTTTTTGGTCGTCGCTAAATTCATAGGTCAATGGATGCGCCCACTCGATTGGCAGCTCTTCATCCAACAACTGTGTCAGCGCGTCTGTTTGCACATTTTCGGTCTGTAAATAAGCAATGGTATAGGTGAATCCTTTGATTTGTTGGTACGCCTCATCTTGAATGACAAGGACATTGGGTAAAGAATAGCGTAAAGCACTATCACCAAAATAATCTTGTTCGGCTTGAATGAGTTTAAAATTATGCTGACTGCCGACTTTGACTTCATCGCGATATGTGATAAATGAACGAGTTACGTCGTATTGACTGTCAAAAAGTACAGCTTGCTTATCAGTACTCAGTCGAATCTCAGGAGCACCCGGAACCAGTTTTCGCAGACGCTGATAATCCGAAAGTGCCACCAGATTCACCATCATATTTTCGACACTTTCATCTTGCAATTCTCCTAGGTAGCGTGTCTGCACCGTCATATTGGTCATTTTGTAGGGAATTGCTTGTTCCGCTCTAATTGGCACATCCGACTTTTCTAAAAGGGTACGCAAGGCCCCTGCCTGCTCTCCTGACACCTGAAAGGAAGTTGGATAGATACGGTTCGTTGCTTGGTAATTCAAAGAGATGACCCCCATTGTTCCCCCTATCAATGAAATCGCGATTGCAGTGATAATCGTCAAAAGGGCGTAGCTTTTCCACGTCCTTTGCAAGTAAGCACGCACGTTATTGTAAGCAATCAACTTCGCCCCTTTGATAAGGCGTTTTTTTGGTTTACTCAAAAAATACAACAGTGCTGGCAAGGAACAATCAAAAAAGAGATAGGTTGCCGTTATACAGCAAAATAGAATCAGTAAAGGGATCCATAGAATCGCTGAAAAATCTTGCGTATACGTGATATAGTTGGTCCATGTTTCCCTTAGGGTCAATGACAGATAATACCCTACCCCAAGTAAAATCAGACCTAGGACCCCCATCAATGTACGAAACGGAGTCATTTTCATTTTTTTGATCGGTAAGCGGTATTCGGTCTTGATCAATTCACTCATTGGGGTACGCCAAACAAAAAGGATCACTTGAATACTCAATATAATCATTGCGGCGATAAAGACAAAGACCGTCGAAAAAATCGATTGCGGTGAATTAAAGAAATGACTGGTCAAATTTAGGCCCATCGCCCGAATCAAAATCATTGAGAAGAATTTTGAAAAAATAATTCCCATAAAGATACCGGTCACTAGAGAAAAAAAATTTAGTAAAAACGTTTCCCGTAGCAACAGCCAAGCAAGACGACCTTGTCGCAACCCCAAAAGCTGGTAAACACTGATTTCTTTTTGTCGCTGACTAAGAAAAAAATGATTGGCACTCAGCATAAAAAACAAGACAACAAATGCGACCACACTGCTGCCAAATCCTAATACCCCTTCAATGCGGATGTCTTGCTGGACCCGTTGATTCAGCAGACGATCATTCATCAAGGCGTTAAAGGAATAAAAAATCATCACGGCGGTCATCATACAAATAAAATACACCATATAATTGCGAAACTGCCGCAAAAAACTCCGCCAGCCGATTTTAAACAACATGGCGCGGACCGCCTCCAATCGTAGCCTGCATATCGATGATTTTTTCGAAAAATTCCTGACGGCTGCCTTTTTTGACAACTTCCGCAAAGAAGACACCATCGCGAATGAACAGAATCCGATTGCAGTAGCTGGCGGTGAAAGGATCATGGGTGACCATCAAGATCGTTGTTTTCTCTTGTTGATTGATTTGTGCTAAATACCGTAATAATTCTGTCGCCGCTTTTGAATCAAGGGCGCCAGTGGGTTCATCAGCAAAAAGGACCGCCGGACGACTGATGATTGCTCGAGCAGCAGCGACCCGCTGTTTTTGCCCTACAGACAATTCTTCTGGGTAGCGATCCAACAAGTGCTCGATCCCTAACAAATTGGCCGTCTCCTCGATACGTACTTGGGTTTCCTTCACGGGCAAGCGATCAATCGCTAAAGGCAGCAAAATATTGTCTCTGGCTGTCAATGTCTCTAAAAGATTAAAATCTTGAAAGATGAAGCCAATCTGCTGACGGCGAAAATCGCTGAGGGCTTTTTCCGACATTCGGGTAATGTCTTTGCCATCGATATAGATCGAGCCTAAGCTAGGTCGCATGATTGAAGACAAAAGATTCATCAAGGTCGTTTTCCCAGCACCGCTTGGCCCCATGACCCCAACAAATTCTCCTTGATCCACTGCAAAAGAAAGGTTATCTAATACTTTGGTTTGATTGAAACGGGTGCCGTAACTTTTTGTCAGATGCTTCACATCGATCATATTTTTCACACAGAACCCTCCTTTAAAAAAATTCTCTCCTTATGGTAGCATACTTTATCATTGAATACTTCTGCTTCAAAACAGAGAAAAAATAAATTTAAAAAAGTTTTTATTCATTATGTGAAACATGGAACAACCAAATCCTTAATCTTATCAAGTTTTCTCGGAAATACCTAAATGAATATACACCATATATTGTGTATATCCAAAACACAAACCCTTTACGACTACTATATATAGTTGCTCATTTCTACAATTTGTTTTATTATATTGTGGAAGATAAGGAGTGGTAGAAATGATGAACATTAAGAGAAATCCTGAGCAAGGGTTGGAAAGACAGTCCGCTTTGCGTCAGTTAAAAATCGTAAAACGTGATGGACGGCTTGTCGATTTTGATGATCAAAAAATTTATGATGCGTTAGTGAAAGCTCTGAGAAAAATCAACGGTGAGCTTTCTCCCATCGACCACGAAAAAATCACCGAGATCGTTGACAGTGTCGATCACGAGATCGCGGAACGTTTTCGTACAAATGTAAAAATCTATGAGATCCAAAATATCGTCGAGCATATCTTGTTAGCAAAGAACGAGTATGCCTTGGCTGAAGAATATATCAACTACCGGACCCATCGTGATTTCGAACGCAGCAAAGCAACAGACATCAACTTTACGATCAATAAATTGATGAATAAAGATCAATCGGTCGTCAATGAAAATGCCAATAAGGATAGTAACGTGTTCAACACACAACGTGATTTGACCGCTGGGATCGTAGGAAAATCGATTGGTTTGAAAATGCTGCCTCCTCACGTGGCAAATGCCCACCAAAAAGGCGACATTCATTACCATGACTTGGATTATCATCCATATACCCCAATGACTAACTGCTGCCTAATCGATTTTAAAGGCATGCTAAATAATGGATTTAAAATTGGGAACGCCGAAGTGGAATCGCCAAAATCGATCCAAACGGCCACCGCTCAAATCTCACAAATCATTGCAAATGTAGCATCGAGTCAATATGGTGGCTGTTCTGCTGATCGAACAGATGAATTATTGGCTCCTTTTGCTGAGTTGAATTACCAAAAACATTTAAAAGATGCCGAAGAATGGATTGAGACACCCGAACGTCGGGAAGCTTACGCGAAGAGCAAAACCCGCAAAGATATCTACGATGCAATGCAAAGTCTAGAATACGAAATCAATACGTTATTCACCTCTAACGGACAAACGCCGTTTACTTCCCTTGGCTTTGGTTTAGGAACCAACTGGTTCGAACGGGAAATTCAACGAGCGATTCTCCAAATTCGCATCAACGGGTTAGGCAGTGAAAAGCGTACCGCTATTTTCCCAAAATTGATTTTTAGTATTCGCCGTGGGGTCAACTTGGCCCCTACCGATCCGAACTATGATATTAAAGAACTGGCTTTAGAATGTGCCACTAAACGGATGTACCCGGATATTTTGAATTATGATAAATTGGTTGAATTGACTGGGAGCTTTAAAGTGCCGATGGGCTGTCGTTCTTTCTTGCAAGGCTGGAAAAACGAACGTGGTGAAGAAATCAATGTCGGTCGGATGAATCTAGGTGTCGTGACATTGAATATTCCACGGATCGCCTTAGAAGCAAATGGCGATCAAGAAAAATTCTGGTCACTGCTGGAGGACCGTCTGCAAATCGTTAAAGATGCCCTTGTCTATCGAGTGGAACGCTGTAAAGAAGCGAGTCCCGCCAATGCGCCGATCCTTTATATGTATGGGGCTTTCGGTGAACGTTTGGATCGCAAAGACAATGTCAACGAATTATTCAAAAACAAACGTGCCACTGTTTCGCTTGGTTACATTGGTTTATACGAAGCTGCTTCGGCTTTTTACGGTGGAACTTGGGAACAAGACCCAGAAGCAAAGGCCTTTACGATGGCGATCGTGAAAGAATTGAAAGCTCATGCCGATGCCTGGGGCGATGAATACGGCTATCATTTCAGTGTGTACTCGACCCCTAGTGAAAGCTTGACCGATCGTTTCTGTCGCTTAGATACCGAAAAATTCGGTGAAGTTGAAAATATTACCGACAAAGAATATTATACCAATAGCTTCCACTATGATGTGCGGAAAAATCCGACACCATTTGAGAAACTTGATTTTGAAAAGGACTATCCAAAATACTGTTCTGGTGGCTTTATTCATTACTGTGAATATCCAGTCTTGCAGCAAAATCCAAAAGCGTTAGAAGCGGTTTGGGATTACGCATATGATCGGGTCGCTTATCTTGGAACAAATACCCCTATCGATCACTGTTACGAGTGCGGATATGAAGGAGACTTTAATCCAACCGAACGAGGCTTTGAATGTCCACAATGTGGCAATCACGATCCAAAAAGTTGTGATGTTGTCAAAAGAACCTGCGGGTATCTTGGAAATCCTCAAGCTCGCCCGATGGTCAACGGTCGTCACAAAGAAATCTCTGCTCGGGTCAAACATTTGCAAGAATAATCATAAAAGGAGTGTTAGATTTCTTCTACACTCCTTTTATCCAACAACCCCTGTAATTCACAATAGAAAGAAGTTTTCGTATGAGAAATCCTAAGCCCCAAGAATGGAAAGCAAACGAGTACAGTCAAAATTATATTGCTGATTACAAAGCCTTCAACTTTGTGGACGGTGAAGGCATCCGAAATAGTTTATATGTGAGCGGCTGCCTGTTTGCTTGTGAAGGCTGTTTCAACAAAGCCGTCCAAAACTTTCGCTACGGCACACCTTTTACCCAAGAGCTAGAGGATCGAATCATTGAGGATCTGCGACATGACTATGTTCAAGGACTGACCCTCCTAGGCGGCGAACCTTTCTTGAACACGACGGTCTGTCTGAAAGTTGTTGATCGCGTTCGCGCCGAATTTGGTCATAGCAAGGACATTTGGAGCTGGTCAGGCTACACTTACGAAGAACTGCTCTTGGAGACCCCTGACAAACTAGAACTTTTATCCAAAATTGATATTTTGGTGGACGGCCGTTTTGAACTCAGCAAGCGAAACCTAAACTTGCAGTTTCGTGGTAGCAGCAATCAACGAATCATTGATCTTGCTGCATCTCGAGAACAAGGAAAAGCGGTTATCTGGGCAAAGTGCAAAGATGCTGAAGCAAGTTACGAACAAATCAAAAAACAAATTTAACGACTCAAAACACCGTGCATCTTGAGATGACCCCAAAAGTTAGACCAAAAAATCGAACTTTTGGGGTCACCACATCTTCCTTCAAAGATGATGCACGGTGTTTTTTTGTTATATAAAAATCAGTGACCAAGCTTTTTAAAGGTACTTACTTGCTTCACGAACCGTCAAAGGCGCCAGACTTTTTTGATGGCGTAGAAGAAAATCTTGGACCCACAGAGGATTCGTCTTGGCATAGTCTCGCAAGCTCCAGCCAATGGCTTTGTTGATAAAGAATTCAGAACTCCCCAAATTGTTGACAAGGATCTCTTCAAGTAATGGTCGATCCATCTGTTCTTTTTGCAACAATTGGTGAAGAATCGCCACTCGCCGTAGCCAAAGATTATCCTCAAGACTCCAACGAAGCATCTCAGCCTTTAACGCTGGCAGTCGGCGAACAAGCTTTCTGACGACCTCACTTAGTGCGTCCACGCTATCCCACCAAGATTTCGTTATGACTAACTGTTCAATTTTTCCTAGATCAACGGCTGATAAAAAGGGCTCCAGCGCCACTAAATAATCAATCGCAAGGTACTGGTGTTCCCGATAGCTGCTTTGCCAACATTGATCGATAAATTCCCAATCGATTCGTTTCATTTGTTTTGCTACTTTAAAGGCTGCTTTTTCCTGCTGACGGCGCAACGGTGTAGGGATGCCTAAAAACTCAAACTGATGCCGCATATAGGCGGCCATTTTTTCCCTTCGTTCTTCATCAGCCAAAGCAATCATCGTTTCATATACTTGATAGATCGTCATATTGGTCCTCCTTTTTAGGTCTACTGATCGTCAGATGTTTGCCATAAAGGCAGTACGATATTTTCATAGGTCAGAGGATCGAGATTTGTGACGGTGATTCCCAAAAGACGAATGCCTTTTTCAAGACCTAAAATCTCTTCCCAAATGAGACTGGCTTCCGAAAATAACTGTTCTTTTTTATGAACGTAAATCGGCAAAGTCACTCGTTTAGTGATCGTAGAGTAATCACTGTAACGGACTTTCAACACGACTGTTTTGCCATGTTTCTGTGTGCGCTTTAGTGATCTCTCAACTTCTTCTGCGATGGCGCGTAATTGACTTAAGACTTGTTCTTCACTCGTTAATGGATTGCCGTATGTATGCTCCTTACCGACTGATTTTCGTTCTCTGGTCACACTGACTGGTGAATCATGGATTCCTCTAACTTTGCGATACAAAGAATACCCCATTTTGCCAAATTCGCGGATCAACGCCATCTCACTCCAAGTGTATAGATCTGCTCCTGTAAAAATGCCTAACTCATGCATCCTGGGGACAGTTTTCTTCCCGATCCCATGAAATTTATCGATGGGTAGTTGTTGTAAAAAGGCCACTGCCTCATCCGGCATCACCACTGTTAACCCTCGTGGTTTATGATAATCCGAGGACAATTTTGCCAAAAATTTGTTGTAACTGACGCCTGCCGAACAAGTCAAATGGGTCTCATGCCAGATGTCTCGCTGAATCAGACGAGCGATCTTAATTGCTGAAGGACAGTTGATTTTGTTAACTGTGACGTCCAGATACGCTTCATCAATTGAAACTGGTTCGATGATGTCGGTGTATCGGTGAAAAATTTCTCTGACTTGCTGGGACACTTCACGATACTTTTGATGATTCCCCGGTTTAAAAATCGCTTGCGGACAAAGCTCGTAGGCTTTTTGTGCGCTCATTGCCGAATGGATGCCATATTGTCGCGCCAGATAATTCGCTGTCGTGACCACTCCTCGGCCGCCGGTATCACTTGGGTGACGGGCAATGACAAGGGGATGCTTGGCCAGCTCAGGATCATCCCGTTCTTCCACCGAAGCAAAAAAAGCATCCATATCAATATGAATAATTTTGCGGCTCGTATCATTTTTTAAGGGAAATTGCAGTTCCGACATCGTTGCTCACCTCGCTTCTTATTATAAACGAACAGAAGTTCCCTATCAAGCAAGGAATCAAGACAAAGACGCAAAAAGGACCAATTTTCATTGGCCCTTCCCTATACGTTCGCTACTTTTGCTGCACGGTTCATGACCCAAGAAGTTCTGCTATAAGGCAGCTTCTCCTCGTTCATTGGTGCGAATCCGAATCGCTTCTTCCAAAGGGTAGACGAATATTTTGCCATCACCGACTTCATCTGTCCGACAGATCGATACAATCAGCTCAATCACGGCATCGACTTTTTCATCTGCCAAAACAAAGCGGACATTTACTTTCGGTAAAAGAGTCGTGATCACTTCTTGGCCACGAATAAACTCTTTTAACCCTTTTTGATTGCCACACCCGAGAACTTGACTGACCGTCATCCCACTGATCAGATCCGATTGATCCAAAGCGGCTTTTAGCTCCTCTAATTTTTCTTGGCGAATAATCGCTTCAACTTTTTTCATGACTGCTCCTCCACTCTTAAGAATCTAACCCCATAAAGGTAGGATAGGCCGTTTCATCATGTTCGATCCGATCCATCCCCACCGCTTCTTCTTGCTGAGATACGCGAATCGGCATCACCCATTTAATCAAGGTAATTATGACAAAGGATAGGATACCAGCGAACAAAATCGTAAATACGATACTTTCGGCTTGTGCGATAAAAAGATCAACACCGCCATAAAGCAATCCTGAATGTCCACCAACAGCGGGATCGGCAAAGATCCCGGTCATCAAACCACCGAAGATTCCGCCTACCCCGTGACAACCAAAGGCATCCAATGCATCATCTAACCCTAATCGATGTTTGATGACGGAAATAAAGAAGTAACAAAACGGACTGACTAAAGCGCCAATGATAAAGGAAGACCAAAGGGAGACAAACCCCGCCCCTGGTGTGATGGCAACTAAGCCCACCACTGCACCTGTACAAGCACCGACGATTGTCGGTTTTCCCACGACGATTTTTTCGATCAGCATCCAAGAAAGCATCGCACTGGCTGCTGCTGTATTCGTGGTCATTAGGGCGTGGATCGCTAGACCATCAGCTGCTAACGCAGAGCCAGCATTAAAGCCAAACCAGCCAAACCATAAAAGACCGGCACCTAGTACAACAAAGGGAATATTATGAGGACGATATTCGGTTTGATGAAATTCTCGTCGCTTACCGACAACGATCGCTAAGACTAGCCCACTGATTCCCGAACTGATGTGAACGACATTGCCTCCTGCAAAGTCGATCGAGCCGATCGCATCTAAGAAGCCACCGCCCCACACCATATGCGCCATTGGAAAATACACGAAAACCAGCCAGAAGCCAATAAATAGAAAAATAGCAGAGAACCGCATTCTTCCAACGACTGATCCAGTGATAATCGCCGTTGTGATCAAAGCAAACATCATTTGAAAGGCAGCAAACAACCCTTCTGGAATTCCCTCTCCTTCTGACATCGAAACATGATTGAAAAAGACTTTGTCTAAATTGCCAATAAATGATCCTGTCCCGCTAAAGGATAATGTATACCCTAGAGCGACCCAGAGGACGGACGCCAAGCCCATCGTACAAATCACCATCATCATGGTATTGAGGATGTTTTTGCGTCGTTCCAATCCTCCATAAAAAAATGCCAATGCTGGAGTCATTAGAAAAACCATACCGCTACAAATTAAAATAAATGCAATATTTCCTGTATCCATTTTACACGCCTCCCTTTCTATATGTTAGCTATCCTAACACCATATTTTCGAATAATCTAGATTTTTCTGAGAAAAACATGAATTTTCTGAAAATAGCTGACTTTATATGTTAGGTAATATCACATAAGTGAGCGTGTGGTACAAAAAAATACCGAGAGAAGTCTCGGTATGATTACTCTTCTATTTGGTGATACGCTTGATAGACAAGCTGTTTCTTTACTTGATTACGTTTAGCCACTTCTTTGATTGCTTCTTTTGAGGACATTTCGGCCTCTTCCATCAAGGCAGCTACTTGTTCTGCGTAACTTCCTTCATAAACAATTTCATGTATTTCAGAAGAGCCTTCCACCAACAGACAGCATTCTCCTTTGATTGGCTGCTGCTCTAAATAGTCGATCAATTCAGAAAAGGTCCCTCGCAAGTATTCTTCATGGATTTTTGTCAATTCTCGGCAAATGACTGCCTGACGTTCACCAAATACCTCTAGCATTGTTTCAATCGTCGCTGCGATTCGATAGGGTGACTCATAAAAAATCATCGTTGCTTTCTGGGTCGCTAATTCACTCAAGGCTTGTTTTTGTTCTTTTTTCTTACGAGGTAAAAAGCCATAAAAAAGATTTGGTTGCGGCGATAAGCCTGAAGCAATCAACGCTGTCAAACCTGCCGTAGGTCCCGGAAGCGCAATCACCGCGATTCCTTCAGCTAGACAGGCCTTGACTAATTCATGCCCCGGATCACTGATGGAGGGCATACCAGCATCGCTGCATTGGGCAATGGTTTTGCCCATCTGCAGCTGTTCTACCAAATGCGGAACTCGCTCTTTATAATTGTGTTCATGTAAGCTTTTTTGCGGTGTCGAGATCTCAAAATGATTCAACAATTTCTGGGTATTGCGAGTATCTTCACTTGCAATCAGGTCCGCTTCTTTTAAAATTTTGACACAACGGACCGTCATATCTTCCAAGTTCCCGATCGGTGTCGGAACAAGATACAGTTTTCCAGTGTCTTGTTTATAACTTTGTTGCTTTTGCATGTACTGCTCCTTTCGAAAAAAAGACCAGTGGAAACTGATCTTTTTTCTAACGAACCTATTAGACTGTCAGTCAGTTATTTGCCGCTTTCACGATAGATCACTTCTAGACAAAATGCACAAGGTTCATCATGTTCTCTGCGAGAACCGTATAAGTCATAACAAACATGAAATCCTTCTTCGTAAATCTTTTCTAAATTCATTCGTGATTTAGAAAGTTCTTGTTTGACCGATTCAGCGGGTGCATCTGCCACTTGGTTCAACTCACGAATGTGTTCACGTAAGCGTTGATTTTCCAATTCTAATGTCGTATTTTTTTCGACGATTTCTTGCAAAGACTGCTTCATTTCCGCTAGATTATTTAAGGAATTTTGCAACTCCGATTCTAACTGATTCAATCCGTCATATATTGATCGTTTGTCCATGCTCATTATGGTCACCTACTTATTTTGTCACTAGTTCTTCATAATCATATTCGATTGGTGTTTGCCGATCATGCAAACGGACTTTGATCACTCGGCTCAACAGATCCAGCCCAACCACACGTCCTTTGCCATCTGGCGTTTCAACTTCCTTGCCGCGATCCGGCAATTCTTTTTTCGCCCGCTCATATTCTTCACTTTCATACTTAAGACAGCACATCAAACGACCGCATAATCCTGAGATTTTCGCAGGATTCAAGGAAAGTCCTTGATCTTTAGCCATCTTGATGGATACAGGGATAAAATCCCCTAAAAACGTCGCACAGCATAGTTTGCGACCACAGGGCCCAACTCCGCCTAGTGCCTTCGCTTCATCCCTGACACCGATTTGGCGCAGTTCAATCCGGGTATGAAATTCACTTGCCAAGTCTTTGACTAATTCGCGAAAGTCAACACGGCTTTCTGCAGTAAACGAAAAAATCAGTTTTGTCCGCTCAAAGGTATAGGCTACTCGAATCAGTTTCATTGGCAACTGATGTGCGCGGATTTTTTCTTTTCCAATTTTTAACGCTTCATCTGCCGCCTTTTGATTGGCTGCTGCCTGTTCCAAATCTTTCTTCGTCGCCCGACGTAAGATAGGTTTGACTACCTGAGGCAAATCGCTCTCATTCATTTCTCTGCTTTTGGTGACGACTGTGGCAAGACATTTAGCATCTTGTGATTCCACGATGACTTGGTCATTTATAGTATAGGTCTGTTTTTTCGGTGTGTAAAAATAAATCTGGCCTACGTCATGATAACGCACTCCGACAACTTCGATCATCTCTGGTCTCCTTTTCCGGCTGCTGCGTTTTATCCATAGATGATTTTCACGGAAAATTGTTCTGCCACACCTTGGAAAGACACATTGGCTTGCAACTTTTTTTGTGCTTGCAATGCGGCTTCAATGGCACGATTGATCTCTTTTCCCCATAAACCTTGCCCCAACAATCGATCCCGCTCCTCTTGAAAGTAAAATAACAAGAGCAAAAAGATTTCTGATTGCTGATTTTTTTCTTTTGCTAGACCCAATAATTTTTTCTGAACAAAAATAAATGCTTGCGGGTCTTTCTTCAAAAGGTAATTCACCCAACGCTTAACAGCATCCTTAGTTTCATTAAACCATTCATCTTGCGAGATTTCAACTGCTTTATGATAACTATTGGTCAAGTGGCTTAGAAGTCGGCTTGTCTCTTTAGAAAGTCCCTCTTCTTGTAACTTTTCTTGCAGTTTTTCTTTTGACAAAGGAGAGAAATGAATGATCTGACAGCGAGACTGGATGGTTGGCAAAATACGACCAAGGCTCTCCGTTTCTAAGATCGCCAGAAAGTTTCCCACTGGTTCTTCTAAAAACTTTAGTAAACTGTTGGCAGCGCTGTTGTTCATTTTGTCAGCTTGAGACAAAATAAAGATTTTCAAACGGCTTTCAAAGCCGCTTTTTGAGAACTCCTCTTGCAGCTGTCGAATCTGGTCGACTTTGATCATCTGCCCATCAGGTTCAATTTGGATAACGTCAGGATGCTCTCCTTGGGCGATCCGTAGACAATTGCTGCATGCACCACATGGCGCTTCTTCTTGTACATTGGCACAAAAAAGGCGTTTTGCGAGCCATAGACTTAGTTCATGCTTGCCAGTCCCCTTGTCCCCTTCAAAAAGATAAGCATGAGCAATGCGCCCATGCTTGATACTTTTTTTTAGTTGGGCAAAAACAAGAGGCTGGTATTCTTGTAGAAATAACTCCTCCATGAAATGCTCCTTTTTTAATATTGATGGAATCCGTCAACTGGCAGCACGAATACGGTGGCGCCACCGACTTCGACTTCGACTGGATAAGGAACTTGACCATCTAAGGATATATCTAGTGACATCGGTGTCGAGACATATTGCTTTCTTGATTGACAGGTTTTTTTAATCAATTCTAACGCATCTTGCACACGGTCATCTTCAATACCAATGATAAACGTACTATTACCAGCCTTTAAAAAACCACCCGTTGATGACAATTTTGTAGCACGGATATTGGCATCAATAAACTCATTTGCCAAACGATTACTGTCTTTGTCTTGTACGATTGCCATAATTAATTTCATGGGACCATCTCCTTTGTGTTATCCAACCTACCCTAGATTGATTTGAAGTAAGCAGGATACGATTCAACGATTGCTGAATAGCTGGATTCAACAACTTCTTGTAACCCCATTCTAGCATCAATCTTATGAATGCGTACAGGATTTTCTTCCGCTAGCTTTAGATACGCATGACGAACCCGTTGATGAAACTCCAATCCTTCCGAATCTAGTCGGTCATATTGATGTGCACGATTTTCTTGGATGCGACGCAAGCCAGTATCAGAGTCAACATCTAGATACAAGGTAAAATCAGGGGTCGTTCCTTCCGTCGCAAACTCGTTGATCCGTGCGATCTCAGGAATCCCGATGCGACGTCCAGCTCCTTGATAGGCAAGCGAACTGTCAACAAAGCGGTCACAGATCACGATGTGTCCGGCGTTCAATGCCGGCAGGACAACCTCAATCAAGTGTTGGCGGCGTGCCGCTGCATAAAGTAAAGCTTCGGTCCGCTCATCCATTTCTTCATTTCGCGGATCTAAAATAATTTTACGAATTTTTTCAGCGATTTTAACTCCGCCAGGTTCTCTTGTTTTAACGATTTTTCTTGTTGCTTCAAGCTGTAACCGAGGATACAATTCTTCGATCACACTGGTTTTTCCAGCACCATCCGGTCCTTCGATGGTTATAAACAATCCATTCACCCTAATTGCCTCCAATATCTTTATAATTCTCGGCGACCTTCTACTGCTTTTAGCAAGGTCACTTCATCCGCGTATTCAATATCGCTGCCCACAGATAAGCCATGAGCCAAACGCGTGACTTTAATACCGGCAGGCTTGATCAAACGCGACATATACATCGCCGTCGCTTCGCCTTCCGTGGTCGCATTGGTCGCAATAATCACTTCTTTGACCTGATCATCATGCAGCCGCTGTATCAGGGATGCAATGTTGATATCTTCTGGACCTGTCCCTTCCATCGGGGATAACACGCCATGCAGCACATGATAAAGTCCATGATACTCGCGGACTTTTTCTAATGCCATGACATCTTTAGGCTCTTCAACTACTAAAATCGTTTCTTTGTCTCTTGTGGGATCACTGCAGATTTCACAAGGATCTTCTTCCGTTATATTTCCGCAAATACTGCAAAAGTGCAAATCTCGTTTAACACTAAGCAACGATTTAGCAAACTCATTGACGACTTCTTCTTTCATATCAATCGTATAAAATGCCAAACGTGTTGCGGTTTTTTGTCCAATTCCCGGCAGTTTCATGTAACTGTCGATCAATCGGGCGATCGGTTCAGGATATTGCACCGTCATTTCTCCTTTTATAGACCCGGAATGTTTCTTGTATATTTGCCCATTGTTTGTTCCGATTCTTTTTCAATTTTCTTTAATCCGTCATTGATGGCTAAAATGATCATATCTTGCAGCATTTCCACATCGTCAGCATCAACGATTGCTTCATTGATAGCAATGTCTTGTAACGTCTTATCGCCAGTAAAGGTCGCTTTGACATAGCCATTTGTCGATTCGCCGATAAATTCTTTGCTGTTTAGTGCTTCTTGTTCTTTCATCATTTCTTTTTGCATTTTTTGCATTTGTTTCATCATGCCTTGCATATTTCCCATGCCTCGCATCATTATTCATCACTCCATATTCATTAATTTTCTTCAATGCTGGTTAATTCACCAAATAACTCTTGCGCTTTTGTTACTAAGTCGTCATTTTCTGGTTCGACAGGAGCGGCTTCGGTCTCTTCTTGCTCTACTTCAATTTCTGACTCTTCCGTTGCTTGACCGCCAGCCAAAAACTCTTGTCGTAGCGTCGGCCAACTTTCTTTTGTAATAAAGACAGCCTGTGGGGCGTAGTCTTTGATCATACGGGACAATTGATTATGGATCATCAATTGAAACTCTTGGTCGTTACTTGCTCGCTGACATAAGATCTCATAGTCAAAAGCGATCACGACGCCCGATTCGCTGGCAGCTTTTGCTTCACTGGAGTGCAGCATAGCTCTTTGCGTCACGGAAAGAGACATCAAAAGATCGTCCCAAACATTACGAACATTTGCCAAGTCTTTCTTCGTTGCACTTTTCAGCACTTGGAACACGCGTTCCTTTGGTAAACGGAACGTAGTGGTCGCCTTGGTTTTCTTCACTGGCGCGGTGGTTTCAGCAACGGCACCTGTCGGTCGATTCTCTTGCAGTCGTTGCACCTCTGCCTGAAGTTTTTGCAGTGCTTGACGTAACTGCGCCACTTCTTGACTATTGTCAGCTGAATTGCTGGCAACAGCAGCACTTTCTGGATCATTGGCTAATTTGACCACAGCCACTTCCAAATAGATCGTAGGATTGTTCGTAAATCGTACTTCATTTTGCGTATCGTTTAAGACCGTGATCCAGTGATAGATTTTTGCTGGCGGGGTAATTTTTGCCAGTGTTTGAAACGCTTCAGTCAACTGCAGAGACTTTTCAGATAGCAGCTGCGGCGCTTGTTGATACATCAGCAAGTCTCGACAATAAACCAACAAGTTTTCCAATAAACGGCGGGCTTCTTTACCAGAGGCTAATAACTCCCGCAAGGTCGCTAACGCATCGGCAACTTCTTTTTCCCCACAAGCCTGCATCAGACGGTCCATCATTTCATAGGACAAGCTGCCCGTCACTTCTAAAGCATCTTGGGTCGTTACGGTTCCATCACTAAAAGCGATCGCCTGGTCGGTGATACTCAAGGCATCCCGCATACCGCCTTCTGCGGCTCGCGCAATGATCTGTAAAGCTTCTGCTTCGTAATTGATCTCGCTAGTAGTAAGGACCGTTTCCAAATGACCCACGATGTCTTGCGTATTGATCCGTTTGAAATCAAATCGTTGGGTTCGGGAAATAATCGTTGCTGGAATCTTATGGGGCTCTGTTGTTGCCAAAATAAAGACAACATTTTTCCGTGGTTCTTCCAATGTTTTTAGTAATGCATTAAATGCGCCTGTTGACAGCATGTGCACTTCATCAATGATATAAACTTTGTATTCTGCTTGGGTCGGTGCATAGTTCGCACGATCACGAATAAAGCGAATTTCTTCTACACCGTTGTTACTTGCCGCATCGATTTCGATCACGTCTTCTTGCGTTCCTGCTGTGATTGAGCGACACATGTCACACTCATTGCAAGGCTCGCCATTGACTTGGTTCGGACAATTGATGGCTTTGGCAAAAATTTTCGCTGCACTTGTTTTCCCGGTTCCTCGAGGGCCCGTAAACAAGTAAGCATGCGAGATTTGATTTTGATCGATTGCATTTTTTAAGGTTTGGGTAATTGCTTTTTGTCCGACAACATCATCAAAACGCTGAGAACGCCAAACACGATATAATGCTTGATAGGCCATAGTTTTCCACACTCATTTCAAAATTCGCTACCTTCTATTATACGTAATATCAGCTAAAAAAACCACCGTTTGCGTGGTGGAATCTTAAAAGAAATGGAAATTTAATTCGAAGAGCCATTCCGCGCGCTTTCACTCACTATATCCTTTTATTCCTCCCTATTTTCAAGAAAAAAGACCATTCCTCTTCTCCAACTTTAGACTGATAACGTAAATCTCACCTCCTATGGTATAATGAATCTACGTTCATCTATTGTGATGAAAACAATTTAAAGGAGGACTGAAAATGGGTATTATCAAAGCGGCAACAAGCGCAATTGGCGGCGGATTAGCAGATCAATGGCTAGAGGTGATCGAGCCTGACAATATGAGCGATTCGACAGTAATGACAAAAGGTGTCAAAGTGCGGCGTAATGACAAACGCGGTTCTAACAGAAAAGGCACGGAAGATGTCATCACTGATGGGTCAGTGATCCATGTCTATCCGAATATGATGATGTTATTGGTTGATGGCGGGCGAATCATCGATTATACCGCTGAAGAAGGCTACTATACCGTCAAAAATGAATTAGCGCCTTCGATGTTGAATGGTTCATTGAAAGATGCGATTTCTGAAACCTTCGACCGCTTTAAGTTTGGCGGCGTTACACCACAAAAACAACAAGTTTTTTATATCAATCTTCAAGAAATCAAAGGAATTCGCTTCGGTACTTCATCGCCTTTGAACTATTTTGACAACTTTTATAACGCAGAGCTATTCTTACGGGCGCACGGAAACTATTCCTTACGAATTACCGATCCAATTTTGTTCTATACGAATGCGATCCCAAAAAACAAAAGTCAAGTCGATATCAACGACATCAATGAGCAGTACTTAGCTGAATTTTTGACCGCCCTACAAACCGCGATCAACAAAATGTCCGCTGATGGCGAACGAATTTCTTACGTTCCATCTAAGAGCATGGAATTAAGCAAATATATGGGAACAGTTCTTGATGACAGCTGGCGAGAACTCCGCGGCATGGAAATCGTTTCTGTTGCCGTAGCGAGCATCTCTTATACGGATGATTCCGTAAAACTGATCAACATGCGGAACCAAGGGGCAATGTTAGGCGACCCTTCGATTCGTGAAGGCTATGTTCAAGGTTCGGTTGCTCGTGGTATGGAATCTGCCGGTAGCAATGCCGCTGGGGCTACGACTGGGTTTGTTGGCATGGGCATGGGGATGAACGCTGGCGGCGGTTATTTGAACCAAGCGTCTCAAAACAACCAGCAGCAGATGCAGCAGCAACAGGCTTCCGCACAAAACAGCGCAGATCATTGGGACTGTCCACAATGCGGCACCTCTAATACTGGTAAATTCTGCAGCAATTGCGGGACGCCAAAACCAACGAGCGATGGACCAAGCCTGAAAATGAAATGCAGCGATTGTGGTGAAGTGATCGATTTAGCCAACGGCATTCCAAAATTCTGTCCGAATTGCGGCAAACCTTTCAAAGGTGTCCCAGTAGACTAATTGAGGAGGATTGCTGATGGATGTTATCACACATAAGTGCCCCAATTGTGGGGGCGCTTTAACCTTTGAACCTGGTGATCAAAAATTTCATTGTCCATTTTGTCTGAGTATTTTTACTGAAGACGAAGTCACTGCCTTTGAAGAAAAGCAAAAAGAAGCGCAGATGGCCGATACTCCTGTCTCAGATCCTTCTGCAGCGACCGAGACTGAACCGTCCCTTCAAGAAGAAGTTAGAGAGCAAGCCGATGCACAAGCGGGGCAGATGGACCTTTTCACCTGCCCCAGCTGCGGTGCTGAAATCGTGACGGATGCGACTACAGCCGCAACCTATTGCTACTTTTGCCATAACCCGGTCGTTTTGTCGGGACGGCTTTCAGGAGAATTTTTACCTAACAAAGTCCTCCCTTTTGCCATCGAAAAGGAAGAAGCAACTGCGAAATTCTTAGAATGGGCGCAAAAGAAAAAATTTGTGCCACGGGATTTCTTCGATCAAGCACAAGTAGAGAAATTGACTGGTGTGTACTTCCCTTATTGGGTCGTCGATGCTGAGATGAATGGCTCGCTTTCAGGTATGGGTACCTCTTTGCGTATTTGGCGCGTTGGTGATATTGAATATACTGAGCACAAACAATACGATGTCTTGCGACGAGGAAAAATCAAGGTGAATGAATTGCTCAAGCATGCGCTGTCAAAAAACGTTCAGCAAAAAATGGTGACTGGCGTTCAGCCGTTTCCCCTTGAAAAAGCTGTTAATTTTCGCAGTCAATATTTAGCCGGCTTCCAAGCAGAAAAAAGAGACATTGAATACATTGATCTTTCTGACGAAGTCAAAAACGAATTATCGGGTTATGCTGAAAATCTGCTAGCAGGTACCGTCAATGGCTATACTAGTTTTAAACGCAACAATCGTTCCATCAATCTAACAAAAGAAGAAAACAACTACGTTTTGCTTCCTGTATGGCTAGTGACCTATCGAGCCGATGATGAAAACAAGAGTGCCTTTTATTATGCGATGAATGGGCAAACCGGAAAAGTCAGCGGTGTTTTACCGATTAGTTACAAGCGCTTGGGAATCGTCAGTGGCGCAATTTTCGCGGCAACGACCATCCTCGCATTGATTGGAGCGTATTTCTTATGAAAAAACTATCTTATTTGTTGTTACTGCTGGTTGGTTTTTTCTTAACCGCCCTGCCCGCCTTCGCAGCCGAAGAGACAGTCGCAGACCACGCTGGACTCTTTACCGAACAAGAGATCCAGAAGTTGAACGAAGAAGCAGAAGCGCTGAATGCAAAGATCAAAGGCGAAGTTTTTATTCAAACAACAAACAGCAATACGGGAGATATCGAGTTGTACACTGATCGATATCTTTCAAGACGGATCGGCAACGACAACAACGGTTCGGCATTGGTGATCGATATGGCGCAACGGAAATTTCACGTTTCGACTTCCGGAAATATGATCGATTATCTTACCGATTCACGTCTAGATAAGCTACTTGATGCGGTATTTGACCAGATGGCAGAGGGAAATTATTATCAAGCTGCATTGGTCTATCTGCAAAAAGCAGAGGGTTTTGTGGAAGCAGGTGTTCCTGCCGATCATTATCGTATCGATCGTGATACCGGAAAAATTACTTATTACAAAGTGATAACGCCACTAGAAATTGCTATTTGCTTAGCGATCGCGGCAGTGATCAGTATCGCTTTTTTCATCATTGTTAAATCCCGTTACCAATTAAAAATGGGCGGCTACAAATTTAACTATCTAGAAAAATCAAGTATTGATCTGACCCAAAAAGAAGATCGCTTAGTCAATTCCTTTGTCACAACCAGACGCATCCCCCGTCCTTCGAATAATGGTGGAGGCGGTGGTGGCGGTTTTTCTGGCGGCGGCGGTGGCAGTACGACCCACTCTTCTGGTGGCGGAACATTCGGCGGCGGCGGACGCAGCTTTTAATTTTTCAAGAGTTCCTTTAATCAGGAACTCTTTTTTTGTTGACAATTTTCATAAAAACATCTACTATTTAGGAAAATATAGGAAATGAGTTGATTTTATGTTTGAAATTATTAGAAACAATAAACTTTTTATCAGTTTGAGTAGTTTGCTAGTTTTTTTGACTGTCCTGACAAACCTCGCTTTCCCTTTACTTCTACAAGAAGATCACGCACTGCGCTTTGATCATCTCGTCGGCTTATTAGCGTTCATATTAAGTATCACTTATTGCGCGCAATTCTTATTGATTGTGATGAAAGAGCGCTATGCAGCTTCGATGAATGTTCGCCATCTCTTAGAATTGTTAAAAAAAATGAAAAGGAAGAGTTATGTAGAACTCTCTGAAAAGGAGCCCACTTATCTATTAAACCGCATCTTTGGCGTTGTTGATTCCTTATACTTGTTTATTTGCGGTAGTTTTAGCGAAGCCATTCGCTGCTTTTTCTTATTGCTGATCCCACTTTTTTTGTGTTTCCAATTGCATTATTTACTGGGTTTCATTTTACTATCGCTATTTCCCATCAATGTTTTTGGGTTTCGATGGATCAATCACCAGTTGAGTATTAAGATGAAAAATATGCAAGAAGCATTTGCTCTTAGCAATAAGGAAATGTTAACAACATTGTCCCATATTGATACAATGAAGCAATGGAGTGACGCTGTTCTTGAGCAGCTGTTTTCCTCTCGATTGACATCGATGTATCAAACATTAGCAAACACCAATACTTTTGCCCAAACGACTAGTTTAGTCCTTAATGCGATCAATCAGATCGCCCAGATCGGCGTCTATTTGTTTATGATTCAAGGAATATTACAAGATGAACTGCCAACCTCTGCGTTGATTTTGATTGGCGTGCTATTACCCATTTACTTTTCTGCATTAAGTGGTTTAACGAAAATCAATCTTGATACAGCTACTCTGAGGACCAATCAACGTTTTGTTAACGAAGAATTGGCTGCTCCCGATGACCGCTGGAACCAAACGTGTGAAGCTACTCTGAGTCTTACTTTCGACCACCCTGTCGTATCCATTGGCAACCACAGCTTTTCCTTTCCCATTGAAGAAACCTTGAAACCTGGTGAACATATTTACTTGGCTGGCGCTTCAGGAAAAGGAAAATCAACGTTTTTAAAGGCAATTGCTGGCCTTTATCCATCAGAAGGAATTTCGCTTTCAACGAAGAGTAAACGCATCAAGCCAAGAAACCCTGAAACAGATAAAACCCTCTACCTTGCTCAAGACCCTACGATTCTCTCTCGGACAATTGAAGAAAATCTTGTATGGGGAAGAAAAATGACGGGAGAAGAAAAAACAATTATCGAAACCTCTGGTATTTTAGCGCCCATTTTTCAACAGCGCTCATGGACTAGCAGGCTTACGGAAAATGGTGCCGACTTGTCTGGAGGAGAAAAGCAAAGAATCGCTCTAGCTCGCATATTATTAAGTGATGCCGAAATCATTCTTTTAGACGAAGCTACCAGCAGCCTTGATGATAAAGCTGCCGAAAAGATTATGAAGTGTTTAAAAAAACATGCAGAAAAACGCATGATCATCTATACTAGTCATAAGAAAGAGGAGCAACGCTTTTGTGATCGTACAATCGCTTTGTAGGAGGAACCGATGAAAGATTATTATACCGTTGAAGAAGTCGCTGAAAAACTGGGCGTAACGACTCGAACCATCCGAAATTATCAAAAGACCAACCAACTTAAAGGGACAAAAATTGGCGGGCAGTGGCGCTTTTCTTACAAAGATGTGGCTTCGTTGATGGGCGAACCATTTGAAGATCCCCTGCTTTCTTTTGCTTCAATACGTTCAGAAAAACAGATACCCGAAAGCTTACTTGCCATCGATTTCTTTATTGAATCAGAGGAATTGCTACAACAGCAAAAAAAAATCGTTATTGATGAGTTCAATGCACTTTACTCAGGGGAAAGTCGGCGTTTTTACTTTGAAAAAATCAACCCAACGATGGCACGATTTACATTGGTCGGACCGTTGAAATATGTAACAACCTTTGGACAGTGGATCGAAACAATACTTTCTCTCCCAAAGTAATCATCTGAGCGCCTGCTTTGAATTTAAAAGAAGAGACCCAATTAGGAGAATGTCTAATCAGGTCTCTTCTTTCTTTTTTGGAAGGCTTGTTGCACTCAGATGATTTCCTTAAACACAGAGAAATCAATATTGCCGCCGGAGACCAATGCCACAGTTTTCTTTCCTCGAAGCAAATGATCGATCTGTCCGCTTAAAATCGCCGCCGTACTTAATGCACCAGCCCCTTCTGCGATGACTTTTTCCTTCAATGCTAAGTAATGGATCGCTTGTTCGATATCGGATTCTTCAACTAAGACCGTTTCATCGATACGGGTCTTTAAAACATCATAGGTCAGTTCCCCTGCCAAAGCAACATCACAGCCATCAGCGATCGTTCTACTGCGGCGATTGGCTACTAGCTTTTGCTGCCAAAGTGAGGCGATCATGCCATAAACGCCATAGGATTGAACGCCGATGATTTTGACTTCTGGACGAAGTTCTTTTAAGGCTAAAGCAATCCCAGCAATCAACCCACCACCGCCGATGGGAATAATGACATTATCAACATCTGGAAGATCCTCCAACAGTTCGATCGCAATCGTTCCTTGCCCCTCCATTACTGCACGATCATCAAAGGGAGAGACAAATACTTCGCCACTATCTTTCATGGCGTCTAGTGTCAGTTGTTTGGTTTCATCAAACGTCTCTCCTGCTAAAACGACTTGTGCGCCATAACTTCTTGTCGCCTCTATTTTTGTTTTGGCAGCCGTTAATGGCATAAAGATTCGGACATTGATCCCCAGTAACGATCCGGCGAGAGCAACACCTTGCGCATGATTTCCTGCAGAACAGGCAATGACACCGCGAAGTTTTTCTGCATCAGTCAATGACGCGAGTTTGTTATACGCCCCCCGCGCTTTAAAGGAGCCGGTACGCTGTAGATTTTCTAATTTCAAAAATATCGTGCCCTCTTTTTCTTTGCCTAAAATATTACTTGGTGCAAGTGGTGTATGGATCATGATTGGTTTCAATCGTCGATACGCAGCAGCGATCCCCAGACTGTCCGTCAACACTTCCTCAATCACAAACGTTCCCCCTTTTTTGTTTTTTTATACTCTCATTGAAGCACAGAATTTGGAGAAAGACAAACTGATTCCCTCGCGTCGGTAAAAGATTTTCTCTGCTCCTTCACGCCCACGTGTTAGCTGATTTTTTACAGAAGAATTTTCAGAAAATAATGACATTTCTTTTCTGAAGTGCTATACTTAGAAAAATTAAAAAAGGGTGTGAACGAATGACAATCGATTGGTCAAATTTAGAGTTTTCTTATATCAAAACGCCATGGCGTTTTTTGGCAACATGGAAAGACGGTTCTTGGAATGAAGGCGAACTTACCGAGGATAATTATCTGCATATCCACGAGGGATCAACCGCTCTTCATTATGGACAGCAATGTTTTGAAGGACTAAAAGCCTACCGAAGAAAAGATGGCGGCATCAATTTGTTCCGTCCAGACGAAAATAGCAAACGGATGAACCGCAGTGCCTATCGCCTGCGTATGCCAGAGGTTCCTGAGGCCTTTTTCTTAGATGCGGTAAAACAAGTAGTAAAAGCAAATCAGGAATATGTTCCGCCTTATGGCAGCGGCGCCACCTTGTATATTCGTCCTCTATTGATTGGCGTCGGAGAAAATATCGGTGTCAGCCCAGCACCAGAGTATATTTTTACGGTTTTTTGTATGCCGGTCGGACCTTACTTTAAGGGCGGATTGACACCAACCAATTTCATTGTTTCTGATTATGATCGCGCGGCACCAAATGGTACTGGCGCAGCCAAAGTGGGTGGAAATTATGCGGCGAGTTTGTTACCTGGATACGAAGCCCATCAACGGAAATTTTCCGATTGCATCTACCTTGATCCAGAAACGCATACCAAAATCGAAGAAGTCGGTTCTGCCAACTTTTTCGGGATCACGGCTGCTAATGAATTTGTGACACCAAAATCTCCTTCTATTTTACCAAGTATCACAAAATATTCATTGCTGCATCTAGCGCAACATTCATTAGGATTGACCCCTGTGGAAGGTGATGTTTATCTCAATGAGCTGGATCGTTTTGTCGAAGCGGGTGCCTGCGGAACAGCTGCTGTTATTTCCCCGATCGGCGGGATCCAAAACGGCGAGGATTTCCATGTGTTCTATAGCGAAACGGAAGTTGGTCCACAAACAAAAGCATTGTATGACCAATTGACCGGCATTCAGTTCGGCGATATTTCGGCACCAACCGGTTGGATCTTTGATGTTCCATTGGATTAAGCGAACCGGGCTACATCCTCTTCAACCGAACGATCACTACGGACCGTTCGGTTTTTCTCTTTCTATCGATCAATTTATCATCACTGCATCAGAATTGATTGCCACAACTCTTTTGACTTGTTACAATCATAGCAAAGGGAGGCGTAATGATGGGCAAACGATTCGGCTATTCTTTGCTAGCAACAGCCTTGTATTTGGTGGTTTCCAATATTGGTAATCTCGTTTTTGGTATTAACCGCAGCTTTAGTTGGACCACAACGTTGTGGGAAGCATTTTTCTTTTTTATTTTCGTGTTCTTATTCCAACAATTTCGAAAAAAATAAGCAGCGATCCTCGCTCATAAAAAAACGAGGATCGCTGCTTATTACTTTTGGCTCTATAATTTATGGGACTGATGAATCAGAATTGATTCTTCAGTCCCATTTTCATTTTAGGTATTAAAAAACATATCGTTCTCTAGTATGATTAAATCACCACAAAATAAACAACTGAGAGGACGATATGCTATATGAATGATTCTATCAAAAAAATGCTGAGAATAATAGAGAAAGATTTGATGATTATAGAGGTCTCTTACGAGACCCTTCAGAAGAAAAAGACGTTGGTCGTCGATGCTGTTCTCTCGCCTACTCCTCGTGCTTGTAGAAGTTGTGGTTCTACTGTGGTAGATGGAAACGGGAAAGCAATTATAGTGAAAAATGGGAAGAAGGAAACGATTGTCCGTTTTGAACAATACAATCATATGCCTTTGGTTATGCGCCTAAAAAAGCAGCGCTATACCTGTAAAAACTGCCGAACCCATTGGACTGCTCAAAGTTATTTTGTCCAACCCAGACATTCAATCGCAAATCATGTTAGATATAAAATTGCTTCTTTACTGACTGAAAAAGTATCTTTATCTTTTATTGCGAAAAGCTGTCAGGTATCTTTGACCACCGTTATTCGTACATTGAAAGAGTTTAAAAGCTATTTACCAAAGCAATCTAAGAAGATTCTCCCCAGAGTATTGATGGTTGATGAATTTCGTTCGCATGCTTCCATAGAAGATAAAATGAGCTTTATTTGCGCAGATGGCGAAACAGGAAAATTAATAGATGTTTTGCCTACGCGTAAATTACCTCGATTAACAAGCTATTTCTTAGGTTGTACCAATCCAGAAGAAGTAGAATTCTTGGTGACAGACATGAACGCCGCCTACTTCCAGCTCACCAAACGTGTTCTGCCAAATGCGAAAGTAGTGATTGATCGGTTTCATATTGTCAAACACATGAATCAAGCGTTCAATGAGTTGCGTATCCGTGAAATGAATGAACTTCGTAAAGCGGGACAGAAAAGCCAGGCAGAAAAACTGAAAAAGAACTGGCGCTTTTTGCTAAAAAATCGTGCAAACATCAACCATTATGAATACAAAACATGGAAAAGTTTCCGAGCACCAAAATACCCATTTCTTACTGAAGCAATGATGATTGATCGATTGCTTGAGTTTTCTACGCCCCTGAAGGAGGCGTACCCCTTTTTTCATGAATTAGTTGAAGCCTTTCGAGACAAAGACCCTGACTTATTTTTCTGCATATTGGCAGAACTTCCCGAAACGTTAGATGACGGCTTTCGGGAGAAGCTTCAAAACCTTCTGACTTATGAAGAAGGCATCACCAACGCAATGATCTATCCTTATTCCAATGGAAAAATAGAAGCGAAGAATACCCACATAAAGACAATGAAACGAGTATCCTACGGATTTAAATCATTCGAGAACATGAGAATTAGAATCTTTTTGATCAATCAATTAATCAATGTAAGATAACAAAAAATCTGAGCCAGAATGTGGTTCATTCTGACCCAGATTTGATTTTGCACAACTCATCAGTCCTTATTGACAAAGAGCCTTACTTTTTAGGAATCTCAGCCTCTAACAAAAAAAGCGCCAAACCCCTTCATACGAAAGGATTTGACACTAAGAAAAATTATTTAACTGTTACTGAAGCGCCAACTTCTTCTAAAGCTGCTTTCAATGCTTCAGCTTCGTCTTTAGAGATGCCTTCTTTAACTGCTGAAGGAGCTCCGTCAACGACTGCTTTCGCTTCTTTCAAGCCTAAGCCAGTTGCTTCACGAACTGCTTTGATAACTTTAACTTTTTGATCGCCAGCTGCAGTCAATTCTACAGTGAATTCAGTTTGTTCTTCAGCAGCACCAGCATCGCCAGCTCCACCAGCTACAGCTACAGGAGCTGCAGCAGATACGCCAAATTCTTCTTCGATAGCTTTAATTAAATCGTTTAATTCTAAGATTGTCGCGCCTTTTAGCTCTTCGACAATGTTTTCAATGTTCAATGCCATTTTGTTTTCCTCCATTTAAGTAAGTAGTTTAGTTTTTAATACTGAAAAATTATGCGGCAATTATGCTGCATCTTCTTCTTTTTCTGCCACTGCTTTGACAGCGTAAGCCACGTTGCGGATAGGTGCTTGTAGCACAGATAGCAACATAGAAAGAAGTCCTTCGCGGTTTGGCAATTTCGCCAATGCAGTAATTTCTTCCAATGAAGAAACTTTGCCTTCGATGATACCGCCTTTGATTTCTAAAGCTTTTGCGTCTTTTGCGAAATCGTTAATGATTTTTGCAGGTGCAACAACGTCTTCGTTACTGAATGCTACGGCAGTAGGGCCAGTGAATACTTCACCTAAACCTTCTAGACCAGCTTTTTCAGCAGCACGAGAAAGAATTGAGTTTTTGATAACTTTCATCTCAACGTTTGCATCACGCAATTGTTTACGTAAGCGAGTTACTTCATCAACAGTTAGTCCACGGTAGTCAACAACGACTACAGATGCGGCTGCAGAGAATTTTGCACTCACTTCATCAACGATCGCGGATTTTTTAGCGATAGCTGCTTCACTCATTTATATTTCACCTCCTGATTTTGATGGAAGAGTTTCTTCGAAACAAACTGTTCCTTTGTCCTATAAAGGACAATAAAAAAACTCTATGCCACCGTAGACATAGAGGGACTATTGAAGATTCTCAATAAACGTCCTCGGTAGGAAATTAAGGCAAATGCCACCTACTGTCTTCGGTACAGTTAAACTTTTAACCTTGACTACCTTACCACAGATAAGGTAGTCAAGTCAATAAAAGTTTTGAATTTTTGTATTAAATTAGAAAGAAGCTTGTTCTACATGGATCCCAGGACCAAATGTTGTTGTAACTGAGATATTTTTCATGTATTGCCCTTTTGCTGCTGAAGGCTTAGCTTTCAACAATGTTTCATGGATCGTTTTGAAGTTTTCAATCAATTTGTCATCTTCAAAAGAAACTTTTCCGATTGGTACGTGGATGTTCCCAGCTTTGTCAACACGGTAAGTAACTTTACCAGCTTTTACTTCGTTAACTGCTTTTGTTACGTCCATTGTTACTGTACCAGTTTTAGGGTTAGGCATCAAACCTTTAGGGCCTAATACACGACCTAATTTACCAACAGTAGCCATCATGTCAGGCGTTGCAACAACAACGTCAAAATCGAACCAGCCACCTTGGATTTTTTGAACCATATCGTCGTCACCAACGAAATCAGCACCAGCTGCTTCTGCTTCTTTGGCTTTATCGCCTTTAGCAAAAACTAAAACTGTTTGTGTTTTACCAGTACCGTTTGGTAATACTACCGCGCCACGGATTTGTTGATCCGCTTTTTTAGGGTCTACGTTTAATTTGTAAGCAACTTCAACCGTTGCGTCGAATTTTGCAATATTTGTTTCTTTTGCCAAAGCTACTGCTTCTTCAACTGAATAAGCTTTTGTAGCATCAACTTTTTTCAATGCTTCTTGCATTTTTTTGCTTTTTTTAGCCATTTTGTTTCCTCCTTGATGTGGTTATAACGGTAGAACCTCCCACGTGTCCCATATTTTTCAATATGAAGCCGACTGAGAAGCTACTTCCTTAGGGCTGTAATTATTCTACAGTGATCCCCATGCTTCGTGCAGTTCCTTCAACCATGCGCATTGCTGCTTCAACGTCAGCTGCGTTTAGGTCTTCCATTTTCAATTCAGCGATTTCTTTTACTTGATCGCGTGAAACTTTTGCAACTTTTGTTTTGTTTGGTTCGCCTGAACCTTTTTCAACGTTTGCTGCTTTTTTCAACAATACTGCTGCTGGTGGTGTTTTTGTAACGAAAGTAAATGAACGGTCTTCGTATACAGAGATCACTACTGGAATGATCAAACCTGCTTGATCAGCTGTACGAGCATTGAATTCTTTAGTGAATCCCATGATGTTGATACCCGCTTGACCTAGCGCAGGACCTACCGGCGGAGCTGGTGTTGCTTTACCTGCAGGAATTTGCAATTTAACGATTTTTTCTACTTTTTTTGCCACGAGACATACCTCCTTGAGTCCGTGATGTGGTTAATTGGAGATCCAAATTTCTCCTCCCACTTTGGTGATTCATGTGCACACACAAAAAACGTGTGACGAAAGCACACTGGAATATTATAGCATCTTTATGGAATAATTCAAGGTTTTTCAGCTGATTTTTTTGAAAAAATGCTCACCAGCGCTTTTCGTTAGTCCATCGCTAAAAAAAGAAATAAAAATCACTTGCTTTTGGTCTGCTTTTTTCATTCTCTCATTTTTTTATGCTACACTACTACTGGAATTCTTCCCTATTCGTTTACTACTATCGAGGTGAAAAAAATGGAACAATTAAAATACCGCAGTGTATTTGACATAATCGGACCCATCATGGTGGGTCCCAGCAGTTCTCATACCGCCGGTGCTGCCCGGATCGGAAAAATCGTTCGCAGTATTTTTGGCGAACAGCCAGACAGTGTAGATATCCTGTTGTATGAATCGTTTGCTAAAACCTATCGCGGTCATGGAACCGATATTGCGTTAGTTGGCGGTCTCTTAGGCATGGAGCCAGATGATGCTCGCCTAGCGGACTCTTTAAAAATCGCTTATGAGAAAGGGATCGAAGTCTTATTCGTCCCTAAAAAAGAAAAAGCGGAACATCCGAATATGGTCAAGATGATTTTGACAAAAGGTAGCCACAAACTATCTGTCACTGGCATCTCGATCGGTGGTGGCAACATTCAAATCTCAGAGCTTAACGGCTTCAAAATTTCTCTGACACTGGGTACCCCTACTTATGTGATCGTCCATCAAGATGTTCCGGGAATGATTGCGAAAGTAACCAATTTACTATCAGAGGCTCAAATCAATATCGGTACGATGACCGTTACGAGAGAAGCTGTCGGTGATAAAGCAATCATGATCATCGAAGTCGATCAGCGCAATGATCAGCTGGCGCAACAAATCAAAGTTTTGCCGCACGTTTACAGCGCTGCGTATTTTGATTAAAGGAGATAAGCACATGTTCTATACAATAGAAGAGTTAGTCAAAGAGAGTAAAAATTATCCTTCCGTTGCAGAGATGATGATTGCGATCGAAGCAGAAAATACTGGTCGTAGTCGCGAACAGATCCTTGCAATCATGGAAAAGAATTTAGTTGTTATGGAACAATCAGTCGCTGAAGGTGTCGCTGGTGTAAAATCGGTGACGGGATTGACCGGCGGCGATGCGACTCGCATGAACGACTACCTTGCTGCCGGTGATTTTTTAAGCGGAGAAACCATTCTACAAGCGGTCCAAAATGCCATTGCAGTCAACGAAGTCAATGCGAAAATGGGATTGATCTGTGCAACACCGACTGCCGGTAGTGCGGGTGTTGTTTCTGGTGTATTAATGGCCGTACGTGAGCGTTTGGCACTGACTCGAGCGCAACAAGTCGACTTTTTGTTTACAGCCGGCGCCTTTGGTCTGGTGATTGCCAACAATGCCTCGATTTCCGGTGCCGAAGGCGGTTGTCAAGCAGAGATCGGTTCTGCTAGCGCAATGGCAGCGGCGGCTTTGGTTTGTGCAAAAGGTGGCACCCCCCACCAAGCGGCTCAAGCGGTGGCGATCACCCTCAAGAATATGATGGGCTTGATTTGTGACCCTGTCGCGGGCTTAGTCGAGGTCCCCTGCGTGAAGCGCAATGCCCTGGGATCTTCCCAGGCCTTTATCTCTGCCGACATGGCATTAGCAGGAATCGAAAGTGTCATCCCACCTGATGAAGTGGTCTTAGCGATGTATCAAGTAGGACGACAAATGCCTAGCATTTTCAAGGAAACGGCTGAAGGTGGTCTAGCCATGACGCCGACTGCCCAACGCCTACAGGCAGAAATCTTAGAAGCCAATCGTTGATGTTTTTTTAGAAATGAACACGAATAAAAACCAACCAAGAACAACCAATCGTTGCTTGTTCTTGGTTGGTTTTCATTTTCCCATGATTTCCAGCGACAAAAAGACAAGTACCCCCGTTTGTTAAACAAGTAACAAATGACATTGGCGGTTTTTCTACTCCCACTCGCCGACCCTATAGTGTTTCTTTGGGGCAACGGGTTTTAATACCTTCACAGGCTCGGAAAATTTAGGTTTTCCTTCTGTTTGATCCAATGGGACCAATGGCTGCTCGCTTTCTTGTGCTTTCAAGTCCATTTGTGGTTTTTCATCCTTGGTAGCTTGCGCCTGATCGGCTGATTTTTGCCAAAGCTGTTTGCTGAGATCCAATAAGGGAATGATCATCATGGCGACTAGCCCGCCAGAAAAACCATTGTTATACAGATTCAAACCTCCATGTAAGAAATCAATATTCAGTACCATTGAGGCGTGCACAAAACCGACCACCAAGCCGCCTTTCCAGCCATAGGCATTTGTTACTGCACAGAGCATCATCGCAAAAATCGCTGACGTGACTGTAACCGTCTCGTTGATGGTGTATACGCTCAATAGATTGGCAATCGTCACCCCTGCCAATAAAGGCAGCGAGTTAAAGACATGAGAGCCACAAGCAGAAAAGCCGATGACGCAAAAGATCGCACCGATAACTGGTCCATTTAAAACCGCACCAATACTGACGACATATGCCACAAGCAAAAACGTCATCAATCCCATGTTGATCATCGTATTATAAACGCCGGTATCACGTAAGATATCTCGTTCGATTTTGCCACTATGAGACCAAATCGCTCGCATATTCAATCGTTTTTTCTTGATTGCCATCAGCGACCCATAGCCTACGAACACACTTCCTAAAACCAGCATCATGAGAATCAAACGCGGCTGCTGTTCTTGCGACACCAATGTTCTTAGCTCAATCGTTAGGCCAAACATCCGACAGATAGCGGCGACTAATGTACACAACATTCCTGAAGTGAATCCAGCACTGTATAAACTGACGCTTTGAAAAAGTCCTTGAAAATATAAGGCCATGGGAACCATCAAAAAACCGGTAAAAATTCCAATACCGTACCCCATCACCAAGCTAAAATAAGGCGGTAGTGAGTCATTGAATGCAAAATAGCTGACGATTGGAGAAACCGACGATCCATACAAGGCAATCAACAGAAATTTTTTCAATGGTTCATTCATAAAATACGAATACAGACGGACGCCTAAAAATATCGGGATAAAATTTAGTAGATTTTTCCCAAAAAAACCATACCCAGTCACCATAAAGATAGCAGACACCGCGCCTCCTGTGATCGGCACCCGATAATGATAGCAAATCGAGATCGCTACAAACGTCATCAAACTGCTGTTTAATAAAGCCGACCCTACAGAAGTCATAGCAATATAATCTGTCACAAGATGACTTTCCGAAAATAAAATCAACTTGAGCTCTTCGACTGCCACCCTTGGATCGAAAAACAACATGGCAAAGAAAAACAGCAGCAAATTAAAAAGAAACAACAAGCTATACCCATTATGTACAGAGATCATCCCTTTAGTATGGGGATGAAAATCATTGTGAAACTTTACTCTAAAAAAAGCAAATAATTTTGACATAAGACCCCTTCCTCTTATAAAGCGCTTACTCATTTTGAGAAAAAAAGTGGGCCAACGAATTGGTCCACTTTATTCTCATTACTGTTATTTTACCGTAAATGAGCCGTTCATGCTAGTCTATCCAGCAGTTAAATTTTATCTACTTGCTCAAAATCAAGTTCTGTACTGGTTTCACGACCGAACATATCGATGTTCACTTTTAGTTTTTGTTTTTCTTCATCGATTTCTGCTACTTGTCCTTCTAGACCAGAAAACGCACCTTCGATGATTTTGACGGTTTCGCCAATTTCGACTTCCAGTTCAACTGTCCGAGTACTCATACCGATCGAACGTAAAATTGAATTGATTTCTTCTTGTAATAAAGGCGCTGGCTTGCTTCCTGCACCATGAGAGCCAACGAAACCTGTTACCCCAGGAGTATTACGTACAACGTACCAAGATTCATCCGTCATGACCATTTCAACTAATACATAGCCAGGAAATGTTTTATGAACGATTTCTTTGGTTTTGCCGTTTTTTTCTTCTGTTTCTACTTCTTCGGGAACGACGACACGGAAAATATAATCACCCATCCCCATGCTTTGTGCACGTGACTCTAGGTTCGCTTTTACTTTGTTTTCATAGCCAGAATACGTATGCAGTACATACCAATTTTTTTCAAAAGATTCCATTTTTTTCGGACTCCCCATCTTTTTTGTAAAATAAAAAAACCTCAGCTGCACCGAAGTTTTTCCTCAAAGCGATTATAGCACGATTTGTGATAAATGACTAGCGCTATCAGTAAGAAGTGTTACTTTAGGATCCAATTGAAGACCGTTTGAATCAGTGTGTCCATCACAAAGAACATCAATGCAAAAATAATGGTTGTTTGAATCACCACAAATGTATCTTTGCGTAATTGTTTTTTTGATGGCCAAGAAACGTTTTTCATTTCTTCAACAACATTTTTCAAAAATTTCATTCGATTCCCTCCTTACTTCGTTTCACGATGCAAAGTATATTGATTGCAATACTTGCAAAATTTGTTGATTTCAAGGCGTTCGCCTTTTTTACCTTCACTGACTGATTTTGAATAGTTGCGGGATCCGCAGACAGAACAAGCCAAAGCAGCTTTTTTCGTTGCCATCTTAGTGTCCTCCCCCTTTTTATAAAGTTTTCCAACACTAAAAATACCATTTATTTAAGATTGTGTCAATTTTTGATTTTCTGTCGTATAAATATAGTTTCTGCTGATTTTGTGGTATGATAATGGTGTTAAATGGGTATTTGGGAGGGAAAATTATGTTATTAAAAACAATGGTTTACAAAAAACGCGATTTAACAACGGTAAAGGAAACAGCTACCTTAGAAGAAGCGCTGGCAATTTTAGAAGAGTCTGGTTATCGTTGTGTGCCTATCCTAGATGAATCAGGAAAGATTTTTAGAGGAAATATTTATAAAATGCACATCTATCGCCATAAAGCAAATGGCGGTGACATGACTTTACCCGTCACCTATCTGCTAAAAAATGCGACGAAGTTCATTTATGTCAACTCTTCATTTTTTAAGGTTTTCTTTACAATCAAAGAGTTGCCTTATATTGCGGTACTAGATGAAAACAATCAATTTTACGGCATCTTGACTCATAGTTCCTTATTGAATATGTTGTCACAATCATGGAGCGTCGAACAAGGAAGCTATGTGTTGACGATCGCATCAACAGGTCAACAAGGCGACTTAGCGGTTATCTCAAAAATAATCGCAAAATACAGCAGTATCGCTAGCTGTATCACTCTCGACATCGGTAAAGACGAATTTATTCGTCGTACGATGATCACTTTACCAGCAAACACATCAAAAGAATTATGCGACAAGATCGTTGCGCAACTAGAAGCGAAAAACTTCAAAGTTGTGGAGATCGAAGACTTAAAAGCAGAATAAAATAAAAGATCATTCCTTCATTTCTTAGGAATGATCTTTTTTCTTGTTTTTTGAGAACCATCAAAGCAAAAAACAAGCTTTTTTTACACGCGCTTATCGAAGCGAACGGCACGATTGATGATATACATCACCGGTGCCGTAATCGTCATTACAATAAATTCACTCAATGCCGTTGTTGCAAATGTTGGCCAGAAAGGCAATGCTAAGGTGATATTTAGCATAATCGCAATCAGGAACATACTTAATGAAAAAACAATGGTATTAAATGCCAGTCTTACGAAAACATTTGGAATCTTCTTATATACCAATGCAGTTGCTCCTAAAGCCAAGAAGCTTCCGAAACCGCCGAATACGACATCCAAGATCCCCATTCCAAAGAACATGTTATACACTACAACCCCGCCAACGACACCCCACATCAATTTTCTGTTGAAAACGACCAAGTGATTCAATCCTTCAGATATCCTAAATTGAATCGCTCCTGAGGCAACGGGTGAGACTAGAACCGTTACAGCAACATAAAGTGCCATAATGATCCCATTGGCTGCGACGACACGCAAACGTTGATTGGTTAGATTTGTTGATTTTTCCATTTGATCCCTACTTTCTCCGAGTTTTGATTACGCGGGATGGTTGATGAACCGCGGTGCACTTCGCACAAGTACTTATTATACACAAAAATCGATGTATATCAATGATAAACCAAACTTTTACTCATTGAATCAATTCGAAGTCAAGTAACAAAAGTTTTTTTAAATGGATTGTTTGAATCAGTATTAATGCCATTTTCCATTTTGTATTACTTCAAACTCGAAGTTGAAAAATTCTTAGCATCAAACTAGCTATTCAACTACTGATAGAAGGTGCATCTTGACTTACGAAGAAAAATCAGTGTTCGTTTTTCTGAGAATCGAAACGAATGACCGCCTGCAATGTGGTATAATCTAATTCGTTGAAATTTATTTTGGAAGGATGTCATGATTGAACTTATTTGGATTGACCTTTGGCTTAAGAAATGTAAAAACGGGAATCAGTGTATTCCTATGTATTTTGATCAGTTTTCTTTTGAATCGAGAAACCTACGTCGTATCGACGATCACAGCTGTTTTCACATTAAGAGAAGATCATGAAAACACCGTCAAATACGGGAAACATCGGATTGCAGGTAATAGCTTTGGCGCAATTGCCTCCGTGTTTTGTATAGCAATTTTTAACTTTTTCGGACATTCGTCCTTTATACAAATGATTGCGATCCCTTTAGTGATCATGTTGATGATCGCTTTACTGGTCAAATTTGATTATTCCGAGGGAACAGTTGGTGCTTGTGCCACACTATTGACGATTTTATTTATGATTCCTCAAACTGAATCTTACTTGTATGCTTTTAATCGGATTGTTGATAGTTTCATCGGCATGACGATTGCAATATTGGTGAACCGCTTTTTTCCATTTCCGAATAAAAGTACCGCAGGGACGAAGACGACAACAAATGAGAGTGATTCATTTTAAAAATGAAAAAGAAAAAAAACCATCTCAAAACAGCTTTGAGATGGTTTTTTAAGAATGGATCAGTTACTGAAAAGAACTTGTTGGTCTTCAATTAATGGATAAGAAATCGGTACATTACCTTCCAAATCTTCTTTATTCATATCAACTGCAACGATTTGACTATTTTCATACGTACGATAGTAATAGATTCCTTTATCTGTATTGCAGCAAGAAGAATAAATCGTGTACTCATAGCGCTCATTGCCTATGTCACAAAGTCCTTTTTGTTGCTCAACCGAACCTAAAATATGGAAGAACTGACTAATGCTTTCGAATTCAGATTCTCCAGAAACGGAATTTAATCGGGTAAAAGCTACTTTGACAAAGCGAGACATCGAAGAAAGATCTCCTGGCAGACCTAAGCCTCCCATTCCACGACTATATTCATCAAAATCCAGCTTGTCAGAAAAATGGGTTTCCGGAGTTTTCGATGATAACACACGGTAGTTATTCAAATTGAACAATTGATAGTCAAATGGCGGATTATTTGTCAAAACTCCCACCGGATTTTCATGAATATGAAGGCCATCACTCATACTTTCCACAACGATGGCACTTTTTTTATCAGCAATCATCCAATGCAAAGGCGATAGAGGCAAATCTTCACTAAAATTGATCCGAACGAGATTGACATTGGCTAATAGCCCTTTTACCTCTTCGACAGTAGCGCATTGTCCTAAGAGCCATGGGATGAACTCAAAAGGCGTAACATTCTCTTTTCCTTCTTGAAATTCATTGTAGACAGCATTTTCTGGAAAATTCAATCCAGCGATACCTAAACCTTTTTCATTGACCGCATCATAATACAGTGGATACTCAGCGACACCAGCAGCAATCCCAATCATTGCGTAATGGTGATCTATTTCACTTACTTTGCGAAATTTGAATGGATAATTTCTCGGAGTAATGGTCACTACTTCTTTATAAGAAACATCATAATCAAAATTTCTGCCAAAATAATGATCTTTCGTTACATAAGTTAACGCAGTACACATAATACTTCCTCCTAAAATAAGTTTTTTTACACTTCTAATTTACTCCTATCGCTTTTTTTTAACAAGGAAAAAGCAATAAATAATAATAAAAATACAATTAAATGATTTAAAATCATTTTAATGTACCATATAAAGAAAGATGAATCTAGTTGGACTTTCCATGGCTATCCTTACCTTCTCACAGATTCATTTTGTTTACAACTCCTTCAGAAGAGCTTATCATGATCGGCGATGATCAAAATTTTCTCCTTTCTCCTTTATCTTTTATTTAAACTATTTAAATTTATCTAAAAGACAACTACCAAATCATGTAAGCGATTGCTAAAAGAGAAAAATGTGCTATACTATAAGTGTAAGGAGCAAGGATTCCCAGTAAAGCAGACGAAGCAGGTTCTGCAAGAAAAGAATTGTTGTCAACTTAGAATTAAAGACAAAGGATGTGGGAATTTGAGTTACTCCTTACTAATTGAATAGGATTCGGCGATGGGCATCATTACCTGAGGATCAAAGTGGACATAAGAACCTTTGAAAACCCAGAAAGCACAATCGTCGAATCTATTTTTTTGCTCTTTTTTCAGGCATCGTCTCCCCGCCTTCTGTCGAAACATGCTATAATTAACCGCATTGAACGAAAAAACGATATGGAGCTATTCATAAAATGAACTATTATTATCACTTCCTCGTAAACCCTGCTTCAGGTAGTGGACGAGGAAAAAAAGCGGCGGAACGTGTGCAAAGAATCGTAAAAAAACATCGTTTCCCCCATCAAATCTACCTAACCAAATCACCCGGCGACGAACGGAACATCACCAGAAAACTCTTAAAAGAACGCCTTTTGCCTTGGGATGATGTCTATTTAGAAAATGGCGAGATGCTTTATCCATTATTGGTGGTTATCGGCGGTGATGGAACGCTGCACCAAGTAGTATCAGAGTTACAACTTGAACAACAACAAATTCCCGTTGCTTACATCCCCGCTGGCTCGGGAAACGATTTTGCGCGAAGTATCGATCTGCCACGAGAGCCGGAAAAAGCGTTTTGGAAAATTGCCGGTACTACTAAGCCCCAAGAATTGGCCATTATCCGCTATGAAGAGCAGATCCAAGAGGAAAACGGCATCGCTCTTAATAATGTGGGTATTGGTCTTGATGCGGCAATCGTCTATACCACCAATCACTCTGTGGCAAAAAGCAGTCTTAATAAGTTCAACCTCGGCTCCTTTTCCTATATCGCTGCAATTATCCGCGTTTTGTTTCTTCAAAGAGGTTTTCCGATCTTAGTCGAGTGTAATGGGCAACAATTCAGTTATAAAAAAGCTTTTTTGTGCACCACGACCAATCATCCTTACTTTGGCGGCGGTGTTGCAATCGCCCCAACCGCTTCAGTCAGAGAGAAAAAGTTTGATTTCGTACTCGTTGAGCGTGTGTCGATTTTCAAGATTTTCTGGCTGATCGGTTTACTGATGCGTAAGAAACACATGAATTCACGCTACTTTCATCATCTCTCCACGTCGAAGCTGAGAATTATCTCTACCGTGCCCCAACATGGACAAGAAGATGGCGAAGAAATGGGCCAACGTCCCTTTGATATTACCTTTACTACTGCCAATCAATTATTTTGGTGCCCATAAAGAAAACGATACAAATCAGCAACGATTTGTATCGTTTTTTTCTGTGTACCTGTTAGTTTTTCGCTGAGTTGTACTGCCAACGAGGACTGCCTTCTTTTCCCAAAACAAAATGAATCATTGAAAATACTGCTGCAAATGCAACCAAGACAAAGCCATTGAACCAAAACGATTCAGTAAACCCTTGATTGTACGTGAGGGTCTCGCTAATCAAGGTATTGTTTTGAACAAACCAATACGTTGGTGTAAACGCCGCGATTTTATTGACGATATCTGGCAGGAAATTAGCTGATACAAAGACACCACCGATAAAACAGCTGCCGGTTATAAAGATATTGCTGATCCCGCCGATTGCTTCTGAATTTTTCACCAGGGAAGTGACACACGCCGAGAAGCTGATGACTGGTAATAAAAACAAGAACGTGTTCAAAATGTGGTACCAAGCTGCTGTATCCCAAGACGTGCGGATCACTAATAACACCATCAGTAATAAAAAGCCGAAAGTTAAGAGCAGCGAATAACTGATCAAGCTTAACAGGATTTTCCGCTGTAAGACACGTTTAGCAAGAGGGGCGCTCTGGTTTCGCTTGCTGATTGCTTTGCGATTAAAGGCCATATTGATCACGCCAAACCCGCTAAATATTGATAGAAAGAGACCATATGACAATAAGTTAAAGGTCATGCCTGTTAACATTTTTTTCATTCGTTGACTATATTCTGTACTGAGTTCAACTTGCCCAGTGACGGCTAACGCTGTTTGTGCTTGTTCTATCGCCTCACTAACTGTTTTACCTTCTTCTTTAAAAAGCAAAAGCGTCTGTAAGTACGTGTTCACTTGCTGGGTGACAATGGTTTTAGAGAAAGCATCTGGCCGGCTTTGAATCTCGATTGCTGGCATCTGGCCGGCCTCCACCTGTTCCGTGAAATCTACTGATAAATGCAAGACGATGTTTATGCGATTAAAATAAAGGGCATCATCAATTTCTTTTTGTGAGGTACCCTCCAAAGTGACCAAGGTCTGCTTCTCCTTCAAGTAGTCCCGAAGACCGTCAACGACTGGCGACTCCTCTTCACTGATCAAAGCAATGTTGGCTTCTTGTAAAGAGGTGTTTTCGACGTCGATGCTTTGTGCATAAAAGAATGTAACTCCCACAGTGATCAGTACTCCAATTAGTAAGTTCGACTTATTGGCCTTCAGTAAAGTCCAAATCGTTTTATAAAGCGTCATAGCGCACCCCTCTTTCGATCCAAGTATTTCCAATTGCGAAAAGGACGATAAAGCCAGTCAACCATAAAAGATTGGTATAAAAGCTAGCCAGATCTGTATAGTAGTATAATTGATAGAGACTTTCACTGATCAAATTGACGAGATTTATTTGCCCCAGTATCGGCACATGTAGATCAAGCCAATACTTGATTTGTTCCGAGCCCATCATCCCGGCAAAAAAGCTCATCGCCATCGTCACGGAAATCAAAATGCCATCCTTTTGCACCAGATTCATTTTTGGCGTCAGATTTCCAATCAATGTTCCTAGCAAAATCGCACACAATGATCCCAATGCGGCAACCAGTAGTAGCCACTGCCATCGTTCACCAAAGTCTACTTGATAGACAAAACGAAAAACCGCTAAAATAATGTAGACTTCTACTAACACAATCGTAAAACTCGCCGCTAAATTCGCACTTGAAACCAATGTGCGTTTTCTTGGTATCAAGGAAAGCCGAATCCCATTCGCGGATTGATTGGCTTGCTGATCCTGAACATTGCGAACACCCCACATCGTCCCATAGAGGATCGCCATCCCAATCAAAGTAAAGAAATAAAAACTTTTAACACTCATGTCACGATCAGCATTCACTTCTTGAAAAGTCGCTTCCTGTTCAAACGCGGCCATAATTGGTGCAAGATCAAGCGTTTCAAGTTCTGCTGCTTTACTAGAAATAATCGCTGTACGTTGTAAAAATTGATCCATTACATTTTTCATCAACGTCTGACTCATGCCCGCTTGCCCCACATGGAGTGAAATCGTTTCGTCAGCTATCAGATAAAACCCAGCTAAATCACCCGCATTCAGCTCTTCAACTGCCTCTGCTTCTGATAGTTCCTTAAGATCAAATAATGGTTTTTCATTGATTTCCACTTGTTCAAGGACCGCGGAAAAATTTTCCGAAAGCGCTGATTGATCCCCGTTTTTTACGATTCCCGTCGTGATTGTCTCTAAATTTCCTGCTTGATCGATCTCCCCAAAGGCCGCCATAAACATTAGGCCTAAGAGAATGGGAAACGCCAACGTCCAAAACAGCATGGATTTATTTCGCAACAGCACTTTTGTGCGATATTTGTAAAAATGCCAAAACATGTTTTCCCCTCCTTTAGTCTCTCAATTCCTTGCCCGTGATCTCTAAAAAGACATCATTTAAGGTCGCTTCTTTGGTTGCAATTTTTCCGTAACTGATTTTCTCTGCTTGTAAGAGCGTCAAAATGGGGAGCAAGACCGTATTGAGTTCCGTCGTTGTTACTTGGAGCTGTCCCTCTTTATAAACGATCCCGTCAGCAGTAATGGTGGTTTGAATTGTAGCCAATACATGGTCTGGCAGTAAGGGGATGTCGATGGTCAAACGATCTGCCGTGCGTACCATGTCTTTCAGAGATTCCTTGGTCCCTTTGGCAATCACCTGTCCCTGATCCATAATCACGATCTGGTCACAAAGAATTTCCACTTCTTCCATGTAATGGGTCGTATAAACGATCGTTGCTCCTTGGCGATTCAGCTCTTTGATGCTTTCCAAAATTTTATTACGACTTTGGGGATCGACGGCGACTGTTGGTTCATCTAAAAAAATCAAGCGTGGCTTATGAGCGATCCCACAGGCAATATTCAACCGTCGTTTCAAGCCACCACTCAGCTCACCTGGATGGAAAGTCACGAAATTTTCCAATCCCACTAATTGTATGACTTCTTCGATCAATGCTTGCCGTTTCTCTTTGTCAGCAACATATAAACCACAAAAATAATCGATATTTTCTTGTACACTTAGTTCTTCAAAGACGGCAACATCTTGAGGAACGACGCCGATCATTGCTTTAACGGCATAGTTTTCAGGGGTCATGGTTGATCCAAACAGTTTAATGGTGCCTTTGTCATAATTTAGCAAAGAGAGCATACAATTGATAGCAGTCGATTTCCCACTACCGTTTGGTCCCAATAATCCTAAAACTTCCCCTTCTTGTACTTGCAGATCAAAATGATTCAATGCCACAAAATCACCATAGCGTTTAACTAATTTATCAATTTCAATAATCATGATGAAAAACTCCTTCCAAATTTCTTGTTAATCTGACTATAATAAAGTTTAAGAAAAGAAACTAGTGACGATTGACCAAAACAACCATGACATTTGTCACAATGAAGGAGTCTGCCATGTCCAAATCTCGACTACTCAGCGAAGCTGGCTTTCTACTCGCTATCTCATTGCTTCTATTGGTAAATCAAGGATTTGTTGCCGTACAAGTCATTTTTTTGCTGATCGCTATTTTCTTCACTGGTGTCAGTTATTTATTGCCTAGGAAAGCAAGCTGGTTTTTTCAAGTTATTCTATTGCTTCTATGTACTTTTTGGCCAGAGCTTGCCCTCTTTCTGCCTGCAATGATGCGGGTGATCGCTCCTGAAGAAAGAAAAGATGACATTCTATCTTTATTAGGATTTTTATTGATCGCAACAGTTGGCAATCAATCCCCCTCCAAGATCGCCTTTGTCATCCTTTTGTTGCTTTTTGCTTTTTACTTACGTAAAAAAGAACAGCGAATGTCTGCTCTTGAGAAAAAGTACATCGCTTCAAAAGATACTCATTGGGAAAAACAGCAGCAATTATCGCATCAAAACAAAGTACTAGCCTTATCACAAGAAACAAAATTGGCCTTACAAATTGCCGAAGAACGAAATCGAATCGCGCGAGATATCCATGACAATGTTGGCCATCTGCTGTCGAGTGCCATTTTGCAGATTGGCGCACTTGAAATGATCAATCAAGAACCAAAACTGAATGAGCCCTTAGCAAATTTGAGTGCTACGGTTCACACTGGGATGGATCGTATCCGCCAAAGCGTTCATGATCTCCATGAGACATCGATTACTTTCCAACAGTCCTTAGAGTTTCTGATTGCTGATTTTCCATCTTCAGTCACGATTGAAGGAACCTTATTTGAAGGATTGAACGAAGCCCAGCAAAATTGTTTCTTAATGGTGATCAAAGAAGCCTTGACCAACAGCATCAAACACAGTCATGCCAAAACCGTTGTCTTGCATTTTCGGACACTGCCTGCTTTTTTCCGCTTGCAAATCACCAATGATGGCATCCGCGGATCTCAAATTGCTAAAACTGGAATCGGTCTGAAAACGATGCGTCAACGGGTCCAAGAACAACAAGGACAAGTTCATATCTTACAAGAAAACCAACGCTTTCAGTTGACGATCATTTTACCAAAGGAGGAACACCAATGATTACTGTAGTTATTATTGACGATGATCCGTTTGTGACGACCTCGTTGCAAACCATTTTAGAAAGCACAGAAGAAATTCGTGTATTAGGCATCGGTCATTGTGCCAAAGACGCCATTGACCTCTATGAAACTCATCGTCCTGACGTTTTGCTGACGGACATCCGCATGCCGGAACAAACTGGGATCGATGCTGCCAAAGAAATACTGGCTAAATTTCCCCACGCGATCCTTTTGCTATTGACTACCTTCAAAGATGAAGAATACATTCGAGAAGCCTTTTCCATCGGTGTGAAAGGTTATTTGATCAAACAGAATTTACAGGCAATCATCCCTTCTGTCAAAGCCTCTTATAATGGCCAAGTTGTCTTTGGGAATGAAATCGTTGAGACCTTCACACAGCTAATGAAGAACGAACCATCAATTGACAATCAAGCTTCCTTTAGCGAACGTGAATTTGCGATCATCAAAGAAGTAGCAGCGGGTAAAAACAATAAAGAAATCGCCGATGCCTTGTATTTGAGTGATGGAACCGTTCGTAATTACATCAGCCAATTACTAGAAAAGCTGGGGTTACGGGATCGCACGCAATTAGCAATCTATTTTTATCAGCATTTACAGTGAGTCTCGTTAGACACAAAAAACCTGAAGAAATGCGCCTTTGCATTCTTCAGGTTTCTTTCTATTCGATTATTCAACAGTTGGTTTCTTCTTGGTATAAAATCATGGATTTCCAGGACTGCCAGGATTCGTTGGGTTATTTGGTGTGTTAGGCGGGAAAATCGGCGCCTTATCTAACGTTTTTTCTAATCCTGATTCTTCCCGTTCGCCTCGTTCTGCATCAGGGCTTTCATCTAATTTAAATTCTTTTTCCATCTCATCCAATTTCTTAAAGTCGTTGCCAGATTCTTTTGCGAGTTTTGCTAATTTGTCTTCGGTTTCTTTCGCCATAATGTAACGCCTCCTTTTGATTTCAGCTTAGCATAAGAAGCTGAAAAACCAAAAGAAAGCGCTCACTAACAACCCATTTTTAGCATTTTCTCATCGTTATAATCCCTCGTTTTTTACGGGCATAAAGTCGTACGGAGAACAGTCCTTCATCCCAATCATTGGATCTACTAAATGCTTTTTGACCATCGTTAAGGTCAGCACACCATCGTTTTGCGTTTCTTCGATGAGTGCTTCTTCCCCCGTAGTCCCTTCACTTAGGACCTTATCCCCTGACAGAGGCTTGGCCGTTTCTGTCTGATTTGGTGCCGACGGCTCAGGCTCGGCAAAAGCAAACAAGTCCAACCCACTATCTGGTGACTTTTCTGTCGCTTGCTGGTTAGCAGTAGCTTCAGTGCTGGGATTTTCCTTTGGCTTCGAAGCTACCATTTTTGCCTTCGTGTTCTCAGAGGAATCATTATAAAACGGATCATCGGCTTCCTCAAACTGAGCCAATTTCGCCCGTTGCAGCGGCGTCATTTCTTCCGTGCCATTGATACGTTCTTTTAATGTCGTTAAGCGAGTGGCAGATTCGTGACTGACACAGGTTTGGTAGGCTTGCGGTTCACCAAGTAAAATCAGCATCTCTTTGCTGCGAGTCACAGCGGTATATAGCAAATTGCGCTGCAGCATACGCTGGTATTGATGAACCATCGGCAAAATAACCATTTGAAATTCACTACCTTGGGATTTATGGATCGAACAACAGTAGGATAATGTGATCTTGTTCCATTCATTACGCTTATAGGTCACTTCATTGGCATCAAATTGAATGACCAGTTCGTCAACCTTGTCTTCCGACTGTTTGGCTAGAGTGATCCCAACGATTTGGCCCATATCGCCATTAAACACGTTATCTTCAGGAGAGTTTACCAACTGCAAGACCTTATCGCCGATACGATACACCGTATCATTGAAGGTGACCTCTTTTTTGGTTCCATCGTTGGGGTTAAAAATCTCTTGCATCATTTTATTCAGAGCATCGATCCCAGCTGCCCCACGATACATCGGCGCCAACACTTGAATATCTTGCGGCGTATAACCTTTGTCTTTCGCCCGTTTCACGATCTGAGCGATCAACGGTTCGATCTTGTACGCATCACAAGCAAAGAAAGAACGATCTTTTTGGTTTTGTGTAAAATCAGCAGGCAGCTGCCCGTTTTTGATGGCGTGGGCCAGTGGAATAATACTTGATCCATCTCCTTGACGATAGATTTCCGTCAATTCTTGTTTCGGAATCGCATCGATCGCTAGCAAATCATGAAGGACTTGTCCTGGTCCCACAGAAGGAAGCTGATCTTTATCCCCCACAAAAATCACTTGCATGTTTGTAGGGATCGACTTAAAGAGCGTATTCGCCAACCACGTATCGACCATTGACATCTCATCGACGATCAGTAAACCGCCTTCTAACTCTTTGGGACTAATCGATGGTGCTTTTTCACGGCCATTCAATCCTAACAAACGATGGATCGTACCACTTGGCAAACCAGTCGTTTCGTTCATCCGTTTGGCGGCTCGACCAGTCGGTGCTGCCAAGAGAATCGGAAAGGTTTCGTCGCTGTATTTTGATGGTTCTAAGTCCAAATCGTTCAACTCAGCAAATAATTGTACGATCCCATTGATCACTGTTGTTTTCCCAGTACCTGGGCCACCTGTCAAAATAAACAATGGCGATCGGATTGCTTCTTTGATCGCTTCTTCTTGCGAGGAACCATAGGTGATGCCTAAGTGCTTTTCTATTTTACGTAACGTTTTACTGATTTTTTTCTCAGGATAGACGATTTCTTTTTTGCGGGAAAGCAAGCGTTCGATGGAACTGGCAATTCCCCATTCAGAAAAGTACAAACTATTTTCATATAAACGGGTTTCTTCTTGTTGGATCTTTCCTTCTTCCACTAGATGAATGATCGTTGATGCCAAATCGTCAGGCGCAATCTCAATGGGGCGGCTCGTTTCTAATAGGCGCAGTGTCTGCTCTAACAAATCTTGGGCGTGGATAAAGGTATTGCCCGTCTGCAAGGACTGGGCGAAGATTTGATGCAAGACCGCCGCTCGAAACCGTTGCGGTGACGAAGCTTCGATCCCCAGCTGTTCAGCGATGCCATCTGCGCGTTTAAAGCCAATGCCTTCAATGTCTTCCACCAGCTGATATGGATTCTCCTCAATAATGGATAGCGCCTCATTTTTGTAGGCTTGATAGATAGCAAAAGATAGCTGGCTACCAAAGCCATAGCGACTCAAGCCAACGATTACTTGATCCATCCCATGGTTTTGCCGAACGGTATCTAAAATCATTTTTTGCTTACTTTCATTTAACCCTGGAATCTGCTCCAACAATGCCGGTTCTTCCAGCATCCGGTCGATCGCTTCTTCTCCTAAAAGATCAACGATTTTTTCAGCGGTCTTCTTGCCGATCCCAGGAAATTTTTCTCCAGAAAGGTAGGCGATCAACCCTTGTTCAGAGGTCGGTTGTTCTTGTTGGTAGCTTTCGGCCTTCAACTGGACGCCATACTTGGGATGATTGACCAGCTCACCAAAAAACCGATACTTTTCCTCTTCTTGGATTTCGCCGAAACTACCAGTAACGACGATCTCCGAGTCTTTGTAGTCGGCATTATTCTCAGTGACTTTAACTAATAGTACTTTATAAAAATTGCTGGGATTCTGGAAAAAGATGGCGGCAACATGGCCGACAAAAAACGTTCTTTCTGGAATCATGGTGCCGCTCCTTTCATGGTTTACAATAAAGCGTCTAATCCTGCCTGATTGCTTAAAAAGCTTGCTTCATTCCAAACTTTTAGTTCAAAAGGCAATACTTTTTGTTCATTCGTCTCTAATAAGCTAACGCTGTTATTGACTAATCCACCTTGCTCTCTTAATTCGGCTAATGGTTTGCCTGCAAGCCACTGGATAGCAGTCGTAAAGGATGCCCCATGACCGACGAACAATAATGGGCCTTCATGCTGCATCACCGCATCCATGACGACGGTCTCGATCCGGCTCAATGTTTCTTGGATCGGCTCTCCCTTAAAGGCACTGGGATCGTAGCGATCAAGATGATTACGCAGATCAGTCAATTGTTGAGGATACTTCTCATGCATTTCATCGATAGAACGTCCTTCTAATTCACCAAGTCCGATCTCACGCAGGTTCTCATTATAAATAATTTCAACAGGGTGATGGAGCCTTGTTTGGATCTCTTGGGCAGTTACTTTTGCTCGTAAAGACGTGCTTGAATAAATCTTCTCAAAAGGAATAGCAGCCAGATGATCACCGAGCAGTTTGATCTCTTCATGACTTTCCGGCAATAACGGTGAATCCCCTAGCATCCCTTGAAAGCGGCGCGCTTGGTTCCACTCTGTTTTTCCGTGACGGGTAAAGTATAATTGCATCGAACAAGCCTCGTTTCTTAATCTAGTTTGTCGTTCTCATAATGGTGTGTCAATTCCAGCTGTGGGAAGCCTTGCTGCCGCAAAACTTCATAAATGATCAAAGCAGCCGTATTTGATAGATTTAGGGAACGAACATGCTCATCATTCATCGGAATGCGTAGGCATTTTTCGGCATGCTCACGCATAAAGCTTTCCGGAAGCCCCGTCGTTTCTTTCCCAAAAATAAAGAACTGATCATCATCCGCGGTATAATCGACGTCAGAATACACGCGATTGGCAAATTTCGAGATCAGGTACAACGGACGCTCTCCTAAAAAGTCCATAAAAGTAGCCAAATCTTTGTGATAGGTGATATTGACATCATGCCAATAATCAAGTCCTGCCCGCTTCAATTGCTTGTCATCCGTTGAAAAGCCTAGTGGCTCTATTAAGTGTAAATGAGTATTTGTTGCTGCACAAGTACGTGCAATGTTCCCCGTATTGGCCGGGATCTGAGGTTCAAAAAGAACGATGTGATTCATAGATAAAAACTCCTTTCGATCGGATATTGCCGATCGGTTCTCGCATTGATTTGTGTCTCTGTATCTTGCGTTTTACAATTGATTCTCAATAGCTTCTTCAATAACTTCTATAGTACCATATTTTGGCACGCTTGTTTTTTGAAAAAGACATTTTTTAAGTTGAATTTTGGGCATAAAAAAAAACGTACCAACTCGGTGTCGATCACTGCGAGTCGTTACGTTAGTGAAGCTCTTTTCACTAACTTTTATCAGAACAGGAACCTGATAAAAACCAATGAAAAATGACTTGAGAACAATATATCACTCCCATGGCATGATTGCAAGAGTAAATAACAAAAAAGTTCAAAATATTTTCAGGAAATTTTCGCAATCAACACCTCAACATCAACAGTTATCTGTGCCAAAGGGGTTTGACGCAGCTTTTCTTTCCTTTCCTCCGAAGCCCCCCACTCTAACGGCGACATGGCAAGTAAATCTTGCCGATTTTCTTCAGGAATCGCAAAAACATGCGTTACTCTTTGACGGGATGCGGTGGGATAGTGTTCAAAAAATTTGCTAACGACCCGTTCATTCGAATACTGCTGTTTTGTTTCGTCATCAGGATAAAAAGCGGCTCGTAGTTCTTTTAAATAATCCGCTGCTGGGACGACTTTGATCAACTGGCCACCCTTTTTTAGAATGCGGTTGAACTCCCCGTAATTTGACGGTGAAAACAGATTGAAAATCGTATCAAAGCTCGCTTCAGCAAACGGTAACTTAGTCAGATCCGCCACACACCAAAAAGCGGGTACGTTTTGATTGGTAGCTAGATAGACCCCGTCTTTGGCTATATCAAAACCGACAGCCGCTTGGGTCTTTTCATTGACCATCTGTGCAAGGAAACTGCCTTCACCGCAACCGACATCTAAAAGATACTCAGCATCCCCCAAAGCTGCTTTGATGGTCTCAAGGACTGGTGCATACATGCCGCTAGCGATCATACGTTGACGCGGCAAAAACAGTGCTTGATCATAATCTGCTTTAACTTGATGATCCAAAAAGAAAAGTGTGCCTTTCTTTGATAAGTCAAATCGATGACGATTTGGACAAACCAAGCCATTTTCGGTCGGGAAAAATGCTTGGCGGCACAACGGACATTCAAATAAGTGATAATGGGCGTTTAAAAAAAGGCGCCCGCGATCGATTTTTTTTAACATTCAACTTCCCTCATCTCTGCTCTACTTTAGCATATTCTTGTGGTAGAATGCTAGTGGATAGAATAACAAATCAATTGAACACCCATCTATTGGAGGTAAATCATGTTAAAAGAATTTTGTGCAGAAAATTATACCAATATTCCCTTAGCAATCGCCCGAGGTGCCCAACGCATCGAACTCTGTGATAATTTAGCAGTCGGCGGAACAACACCAAGTACCGGCGTGCAAGAAGAAGTCCTGCAATATGCTGGCGAAAAAGGAATACCCGTTATGACGATCATTCGACCTCGGGGCGGTGATTTTGTTTACAATGATACAGAATTGAAAATCATGCATACCGACTTGATCGAAGCAAAAAAATTAGGAACAGACGGCGTTGTTCTAGGTTGCTTAACTCCTAGCGGCTGGTTAGACGAAGAAGCATTGGAGCTATTGTTAGAAACCGCAGAAGGCTTGCAGGTTACTTTTCACATGGCCTTCGACGCGATTCCTGCAGCGCGCCAATTTAAAGCGATCGATTGGTTAGCTGAGCATGGCGTACAGCGGATTTTGACCCATGGTGGTGCTGCAGGGACTCCGATTGAAGACAACTTCGATCATCTGAAAGAATTGATCGCCTATGCTGGTGAGCGTTTAACGATTTTACCTGGCGGTGGCATTTCCTTTGAAAATGCCCAACAAGTTGCTGATACATTAGGTGTAAAAGAAGTTCATGGAACCAGAATCGTCGACTTTAATGATTGAGCTTGCGTGACACAAAAGAATCACGCAAAGAAATCCCCACAAACGATGAGAACGCATCGTTTGTGGGGATTCTTTTTAGATGGCTTGCAGTAAGTCGTATTGTGATTGATACAAATGGTGGTACAAGCCTTTTTGTGCCATTAGCTGATCATGGTTACCCGATTCAGCGATCGTGCCCCCTGCCACGTAAAAGATTCGATCAGAATTTTTGATCGTGGACAGCCGGTGAGCAATGATAAAAGAGGTTCTGCCTTCTAACAGCTTCAACAATCCTTCTTGCAGCAATTCTTCTGTCTTCGTATCGATACTTGAGGTCGCTTCATCTAAGATCAAAATTTTTGGATCAGCCAACAACGCTCGGGCAAAGGAAATCAGTTGTCGTTGCCCTGCAGATAAAGTGCTTCCTCGTTCTTCGACGACGGTTTGATAGCCGTCTTTCAACTCCGTGATAAAGTCGTGAGCACGGACGATTTTCGCTGCTTCGATGATCTCTTCTTCTGTCGCATCTAATTTTCCATAGCGAATATTCTCTATGATCGTTCCTGAGAAAATAAAGGTATCTTGCAGCATGACCCCCATTTGTGAACGCAGCGATTCCAGCGTCACGTCACGAACGTCCATCCCATCTACTTTAACACTGCCTTCATTGACATCATAAAAGCGGCTCAGCAAATTGATGATCGTGGTTTTCCCAGCACCAGTAGGGCCAACCAAGGCAATGCTTTCCCCGGGTTCGATGTGGAAGTTGACATCAGAAAGAATGTTTTTGCCTTCTTCGTATCGGAAGGTCACGTGTTCAAAATCAACGGTTCCTTTCATCGTCGGCAATACTTTTGCATCTGGTTTGTCTTCGATATCTGGCACTTCATCCATCGTTTCAAAAATCCGTTCAAGATAGGCTGTTGCTGTAATCAAAGAATTATAAAAATTCCCGATATTGATGACTGGATTCCAAAAATTATTGATATAACTGATAAAAGCGATCAACGTACCTGTGCTGACATCGACACCGATTTGGCGAATGCCGACAAAATAAATCAAGCAAGTCGTAATGACTGAAATGTTTTGCACCCCAGGCCACATGAGAAACTGAATTTTGACAGCTTTCATCCAGGAAGTCCGATAATCATTGCTGACTTCTTGGAAAATCTCTGCATTTTCTTCTTCCCGTGCGAAGGATTGGGTAATCTTGATGCCGGCAATACTTTCATGAATGTAAGCATTTAAATTGGACTGTTTATTACTCAACTCCTGATAGGCTTTGCGCTGGTTATTTTTGATTACCATCACCATGATGAACAAAATTGGCAGCAACGCAAGGGAATATAGGGTCAATTTGAAGTCGATCGCAAACATAAAGATCAAGGTGATGATGACGTTGAAAACATCGGAAATCAAATTGATCAGGCCATTACTCAACAGGTCACTCAGTGTATTGATGTAGTTTACGATGCGGATCAAGATCTTGCCATGGGGCCTTGTATCAAAATAAGAAAACGGCAGCCGCTGCAGATGTTCAAAAATATCAAAGCGCATATCCTTCAAAACATCTTGCCCAATATTCGTGATATGGTAAATACGATAACGCATGCAGACGCCAATAACGATCAAGGTCACTAAAAAGGCAGCTCCTAAAAGCAGCAATTGATTGACATTTTTTTCAGGAATCGATGAGTCGATGGCGATCTTCGTGAAAACGGGCGCCAGCATTCCTGCTAAGTTTGCCAGGATGATCGTAAATAGTACTTTTCCAATACTTTTTTTATACGGTACGACGTATTGGGACAAACGCTTGAAATCCTTCCAGCTAAATTCCTGGTCTAATTCCTCATCGACATCAAATTTATTTCTCGCCATCGTCTTCACCTCCTGACAAGCCTAATTGTTTTTGATACACTTCATAGTATTTTCCTCGCAGTTTGACGAGTTCTTCGTGGGTGCCTTGTTCAACGACCCGACCTTTTTCCATCATCAAAATCTGATCGGCTTCTCGAACAGAGGAGATCCGATGGGCAATGATGAACGTCGTTTTCTCTCCTGTTAATTTTGTCAGCTCTTGTTGGATCTTCGATTCTGTCTCCATATCGACGGCAGACGTCGTGTCATCCAAAATCAAGATCGATGGATCTTTGGCTAAGGCCCGCGCAAGAGAGATCCGTTGTTTTTGTCCGCCAGAAAGTCCGACGCCTCGTTCACCGACAATCGTCTCGTAGCCTTGAGGCATTCGAGAAATAAAGGTATCTGCATCGGCGACTACCGCCATTTGGCGAATAAAGCCTTCATCTGCTAAAGGATTTCCAAAGGCAATATTGTCAGAGATGGTATTAGAAAACAAGAAGACATCTTGCATCACCATTGAAATGTTTTCCCGCATTTGGCGCACAGGATACTCTTTGGCATTTTTTCCATCAATCAATACTTCCCCTTCAGTCGGGTCATAAAAACGTCCGACTAAATTCACCAAGGTCGTTTTTCCTGAGCCGGTTTCGCCTAAGATCCCTAACGTTTGTCCCGGCCCAATCTTGAAGTTGATGTTTTCCAGTACATTTTGCTCTGGATCATCTGAAAAGTGGAACGAAACATCTTTAAATTCCACAAATCCTTTGATCGGTTCTAATTTTTCTTGTTGGTGAACCGGTATTTTCGATTCTTGTGCCAGCATTTGTCGAATTTTGATACAGGCCGCAGAAAATCGCTGAACATCGTTGATCAACCAGCCGCTCATACGCATGGGGTTGTTCAACATCCATAGATAGCCATTAAACGCAACAAGATCTCCTAAGGTCATGTCCCCATTGATTACGAAAATTCCGCCTAAGACTAAGGCAATGACTGACAAACTTCCTGCTAAGCCATCAAGCCAGGGCAGATAAGTGCGGGAAACTTTGGCAGATGCCATGTTGCGGGTCTTAAAATCTTCGTTGTAGGAGCGAAATTTTTCGATCTCAAAATTTTCACGAGCAAAAGCTTTCACCACCCGATTGCCGCCAATATTTTCTTCTACCATTGAATTCAAGCGCGAAAAGCTCTCACGAATGTCAAAAAACAGTGGGTGTGCTTTTTTAGACATGCGGTTGGTCAACAGAAAAATGATCGGTGTGACAGCCACCAGTGCCAGCATCAATTTCCAATCAATAAAGCTCATCACAACCACCGCTGAAAAGAACCATAAGATACATTCAGCGATATTATAGGTCACCCAAGAAACAAAGTGGCGAATAGCATCGGTATCCCCGGTCATTCGTGCCATAATATCTCCCACACGAGTGTGATTGAAAAAGTCAAAATCCAATTCCTGCAGTTTCTGATACAAGTCTTCCCGTAAATCGTATAGCGTATTTTGTCCGACCCGTTCAAATAAAATTTGATAACTATAGCGGACAATGGTGCGAATGACGGTCGTTGCGATCATGATCAACAGTAATGGAATCAATAAGTGCGTTTTTTGCTGATTGATGACATCATCGATCACCATTCCTCCCAAGTACGGATTAACAATGATCAGCGCTGCATTGATCACTAAAAACAGGATCGCCAATATGATTTTTCCGCGGTTCTTTTTGGCATAGCGCCAGATCCATTGTGTATTACTCATCTAATTCCCCCTCTCGTTGTTAAGCTTAGCGTTTTGAAAAGCGATTTGAATGGTTTTTCTTACTCATTTTGATGTAAAATATTAGTAAGAAGCACCATTCCCTTTTTTTATCGGAGATGGGCACCCAATTGGAGTGAATCAGCCATGAATTTAGTTAACCCTCGGACCTTCAATCCCGAAATCATCTATCTCTTTGACCCATGGACGCAAGCAGAAAGTCATGGAGAAATGCATCATCATGACTTTTTAGAAATCAGCGTCTTGTTAGAAGGAGAAAGTACGTATTATTTTGAAAAAGAACCAGCGAAGAAAATTCGTGCTGGCAGTGTCATGCTTTTTAATCCTGGTGTCGACCACTGCGAATTACAGCCTAAAGGCACTCGCTCCCACCAGTTGCATATTGGACTGAAGAATATTTCCTTGGAAGGATTCAAGCGAAATTTTTTCCCCAACAAACACCCATTGTTAGAATTAGGCAAATACCATCATCAAGTTTTGGAAAAAGCGTGGCAGTTGGTGCGAGAAAGCAGTGAAGAGCGGGATGAGTTTCAGTTGATGCAAAAAGCTGTCTTGATGGAGATGCTCGTCTATATTTTACGCGGACTAAATGAAGACCACATCAATGTCGTTCCTTACCTTTCCAAAAGCCAAAGAAGACAACAACAAATCGTCAACTATACCGTCTATTATTTGGAAAATCATTATAAAGAAGAAATCACCTTGGAAAAACTGGCACAAGATCAATTTCTCAGTCCGACGTACCTTTCCAAGATTTTTAAAGAAGCGACAGGGGTCAGCCCCATTAACTATTTGATAGAAATCCGCCTAAAACGTGCCAAAGACATGCTAAAAAATGACAACCTCACGATCAAGGAAGTCGCCTCTGCAGTTGGCTATCAAGATGCCTATCACTTTAGCAAGTCTTTTAAAAAACTTTATGGCGTCTCTCCTTCTGGGGTGTTGCCAAAACCAAAAAATTAAAAAGCAAGCCAATGATTCTTCACTCGAAGAAAAATCATCGGCTTGCTTTTATTTTTTATTCATTGAATAAAATAGTTCATAAAAAGACTGGCAATATTGAAATAGATCAAAACACTGGTCAAATCACTGAGGGTCGTAATAAACGGACCGCTCGCCACTGCCGGATCAAACCCAAGCTTATCCATTAGCATCGGAATCAAACTTCCCGCTAAGTTGGCTACTGTGATGGCACACATCATAGCCATCCCGATCACAAACCCTAGAATCGGATTTTGTTTCCAGACAGCCACAATAGCAAAAATCGTCAATCCGGTAATAGCTCCTGTGAAAAGTCCTGTAAGCACCTCACCGACCACTGTTTTCATAAAGCTATTTTCTTTATCATCATTGATCGCCAAGCGGCGTACGGCTACCGCTAAAGATTGGGTACCGGCATTGCCGGCAGTTCCGGTGATCAGTGAGATAAAGACGGCGAGAATACTTGCTTCACTAACTAACTCTTCATAATGGCTGATTAAACTGGCGGTTGCCATTCCGAGAAAGAGTAAGGTGATGAGCCAAGGTAACCTTCTCGAAGAAGCTTTGATCGGGTTTTCACTGACTTCTTCTACATTGACCCCTGCCAAACCCGAGTAATCACTGGCTGCTTCATCATCGATAACGTCGATGATATCATCGACGGTCACGATCCCTAATAGGTGATCGTCATAATCGGTGACTGGCAATGCGAGAAAGTCATAATCCCGGAAGGTCTGAGCGACATCCTCTTGGTCATCTCCAACATGAACCGACATCACCCGCTCGTTCAAAATATCAGCAATCATGGTATCTTCATCATTGATGATCAAGTCTCTTAAAGAAATAACGCCCACAAGTTTGTTGTCGGTATCCACGACGTAAATATAATAAATCGTCTCAGCAACATCTGCGGCATTTTTTAAGACATACATCGCTGAACGAACCGTTTGGTTGGCAACAATGGAAACAAACTCGGTTGTCATCAATGATCCAGCTGTTTCATCTTCATAATGCAATAGTTCTTTGATCTCGCTAGCGGCTTCAGCAGTCATCAGACTCAAATATTTGGCCGTTTGTTTCTTGTCCAATGTATTCAGTAGATCGACAGCATTATCGGTATACATCTCTGCTAACATCGTTGCAGCATATGCCGGCCGCATTTCTGAAAGATAGTCCACCATGTTTTCATCGTCTTCTTCAATGACGTCAAACATGTCTGCCAATTCTTTCGGCGATAGATACGTATAGACGATTTGTCGATCGTCTGCTTCTAGAGATTGGTAGAATTGACCCTGCTCGTAGATATGCAGATCCAAGAATGCCTCACGAAATCCCTGGATATCATTGTCTTTTAGTGCTTGATTCAGTTGATCAAATCGTTCGGTTAATTCTTGATTTTCATCCAATCTCTTCACCTCATTTGTTATTGCTTATCGATAGCTGAACAAACAGCGGCCATGTCTGCAGGTAAAGGCAGTTCAAAAGCCAACGGTTCATTCGTAAAGGGATGCTGGAATTGCAGCTGACAGCAATGAAGTGCCTGTCGTCTGATCCCAAAAGCCATTGGTCCCCCATACATCTCGTCTCCTAGTAAGGGACAACCGATTGCAGAAAAATGGACCCTTATTTGATGTGTCCGGCCTGTGTGTAGTTGAATGTCGACTAATGCGCAATCTGAATTGCGCTGTTTTAGCCAATACTCCGTACGTGCCTCTTTTCCTTCTTCACTGACCTTGCGTTTCAAAAGCGAGGTCAGGTCCCTAGCGATAGGCAAATCGATCTCGCTATGGGCGGATAATGCGGAAAGATCTCCCGCAACGAGGGCTTGATATTTTTTAACAACTTGCTTCTTCCGTAACTGGCTATCCAGCTTCGCATGGGCAAAGCCGTGTTTTGCAAAAAGCATCAATCCTGATGTGTCACGGTCTAAGCGAGTCACTACATGGATCACTTGATCTTCATAGTGTTGCGCTTGATAGTAGGCCTTGACTCGATTGGCCATCGTGCCAGTCGGATGATATTGCGCAGGAATCGATGAGATGCCAGCCGGCTTATTCACGATTAACAGATGGGCATCTTCATACACAATCTCAATAGGTGTCGGATCAGCCAGCATCGTTTCATGTTCCCCTTCAGGAGGAATTACAATAGTTACCCTATCATTTTGCGCCAAAGAAAACAAGACGTTTTGCTCGTGGTCGTTCACAAATATCTTTCCGCCTTGAAATTTTATTTTCGCTAGCAGACCTTTGGATACTCCTTGTTCCTTCAAAAAATATTTGACTTGCTGCCCTTGTCCGGTATATTGATACGTAAATTCCATGAGTTTATTCTTCTCCAATAAAGGAATCTTTGACACGATTCCAAAAATGCATATGCCGATAAGACGCAAAATGAATCCGTTCATCGGCAATCCGGTAATAGATTGCGTCGATTTCTTCTTGCTCGATGGTAAATTGATCAATCGTCACTAAATAGTCGGTACTTTGTTGCAGTTGCACTTTGACCCACTCGTGATGACCCACGACGATCGGTGATCCAAGTGTCCGAAAGACGCGATTGTTCAAAGAAGCAATCTCTGCTAATTGAAACGCATTGATACTTGGGTGCAATACTGCCCCACCAACACTTTTGTTATAGGCAGTTGAGCCGGTTGGCGTTGAGATCGAGAGGCCATCCCCGCGAAACTTTTCAAAGAGGTCTTCTTTAATAGAAATATCGGCAACCATGGTGCGATTGCCGCGTTTGATCGTTGATTCGTTCAATGCCAGGAAATGCTTGTCTGGTTTGCCATTTGCATAAGTGATTCGGACATCCAATAAAGGATAACTGACACTCTTTTGATGGTCATTGCATAAAGACTCTACCAATTCATCCAATTCATAGTCACGCCAATCTGTATAAAAGCCGAGGTGTCCCGTATGGACCCCTAAAAATTGTACTTGGTCTAACTTATGGTTGAACAAGTGAAAAGCAGAAAGAAGCGTACCATCTCCACCAACAGAGATCACTAATTCAGGGTTCTCTTGATCGATCTTGTTTTCAGACTGCTCCAGGAGGACAGTTAAACGCTTCGTCACTTCTACTGACTTGCTTTCTTGATTATGGACGATTGCCACGCGGATGCCTTTCATTCTGATTCCTCCTTCGGCAACTTGGGCGTGTCATGTCCGCCGCGTTTGCCTTTCCCATGAGAAAACAACCGCTGTGCCTCTTGGATCTCTTCACGAATATTAGACATCTCTTCATCTAGCTGGTAGGCTGCTTCTGCCGAACGTCGTAGTCGCTCGCTAATTTCATCGGGAAATTCCCCTTGGTATTTGTAGTTCAATGAATGTTCAATCGTTGCCCAAAAGTTCATCGCCAGTGTACGAATTTGTACCTCTGCTAAGATAATTTTTTCTCCATCGATCAATTGAACTGGATACTCGATCACCAGATGATACGAGCGGTAACCACTGACTTTTTTATTGGTAATATAGTCACGTTCAATAATGACTTTCATGTCTTTACGTGTCCGCAACAGTTCAACGACTTGGTGAATGTCTTCCACAAACTGACACATGATTCGCAAACCGGCGATGTCAGACATTTCTTCTTCAAGACGATCCAGTGCGATTCCTCGTAATTTGCTTTTTGTTAAAATGCTATCTACTGGCTTGACACGCCCCGTGACAAATTCAATGGGAACATGTTTGTTTTGTTCCCGATATTGTTTTCTTATGCCTCTTAATTTTACTTTTAATTCTGAAACCGCCTGTTCATAAGGCGCTAAGAATTCTTCCCAATCTCGAATCATTCTTCTCCCTCGATTCTGTTCATAACATACCTCTTATTCTACCATACTCTTGGAATAAAACTGAATGGACAGAAGTGCAGAAACAAAAGATTTTTTTGTCTGCCCCAATCGTTTCCGCTTTTCTTTGTTTAGTTTCTTTGACGGAATAGCTGAAACAGCGTACACTATGTTTGCAATAGAAAGAGAGTGAAAATCAATGGTCGAACAAGTAGAGATTGAATATAAAACAATGTTGACGGAAAAAGAATACCACCAGTTGCTTGCTTATTACAAATTGTCAGAAAAAGCCTTCAAGACGCAAACCAATTATTACTTTGATACGCAAGACTTTAAACTGCGAGAAAAGCATTTTGGCTTACGCATTCGCACGACTCCTACCAATGCAGAATTAACGCTAAAGACCCCCATTGAACACGGTCTGTTAGAAACGACTGATCCTTTGACAATCGAAACCGCAGCGTCATTGATCGCGTCAGAAAAAATTTTAAAAACAGGTGTGGTTGCTCAACGCTTAAAAGCAGCGAATATCGAACCTGATTCATTACACATGATCGCAGCATTAAAAACGAAACGGGCGGAATTTCCGATCAATGAAGGATTACTTGCTTTGGATGAAAGCTGGTATGGTCAACAGCATGATTATGAGTTAGAGCTAGAAGTCAGTGAGCCAATTCAAGGAAAATTTGCCTTTCAATCGTTATTGCATTCTTTTGGTGTTCCTTACCGACCAGCAAAAAACAAGATCATTCGAGCCGTTGAAGAAAAATCATTGTAGGATGCCCTTTTGCTTACTTTTTTCGCGTTTTTTTGCTATATTTAATAAAACATACTTATTTTGTTTTTCAAGTTACTCAAGAATCTTAATTGGGGAGAGATTCAAATGATCGAACTTTTTTTATTTATTAATCCGATTGGGCCTATTTGTTATGATATCGAAAAGGAGATTCTCAACAAATTAAACACGAGCCGCAAAAAAATCCATTTGCAGATCCTGCCTTTCGTTAACTTGTTTTCCGTAGGTGTTTCAATGGACTATTTGTCCATGAATAAGGCGGATTTGGTCTTGCGAAATGAACAGACCAACCAAATCTATGCTGCGTCATTGGATTATAAAGCAGCCCAGTTGCAAGGAAAAAAAATTGCTCGGGATTTCTTATTGAAACTGCAACAACGGATAGGGATCGAAAAACAGGAATATTGCGACACCTTAGTGAAAGATCTATTTTCAGAAACGAACGGTGATTTAGAGATGTTCCTAGAAGATCGTACATCTGAGTTAGTGAAAAAGAACTTTGCCACCGATCAGAGGGTAGCGAAAGACATGGGCATCACGATCACACCTTCTGCTGTGGTGTATGATTTTTCAAGTGAAGAAGAATATGGGGTCCTTTTAGAAGGATCAGAGGAACTGAGAAGTCTTCCTCTCGTCTGTGGTACAGCAACAGAACTCGATACATTTACGCAAAAAGCTCAGTCTTTGAAAGCACCAAAACTTTCCACTATTCATGAAATTGATCGAGGGTTGATTCTTTTATGAAACCCTATTCAATAGCGACGCTGCGCAGCGAGCCAAACGATGATCTTGTGTTTGGCTCGCTGCGCAGCGTTTTTCATTGCAGGAGGAACAAAAAAAACAAACCAATCCTTTTCGGACTGGTTTGTACTCTTTTCAATTATGCTTCGATTTCTTTTACGAGTTCTTCCAATTCATTCAAGCGTTGCTCAAATACTTTCATTGCATCTTCAATATAATCTGCTTTCGTCATATCTACGCCTGCTTTTTTCATGACTTCGATTGGATAATCACTACGTCCGGCTTTCAAATAGTTCAAATAGTTAGTTAAGGCATCCGGTTCGCCAGCTAAGATTTTCTTCGCCAAAGCAGAAGCTGCCGAAAAACCAGTTGAATATTGGTAAACATAGTAATTGTAATAGAAATGCGGAATGCGTGACCACTCAAGACGAATCTCCGGATCTTTTTCAACTGATGGTCCGTAGTATTTTGCATTTAACTCGGCATAGTTCTCGCTTAAGAATTCACTGGTCAACGGCGTTCCTTTCGCATCTTCCACGTGCATGAAGTGTTCAAACTCGGCAAATTGCGTTTGACGGAAAATCGTTCCTTTGAATCCATCAAGAAAATGATTCAAGACATAGGCTTTGACCCGCGGATCAGTCTCAGTCCGAAGCATGTATTCCGTTAAAATATTTTCATTCGTGGTTGAAGCGATTTCTGCTAAGAAGATCGAGTAATCCCCATAGGCATAAGGCTGGTTATTCCGTGTGAAGTAACTATGCACACTGTGTCCCATTTCATGAACGAGGGTAAAGAGTTGATCCAATCGATCATTCCAGTTCATTAAGATATAAGGCAGTGTGTCATAAGCACCTGAAGAATAGGCACCACTGCGTTTGCCTTTGTTTTCAACGACATCGATCCACCGATTGCTGAAAGCTTCTTCAACTACAGCTAGATACTCTTCCCCTAATGGTTTTAGCGCTTCTTTCGCTTTTTCGACTGCTTCTTCATAGGTATAGCGAATCGGTGCTTCCCCTAAAATCGGCGTGTACACATCATACATATGAAGCGTGTCGACAGCCAACAGGCGTTTTCTTAATGCCATATATCGGTGTAATAATGGCAAATGCTGATTAACGACGTCCACTAAGGTATCATAGACACTTTCAGGAATATGATTGGCACTCAAAGCGGCTTGGCGTGCCGAGTCGTATTTACGGGCTTTGGCTTTAAAGTTGTGGGCTTTGATATTCGTACTTAAGGTTTGGGCAAAGGTATTGCGGAATTGCTCATAAACGCCATAGAGACCTTTAAAGGCCGCTTCCCGAACAGACCGATCCGTGCTTTCCATCAACTCACCGTATACACCATGAGATAGCTGTACTTTTTCCCCGTTTTCGTCTTCAACTACTGGAAAATCCAAATCAGCATTGTTTAAAACAGAAAAAATGTTGCCGGATGCTCCAAAAATTTCGCCTGCTCCGGCCAATAGCGCTTCTTGATCGGCAGGCAAAACATGGGGCCGCTCGTTAATAGTTTTTTCGATCATATGACGATAAACAGCTAGTTTCGGTTCTTGATCGAAATAGCCCCAAATCGTTTCATCGGACATCGTCAATAATTCGGGATCAAACCAAGCAACGGCTTCACTTACTTGCGCAACTAAACTGCTGGCTTTCGCATATAAGCCTTGATAAGTCGTATTAGCGGTATCTTGATCATTTTTCAAATGACTGTAAACATACAGTTTCTCTAAACGGCGAGAAAGATCTAAGACAAATTCTAAAGCGGATAGGAAGGCTTGTGGCCCATCTGCTAAAGTGCCTTGGTAACTGCTAGCTTCTTTAAGCTGTGCTTGGATTTCTTGAAATTCTATGTCAAAAGCCGCATCATCGGCATAGATTTTCGTTAAGTCCCACGTTTTTTCGACTGGAATCGATTCACGTGCTGGTAATTGTTTTGTTTCTGACATTCCCTTCACTCCTTGTTCATTGGTTAAAAATATCTTATCACACTTTTCAACGAAACCAAATCATTGGCTTGAAAAAGAAACCGAATTTTCTAAATATTGGCATTCTTGAAAGATTTCTCTCAATATTTCTCTTTGATCAAGCAAAGGAAAGCACCATTGCCAATGCAGCTTCCTCAACTGAATCAACCACTGTTCAAAACTAATGGGACATTCACTTAAATAGAGAAAGCGAAAAATCAGTATGTGGTGTTCAAATAAAAAGCCAAACCGACTTTCACAATAGCACCAAAGAGGCAACTGTGAGACATTCCCATTCAACGGGTATACTATTTCTTGAATCTCTCTGATTTTAGGCAGTCTGTTTCGCAGTTTTCGAATCACCCACAAACGATAATCGACTGCTACCCATTCAATAGAATGATGGGTATCTGATTCATCTGCTTCGTACAAAGGTCGAAGTGTCTCTTTCCTGTATGGCTCCCCTTTTTGTATAACGCTTCGTCGACTGATTACCCCTTCTTGATAGTGCCATTTGATTTGGTGCAGCCGCACCAAGGCCTGATTTCGCGTATCAATGAGCCACAAGCAAAAGCCAGTAGACGGATAAGTACAGCAGGCTTTTGCCAAAAGTGACCAATGGCGTTTCGGATACAATTTGGTCCCTAGGATCCACCAAGGCTGATAACCATTTGCTAAATAAGTGCTGGTTCGTTCCAGAAATCGTGAAAACTTGAGTGAAGAACACTGGACTTCAACGGCAATATTTTTGTAACAGAGATCAGGTCGCTGCTGAAGTTGCGGCAAGTAGGCTTCAAGTTCAATATCCATCTCTTGATACCATTCAAACAAAAGTTGTTTTGCTTCCAAGTGCTCCTTCGTCTCCCCTTCACTGTATGTCTGACAATCAGTAATGGCTTGATGGGCAAAGTGGGACTGTCGCTTAAGTCCTTGCCTCAAAATCACTTCTTTCTGACAGCCTGGGCAATAAAAAGGGCCCGAGGATTTCTTTGCCCCTTTCGCTAGGATGACTTCTTTTCTTTGGTTCAACGCTTTCAACATCTGGCTCACCTCAATAAGAGGTACGCCAGATTCGTCAAACACAATCAAAAAAGCCAAAAACATTGTCAAAATGTCCTTGGCTGGAAATGATTTTCATCCATTAATCATTCTTGAAATAGAAACGAGTCAATTCAAGTGCATCGTTTTCCATGATCAACTCACCGTATTCTGATAAAACTTCGGGCGTCACTGAAGTCCTTTGGGCAAATTCCATCAAATAAGAAAGTGCATTTTCCACTTCAATATCAGTAATATCTACATCCATAAATCGAATTTCAATATAATAATGATTGCCCATTTGGTAAAGATTGGTTGCAACGGAATCCAAATATACTTCGGATGCCAATTGAATCATATCTTCGAATCGCAACAACTCAAATACAAAACGATTGCCGATTTCTTCTGCTTGCTCTGACTCTTGTAATTGAGCCGCTACATGTTTTTTCAACATATCGGTAATGTCTTCATTCGCTTCATCGTTCATCTCATCAAAATTTTCCATTCCTTCTGGTGGAAGATTTTTGCTAATAAACAATTCTAACCCATCGCCTTTAGGCAAGACTTGGAAAGTTACAGCTTCACTGCCTTTAAATTCTTCGTCAATATCAACTTCTTCAAGAATACTGTAAAAGAAGTTTTCAATTTCATTGTGATTTCCTAGAAGGTCAAGAAAAGTGATGCCTCTCGCAGCTAAGTCTTCACTTTTGATCAATACACGAATGGTGTTCTCATTGATATGTTCCATTTCCATATTAGCTACACCTCACTTTTGCTACTCACTATAGGTTCATTGTATCGAAACCTGATAAAAAGTAAAGAGAAAACGAATATCCTCTTAAGAAAAACGTAAAAACTAAAAAAAAGACTCACTTTCTACGAGAAAGCGAGTCGATGAAGTCAAATTTATAAGCCTGCCATTAATTGCGCTTGTCTTAGTTCCAGTTGGCGAACATCCCTAGGTAAGAACCGACGAATTTCATCTTCGTTAAACCCAACTTGCAATCGTTTTTCATCAATCATAATTGGCCGACGCAATAATCCTGGATTTTCTTGAACAAGTGTCAATAAATCTTTTAGGGGCAGGTCATCTAGATCCATATTCAACTTTTGGAATACTTTGGATCTGGTGGAAATAATTTCTTCTGTGCCATCTTCTGTCATTTGTAGAATTGCCTTAAGCTCAGAAATATTTAACGGTTCTGAAAAAATATTTCTTTCAACAAAAGGGATTTCGTGCTCTTGTAACCACGCACGAGCTTTGCGACAAGATGTGCAACTTGGGGAAGTGTATAGTGTCAACAACGTGCATCTCTCCTTTTTAATTTTCAATCAAGCAAGTCCTGTTCCCTCGCTTGATTTCAATTATACAGGTTTAACTAAAAAAAATCTAGTCTAAATCTCATATTTTTTAATAAAACTCGAAAGTTATATTAAAAGCGAAACCTTTTAGGCAAAAGGTTTCACTCAAAAAGTTTATTTTTAAATGAGAAAAATCAAATTTTTTTTTAATATTACTTCTTTTATACAACAGTGTGTCAAAGGTGTATCAAAAAGATGTCAGAATATTAAAATACTCTTTTAGTTGAATCCCGCGTTTTTTAATTTCCCCTCTGTAATTACATGTGTAATCAAAAAAAATGGAGAAAAAAACCAAGTCCATGGCTCAATCGTTTTCAAAGGAAAAATTTCACGATCCCTTGTTGCCTTGGAAACGACAGGGCTACAATAAAAATATATGTTATTTTTTCCAGAGAAGATTCTCAACCAATGTCTTCATTCTTGATTCCATTGTATCACATTCCTTTTTAATCAGAAAACCATACAAGCATTTCTGTCATAATCGACAATAAAACAGTAGGAGAAATGAATATCTGCTTATAAATGAAAAGGGTTTCTCACAAAAATTTAGTGAAAAACGATCAACCTAAGAAACCCGTCTTTTATGCTTTTTCCTGACAAAGTATAAAAAGACTAGTGTTTTCTTGGATTGATCGTTCATTTCTTTCTTCTAAGGGAGAGAAGGTTCTCCATCACGAGCGAATTGCGCATCATGCAATGCGCGATAATGTCCCTTTTTCGCCATCAAATCTTCATGGGTCCCCTCTTCTAAGATGCCTTTATCACTAACGACAATGATGCGTGTCGCATGTTTGATCGTTGCGAGGCGATGGGCAATGATCAAGGTTGTACGGCCATCTGCCAAAGAATTCAATGACTCTTGAATCACTTGCTCGGTTTCTGTATCCAACGCTGATGTTGCTTCATCCAATATCAAAATCGGCGGGTTTTTTAAGAACATCCGAGCAATCGCTACCCGCTGCTTTTGACCACCGGATAATTTGACTCCTCGTTCACCGATGACCGTATCTAACCCATCCGTCATTTGATCGATGACCTTTTCTAAGTGTGCTAATTTGACTGCCTTTAAAATCTCTTCTTCTGTTGCATCAAGTTTGCCATAAGCAATATTTTCTCGAATCGTTCCCGGGAAAAGAAAGACATCTTGCTGCACAGTCCCAATCTGCTGACGTAAAGAAGCCAGGGTCATCTCCTGAATATTGATGCCGTCAATCGTAATGGCGCCTTCAGTGACTTCATAAAAACGCGGCAACAAGTTGCATAACGTGGTTTTCCCTGAGCCACTTTGCCCGACGAAGGCGATCGTCTCGCCAGCTTTGATCGATAAATCGATGTGATTCAAGACTTTCGTCGCATCCGCATAGGAAAAAGAAACATCTTGGTAGACGATATCCCCTTTTAATGATTGAACAGCCCGTGCCCCTGGTTTGTCTTTGATCGTCGGTTCTTTATCCAATTCTTCGGTCAATCGTTTGAAGCCAGCGATGCCTTTCGGATAGCTTTCAATCATCGTATTGACCTTCTCAATTGGTCTAACAAAGACATTCGATAATAAAATAAACCCAACAAACTGGCCATTCGTCAGTTCACCACGAATCACGTAGTAAGCACCAAAAATCAGAGCAAACAAGTTGATCAAGCGAATCAGAAAGTAATTATACGCTGAACTGATCGCCATTACCTTATAAAAAAGGATCTTCGATTGCCGATAGATTTCGCTCAATCCATCAAAGCGTTTATGTTCGAACGTTTCATTAGCAAACGATTGGGTCACTCGAATGCCGCTAACAGATGCTTCCACTCCGGCGTTGAACTCACCGAGGTTGTCATAGATCTGTGTATTGACTTTGGTCATTTTCTTATTGAAAAAAACCAAGGCAATCGTAATCAATGGAATCAACGCAAATGTCGCTATCGCTAATTGAACGTGCATATTCAACATCAATAGGAATGCCCCCACCAAAGTCATGATGGTAATAAAAACATCTTCTGGCCCATGGTGAGCGACTTCAGAGATTTCAAAGAGATCCGTGGTCAAGCGACTGATCAGCTTGCCGGTCTTTTGATTGTCATAATATTCAAAAGATTGGGTCTGCAGATGTCGAAACAGTTCTTGACGCATATCTGTCTCAATATTGACCCCAAGTTTATGACCATAAAAAACCACGATATATTGCAACACAGTATTGATCACATAAAACAAGAACAAGCCTAAGCAAGCCAATAGTATCAAGCGAAAGTTGTTCTGGGGCATGATCTTATCGATTACTTGGTTGACGGCAACGGGAAAGGCCAGTTCTAATAAACCAGCAAATACCGCACAAGTAAAATCTAGCATAAATAGTGACCGATACGGTCGATAATAACGAAAAAACCTTTTTAACACATTTCCCCCTCCTCAATAGCTTTCATTATAAGCAACTCTTTGAAGAAATGCAAAATGAGAAACATGTGAAAATGGGTAAAATTCACTATAATTTTGAAAACCTATCAAGACGCGGATTTCTAAAAACAGTAAATAAAACCTTTATTTCACAAGGCTTTCCCTCTTTTTTTTAGAGTCATAATGGCTTATGATTGATTCGAAAACAAACTGAAAATTTTCACTAACTCTGAAAGGCGTGTCTCTTTTGATCACTAGTATTCTTTTTGATGTCGATGATACCTTATATGACCAGCAACAACCATTTCGTAATGCCATAACCTCATGCTTTCCACAAATTGCCCGCAAGGACCTAACCGCTCTTTATTTGCGTTTTCGCGTACATAGCGATGAACAGTTTGGAAGGGTATTGGCGAATGAATGGACGCTGGAGCATTTTCGTTATTACCGGCTGACTCATTCTCTAACGGACTTAGGTTATTTCCCTATTACTATGGAAGAAAGCTGCCAGTTTCAGCTGTGCTATGAACAAGAACTAGATGCTATCACGCTACATCCAGAAGTTGAGTCAACCTTGAGTTATTTGTCCAAATTGCCAATCAAATTAGGAATTATTACTAACGGTCCCACCGACCACCAACAAAAGAAGTTGAATCAGTTGCAACTGACTCGATGGATCAAACCAGAGCATATGATCATTTCACAAGCAACCGGTTATCAGAAACCAGAGCTAGAAATTTTCCAATTGGCAGAAACCGCCTTTGCTCTTGATCCAGAAACAACACTGTACGTAGGTGACAACTTTGATAATGATGTAGTGGGCTGCAAAAAAGCCGGTTGGCAAGCCTTGTGGTTCAATCATCGTCTTCGTCAGGCGCCTAATGGATTGGAAGATTTGCCCGATGTGTCGATCACTGCTTTCTCGCAGCTCCAAGAAAGTATTGACGCCCTCTTGCAGCTTCCTGCATACGCCTATAACTAAAAAACATGGACCTTCGCTTCAAGCGGGTCCATGTTTTTTTGAATGCTTAATGTTCTTCGCCGATACTCAAAATTAAGCGAATATCTTCTTCGGTCATTTGTTGAAGCTGGGTTTCATTGCCTTGAATCACTTTTTGGAAAAGCTCACGTTTTTCTTGTTGCAATGCATCCATTCGTTCTTCAATGGTTCCTTCGGCGATCATTCGCCAGACTTCGACTACATTTTTTTGACCGATCCGATGGGCTCGTCCAGCGGCTTGTTCTTCCACTGCCGGGTTCCACCATAAATCGTATAAAATCACTGTATCTGCACCAGTCAGATTTAGTCCAGTTCCTCCTGCTTTTAATGAGATCAAGAAGACATCTTTTTCGCCACTATTAAAAGCATTGACCATCGTCAAACGATCTTGCGGCGGTGTGCTGCCACGCAAATAGAAGGATTCAAACCCTTCCTGGGCTAATTCTTCTTCAATGATCGAAAGCATACTGGTGAACTGAGAAAATAGCAGGACACGACGGCCATTTTCTTTGGCTGCTAAGAGTAAATCTTTGACCTGTTCAAGTTTCCCAGAAGCCCCTTCGTAGTCCTCCACGAATAATCGAGGGTCACAGCAGATTTGCCGTAGACGAGTCAAGCCAGCCAAAATACTGATCCGATTTTTGCGGAAAGACGTAGAATCCATTTGCGCGATTTCTTCTCGCATTTGTCGCAAATACGCCAAATAAATTTTCTTTTGTTCCTCTGTTAGGACACTGTAATAATTTGTTTCCAGCTTTTGCGGCAAATCATGTAACACAGATTTTTTATCTCTTCGCAAAATGAAGGGTTTGATCATTTTTGCAATTTCTTGTGTAGACAGTTCCTTAAATTTCTGCTTGTTGGGGAAAAAGCCTGGCATAATCATTTGGAACAAGGACCACAATTCTTCTAAATTGTTCTCGATCGGTGTGCCACTGAGGGCGAACCGCTGCGGAACTTCCAAGGATCGCAATGCCTGTGCCGTTTTGGTCGCGCTGTTTTTGACCATCTGTGCTTCATCTAAAATCAAACACGATAGCTCTAGTGCTTGATAGGCATCAATGTCCTGACGCAAGCTTGCATACGAAGTAATTCGGACGTCCGCTGATTGCGCCATCTGCGCTTCTCGCTCTTCTTTCGTTCCACTGATGACAGTCGCTGAAATTGAAGGTGCGAACCGTTTGATTTCTTGCTGCCAGTTGAATGTTAGACTGGCTGGCGCCACGATCAACGCATTCAATTTTTGATGCTCTTGTTTCTCAGAAAGCAAATAGCTAATGGTTTGGACGGTCTTCCCTAACCCCATTTCATCAGCAAGAATGCCGCCAAATTGATAATGGCTCAACATTTTTAGCCAACGAAAGCCAACTTCTTGGTACTGCCGCAACTCAGCATGCAAGTTGTCTGGCAACTGTGCCTCAAAGTTTTCTGGATGGATCAAATCTTTCGTCATTTGCTGAAAGCCTGTGCTAAAACTCGCTTGATCGGCAAACTGTTCTTGCAGTAATAGCCCTTGATTCAATGGGACTTGGATTGCCCCGTTTTTCGTATCTAACGAGAGCCGCAATTTTTTGAGGGCAGCACTTGCTTCTTGAAACTCTTCCGACTCCAACGAAAGAACTTGCCCATTTTCTGTGGTATAAAATTGCGCAGATTGCAACAGACTCCGCAAAACATCGTTGATCTCTGATTCTTGAATGCCGCTAACATCAAACTTGATATCCAACCAAGAACCATTCTCTTCAATCACGATTTCTGGTCGATGATGCTGGGCATCAAGGTAGAGTTCCCGCAGCTTCTTGCCGATCCGCACTTCCCCTAATTGTCTCAAGACCGGGATCTCTCTCGTAAAAAAGGTATAGAGTTGCTCACCTAGTGGTAGATTTTTTTGCCAATTTTTGCTGCTGGCTTGATAGCCAAAGGTTTCAATAATGGCTTCGATCCGTGCTTCTTGTTGGAAATCACGTAAAATCTCTGGATGATTTTCTGGCATGTATTGATGTTTTTCATCACTTGAAAAAACGACTTCTCCATAAGTAAAATCAACTTGTAGATCTACTTGACCTTTGATTTTCCGCAAGGAGAAAACTGCTTTCAATTCAGATTCTTCGATGTCATTTTGAACCTCAGGAGCCACTTGGACACGCCCAATTTTTCGCAAATAAGGCAAAACTTTCATAAAGAGATTCGCCAGCTCTTCTTTTGGATAATCAATGATTGGCTGTTCAAAACGTTTAAACAGCTGCTGCATCGTGACATAGATCTCCTTTTGCTCGACAGTCAGTTCATAAAATGTTCCGTCCAACAGCCCCCAGTTATAATAACTAAGTAAGTGGTCGAAGTCTTTTACGAACTGCAGCGGAAAATGATCCGTTTCTTTTGTAACTGAAAACGTCAATGGTTCCCCCGATTGGAAGTCTACTTGGCTGACCTTGGTTTCACCAATGGTGATTTGCGTGTAGACATCATTGAATTGCAATAGCAGTTCCTTGCCGAATTCAACGGGCAGAAGCAAGTATTTTTTATCAAGTTTGCCATTGATTTGAATGCCCGCTTGCCCCATTAATTGTTGGGTTTGCGCGATTCCTGTCAATCGATTCAATAAAGCTCGATTTTTCTCATCAAAGGCATCCGCAGAAAGCAAAAAGGTCTGTTGCTTATTGGCCGCATATTGCTTGTTCTCTTGATACATCTGTAAAAATTTATAAATGTTTTTGACGACATAGGTCCTGGCCGTGCCGCGATGCCCGACCTTCAAAGAGACCCCTAAAATATCCATCTCTTGGTGATAAGGATTTGTCGCAATCGTATCTACCCGAAATTCAATCTGTAATGGTTTACTCGCTTCCTTTTCGCTGTCTAAGCGAGCAAAACCATTGGAAAACATCTCTGAAGCAGAAAAGGCTTTTTTGATGGGGGTTTGTTCATTGATTTTTCGTGTTTTTCCTTGTTGGCGTAAATAGAGTTCGACGGCCACCGTATGTTTGCAATAATGATGTTCTTCCCAATAGGGACATTGGCAATAATCCACTTCTTTGGCAGTAGCATCCAAAGTAACTAAATACAATTCTGTTCCGAGTACTTCTGCATGCCACACATTTTTTTCTTTATCCGGGGTGACAGACAGGACACGGCCTTCATTAAGATACGTTCTCCCCCGCTCGATTACTTTTTCTGGAATACTCCACTTCATAAGAGCCCTCCTCTCCTTATTCTTTTATTCGGATCCGGCTTTGCCCGCTGCCGTTGGTTTCTACGAACACTTGCTGCAGGATCCTTGCCCGCAGTTCTCGAACATGACTGATGATCCCAATCATGCGCCCTTCATTTTCGATCATTTCTAATGCTTCCATCGCCATTTCCAATGATTCTTCATCAAGCGAGCCAAACCCTTCATCGATGAAAAGTGCTTCGATCTCAATCCCGCCAGCTCGTTGCTGGATCACATCTGCTAAAGAGATTGCTAACGCTAAGGCTGCAATAAAGCTTTCACCGCCTGACAGTGTATGTGCTCTTCTGACTTGACCGGCATTATCGTCATAGATGTCAATTTCTAAGCCTGTTGAGCTTCGATAGCTCCCAACTTTATCCGCTAATTCAAATTGATAGCGGCCACGGGTCAAACGGGACAAGCGTTCATTGGCGACTTCTAAGATCTCCGTCAAAAATTGTTGCAACACATACCGTTCCAAGCTGGTTTTCTTCGTGTTTTCGCCATTGATGGTTTCTGCCAACTGTTGAAGTTGGCCTAATTGGGCAAGTTCTTCTACATTTTTCTGATAAATGACTTGCAACTCGTCAAATAACCGTTGATTGCTGTTGACCTTCTCCTGTTTGCGAACCGTTTCTTGCTGTAATTCCTCCATCACAGTCTGCAACTGAAGGTAGGTCGTTTCCAATTGGATTAAATCCATTGTCGCCTGCTCTTTTAATTGGGTATCTAGCAATATCAGACGCTGTTGAACAAACGCCGTTTCTTGCTCATAGGTTTTGATTTCTTCTGTCAGAAGGGTTGTTTGAGGAGCTTGGGCAATCAATTCCCGCATTGCTTCTTCAGTCATCGCTGCTTCTTGCAATCGTTGCATCAGCCGTTGTTCTGCTTTCGCCTTGGCGGCTTGCTTTTCTTCGAAAAATTGTTGTACATTCTTCAACTTCTCTGAAAGGATCGCTTGCTGCTCTTTGATCTGTGCTTCTTGCCGGGCATCCGCCTCGATTTGTTGCGTATATTCCCTTAGTAAAAGATGAATTGACGCTAAATCGGCTTGTAGTTGTTGGTAAGTAGCACCACCAAGTTGTTCTTGCAAAGAGGCCAATTTTCCTGCCGCAAGTTGACGCGCTTCTTCGGCCTTTTTTGCTTGCTCACTGACTTGCTGATAGGATTCATCTAACTTTGTCAATTGCCCCTTTACTGCCTGATATGTTTTTTGCGCTGCTTCGTAAGAGGAGGCTTTTTGCTGATTGAGAGATTGTCGTTTTTTTAATTCCTGTGCAATCGTTTCTTCAGTAAGCTTCTCTTGCGTTTCGAAAGGCTGTAACCTAGCGTATGCCTGCTGAACGTCGTTCCAAGCAGCAGCCGCTTGCTTTTCCGCCGAAACGCTTGTCGCTTGCCATTCATTGATCCGCAATAACGCTTGTTCTTGAAGCGTTTGATTTGCCGATACCTGCTGTTGGACTATCGTCAATTTTTCTTGCATTTGCTCAAGTCTTTGCTCACTCGCAAGAATGTCCTCAATGGGATAGGTCGTATGCTCCTGTGCATTCGGATGATCCAATGATCCACACACGGGACAAGGTTCATTTTCTTCCAATAAAAGACGAAGCCGCGCAATTTGCATCCGAGCATTTTGACTGGTTTCTTGTTTTAGCGTTTTTTGCAGCTCTAGCAAAGATGTTTCTAGTTGCTGTTTTTCAAGGACCAAATCCGAATGAATTTGTTGTTGTTCCCCTGTTTTTTGCTCTGCTTCACGAACCAGTGCCTTTGCTTGCTGCCATTTTTCAATTAGCAATTGTGTTTCAGCTAGTTTTAATGCTTCTGTTTGAAATGTTCTTAACGTTTCAATTTTTTCTACCAGTTGCTGCTCTTGTGTTTTGGTGTTAGCAAGCACTTGAGTAATTTTGGTCAATTTGCCCGTTTGCTGCTGTGCTGCTTTTTCCTGCTGTGCCACTTCTTCTCGCTGCTTTTCTGTGCGTTGCGCCAATGGAATCTGCTGCTGGATCTGTTGGCTTCTTTGATTGGCAGCTTCATGCTTTTTCTTAGTCTCTTCGATCAACGGTCTTTGTTCTTGCCAGCTTACTTGTTGCCGCTGAACATCTTGCAACAGCTGCTTCGTTTCGTCGATTTGCTGTGCTGCTTGCTGCGCTTCATTTACGCGTTCTTCTTTTTGCTGCATGATTTCTTGATGTTCAAGCGCCCACACAAGTTGGGTCAATCGTGCTTTTTTTTGATCGATCTCGTTTTTTTGGGCATTCAACAGTTGTGCTTTTTCTTGTAGTTCTTGCCATTCGATCCGAGCATTTTCGATTTCTTTTGCACGGTAAAAGGCATCTTGCGCAGCTTTCATTTCTTGCGTTGCCTGGTCTTTTCTCTGCAATAACTTTTGAAGTTGAATCTGTTGTTTCTCTAAATCTTGCGCCCATAAAGTCAGACATTCCGCAACCGTTAAAACTTCTTGCACTTCTTCCCATTCAAAACGCTCCATGATCTGCGAAGCGACTAGTTGCTGATGTTCAAGCTTTCTACTTTGTGCTTTGACTTGCTCTTTTAGCCATTCATTAAATTGCTGGTACATTTCTGTACCAAATAGATTTCGTAAAACCCGTTCTTTCTCGTTACTACTGGCAATCAGAAAATTACGAAATTCTCCTTGCGGCAACATCATGATTTGAAAAAACTGTTTTGCATCCAGCTGCAGCAGATCCTTGATAAACGCATCAACTTCTGTCCGTTTACTGATCTGCTTTTTCTCTTTGCCATCGGCGTCAAAAATCGTCAATTGAACTTTTGCCGTTTGGTTAGTGACACCGTCACCACGTTTTTTTGCTAACGTCTGTTCCGGTTTCCGTTGGATCTGGTAGGTAAAACGCTGATGTTCAAAAGTAAACGTGACGCTGGTCTCTTCGGTTGGTGAAGCAAACATCGATCGCATTTCTTTGCCTGAGCGCAGATTCCCTGATGTTTCACCGAACAAGGCAAACGTCATTCCATCGAAAATCGTCGTTTTTCCTGCACCAGTTTTGCCGCTGATCAAAAACAACCCGCCAGCTTGCAGCTGACTAAAATCCAATTTTTCATCAATGAATGGACCAAAATTTTTCATTTGTAAAGACTTCGGTTGCATGACTATTCCCTCTTTTCCACGACAAATGCTTCATTTAATCCTTGTTCGATCCATTTGGTTTGTGAATCGAGCAATGAATCACCCGTCATTTCTTGAAAAAAATGACTGATCAAGGTCTGCGGATCGGTTTCTCGTGTCGTTAATTGTCTTTTTTTCGTCTGTTCTCGTCCATTCAACCGTTCGACAGACAAAATAAATGGATAGATTTTTCGCAACTGATTCATCATATTTGGAATCACAGCACGATCCGTCAGCAGAAAATGCCAAAACGCCTCACGATCAAGATCACGATAAAAACCCGGATCGATCAACTCCTCAAAGGACGCCGTCAGCTGCTGGATATCCCTTTTTGGTGTCAATGGAATAAATTCATTGGTATCTTTTACGGTATCAATAAGATAGATTCCTTTTTGGTTCGTCCGTTCAGAAAGGGAAAATTTCAGTGGTGAGCCGCTGTACCCGATCTTTGGGTGTTTGAGAGCCGTATTGGCATGTAAATGGCCTAAAACAACCCGATCAAAAGGCGCAAAAGCGGTGGTCGGTACGCTGTCCAATCCGCCAACTTGAATTTTTGTTTCTGAATCTGTTTGGCTAGAACCCGCCACAAAAAAATGGGTCACTAGCACTTGCTTTTTGGACGAGTCAAAGTTCTTGGTCATCTCCTCAATGACTCTTTGGACACTATCAGAAATCTTCATTAATGGTTCATCAAAAAACAAGCGGGCCTCGATGGGTTCGAAATACGGTAGTAAAAAGAATTGTGTATCGTCAAACTCAACCGGGTGCAAACTTTGTTCGATGCTAGTGGACAGGTAAAAGCGTGTTTGTTGAAACCACTGACTGCCGGTTTCTAAACGAGTTGGACTATCATGGTTTCCTGAGATAGCCAATAATGGCAGTTCATTCGTTAAATTGATTTCAGCGATTTTTTCATTTAGTAATTTGACTGCATCAACAGCAGGAACCGAACGATCATAAAGGTCCCCCGCAATGACGATGGCATCGACCTTTTCTGCTCTTGCTAGCGCTATGATTTGATCAATGATTGCTCGTTGGTCTTCCAGCAGATCATAGCCATGTAGTTTTTTTCCGATGTGCCAATCAGCTGTATGTATAAAGCGCATTTCTTCACCTTCTTAAAAAATATCCTTCCAATCATTATACCACTTTCCCTGATCGTTAGACATCTCTCTTCCAGCGAAATTTCATTTACCACCCATTTTTGATAAAAATAGCGAACACCTAACATCATTATGTTGAAATGTTTTTTCAATTATAAATTTATATCTTGAAATATAATTACACTTCATTTACAATGAGTGTGAAATCGAATTCAACAATCGCTTTCATCACTATTCTAAAAGAAAGGAGAAACGATATGCTTGCAATAGGACTCATGTCAGGAACCAGTTTGGATGGAATCGACGCTGCTTTAGTAAAAATCAACGGCTGCGGTACCGAAACTGACGTCCAGCTGATGGAAATGCTCACACTGCCCATTGGTGAAGAATTGAAGGAACGAATAAAAACTGCTTGTGATCCGGTGGAATCAAATGTTCCCCTCATCTGCCAATTAAATACTGAATTAGGGTATCAATTTTTGAAAGCGTGTCAAATCCTCTGCCAAAAAGCCGGTATTGAAGAAAAAAGCATTGATTTTGTTGCCAGCCACGGACAAACGATCTGGCACTCCCCCGATGCTGATCCAGCGAAAAACAGCACCTTGCAAATTGGCGAACCTTCGATTATTGCTTATGGCTTACAAACGAAAGTCGTCGCCGATTTCCGAGTGATGGATATGGCTGCTGGCGGGCAAGGAGCGCCCCTTGTACCTTATACGGACTATCTGCTTTATCAATCAGACGATAAAAATCGCTTATTGCAAAATATTGGCGGCATCGGCAACGTTACGGTTCTGCCTAAAAATGGTGGCTTAAGCGAATTATATGCTTTTGATACAGGTCCAGGAAACATGGTCATCGATGAACTAATGGTTCAGCTATTCGGTCAGCCTTATGATGCGTTTGGTGAAACAGCCCGAGCGGGAGCAATTATACCCACCTTGCAAAAGGAATTAAGAACTCATTTTTATTTGTCCCAGCAACCGCCGAAAAGCACTGGACGTGAACAATTTGGCAAACATTTTGTGCAGCAGCTAATGACCGAATATCCCCAAGTAGCATCGGAAGACTTGGTGAGGACTTTAACCGATTTCACCGCATTTTCCATTGCTGACAGTTACCAAAGGTTCATTTTCCCTCAGTTGGGAACAAATGATATTGAAGTGATTCTTTCAGGTGGTGGCGCCCATAACCATCTGCTGATTGAGATGATCAAAGGCTATTTACCCGAAACAGTAGCCGTTGTAACACAAGATGACATTGGCGGTTCGAACGATGCCAAAGAAGCGGTGGCTTTCGCCATCTTAGGAAATGAAACCCTTCACAGCCGTGTCAACAATGCCCCTGCAGCAACCGGGGCAGCCCAAGGCGTGATTTTAGGAAAAATCATTCCGAATCCATGGGAAACAATAATGTAAAACATCTTAGGAGGATAAACCATGTTAGATAAATTCACTCAGTTCATCGAACGCCATCTGGCAGGACCGATGGAAAAACTTGGCAGCCAGCGTCATTTGCGAGCGGTTCGTGACGGGATCGTTTCAACATTGCCATTGATTATCGTCAGTTCGTTCTTTATGATTTTAGCCTTTCCACCGCTGCCTCAAAGTTGGGGCATCTATCAATTCTTGTCTAGCAATGCCACAACGATCTTATTGCCTTATCGAATGACGATGTACATTATGAGCTTGTATGCTGCATTCGGGATCGGATACAGTCTTTCTCGCTCTTATAAGCTTGATGGTCTTTCAGGTGGGATCTTAGCTACGACCGCCTTCTTACTGACCTTCACCCCGGTCAATATCCCAGCAGAAGCGTTGGATGCAGCTGGAACGGTCGGTTTTGTCTTGCCAATGGCCAATTTAGGGAGTGCTGGTATGTTCGTGGCGATCATCACCTCGATTCTTGCCGTTGAAATCTATCGGTTAACGGACAAATCGAAATTCAAAATCACGATGCCAGAACAAGTCCCACCTGCAGTCGCTCGCTCTTTTGAAGCCTTGACTCCCACTTTAGTGATCATTTTAGGAATGGGCGCAATCACTTACTATATCGGTTTTGACTGGCACACGATCGTGGCAAAAGTCGTCGATCCTTTAGTCAGTGCCGCAGATACCTTGCCAAGTGTGCTTTTGATCACCTTCTTGACGACCTTCTTCTGGTCATTCGGGATCCATGGTGCTTCTATCGTTGGTTCACTGGCTCGTCCATTATGGTTACAGTTGTTAGAAGGAAATACAACAGCGCTTGCATCGGGAGATATGATTCCCAATATTGCAGCCGAACCATTTTATCAATGGTTCATCTGGATTGGTGGGGCTGGTTCAACGATTGGTTTGGCTATTTTGTTAGCTTTTCGCACAAAATCGGAATTCGGTTCAAAACTAGGAAAAACAGCCTTAATTCCAGCTATTTTCAACATCAACGAACCACTGATTTTCGGTACACCGATTGTCTTGAATCCAATCTTGATCCCACCATTCATCATTGCGCCTTTAATCAATGGTATCATTGCATGGGTCGCCACCTCAGCAGGTTTAGTCAATGCCGTCACGGTCAATGCCCCTTGGACATTGCCTGGACCAATTGGTGCTTTCTTAGCGACTGGCGGCGATTGGCGTGCGATCGTGCTGAATGTTCTTTTGATTCTTTTATCGATTCTGATCTATTACCCATTCGTAAAAATCTATGACAAAAACGAATTGGAAAAGGAAAATCAACCAGTCACACAATAATTTGTTGATAAAGGTCGGACGAAGCACCCATCAAGACAATCGGAAGAAGCGCTCCACAGCAGCATTTTTCGATACTAAGAGGTGCTTCGTACGATTTTTTTAGAAAGAGGGAAAACCATTGAAACGAGAAATTGGCCTTTCGATTTACCCCGACCATAGCGATCCTTTACTGGATCAAGACTATTTAAAAAAAGCTGCTGCCCTTGGTTACTCTCGCTTATTTATGAGTATGCTAGAAGTCAGTGAAGGCAAAGAGACCGTCAGAAAAAAATTCTCTTCGATTATCGGGTTTGCCAAGAACCTTGGGTTTGAAACGATTTTAGATATTTCCCCAGCTGTTTTTAGTGATCTGGCGATCTCTTATGACGATCTAAGCTTCTTTGCAGAATTAGGTGCGGACGGTATCCGCTTGGATCAAGGGTTTGATGGCAGCAAAGAAGCCCAACTGACCTTCAATCCATTCGGCTTGGCGATTGAATTAAATATGAGTAATGATGTGAACTATTTAGAAAATATCCTTTCTTATCAAGCCAATGAACCTTTTTTATATGGCTGCCACAATTTTTACCCCCAACGAGGCACAGGCTTAACGGAGGCTTTTTTCCGCAACTGCAGTCAACGTTTTAAAAAATATGGGTTGAAAACAGCCGCCTTCATCACTAGCCAATCAGCCAAAATTGGCCCTTGGGAAGTCAATGATGGCCTGCCAACCTTAGAATCTTGTCGCGATTTACCATTGGCGCTACAAGGAAAGCTGCTTTTTGCTTCTGGGTTGATCGATACGGTGATTATTGGCAATGTCTATGCGTCGGATGCAGAACTGAAAGCTCTGGCAACGATCGATCGCTACAAACTGACCTTTGGCGTTTCCGTAGAAGCAGAAGCCAGCGAAATCGAACGGAGGATATTAGCTGAAACCAATCATTTTCGTCGCGGTGACAGTAATGCGTTAGTCGCTCGGTCCACACAATCACGGGTGAAATACCGTCCCATCGAAAACCTCCCTCATACAAACCAAGAACCGTTTGCTTATGGGGACATCGTTATCGGCAATGATACCTTTGGTCAGTACAAAAACGAATTGCAGATCGTTTTGACCCCTCACCAAGACGCCCGAAAAAACAAAGTCGGTGCTATCCCAAAAGATGAGTTGCCTTTGTTGGAATATTTGAAACCATGGACCAAATTTGCTTTCGAATTGTTGGATTAAATCATTAGAAAAAAGCCGCTGATCACAAAAGGATCAACGGCTTTTCTTAGGTATTAATCTTCTCTTTTGGACTCATCGATTTGATAAACAAATGACGGATCGATCGCTTGATCCAGTGTGTCAAATGCACCTTGGATGCGCCGTTCCACTTCCGCCAAGCCCTCTTTGTCCATCTTTTTGATGTCACTGATATCGATTGGCTCCCCAAAACGGACAGTCACTCGCTTGCGTTTAAATAAATCCTTTAATGTCAGCGGTCCTTGATAAACAGAGGGAACGATCTTGACTTTGGCCATTTTCGCGATCAACGCCATGCCACCTTTTAAGGCCGTTGCATGTCTCGTACCACTTGGGAACATGATCAAGCTAAGATCGGTTTCCTTCAAGATTTTGACTGGCGTCTTTACCGCGCTCGGTCCTGGTTTGTCCCGTTTGACTGGAAAAGCATTGGCATGAATCAAAATGAACCGTAAAATCGGGTTTTTGAACAGCTCTTCTTTCGCCATAAAACTGAATTTCTTTGGCCGAGCAGCCACTGCTAGGTACAATGGATCCCACCAGGTTCGGTGAGGAGCCACTAAAATATAGTTTTCATTTTTAGGTAAAACCTCTTTGTTTTGATAACGAGCATTGCCGTTGATCAAAAATAATACTACGCGAACCACACCGCGCATAAAGCGAAAAAACATACTCATTTTCCTTTCTATTTCTCTCCTATTCAAGTATGCAAAAAAACGGTTTAAATGACAAGCCTTTTTTAGCGTTTCCCATTATTCTTAATCGTAGTATAATACATTGAAATGAATTTAGAACAGGAGTATGCTTCATGTTGCAACCGAACGAACGCATTGACCAATTGTATGCCGATGACATCAAGATTATTCAGAGTTCCGAAGTTTTTTCTTTTTCATTAGATGCTGTCTTATTAGCCAATTACGCTAGAGTACCAAAAAGAGGTGTGATCGTTGACCTTTGTGCAGGGAATGGCGCAGTCGGTTTATTTATCAGCAGAAAAACGACTGCTCATATTTATCAGGTCGAATTGCAGGAACGCTTAGCGGATATGGCGCAGCGCAGTATCGAATTAAATGACTTGCAAGAACAGCTGACGGTCTATCCTATGGATTTGAAGAATCTCTTTCAAAAAATCAAACCTGATTCCGTCGATCTTTTGGTCTGCAATCCGCCTTACTTTAAAAATATACCGACGGCGATCAAAAACCCGAATCCCTATTTAGCGATCGCCCGGCACGAGATCACCACAAATTTAGATGAAGTGATCCAAACCGCCAGTAAAGCGTTAAAAATGAATGGAAGGTTTGCGATGGTTCATCGCCCGGATCGCTTTCTCGATATTTTGGACCATATGCGCACCCATCGAATCGCGCCAAAACGAGTCCGCTTCGTCTATCCGAAAGTAGGCAAAGAGGCCAATATTTTATTGATTGAAGGAATCAAGGATGGTAAGGCGGAAGGGTTTAAAATTGATTCTCCTCTCATTACCTATGATGAAACGGGCTCTTATAGTCCAGAAGTGAAGGCGATGCTCTATGGCTGCTGACAACCATTACTTTTATGTCTTACGTTGCAACGACCAATCCTTTTACGGCGGCTATACTACCGATTTGAGTCGCCGCTTATTAGAGCATAACAAAGGGATCGGGGCAAAATATACCCGTCCCGCTAGTCGCAGACCCTTGCAAATGATCCATGCGGAAAGCTTTTCCACTCGTAGTAAAGCCACTCAAGCAGAAGCCGCCTTCAAAAAATTGCCTCGAAAAAAGAAAGAGGACTACCTGATCAGTCATAGGAAAAGCAATGTTCTCTGACCAAGCATGCAAAAAACTACCTGCGCACGGAAGTTTCCTTCTTGAGGGAGCTTTCTTTCGTGACTTAGGTAGTTTTTTTATCATTATTCATTCCTATTCGGTAACGCCCATTGGGTTTGACTTTTCCCAAATTCTTTCGGGATCACAGAATCAACGGATTGATATTCGAGGGTTTCTTGGGACTTTGGAATCGTGATTGCCGTTAAATAGTTGTTGGTTTCGGAATAGAAACCAATTGTTTCAAAGGAAGGATCAGTCAAATGATATTGAACCCCCTGCAGTTTAGCAGTTGTTTCCTCATCCACAAAAGTCGGTTGATAGCGAGCATAGTAAACCTGGGCGCCCATTTTAAAATATACGGAGTTATGAGCAGAACCAAGAAATTCAATCTCCCGTTCCACCGGTATTGCTTGATAGATTCCTAAAGTTTCAATCGCTTCATTGCTTTGGATGCGCTGATAAATTGCTGTAGTATCAGATTCGTAATATTTATAGCCTAGAAACATCTTTTCGCGATCTCGGATATTCGGTGTGATCAGCGCATTATACGTTTTGAATTCACCATACACTTGATCCCCAATAAAAAAACCTAATAGACACGTAACGACTATGCCGCCAAGCAATAGCGTCACTTTTGGGTTGCGGTTTTCTCGATAAAGCAGAACCATCAGGAACCCTAATAACGCAATCAGACCAACTACCATGAGAATTGGTAGGATCACATAATAAAAACGCTCACTTTGCAGCCATTTTTCGCTCGTCATAAATGCAACCATTTTTTATTCCTCTTCGATTCCTCACTACTCACTGTCTTACCCTTGGTCAAACAGTAGAAGGATCGTCCTTTCATCCCTTTTCATGCCAATTATCCTCAAGGCGCTCAATTCCCATATAAGTTCTTATGAGATTAATTTTACCATAACTATGTAGAAAAGATAAGTGTTAGATGAATTGCTTTTCACAACAAACATCCATTGACAAAAGGAGGGTTTTATCAGATAATATTGATGCTAATCGGGAATGAATGTCTCCCTCAGTTCTTACTGAAACCGCAATTTTGCTAATGACTTCTACCACTTTTTTTAGTGTGTAGCAGTCATTTTTTTATTTTCACTAGGTCGTCGTATTTGCAGGAGCATTGTTCCTATATTCTTTTTAAAGGATCGTGATAGAAATGATGAAACAAAAAACAACTAATTGGGAACTGACTGCTTTAGGTGTGGTCAGTCTGGTTATTGGCGTATTCGCTGGAGCCGTCGACACCTTCTTTGGGAAGATCCTACTTTCCTTAAGCGCCTTTCGTGATAGTCATTTTTTGCCCTTGATTCTCTTTTTACCCATTATCGGCATTTGTTTTACTTACCTGTTCCAAAAGTACGGTGACCGAAGTCCTCAGGGAATGAATTTAGTGTTTTTAGTCGGACATGAAGAAGAAAAAGACATTCCGTTGCGCTTGATTCCTTTTGTAATGGTGGGAACCTGGCTGACGCATTTATTTGGAGGAAGCGCTGGCAGAGAAGGGGTTGCGGTTCAGTTAGGTGCCACCATCGCCAATCGCTTAGGAAAATGGCTGCGACTAGAAAAGTACGCCAGCACCCTGATCATGATTGGGATGGCTGCGGGATTTGCTGGTTTATTTGAAACCCCGATCGCTGCGACGTTCTTCGCACTGGAGGTACTTGTCATCGGTAAATTCAGTCATCATGCACTCTTACCAACTTTGCTGGCTGCTTTCACCGCTAGTACGACTTCTCAATTGTTAGGATTAGAAAAATTTAGTTTTGCTTTGTCACCGTCCCCCGATTTGACTTTGGCTGTTTTTCTGAAATTACTTTTGATTGGCTTACTATTTGGTATTGTTGGTGGCAGCTTTGCGGGATTATTAGAAACGATGAAACGGATCATGAAACGACTCTTTCCTCATCCTCTCTGGCGCATTGGCATCGGTTCACTCGTGCTAGTCTTACTTTTTGTCCTTTTGTATCATGGTCGTTATTCAGGTTTAGGAACGAATTTGATCAGCGCTAGTTTCACGAATCAACCAATCTATTCTTATGACTGGCTGCTTAAGATGGTGTTAACTGTACTGACTATCAGTATTGGTTTTTTGGGCGGAGAAGTCACCCCTTTGTTTGCGATCGGCGCCTCTTTGGGCGTCGTGCTGGCACCGCTCTTCGGACTGCCTATCGAACTGGTGGCAGCCCTAGGCTATGCCAGTGTCTTTGGCAGTGCTACTAGCACTTTATTTGCACCGATCTTTATCGGTGGGGAAGTCTTTGGCTTTGAAAATCTGCCCTTGTTTGTGATCGTCTGCTCCGTCGCCTACTTTATCAGTAAACCCTATAGTATTTATCCCTTACAAAAATCATTGGCAGACGGGAAATGATTCACTTTTGATCCCTCCTCCAGAGCAAAAGAAAAAACCGCGAACAAGTCGCGGTTTTTTTCTTATTTCGCACGTTTTAAGTAGGTACCTTCAGCTGTATTGATTTCTAGCATTTCGCCTTCTTCAACAAAGTCAGGAACATTGACAACTAAGCCAGTTTCCATCGTTGCTGGCTTGCCTGAACCAGTCACAGTCGCCCCTTTGATCGACGGCTGTGTTTCAACAACCTTTAAGATTACGCTTGATGGTAGTTGAACGCCGATTACTTCGCTGCCGAAGAATTGGATTTTTACTTCCATGTTTTCAAGAATAAATTTCATTTCTTCTTCTACCACTTCAACTGGAATTTCATATTGTTCATACGTTTCCAGATCCATGAAGAATGCTGTATCATCCATTGTGTATAGATATTGTACAGCTTTCGTATCAATATGCGCTTTTTCAAATTTTTCTTCTGGACGGAAGGTTGTATCATAAGTCGAACCAGTCCGAACGTCCCGTAATTTCATACGCATAACCGTATTTCCCTTACCTGGTTTGTGATGGCTAGCATCTAATACTTTGATAAGTTTGCCGTCTTGAACGAATGTCATTCCAGCTCTTAAGTCACTTGCATTGATCATAATTTTGAAATCTCCTTCACTATGTGATAATCCTTGTCTATTGTATCAAAAAAAGCTGCTTTATTCTAGCTAAATCAGTGGGAAGGTCGCACAAGTTTACGGCGTTTCTCCATATAGTGAGGGTCATACTCATCTGTCTCAATATAAATATAGACTTTTTTATCTGCCATCTGGTGTCGAATCTCGGCTTCAATCTCATTAATGATCTCATAGCCGACCTCTTCTTGTTTCGAGGCAATATCAACTTTTGCCGCAATCAAAATTTCTGATGGTCCTAAATGCACCGTTTTAACATCAATCAAGCGATCAACATCTGGCCGTTCAAATGCTCTTTTGATCACTGCTAGATCCCGTTTTGTGACACTTTCGCCAATCAGTAGACTGTAAAATTCGCGGGCTAAGAAAATGGCTGCTACCATCAATAAAAGACCAATCAATAAACCACTGAAGGCATCAAAAAATGCGTTACCCGTAATCATGGTTAAAATCGTACCAAATAGTGCGATCATTAGGCCGATCATTGCACAAAAGTCTTCTGTGAAAATGATCAGAATCTCACTATGCCGACTTTCTTTCAAAAAACGATAGATTGGTTGACGTTCCACATTCAGTTCGCGGATCTCCTTGATCGCGATCCACAACGAACTTCCTTCAACGATCATCCCGAAAATCAAAATAGCGATCACCAACCAAGCGTTACCAACTTCATGGGCAGGATGCAGCAGCTTTTCTACCGCTTCCATCACACCGAGTGCGCCCCCACCAAAGAAGAGCATCATCGCAACGATCGTGCTAAAAAAATATTTCGCCCGACCTTCTCCAAACTGATGCAGTTCACTTTGGCCCTTTGTTGCCCGTTTATCCCCTATCAATAAAAAGATTTGATTACTACAATCCACGACACTATGAATGCTTTCATTCAACATGGCTGCACTGCCACTTAGTGCATAACCGACAAACTTACTAATAGCCACCAAAATATTTGAGATCAGGGCAGCGATGACCGCCATCATACCATTTGCTTTCTTTTCCACACCTTACGCTTCCTCTCATCAATAAATTCCCTGTCTTTTACTCTGCTATTCTTCTCGAATGAATCACGGCTGACTGAGTCTCTTCAATCAACAGGTGCTTGTTTTTTCAACTTTGCTTCTCGGCGGCTGATTTTTTTGGTCCAAAATCCACCTGAGATATACTTGGGTTCATAGCTGATGATAAACGCTCGTTCTTCCACCGCTTTGATGGTTTGATAGAGCTTTTTCTCACTTTTTCTTTGGGAAAGAATCTCTAAAATCAGTCGTAGCCCTTCTAAGCCTTCTCCATAACTTTGTGTAACTCCATAGCCTTCTTGTCGTAAGATCTTTGGCAAACTCTTTTCCTCATCCGTATTACTAGGTAGGATCACTGTGACCATTGTATAGCCCAGAGCCAGCTTATCTTCGATTTTGATACCAATACTGACTCCTGCAGCATAACCTAATGCATAGAACAAGAGATTCAGCGGGTTATCCAAACGATCCAATACCATAGATAAGCCTAAAATATAGATCGTGATTTCGATCATACTCACTAATGGGGCAATCACGCGATACCCTTTCATTGTCAATAAAAATCGCAGTGTGTTCAATGTAACATAGGCGAGATTGATAAAGAAAATCATCGCCAGCATTTGTAGATCAACTTCCATCTTTGATTCCCCCTTGTTCTTAGCATATCAAAAGGCAAGAGAAAATTAAAATATTTGAGCAGGATTTAATTACTAAAATAGCTAAATAAAATTTATACTGGTGAAGATATAGTGCTTAAGTGATTTCATTGATCACTACCATGTCATGATTTTGCTCATTGGTCCATTGCCTGTGGTTTCACTCTCTTCTATTGATCGAAAAGCATATCCACCAAAGTGGGAAAAGTAGTTTAAACCACCGCTCGTCTGTTTCAGACAAAAAAGAAGTCCAATGGCAACTGGACTTCTTTTTGTCTGAGCAACTTTTACAGTGTTCGATCATATTCACGATTGCAGAACATGCTTACTTGTTTTCCAAGGGGTTATTCGTCAGCACCAGGTACGAAACTCAGCTCCCAACGAAGGGTTCCTTGATAACTTGTTGCTTGCGGCCTCGCGCCAATAGGGATTTCCAGCTCGACACTTTTTTGCATGGTATGCTCGTTTCCATAGCGTTGAATCCAAGTACCCGTCCCTTGATTTTCATTGGCACGTGCAATCACTTGGTTCTGCGGTCCTAGCTCAATTGCTTCAACGTAGTCTGGTGCTTCAGAGGGATTTTCTCTAGAGGTAACCATTTCAATATTCGTCAAATGCACACTCGCTCCTTTTAAGTGGTGCTTAAACGCTTCCGTGCTAACGAACCCTTCCTCAGATAATCGGGCACTCAAGGTCCAGCCCTTTTGAAGAAATCGACGATCGGAAACCTGAATGTAGTTTGGTCGTTCGGTTGATTCATGATCATCCACTAAAGAAATTCGTTGCGGACGCGCCGGATAGCGGCTTGTCGACGAGCGAATCGGTACTGTACCAAAATCGAATTGTGAAACAAAGTCTAAACTGATAAACCCGCGATTTTCTGGTATCAATGGTGGATTTTCAGGTAGAATCGGTTGATCAGGATCAAGGGGATCTTTTGGGTCAACGTCACCAATGGGTTCCACAGTGGTTGATGCTTCTGCCCATTTACCATCAAGAAATGCCTGAGCGGTGACCACCTCACCTTGTGTAAAATACTGGAAAGGTTCTAAATCAGATAGATCAAGTAAATAGTGCCCATTTTCACCCGCTTGTGTGTGAAAGTACTCGCTATTGCCGGCACTATCGACTGGCGTTTCAAGCGTCGGTTCTGGCATCAGCCCCTCTCTTTGAAATCGAAGGTAGCTACCAGGATTGGCGGTTCCCGAAATCGTATAGGCATTAGGTAAGGTTCTATCTTCTGTCAAAGGATCGATGGTCACCGTGATGTCTGGGATTCTCTCAAATAATAGACGTTGTGAACGAGAAGCAAACTGCGAGGCAAACCCTCGACTTGTTTCCTCATTCAGTGAAGATACATTGGTCACATTGGTGTTGGTTCCGGAAATCGCCGCAGTCATGGACAGAATCGGTTGCCACTGAAAATCAGATGGATCTCCTGTATTTCCATGCCGCCACTGGCGAATCGCCTGATTCTTTGCAGTGATTCCTCCCCCTTCAATTAGACCATTTGTTGTGGTCGTTATCGGGCGGGTTCTTTGCAAATTGACACGCTTGGCATCGTCGATCGTCAATCTTGCGGGATTGTTGGCACCGCTAAAGAAAAGTAGGCGTTGGACAGGTTGTGGGCTGTCTGAACGAATATCTAAGGTAGCATCTTTGCCTACGTTGAGATTGCCAGTCGTGCCAGAGAAGTGGAAGATATTTGCGGTTGTATTTTGATTTGTTGCTTCAACCTCTAAGGTGCTGCTGTCTTCTAAGGTTACATGAGTATTGGCACTCAACCAGAAAATATGACTATACAACGTTCGGTTTGTAGCAGTAACTGACAAGCGACTTTTTTCCATTAAGCGAATATCATGGGGCGTGCCTGATGTGATGACTGCCGGACTGTTGTTTTGTGTATTTAATGCCAATTCCGCACCTTTTCCTAACTCAATGCGTCCATTGCCAGCGACAAAGCGAATATTGGCACCGCCTGCTTCGCCAGCTGAACCGTTGGCATTTAATGATAGTCGGGCATTATTCCCTAGTATGAGACGCGCGTTCGTATTATAAAAATCAAGATTTCCTGAGCTGATCGTCGACATTTCGACGTTTGCTCCCTCACGAAGCTCTATTTGGTTGATTTCAAAATTCGCTTGGGTGTTCGAGTGAATCATCCAAGAAGCATTGAAGTCTGATGTATATCTAGGCGTTTGGTGTGAAACCGAATGTCCAGAAAAGCTGGCTCGAGAGTGCAAACCGTAAAACAACTGATTGCCAGTATGGTTGAGATTGTGGTACCGAATGATTGAACGCTGCTGATTTGACATGTTCAAATCATGATATTCAATTGCCCCCCAAAAGTTTCCATGGTAAAGTTCCAAATTTTGCAAGGTAATGTCCCATGGGGAATCAGGATTGACACTGGAATCGCGGAAACAGATCGCTACGGCTCTAAGATCCATCTGAAAGGTGTCGAGACCATCGATGATTAACGTTCTTGAAACTCTCGAGGCATTGATATAAACATAGGCTAATCCGCCATTAGGATTGGCGCTGCTGCTCCAGCCGTCAATTCCCGTAATGCCTAAACGAGGATTATCGTTCGTTTGAAAACTGGCTGTCAAATAAATATAATTGACCGTCGGATCGACCATTGCAGCCATAAATTCGACCCAGTTAGCAACCCCTCTCTTTTTTACGTCGTCGCCTAACAGATATAGATTGCCAGGATCTGACTCTGATTCGTCAGGAATCTGGCTTTCTATTTCCTTCTCTTTTGGTAATTGATCCTCTTTGTCCTCTTGATCGAATTGGTCAGTGGAGTCACTCGAATCGGTTAGCGCATCCTCTTGTGTATCCGTAGGGTTTGTCTCCCGTGCTTCCTTTATTTCAAGTCTTATCATTGATTCTGCTACTTCAAATGGAAACGCCCCTGCTGTATCAACTACCAATGGAACCAAAAAATCACTTCTAGGGATATCAGTCGTTAGTTTCCAACCATTCTCTTCAGTGGTTGACATAATTTTGACTCCCTTTGGCAACTCCTCTTCAACAAAAACCGCAGATTGCGGCAACCGGATCGCTATTTCACTAATGGGACGGCCCGTATGAAACGCAACTAGTAACATGTCTCCTACAGTCCCGGCTTTCGTTGATTCATCAAAATAAATGGCAACTTTTCCCTCAGCCTCTTTCTCTCGTATCGGTTCGAATGGGTCACTCGCAACCGTTTCTTCCTCCAGCTGTGCAGCAAAGAAAATGTTTGAAGAAAACACACTCATGGTTGAAAAAAAGTAGAGTCCTCCAAGTAAGCCAATAATGACGGTGAAATATACCTTTCTCTTTTTCTTGTTCATTTGTTGATGCCCCACCTTTCAGCGTATCTTTCCCTTGAAATCGATCATGGATCAGTCCTTCCCAAAGAGCAGCTTTAACCATCAGGACGCTTGCTTCCTTTTTTCAATTACGGCTGATCAGAAAACCACAATCCTGCCATCGATTTTAAATGACAAAAGAAATCGCCAATTAAAATAACAAACATTATAAATAACGATGGTTTTGATCGTTTCACTTTATTCTATAGCCCACGCTATTGCTTAGTAAAATCAGAATATTCCTCAGTCGGTGAAAAATGTAATTCGACTAAGTATTTTGTGAAATCGGCAGTTTCAGCACACAAAAAAAACAGCTAGATGTTCGCCATCTAGCTGAAATCATTCATCGTTATGATCAAAGGACTACTTCTATTAAGAGTAACTGTCTCTACTATTTAGAACGAAAATAGCCATTTGAAGATTCTTCTTGTTGATCGTCTTCAATCATTCCTTTTAATGATCGATCTAAAACGGACCGTTTTTTCTCACCATTTTTTTTATTGTTGGCTCGAAACTCGCTGCGTGTCATCCCAACAGAGGGGTGGCGATTGAATTTTTTGACGGTTGGATCGCTTTCTTCTTTGACTTGATAAGCTGCTGGTTCAGTATCAAATAACAAATAACTTTCTTGTTTTTTTGCCATTGCATCCATCAAATCGTTCGGCGTAATTTCAGGTTTTTGCTCATCTGGAATAATTGATGCAGGAATATATTTAGGCACGAAGTAAGAGCGTCCCGAATATTCTTTTTTCGAAGAAACAGGAACCTCAGCTTTTTCCTTCTTACTAGTCACTTGATAAGAAGAATGGTTCGCTTCTTTGCCAAAAAAATTGGTTTTTCCTGTCGGCATCTGCTCTTTCACCGGACGTTTTCCGTACTGAGGCAAGTTGGCACGGTGATTGGCAAGCTCTTCTTTTTGACGAACATTGTGCCCTCGATCGCGTTGGCTGGAATGCACTTTACGCTGCAAAGATTGATTTTCTTCCTTGTGAGAATGACTCACGGGATCTTTGATTTCGGTTAAAATCCAATCATCTGCTTTACTGAATGCGGGGCGATGCTCGGATTGAAGCTTCACACCGTCTGTATCATCATAAGCAGGAAAACGGAAGTGTTTTCGTTTCACATCTAAATAATTTGCCACTGTACTCATCCTCTTACATGCATTTTTTTCATCATACCACAAATAAAAGAGAATTTCACGAAAGACTGCGCCGTTTCAACCGAAGTCGCTTCAATTGTCTCCCCTTGGAGGCACTGACTCCGTCAAGCTTGCCGCATTTGGTTCTTTGATATGGGCAAATAATGGATCGATCTGCCAAATATCTGCTGCATAATTTCGCACCGTTTCATCCGCCGAAAACTTCCCAGCATTCGCAATATTCATTAGACTGATTTTTTGCCAGCGATGAGTATCTTGATAAGCAATATCCACCCGATGCTGTGCATCACAATAGGCGTGGAAATCTCTTAATAAAAAGTACTCATCATTGTATTTCAAAAGTGAATCAAAAATCTCGCGGCCTTCTACTTGAATATTGGGGATTGTCCCGTCAATAAAGGCATTGACTACACGTTGCAATAGTGGATCTGACTCATAATACGCATAGGCAGAATAATTACGCTGGGCGTAATACTGATACACTTCTTCTTCGGTTAGCCCAAAGATCGCGATGTTTTCATCACCGATTGCATCTCGAATCTCAATATTGGCACCATCTAAAGTGGCGATCGTTACTGCCCCATTTAGCATCAACTTCATATTACTTGTCCCTGAAGCTTCTTTGGAGGCCAATGATATTTGTTCACTGACATCCGCTGCTGGGATAATTTTTTCTGCTAAAGAAACGTTGTAATTTTCTAAAAAAACAACCTTGATTTTATCATTGATGGTTTCATCATGATTGATCAGATTCGCCACTTCATTGATGACTTTAATGATCGATTTTGCGTAGTGATAACTTGGTGCGGCTTTGGCACCAAAGAGAAAGACTCTTGGATGAAACGCAGCAGTTGGATCGTCTTTGACCTCAAAGTAGAGCTTTAGAATATGCATAAGATTTAGTAATTGTCGTTTGTATGCATGCAGACGCTTGATCTGCACATCAAATATTGCCGTCGGATCTACTGTGATGCCCGTTGCTTTTTGAATGTACTGTGCCAGTGCACGCTTGTTACTCATTTTTGCGTCGGCAATTTGTTGGAGAACAGTTTCGTCCTCATAATAGTTTTTGAGTAGTTGCAGGTCTAATGGATCATTGCGCCAGCTTGTACCGATGGACTGATCCAATACTTTGGCTAACGGTTGATTGGCTAGCTGAAGCCAACGCCGTTGCGCGATGCCGTTGGTCTTATTGTTGAAACGGGCAGGATAAATAAGATAAAAGTCATGGAGTACCACTGATTTTAGTAAATCAGAATGGAGCTTGGCTACGCCATTGACACTGTGGCTGCCGATGATCGCGAGATGTGCCATATGGACTTGATCATCAATAATGATTCGCGTCCGTTCCAGTAAGGCTTGCGGATGGACCCCTTGCATCGTTTCCACAAAACGGCGATCAATTTCTTTGATGATCTGATCCATTCTCGGCAAAACTTCTTCAATCATGCGCACGGGCCATTTTTCTAAGGCTTCCGCCATGATCGTATGGTTCGTATAACTCATGACTTTCACGGTGATCGACCACGCTTGTTCCCAAGCAAGACCTTCTTCATCAACTAAAATGCGCATCAGTTCTGGGACGCAAAGGGCTGGGTGCGTATCATTGATGTGGATCGCTACTCGTTCACTCATCATGGCCAAAGGTAAATTCAATTTTTTATAATAACGGACGATACTTTGGATCCCTGCAGACACAAAAAAGTATTCTTGCATCAGCCGGGTCCGTTTGCCTGTCTCATTGGAATCATCGGGATACAAGACCGCTGTCAGATTTTCCAATGCTTGCCGCGATTCTAGTGTCGCGTAGTGCGCCTCATCTTCGGCAGGAACCTCGACACTCCATAAACGCAAGGTATTGAGATGGTGATTTTGGTAGCCAACCATTGCTGTATCATAAGGAACCGCCCGCCAGGTAAAGCCACCTTCATAGACTGGGGCTAATTTCCCGTCCTCTCCGGTAACGAGATAGACATGGCCCCCGAAACGAATAGGCACCGCCTTGCTTTCTTTGCGGACTTCCCAAACATTCCCCGAACGCAACCAGTCATCGGGCAACTCTACTTGATGACCGTCAATAAATTTTTGTTTAAATAATCCGTAGCGATAGCGGATCCCATTGCCATTTCCCGGCAAACCTAAAGAAGCCAATGAATCCATAAAACAAGACGCTAAGCGACCGAGTCCCCCGTTGCCTAAAGCCATGTCTTTTTCCGTCTCTGCAACATCGTCAAGTGAAACCCCTAACTCTTCAAAAACGGCTTCCGCTTGCTCCAACAGCTGCATATTTAACAGATTACTCTTTAACATTTTGCCGGGTAAAAATTCGATTGAAAAATAATACGCTTGTTTCTGATCCTCCAACAAGAGATTTTTTCTGGTCTGACGCCAGTCTTCTGAATACATTTGCTTCACGACATTGGCTAGCGCCTGAAACAATTCCTGCGGTGATGCTTCATCGATCTCTATCGCAAACAGTTCGTGCACGTTGGTTTCTAACAGATCACGCAATCGTTCTTTTGTCATAGGGTTACACTCCTTTATGCTAACCGTTTATAAAAAAGAAGAATTCTTGCCGCCAGAATGGCTAGTCATACAACTAGCCGTTCTGTTGCAGACAAGGATTCTTCTGTCTTAAAACAATCAAACTTTGATATTATTATACAACTCAACATAAAGATCTGAGCTTTGATTCCAGCTAAAATCTTTTTGCATTGCTTGCTTGACTAATGCCGTCCATGTTGTCGGATCCGATTCATATAATTCAATCCCCTGTTTTAAGGCATTCATCAAGTAAAAAGGTGAAAACTCTTGGAAGCCAAAGCCGGTTCCTTGTTTCGTGATCGGATTATAGGAATCCACCGTATCTTTCAAGCCACCGATTTCATGAACGATCGGTAATGTACCATAACGCATCGCGATCATCTGCGATAGTCCACATGGTTCAAAAGCCGAAGGCATCAAGAAGAGATCCGCTGCTGCGTATAACTTTTGCGCCAGTGCAATATCAAAAGAAATCGCGGCAGCACATTTGTCAGGATATTTCTGCGCAAAGTAGCGAAAGCCTTCTTCAAAATCATGTTCGCCAGTCCCTAGTAAGATGAACTGAACATCAAACTGCAAGAGGTTTTCCATTTCTTCAAGAACTAAATGGAACCCCTTTTGAGTGGTCAAACGACTAACAACGGAAATCAGCGGAACCTCTTTACGAGTTGGCAAGCCAAACTGTTCTTGTAGCGCTCGCTTGTTTTTAGCTTTTCCTGATAAATCCTCGACACTGAAAGGATAGTCCAAATGAGGATCGGTTTCTGGATCATTCATTTCATAATCAATTCCATTCAAGATACCGCTTAGCTTGCCACTTTCCATGCGTAAAATGACTTCAAGACCACAACCAAACTCAGCTGTTTTGATTTCTTCACTATAGGAAGGACTGACGGTCGTGATGCGGTCCGCATACAAGATTCCTGCTTTCATAAAGTTCAAGCAATCGTTTAAACGCAAGGTTCCATCATCATATCTTTCCGTACCCATCCCAAAAAGATCCGGTAAAATATCGCGACTATACCACCCTTGAAACCCAATGTTATGGATCGTCAAAACGGTGCGTATGTTTTGATACGCTTGGATCCAATGATATTTTTCTTTGATCAAGAACGGAATCATCGCCGTATGGTAATCATTGACATGTACGATGTCTGGAATAAATTCAATGCGTTCCATCATTTCGATCACGGCTAATTGGAAGAAAGCAAAGCGTTCCCCATCATCATAAAAATCATAGAGCCGTTCGCGACCAAAATAGTAGAGATTGTCTATGAAATAATAAGTCACAGCGCCTAGAACTAATTTTTTGATTCCACAATATTGCTTGCGCCAGCCGACCGCCACTTCAAAGGAAAAACAATCTTCCATTTGGTCTTGGTATTCGGCAGGCATTTTCGTGAAATAAGGTAAGACGACAACTGTCTCGACGCCTTTTTTGACCAACTCTTTTGGCAATGCACCTGCAACATCCCCTAACCCGCCTGTTTTAAAAAACGGAGCGCACTCTGCTGCTGTAAACAAAACCTTCATGCGCTTGCTCCTCCGATTACATCTTCTGTCACATGAGAATTCTTCTTAATGACAATCGGCGTTTCTTTGGTTCCCTGCACTTTTACACCTTCTGCGATGGTTACATTTTTATCTAAGATCGCATAAGAGACTTCGGCACCTGCTTTGATTTCGTTATTTCCGAAAATGATCGCGCCTTTGACTTTTGCCTCAGGATGGATTTTCGTACGGCGAGCAACCAGTGACTGCTCGACAGAGCCTTCAACGATGCAACCAGAAGCAAAGTGGCTATTTTTCACCTCAGACGTTTCCGAGTAATAGGTTGGTACTTCATTCTTCAATTTGGTATAGATTTTTTGATTCGAATAAAGCAATGAAGTGAATTTATGCACATCTAGCATGTCCATATTTGTTTGATAATAAGAAGAGATATCATAAATGTTACTTAAGTAACCAGTGTACTCATATAGGCCAGTGTTCTCCACAGAGATCATCTCTCGTAAAAATTGACCGAGATCTGCCGTTGCGCCAACTTTTTGCCCTTCTTTAAGAGCCGCGATCAGACGATCCGTTTGAATGATAAAAATATCCGTACACAAGTTGACTAGGGAGCCAACTTCCCCTTTTTTCGCTTGGATCGCTTCTTCTAAGTGTCCTTCACTGTCAACATTAAACAACAAGTCACTTTCAGAAACATTGTCACTGCCGATGCGTTTATACACCACAGTCATTTCATTGCCTTGTAGTTGATGAATTTTCAGCAAAGCACGCAAATCGATGTTGCATAAGATTTTGCTGCCCATAAATACAGTGTGATCTGATTTTGATTTTTCCAAATAGTCAATGACGTTATAGTAGTACTCTTGCCCTTCGGCTTGCTTTTTCAATGAGTCTTGAAATAAGTGAATAAAGAACCGGTTTTGAACACCGTCCAAGTTCCACTCTTTTCCACCGCCGATATGATCAAAGACCGACTGAGTCTCTCCTTCATTGAAAATCATGTAGACTTGTTTGATGTTGGCATTTTCAATACTTGAAAGATTGAAATCCAGCAAGCGATATTTGCAGTCAAACAACAAGGTCGACAGCGGACGATTCTCCGTTAATGGCATCAAGTCTTGGTATCGCTGTAGGTTCCCTAAAATTGCACACATTTTATTAGTTCTCATCAATCGTCACCCCTAAAATTTCAGAATAGCCGACTACGGCAATTTCGTCTGTTCCATCGATCTCTGCGTCGTCACCAATCACTGCATTTTCCCCAACAATCACTCGATTTAATTTGACATTTCTGCCAATCACCGCTCCAGGCATGATCACGCTATCTTTGATAGTCGAGCCTTCTTTCACTTGCACGTTCTCTGATAAAATACTGTGCTCGATCTCCCCAGCAACATAGCAGCCGTCCATCACAAGCGAATTTTTAGCAGCACCGGTTTCAGTTACAAAGTGCGGCGGTGCGATTGGGTTTTTGGAGAACACTTGCCAGCTTTTATCCCGGATATTCAACTCCATGGCTGGATCAATAAATTCCATGTTGGCTTCCCATAAGGAATCGATCGTTCCTACGTCTTTCCAATAGCCAGAGAAGCGATAGGCAAAAACGTTGTCGCCGCTTTCTAGATAAGAAGGAATGACATGTTTCCCAAAATCGACCATTTCGCCGTCTTTTGTGTAGTTACTCAATAGCATACTGCGTAGACGACTCCAATCAAATATATAGATCCCCATCGAAGCAAGATTGCTTTTTGGTTCGGCTGGTTTTTCATCAAATTCGATGATGCGGTCATTTTTATCAGTATTCATGATTCCGAAACGAGAAGCATCTTTCATCGGAACTTCGAGAACTGCAACCGTCAATGAAGCATCATTTTCTTTGTGTTTTTCCAGCATTTCTTCGTAATCCATTTTGTAGATATGGTCGCCGGACAAAATCAAGACGTATTGCGGGTCCATCTCATCGATATAGGCGATGTTTTGATAGATGGCATGGGCAGTTCCCTCAAACCATTTTTCGCCTTCTGAATTTGAATATGGCTGTAAAATCGTCACACCGGTACTGATTCCATCCAATCCCCAACTGGCGCCATTGCCGATATGGTTGTTCAGTGCTAAAGGTTGGTACTGCGTGACTACACCCACATTTTTGATTCCAGAATTGACACAATTACTCAACGTGAAATCGATGATCCGATACCTGCCGCCAAACGGAACTGCTGGCTTGGCAATATTTTTTGTTAGTTTCCCTAAACGAGTCCCTTGTCCTCCTGCGAGGATCATTGCTAACATTTCTGTTTTCATTTTGTTTGGTGATCTACTCACCGTTCCCCCTCTACTCTTTTTTTATGCTTTCTTTACTGCTTTTTTACGAGTCATTTTGATTTTTTCTGGTTTGATAATCAAAGCCCCAAGTGCAGGCAAAATTGTTTTGATTTGATAGTCGTATTGTTTAAAAGGGGCATTACTGGTCTGGCAGTCTTGGTTATTAGCCACCCAAGTTCCACCAAATACATCCCGTTCAGTGTTTAAAATCTCTCGATACGTTCCTTCGTATGGCACGCCGATCGCAAAATCGTGACGCTCCACTGGTGTCAGATTGACAACAACGATCAAGAAATCTTTTTTCGTTTTTCCTTGTCGTAAGAAAGTCAATGTCGTTTCATCTAAGTTGTCTGCATCGATCACCATCAATGAATCTTCTTGATCATCCAATTCCCAAAGGGCTCGTTCTTCTTTGTATAGTTCATTCAAGGTCTGGGTGAAGAACTGCATTTTTGCATTTAATGTGTCGTTTAAATCGACCCATTCAAGCCCATGATCATATTTCCATTCTAAAAACTGTCCCCATTCACTACCCATGAATAACAATTTTTTCCCTGGATGCATCATCATGTACGTATAGAGATTTCGTAGTTGTGAAAACTGTTTGTAGCGGTCCCCCCACATTTTATGCATCAAACTTTTTTTACCATGAACGACTTCATCATGAGAAAGTGGCAAGATATAATTTTCTTGCATCCGATACATGAAAGAGAAAGAAAGCAGATTTAAATGATCTTTACGGAAAATCGGGTCCATTTCATAAAAACGCAGGACATCGTTCATCCAGCCCATATTCCATTTATAATCAAATCCTAACGCGCCTTCTTCGACCATTCCTGTTATTTTGGTTTCAGACGTACTTTCTTCTGCAATCATGACCACTTCTGGATGGGCTAACTTGATAACAGAATTAAGCTTCTGTAAAAAGTAATAGCCTTCAAAGTTGCGATTGCCCCCTTCGTGATTTGGTTCCCATGGACCTTCATCATAATCGCGATAGATCATGTTGGAAACGGCATCTACCCGAATACCATCAATGTGGTAAAATTCGATCCAGAACAAGGCACTTGAGATCAGAAAGCTTTGGACTTGTGGTTTGCCGAGATCAAAGTTGATCGCACCCCAGCGAACATTTTTGGCACGGTTTTCATCCATGTATTCAAATGTCGGCGTGCCGTCATAATAAGCTAAGCTGTCATCATTGACACAAAAATGTCCTGGTACCCAATCAACAAAGACACCAATATTTTCTAAATGGCATGCCTCTACAAAGTCTTGAAATTCTTCTGGTGTCCCATAATAGGAACTGAGCGCAAAATAACCTGTCAGCTGATAGCCCCACGAGGTACCTAATGGATGTTCCATCAAAGGCATAAATTCGATATGGGTATAACCCATTTTTTTCACATAAGGAATAAGTTCATCTTTTAATTCAGAGAAGCGATAAGGGGTGCCGTCTTCGTGGTGCTTCCACGAGCTGGCATGAACTTCATAAATATTTAGAGGTCGATTAAATGTTTTCTGTCTTTTTTTGCGGCCTTGCCATAGTCCATCCCGCCATTTTTTTTGTGGGATCGAATGCAACACGGCAGCAGTTCCTGGTCGAGCTTCGAAATGGACAGCAAAAGGATCAATCTTCAATACTTCTCGTCCATTTGCTTGTTTGACTTTGTATTTGTAAAGCTGTCCTTCTTTTACTTGGTTGGTCTCAATCTCCCAGACCCCAGATTCTGCCCTTTTATTCATTGGCAAAGTGTCTGTCCATTGGTTGAAATCACCAACCAGCCAAACTTGTTGAGCGTTTGGTGCCCAAACACGAAACACATAGCCATCATCCGCTTGATGGGCTCCTAAGAAATGTTGGACATAAAAATTTTCACCGCTCAGAAAGTCCTTTTCTGCAGTCAGTACCTGTTGTTTGGTAACCACTCTCTCATCAGTCCTCCTTCGACTCATCTTGATCGCTTATTCTTTAACGATCGATCATTGTCCCATTTTTTCATAGAGAAGCATTTGCAATCAAACGATCTCTACTGTTAGCATAGCATAAAATAAAATTCTAGTAACCTAATAACCCTATGATACGAACGAATTATTCAGGACAGAAAAAAACAGCTTGAACGTATCTGTTCAACCTGTTTCAGCTCTACTTTTTAGCTTTTGGAAAATGAAGTATGTGACTACACTTAACTGAAACAAACTTGCCAAAACCAGGATGAAAACAACCATCACCGGAAATGTCTCAGTTAATTCAACATATGCCAGCAGTGTCCCAAATGCAGAAGAGGCGGAGCAAAAACACCAGAATCGAAACCCGTAAAAACTCGTCACTACGGTATAAAGACTAATAATCCCCAATAAGAAAAGCTGAGTAAATCGGTCAAATACCGTATCGGTATAATAAATTTCACCTAACATGACTTGGATCGTACCAAAACTAGTTGGTACTTTATAAAGCGTCAGCAATGCACCGATCAAACTGAATGCACCAATCAAAAGATGACTGCCAGCTAAGCTGATTCGAATGTTTAGTTTCACGCGTCCTTCACAACCTTCAATCTTCGATCCTTTTACGAAAACAACTGCTTCTACAGCCGTTTCCCTTCTTCGCTAGAGCCGAAATCACCTTCAATTATTTTGCTTGCCAAAGCTCTTTTACTTGCCCATCGGTGTAAACTTTATAGGCTTTATTTACTGCCAAGGACTTGTCTGCGTGACCAATTAAGTAATAATTGCCATCACAGTCAAACTCTCCCTCACTCAATAATTTATAACTCGTTAATGGACCATCTGCCATTTTTTTTGCCAAATAACGAAGGGCATTCGCGGGATTCACTAAATAGTTTTGATTCACTAGCCAATCAATAACCACTGAAACGATCGTATTTGCCCCAAATCGTTCCTTTTGCTTTAATGCGAGAATGAGATCTCCATCAGAAAAACGCGTTTCATCGATCCCCGCATTTGTAATTGCTTGCCGTGCCGCTTCTATCTCTGACATTGATACGAATGTAATCATTTCTGCTTTCGTTTTATTCCGTTCCAACTGTTCAAAATCAACCGTTTTATATCCTTCCATTTTTATATCCCCTTTCAACGTTCTAAAATCATCATATCATCAAGAAATCAAATCTCCAAACAAAACGATCGTTATATTTTAATTTTTATTCATCAAATTATCATTTTAGTGAACAAGAAAAAAAGCTATTAGAATAACATCTAACAGCTTTGTAATATTCAGAAAATTTAAAACAAATAACATAATTATTAGAAATCTCAATTATCATTGAAAAAAAACGTGTTGTATGAACCTGCTTTTTTCACTAAGTGAGCGAGCACTGATCGTTGCAAGAAAATATCCTTTTCAGCAGATGGATAACGGCCGTTTTTTAGATTATCACAATTTATTTCTTCCAGCAAGAAATCTAGCTCGGAACTAACGATTTTCAACTGTTGAAGCGATTCTAGAAAAATACTCGGACGCACTTTTTTGTTTTTACGGATACGTTCAAAGATGACACTTACTTGATCTAAGTAATAGACCGGATCGACATCGCCGATCAAATCCATTAGTTCGTCATAAACCGATAGATTTTGCAGCTGGCGATTTGCTTCAAAAAAAGCCGGCAGCGTTGGTGGCCATGGCGCTTCTGCGTATGAGATCATCTGAAAACTTTCATGGGCCAAGGAATAAACAATCCCCTGCTCCACCTCCTGCAAACAACCATAGAAGTATTTATTTTCACTACTTAATGTCGCAAAGTTTTTGAGAAAACCAGCGATTTCTTGTGTTGACCAATCAAGGGCATCTTGATAAAAACCGTCACTTTCTTGCAGCTGCTTTTGATCTTCTTCAGTATAAACAGGAAAACCTAAAAAATAGCGTCGATTTTGGCGGATGATCAAAGCTGATGCGATCAGACGGTCAAGGGTTTTATCAATTGACACCTCTGGAAACTTCGCTTTTAGCTCTCGTAGTGTCGGCGGTTCTTGACAGCTTAAAAGCACATGAACCAAATCATGGAATTCAGAAGATGCCAGGATCGGTTGCAACGAACGATAATGGGGACTATAAAAAAATTTCACTGTGTGTACTCCTTATTAAAAAAATCATGAAAAATGCTGGCTTGATCTACCAAAACAGATCTCACCAGCACTCTGACATTTATCCTAATTATCCTTCGAAAACCGCTGTTAATTGAGGAACGATTTGTTTTTTACGAGAAACAACGCCAGGTAAAAAGGCACGATGGTTCGTTAATGTCGTTTCAAACGCTGCTTCTACTGGGGCAATTGGTTCACCAACAACTAATAGCTCAGAATTACTGTCTAAGATATCAGTAGCAACAAGCAAGAACAAATCATAGCCATTTGCTGACATTGATTCTTTCATGGCAGCTTCCAATTCTGCTTGACGGTCAAAGACCTCTTTTAGGTCGACTGTATTGACTTGTCCGATACGGATGTTTTTCCCGCCCATTGGGAAGCTTTTTGCATCAAGATCCAGCAATTCTGCGGCTGATTTCGTCCCAAGATTTGTGCCGGCTTTCAACATATCCAATCCGTATGCTTCCAGTTCAACACCTGCTAAAACCGCTAATTCTTTTGCTGCCGCTACATCTTCATCGGTACATGTTGGCGATTTGAACAACAATGTATCGGAGATGATCGCTGAAAGCATGATTCCTGCGATCGCTTTTGGAATTTCCACTTGATTTTCTTTGTATAACTTCAATACGATCGTACTGGTACAACCAACAGGTTCTGCACGATAATACAACGGATTGGCTGTCTCAAAGTTAGCAATACGGTGATGATCAACCACTGCCAACACTGTAACATCCGCAATATCTGCCGCACTTTGCTGAAACTCATTGTGATCCACCAGCATTACTTCTTGTGTTTCCTTAGTTACTGAATCGATTACACGAGGAGCAGCCAGGCTAAAGGTGTCTAGTGCAAATTGTGTTTCTTCATTCGGTGTACCTAGCGCCACCGCTTCACAGTCTTTCCCAAGTTGATTTTGTAAGTTTGCAAAGGCAATCGCTGCACCAATAGCGTCGGTATCAGGATTTTGGTGACCGAATACTAATATTTTCGACATTTCTTCATCGCTCCTATTTCAATTGATATTCACTTTCTAATCATAGTAAAAAAACAGGAAAGAAGCAATAGCAATCTCTTCTTTCCTGTTTTGATCAACGGGTTAAGTAGCCTTTATAGTCATCTACATGGAGCAAACGTTTGGCATTTTTCACCCGATCTTCGGTTGGTGGTTCGATCCCTTCAAGGGGATATTTCAAGCCTAGCTCATCCCACTTGTATTTCCCCATCGTGTGATAAGGTAAGATCTCAACTTTATCGACATTCTTCAACGTCTTGATAAATTCATCCAAACGGATCAAGAAGTCATCATAATCGCTTCTAAAAGGAACCAGCACATGACGAATCCAGACGGGCTGATTGATCTCTGAAAGATAATTTGCCATATCCAAAATATTATCATTGGATTGGGTGGTCAGCTCTTTATGGGCTTTGTTATCGATATGTTTGATATCAAACAACAGCAAATCAGTCACAGTCATCAACTCTTGAAACTTACTGAAAAAAGGCTCTTCTCGTGTAAATGGTTTTCCGCAAGTGTCCAGTGTTGTGCTGACCCCTTCTGCTTTGGCTTTGCGAAACAGATCGATCAGAAAGTCCATTTGAAGTAACGGTTCCCCACCACTAACGGTGATCCCACCTTTTTGTCCCCAGAATTCGCGATATTTCAACGCCTCTTCTAAGACGTCATCGGTCGTTCGTTCGATACCCGTGCCAATCTTCCAAGTATCTGGATTATGACAAAACTGGCAACGCATGCGGCATCCTTGCATGAATACAATAAAACGGATACCTGGTCCATCTACTGATCCAAAACTTTCTGTTGAATGTACTTGTCCTGTTACTGCCATAATGCTCTTCCTTTCTTCGAAACGACGGATAACCATGCTCCGTCTGATACTCTCAAAACAAGAGGCGGCGGATTTTCCCGTCCGCCGCCTGAAGTTGTTGCTTATTACATTGCTTCGTGCATTGTACGAGCAATGACATCATCTTGTTGTTCTTTGGTTAATTTAATGAAATTAACCGCATAACCAGAAACCCGAATCGTTAATTGTGGGTATTTTTCTGGGTGAGCTTGCGCATCAAGTAATGTATCACGGTTAAATACGTTGATATTTAAGTGGTGACCACCTTTTGCTGCATAGCCATCTAGCATTGTTGCTAGGTTTTCTTGTTGTGTCTCATCGTCACGACCTAATGCTTTAGGTACGATTGAGAAGGTGTTTGAAATACCATCTAATGAGTAATCATATGGTAATTTCGCAACTGACGAAAGACTTGCTAATGCACCATGCGTATCGCGGCCATGCATTGGGTTTGCACCTGGAGCAAATGGTGCACCTGCACGACGTCCATCAGGCGTGTTCCCTGTTTTCTTCCCATAAACCACATTAGAAGTGATTGTAAGGATCGAAGTTGTATGTTTTGCATCACGATATGTTTTTGTGCGTTTTACTTTCTTCATGAAAGCTTTCAACAAGTTGACTGCGATATCATCTACACGGTCATCATTGTTTCCGTATTTAGGATAATCGCCTTCGATTTCGTAATCTTCAACAATGCCGTTTTCATCACGAATCGTACGAACTTTGGCATATTTAATCGCTGATAATGAATCAACTGCAACAGAGAAACCAGCGATACCAGTAGCCATCGTACGTAGAATATCTGTATCTTGGAGCGCCATTTCAATGCGTTCATAAGAATATTTGTCATGCATGTAATGAATGATGTTCAATGTGTTCACATACAGATCACAAATCCAGTCCATCATTGTGTCATATTTTTCCATTACTTCGTTGTAATCCAAGTATTCAGAAGTAATTGGTTGGAATTTTGGTCCAACTTGTGCTTTTGATTTTTCATCGACCCCACCGTTGATTGCATACAACAATGTTTTCGCTAAGTTGGCACGAGCACCAAAGAATTGCATTTGTTTCCCGATGCGCATTGCGGATACACAACAAGCGATTCCGTAATCATCGCCCCAATGTCCACGCATCACATCATCGTTTTCATATTGAATCGCTGATGTTTGGATCGACATTTTCGCACAGAATGTTTTGAAGTTATGAGGCAAACGTGTTGACCATAAAACAGTCAAGTTTGGTTCTGGTGCTGGACCTAAGTTTGCTAGCGTGTGTAAGAAACGGAAGCTGTTTTTTGTTACCATGTGGCGTCCATCTTCACCCATACCAGCGATTGACTCAGTTACCCAAGTTGGGTCACCAGAGAACAATGCGTTGTAATCAGGCGTCCGAGCAAATTTCACAAGACGTAGTTTCATGACAAAATGGTCAACGATTTCTTGTGCTTCTTCTTCAGTGATCACGCCATTTTTTAAATCGCGTTCAACATAAATATCAAGGAAAGTTGACGTACGTCCCAATGACATTGCCGCACCATTTTGCTCTTTGATGGCTGCTAAGTAACCAAGATATAACCATTGGAATGCTTCTTTCGCCGTTTGAGCTGGTTTAGAAATATCAAATCCGTAAATGTTTCCTAATTCTTTCAATTCGCTTAAAGCGCGAATTTGTTCACTTAATTCTTCACGTTGGCGGATAATGTCTTCAGACATGGTTCCGTTTCCGCAATACAATAGGTCTTGTTGTTTTTCTTTGATCAAGAAATCCACTCCGTATAATGCAACACGACGGTAGTCACCAATGATCCGGCCACGGCCGTATGCATCAGGAAGACCTGTGATTACACCAGAACGACGAGCTGCTCTGATTTCAGGTGTATAGGCATCAAATACCCCTTGGTTATGTGTTTTACGGTAGTCGCGGAAAATGTGAGAAACTTCCGCATCGATTTCATAGCCGTAAGATTCTGCTGCTTGTTCTGACATGCGGATGCCGCCAAATGGTTGCAAGCTGCGTTTAAATGGTTTTTCCGTTTGGAAACCAACAACTGTTTCTAAGTTTTTGTCTAAGTAGCCAGGTCCATGAGAAGTAATCGTTGAAACGACTTTTGTATCCATATCCAATACGCCGCCAGCTTCACGCTCTTGCTTGTTCAGTTCCATGACTTGATCCCATAGCTTCGTCGTTGCTTCAGTAGCATCTGCTAGGAATTCATCTGTTCCGTCATAAGGTGTGTAGTTTTCTTGGATGAAGTCGCGTACGTTTACTTCTTCTTTCCAAGTTTTTCCTTTAAATCCATTCCATTGTTCCATCTGATGGACCTCCTTAAATTTTCTGTTCACTAATGTAACAGCTTTACGTGAACAGTATAACACACACCCTAATGATTGCAAGTGTTTTCAAGAATTATTTTGAACAATTTAGTTTTTTTTAAGATTTTTATTATTAAAAACGTTGATTTATAAGCATTTATCAAATGTGAATCTTTTATTAAAGTGCGTTTTTTATCAATGTGAAAGATTAATTAAGGGGCAAAAAAGCAACCATTCTGTACTGGTACAGAATGGTTGCTTTGTTATAATTTATAGTACAGAATCCTCTGCGATTGCAGGACTGATTTGTGTTTTCACTTCGTAGATTTGCCCCCCTGTTTTCTCATCCATGATAAATGAGCCGTTGGAGGTCCGATCATTGATCGGGATTTGATTCGTGATGACTTCAAAGGCTTGTCCTTTTTGGTTGGTTACCAGTAGCTGCTGGTTCTCTCCATTCCCCATATAGACTACGCGATGAGGGTTTTTCTTCAATTCCCGTAAGACCATCAATCCACGCTTCGCCCGTCCTAATTGGGTGATCTCTTGGGCTAGCATGCGTTTTGCTGCGCCACGTTGGGTAATCAGAACGATCGGTGTATCCCCTTCTGAATAAACTAACAACCCATTGATAAGATAATCATCCGCTTTAAGGTTCATCGCTTTGACCCCAGCTGCTTTTGGTCCCACAACGGGCACTTCATTAAGCGAATACCGTAAGCCAAAGGCAAGATGACTGACTAAAAAGACATCCATTTCTTCTGTTTGATCAGTCAAAAAGACATTGACTAATTCATCTGATTCATCTTTCAGCTTCATGATCGTCATTGGCCGTGTCTTATAGGTGCGCCAAGGTTCAAATTCCGTCATTCGTGTTTGTTTAATCATGCCGTTTTTACTGATCAGCACAAAGTTTTTCAACGGATCGATCTCTTTGTAGGCAAAGACCCCAATGATCATTTCATCTTGCGCCAGTGTCATAACCGTTTGCGAAATATGTTCGCCTAGATCTTTCCATTTTAAATCAGGCAATTCATGAACCGGACGATAGATCGTGTTTCCTTTATTGGTTACCAATAACAGATGATCCAACGTATTCATTTGGTTGCTGTAAAGTAAAGAGTCGCCTTCTTTCATGCCGATCTCTTCTGGTTTTGAGGCACCGTAAGAACGCAAACTGCTGCGTTTGACATAACCGTCTCTTGTGACTGTCACGACGACTTCTTCTTGCGCGACTAAAACTTGTGTTTCGATCTTGATTTCTTGAATTTCGGCTTCGATCTCAGTCAATCGCGGTGTCGAATATTTTTTCTTGATCTCCCGCAATTCCTTTTTGATCACTTTCAGTAATTCACTTTCCTCATTTAAAATCGTTGTCAATTCAGCGATCGTTTCAGCAAGTTCTTTCGCCTCTGCTTGCAATTGTGTGATATCCGTATTGGTCAAGCGGTACAACTGTAAGTTCACAATGGCTTCTGCTTGCTCTTCCGTAAAACCGTGCTGAACAACCAGATTGTTTTTGGCATCTTTTTTGTCTTTACTGCCGCGAATGGTGGCGATCACTTCATCAAGAATCGATAAAGCTTTGATTAACCCATCGACGATATGCTGTCTCTTTTGGGCTTTTTGCAGTTCAAAACGACTGCGTTTTTCGATCACTTCACGCCGATGCTTGATGTAGCTTTCTAAAATCCGTTTCAAACCGACTTGTTGGGGGCGCATATTGTCGATAGCCACCATGTTGAAGTTGTAGTTGATCTGCAATTCGGTATTTTTAAATAAATAATTTAAAATTCCTTGTGCATTTGCTTCTTTTTTCAGCTCGACAACGATCTGCAAACCAGTACGGTCAGTTTCATCACGCACTTCAGCAATCCCGTCGATCCGTTTATTCAAACGAATCTCATCCATTTTTTTGACTAGATTGGCTTTATTGACCTCATAGGGAATCTCATTGATAACGATTTGCTGCTTGCCACCTTTGATGTCTTCGATCTTGGTTTTCGAACGCAGGATCACTTTGCCTTTGCCTGTTTCATAGGCTTTTTTGATTTCTTCTTTCCCTTGTAAAATCCCTCCTGTTGGAAAATCAGGGCCGGGAATATACTTCATCAGCTGATCCAAAGAAGCTTGCGGATGGTCGATCAAATAGACCGTTCCATCAATGATTTCCCCTAAATTATGGGTGGGAATTTCCGTTGCATACCCAGCTGAGATCCCAGTTGAGCCATTGACTAACAGATTTGGGTATTTTGCTGGTAAGACCGTTGGTTCTTTTTCGGTATCATCAAAATTCCACACCAATTCGACGGTGTTTTTTTCGATATCTTTTAACAGCTCACCGCTTAATTCTGAAAGTCGTGCTTCGGTATAACGCATGGCAGCTGGCGGATCACCATCCATACTCCCGTTGTTTCCGTGCATTTCAATCAAAATCTGACGCAATTTCCAGTCTTGGCTCATGCGGACCATTGCTTCATAAATACTCGAGTCACCATGGGGATGAAAGTTCCCCATGATATTCCCGACTGATTTCGCTGATTTGCGGAAGCCTTTGTCATACGTATTGCCGTCTTGGTTCATGGCGAACAAGATGCGCCGCTGAACCGGTTTTAACCCATCACGAATATCTGGCAATGCCCGTTCTTGAATAATGTATTTGGAATATCGACCGAAGCGATCTCCCATCACTTCTTCCAATGTCAATTCTTGTATATTGCTTCTGTGTTCCAAGAGACCACCTCCTATTCCTTAACTAAATGTTTGCTTTCTGCTTGTTCGGTATCCATTAACTTTTCATCAACTAATTCCGGTACCGTATCTTCTTTTTTATCCAAAATACTGCCATCTTCTTCTAAACTGAATTGAACATGGCTTTCGATCCACTTCCGACGAGGTTCTACCTTGTCCCCCATCAGTGTGGTGACACGGCGTTCTGCTTGGGCCGCATCATCGATTCTTACCCGAATCAGCGTCCGCGTTTCTGGGTCCATCGTCGTTTCCCACAATTGATCGGCATTCATTTCCCCCAACCCTTTGTAGCGCTGAAGCATATAGCCTTTACCGATTTTTTGGGTCAGTTTGCTTAGTTCATCATCCGTCCAAGCATATTCGACTACTGCCTTTTTCCCTAACCCTTTAGACACTTTATACAAAGGTGGCAAAGCAATGTATACTTTTCCCGCTTCGATCAAAGGTTTCATATACCGGTAGAAAAACGTTAAAAGCAGCACTTGGATGTGCGCCCCATCGGTATCCGCATCGGTCATGATAATGACTTTGTCATAATTGCAGTCTTCAATCGAAAACTCTGGGCCAACACCGGCACCGATAGTATAGATCATGGTATTGATCTCTTCATTTTTCAAAATATCCTGCATCTTGGCTTTTTCTGTATTGATAACTTTGCCTCGTAACGGTAAAATCGCTTGGAACTTGCGGTCACGGCCTTGCTTCGCTGACCCGCCGGCTGAGTCCCCCTCCACCAAATACAATTCATTTTTCTTAGGATTACGAGACTGAGCAGGCGTTAATTTTCCAGAAAGCAGTGACTCACCTTTTTTGCGTTTCTTTCCTGTGCGGCTTTCTTCTCTCGCCTTTCTGGCAGCTTCACGGGCCTCTCTTGCTTTGATCGCTTTACGAACCAGCATTTGACTCATTTCACTGTTTTCTTGCAGGTAATAGCCTAGTTGCTCGCCAATCACATTGTCTACAGCATTTCTTGCTAAGGGTGTTCCTAATTTCCCTTTGGTCTGCCCTTCAAATTGCAAAAGATTTTCTGGAACACGGATCGACAACACGGCCGCTAAGCCTTCACGAAAATCACTACCTTCAAGGTTCTTATCTTTTTCCTTCAACAAATTGACCTTGCGGGCATATTCATTGAAAGCTTTCGTCATTGACGTTTTCATCCCCACTTCATGGGTACCACCATCTTTGGTACGTACATTGTTGACAAAGGACAAGACATTTTCCGAATAGCCATCATTGTATTGAAAGGCAAGTTCTACCTCGATTGCTTCTTTGGTACCGGAAAAATACACCACCTGGGTCAAGGTATCTTTTTCTTCATTTAAATAATCAACGAATTCTTTGATGCCTTCTTCATATAAAAAAACTTCATGAATTGGTTCTTCCCCACGTTCATCCGTCAGGGAGATTTTGACCCCTTTTAGCAAGAAAGCCGATTCTCTTAAACGTTCTGCGAGAATTTCATAGGAGAATTTGGTTGTTGAAAAGATCGTGTCGTCAGGTTTAAAGGTGACTGTGGTTCCAGTTGGTTTACGAGTTTTGCCGATTTTTTTCAAAGTACCCGCTGGTTTCCCACCGTCTTTGAAGCTCTGTTTGTATTCGATGCCATCACGAACGATGACTACTTCCAGCCAGCTGGATAGAGCATTTACAACACTGGCACCAACCCCATGAAGGCCGCCAGAAGTTTTGTAGCCTCCTTGGCCAAACTTCCCGCCGGCATGTAGCACTGTGAAGATCACTTCAACAGTAGGGATTCCCGATGCATGTGTCCCGACCGGCATTCCTCGCCCGTTGTCTCGAACACTGATACTATTGTCTTTGTGGATCGTAACATCGATTTCATTGCCGTATCCTGAGAGTGCCTCATCAACCGCATTATCGACGATTTCATACACTAAGTGATGTAAGCCGCGGCTATCGGTCGAGCCGATATACATTCCTGGCCGTTTTCTTACTGCTTCTAGGCCCTCTAAGACCTGAATGGAAGCATCATTATATTCTGTGGTTTTCTTTGCCAAACCCACCGCTCCTTTAATCTTGATCAGTCCTTTTTTACTGCTGAAAGGACTGCAAAAAAAATCTTAACACAAAATACGCTTTTTTCAAGCGAACATTTTTCTAAACTATCTTATCCTTTTTCCTTTGTTTGCACAAGCTAGAGTCACAAAATGGCTTGTTTGTGTTTCACAGCTCCGAGGAAAGCTGTTTTTCTTCTTTCCCTGACTAGCGAAAGATTTTCTTATTGTTGGAAAGGCGTTTTCATGCTAAAATTGCCCTAGCCTTGCAAAGAAAGTTGGTTATTATGAATACGATTCTTTTATTTATTGTTGCTTACCTTTTAGGTTCGATCCCCTCGGGTGTTTGGATTGGCCAATTGTTTTTCAAAAAAGATATTCGCCAATTCGGCAGCGGCAATACGGGAACGACCAATACATTTCGCGTTTTAGGAAAGAAAGCCGGGATCGTTGTTTTATTGATGGATATCTTAAAAGGAACTTTGGCAACCAGTTTGCCTGTCCTCTTTGGTCTCCATACCGTCAATCCGCTCTGGTTTGGGGTCTGCGCGATCTTAGGTCATACCTTTCCGATCTTTGCCAAGTTTAAAGGCGGCAAAGCGGTGGCGACAAGTGCTGGGATGCTCTTAGGATACAATCCGCTCTTTTTCATTTATTCTTCATTGATTTTTGTTATCTGTCTTTATGTGACAAGTATGGTAAGCCTGACCAGTATGATCGCGGCGTGTTTGATCACCTTATCGACGGTCGTTTTGCCTTTTATCGCCCCTGCGATATTGCCTGAGCAAAACTGGTTGCTGACCTTCATCGCGATCGGCGTAACGATTTTTATCTTTATTCGCCATCGCGAAAATATTTCACGTATTAAAGACGGGACTGAAAGTCGGGTACCGTTTGGTCTGAATAAGCGTCAAGCGAACAAATAAGCAGAAGCTGAGAAAAGTGCAATGACTTTTCTCAGCTTCTTTTTGCCTGCTTTTATTTGACTGTGATCGAGTACTTTGTTTCAAATAACTCCTCAGGCGAAAGTGCTTGAATACCCAATTTTTCTGAAAGCTCACCGGAAGCTTCCAGTGTATCTGCGATACCGCACCATGGTTCTATACATAGAAACGGCGATTTTACGGGATACGTGGACCAAAAACCGACATACGGCATATTATTGTAGCTTAACGTAACACTATGAGGCGATTTCTCACTGCGAATCGAGTAGGAATGTAATCCTTTCGTTTCATAAACCAGCGCATCATTTGCAAACATATCGTGGGTCAAGCGCAAATCCGTATTCGTTTGACCGAGTGTGCGTTGTTCATAATCAATATAATTGCCTTTTAATGGCAATTTCACTCGTGATTTTTTTGGAGAAAAAGAAAGGTAGTAGTCTTCAAATGTCAGCCCTTTTTCAAGTGGGACGTTGAATGCAGGGTGTCCTCCAATGGAGAAGAATAGTTCTTTTTGACCGCTATTCTTTACTTGGTATTTGACGACTAAGCCATCACCGCCTAATTCGTAACTGACATACAGCTGAAAATCAAACGGATACTTCACTTTGGTTTCAGTTGAACTTTCTAATAGAAACAAGGCATAGTCTGTACGTTTTTCAACGACAGTAAACACCATGTCTCTGGCAAACCCATGACGGGGCAAATGATAACTTTTGCCCTCATGCTGATAGGTGTCCTCTTTTAAGGCGCCAACAATCGGAAATAAGATTGGCGCATGCTTTCCCCAGTGGTTTGGATCAGCTTGCCAAATATATTCAAGGTCATTGCTTGTATCAACTAAGCTTTGTAGCTCAGCCCCTTTTTCTGCAATTTTTGCTTGCAGATGACCCGCCGTGATGGTAACTGTCATGGTCTCATCTCCTAATATTGATGTTTCGTCAATCCCTCTTTAAAGCGGCTGTTAAGCACTTTTAAATAGGTGCCTTTCATCCCCAAAGAGCGGGATTCTATAATGCCGGCAGACTCTAGTTTACGCAAAGCATTTACGATCACCGACCGTGTAATTCCAATGCGATCAGCGATACTTGACGCGGTCAGACGACCTTCGTCGCCTTCTAATGCCTCAAAGATCGCTTGAACAGCTTTCAACTCACTATAAGAAAGGGTGTTGATTGCCATTTGAACAGCTGTGGTACTGCGAACATCTTCTTCGATACTGCGGGATTTTTGGTACAAGAATTGCATACCAACAACTGTCGCACTGTATTCCGCTAATACCAAATCGTCGTCATCAAAGGACTTATCGATTCTGGAAAGAATGATCGTACCTAAACGTTCTCCTGCACCGTAAATCGGTACGATGGTCGTTAGTCCGTTGGGATACAACTCACGGCCTTCTACAGGAAAAGCGGTCATATCATCACTGATTGGCACATTAGCTTCTGTGGAAGTCAGGTGATCGACTAAATCTGTATAATTTTTAGGAAACTGTTTTTCAACAAACATTTTTTTGATGCGTTCATTATTGACATCATGGTTCTCAACAAAACCTAACACGCTACCGTCAATGCTAATAATATACGCATTGCTGTCTAGGATGTTTCCTAAAATGACAGCCATCTTGTCGTAAGGCAAATCAGAAGCTAAATTAAAGGTGTTTTTTTGCTGCAATAATTCGTTGATTTGTCTTGTCTTTTCTAATAATGTTTTCATTGGTCCGCTCCCTTTATAAAATATACCGGCTTAAGTCTTCATCTTTTGCGATGGACGCAAGTTTTTCTTCCACATACGCTTCTGTGATGGTGATTTCACCCATTTGCATCTCAGATGCTTCAAATAATAAGTCTTCAAGTAGTTTCTCTAGAATCGTATGCAAACGACGAGCACCAATATTGTCGGTATCGCGATTCACTTGATAAGCAATTTCGGCAATTTTCTCGATAGCTTCCATCGTAAAGACTACTTTGACATTTTCGGTTCCTAACAAGGCAATGTATTGCTTGACTAAGGCATTGTTGGGCTCCGTTAAAATTTTAACAAAGTCTTCTTTTGTCAAATCATCTAGTTCCACACGAATCGGGAAACGCCCTTGCAATTCAGGGATCAGATCGCTTGGTTTCGACAGGTGGAATGCCCCAGAAGCAATAAAAAGGATATGGTCTGTTTGTAGGGTTCCGTATTTCGTATTGACTTGCGATCCTTCAACGATCGGCAAGATATCTCTTTGCACCCCTTCACGAGAAACTTCTCCTGACTGCTGTGATTTCGAAGATACTTTGTCGATTTCATCTAGAAAAATGATGCCACTAGATTCTGCTAAACGTAATGCTTCACTATGAATATCCGCGTCGTTGACCAGTTTTGAGGATTCTTCTTGAATCAGCAATTCTCGTGCTTCTTTTACGGTTACTGTGCGTTCAATTTTCTTTTGCGGTTTCAATGCTCCTAAGGTTTCATTCAAATCGATCCCCATTTGTTCTAAGCCATTGTTCATCATCGGTGCTTGATTTTTCGGCTCATCGACTTGGATCGTCACTTCCCGGTTGTCTAAAAGGCCCTTTTCTAATTGCTCAAAAATGGCTTGACGGTTGCTGCGAATCTCATCCGTCAATTCTTCTTTTGGCTCTTCTGGTTGTTGTGCGGCGTTGAACATATTCATCATTTGTTCATAAGGATTGGTATTCTTTTTCTGTTCCTTTTTAATACCAGGAACTAAGACTTTTACTAAACGACGGTTGGCTTTTTTCTCTGCTTGGATCCGCACGTTTTTATATTGTTCTTTTTTCACGATTTGGATCGCATTCTCAACGAGGTCACGTACCATCGATTCTACGTCTCGACCGACATAGCCGACTTCCGTGAATTTCGTCGCTTCTAACTTAACGAAAGGTGCATCAACGATCTTTGCTAAGCGTCGCGCAATTTCCGTTTTACCAACCCCTGTTGGTCCGATCATCAAAATATTTTTTGGTGTGACATCTTGTTGCATCTTTTCATCTAATTGCAGCCGGCGGTAGCGATTTCTCAAAGCAACAGCCACTGATTTTTTGGCGTTGGTTTGTCCAACGATGTATTCATCTAACTCTTTCACGATTTCTCGTGGTGATTTGTTTTGGTTTGTCATATCGTCATCCCTCTTTAAAACTCTTCTACAATGATATTGTGATTCGTAAAGACACAAATGTCTGCGGCAATATTCAAGGCACCTTCAGCAATTTCTTTGGCAGATAGTTCACCGCCATAACGTTTCATCGCACGGGCTGCTGCCAAGGCATAGTTTCCACCTGAACCGATGGCTAAGATTCCTTCATCTGGCGAAATGACTTCGCCTGTCCCAGAGACCAAAAGCATCTCCTTATCATTCATGACGATCAGCATCGCCTCTAATTTTTGCATCGACTGCTGAGTCCGCCATTCTTGTGCCAATTCTACTGCAGCTCGTTGCAAATTTCCGTTGTATTCATTTAGTTTTCCTTCAAATTTTTCTTCCAAGGTAAAGGCATCTGCCACACTGCCGGCAAAACCAACGATCACTTCACCGTTGTAAATTCGACGGACTTTCCGAGCGGTTCCTTTCATAACGACCTGTTCTCCCATCGTTACTTGTCCGTCACCGGCCATGGCAAATTTCCCATCTTTTTCAACCGCACAGATGGTGGTTGAATGAAATTCTGACTTCATTTATGTTCCTCCTGTACCAATTTTACGCGCGTGGATGAAATTGGCGATAATTTTTTTGTAAACTGTCTTTGGTGACATGCGCATAAATCTGTGTCGTCGATAGATTGGCATGCCCCAACAATTCTTGAACGGTCCGCATATCGGCGCCGTTGTTTAATAAATGGGTTGCAAACGTATGCCGAAGCATATGAGGATGGATTTTACTGTCTAAACTGCTTTTTCGAATGATTTGATTCAAAACATATTCGATCCCAGTTGCAGTGATCCCGTCACCAAGATGATTCACGAAAAGGATCTCGTGTTCCTTGTTCTGCTTTTCCATCAGCTGTTTGCGTCCTGAGGAAAGATAGCGTTTGACTGCTGCTTGTGCGTAACTACCGAAAGGAACATAGCGATCCTTATTCCCCTTCCCATGGATCAGTAATACGCCACTTTCCCAATCGATTGCCCCCAGTGTGAGACTGCTGCACTCACTGACCCGCAAACCTGAACCATAAAGGACTTCTAACAATGCTTGATTGCGCTGTTGTAGTGGCTCATCGCCAGCAACACTTTGAAAGAGAGCATCCATTTCCTTCTCATAAAAAAAACGCGGCAATTTGGCGTTTTTCTTTTTTAAATGAATGTAGGCGAAAGGATTCTCTTTGACGATCTCATGCTTGGTTAGAAACTGATAAAAAGATCGCAAACTAGCCATTTTACGACTGATGGAATTACGGCTGTACTCTCGTTCCGTCAAATAGCTTAAATAGACGCGAACATCGCGGTATTCCACTGCTAATGGGTCTTCATTGCCAGACTCTTTTAAGAAGTGAAAAAAATCGCCCATATCTTCTTGATACGCTTTTTTTGTCTTTTCCGAATACCCTCTTTCAACAATAAGATAACGAAAAAACTCTTCTTGAAACTGATCTGTTTGCAAATTAACCCCCCTTTTCATGATTCGAAATAACTTTAGCATAGACCACAAAAAAAAACAAATGAATTGTCAGAATTTAATCAATATTTCAAAGTTTAGACATAATTGTGAAAACTTTCTAAGAATCTACGTAAGATTCTTATCTTTGTTCAGAAAGATCCGTTAAATGCGCCAGAAAAACGTACCAGTCCCTCTCCTCAAAAGAAAGAGGGACTGATACGTTTCCACTTATTTGCTTTTATTCGATTGGATCAGTTGTTGGCTGATGCGAACTAGTGCTTTCAGATACAACCTGAACTAGCTCTTTGTTTCCTTGTTTTGTGGACATCGTGTCATTGATTAACCCAACTAAGTCTAATCCGGTTGTCTCTTTGATCGTATCAAAGGTTCGCGCTAAACCAGCTTCCCCCATTGATTGAAGACCATCATTGCCGCCAAAGCTAACCACTTTATCAATATTGCTCAGTGGCGCATTGACCTCTTTCGCGATTTCAGGCAGCACTTTGATGAACTCCATCAAAATACCAGCTTCGTTCAGTTTGGTCAAAGCAATCGCCATCTTTTCACGGCTTTCCGCTTCGGCTTGACCGACTTTTGCGATCCGTTCCGCGTCGGCACTACCTAGTTTTTCAATTCGTTCGGCTTCTGCTTGGGCAGCTAATTTGACTTTTTCCGCTTCCGCTTGTGCTCGTGCGATTTCTCTTGCTTTGTCTGCTAAAGCGTTTTGTTCAACCACATATTTATCCGCTTCGGCTTTTTTACGGACAGTTGCATTCAATTCTTTTTCCGTCAATTCCGCTTGTTTTTCTTGAATCTCGATATTTTTTTCTTGTTCGATCAATTGAACTTTCATTTGTTCGCCGACCGCGATCTGTTCCGCTTTCGCATCCGCAACTTCGCGTTCTTGTTTGTATTGTGCTTGTTTCAATGCCATATCTTTTGTCGCTTCTGCAATTTCTGTTTGGCGACGGATCTCTTCATGCTGTGCCAATTGCTCATTCTCAGCTTGCTTGATTCGAGTTTCTCTTAAGGCATTGGATTCCGCTACTTCGGCATTTTTTTTCACTTCAGCAATCTGAGGGCGTCCTAACGCATCCAAGTAGCCATTGCTGTCGCTGACATCTTTGATCGTAAACGAAACGATCTCCAACCCCATTTTCTTCAAATCCGTAGAGGCAACTTCTTGCACTTGTTCCGCAAAATCATCGCGGTTTTTATAGATGGCTTCTACCGTCATCGTTCCTAGAATCGCCCGTAAGTGACCTTCTAAGACTTCTTGGGCTTCATCTTCCAATTCACCTGTGGATTTGCCTAAGTATTGCTCAGCAGCTGTCTTGATCGACTCGGTACTGTTGCCGACCTTTACAAGCACCGTCGCACTGGCTTTGATCGGTACGCCTTGTTCCGTATAAACTTCTGGTGTCCCAATCTCTAACTTGTGGGTCAATAAACTTAATTTATGGGCTTTTTGAACAATAGGAATCACAAACGTCCCACTGTTTTTTAAGATTTTGATGCCTTCTTTTCCTAAAAACGACCCCGTAACGATCAATGCTTCATCGGGTTTCCCAATGCGATAGCGTATCATCAAAAAAGCGATCAATAAAACAACGAGGACAACACCCCATAAAATCGGATTACTTAAAAAATCTACTGCTGATCCTGTATCCACCATAACGTAACACTTCCTATTCTATAAAATTTTTACTTTCCACCACCAACGCGATCCCTTTTTTATCAAAATCGACAATGATGACTTTGGTTCCGACTGGCAATCGAACATTGTTTTCACGATCTTCTTCCCGAAAAAAACGTGCAGGATAAACAGAACGTGCACCTTGACTCCCTATCTCCATGACTTCGCCGATTGTATCTCCGACAATCTTTTCCGTCAGTTCACCGATCACAAAATCATTGCGACTAATGACATTGCTGCGGTTTTTGTCTGTGATGCGATTGTAAAGCCACATAATGGGACCTAACAGCAAACTAAATAAAACAAAGACAACGAAAATGACCCCGACCAACAGGATCAGCCATCCTAAAAATTGAATTACTGTAGGAAAACGCTGTAAATAGTTTTGAATCAAATGAATCCATTCTCCAATCACCATCTTCACCACCTTCTGTCATTGTTACTGTCTATCATAAGTCACCTTGATTAAAGTTTCAAGACAAATTAAAAAAAAACCTTCTTACCATTTATTAGTAAGAAGGTGATGACTCATCGCTCTTATAGTTGTTCTTTGGCTTCTCCTAAGGCAGCTAATGCCCGGTTTGCCAATGCTTCATAACGAGATTTTTTATCTCTGATTCGTTCTGGAAGTTCTGGCAGCAAACCAAAGTTGGCATTCATCGGTTGGAAGTGTTTGCCTTCTGCATGAGTGATATAATACGCCATACTGCCAATTGTCGTCTCTTGTGGCATAATGATCGGCGCTTCCCCTTTTGCAAGTTTGGCAGCGTTGATCCCGGCCATCAATCCACTGGCTGCACTTTCAACATACCCTTCAACGCCTGTCATCTGACCAGCAAAAAAGAGGTCTTCACGTTTTTTCGATTGGTACGTTTGTTGTAACAACTCTGGTGAATTCATAAAACTATTCCGATGCATCACGCCGTAGCGCACAAATTCTGCCTCTTCCAAACCAGGGATCATCCGGAATACCCGCTTTTGCTCGCCCCATTTCAAATGTGTTTGAAAACCAACGATGTTGTACAGAGAAGCAGCTGCATTGTCTTGCCGCAGCTGAATCACTGCATAAGGACGCTTGCCGGTTTTCGGATCTTCCAAACCAACGGGTTTCATCGGACCAAACAACATAGTTTTCGGTCCACGGCCAGCCATAACTTCGATTGGCATACATCCTTCAAAGAATTTTTCTTTTTCGAATTCTTTCAAAGGGGCCACTTCCGCATTGACTAAAGCTTCACGAAACGCATAAAACTCCTCTTCGTTCATTGGACAGTTCAGATAGGCTGCTTCGCCTTTGTCGTAGCGTGATTTCAAATAAACTTTATCCATATTGATGGTGGATTTATCGACGATCGGTGCTGCTGCGTCATAGAAATAAAATCCTTCTGATCCGTTAAAAGCTTGGATCGCTTTTGATAAAGGTTCAGAAGTCAAAGGTCCAGTTGCAATCACGGTAATCCCTTCTGGAATTTCAGTGATCTCCTCTTCGATGACAGTGACTAAAGGATGTTCTTTTACACGTTTGGTTACTAACTCTGAGAAATCATCACGATCCACAGCTAAAGCACCCCCTGCTGGAACAGCTGTTTTGTCTGCAGAGGTAATAATGACTGAATCTAAGCGGCGCATTTCTTCTTTCAAAACACCGACCGCATTCGTTAAATTGTTGCCCCGAAGTGAATTCGTACAAACAAGTTCAGCAAAATTATTTGTGTGATGGGCTTCTGTCGATTTCTTAGGACGCATTTCATAAAGCTTTACTGCGACACCTGCTTGCGCTGCTTGCCAAGCAGCTTCGCTTCCGGCTAAACCGGCACCAATAACATTGATTTCTTTCATAGTGCTCTCCTTTTATTTCAAAAGCTCGCCTCTTCTCATAAGAAACTGCTTGTATTAATCAAAAGGACCGGCACTTTCTTTTGTCAGCCAACATCGAGGCTGACCGTTCAAAAGAATGCGCCGATTCTTTTTTTAACAGGGAATCCTGCTAGTTATTTTTGCACATTTTCTTCATAGTCCCCATTGATACACACGACTTGCTTGCCGCCTTTGACTTTCTTCTCGACTAAGTAATTATCACATTTCGGACAATTACGGCCTACAGGTTTGTCCCAAGAAGTAAAGTCACAGTCCGGATAACGGGTACATCCATAAAACAACCGATTTTTTTTCGATTTTCGTTCAACAACTTGGCCTTGGTGACAGACCGGGCACTCAACGCCGATTTCTTTGACGATTGGTTTCGTGTTGCGACAGTCAGGGAAATTACTACAGGCATAAAATTTTCCGTAGCGACCTAATTTGATCACCATTGGATGTCCACAAAGATCACAGTCAAAGCCTGCAGGTTCGTCTTTGATTTGGATTTTTTCGATACTTTCTTCTGCGGTCGTCAATTCTTTTTCAAAGGGACGGTAGAATTGATCGACGACTTTGACCCATTCTTCTTTCCCAGCTTCAATGCTATCCAAGCTATTTTCCATTTCAGCAGTAAAATGCATATCAACGATTTGCGGGAAGAATTCCTCGATCAATGAATTGACGATCTCACCAAGTTCAGTTGGCTCAAAACGTTTTTGTGTCAATTTCACATAATAACGTCGTTGGATTGTTTCCAACGTTGGTGCATAAGTTGAAGGACGACCCACACCGTTCTCTTCAAGGGTTTTGATCAAGGTGGCCTCACTGTAGCGGGCAGGTGGTTGAGTGAAATGCTGTTTTGGTTCGATCGATACGGATTGGACCACATCTCCTTCAACTAACTCTGGCAAAATGTTCTCTTTGTCTTCTTTGCCATCATCGCGCCCTTCCACATAGACCTGCATAAACCCTTTAAATTTGATCTTTGAACCATTGGCAATAAAGATGACACCATTTTGATCCAAGGTAACTTTCATTGTATCCAAAATCGCCGGCGTCATTTGACTAGCCACAAAGCGAGACCAGATCAAGCGATACAGTTTCAGTTGGTCTTTGTCTAAGAATTTCTCCATGGCTTCTGGCGTACGCATCACACTTGTTGGTCTTACCGCTTCATGGGCATCTTGTGCCCCTTGTGCATTCGCGCGTTTTTTGCCACCGTGCGCCGAGAACTCTGAACCATAAGTACTTTCAATAAATTCGGCCGCTTCGCCTTTGGCTGTGTCTGCGATTCGGGTCGAATCGGTACGCATATAGGTGATCAAACCAACGGTTCCTTGTTTACCAAGAGCGATCCCTTCATAGAGCTGCTGTGCGACCATCATGGTTTTCCGCGTTCGAAAGTTCAGTTTACGGGCTGCTTCTTGTTGCAAGCTACTGGTGGTAAACGGTGCCGCCGGGTTGCGTTTGCGTTCTTTCTTTTCAACCTTCGTCACTTGAAACTCTTTACTAGAAAGACGATCGGTGATTTCTTTTATGCTTTCAGCATTCGGTAATTTTTTCTTTTTGCCATCTAGGCCCCAAAAATTGGCTTTGAATTTTTTCGTGGCTTTTTTAAAGTTCCCATCGATGCTCCAATATTCTTCAGGAACAAACTCACGGATCTCTTTTTCACGATCTATAATAATCTTAAGCGCCACCGATTGAACACGGCCAGCACTCAAGCCTTTTTTCACTTTACGCCAAAGGATCGGGCTCAATGAATACCCCACCAATCGATCTAAAATCCGGCGCGCTTGTTGAGCGTCAACGAGATCTACATCGATCGTTCTTGGTTCTTTGAAAGCTGCCTTGACCGCATCCTTAGTGATCTCATTAAAGACGACTCGGTTTTTATCTTTTAAATCTAACCCTAGTAGAAAAGCTAAATGCCACGCAATAGCTTCTCCTTCTCTATCCGGGTCACTTGCGAGGTAGACTTTTTCGGCTTTTTTCGCAGCTGAGCGGAGACTTTTGATCACATCGCCCTTGCCACGGATCGAAATGTAATGCGGTTCGTAGTCATTTTCGACATCAATTCCCATTTTACTTTTAGGAAGATCACGAATATGACCGACACTTGCGACGACTTTGTAATTTCGTCCAAGGTATTTTTCAATGGTTTTCGCCTTTGCCGGCGATTCCACGATTACTAAATATTTATATGCCATATAAAGAATGGCTCCTTCCTGAATTTTTCCTACTATTATATTCTATCAATCAGTGAACCTATCGTATGCAGATGAAACATACAAATCGTAGCTTATCATAGCTTTCAAGAAAAGGTTTGTCAAGGAAGGTTGATTGGAAAAATCAAAAAAAGGCTAACTCCTGTAAAATATCTGACACACTAATCGTACATTTTGCGCCATCTTGAATCAAGTGGTGACAACCTTTTGACTGATCGGAAATCATTTCACCAGGCACTGCAAAAACTTCTCGGCCATTTTCCATTGCTAATTGTGCCGTAATCAAAGAACCGCTTCTTTCTTTAGCTTCAATCACACAGATTGCTTTTGAAATACCGGCAATGATGCGATTGCGTAAGGGGAAGTGATGTCTTTGCGGTTTGGTGTCCTGAGAATATTCACTCAGTACTAGATGTTCTTGACGAATCTGCTGGAACAACGGATACGCAGAAGTAGGATAACAATGTTCCAAACCAGAAGCAATCACGGCAATGGTTTGTCCCCGATTTCTGATGGCTGATTCATGGGCAAAACTGTCGACGCCATTTGCTAATCCACTGACGATCGTATAGTTTTCTGTCACTAAAGGCGGGATCAGCTTTTCGCAAACTTTACGCGCGTAGCGAGAAGCTGTTCTTGCGCCGACAAATCCAATCATGGGCGTTTGCAACAATTGCAGATTTCCTTCGTAAAATAGTAATAATGGTGGGTCCGCAATTTGTCTTAAAAGCATCGGATACTCCGCTGAAAAGAAGGTGAGGTAGTTTTGTCCCCCCATCTTTTGTGTGATATGCTCTTCTGTCATTTGCTCCCACGATCGGCGAAAGACCGTCCTATGCTGTGGAAGGACGCCGATGGCAATCATCTCTTCCAACGAACAACGCATTTCTTTTGTTTCCAGCCAATGCCAAATAATCTTCCAGCAACCTTGCAGACCGATTCCCTGACAGTAGTACAGTTTTATCAACTGTTTTTCAAAATCTGTTGCTTGTTGATATTTCATAAACAAAGCCCTCTTTTCTTAGTGATCTTACTTATAAGATTCGCTAAAAAAAGAGGGATGGATGAAATTTATAGGTATTGTTTAACTGGGGCAAAGGTTTTTCGATGAATAGGGCAAATTCCATGGGCAGCTAACCCTTCTAAATGAACTTTGGTCCCATACCCAGCATTTTGATCAAACCCATAAAAAGGATACACATCATGAAAATCTTTCATTAAATTGTCACGATAGACTTTGGCAATGATACTTGCTGCGGCAATCGAAATGGAGCGGGCATCGCCTTTGATCAAGCTTTGTTGAGGGATGTCGGTCTCGATGGTCATCGCATCAATGAGCAAATGTTCCGGCTTGACCGCTAAGTCGATCAAAGCTTCTTTCATCGCCAGGCGGCTCGCTTGATAGATATTTATCCGATCGATTTCTTCAGGACTAACCACACCGATACCGACAGCCACGGCTTTATTTTGAATTTCGATAAACAGTTCTTCTCTTTTCTTCGCAGAAAGCTGTTTTGAATCATTCAGACCTAAGATCTGACATTCTTTAGGCAGAATGACCGCAGCTGACACCACGGGTCCTGCTAATGGTCCACGCCCCACTTCATCTAAACCGGCGATAAAACGGGCACCTTGTTGAAATGCTTCGTTTTCAAAACGCATCATTTCTTCGTATTTCTCCTGCAAAAGCTGCTGTTTAACTAATTGTTTCTCATATTGTTGCAGTAGCTTTTGGACCCCCGCGCGTTCATCTGCCTGCAATTCCTGTAAAAATGCCAGGTCATTAAATGTTGGATCAAATAATCGCTCTTTGATTGACTTAATCGGTTGTTTCATCTTGGCTTTCCATTTCCTCCACTCGATCTAGTGTATAACGGCCTAATTTTCCTTGCCGAATGTCAAAGACAACAAGCTCGCTTCCTCGATCATAGTTATCTTTATACCCACGTTTTTCAGTGATTTTCATCAACAGGTCTGGCGCTAACAACGCCTCTTCCTCCGCCTTTAGTTGGTAACGATTGGCGATTCTTTCAGGATAATAGCGGGCAAAAAAATCAAGTCCATACAATGCGATATCATCCAAATGGATCAGCTGATCTTTAATAGCCCCCGTCAATGCCAATTTTTTACCAATCTCAGGATCTTCAAATTTTGGCCATAAGATCCCAGGCGTATCTAGCAGCTCTAGATCAGTCCCAAAACGCAGCCATTGCTGTCCTTTGGTCACGCCGGGTTTATTACCCGTCTGAGCAATTTTCTTCCCTACTAAACGGTTCATCAAGGTTGATTTTCCGACATTCGGAATGCCAATCACCATCGCTCGAATCGCACGGGGCTTCAATCCTCTGGCTTTGTCACGAGCGATTTTTTCCTTCAAGACTTGCTTAGCCGTCGGGACAATGGCTTTGACGCCTTGATTGTCTTGGGCGTTGATCGCCAAGGCTAAATAGCCTTGTGCTTGGAAATAATGCTCCCATTTTTTGGTTTGAACGGGATCTGCTAAATCCGCTTTATTGATCAAGATCAATCGTGGTTTTTGCTGTAATAATTGGTCCAGCATGGGGTTGCGGGATGAGATCGGCAAGCGTGCGTCCACGAGTTCAAAAACGATATCCACGAATTTTAATTTCTCACTTACTTCACGTCTGGCTTTCGCCATATGGCCTGGAAACCATTGAATGGTCATTTGAACGTTTTCCTCCTTGGTACTTCTTCGAATTGGTAAAAAGACAGTAGTGTCTAAATCCATGCAGTATATACCTAACAAGAACGAGGACTATTTGCTCTAAAACCATCAGAGAAACTAGTCACACTGGGCATTTTGCTAAAATTGCTTTAGGACAATGTTCTTGTTCCAACCTCGTGCATAGGTAAAGCTTTCAGCGCGATTCTCATGCGTCATACGCGCTTTCTCGCTTTTTAATTTTGGGGAAGTGGTTGGAAAAAGCTTGTCTACCCACTCATTCTTCCTTTTTTCTGACACCTTTACCATTAGACCGACTGCTTTTTACTACCTTTTATCTTCGTTATTGTACCATATTTCAAACGACATGTTTCGTTCTGAGTAAGGTTAACAAGTCATTTTCTAGTGGATCTAGAGGAAAACCTGCTATCTTTGCTTCTTATCACTGGGAGTGATCAAATCATGCTGTTTTTTTCTTTTGATTTTGCTAATCACCAGCAGGAGTAGTAATAGTGTGGTGCTTACAACTAGCAGCACCCACAAATCCTGCTGGTTTGCTTTTTTTGCGGCATTTGTTTCATTTTCTTCATTGTAAGGAACCCTTTTGCCGCGAACCAATAAACGATGGCTATTGACCATATAGGGTGTGCAGGTTAGTAAGGTGACATAATCACTGCCTTTGACAATTTTTAGTGCTTCGGTATCATCAGGGGCGACCGTTTTAATCTGATCTATTTGATACGCCAACGTATCATCAAACGTTTCGATATAAAACTCATCGCCGATCTGCAGCTTAGGCAGATCCGTAAAGAGGGTTGCACTCGTTAACCCACGGTGTCCGCACAAAACTGCATGGGTATCTTCACCACCTATTGGATACGAAGCGCCCTCCAATAATGTTGCTCCTCTTTTTAACAACGTATCGGTGGTTTGATCAAAAATCGGGAGAGCGACACCAATCACGGGGATCTTTAAAACGCCGATCGTATGTCGTTCATAGTAATCAGGTGTATCGCCTGATTCTGAGTCCCTTGTTTCTGATAAATCTTGCGTTTCTTTGATTCCAGGATTGCTGGGATGCTGTGCCAGCTCTTGATTTACTCGTTCCAACTGGTTCCTTTTTTGTTGTTTTTCTATTTCACTCATTTTTTTAGCTTGGCTTTGGTAGTAGCTGATCAACTGTTGATCCAAAAAGGTGTTGAGCTGATTACTTACAAAAGGATAACTGATGATCAGAACACCTAGCAGCAGCAGAATACCCATTAGAACATCCAACAAAGTCACTTTTTGAGTAGGTACTTTCGTGCCATTTCTTTTCCTTTTGATTGTCATCGTGCATTTTCATCTCATTTACTTACCCTTTTTTCCGTTTAACAAAATAACACCCAGCTAAACCAACGATCACCACTCCGATGGCGCCCATTAAATACGTGCCGGCACCACCAGTTGCCGGTAAGGTTCCTTTGCGGCGGTTAGGGACTTTTTCTGGATCTCCCAATTGCTCTTTCGTTCCATAAGACGTTTCATGTACTTCAAAAGCGATGCGATTTGTTAGCAGTACATAATTTTTTGGTGCTTTTACTTCTTCCAAATAGTAGGTGCCAAATTTTAACCCGATGATATCAACTAATCCATCTGTCCCTGTGGTAAATTTCGTCGCTTCATCCGCTGTTTGCACCCAAGATACCTGTTTGGTTCCTTCTTCGATTTTCAGGTAGTTGGCATCATCACGGTCTTGATCCCGTACAACAAAAACTGCATCTGCCAATGCTTCGGTAGCGGTCACAGCCCCATCGACTTTTAAGAACCGTTTGCCCCCTGTCAAAACTTCCACGCTTGGAGGCGTTTGATCCGTCATGAAATCCGTTTCTACATTTGCTTTATTCGTAAAGCCATTAATAGGCATAGCCTGTTCATTTAAATACATATAATACACAAAGCGCAATTGATTTCCCGGCGTTAATTGCGGCACGAATTCTGGATTGATAGTTACCGTAAAGCCATGCTCTTTTTCCGTTACTTGGTAATTCGTCGCATCGATTTTCTGCTCTCCATCATACAACGCATAGCCCGTTTCTCCTTCAGCTGTATTTTCAAAAGTTAATGCTGGATCATGGGCATCGATCAATTGAAAATGTTTGTATTTGTTTTCTGATCCTACTTTATCTTGAATACCTGATGGGATATTGACCGTTAGGTGATATTGGATTCTTTCGCCGATCTCCACGTCTTTGCCGTCTAATTGTGGTGTTGTTTTTGTAACATTTGTTGTGTCATTCTTGATTGTTAGCTCAACAGTAACGTTACTTCCTGAATCAATCGAGAAATCCTTGATTCTTTCTTCCTCGATTAAGGCGGCTTGACTTGGGGCTTTCGTTTCCTCTAATTGATAGGCGCCTGTTTCTAGTTGCGCAATCTTTAGCTGTCCTTTTTGGTTCTCACTCACATCGATACCAGCGTCTCCAGCAGCATATTGTTTGCCTGTCAAAAAACGGTACGCTGCCTGTTTGTCAGTTGTCCATGTATAAAGTCCATCGGCTGCACTTAAAATGTATTTCTTGGTATTTTCGCGTCCTTCTTGCTTTGAAACAACAAATTCCGCATCATTCAGTGGTTCGTTTTCCCCCGTTCCTCGCTTATTCACAAGGAGCGTTCCTTCATTTGTGACGATATTTTTCGGATAAAGATGGATCGTGTCTAGCTCTTCTTCTCCATAAACATATGAGCCATCAGCTTGTTGGATCATTTCATATACGGGAAAGGCGATCACCATATTCTCAGCAGTTGTAACGCCGTCTTTAGGGGCTTCTACAATGGTGTAAACTGCATCCCGATCGGCTTGTTTTTTCGGCAATTCAAAAACCAAATCACCGGCTGCATCTGTTTTTCCGCTAGCTATAGGGGAACCAGACGTCAAGGTTTGAACTTGACGCTTGGCTTCTTCAACGGATGCCCCTGCAGATCGTTTTTCATAAAATGCTGCTGTCACATCATAGACAGAAAAAGTGACATCGGCTAAGCCTTGGTATTGATCAAACTCTTCCATCTCAGTCCCACTATTTTGAATCAATGAACCTGGCAGATTGACCATTTTCTTTTTATGGAGATGGATCTGTGCCAAATTGCTCTCTGCAGACACTTGCTGATTTTTTGTTCCAAAAAAGACAAATGGCAAAAGTAAAAATAGGAGACAAACCATTTTCGTATGATTAAAAATCTTTTTCATTGTTCTTTCCTCTCTTCTAAATTTTTTTTCGTTTTTCATTCGCTAATGGAAAAATTACTTTAATGAAGGCTTATCTTTGCGCTTAACGTGCAAATAGCTACCAGCTAAAAGGACTAGCAGACTTGCTGAAAGAATGACCATCCATCCATGCCAATTCCCTCCGGTTTCAGGAAGAGACACTTTCACTTGATTGGTTACGATCAATTCTATTTGATTGTTCTTTTCTCCAGAAACAAGAAGATTCGGTAGTCGTTCTTCATCGATAAAGACCTGACCATCCTCTTCAATCTTGATTTGGACAGGTGCTGTTAAACCTGCATAGCCTGCGGGTGTACCAGTTTCTTCCAAGGTATAGCTGCCGGGTGTGAGATCTTGGAAGTGAAATACCGCTAGTGCTTCTCCGTTTTCAGGCAGTTCGACAGTCCGTCCGTTTCCACTTAGCCGGAATTTTGCCCCCTCAAGTGCTTGTCCCAGTTCATCCTGTTTATTGACCACCAAATCAAAAGGTTTTAACTGATTGCCATGGGTAAGGGTCCAACAGTTGGCATCCCCGTCGACATTTTCCCCTTGATACTGGATTTTTCCGTCTGTACCAACGACAAATTCATAGTCACCGGCAACCGTATCATATCCGAGCGGACCGGCTGTTTCTGAGATACGATAAGCGCCAGGCTCAAGGATCGTAAATTCAGCCATCCCAACATCATCCGACGTTTCTGAGGCGATTTCTTGATAATCCCCTCCTGCTGTTTTTTGTTGCAGAGAAAAGACAGCGCCTGCTAACAATACTTGCTGCTCATTTTGCAACGTATATTTTCGAATAGCGACTGGAATTTCTGTAAACGGATTGGTAATCTCCAGGATAATCGTATGCTCGACCAGTGTGACAGGTTGTCCATCAATCGTCGCATGCCCTTGCTCATCAATATGGATCAGCCACTCTGTTTGCTTAGCCAAATGATGTCCCGCCGGTGCAGTGACTTCCTTTAAACGATACGTCTGACTTTTTTGCAACGTAGTATCTGCTGGCAGCCCGTACGTTCCATCCCCTTGATCCACAAGGGTTACTGTCTTTCCAGCGCCCGTCAATTCAAAAACAGCACCTGTCAGCTTCACCTCTCCTACAGCGGATTTTTTGATCAGATTTAATGCGAGGGGCACAAACGTCTTTGTGTTTTTCCATGTAGAAACGTCCACTCTTGTCGACTCGTAGCCTGATACTGCCAGTTCATTTGTGACTTGATAATTAAACGTTTCTCCTTGATTGTTATAAAGCGGCAGTAGACGGGTTTCTTCGTAATCCGTTCCATCCTTTTCAGAAACCGCGGAAACCTTGCTTCGTTCCCAACTTGTCTGATCTTGTGCATCGGTCTCAGTAAGTTTGAGATATCCTGTTTGCCAGCTCTCCTTGCTAGTAACTGGGCTTCTGCTTATTTCAAAATAGACAGATTCTGGGCGACTTGACGTATCGCCATCGTATTCCTCCCAGACTTTTTTGATCGTCAACTCTTTCCCAGGTGCTTTGGCAGAAGGCACACCAAACAATGCCTTTTGATCGGACTGATGATTCGGATAAAACACCGTTTCTCCATTCATTTGATACCAAGTATCTGGTTTAAAATCCGCTGCTTCCGTTTGAATCCGCACTTGATAATGAATTTGCAGTTCCTGTCCTTCGCCTAAATAAAGACCAGAAGCATTGAGTGTATTGTCAGATATCGTGACCTCAGGCTGCACCGTTAGAGCAGCAGAACCGACACTTTTGATGGACAAGCTATTTTCTTCGTATAAAAATGGTTGCGAAATGGGGTCAGTAATCTCTCCATCAGTGACTGTCGCCGAAATATGAAGGGCTTTTTTCTCGAGATAGTCGGCAATATCCGCTGCTTCATTGGCTGACTCATAATAAAGATGCCCCTCTTCATCAGCAGAAACCATCTGTCTCATTTTGTTCTCAACATCGGCCTTTGTATACCCAGCTGTTTGATCCCCTTGCAGTTGAATCCCCAATCCGTGAATCTCAATCCCGCGCTCTTTTAACGCCATCGCCTCACCGATCGTGGCGACAAACGTATTGTTGATCCATTTAGAGTTACCGTACTGATCAGATGCAAAATACCCGTTGTAGAGATGTGAAGTATTCATCGGCTGGTCTTGAGAAAGAGAAAAGGCGGTTCCATAATAACTACCATCTGCTTGTGTATGCACTTTGGACACATGATAACTGTAGGTCGGCACGCCATCTGTTAGCAAAACGATGACTTTCTTATGTCCATTTTGCGTTGATAGCATATCCCCAGCTTGGCGCAGCCCTCTTTGGGTAAAGGTCCCCCCAGCTGCTGTTTCTGGCGTCATCGTTCGGATCGTCTCTTTGACTTCAGAAAATTTTCCTAACTGGCAGGTTTTGTTTTGGTAATTGTTACCATCACTGGAATAACCGACATAGCCCATGTAAACACTGTCTTGAATGCCGCTTCCTTCAATTTGATTCAAAAAGCGATCCACACCTTTTTTTACTTCAGTGATGCGTCCCATCTCATTCATACTCCCTGACCAATCCACTACCAACACAACATCGATCGGATCAATTTGGCGTTGAACATTCCCTCGTACATTTAGGTAGACATCAAACAGTCCTGGAGTATTCGTCTCTTTTGCAAATTTCCGTAAAGCAAAATCCGCTTCATCTCCCACACCACCATACTCAATATACGAGTTGATCAAATTTTCTGGATCACCATTCCATGTAGCTACGCCATCCCAGGTTTCGCCTGCATCTTTGTTCCCCTGATGATTTAAGACATTGCTCTTTTCATCAATTGTCCAATTAGCCGAAGGATACGTCCCGCTTTGGTCTGTCGTATAATCTGGTTCAATCGAAGCAAAAGCCTGTGAAACGGTCGATTTTTGATAAAGACGTTCTTGTTTAAACGGTTCAATGAGTGTTTCGTCTTCAGAAGAACTTGTCGTTGTTCCTGTTTCCTTTGTCTCTTCCTGCGTTTCTTCATTCGAAACACCTTTTGAGTCTTCATTCGACACTTGTTCCGAAGTTGACTCCGTGCCGGTTTCTGCAGCTTGTGAATCAGTTGAGCTGACTTCCACCCTATCTGAGGAAGCAGATTCTGTCGCAAGCGGAATGTCAACTATCAATTCATCCAAAGACGCCAATTTGTGCGATTCTTGATTTTCGTGATCATATTCTTCAATCTGAATCGCCAACTTCAGTTTTTTTGTTTCACTAGGTAGTTGAAACGTTACTTCTTGTTCACAGGGTGTTTGCAAGAAGTCTTGTGTTGTTAGCCAAGACTGCGCGGATTCATCCTCAATAAAAACCATCTCTTTGTTGTTCGTTTTCGTTAGCGGTTGTTCTTTTGTTTCATCAAGTGCATATAATTGTAGCCAGATGCGTTGCTGTTTGTTTTTTTGTGATAGCTGATATCGTAAAGTAAATTGATTGCCCTCCCGTTGACCTGTCAGCTTGATCTGCTCCGTTTCGGTAATAGCGATCGTATTTTCTTCTTGTGCACTTGCTGTCCCATTTGTTTGCAAACTCGAATAAATGAAAAATAATATCCCCCCTAACATACAGAAAATGAAAGAGAACCAGTGGTGTCTCTTTGTCAAAAACATAAAAAGACCTCCTTTCAAAGAATCAAAAATTACAAGCTGATGATACAAGAAAGAAGCGAAAGACACCTCTTTTTTTTATTTTCTGAAAAACAGGAAAAATTTACGCATCTGTAGTTATTCATAAATAAAAAAAGTTTTTTATTTCAAAGCGTAACCAATTAACCAACGTTATTTAATAACTAAAAAAAACTAGCGTTTTTCACATGCGATTTCTATTTTTGTTCTTTATGAGACAGCTCTGGCAAAAATTTGTCTCAGTTTTTCTAAAAAAAAGCAAAAGTTTTGAGACGTGTCTTTACACAGTAATATAAATAAGTTATTAATAAAATAAGAAGGTGATCATTTGATTGAAAAAATACTCTTAGATACCCGAGCATTAGACAAAATCGGACTCTACGGAAAACTACTATCAATTGCTCCGGGTGAATACAACATAGAGTTCGTGAAAAATCTGACCCATTTAAGTGCAACGAGATTGAAAAGTTTACTTTCCTCGATCCAAGAGGACCTGCAAAACCTCTCCCCAGTAAATCTTTCATTACATAAAAACACCCTTAGTCTCCCTAAAAATTTGATTGAATACAATCAATATCAGCAGTTTTTAGCCCAAGAAAGTATTTCTTATAAAATGTTGTTAAGTATCTTGACCAATCAAGATGAAAGTTTGCTGGCATTTTGCCAAAGAAACTATATCAGTCGTTCGACTTGTTTCCGACAAACGAAAAAGCTTCAGGATCATTTAAAGGAATTTAACGTAACCTTAAATCAATCCGCCATGACGCTTATCGGTTCAGAGATGGTGATTCGCATCTTATTGTTTAATTTTATCTGGCACATTTCTTTAGGGGATAGTTTGGTGAAGGCCTTTGACCAAGAGATCGAAGAGCTTTTTGTTACCTATGAAGGAACGAAATACAAAAGCAAGTATGAAATTGGCAAAAAAGAAGCCTTACTTCATTGCAAGATTTGTCTGTTTCGTTTAAAGGATGGTCACAAGACAAATCTTTATCAGTTAACGAACCGATCATTTATCCCCAGTGGTGAAAAGCTTGATTTCTTCTCTGCTTTCTTTATGATCATTGATTCAGCAATAGACATTCTTGAGATCAATTCTTTGTTCTTTCTTTTTTATTACTGGCCGATGCTGACTTCTGCCAAAGATGTGCGTCTTCCGATTGTAACGGATTGTTACAATCACGAAAAGCTAGAATTAAAAGAGCTGATGACTGAGTTTGAAGAACATTGCCAAAAATTTCTCTGTGATTTTGACTTCGACCATCAGTCGTTCCTTTATATGAATACATATCTTACGTTGTTGAAGTTCTGTATATTTAAGCAAAAAGTCCCCCTTTCGAATTTTTTCGAAGCAAATGTCATTAAGGATAAATACCCATTACATACGATTTTGACAAATACCATTCAAAGTTTTTGGCGTAAAATAGCAAATCGTAAAGGTTATGAGTGGTTAAAAACCTGTTATACCGATCTTGCTTTTTATCAAGCCTGTTTGCTTTATCCCATTTACATTGAAAAGGAACAAAAATATAAACTTAAAGTTGCTTTTGTCTATGTATCTAACTACTTGGTTTCCATGGAAGTTTTTAATATATGTGAACGGTTGCCCTACGTTGAAATTGAACGGATCACGCTGCCAACTGAAGAACCTTTTGACTTTTATATTTTGAGCTCACCACAGCTTTTACCCCCTTTTACAACCGAAGAAAACTCGGCGATCATTGATTTTTGTCGCTATCGTGATTTTGAAACGAATTTATGTCAGAAACTATCGAATGCTTTTAATGAAAAAATAAAAAAATTAACAGCAATTAGTGACTAAACAAACGCTTTTTTCGATGCTAACCATTTCCCTTTGGAAAAAGAATAAAAAGCTAGACAAAATCCCCCCTTGGAATCAACGGATAATTCCAAGGGGGGGATTCATTATTTAATTATTTATTGATTTTACACAAACTAAATCAATCGAATATGAGTCAATGGATAATAAACAAAACGAGCATTGCCTAAAATGGCCTCTCCTGATATTGGTCCAAAGGAACGGCTATCTTTGGAGGCACGTCGATTGTCTCCAATGACAAAGTAACTATCTTTCCCTAACTTCTCAACACCTAATAAAGATTCCAAATCAAAGTCATTGGTGTAAGAGACAGACTCGTGATCATTGCTGCGGTTCTTCACTAGAAAATCTTCATCTACCGGTTCATCATCAATGTAAAGCTGATCATTGACATATTTTACTGACTCACCCGGTAAGCCAATCACCCGCTTGATATAGGTCGAACCATCCGGCAACTGGAAAACAACGACATCAAAACGTTGGATGGGCGAAATCTTCTCAATGACCACCATGTCTCCTTGTTTTAAGGTTCCTTCCATCGAATTTCCTTCAACAGGAACTGGGATCAACAAGAATGCCCGAATCAAGAATGCTGTTGCAAAAGCGATCAACGCATATTTCACTACTAGCCAAAAACGATCAACCCAGAATTTTTTCGCCTCCACACGTCTGCCTCCTCTCCAATTTTTCACTTAGTTTATTCTTCAGAAAGCAAGGACAGTGCTTTTAAATATGCTGGGTCCTCTGCTTTGAGTTTCTCCGTTACTTCTTTTTCGATCGCTTGGGCAGTGTCTGCATCGACTTCCCCAGTCACTTTTAAATCATTAGCCTCTTGAAAAGTCTTCACTGCTGCTGTCGTCTCATCATTGAAGGTATCACCACTAGTGGCATACCCTAACGCTTTAAGAAATTGATTTAGGTTATTGACTGCCGTTGATGATTGTCCAGTTTTTAAGGCATTGTCCCGTGGTAATGGCGGGAAATACGCATACTCTGGATAGTCCTCTTCATAATCCGGCATCACACCTTGATCATTGACCCAATTTTCATCCGGTGTCAGCCATTTCATGACCGTCATTTTTAATTCACTATTATCCCCCAGATCCTTCACGTTCTGAACAGTTCCCTTGCCGAAGGTTTCTGTACCAACAACTGGGATATCCGCTGATTCTTGCAAGGCTGCGGCAAAAATCTCCGATGCAGAGGCACTGCCGCCATCGACTAAAACAACGACCGGCTCTGTGACTTTGAATCCTTCATCCAATGCTTCGCTCGCTTTGGTCTCACTGACCACCCCTTGATTGTTGGCAAACTTCACGATCGTTTGGCCGTTTTCTAAAAACATACTTGCCATGATCTGTACTTGGTCCAGCAATCCGCCAGGATTTTGTCTTAAATCCAAAACAAACGACTTTGCGCCGGCTTCTCGCAGTTCGGTGATGGTTTCTTTCAACTCAGCTGCTGTGTTTTCACCAAAGGAAGTAATATCGATACGACCGATTGTGTCATTATTTTCAGCAATTTCTCCATGGACTGTTTCGATTGGGATCACATCACGAGTGATCTCCACATCAAAGGTGTCCTGATCACGTTGAATCGTTAAGGTGACTTTCGTCCCTTTTTCACCACGAATCTTTCCCACAACTTCAGATAATTCCTGTCCCTGCGTATCTTCACCGTCTACCTTGACGATTCGGTCATTGATCCGCAGACCACTTTTTTCAGCAGGCGTATTTTTTATCGGCGCTTGTGCGACTTCTGGATAGTCTTCAACGATCGACAAGGTAGCACCAATCCCTTCAAAACTTCCAGAAAGTGATTGTTCTAAGTTATCCGCATCTGATTGGTTCAAATACGTCGTATAAGGATCATCTAGCGCATCAGTCATCCCTTGAAGGGCACCTTCTATCAAGGCATCCTCATCAACTTCTTGGTAATAATTCGCAAGGATTTGGTCATATAGCGACTGGATTTTCTCCATTCCGCTGGCTTCTGTGGTCGTTTCTGTCACCGGTTGCGTCGTCTGCTGATTTTGCTGAGCCGTTTGCCATAAATAGACACCGCCTCCTGACAAAATTGCGACACAAACGAGAGAAACGATATATCGGCTCGTCGTTAAACCTTTCATTCACAACACCTCTCTGAGAAAAAACAGCTCCGTTCTGCGGATTTTATGCAACCATACAAAACGAAGAATCGTTTTTTTATTTGTTATTTTCGAGATACTCTGCCCAGATACGATCAAAAATATCCATGGATGGCAAATAATCAACATTTAGTTCCAGATAAGAAGAGACTTCATCATAGTCATCGCTGTGCTTCGGAAACTGGATATCATGACTTGCATGAGTAGCAAAGATCTGGGCCTCATCTGTATGACTCGGTCCTTTGACTGCCATTAAATAGGTATAAAAACTTTTACGCATGTTCTTGCTCCCAATGATTTTCTAAAAAGGATGCTCTACGTGCATGATTGCGAGCAAAATTCTCAGGATTCTTTTTGTAATACTCTTGGTGCTCTTCTTCCGCTAAATAAAAGGGTTGGGCTGGTTCGATCGTGGTCACGATCGGATCGGTAAATCGACCGGAAGCCTGAAGCGCCTCTTTGCTGGCTTCGGCTTTTTTCCGCTGCTCTTCATTAAAATAGAAGATAGCCGGACGATAATTGTCGCCGCGATCTTCAAATTGACCAAAAGCATCTGTCGGATCCGTTTGCTGCCAATAGATCGTCAAAAGGTCTTCATAACTGATTTTTTCAGGATCAAAAATGATTTCCACTGCTTCTGTATGCCCGGTTTGATGGCTTTTGACCTCTTCATAAGACGGATTTTCGGTATGTCCTGCGGTATAGCCGGAAAAAATTGAATGCACCCCTTCTAATTCATCAAAGGGTTGGATCATACACCAAAAGCACCCACCGGCAAAAATTGCTCGTTCCATTATTCATCCTCCGTTTCAGCTGGTAAATATAAACTCATTTGAATTTCATCATCCACAAGATTGATTTTGTTGGCTTTGATAAACAAGCCATTTTGCATACGGAATTGATCCAAACGTATCAAAATGATTTGTTCATCGGCATTGACATCGATCCAATCAGGAAATTTAAAACTACGTTTGATCATTTTCATTACTTCACTGGTGGGCAGATCCAAGGTGCCGATTGATAAGCTTTTGGCTTTCAATTGAACGTTACCTTCTTCGGTCACGTAAGGATCAAAATAGAGATAGAAGGTGATAGGAAATCCTAATACTTGAAACTCTCCCGTCAACAATGCCTCATTTCTTAGCTCAAAATTATACTTGACCTCTTGATCTTTTTGAAAATCTGACAGATAAAAATCAATCAATTGGTTGACCTGGCTCTTGTTGCTGTTAACGGTCAGAACAGGACTGCCCTCCCGTTGAACAAGTTCAGCACTTTCATTTAAGCCGGTTTCTCGCTGTTGAAAAATTCTTGAAGCAAAGAAAACCGTTGTGCCTAAAAGGATACCGACCAACACTAGAAAAGCAATTTTCCAGTAGTTGATCGATTTTTTTTTCGTTGCAGCTGTTTTTTCCGGCTGCTTCGTTGATTCGCTTGGTTTCATTTTGCTTCCTCCTCTAGCAACCAATAATTTTGCGTTTTGATCACTTCATCGCGAACGGCATTCGCCATCAGTTGATACCCAAGATTATTGGGATGGAAGCGATCGCCTTCATACAAAACATTGTTTGTGATATTATTCCCGACAGTTTGCGATGAGTCAGTTGTCGTTGAAGTACTGCTTTGTGATTCATCCGAAGCTGTCGTCGATGAATCAGATAAGCGTTCTGTGTCCGATGATTCGGCAGTTTTCTCTGATTCTCCTTCTTCTGTATCAGCAATACCGACCTCATCACTTAACCCTTTATAGAGCAAATCGTTGATAGGAATAAAAAAGGCATTGTCTTGCTGATTGACGAACGTTTCCGTTTGTTTATTCCAGTTATCAATGATCGTCTGCATATCCGTGATTTCTGGGAAATTCAGATAAAATGGATTGTAGATGCCCAAGACATAGATTGGTGCATCACTATTCAAATCGCGGATTTGAGCAAACAAGTCTTTTAAACGTTCCTGGTAATCTTCCATCGGTTCCGTAAACGTCTCAATGCTCAAGCCGAAGAAATTGCTCTGAATCACTTTTAGTACGTCGTTACCGCCGACAGTCAAGGTAATCAAATCCGCTTGACTAAGATCTTGGCGTAAGTCTTCATCGTTTTTCACTCGCTTTAAAATCTGATCGCTTCTTTCACCAGCGACCCCATAATTTTTAGTTACCAAATTGCTCAAATCATAGCGATCCTCTAGATCCCCAGCCAAAATTGGCACAAAGCCACCACGAGCTGTTTCATCACCAACCCCTTCTGTCAAGGAATCCCCAAGAGCGAGATATTCAATGGCGGATTTTTTCGAATCATTGGCTGCTAGCTTGTCCACAGGGGTCAGCAATGGTTGGGCTTTGGGAACAGTAAAATGAAACAGTAAGCCAGTTCCAATAGCTATCAATCCCACAACGAGTAGATAAGTTACTAATTTCTTCCATTTCACAGGTATTCAAACTCCTTTGTAATCTTTGCTATTTTAACAAAATTCTCATAAAATTCCTAGTCGCAATCCTTCAAACTTAAGAAAGAAAACAGCTACCTGCCAAAGAGTCGACAAGCAAAGGCAGCTTCTTTTTTTGTTTTTTCTTCCTGACAGCTTGTCATACGCCAAAAAGCGATTCGTCATTAAACGAATCGCTGAAAGAAAACATGCTTTTTTATTCCGTACTATAAGTAATCGCAAAGGCACCTTTACCTGTGTGAGTGGCGATGATCGGTGTCGTGTGCAACAAGGGGATATCCAACTCGGGGAATAGTTCCGCTAATTCCTTTTGGAAACGTTCTGTGATTTCTAACCCTTCAGCATGAGAAATACCAATTTTCGTCACTTTAGGCATACTCTTCAGTTCAGCTTTTAACTCTTCAAACCATTTATTGAAGGTCTTGACACCACGTCCTTTGACGACTGGAATCAGTTCTGAATGATCAAAATCCATAATCACTTTCATGTTCAGCAAACTCGATAAAAGACCTTTGGCACGACTGATACGACCGCCTTTTACTAAGTTTTCTAACGTTGAAACGCCGATAAATAATTTCGTATGCTCCCGCACCAAATCCACCTCTGGTAAAACTTCTTCTAGTGTCTTACCGGCTTTAGCCAATTCTGCTGCCCTAATCACTTGAAAAGCCAACGCTTGGTCTGTCGTGTCACTATCGATCACGGTGACTTTGGCTTTTGATAAATGACTGGCTTGACGAGCCGCTTCCACGGTTCCGCTAAGCCCTTTGGTCATATGAATCGATAGTATTTCACTGCCATCTTTGCCTAATTCATCATATAGTTCTACAAAATGACCGATTGGCGGCTGGCTAGTTTTAGGTAATTCTTTGGCTTGCGCCATCATTTGCATAAATTTTTCTCCCGGCAGCGTTTCATCATCTGGATAAACGACACCATCGATCATTACAGATAAAGGCACGACATGGATAGCCAAAGCATCACGGACACTTGGTTCCATCGTACTGGAAGAATCTGTCACAATTTTAAGATTTGCCATCATATATTCACTCTCTCTTTAAATCAAGTCTTTTTTCGTGGTAAAATAACCACAGACCATTTATACTAAGTATAACAGAGAGAAAATTTTTTTTCATCTAATTTCGATTCGAAAGGACGGTGCCGAATGCAGCACATGAAGTTTAGTCGCAGATATTTGATCGTCAATGAAGTATTAAATGCAGTAACCCACGGGATCGGATTAGGACTGAGTATCGCAGGACTGGTCATCCTCTTAATCAAGGGGGCAAATCTAGGGTCACCTATCCATATCGTTTCCTATGCCATTTATGGGTCGATGATGATTTTGCTCTTCCTCTTTTCTACCTTATTTCACAGTTTGATTTTTACCAAAGCAAAAAAGGTCTTCCAAGTCTTTGATCATGCCTCCATTTTCTTGCTGATCGCCGGAAGCTATACACCTTTTTGCTTGCTTAGTATCCAAGGCTGGCTTGGCTGGTCACTCTTTGTCTTGATTTGGCTACTAGCAATTAGCGGCATCGTTTATAAGTCACTGACTCTTCATAAAAAAGAGACTGTCTCAAAAATCTCCACCCTGATCTACATCATCATGGGCTGGCTATGTGTCGTCGCCTTTAAACCTCTGATCGAACATTTAGGCTACTGGGGAACATTTTTACTAGCAAGCGGTGGTGTTTCTTATACTGTAGGTGCGCTATTCTATAGTTTAAAATCCGTTCGATTCATGCATGTGGTTTGGCACTTATTCGTTATGTTAGGTGCTGGACTGATGTACTTCTCCGTCTTGTTGTATACCTAAAAATGAAGCATTGCTTACAAACAAAGAACAGGAAACTTTCGCTGCAGAAAGCTTCCTGTTCTTTTATTTTCTATGATAAAATTCAAATTGATGGGGATAACGGTTCTTTTCATCGACGATCCCATCGATCACATGATCAAGTTTCCATTGCGCCCAATCAATCTCTGGGAAATACACATCTCCGTTAAATTCCGCAGCGATCACTGTACGGTACAATTGATCGCAATCGTCAATCATCGCTTCAAAAACACCCGCTCCACCAGTTAAAAAAACGGGATGCTCTTGTTGCTTCACATACGCTAAGATTTCCTCTCGGTCATGCATCACTAACGCGCCGTTGGCTTGATAGTGTGGATCACTTGTCAAAACGATCGTCGTACGCTGCGGCAGTAATCTTTTTCCCATGCCTTCAAAGGTTTTGCGCCCCATTATAATCGTATTATTGATGGTTTGCTCTTTAAAAAATTTCAAATCATTCGGCAAATGCCACGGCAGTGTGCCATCCGCTCCGATCAAACCCTTTTGATCTTGTGCCCAAAGTGCGATCAACATAAAAATTACATCCCTTCTGTATAAAATGATTCCGAAATAGTAGCAGCAACCTGCAGCCGCTGCATCAGCTGAAAAGCTGATTCATGCTCAAATGAATCTTTGTTGCGCTCATCAAAGCGCAAGCCATCACAGGCTTGGTAAACAATTGTGCCGCCGCTTCTTTGGACATTTCTCGGCCATTCCCCATCGTTTAAACGCGCGTTGTTGTTTTTCAGTAAGGTCGGTATCAGGGAGATAGGAAAGAGAGCACTACCAGCTGCGACATCAATTTCTTGTATTTGAAAAAAGTCAGCTGCGATCTCGTTGATCAAGCGCTCCGTTCTTTGCCACGTTTGCGGATGACTCGCAAACGCCCTTGCAGTTCGTCCTAGGATACAATACGTATTCTCTGGTAACGGCTGTTTGCTTATTGCCACAAGTTCTTCTGGATACGTCTCGATCCAAGTCACTACGCGATCAAAATCACAAATATGCAATGAATCCAGCATTGGTAAATTATGCTGTGCAGCAAAAACAAGTCTTCTGCGGGCATCCGCCGCCCCTTTTGCTGGTATAAAAATGGCAGTGCACTGCTGATTTGATCGAATGGCTTCTTTTAGCTCCGGCACTGTTTCCTCGGATACGGATAGCCAAACTGCATCATAGTGCTGATGCAAGAAATCAATGCATTGATCAATGAGCAATGCATGAATCGATCCAGCATGTCTCTGATGAAAGGTCGCCGCAAAGCCTCGTTTGTGGGTATTTTCTATTACGCCTCATTCCTTTCTTTATGAAATGAAACCAAACAACCACTTAAACTGCGATCGGTGCTTTGATTGTTGGATGCGGATCATACCCTGCCAGGGTAATATCTTCCATTTCAAAATCAAAGATTGACTGTTTTTCAGGATTTAACTGTAAGCTTGGCGCCGGACGTACTGAACGAGTCAACTGTTCCTTCATCTGTTCTATATGATTACTGTACAGATGAGCATCACCTAATGTATGGATAAAATCTCCGACTTCTAGTCCAGTTTCATGAGCAATCAGGTGCGTTAATAGCGCATAACTAGCAATATTAAAGGGAACGCCTAAAAAGACATCGGCACTGCGTTGATATAACTGACAGCTTAAGCGACCATCATGAACATAAAATTGAAACATCGTGTGACAAGGGGGCAACGCCATCGTCGGTACATCTTCTGGATTCCAAGCAGAGACGATCAAACGACGAGAGTCTGGCGTTGTTTTGATCATCTCGATCACTTCTTTGATTTGATCGATAAACCCACCCGTACTTTTTTCCCAATGGCGCCATTGGTACCCATAAACATGACCCAAATCGCCGAAGGTTTCAGCGAATGTATCATCAGATAAGATTTTTTCACAAAACTGTTTCAACTCATGTTGGTACTGTTCATTGAAAGCTTCATCCACTAAGGAACGACGGCCAAAGTCCGTCATGTCAGGACCTGTGTAAGCATCACTTTTAATATAGCGTTCAAACGCCCATTCATCCCAAATGTGGTTATTATGTTCTAGGAGATAACGAATGTTGGTATCTCCTTTTAGAAACCACAATAATTCGCTTTTGATCAAGCCAAAAGGAACTCTCTTGGTTGTCAACAATGGAAAGCCTTGGGACAGATCAAAACGCATTTGGTGACCAAAGACACTGCGTGTTCCCGTTCCGGTACGATCACTTTTATCATTGCCTTCTGCTAATATTTTTCTTCCTAGATCTAAATATGCTTGTTCCATCGTTCTCTCCTTTACTCTACACAAATTCGCTCAAATATTCCCAACGATCCATTTTTTCTGCAAGTTGCGTTTCAACCTCGCTGATTTCTTGCTGTAATTTTTGGAGCTTGGTAAAGTCAGCTCCTTGATGATTCATCGCTTCAGTCAAAGTGGCAGCTTTTTCTTCTAACACCGCGATATCATCTTCAATTGTCGCCCACTCTTTTTGTTCCATATAACTCAGTTTCTTTTTGACAGGCGCTGCAGCAGACTCCTCACTATCAGCAGAAAGCGAATCGTTTTTTGATTCTTTTGGCTCTAGTACACTTGAACTAGCTTTATTGGTATTGGCTGCTAAGTACTCATTAATGGAACCAAAGTAGGACTTAATCCTGCCGTCTCCTTCGAAGATCAGCAATTTTTGGGCAACTTTATCTAAAAAGTAGCGGTCATGGGAAACAGTGATCACTGCACCTGGGAATGTTTCCAAATAATTTTCCAAAATCGTCAGGGTATCAATATCCAAATCGTTGGTCGGTTCATCTAACAAGAGAACATTTGGCTGTCCAATCAATAGCTTGAGTAAAAATAGTCGTCGTTTTTCTCCGCCAGATAGCTTGCCGATCTTAGTGCCGTGCATGGATCGCGGAAACAAAAACTGTTCCAGCATTTCTGCGACACTGACTTGTGAGCCATCCACTTTTTGCACTTCCTCGGCTGCTTCTTGCAAATAAGCAATCATTCGCTGATCAGGGTTCATCGCTTCAATCGTTTGCGTATAATAAGCCATTTTCACAGTCACGCCAATCGTACGCTCCCCTTCTTCTAAAGGCAGGTGACCAGCTAAAATATTGAGCAACGTTGATTTGCCCGCACCGTTTTCTCCTGTGATCCCTAAGCGTTCTCTTGATTGAATCAACAAATCAAAGTGAGACAAAATCGTTTTGTTTTCAATCTGGAAACTCGCATCTTTTAGCTCTAAGACTTGTTTGCCTAAGCGTGTCGTAGCAACATCAATGGCCACTTCGCCGTTACGTTTTACTTGATGTAGGTTTTCTTTTAAATCATCGAAACGATCGATCCGTGCCTGTTGTTTCGTTGTACGGGCCTTTGCTCCGGTGCGAATCCAAGCCAACTCATGTTTGTATAACTGCTTGCGCTTGTCTTCTTGCGTCTCCTCCACTCGTTCTCGTTCTGATCGAGCATGAAGATACGTCTCGTAATTGCCTTGATATTCATGCAGCTTGCCAAAGGACAATTCAAAGATTCGGTTAACGACTCGATCCAAAAAGTAGCGATCGTGGGTCACCATCAATAACGCACCCCGATAATTTTTTAGATAGCCTTCCAACCATTGGATCGCATCATAATCTAAGTGGTTAGTCGGTTCATCCAATAACAACAGGTCTGGTTCATCGATCAATACTTGAGCCATAGCCACTCGTTTCTTTTGACCTCCAGATAACTCACTGACCTTTTTCTTTAAATCACTGATCCCAAGTTTTTGGAGGATAATTTTGGCTGTTGTATCTGTGTTCCAAGCATCCGCTTTATTCATCGCTTCTTCTGCCAATTGATAATTGCGCTGCGTTTGTTGATCCATACCATTATTTTCTAAAGCAATCAGCGCTTTTTCATAGTCGCGAACAACGCGGATCAGCGGACTGGTCCCTTGAAAAACAGCATCTACAACGGATAATTCTTCTTGTAGCTGATTGTCTTGCGCTAAAAAGCCAATTCGATAATCTTGACTAGCAAAAACAGTTTGGCGATCACCATCTCCACGAACCAAACCTGCTAAGATTCGCAGCAAACTTGATTTCCCCGTGCCATTGACACCGATCAAACCGATCCGATCTTTTTCATGTATCAGAAAAGAAAGCTGATCAAACAGTGTTTTTTCACCGTAAGTTTTGGTTAATTCACTTACTTTTAATTCTTTCACAGAATCCCTCCTGAGTTTTTTCTTCGCTCATTGTACCACATTTCATCCGAGGAAACGATGAGAGAAAGGAGCAGTTTTTGCAATAAAAAAGAATGCCTTCGTCAGTTTATTCCCTCTGATCATCGATGTTGATCATCTTTTAGGAATAACCTGACGGAGACACTCCATAAAACGTGCATCAAGTTGCGCGCCTTTAGAGACATATTATCGGCGGAACATCCGCTGTTTCGGTTGTTCTTCCGCTCGAGACATCGCATACGATTCTAACAGATTGACATTGCGTCGGTACTCATTTGCAGAAATCGTTGAAATTTTCTCAGCCACTTCATATTCATCGATCGTCTTGCGCTCAAGATAATAGCCCCAAAGGACTTTCTTAACAAAAATCGGGTCTTGCTCAATCATGATCGTTTCAATGAAATTGCTATGTTCAAACCGTTTGATGCTCATTTCTCGTTGACGAATAAAGAAATTGATCAGCGAGGAATCATAAACATCTTCTAAATTGCTCAAACTGTGAAAAATGTATTCGCTGTTTTTTAAGTAGATTTTTTGTACTTCAGAAATGTCTCGTTGTTTCAAGGCATCTTTCAGTTGCTGCTGCCGCTGTAAAAACAAACGTGGATGGATCAGTACACGAATAAAACGCTGAATAAAGAAGAGCCAAAAACTAAAGAATGAGAGAATTTGTTTTGCGAGGGAATGCTGCTGCTGAGAAATAAAGCGTGAATAAAAACGATAGCCATTTAGGCTGACTTTCCCATTTCGATAAGCTTCATCCAAGCCGTCTTGTTCGATCGATAAGATCAATCCTTGAATTTCTTGGATTTCTTGTTTTTCTGAATCAGTCAAACTATTGCGATACAATTCCCAACGACGATTTTCATAGGAATTGATGACAGCATCGATCGCTAAGCGACCTTTATCAGAAAGCTCTTGTTTTTCTTCTGCTTCCAATTGTTCGATGACGTCTTCTAAGATCAGCAAGTGATTGAAGTCGACACTTTCGGCAGCTTCACCATCTGCCAAATAAGGTAAGACCATCACGCTGATGATCAATGTCAGCAAAATTACACAGGCGGTCAAAAACAGGAGCAAGCTCCGTTCCTGAAACGGTGTCTCATGCACCATCACCGGTAAAATGAAGATGGCTGCCAAACTGACTGTTCCCTTGACGCCACCAAAGGTCAACAAGGCGACTTGATTCATGGATACTTGTTTTTTTGACTGTAAGAACCAATAATAAAATAGCAAAAAGATAAAACGTACGAGGAAAATCACCGCTGTGACGACTAAAATCGTGATGACTAGATGCCAGTTTGCATAGTTTTTGCTTTCCCAGATCGGTGAAAAGACTTGTGACAACTCGATCCCTAGAAAGAGAAACACTAATGCGTTCAATGTAAAGACAATGGTCGACCATGTGCTTTCCGAAATGTTCGCTAATTCTGCATCAAACAACGAGATCCGGCGTTTTCTTTGGGCTTGGGCTACACCTGCCACAACTGCTGCGATAATCCCTGAGACGCCAATCATTTCTGCCAGCAAATAGGCAGCAAATGGCAAGAGCAGTTCAATCAATAAGTATACTGTGACATCTTGTGCCGAGATTTTTTCAATAAAACGTAAAATCCGGCGTTTCAGCCATACTATCAAGTAACCGACAAGCCCGCCACCGATACTAGAGAAAAGAAGTTGGAAGCCTGCGTTGGCTGCTGAAAAACTCCCGGTAGTCAAAGCCACGATAGCAAACTGTAATGCGGTAACCCCCGAAGCATCGTTCAGTAAGCCCTCGCCTTCAAGAATATGCATAATGTTTTTGGAAATTTTCAAACGCTTTGCTAATGAGGAGACTGCCACCGCATCAGTTGGTCCTAACGCAGCCCCGAAAGCGAAGCAAGCAGCCAGAGGTATCGTCGGCATCAACCAATGGAGGGTTCCGCCGACCGCAAACAGCGTCATTAACACGCCACCAAAAGCCAAAAACAGCACGATCTTGCTGTTTTTTAGGATCTCAGGTACATCTGCTCGTTCCCCTTCTCGAAATAGCAATGGACCAATGATCATTACTAAAAACATTTCCGGTTCAAAGGCGATCTCTTGACCCATTTCTGTAAGACCTAATAAAATTCCTAAGATGATTTGAATAAAAAAGATCGGTACTGAGGGCAATATTTTGCTCGCCACATTTGATAATGTGACAAGAATTGCAATGATAATGACGAGTTCAATAAATTCCATCCATTACCCTCTTTTCTTTCGAATGGCTAATAACAGCTCAAGAAAATCTTCTTTTTTTAAAAGGATCTTGTCGTTTAGAAGACCTAACTCCTTTTCGTTATTTTCAATCTCGCATTGGACACGCCGTGATTCCAAGCGATATAAATCGTGTTTCATTCGTTCAAATTTTCGGAAAAGCAATGGATTTTTCCGTTGTAAATAATCCCGAATCTCCTTTTTTTCAGCTGGTGTAAATTGTCCCAACTGCTTCATTAGTTCTTGCTTACTTAAACATTCCTTGTTCATAATTACGTTTTTTACCCCTTTTATCATCAGTTTATCTTTTTATTTAACGTGCAAATCAAAATTATCTCTTGACCGCTAGTATTCTAAGCCAATCATTCAAAAATAGCAAGTCTTTCTCACTAAATGTTGGTTTTCTATCAGTTTTCTTATAAAACAAAAAAACCGCAGTCTTCACTGCGATTTTTTATGCTTATTTCATATATAAGTCGTAGTAAGCATCCATGATCTCTTTGGCGATTTGAATATTTGGATGGGTATCTGTGTCGCCTTTTAATTGAGGCATTACGATCGCAATCGCAATATCCGCATCACTGCTTGGCCCGTAGGCAACGATGTTTAGGTTAACTAAGCTGATGGTATTGCCATTACTATCCACAATTGGTGTTTCGGCAGTACCTGTTTTGGCAGAGACCTCCATTTTCGCAGAAGCCAAGCCTTTGGCAGTTGCCCAAGCATCCGTTCCATGAACTGCATCATAAAATCCATTTTGAACAATTTGCATTTGAGCATCTGTTAAACCAACTTCATTCAATACCGTTGGTTCGATCTCTTCGATCAGTGAGCCAAGACCGCCAGTTTCATCATTGCCGTAAATACCGTCGACGATATGAGGCTGCAATCTTTTGCCACCATTAGCAACGGTTGCTGCATATTGTGCCAGCTGCAACGTGGTATAGGTATCAAACTGACCAAAAGCCAAGTCAAGGATCTTCCCACCATCACTGACGGGGTCCATATTATCGATCGATGTGCTGATACCAGTCGCTTCTCCAGGTAAATCGATCCCAGTTTCAGTTCCCATACCAAAAGAGGCAAAAGACGAACGTAGTTTTTCATAGACATCCCCTTGACGATCCACTGTTGGAATCGAGATACCTGACTGATAATTGATGCCCATCAAACGTAAAGCGACTTGCATCATATAGGAGTTAGAAGAAACTTCCAACGCCTGCTCCGCAGAAAGGTTACGATTATTTGCCCCAGTTGGGTTGAAAATTGAGGCTTTTACATCGGAGCCAATTCTGATTGGTTGATCCAATAACACTTCATTGCCGTTTAAGACCCCATTTTCCCAGCCGGCAGCCAAAGTCCCTGCTTTGACAACGGACCCTGGTACAAAGGAATTAATGAAGGTACCAATGGCATTTTCCTGCAATTCATTTGAACCTGTATCATGATGATAGCCGGACATTGACAAAACGCCGCCGGTTTTTGGATTTAACGCCACTGCGTAAACCCCTGGAGAATATTCTGCTGCCCCAGAATCAATCAGTTTTTGGAAATTGTCTTGCAAGATTTTATCAACTCTCGCTTGAAACTCAGCATCTAATGTTAATACAAGGTTATCCCCTTTTGCCCCAGCAAAGGTTTCTTTTTGACTTTCAATATTATTATTGTTATCAAGGGAAATCTCGGAAATGGATTTTGTGCCTTGTAAGACTTCTTCATACTGCTGCTCTAAATAACTACGTCCAACGCGATCATTACGAGCATAGCCTTTTTCTAAAAATTCATCCAAAACTTCTTCCGGAATCCCTTGTTCTTCACTAGTCACCGTTCCGATCAAACTAGCCAGAGAACTTCCTTCAACGATGTTTCTCGTCCAATCAGTCCCCGTGGAGATTCCCGGTAAATCAACCATATTTTCAGCGACAACAGCTAATTCACGGTCAGACACATCCGACGTCTTAATAAAGACCGTACTCAAAGATTGGGCGCTATTCATCCGCTTAAAAATCGTGGCTGCTTCTAATTCTGCATCAGAGAAATTGATTTCATCTTCTGTCACTTTATCAACGGTTGCCGCATATTGTTCAGAAGTACCTAAAGAACGCTCTTCATCACTCAATCGGTCAGTTGCTGCTTCAAGATTTTCTTCATCGGCCAGCCAAAAGTCCTTAAGATCACGATCAGACAAGTTTTTGTCCACAGGTACTTCGATCAACTCGCTCAATTTTTTGGCCGTTTCTAATAAATCTTGAGCGGTCATTTTGTTTCCGCGGGTAAATGTGATTGCTGCATTGGCTTGATTTTCCACCAGCGCTTTTCCAGAAGCGTCATAGATCATTCCCCGAGGGGCGCTTCCTTTGACTTCCACTACAGATGAAGCTTTCAACTGCTGCTCAATATTGTCGCCATTGACGATCTGTAGATAGCCTAATTGAACGATCAAGGACACAAACAAAGCAAAAATAATAAAAAACAAAAAGTTCAATCGAAATGGAACATGAGATTTGCGATACGATTTAGCCTTTGGTTCTTCTGGCCCCTTGCGTATCCCTTGGACAACTTTATCTTTCAAATTCTTCATCTCATCTATCCTTCCAATCTATAATGACTACTGTCCTATTTTACCAAAAAATTCGATTCGAAACAGAAAAAACAAAAAATATCCATTAATCCTTAGAAAAAACTATAAAAATTGGCGTGAATCCGAGTAAATGTTTCACAGTTTGATTGTTTCATTTTCATTCTTTCATGAAAAAATTGTTTTTTTAAGCTTTCTTATGTTTTTTCATTTGATGGTTTCGTGAAACAAGATTTACATTTCTTTTTTTGTGGAAAACTAGATCGATTGAAGCGAGAGGAGCTTTCATATAAACGAAAAATCGACACACAAGCAGTTGCCCATGTATCGATTCCGCTATCCTATCAAACAGTTGAAGGAGACGTACAAACCGACACACCCTCAATTGATCGAAAGACAGCTATATGGATCTATTCACTCGCACCCTCGCCATCGGAAAAGACTGCACTGTCATCGTAGAACTGATAGTTGACATAGCCTTGTGTATGTTCATCTCCTTGTGAGAGCTGATTGTTTTGAGGGAGGGCCAGTTGTTCTCTGAGTGTATTTTGCATGTGTAAGAGCTGATTGACCCCTAAAAGCTGATAGTAGACATCATTCAACATTTGCCCCTCCCCTTGAAGCTGCTCTTGATGAATCGTCGTAAAAGCAGGTAAATAGTTCTTTGCGACATCCAGCATATCGTCCCATGTTAGATCTGTCTTTGAATTTTTTTCAACAGCTTTTAATATTTTCTGATAATTATTGATTCCATCCAAACTCATCACTTTTTTTAAAATTTTTGTTACAACTTCTCGTTGTCTTTTCTGCCTACCAATATCTCCTTCTGGGTCTTCTTTACGCATACGTGCATAAGCTAGACCAGTTTTCCCATTTAAAGTGATTTTTCCTTTCGGAACATGGACTCCCTCGAGCGTAAAGTCGATATCATTCGTTACTTCGATTCCACCAACTGCATCAATCAAATCTCTCATCCCTTGCATGTTGATTGTCACATAATGATCGATCGGTATATCCAAAAGATTTTCCACAGAATCCATTGCCATGGCTTCTCCCCCAAAAGCGTATGCATGATTTAACTTGTCTAAAGTTCCATACCCGATGATTTGAGTAAATATATCCCTGTCCAAGCTAACGATCGTAGATTGCTTTTTTTCTGGATTTACTGTAACAACCATCATACTATCTGAACGACCTTGCTCGGTCCTTCCTAAAGCTCCGGTATCAATTCCTAGTAACAAGATAGAAAAAGGTTCTCTTTTTTCAATGTTGACAGTTTCTGAACGCCTTTTTGTGTTTCGATCAACTGGTTTAGAAATATGTTCAAAAGTTGAACTTGTATCATTATAAACTTGCAAACCGTACACAGTTAATCCGATAATTCCCAGGACCAAAATCCCTAATATTCCTATTACTATTCTTTGATATTTTCGCATCTTGCACCTCGTCCGATAAAAAATAACAATCGACTAAATTTTCGCATAATTTATATCATAGAGCAATCTCATTTGTTATAAAACATTTGTTTTAATAAAAATGTAATGTAAATGAAACAAAATGCAAGGATTCCTCCCTTGAAGGAAAGAAACAGTTTTCTCATTCTTTTCTTTCATGGTTTTGCCAGAAACTATCTAGACCGAAAAAAAACCTTGCTTAGCTGCAAGGCTTTTCAGTCGATTCTTTAATTAGGTAATTAGACTTTGGTTACTTCCGCTGCCTGCGGCCCGCGGGCACCTTCAACGATCGTAAATTCAACTTCTTGACCTTCTTCAAGTGATTTAAAACCGTCTCCTTGAATGGCAGAAAAGTGAACAAATACATCATCGCCACCGTCAACTGTAATAAAACCAAACCCTTTTTCGTTGTTGAACCATTTTACTTTCCCATGTTCCATAGTGTGTAAAGCCTCCAATAATTATAATCCGACGATTCCGTCGCCTTTATTATAGCGGATTATGTAAGCGTTAGCAATATCAAAACGACTCTTTCTATTCACAAAAAAAGAAGCCTTTTAGCAGGCTTCTTTCTAGTAAATTGTTTAAGCTTTTGCGAAATATTCGTTTACTTTGTCCCAATTAACAACACTCCAGAAAGCATTGATGTAATCTGGACGAACATTTTTGTATTTCAAGTAATACGCATGTTCCCAAACATCTAAACCTAAAACAGGCGTTTGGCCATCCATCAATGGTGAATCTTGATTCGCTGTTGATGTGATTGCTAATTTGCCATCTTTCACGACTAACCATGCCCAACCTGAACCAAAACGTCCGGTTGCTGCAGTTTTGAATTCTTCTTTAAAGTCTTCAAAGCTACCGAAAGCTTCGTCAATTGCTTCTTTGATGGCTCCAGTAGGTTCGCCACCAGCATTTGGGCCTAAGATTTCCCAGAAGAACGTATGGTTGGCATGGCCGCCACCATTGTTACGAACTGCTGTTTGAATATCTTCTGGTACAGAAGAAAAGTCAGCTAATAATTCTTCAACTGTTTTTTCACCTAATTCAGGATGTTTTTCAATCGCTGCGTTTAAGTTTGTTACATAAGTGTTATGGTGTTTATCATGATGCAAATGCATCGTTTCTTCATCAATGTATGGTTCTAATGCATCGTATGCGTAAGGTAAATCTGGTAATGTGTAAGTCATAAAAAAATTCCTCCTCAATGATAATGTTTACATAAGTAACATTATCAGACTATCAGACTTTGTTCAAAAAATATGCTTACTTTTTCTCACTTTTTTTCGTATTGAAAATCAAAAATTTACTAAACACATAGTTTGCCAAAACAACAACAACTTGGGTGACCAGCTTGGCAACTAGATCGCCGGTTGCCAAAATTGAAATAAATAGATACATACAAAGCATATCTAAGCCTAATGATAAGACGCGAAAGAAAATGAACTTCCCAAATGCCGCCCATGACTCTTGCTTTGTCTCGGTTTTTGCTTCAAAGACCCATAACTTATTTGTAAAGTAGGCGAACAAAACAGAAGCAATCCAGGAAATCACATTCGCTGTCTGGTAATAAAAACCAAATCCTTCACGAAAAACGAGGTAGACGACAATGTTGACTACAGTCGTTAATCCACCAAAAAATAAGTACGTAATCGGCTCCCACAACTTTTTTTGCTGCAAGAACTGCTTGTATTCGTTGTACTTTTGCATTCTTTTGCCTACTTTCATTTCTTTATTTATTCATTCATTCGATTATTGGTTCTTTTTTTGTGAATTCCTTGTAATTCAAAGAACCCTTCGTTACAATTACTCTAGTTATACCACAAAGGAGTTCATCAGCAAATGACTATCATCCAACTATTTAAAATTGCTTTTTTCCGAATACCTGATTTAAAATTTGTCAAAAAAGCAGAATTTTCCAAAGTAATCGTTTTTCTATTAAGCGCCTCCGTGCTTATCGCGGTACCGATGACCATCAATGTATTAGGTGTCTTTCGCGATGTGCAAGCAGACGGACAAAAAATTGGAGAATCGATTCCAGATTTTACGATCGAAAATGGGCAGCTTGCTACAGCGCCGGATACGCAAGGTTTCATTTATCAAACCGATTCGATCATCTTTACTTTCGATCCAGATGGCAACCGTACGCCAGCAGATATTGCATCTGATGTCACTGGCTCTGTCATCGCTGTTGGCTTGTTAAAAGATCAGCTGGTCATCCGTATCCCCTCTTCTGGCTTATCGACGTCAATGTTAGATTCTAATCAATTAGAATTTGATTACAGTGAGCCTGCGCTGCGCAATCTTAACGGTCAGGCGATTCGAGAAGCGCTATCAAACCAAGCGATTCCATGGCTAATCAAACTCATTGTCTTTTTTGTTGCATTGTATCCATCATTTGTCAGCTTGCTGATCACCTTAGTGATGGGGACCTTTATTGCAACGATCTATACAAGATTAAAACGATTCTCCTATACCTTCTTTGAAAATTTAAAGATTCTAATCGTAAGTGCTGCATTGCCTACGCTTATTAGTGTAATCGTACAACTACTATTGCCTTCCTTCGATGCAACCACCTTTATTTTGTTTGGTTCTTTATTCTTATTCACACAAGGGGTCAAACATTCTCCAAAAATTCAGTTTAAAACCTAATCTAGGCCATGGTCAATTCCTTGAACATGGTTTTTTTCTCATTCTTTGCTACACTTATGTTAAAAGGAGGCTTGGCAATGAAAAAAATAATCTTAGCTACTCGAGAGTTTCGTGACACATATGTGAAACAAATCGAAAAAGACTATCAATTTCTTGTGTACACAAAGGACCAAGCAATTGATTGGTCACAAGTAGAAATCACCATTGGTTGGAAGTCGGAATGGAAGGACTACCTGCTAACTGAGAAAACAAATTTGAAATGGGTCCAAGCAATTTCAGCTGGCGTAGACACCTTACCATTAAAAGAGTTTGCGAAATACAATATTCGCTTATCTAATGGCAGCGGCATCCATGCCGAATCGATCACAGACCATTTGTTGGCTCTACTATTTATGGAAAACCGCGGGATTTTCCAAGCAATTCAGCAACAGAGAAAACAGCAATGGTCACCAAATACAATCCCCTATACAAAATTGTCGGACCAAGAGATTTTGATCGTTGGTACGGGACAAATTGGCCAAAAGTTAGCTCAAGCATTGACCTTTTTTGGTGTAAGTCCCATTGGTATCAATACTAGCGGGCATGACGTGACAGGTTTTGAAAAAACGTTTGCGTTATCTGACTTACACGCTTGCGCAAAAACCGCCGATTGCGTCATCAACAACCTTCCTCTGACGGAAGAAACCAATCACTTGTATGATGCAGCTTTTTTTGCCCAAATGAAACCTAGTGCTTCCTTTTATAATGTCGGCCGCGGGCCAAGTGTGGATACCACTGCATTAGCAAAAGCCCTAGAAAAAAAGCAACTATCATTTGCCGCTCTGGATGTTTTTGAAGAAGAGCCATTGCCCGAAAATGATCCGTTATGGCACATCGAAAACCTTTTGATAACCCCCCATATCTCAGGGCATACGCCCCATTTTCAAAAGGCATTTATGTCCATTTTCTTAGCGAACTTCCAACAATTTTTGGCAAAACAAGAACTTGTAAAAAATGAGATAAACTTGGATAAAGGCTACTAACATATTCTTTCCGCAAAAAAAGTGTACAGTCGGAGGCAAACCCTTCAACTTGTACACTTTTTTTATTTTTGTTTTTCTTGATCTTTTTCGGTTTCTTTCAAAAAATACAAGGGTCTATTTTTAGTCTCTAAGAAAATTTTTCCGATATACTTGCCGATGATTCCTAAACAAAGCAATTGTAGTCCACCAACAAATAAGAAGATGCTGACCATCGAAGGCCATCCTGATGTCGGATCTCCAAAAATAAAGGTTCTTATCACTATAAATACCAAAGCAATCAGAGAGCCAAAACAGGAAAGCGCCCCAATAAACGAAGCAATGTTCAGCGGCGTATCCGAAAAGTTAACAATCCCGTCGATCGAATATTGGAATAGTTTCCAAAATGACCACGAAGTCTCACCGGCGACTCGTTCCCGGTTCTCATAAGCGATGTATTCTGTATCAAAGCCGACCCAGCTGAAGATCCCTTTTGAAAAGCGATTGTACTCTGACAGTTGTAAAACGGCATCCACCATATTACGACGCATCAAGCGAAAATCTCGGGCACCATTTACCATTTCGGTATCGGCAATCTTGTTGATAATATTATAGAAGGCATCTGAGAAAAAACTACGGATTTTCGGTTCTCCTTTGCGATCTGCTCGTCTGGTCCCAACACAATCAAGCTCTGGTTTTGCTTCCAGCATCGCAAACATTTCTGGCAGTAATGTCGGCGGATCTTGTAGATCTGCATCCATCACAGTGACAAAATCGCCTTTCGCCGCTTGTAAGCCTGCATAAAGTGCCGCTTCTTTACCAAAGTTTCTCGAAAAAGATAAATAGCGAACACTTTCAGGATGGGCACGATATAACTCTCTTAAAACAGGTAGTGTTTGATCTGAAGAGCCGTCATTAACAAAAATATATTCAAAAGGCATGTTTAAATACTTCTTCACCTTTTCTGTTTCCTCAAAGAATATCGGCAAGCTCGCCTCTTCATTAAAACAAGGTACAACAATTGATAACATCGGTTTCATCTCCTAGAGCCAATCGTGGGAAGCCGGTCAGCTATGACCGAATCCACATTATTTTTTATCTTCACTAAAATCGTACTTCGGTTCATCCAACGTTTGATCATAATCAACTGTCAGATTATAGCCTTTGAAAAACCACTCATCCGCTTCATCAATAAAAAAAAGCAATCCGTCAATGGTTTGTTCAACGATCGGACGTTCTGGTTTGTCCACTGAAATCCCCACGGAAAATCCGTCATGCACTTGTGTCTTTCCATAAATTTTTCCAAAAAAACGAATCCCGCTTCCTTGGTCTACCACCAACTCTTTTTTGAACCATTGCATTGCTTCAGGACTTATTGTTAAGTTCATTTTCTTCACTCCTAATCATTCATATGTTCATCGAGTATATCTACATCATCTGTATTGCCGATCACGAGTAAATTGTCATTTTCACGCACGATCGCCTCTGCATCAGGCGAAACGATCACTTGTCCTGGTCCCCGACGAATCGCAACGACTGTCAGACCATACTTTTGTCGAAAATTCAGCTCAATCAGGGATTTATTGAAAAAGCGTGGATTGGACACGCGAATCTCTGCTAAAGAAAATTCATCAGATAGTTCAATATAATCTAAGATATTTTTGGAAACTAGATTATGAGCGATGCGAATCCCCATGTCACGTTCAGGATGGACAACACGGTCTGCGCCGAGTTTTTCCAGTACACGGGCATGGTATTCGTTTTGGGCTTTCGCTAAGATATTAGGAACACCCATTTCTTTTACCATCAAGGTCACCAAAATACTAGCTTGAATATCCTCACCTATCGCAACAATGACATGGTCAAAGTTACGGATACCCAATGAACGCAACGTCATCTCATCTTGTGCGTTGCCGACCACCGCATGGGTGGCGATATTCATATATTCATTGACACGATCTTCGTTGCTATCGATTGCCAACACTTCTTGACCTGATTCAATCAACGTACGACAAATACTTCCACCGAAACGACCTAATCCAATAATTGCATAATTTTGCTTCACCACAACCGCTCCTTTGTTTGCCAGATCATTATTTAGTATAACAAAAACCTCCCCTGCTTGCCATGAGGAGGTATGATTATTAAGATTTTATTTTATCAAGCCATGTTTAAAAGCATATATCGTAGCTTGCGTACGATCTTCTACTTCTAATTTTGATAAGATATTTGACACATGTGTCTTCACTGTTTTCAGCGTAATGAAGAGTGAATCCGCAATCTCTTGGTTGCTCTTTCCTTCAGCGATCAACAGTAACACTTCTTGTTCCCGATTGGTCAAATCTTCATGTAGGATTGGTGTCCGATTCGTCAAACGATCCATCATTTTCGTGGTGACTTCGGGTTCTAAGACCCGCTCTCCTCGCTGGGTTGCACGAATGGCTTCCGCAATCTCATGAGCAGTAGACGTCTTTAACAGGTAACCGGCCGCACCCGCTTCAATTGCAGGATAGACTTTCTCGTCATCAATAAAACTAGTGACAATGATGATTTTTGCTTCTGGCCAATCATTTAAAATCAATTTCGTAGATTCGATCCCATCCATTTCATCCATCACCAAATCCATCAAAATCACATCTGGACGTAATTCCAATGCCTTTTCATACCCGACTCGACCATTTTCCGCTTCCCCAATTACTTCTATATCGTCTTGAATTGATAGATAAGAAGAGACCCCCAGACGAACCATTTCATGGTCATCAACTAACAACACTTTAATCATACGTTATGCCTCCTTCAACAGTGGAACTTTGATTTCAATACTGGTTCCTTGATTTTTAAAACTAATAATTTTCAACGTTCCGCCAACAGCACTTACCCGTTCTCGGATATTCATCAAGCCATAGCTGCCGGCCTTTTGATCTTGGGGATCAAAGCCAACTCCGTCATCGATCACCCGCAATAACACGTTATTATCGATGCGATGCAAGTATACTTCTAACTCATCAGCTTTCGCGTGGCGCAGTGTATTAGACAAGAGTTCTTGGATCACGCGAAAGAGTTGATCTTCAATCGAACTAGGCATCGTAAAGTCTTCAATATCCCAAGTCAATAGAATTTTGATTTTGGTCTCTAATTCCTTTAACAATTGCTCGATTCCTTGCTTTAGACTCTTCCCTTCCAAAGTTACAGGTCGTAGATGAAGCAAGAGCGCCCGCATTTCAGATTGCGAAGCATTGATAATGTCTGTGACCATAGCTAACTGTTTCTTTTGGCTTTCTGGAGCATCTGTTCGAATCGCTTGCTCATTCAGTGCAGACATCATCATCATGGCGGCAAACAGCTGTTGAGAAACAGAGTCGTGCAGTTCACGAGCCAGACGTTGCCTTTCTGCTTCTAAAATCTCTTCTTTCGTCTGACCATCAACAAACTGCGGTTTCGCATTCAATTGCTGTAATTCCATCGACATCTGTTTCATCTTCGATTGGATACTGGCAATATCACGATCCACATTCGCAATCAAATGGTTTTCAGACGCATGTGGGATCTTTGTTTCCAATAAAGGGCTATCGATATAGCCGCTGGCTAACAGTCTTAGCTTTTCTTCCACCGGACCGTATTGACGGTTGCGAAAAAAAGAAATCAGTAAAAAGACAGCTAAAGCAATCAATGCAGATATTACAAGTAAGTGAAAGACGATTGGGATAAAAAAGAGTTTGATTTGAAAGACTTCTATCAGCCAATTATTTTTCCCACTGGCATACAAATAGGAAAACAGCATCAATATCATGGTGAAAAAACTTGCTAATCCTGCGTAAAAAGCGATCATGCCTCTTGAAAATTTCCCAATCATACCCGAATCACCTCAACATCACCAACAAGGGTATTCGTTAAGATTTTCAAACGCCGACTATTTTCGCCATAATCCGGGCTGTAAATCGTCACTTTTTCATTTTTCAAGCTCGTTTCTTCGCCTTCAAAGATAACGGAGCCAATAAAAGTACTGTGCTCTAATTTGATCGCTATGCCAGCAGGCACTAAAATACGAGTTCTACCAAAGCCTTTTCGTACGATCACGACGTTTTCTTTCTTAGGCAATAAAGTGTTGCCTAGATCGATGAAAGTGTCTCCCGTCAAGATATCTAAATTGATATCGTCCCATTCATAGACTTGACTGCCGATCCGTTCATTGCCTAACCATTGCTGCTTTTGTTTCAGCGGATGATCCACTTTGGGTTCTTCAGTTTCAACGATAATCATTTGTTTTTTGCGCCAGAATGAATTTTTAGTTAAGTCGATTCCGGTAATCTCGACTCCTTTTAAACCAATAAATAAAATCGCAAAAATCAGCATCAGCCACAGTGCTGGACTATTTAACAAACTGATCAAAATAGCAATGGAACTTGAGACCATCAAGAAATTTTTAAAATTGCTCTTGCGCTCACTTCGGTTCACAAGGACCAAGCACGTCACACCAAGTATTAATAAAAATAATAATGGCGGATTAGATAAAATTTGCCATACCGCAAAAAGCAGTAAGAGCGCTTCAACAATAAAGAAAAAACGCCAAGGACTTTTCATTCAAGCTCCTCCTCCTAGTAATTCTACTTTATCATACCTGAAAAAAATGGTTTGTCCATCCGTCGCTGGTCCGAAAAAAGACCCTGTTTGATCAATTTCCCTAAAGGAGAATGAACAACAGGGTCACCTAAATCTACCTAGTGATCAAGCGACTAGCTTTTCTTTACTTCTGTGATTCTTACTTGCATATCTCCGCCTGGCGTTGAGATCGTCACTTCATCATTGACTTTTTTCCCAATCAAAGCACGAGCGATTGGTGAATCATTGGAAATTTTACCAGAAAACGGATCTGCTTCAGCACTACCAACGATCATGTACTCTTCTTCGTCACCATCAGGCAACTCAACAAAAATCACAGTTTTTCCGATGGAAACTTCATCAGAGTCTACACCCTCATTATCAATGATCTCTGCAAAACGAATCATATTTTCTAAAGTAGTGATTCGGCCTTCGACAAACGCTTGTTCATCTTTAGCAGACTCATACTCGGAGTTTTCGGATAAATCGCCAAAACTGCGGGCTACCTTGATACGTTCAATGATCTCGCCGCGTTTTACCGTTTTCAATTCTTCTAATTCTTGTTCTAGCTTTTCTTTTCCTTCAAGTGTCATTGGGTAAACTTTTTCTACCATAGTTCTTTTCTCCTTTTAGTAACTTCTAATAAATCGCAAAAGGTAATCTTTTGCGATGAGTCCACAAAAGATTACCATGCTTTTTTTTAAATGTAAACTATAAACCTATGAAAATTTAATTTGAGGTATTGTTTACATATTGTTCCACTAATTGCATATGCTGTTCATAGGTTTCCGCAAAGTAAACTTCTTGGGTTTGAATGTCAGCAACGAAATAATAGTAGTTGTTCGGTGTTGGATCTAAGACCGCTTGGATCGCTGCTTCGCTTGGATTGTTGAATGGTCCAGGTCCGTAGCCAGTATGCACATAGAGATTATAAGGAGAGTCAACTTGAGTGTCCTCATAAGTGACTAGCTCTTTGTGCTCACCTAACGCGTATAGAATCGAAATATCCGATTGCAGCGGCATATCAATCGCTAAACGATTGAAGAATACCTGTGCGATATTTTTACGATCTTCTAGCTTACTACCCTCTTTTTCAACAAGTGAAGCCAATGTAAGGACTTCTTGGACCGTCATTTCTTTTTGAGCAATTTGATCGAAATATTTGGACAAGACTGAATTTGATTTATCCACCATTTGGGTAACGACTTCTTCTAGGGTATTCCCTGTATAGTAGTCATACGTCGCTGGGAACAAGTATCCTTCTAGTCGGTAACGCACGCCTTGCGCATCGCCGGCACTTGCTAAAAGCTCAGGATAGGTTTCTTTCATTTTTTCAAAGAACTCATCGCTTTCCATCAAAGCTAAGAAATCGTCTTTCGAGATATTTGTTGCTTCCGCTAGAGCATCACCGATTTGATCCACATCAAACCCTTCTGGAATCGTCACTTTTGCATCAGAGGTGACCGAACCTTCGCCATTTTGCAACTGCTCACTTATCGCTTCCAGTGTCATATTTGGTGAAAAATGATATGTTCCTGCTTGAAAGCCCGTCAGATTATTAAATTTTGTGTAATAATTAAAAATCATTCCACTTTTGATAATGTTCTCATCCTCTAGGATCTCACCAATTGCTTTATTCGATGAACCGCTTGGAATAACAATCGTCACCTTCTCAGTATCATCTGGATCTAATGGCTGCAAACTTGAAGTAACATATCGATAAGCTGAGAAACCTAATATTCCGCCGATTACTAAGAAAACAAGAACAACAATCAACACGATCTTATTAACTATTTTGTCTTCCTTGCTGCGCTGCAATCTGCGTTGGTTTTTCCCCGTTAAATCGTCATTACTTGGTTCTATTTTATTATTGTGACCAAAAGCTTTACTTTGGCTTCTAGAGCCTTTTTCTTTCTCTGTGCTTTCTTTATCCGACCGAGAAATAATTGATCGACGCTCTTCTTGCTGAGAATTCAATTCGCTTCCTATATCCCGTTCTTTGTTTTGGTTTGACTCTAAAGACTTTAAAACTTCGTCTTTAAACGATTTTTCTGGATGCTGTTGTTTAGACAAAACAACTCCTCCTTAAATTCTTCTTAATTAAATGATATCACTTGTGAAACTGTTTTAGAAATTAATTATGTTTTTTTCTTAAAACAAGGTGTAGGAACCAACGAAATTCTCTTCGTTTAATATTAATAGCAATAAATGAAGATATTAATATTATACTTGTGATTAAAATTTGGAGAATAAAACCTTGAAATCCTCTAAGCTCTGATGTCAATAGAGCTGTTACAATTGCCAGTATTAAGCCTATTACTGTTGCGCCATAATTTTTAACAGCTAATATTGCAAACTTTTTAAACGGTTCAGAAAAACCATGTTTGTATAAAACATATGGTTCAAACCAACATGAAATCGTTATGCTGGAAATGATGGTTCCTAACAAAACCCCATCAACGCCTAAATGGAACACTGTGATGAAAAGTATAGAAAGTCCCAAATTCACTACAGATTCGAAAACCGGTTTATACTTTTGGTACCATGCCAATCCATAAGCATCAATAAAGCTAAGCGCACTTTTCCTTGAAATTGTTATTGAAAAATTTAAAACAATTAATATTACTGTAAAAAAACTAAACGTAAATTTACTGCCAAGCCAAAGAATAATAAATGGGTTAAACAACACAATCAAATAGAAACTACAAAAGTAGCCGATAGAATGAACCAAAAAAAGATGATTTTCAAACATACGCACTGAATCTGAACGGGAACCAGTTATTCCGACGTTTCCAATTGTAGCGGTCATTGAATTAATAATCTGATTGATTAAATTTGTAACGGAAGTAACTATTAACGTGTAATTCACATACATTCCTACTTGAGATAAACCTATAAAAATTGAAATAAGGATGTTGTCAGTTCCGTTAACAACCATAGTTCCTATTTTATTGGTAAATTGACCAATTGTGTTTTTCTTTATTTCAGATTTTAAATTTTGCGGCAACTGTGTATCACTGGGTTTATCCTTAAGATAAGGGAACTTTTTATCCGCTATAAAAGAGATACTTAGATTAGCAGCTATCGTACTTAAAAGTTGAAAGATTAGATACGCAGTAAAGCTACTATATAGCATTATAGCAAAACAACTTGAGATTTGAAACATCATCCAATATAAAAAGTCATTTGAAGCTACTATATAGTTCTTTTGATCTGCTATAATTATACTTCTTTTATAAGTGAAGAAATATGACACTACTGTATTTGATAAAAACAATAAATAATACAAATACAGATGATCAATCTGAGCAGAACTATCTATGATAAAGGGTAAAAAAGGGATCAGAACGAGCCCTAGTCCTGCAATTATTAAGCCAATCAAAGTATATATTTTTTTATAAAATTTCATCAGAATTTTCACTAGTTCGACTTCATTTTCCGCTAAAGGTTTATAAAGCGAAAAAATCAAGGCAGGTCCTATCCCTAGCTCAGCAACAGATAGAACCATCAAAATATTACTTATTACACCATTGAATCCCAGTATTTCAACACCTAAGAATTTAATAAAAAGAGTTCTTGTAACAAAACTCATAATCATCTGAATTACAAAAATAACTCCAGTGATAAATGAGTTCTTAAATAAGTTTTTTGTTTGATTATTTTCCATTAGAATCCTTTCAACTAAATAAATTTTATTTTCTTTACTCAATATCTCGCTGATTGAACCATTGGATAGCAAACCAACAAAGTAAAATTTATTTTCTTTTAGTCTCTCGTTCTTTTAAATAATCCACCACAGGCTGAAATGTTTTTTCAAACGTATAGTTTGATTTACCATATTTGTATATGAAGTTTGTCAATTCTTTCTTCGACATGTTTTTTCTCAAAGAATCATACCATTCAATGACTTTTTCAATATCTAGGGGTGTATCGTCATTGGGAATTTTGTAATAAAAAGATAGATTTTCTGAATCCAGCTCTGTTTTAACCCCTGATATAATAGGTAAACCTTTTGCTAAATATTCCTTTCCTTTTAAACTACTATTATAAAAAACACCCGATCTATGACGAGCCAAAGAGTCAATTCCAATATCTGCTGTCTGATAAAATCGATCTAAATCGGAAAATGCTATTCTACCATGAAACGTAACCTTGTCTTCTAATTGATATTTTTTAACCAATTGTTCATATTCTTTAAGCACAGGACCATCACCAACTAGTTGAAACTGAATCTGGCGTTGTGATTTACTTGATTGATAATAATTATTCAACCCTTCGATGACTCTATCATAACCATGATAAAAGCATAGCGCAGCTACGCCTAAGAGTTGTATTGAATCACTCGAACATTTAATTAAAGGCGGATGCTCCGGAAAATCGTATGCATTTGAAATATTTAAGCATGGAATATCATAGATTTTTTTATCGTCGGAATAAGTAACGAACAAATCAACATACAATTTCAACTTAGGAACCCATAATTTTTCTTTGCTTTTTATAATCCATTTAAGCAAACCCTTGAATTCATTTATGTAAGGATATGTCGGAATTTCCATAATAATAAGAATCTGCGGATTCTGTAATTTTATTTTAGTTAATAAGCCAATAACACTTTTGTCTAAGACGGCGCCTTTTCTTATATAAACAAAGTCATATTCAATCCAATTAATATTATCAGACATAAAATATTGTTTAGAAAAAAATGGGATAACATTGCGAATCAGGTGAAATATATTTCTCTTGGGATTAATCGCCTTATATATAGTAAAATTGTTCTTTTCAAATTCTTCGATTTGTCTATAGATTTTTTTCTCTATACCACCAGCATGCGATAGATCTTGCGATAGATATACGCCTCTCATTGTTTCTCCTTTTTTAATTTATTCATTTCATGCTTTAAAAGTGACAATTGCTGTGTCAATGTTTTAATTTGACGTTGGGTATTTATCAAGGCAATACTGCTTGTTAAAGCAATAAATAACAAAAAAGCAGTTAATGTGAACAATGCTAATGAAGTAAGTGTGGTGATTCCAAATGAGTGAGCAATTTTTGTTCCTAAACTGGGAAACAAAGCGCCAAAAATCATAATTACGCTTAAAAATAACCACTTATTCATTTGTCTGACTTCTGCATGATCTTTCCGAATTAAAAATATCGTTAACAATAAAAAACCAATTGCTAAAAAAATAGCAATTATTTGGAGCTGTATTGGCATATTACTTATCCTCCCTCTCAATCAAAGAAGCAATCAATATAGAGATCGAAACATTAAACATATAGGCACCTGAGTCCAACAAATGAATGCTTGATTTCCCACTAGTCCTCTCAAACATTCTAACGCCGACTTCTTTTACTCTAATGTTTTTCGCAATTAAATGCATATAACTCTCAGGTTCTGGATATTGACTTGGGTATCTACTAACAAATTGTTCTATAACTTTTCTGTTGCCCGCTCGATAACCGCTTGTAACATCCTTTATTCTTAGACCAGTCAGCATATAAATTAAATTGGATAAAATTTTTATTCCTGCCTGTCTGGCACCAGTGGATTTAAAACTAGATTTACTATCAGAAACAAATCTTGAACCAACAGTAAAATCAGCTACGTCATTTATGAGAGGCTCTATCAAATTAGGTAGACTTTGAATATCATGCTGTCCATCCCCATCAAACTGAACAGCGATGTCGTAATCATTTTCTAAAGCATAAATGTACCCGGTCTGAACTGCTCCACCAATACCAAGATTATTAACAAGTTCAACATGGTTGATATCATTTTTTCGAAGGATTTCTTCTTCATTGTCAGTTGAGCCGTCGTTTATTACAATGTAATCAAGGATATATTTATAATTTTTTTTATAATCATTTACTTTGCGGATAACATCTTCAATACCGTCCGCCTCATTATAGGCTGGAATGATTAACAATATTTTGGGATTCAATTTTACCTCATCCTTATTTTCATAGTTGATTGCTCTTTTGGTTATTAACATAATATTTCATCAATAACTTCGCAATAGTCTTTCCCCAGTAACGTTGGTACAATTCGTATTCCTCAGCTTCTCTTGTCTTTGAAACTGTATTAACCGTTGTTTCTGATTCTGAGTGGATACGATGATACATCAAACGTTCAGGAATGTATAATATTTCTCCATGGCGCTTCATTATGCGTTCCCAAGCATCCCAATCAACCGCCATTCTTAAAGATTCATTAAAGGAAAAATCTTTTAACCGATCTAAATCATATGATACAGCTGGGCAACATATAAAATTACCAAAAGCATATATTCTGCGCTGATATTTCTTGTATGGCAACAAACTCAGTAAATGCAATCCGAAGGTCTTTATTTTCAAATTAACATTCCGTTCTCTTATGTTGTCTTGCTCATCAATTTCTTCATAATCACAAAATACTATATTAAGATTATTGTTTTCTTCGAAAGAATTCAATATTTTTTCTCCATAGTTTGACAAGTAGAGATCGTCTTGATGAATAATTGTCGCATATCTTGTTTCTACCACAGACAAAGCATTGTTCCAATCCTTTCCAATACTGCCTCCCTCTTTTATAAATAAAGGGATCCCATATTGTCCAGAAATTTTCTTTATATATTCGTTTGGCGTGCTTGTGTACATTATTATCTTGGAATTATTATTTAAAACACTCGTCTGATTCTTACAAGATTCAATACATTTTATTAAAAATGGCGATTCCTTATATGCACAAATTACAAAGGTATGCATTCTCTTCCCCTTTCCTATTCTAGAGCTGCCGCTACAAACTCAATCTTTAAAATTATACTCGACTTCTAAATAAATCTCAATAATCAAATAAAATATATAACCTTTTCTTACTTTATCATACTTCATCTTTTTAAGATTGTATTTAATGAAATAATTTACTTAATCGAAGATTTATATTAAACTTTTTGCTAACGACACTTATTTCTAAAACAGTTTTTTCTGGGAGGATTTTTTAAATGCTTATAAGCCTGGGTCTTTTTTTTATTTTGTTTTTTTACTGTCGCTCTACCTTTTTGAAGCGGCTTTTTTTCGCTTTTTTTATTTCTAGCTTTCATTTCACCCTTAGTACTTTTATTTCATCCAATTTTACTCGAGTCGTACTTTTTTTAGAAAGGGTTTCAGAAAATGGTACGGTTGTAAGGACCATACTCTCATTAGTCCTTGCGATAATTTTCTATGCAATTTTTAGATTTGGTTCAAACTATTGGCTTGAGAAACCTATAAAGATTGATAAAAAATATGTTGCACTTTCACTACTACTGATATTGTTGACATTTTTAGGTTTTTTGGCCTCTAATAGCGCCTATTGGACTAAAAGCTACTTCGGAAACGTTGGAATAGATGAAATTTTTTATACACTTTCTCAACCGCTAACTGGAACTGATCAAGGACAGATTTACGCATATCTTTTAGGTCCTTTACTAAACTCTATAGTCATTACACAAATTATCATCATTCTACTCTATTTCATGATTATGATTCGTTCTTCGAAAACCACTAGAATAGTCAAATTTCCAAAAAAATCATGCTTTCTTTCTATTTTTTTTACAGTAATTTTATTGTTAGCAAATATAGTATTAGGCCTTAATAAACTTGGTTTTAATGAATTGAAAGCTTACTTTTTTGAAAAATCAACTATATATGAAGATTTTTATGTTGATCCAAATTCGATTTCTATAACTTTTCCTGAGGACAAGAGAAACTTGATTTATATTTTTGTTGAGTCCTTAGAGACAACTTATCTTTCGTCAGCTGTTGGAGGCGCCCAACAAGAAAATTTAATGCCAAATATCACAGAACTCTCATATTCAGATGGACTAAATTTCTCCAACCAAAAGCTGTTAGGGGGGGCAATTCAAGTTCCTGGTGTTGGATTTACGGTAGGAGGAATGGTTGGACAAAGCACAGGCGTGCCTTTACGTGTGACCGGCGGATATAGTGAAAACGACTATGGAAATACTGAACATTTCATGCCAGGAATTACCTCTATAGGTGACATATTACATGACAACGGATATAACCAAATTTTATTATTGGGGTCAGACGCCGATTTTGGCGGTAGGAAGAAATTTTATGAGCAACATGGAGACTACGAGATACGGGATTATAATTATGCTAATGACCATGGTTGGATACCAAAAGATAGAAAAGTATGGTGGGGATATGAGGATGAGAAACTCTTTGAATTTGCGAAAAACACACTTTTGGAACAAGCATCACTAGACCAGCCATTTAATTTGACTATGCTAACGGCAGATACTCATTTTCCAGATGGATACAAAAATGAAAATACACCTGAGATTTTTGATGAACAGCTTAGCAATGTTATTTATTATTCGGATCAGATGATTGGCGACTTTATTGCTTGGATAAAAGCACAGCCATTTTATGAAAATACAACTATTGTTATTGCTGGAGACCATTTAAATATGGACCAAGGTTACTTCGCTTCAATAGAAGAAACTTACCAGAGAACGGTTTTTAATTTATTCATCAACTCTCCTATTACTACATTAAATAACACTGAGCGTCAATTTAGCACACTCGATCTTTTCCCTACAACATTGGCCGCACTAGGCGTACAAATAGAAGGCGACCGAATAGGACTAGGTACTAATTTATATTCTGATACTAATACTTTAATGGAATTCTTGGGATACGAGACATTTACCTCTGAATTAAGTAAAAACTCAAGTTTTTATAATAAGTATATAATGAAAGGTTCGGATCTTACCATAAATACAAATAGTAATAATTAGTGAAAAATATATCGATCGCTGCTGCATGGAATACTTCATAAATCGCCCCGACAAAAGCATCCAAGTGATGTTTTTGTCTTTTTTTTCGCTTGCTCAAAGCAACATGTTAGAAAGATCACTTTCTTGTTAGCTATATGATTAAGTAGTTTTTGAAATAATATATTCTGATAGAAATCTAATATTTTTTCTAAACACGATTCAAAATCCAAAAATATTTTGCTGGTCTAATCTATAAACTCTTTTTTCAAATAACAACAATATTTCACATCCGCTCTTAAAATAAAAAATATATAGTAGCAACTGGAAGAGGGAAGATTTTTCTTGATTGTCCACAACCACTTTTTATGTATCAGCCAAATTACACTTTTTAAGGTGACCTGCATGACAGAATTGCAAGTCAATCATAATATCCTCTCGTTTATACTAGTTTTGTACATAAAAAAGTTTTCTTAAAATACCTTTTTAACATCGATTCTTTAAAGAGCGATTATTACTTTAATATTTATTAAATCAACTATATTGTGAGTAGAGGTAAATTAAAAAAGAATGCTGCTTGATTTATCACCTTTTTTTATTTTAATCAAAATATAATTATATGAATATTTTTTTAGTAAAAAAGCGAAATTTTATTTTAACAGACTTCTTATAATCCCATTATCTATAAAGTGAAAATTAAAAGCATTTCAAGTTTCCTGTTACAACATTACACCAAAAGATATTTATATCATGTAATGAGAATAAGGCTTTCTATTTCTCAACCGCCTAATCATTCTCCTCAAAAAATCAGCCTCTATAATTTTTATGGGACAGAAACGATGATGATTGATCGATTGCTTGGCTTTTCTACGCCCCGGAAGGAGGCGTATCCCTTTTTTCATGAATTAGTTGAAGCCTTTCGAGACAAAGACCCTGACTTATTTTTCTCCTTATTGACAGAACTTCCCGAAACGTTAGATGACAGCTTTCGGGAGAAGCTTCAAAACCTTCTGACCTATGAAGAAGGCATCACCAACGCAATGATCTATCCTTATTCCAATGGAAAAATAGAAGCGAAGAATACCCACATAAAGACAATGAAACGAGTATCCTACGGATTTAAATCATTCGAGAACATGAGAATTAGAATCTTTTTGATCAATCAATTAATCAAAGTAAGATAACAAAAAATCTGAGCCAGAATGTGGTTCATTCTGACCCAAATTTGATTTTACACAACTCATTTCATCTATTATTGAAAAACAGAATCAGCAAATTTCTATACTGAAAATGAATTAGAAAAGAAAAAAAACTAATCTAAAGATAAGCAACCCTGTTCATAAGTTCTCCCATCATAAAAACCAATAAGTATCCAAAACCAAGCCTGTAGAAACAATAAAATTGAATACTAAAGTTAATATTATAGCAAACCTTAATAGCTTTTCACTCATCTCGACTTTTATGCTATCTTTTAATGAGATGAAAAAAGGAACAAGAAAAATAAGAAACGGAGTAAAGTATCTCCCTTGTGCACCTACCGAAATTATTGCATTCTCTCCTAATACTAGCGGTGTCCAAGCATAGTACATTCCAGCGATTATAGCCAAAATTTGAATTACAATGATTGCTAACGATGAAAATCCGAATATTTTCTTGATTTCAAAATCACTATTCAGAGCAGAAATAAAAGCCAATAAAGCTACATCTATAAAAATAATCCACAAAGGGATTTCTACCGAAAACAACCCAATATAACCAAACATACCCACGGTTAAAATGCTGTTTAAATGTCCATTTAGATTATTATTAAATAGAGTTCTCACCAAAACGAGCAGTAATTCTTTAATTCCCTGTATACCACCAAACATTTTAATACCTACTAATCCCCCAAGAACAAGCAAAAGGACGATCAGTATATATTTGTATTTGAAGATCAACTTTCTTATATGCTGATTAACTTTCTCCAAAGGAGAAAGTTTTCCTGCTAATATGAAATTGATTGGGAACAGAAGCAATAGAAATAAAAAGTTATTACTTTTCGTAATATATAGTGCTAGAGCAAAAAGCAAAATTTGAAACAACTTTTTTAGATTGATTTGAGGATTTTCAATCATTAAGCTTAAAAAGGCAAAAAAGCCAAGAATCACTACGAAGTTTGCAGCATCATAAGATAATGATCCTGCTTGTTGAACCATTATAGGGAGTAAAGATAAAAGCACCATCGACCATTTACCGTATCTAGTCTTTGTAATAATTAAATACATACTGGCTATATAAAATACAGCGTTAAATAAGCGTCCCAATGTTACCATTACGCCTATTGATGGATAAACAATGCTTCCTAGTATCATTCCTAAAACTTGCGGAATATGCATAATTCTTTTCAACTCAAAGCTTGGTTGAAATTTTTCCTCGGATAAATCAATTTTTTCCGTAAACAACTGTTTATATTCACTTTTGTTAATTTCAGTATCTGCACTAACACTATTCATCCAATCAAAACTCGTGTCAGTTCTTACAAATATTGAATTCCATGCCATTCTCGCATGGTTCATCTCATCGGGCACTCTATTAATAGGCATTAAAAATACCGAAATCCCTATAAATAGAGTTGCTAGTACGAGAAAAATCCCTTGCGGTTCTCGTAATTTGTTTCGAACCATTATTTTAACCCCTTAAGTATTTATTTATTTTTAATCTTATACATCACTCTCTGCACAAAGGTTCTTATTTTTATTTCTAGATTTGCTAATTTACTTTTCTTTTCGTTGATTACTAATAAGTTTTTTATGTGTCTTATAGCATGTTCATTTGTCTTTGCTTGATTTATTTTTTCTATTAAAACATGATAAACTGACTTGATTTGATATTTTTCTTTCGCTGTTTTAATGAACATTTCTGATTTACTTTTTACTTCTTCAAAATTGTCTATAAAATAATTAATAGCCTCTACAAGCGAATCAATATTACCTAAGGGATATATTTTCCCATGTTGAAACATCTCATATGCAGATAAATGGCCTGGATTGTCCGAAATGATCACTGGAATACCATTGAGTAAAGCTTCTACATAAACTAATCCATATGTCTCTAAACTTGATGTAAACACACAAATATCCTTATCTGTAACTATATCCCATGGATTCTCTACATTCCCGGTAAAAGAAACTGATGCAATAGTATGCTCCTTTATATATCGTTCGCATTCTCTTTTATACTCTTCATCCCAACCGCCAACAAAAACTAGTTCGATATCTTTTCTATTTATTTCATGGAATGCTCGAATTAGCTCCAATTGATTTTTTCTTTTGGTTATTCTTCCAACTGAAACGATTCTTTTTTTCTTTCCTATTTGAATATTTGAACTTTTTAGTTCTGTATACGGCGCAAAAGGAAGTATTTCTCTACTATTAAATAATTTATTCAGATGATTGTTTAAATCACCTGTGACCGAAAATATATCCGTGGAAAATTGATCAATAAAATCTAGTTTATTCTTATAGTAAGCAAACTCTTTTTCTGGATATTCATGAATTAACCAGATATGAGGAATAGATTCTAGACAAGAAGCAAGAGCACCTTGAAACATATTTACCGTATTTGTAATCACCACATCCACTTGTTTTTCTTTTATAATCTCGGTTAATGTCTTAATTGTGTCTCTATATGAAACAACTCTTTCTTCTTCTGAACCAAATATATGTGCGGGAGCATCTTCCCACCACCAACGTTGGCTATTGATCAAATAGCATTCAATGCCATTGGACTCACAATATCTAGAATAATCATTTTCTGTTGCAACTCCATATATCGGTGCTGCATTAACTACATGATATCCTTCTGCAGCTAAAAACTTCATTAAGTTGACGATAGATATTTCTGCTCCATTATCGAGCGTACCCGTTGGTGACACGAAAAGTATTGTTTTCATCTTGTCTCCTTCATTTAAAACATACCTATACTAAAGAATATTTTATTTAATCGTTTATTTTATTTTTTGCCTCTTCAAATAAAAAATCTGTCAATTCATCGTTATGTTGAATTGTCGTACAATTGTTAACAACATAATTATACGTGTTACGTCCAATTTTTTTGCGCAACTCTCCATTCGTTACAAGCAGCTCTAGTTTTTCAAACCAATCTTCAGATGAATCAACTAAAATGCCAGTTTCACCTTCAATTATCATGTCCTTGAATGATCCAATGTTACTGGCAATTGTTGGAATTTTTAATAACCCAGCTTCTAACCACTTAATTTCAGATTTTGCCCTGTTAAATATAGTGTCGACAAGCGGCGCAAGATTTATATCTACATTTTTAACAAGTTGCGGCAGCAATCTCCAGTCAACAAATGGATGGATCACAATTTGTTCACTATATTCTTTTAACTCATTCGGAATATCGATATGACCCGCTAAATGTAATTTCACGTTATTAAAGGAAGCTAAAATTTTCAATATTGCCGGCATAATTAATTCAAAATTTTCGTTATGAGTAATTGATCCAGAAAAATACCCAATATGAACACATGATGCATCACTAAGTTTTTCTGCATTATTGCTTAGCTTTATTAATTCCTCACTGCCTAAGTTACGGTTTAACAACACTTTAGTATTATACTTTTTTAGCTCTTTTTTCAAATCTTCTGTGGAAGCTATTGCAATATCACATAGAACCAGCATTTTTCCATAGTTAGTCACGCCAGCATCATAATTTTGCTTCTCTATTTTAGATAATCCTTTAACATACGAAAGCTGGTCAGTGTATTTCGTATCAATCACTAAATCATCAATATCATATAAAACAGGCTTATTAAATTCTTTGGCCACTTGAATCAAATTGACCAGCATCTCATTATATGGCGCTCTATAAATTATAATATGGCTCGCTCTTTCTGCATCGCTAATTTTCAGCTCAGAAAGTCCCACAGACTTCACTCTAAAATTCAAATTTTTTAATTGTTCAATTTTATTTTCAACACGATATTTTGTCAGTTGTGGAATAACATTTTCAACACCATCAATAATCAATACATACTTTTGTGAATCTTTCTCCTTTATATCCTCTATGATCTCTTTGATGATTTTAACAGGATAATCTGTCTTTTCTTCTATATATTTTACCAAACTAGGGATTTCTGTTTGCCTATTCAAGCCTTGCCAAATAAATTTCTCATTTGTATAGTTTGATAATGCAGTATATTTGATTACTGGTATACCCTCTTTAAGCATCTCAAGAGGATGGATATACATTGCACTATCCTCGTTTTTTTCTGTTAACGCACCATGCTTAAATCCTAAATCTGAAAAATGCTTTGTGAATACCGTTTCGTGCATACCAATTGCTTTATCTCTTGAATTTGTATCATTCATTTTTTCCCAATAAGAATAAAACCCTGAATAAGAAAGCAATGTCTTTTCTATTACTAAGAAGTAAGACTGTAAGTGTTTAGGAATATAGCCGTATTTGTTTAAATTAGTAAAATCGTTATATTCTTCTCCATAAGTCAAACCCCAAAAATCCAGTTTTTTATCTGCCATTTTTTTAAAAATAGATGATAATTCACCAATAGGTCCAATGTTGGTATCATTTACTAACAGTAACTCATCATATTCCAAAAGCTTCTCTTTACCCAAAAGCAAAATTCCATGTCTAAATGCTGCCGTATCGTATCCTTTATTTTCTCTGGTTTCTACACGGCCTAATTGTTCCAACTGCTCAATATCCGAGCTTGGTAAATCACCATTTACTATAATTAAGAGATCTGTACATAGAGCTTTAAATGCTTTCAAGAAAAGAAGTTTATATTCTTGTAATTTCTCTTTGTCTTCATAAATAACAAAAATCAAAATTCTTGATGGAGCAACATAGTTATTATTCTTTCTCTCTACACTCCTTTTAATCCTCATCAGGAGTGTAGAGGGTTTTACAACTTTTGTTGAGTATTTTCTTGTGTTCTCTTTTAATTTACTCCACACTTTTAAAGCAAGAGCTGGATTTTTAATAAAGCGATATCCGTAATGTATAGGCTTGATGAAAAGATTCCCTAATTTATATGAATTTGAATTTCGAATTTCATTTTTCTCATTTTCCAAAGTTGCAATAATTTGTTTCATTGTAAATTGTTCTTTTTCATATTTTTCAATTTCATAAGAGAAATGTTCACCCAACTCTTTTCTTTCAACAAGCAGATTTTGCTTATCCAATTCTAAAAGTTTTTTTTCATCGTTTTTCACGATAATTTCGTGATCTTGATTCTTTACATGTTCTGTTAACTCAGTCAAATGTTTTGTGAGATTGCTTAATCTATTTTCCAATATCATAGTATTGTGTGAAACTGCATTAAGAATTTCATTGGGATAGTCTTCAATATGTTTTCTTAATATATAAAAATAAACTTCATAATAAAATTTATCAGAAGAATGCTCTCCGGTCCTAGAAATCGAATTTGCCAGTACTCGATAATTCAGCTTAGCTTCTTCACATTTTTTTGGTTTTGCTTTATTAACTAAAATCAAATTCATGATAAAATCATAATCAACTAATTTTTTTCGGTTTAAATTCAAGTCATAACGAACATCTTTAATGATGGATGCTCGTATTAGTGAACAATTATCAATAAAATTATTTGTTAAATAGGCTTGAAGCTCGAACGGTCTGGCTTTCATGAAAAGTTCTTTTGATGAAGCATTGATTAAGTCGGTATATACTATATCGACCTCTTCGCTTTCAGCCAAAGAAACTAATTTTTCAATAAACTCAGGATCGAGATAGTTATCACTGTCAATAAAAAGAACATATTTGCCCTTTATCCAATCTAACCCACGGTTTCTTGTTACGCAAACACCACTGTTCTCTTGATAAATATACTCATATTTTGTGTTAGAAAGTTCAAGAGTTTTAAGAATTATTTCTTCTGATTTATCAGTTGAACCATCATTTATAACAAGCAGTTCAATCTCAGAATACGTTTGAGAAAGTACACTTTTTAAACATTGTTCAATATATTTTTCGTGATTGTAACATGTCACAATAACAGATACTAACCCCATAAAGTTTTGCCCACCTCATTACCAGACTATATTTCGATTTCTTCCCAAGATCCATTTCGTCTAACTAATCCGCTAGAAGAAATTCTCTCGCTTTTAGACATTTCTTTTTTTGGAGAAATAATTATAATAGGTGAATTCTCCTTATCAGAGAACGCGAAAGGTTGGTCTGATTCATTTCTGACTGAAACACCTAACCGAAGTTTGCAACCATTCATTTCGTTCAAATTACATGTATAACGCAAAGTTTTTTTCCCTAAGCCTGTGGTCATATGATCTAATGAATTGTCATTATATACCCAAATATTTCGATCAATATCCGTTAAAGAAAAAGCTATATATGTTTTCATTTCCTCTAAAACTTCATACGAAACTTCAAACGCTATTCTTTTTTGATCTTTCTCTATTAGTTCATCTGATAGCAACCGTACTTTGAAGTCTTTAATGTAATCGTTCTCTTCTTCTTTCTTTACATCGATATCGTCTGTTTTTTCAATAACGGTGGAGGCCCCCGTCTGTGTAACATTGTCTAAAGAATATTGATTTGCTACATCATCTGGGGTTCCGATGATTTTTACTTCCCCTTTATCGATCATCAGTGCTTTATTACAGTATTTACGAACAGATTCCATTGAGTGAGTCACGAGTATAATGGTCTTGTTCTCATCTTTGGCCTTCATGAAATAGTCATTGCATTTTCTTTGGAACGCTTCATCCCCGACAGCCAATACTTCATCTAAAACTAAAATATCGCTTTTCGCTTGAATCGCTACAGAAAACGCAAGCCGAACCTGCATGCCGCTTGAATAATTCTTTAATTTTTGATTCATAAATTCAGTTAATTCCGCAAACTCAACGATATCGGAATACATTCCATCCACTTCTTTTTCGGAAAAACCAAGCATAGCGCCATTCAAATAGACATTCTCTCTCCCAGTTAATTCTGGATTGAATCCAACGCCTAACTCGATGAAAGAAACCAATTTTCCGTTCACTTCTACAGACCCTTTTTCAGGTGTATAAATTTGGGAGATAATTTTTAATAAGGTTGATTTTCCACTCCCATTTCTTCCGACAATTCCAAAGAAATCTCCTTTATTCACTTCAAAAGAAATATCTCTTAGGACTTTTTGCTCATTGTATCCTTTGATTCCTTTAAAATAATTAACGATCGTTCTTTTTAAACTCGTTGTACTTTCTGTAGGAAGACGAAACGATTTTCCTATATGATCCACTTTCACTGCTATTTCATTATTCATATTAAATAATCTCCGCAAATTTTTTCGAATTTTTATTAAAAATCATGTAGCCGGCAACTAATACGATCCATGGCAAAACATATGGAATTGCGACGATCCAATTCGTATTTATTAATTGCCATACCGTAATATTACTTGTACTTGTTAAGATATGCCGCATATCTTGAATGATTTGAGCCATTGGATTCATCATCAAAAGTTTGGCAATGTTCACGTCCATATTCATTACAAGTGTCAATGGGTAAATTAACGGTGTAAGGTAAAAACCCGCTTGAAGGACAACCTCCCAGATCGGTCCAATGTCTCGAAACCTAACATAGATTGTTGCCAAAATAAAAGACACGCCCAATGAAAAGGCATAGAGTTCAATCAGAAGCAGCGGTGCTAAAAAAGCATAGATTGAAATATCCGCTCCATTGATCATCGCAAATAAAAGAACGATCACAAGGCTGATTACTAGATTGATTAAGGCGTTGATCGATACAGCAATAACAATGATATGTGTAGGAAAGCTTAGTTTTCTAAGCAGATCGCCTCGTGTGACGATTGATGACATACCTAAATTTGTCGTTTCGCTAAAAAAGCTCCATAGAACGGTTCCCAAAAGTAACGCCACTTCAAAATGAGGAACATCTTGTCCAAATTTAAGAAAACGTACAAAGACCACATACATGACAGTAAACAGCATCAAGGGCTTCAAAACAGACCAAACATAGCCCATAATACTTCCTTGATATCTTAGTTTAAAATCGGTTTTTACTAATTCTTTCAATAAAATTCTATTTTTACGCTCGAACATCATTTTCTCCTTTAAGGTTCCACTAATCTTTTTTGCGGTAAAACTTTTTAAAGCTATCCTTAAAAAGTATACTCGACATTCCCCTCTTTCTCAACCTCTATCAGATCATTTCAAAAATTGAGAAAAAAAATTAATGTTTCATTGACAGATTAAACGAAAAAAAGAAAGCCGCATTCAACGAACGAAATTTGGCCTCCTTTTTCTCAAAGTTTTTAGTCTCTTTCAAACAAATCTCTTGTGTATACTTTTTCTTCTACGTCATGCAGTACATCTTCCATACGATTTGCTACAATAACATCAGAGATCTTTTTAAACGTCTCAAAGTCATCAATCACTTCAGAGTTATAGAAGGATTTCTCTTTTAAAGAAGGCTCGTATACTACTACGTTGATTCCATGGGCTTTGATCCGCTTCATAATTCCTTGAATGGAAGAATAGCGGAAATTATCAGAATGAGCTTTCATAGTCAATCGATAGATGCCCACAACTTTCGGTTGTCGATCAAGAATCTGATCCGCGATGAAATCTTTGCGGGTCGTATTTGCTTCGACGATCGCTTGAATGATATTATTCGGAACCTTATCATAGTTAGCTAGGAGCTGCTTGGTATCTTTGGGCAGACAGTAGCCACCGTATCCAAAAGACGGATTGTTGTAGTGGGAGCCGATTCTAGGATCCAGCCCGACGCCTTCAATGATTTGTCGTGAATCAAGTCCCCTCACTTCCGCATAGGTATCTAATTCGTTGAAATATGCCACGCGCAGCGCCAGATACGTGTTAGAAAACAGTTTGATTGCTTCAGCTTCAGTCGGATTTGTTAAAAGCACGGGAATTTCATTTTCCCATGTATTTCGCTTGAACATCTCGGCGATCTCTTTCGCTCGCTCGCTGCATTCTCCAACAACAATTCTCGAAGGATGCAAATTGTCGTATAAAGCTTTTCCCTCACGCAAAAATTCAGGTGAAAATAAAATGTTCTCCGTGTTAAAACGTGCTTTAAGATCTAATGTATACCCTACAGGAACTGTTGATTTAATAATAAACACAGCATCTGGACGCAACTCCAGCGCTTTTTCAATCACCGATTCTACAGTCGACGTATCAAAATAGTTTTTATGCTCATCGTAATCTGTAGGCGTCGCAATAATTAATACATCCCCAAAGTCAACAGCTTCATCAAAAGCTTTGGTGAAACGAACGGACAAGTCTGTCCGCTCCAAAAACTGGTGAATTTCTTTGTCTTCAAGAGGTGAGATGTTCTTTTGCAATTGATCGATTTTTTCATCCACAATATCATAAGCAAGTACTTCTTCTTTTTGCGCCAATAACAAAGCGTTTGCTAATCCTACATAACCTAAACCAAAAACGGAAACTTTCATCATGATCCCTCTTTTTCTAGTTTTCTTCTTTCTCTAAAGATGCAGTCATATCAGCCAATGCTTCTTCCCAAGTAGGAATAACAAAACCGGTATTCTTTGCTTTTGTAAGATCCAACACCGAGTATTGTGGTCGTTTTGCTTTTTGCGGATATTCTGCTGAAGTGACAGGTGCAACCTCAACATCCGTTTCTTTCAGAATTTCTTTGGCAAATTCGTACCATGAACAGCTATTGTCATTTGATAGATGGTAGATCCCATAGTCTGCATTGTTTTCGATAATATAGACCATAAATTCAGCTAATGTTCGGGTCCATGTTGGACGGCCATATTGATCATCAACGACGGTTAAGCGCGGGTGCGTTTGCGCTAAACGTTTCATTGTATATACAAAATTATGTCCATATTTACCAAAAACCCATGAAGTTCGGATAATGAAGTATTCATCTAAAAGATCTTTCACTGCTTGTTCACCCAGCAGTTTTGTACGACCGTATTCATTTTGAGGATTCGGCGTATCTGTTTCTTTGTATACTCCTTCTTTTTTCGTTCCATCGAAAACATAGTCAGTACTGATGTAAACAAACTTTGCTCCTACCGCTTTCGCCGCTTTCGCCACGTTTTCCGTCCCGTTGACATTGATTTTCTCATCAAGTTCCTTGCCTTCATCTTCCGCCTTATCTACTGCTGTGTATGCAGCACAATGATAAATAACGGTCGGTTTTAATTCTTGAATAAACGCAAGAGTTGCTTGTTCGTCCGTAATATCCATTTCCTGGGCATCCGTTGAGACATAGCTTAATCCTTTTTCATCTAATAGATGTCGCAGCTCCGTGCCCAGCTGCCCATTTCCGCCTGTCAGTAAAATCATATTTCTCATCCCTTCAAAAAAAGCAGGTTTCCCTGCTTTTATTTATTGTCCATTCACAGCATAATTTTTCTCTACCGCTTCTTTTTCTGTCTTCCACCATTCTTCGTTGTTGCGATACCACTCAATCGTATCGGCTAAGCCATCTCGGAAATTGGTAAATTCCGGTTGCCAGCCCAATTCTTCTTTCAATTTTGTCGAATCAATTGCATAGCGTAAATCATGACCTGGTCGATCATTTACGTGCTCATACGCGTCTTTGGGCTGATCCATTAGTTCTAAAATCAGTTCAATTACTGCTTTATTATCCTCTTCACCATCGGCACCGATGAGATACGTTTCACCCATTTGCCCCTTTGTTAAAATCGTCCACACAGCTGATGAATGATCATTTGTATGAATCCAGTCACGGACATTTTTCCCGTCACCGTACAATTTCGGCTTGATGCCGCTCAAAATATTGGTAATTTGTCGAGGAATAAATTTCTCAATGTGTTGATAAGGTCCATAATTATTAGAACAATTGGAGATCGTCGCTTGAAGACCGAATGAGCGCACCCAAGCTTTTACCAAAAGATCGGAACCAGCTTTTGTTGAAGAGTAAGGACTTGATGGGTTATACGGCGTTTTGTCCGTAAATTTTTCTCCTACTCCTTCGCCATGTCCCGGAAGATCTTCTCTCAAAGGAAGATCGCCATATACTTCATCGGTTGAAACATGATGGTATCTAACATTGTACTTTCGGCATGCCTCTATCAGCGTATACGTTCCAATAATGTTGGTTTGGACAAACGGAAAAGGTTCTTTCAACGAGTTGTCATTATGAGATTCTGCAGCATAATGAACGACAGCATCTGTATTCTGAACCAATCTATCTACCAACTCCTGATCAGCAATGTCGCCGACAACTAATTCGAAGCGATCCTTTGGCAGACCATTAAGATTGTTCTTATTTCCCGCATAGGTCAGCTTATCTAAAACTGTTACAAAAACATCAGGCTGATTATTGATCACATAATGAACAAAGTTAGAGCCGATAAATCCTGCTCCACCAGTTACAATAATTTTTTTCATCACTTTCACTCCTTATACTTCACCATAGACAAATGTATTTTCTATTTCAAATTCTTTCAGTGTTGGATGTTTTTTATCTTTTTCTGATAGAATCGCTTTTTTCACATCTATAGGCCAAGTAATTGCCAAATCGGGATCATCAAATGCAATGCCGCCATCAGCTTCAGCATTATAATAGTTGTCACACTTATACAAGAAGTTCACATTTGGGGTCAGTGTCATAAACCCGTGAGCATATCCGCGAGGTACTAATAACTGACGATGGTTGTGTTCGGTTAACAAGTACCCTTCCCACTCTCCATAGGTCGGGCTGCCTTTACGAATATCTACGATAACATCAAGTACCGCACCAGTCACCACACGAATCAATTTTGTCTGTGCTGCTTCACCTTTTTGAAAATGCAGGCCTCTTAAGACACCAGCTTCAGCAGATAATGAGTGGTTATCTTGAACAAAATCAAAGTCAATTCCTTTTGCTGAAAATTTTTCTTTTGAATAGCTTTCAGTAAAAAAACCTCGATGATCGCCGTAAACGTCCATCTCTATTAATTTTACATCTGTCAATTTTGTTTCTATAACTTTCATCAAAGCGTCTCCTCTTTATTCAGCAGCTAGTCGTAATAAATATTGACCATACTGATTTTTTTTCAATGGCTCAGCTAAAGCAACCAACTGCTCTCTTGTGATATAGCCCATTCGGAATGATATTTCTTCCAAACACGCAACTTTCAAGTTTTGCCGTTTTTCAATCGTTTCAATAAAAGTAGATGCCTCAAGCAATGTTTCATGTGTTCCTGTATCAAGCCAAGCGAAACCTCTTCCCATGACTTCAACAGAAAGTTTATTTTTTTCTAGATAAACTTTATTGATATCGGTAATTTCTAATTCTCCACGCGCAGACGGTTTGATATTCTTGGCGATTTCGACTACTTCGTTATCATAGAAATACAGACCTGTTACAGCATAATTTGATTTCGGCTTCTCAGGTTTTTCTTCAATAGACAAGGCGTGCATATCGTCATCAAACTCCACTACACCAAATCGTTCAGGATCATTCACATGATAGCCGAAAACGGTTGCACCTGATTCTTTTGCAGCAGCTCGTTGAAGCATTTTTGATAGACCGCCGCCATAATAAATATTGTCTCCTAGGACTAAACAAACACTATCTGTGCCGATAAACTCTTCCCCAATAATGAATGCTTGAGCGAGGCCGTCAGGACTTGGCTGTACTGCATAGTCAATTTGCAGTCCTAAGTCTTTGCCATCGCCGAATAACTCTTGAAAGCGAGGAGTATCTTGAGGAGTGGAAATAATTAAAATTTCTTTGATCCCCGCCAACATCAATGTAGACATTGGGTAAAAAATCATTGGTTTGTCATAAATAGGCATCAATTGTTTAGAAGTTGCTTTTGTTAATGGATAAAGGCGTGTTCCTGAACCGCCTGCTAAAATAATTCCTTTCATTCATTACGCTCCTTAAATAATTTACTTGTATTTCTCACCACAGCATTATCTCATTTCTAGAAAGCTTTGTCATTCAATTCAAAGTTTTGAAATGAAAATGTAACTTTTATTTATCAAATACCTTTCTCATAATCAGGCTTCTTATTAGACCCCAGCGCCACACGAATTGCTGGCCAAATGAAGCGGATGTTTTGATTTCACTGGCATTTTTTTCATGTCTACGATACAACGTTAACTGCTTATCGATAAGTTCGATACGGTTGCCTGCCATTGCACCGATCCACATATCATGCATTGGAATTGCTTGCGGAAACGGAAGTATAGCTGGCTTCAACTCTCTTCGAAAAGCCATGCCTGCTCCGATGTATTTATTTTTAAGCAAATTTCGTAAAAATCCGACTTTTACATTCCGATAGGCAAAATAGGAGGGTTCAATCAGTTCAAGCTGCTCATCGACAATTCTCAAATCAGAAATGACTACTTGTGTCTCTTTTTTTTCATCAAATTTTGCTTTTGTATCAGCAACTTTATCGGGAAGCCACACATCGTCTTGGTCGGCCAAAAAAATTAGATCGCCTGAAGCCTGGTTAATTGCGTGTTCAAAATTTTTGATAATGCCTTTTTGCGGTCCTTCCAAAAGTTTGATTCGGGGATCTGCGCGATAAGAATCGAGGATACTTCTTGTCTTGTCAGTAGAGAAGTCATCCGAAATAATCAGCTCATCATCAGGTGCAAGTTGAATTAGAATGCTGTCCAGCTGTTCTTGAAGATACTTTTCTCCGTTATAAGTGGCTACACATACTGATATCATAAATGATCCTTCCTAAATGACAAGTATTCTTTCCATGTTCTTCGACTGAATCGGCACATTTTGGGTGAAAGTGCTTGTTTTATTGTTCGAAAAAAAAGCTGTTTTTCATGTTCCTTTTTCTTTTCTTTATCGAAATCCCTATAGAATTTCGATTCACTGGTAAGAATCTGCTCATATCTTTCCCTAGTCATCGTTTTATAATGCATGACTGAAAGATCATGATTCAGCTTTTGGTTTGCGATCAAAAACCGAAAGCCTTCTTGATATAAGCGGAAAAAAAGCCAATGATCTAAAAAATCAAGCGGAAAAGCAGCATTGAATCCGCCGATTTTTTTTATAGCCGCGAGAGTGACTGCGGTACCGGAATTGATTGCCATTATCCGCTGTTTTTGCTCACCGATAGCAGGATATGCCAGATTTCGATTGATATAACGATCAGCTAAGACCGGTGATACCTGTGTTGTGCCACTATAAACCAGCGGCACAACAGCACCTATTTCAGTTCCCATCGTCTCAGCCATAAGAAAGTTTAGGTAGGCTTTTGTCAGCTCCGTATCTTGGTCCAAGAGAAGCAGCAAATCAAAATCGCCGCTAGACGCAGACTTAAACCCTTTATTGTATGCTTTGGAGAGGCCGGGATTGGCTGGATCATGGAAATAGGTCACTAATGGATGCTGAAAAAAAGGCTCATCATGACTTTGTGTACTGTTATCATAAATCAGCAAATGAATTTGCTGGTTCTCAACTGCTGTCTCCAAAAGGATTGAAGACACCACTTCTTCCCAACTTCTTTCATACATTACGATCGTCACAAATAAACGGTTCATCAAAACAGCCTCCAACCCCATTTATTAAAAAATTTCATCATCGAATGCATAAACACCAAAAAGAGTTTTGCACTTCTATGAGCTCCTTTACCGTATAAGTGCACGACTTTTTCAAAGGGCGTATACAAAATGCGGTACCCCGCTTTTTCATATCTCAAACACAAATCATTGTCTTCAAAATACATAAAGAACTGCTCGTCAAAGCCGCCGATTTCTTTAAAGCGAGTAATATCTACCAGCATAAAACAACCAGAGCCCATTCGGATATAACTGGTTTGATCTTGTGGAAGGTCACGGCACTCATAAGCAGACAGTCTTTTTTTAAATACTTTTTTTACCCAATGAAACGGAATAAATCGCAAGAAATAATCGAATACAGCTAATCGTTTTCTTACTAAATACTGAATAGAGCCATCTTCGTTCAAAACCTGAGGAACTACGACAGCTGCTTCATTCTCTTGAATTCTTTTTAATAATCCTTCAATTGATTCTTTCGTGACAAGAATATCAGGATTGCAAATAAATCCGTATTCTTGCGTTGCGTTCATTAATAATTGATTGTGTCCATGACCAAATCCAAGATTTTCATTGGCTGAGATGACAGTGACAAATGGATAATCTTGCATTTTAGCAATGTATTCTACTTTCGAATTATTATCAAATATTTTCACTTCAAAGCGTGGATCCTCTCCTATCTCTTTCTCCAGATGATCCAATGTTTTGAATATATCACGACTATTATGTGTCACAATACTGATGATTATTTTATTCGTTTTTCTATTATCCATAGTGTATTGTCCTTAATGTTATAAAATGAGAGATACTAGTCAATTTGTTATTATATCACATCACCGCGCTTAAAAAAAGCAGACTCGAGCAAGCAAAGCGATTTCTTCTATTCAGTCCCAGCCGCCCGTTGGATTGCTGCTTGATTCTTTTCTGAAGTAATCCCTCATCATTAAGAGCAGATAAAAACACCAGCCCCGCTAGAGACTTTCTAGCAAGGGATGGTGTGCTGAGTGAATCGTTTACGCTTTTGCACAAAATTTGTTTAAATTACGGATAAATCCGATTCAACAACCGTGGAAACGGAATGGATTCTCTTACGTGCTCGATTCCTGATAACCAGGTAACGGTCCGTTCTAGTCCAAGTCCAAAGCCGGTGTGAGGAACTGAGCCGTACTTGCGTAGGTCTAAATACCATGAGTATTCGTTTTCGTCTAAGCCGTGGGCGCGGATTTGTTCTAGCAGGTATTCATGATCGATAGCACGTTCAGAACCGCCTATGATCTCGCCATAGCCTTCTGGTGCGATCATATCGGCACAGATCACGACATCTTCTCTCGTTGGATGTGGCTTCATATAGAAGGGTTTGATGGCTTTTGGATAGTTTAAGATAAAGACGGGCTGATCGAATGAATTGGCAATAAAGGTCTCATGTGGTGAGCCAAAGTCATCGCCCCATTGAATATCATCAAAGCCGTTCTTTTGTAATAATTCCACTGCATCATCGTAAGAGATTCGTGGGAATGGTAATTTGGTGTATTTTTTCAAGACTTCACGGTCACGACCTAAGACGTCTAACGCATAGTCACAGTTATCGAGCACATTTTGCACTAAGAATGCCACGTACTGCTCTTGGACTTCTAAACTTTCTTCTTGGTGCATAAAGGCCATTTCTGGTTCAATCATCCAAAATTCAATCAAGTGACGACGTGTCTTTGATTTTTCGGCACGGAAGGTTGGTCCAAAAGAAAAGACTTTGCCAAACGCCATAGCGGCAGCTTCCATGTACAATTGACCGGACTGAGATAGATATGCTTTTTGATCGAAATAGTTGGTTTCAAATAAATCGGTCGTTCCTTCTGGTGCTGATCCGGTTAGGATCGGTGGATCGATTTTGATGAAGCCATTCTTGTTGAAGAATTCATACGTTGCCCGGATGATTTCGTTTCTGATTTGCATGATGGCGTGTTGTTTTGAGGAACGCAACCATAAATGACGATGGTCCATCAAGAAATCTGTTCCGTGTTCTTTTGGTGTGATTGGGTAATCATGGCTTTCCCCAACAACTTCTAAACCAGAAATGCCAATTTCATAGCCAAATTTTGAGCGGCTGTCTTCCCTGATTTCCCCAGTGACCAGTACGGCAGTTTCCTGATTTAAATTTTTCGCTAATTGGAAAACTTCTTCCCCTACTTCACTTTTCACAACGATTCCTTGGAAATACGCTGTTCCGTCGCGAAGTTGTAAGAAGGCGATCTTGCCGCTGGAACGTTTGTTAGCAACCCATGCGCCGATTTGAACGGTTTCGCCAACGTGTTTTTTTGCATCTAAAATTTGAATAGATTCCACTTGATTCTCTCCTATCTAATTAATAAAGGCACCATAGAGCATTTTAAGCTTTTTGGCGCTTCTTTTCAACAAAATCATGGATTCGTTTGGTAGCTTCCGCTAACGTGTCCCAATCAGTTGCATAGCTGATTCGTAAATAATCCGGTGTGCCAAAACCAGCACCAGTCACTACTGCCACGTGGGCTTCCATTAGTAAAGCTTCTACGAAGGCATCAATGGTTTGATAGCCGCACATTGTCATGGCTTCTTTGACATTTGGGAACAAGTAAAACGCGCCTTGGGGTTTCGTCACCTGAAAACCAGGAATAGCGGCAATTAGCGGATATAGTTTGTTCAAGCGTTCTTCGAAGGCCTGACGCATCACTTCGATCGATTCTTGATTACCAGTCAGTGCCTCAACTGCAGCGTATTGGCTAGCAGCCGGCGGGTTGCTGGTAGCTTGGGAAGCGATATCGACCATCGCTTTGATGATTTTTGCATCGCCGACAGCAAATCCGATCCGCCACCCAGTCATAGAATAGGTTTTAGAAACGCCGTTGATCACGATGGTTTGTTTGCGGATCTCTTCTGATAGACTAGCGATTGATGTAAAGGTATTGCCGTTATAAACCAAACGACCATAGATATCATCCGCTATGATCCAAATATTATTTTCCACTGCCCAGTTGCCGATTGCCGTTAATTCTTCTTTTGAGTATATCGCCCCTGTTGGGTTGGCAGGCGAGTTTAAAATGATGGCTTTCGTTTGCTCTGTACGAGCGGCTTCTAATTGAGCAACAGAAACTTTAAAATCTGCTGATTGCTTAGCTTCAACAAACACAGGTGTCCCTTCTGCTAAACGGACTTGTTCCGCATAACTGACCCAGTAAGGAACTGGAATAAGTACTTCATCCTCTTCATCAAGAAGCGCTTGAAACAACGTATACAAAGCAAATTTCGCGCCATCTGTCACGATCACTTGGTTTGAATCATAGTCAGCACCATAAAACTCTTTCATATAAGCAAGAATCGCCTGTTTTAGCTCTGGAATCCCAGCAGTTGCTGTATAAAAACTAGCTTTGCCGCTCTCAATCGCTGCAATCGCTGCTTGGCGAATGTTCTTCGGGGTAATAAAGTCGGGCTCACCGACGGTTAGACTTAATACGTCTACACCTTGGTCTGCTAATGCTTTTGCCTTAGCAGATGCCGCTAACGTAGCGGAGGGTTCTAATTTTTCTGCTCTTTTTGAAAGTACCATGTTTATCATCCTTCCTACGATCCAAATTTCTGTCTATCAAAAGCGCCTTTTTATAGTTCAGTGACCGCTTTGATTTCTTCTCCATCTTTGAAACCAATCAAATAATAGTTCAAGCGGCCTTGGTCGTCTTTAGTCATGACTTCCCAAGCGGGCTCGCCTTTAAAAATACCCAATGCTGCTTTTTGGATTTCCTGCCCTTGATGGTTGTCGCGAACGAAGGCCTTGGCCTGTGCTTCCGTCAATCCATCCCCTTGATTAAAAACGGAAACCTTTTCGCCGCTTTTAGGAATGATCACGACGATCTCATTGTTATTCGTATCTTTTCCAACAATGCTAAAAGATGTTTCCTCACGGGTGAACCAATAAAATTGTTCGACCTCTGCTAAATCGGTGTATCTTTCTGCTATTTCGATCGCTTCGTTTCTTGCTTGCCGCATTGGACGAGAAGAACGGAGATAGAAAATAGAAGCGAAGAGAATAACGACCAGTAAAACCGTGATCGCACTCAGCAAAATAATCACTCGCCGATGTTCTTTGTCTTTTGTTTTCACACTTCGTACTCCAATCTTAAATAAAACTCATTATATCAGATGTTCGACTCATTTTTCAAAATCAACCGCCGCTTTTTCCTCTTGCGCAAAAAAATGTTGAATATCTTCGGCAATTTCGGTTGGACTAGCTTCAATCAGAGGTAAGTTTTTAGGTAGACCTTTGACCATCCGTTTGCCATACTTCGTTGATAACAAGCGTCGATCAAGGACGACCATCACGCCTGTATCCTCTTCAGAACGGATCAAGCGCCCCAACGCTTGGCGTAGCCGTAGAATCGCTTTAGGTAAGGCATCTTCTTTGAAAGAATCGATGCCTTCTGCTTCCAAGAAGGCATGCCGTGCTTGGACCATTGGTTGCTTAGGATTCTCAAAAGGTAAGCGAGTCACCACAGCGATCTTCAAGGCCTGACCTGGTAGGTCGACCCCTTCCCAAAAACTGCTAGTCCCTAATAAGATGCCATTTTCCGCTAATAAAAATTTCTTTAAGATTTTCTCACGGGTTCCGCCAGTTCCTTGAGCAACGATTTCTCTGCCATAATGCAGGGCTTTTTTATTCAATCGATCATAGACATTTTTCAAAGTTTCGTGCGCCGTAAACAACACAAGCGCTGGTTGCGGATTGTCAAACAAAATTGGGACTAACGCTTCGACTAAATAATCCGCGTATTCAGCAGCTGATGCTTGTTGGATCGAGAGTCCTTTTTTAACTACATAGAGTCGAGTTTGTTTGCTGTAGTCATAAAAAGCGGGGATCGTTTTGACTGGCACATCGGTCAAGCCGATCTGATGGGCAAAATATTCTTTTTTTCCTGGGATCTTCAATGTCCCCCCAAGATAAATGATGTGCTGATAGCGTTGATACCACGTGCTTTCCACGATCGAATGCCCTTCTAGATCAGCTAATTCAATCACAGCATTTCCTGACTGGGGATGCTTTTTCAACCAATGAACGTAACGAGGATGCCACCAAGTCAACCATGCGGTCACCGTTTGTTCCTGGGTTTCCATTTGACCAAAGAAATCAAACAAACGAGCAATCACGATTCGTTGTCTTGCATACCACCGATCATTGGTCAACTCGAATCGCTGACGCAACTGTTGTTGGATCTCATTGATTTCTTGATAGTAAAGGCTCAATTTCTGATGCAGCTTGTCTTGTTCTAACGTGCCATCATAGAGGTCGTCATGGTGCACGACTTGTAGCTCTGGCGCATCGATCGACAAACTGCGAAAATACTGTTCTTGTGTTTCGACCAAGATCGACAACGCGTTTCGATACAACGAGAACATCCGTTGCAGAAAGTCATCCTCGGTAATGATTTGGGCAATTTCTTCAAATAGGCCTTCTTCATTTAGCTGTAAAAACTGCCGCTTGAAGTGAGCAGAGTCAAAGACATGTTGACTAAAGCCTTCTGCTTGCTGCGGCAACTGTTGGGCTTCATCAATCAATAAGTAATCACTCGTTGGCAACAGTGGCTGCGCTCGCCGGTTTTCCTGCATCAAAAAGGCATGGTTGACGATCAAAACATTGCTTTGCGCCATCCGCTTATATAAATGTCGAACAAAATCTTGTTCATAGAAGGGTTGATCTTTGGCTAAAAAAGCAACGCCGCGATGGCGGATGTCGGTAAATAAAGGATGATCAAGTCGAACCAAGTTCAATTCATCGAAATCCCCCGTTTCTGTTTTAGTCAGCCAAACTAAGATCCCCATTTGGTATTGCGCATATTGCTTTTGCTCTATCGGTTGATCAAGGGTCGCTTTAAAACGCTGCAAATCAATGTAATGACGATGACTTTTGACCAAAACTGCTTGCAAAGGTTGCTGCAGTACTTGGTTTACCAAAGGAATGTCTTTGTTGATGATTTGATTTTGCAATAGAATTGAAGAGGTACTAACGATCAACGGATTTTCTGGTGTCACTAAATAGGCGGCTGGAAACAAGTAACCAATGGTTTTCCCCATGCCTGTTTCTGCTTCAATGATCAGATTTTTCTCTGGCTGGGTGTAATGCGTATACACTGCATTCATCAAGCGTGCTTGTTGTTTCCGATAGACTAAGTGCTGGCCAAAGCGCTGTTCTTTTTCCGTTTTAACTTTCGGATACGTTTCTTGAAAATGCGTAGATTCAAAAAGCGGGACGGTCTTTTTCCGCAATACGATACCGTCGATCACTTCTAAATCTTCTGCCAACTCTGGGCCTTTTTCTTTTAAGATTCCATGGATATAGTCACTCGTTTGCATGCCCATTTGACCGCTTAAAAGCGCAATTTGTTTAAGGGTCGTTCGGGGCAGTTCTCGCATGATCGCTTCGATATACAAAAATAAAGCTGCGGTCACTTCTGCATCACTATCAGCTTGATGCGGGTTATCATGACGAAAGCCGATGCTATCTGCCAGATCGCCTAAACGAAAGCTGCTTTCTGTTGGTAGAAACACTTGCGCCAATTCCACCGTATCGATTCCGGGAAGTGATAAAGGCGGTAGCCCGCAACGCACAAATTCATTGCTTAAAAAATGATAATCAAAATAAATATTATGCGCCACAAAAATCGTGTTGCTGAGTAAGTTATAGATCGTATCAGCTACGTCTTCGAAATATGGCGCTTTGCTTACTTGTTGGTTTGTGATGTGTGTCAATCGTTGAATTTGCTTAGAAATTCTGCGGTCAGGGTTGATATCTGCGGCAAAACGATTGATGATCTTGCCATCTTGGACTAAGACACAGCCAAATTGAATAATTCGATCAATCGTCGAATCGGTTCCTGTTGTTTCAAGATCCACCACAGCGTATATGGGTTTCATTGTATTCCTCCTTGCACACTGTCTGCATTATACTACAAAATCAATGGCGATTACATCTGTTTTCCCACTAGATAAGAGGGTTCTCGGGAGGTAAAATTAGAAAACCAACCATTGACGTTTCCTAGCTGAAGAAGTTTGTTGCTGTTCGCTGATCGCTTTTTTCGACAAAAAAAGGGATCTTTTTTATAATTTACTGTAAGGAGGCGAAAAAAATGAATGATTTCAAAAACAAACGAGTGATTATAACGGGGGCTGCTTCAGGGATTGGAAAAGCGGTGGCAGAACAATTTCTAGCACAGGGCGCACTTGTTGGGTTAATTGATCGCAACGAAGAAGAGCTGCAGGAGTTTCTTGCTGACTATCAAGCACAAGCCCATTATCGAGCGGTTGACGTCACTGAAGCGGATAAGCTGCAAGAAGCAATGAGTGGTCTTGTAGAAGAACTAGGCGGTCTCGATGTACTCCATGTCAATGCCGGCATCAACGGTACCTGGACACCGATCGAAGAGCTGACAGTGGCAGAATGGGATCAGACGATCAACACAAACTTACGTAGTACCTTTATTACCGTCAAAGCAGCCATTCCCTTTATGAAAACGAACGGTGGCAGCATTGTCATTACGAGTTCAGTCAATGGAAACCGCATCTTCAGCAATTTTGGTGCGACTGCTTACAGTACGTCTAAGGCAGGTCAAGTCGCCTTTACAAAAATGGCTGCGCTGGAACTTTCTGGTTATAATATTCGGGTCAATGCCATCTGCCCTGGGGCGATCGCGACGAATATCGATGCCAGCACAGAAATTGAAGAAGAGGTTGCTCGCGTTGAGATCCCCGTCAAATATCCAGAACGTTCTCGACCATTAAAGCAAGAAACAGGCGTGCCAGAACAAGTCGCCAACCTTGTGCTTTTTCTATCTTCAGAGGCTGCCGGCAATATTTCTGGAACGGAAGTCTATATTGATGGAGCAGAATCTTTGCTTTAATCCAACAAAAAAACGAAAAATCAAACCTGATCCCCTCACTTGTTTCATTGAAGCCCTTGAGATGGATCATTTCTTGATTTTTCGTTTTTTCGTTTGGGTTATTTTTCCACCAAAGCCGCGATTTCTTCTAGAAAAGCAGTCTTGCCATAAAAATCTGCATTTAGTAACTCTGGAAAAATGGCTTCAAAGAAATAAGTGACACACGGACGATGCTGAAACTCTTTGACGGTTAAAACGGCCTCTCGAAACATTTCTTTGTATACTTTATCTGGGTTGCTTTTTGAGATCTCTTCAAAAGATTCATACAAAAGATCGATCTTATCCGCAATTGCTAATAGCTGCCCTTCAAGGCTGTTGTCTTTGCCATCCGCTAAGCGTCTGCGATACGTTGCTTGAAAGCTTCCTGGAATTTCTTCTTCGATGAAGGCATCGGTCATTTTTTCTTCAACGGTTGATAACATTGCCCGCAATTCTTTGTTCGCATATTTGACCGGCGTTTTGATATCACCGATGAAACGTTCAGTGTAATCATGATTCAAGGCTTTTTCGTAGAGAATTTGCCAATTGACTTGATTCCCCGCCTTTTCTTCGATATCAGCTAAGGTCTGGGCAATCATCGTTACTCGAAATGAATGAGCAGCTACACTGTGCTCAGTAAACTTAAAAAAACCCGGCGCTCGTTGGATCTTCTCTAAATTAGCCAATCCGAGAATAAATTCATTCAATCCCATAAATGTGCCTCCTTTTTTTAAGAGTATAACAACTCCTTTGTCTGCAAGCAACTATCTCGCGCACAAAAAAAGAGCAGCTAAGCTGCTCTTAAAAGGCATTCACTAATTATGCTTTGTTAACGTTAGTCGCTTGAGGGCCACGTTGTCCGTCTTCGATATCGAAAGTCACTGCTTGACCTTCTTCTAAAGTTTTGAAGCCTTCGCCTTGGATAGCTGAGAAATGAACGAATACATCGTTACCGTTTTCTGCAGTGATGAATCCAAAACCTTTGTCTGAGTTAAACCATTTAACTGTACCTGTTTCCATAATAAAAATCCTCCTTGTGTTTATACACATATTTTGCAATTACTTGTATAAGGTGAAAATGTGGAAGATGTTTAAGATGAAACAAGCTACCATAATTTACCGTAACAAAAACTACACTTTGTATTATAGCACATTATCTTCATTATGACTAATAGAAAATCAAAAAAAATGAAAACGCCTTTATTTTTTTATAATTCGCAAAAAGACTGCTGCATTAAAGATCTGCAACAGCCTTCTCTTTTTTGGAAACGATTTATTGGCTAACGACGCAACTGCGTTTAGTAGCGCAAAATCGCCGTCAAACTTTTTTCTCCAGGGGCATCTTTTTGTTCCAAGATAGATACCTCACCGCCGTTCTCTAAAACATCGATTGCCAGTGTATTTAACACTTGCCGCCGATCGTACTCTGTATCAGGATCTTCTCCAAAACCATCGGCGAGATTTGAGGTAGCCACAAACAGATAGGCGATCCGGCCTTCTTTGGCTGCAGGCACGATATCAACCAATTGGTCAATAAATTTTCGATCCAACAGCTTGCCGTATTCCCCAACTTCTTTTTGTGTCAACTCCGCAATCAGCTTTTGCGTACACGTTTGGATCTCTTTCAAGGATAACGATGCTGGGGAAGAGGAAATACTTGGTTCTGCTTTGAAAAAGTTCGTTTTTGCCACTTTTTTAAACAGCGTTTGATTTTCTGGTAATGCAAACAGATACATTGGTAAATGCTCTTCATTTGAAAAATCATTCTTGAAAAATGCATCAACTGCTTGGTAGTAGTTGACGTGATCGATCTCGACTTCTTCATCTTTGGCACTAAAGCCGTGATAAGCAACGCCTTCTCCCCCTGAGTTAGGGCCACCTTGAGCACTGTAATTAAAGTTACCACCACCAGTGACTTCTTCCCCCAGCGCTTTTTCAATCGTCGTCGGTGCCTCTTCTGGCAACTCGACTTCACGCACTTGATTGTTTTCAACTTGATAGACTTGCATTGAATCGCGATTCAACGCTAAGAGATAAAATGGGTAATTAAATTGTGCATTTTTGATGACAGCTAATACATAAGGGGTTTCCCCTACGTAATATTGATCATCCACACGAATACTTAACCGATGGACCAGTACCTCTTCTGGGGTGATAATCACCGCCACACTTGTTGTACTGTTGCGCCAAAATGATTGATCTGCAAGCAGTTCATCAATTTTCATTTGAAAAAGATCCCAAGAATGTTCTGGGTATTTCTTTTCAAAGCGGCGCTTCGCATCTTTGGCAAAGTTCTTAAATTTGATTTGATCCTTTTCGACATTCTGGTGGCCGACATGCGTATTGAGCATGATCGTGACAAATGGTCCTTTGATTCCGTCAGATATTACCTGCGATAAAAAACTTTTTCCAAATTTTCCCATTCCACATTACCTCCTGCTTAATCAAATACAAATAAAGTGTACCATGCTTATTTTCTTCCATAAAGTAAAACGATTGCACGCGTTTATTTCCTCATTCGTTTTTCTGATGACTCACTATACTGGCTATTTTTCAGCGGATCAGCCAATGTATTTCTGGTGGCCCATAGAAAGCCTCGTTTGGTCCAAGTCTGAATGGTCGGCTCTTTCAGCTCTTTTAGACTGTGTCCAACGGATTGGAAAAAGACTCTGCCCTTGCCCCATTTTTTGATCCACATCATTGGCAGTATGACTTCTTGGTTAGCTGCATTCGGATGATCTTTAGCGGCAAATGTTGAGGTAGCTAACACAGTGACGGCTGGATCAACCAAGCAATAGTATTGCTCCGTCGTCAACTGAGGGATCGATTGCGTATTTGCCGTAATATAGTGATCTGTCGTAAGATCGATGCTATAGGTCGTTTCCAAGCCACCAGGATGTGCCAAAAAACAGCCACCAGTCAGAAACAACCAGCCTTTACTGGCTTGAAAAGCCGAAGCAAAGCCGCCATGAACTCCTGCTAATCCTAATCCTTCTGCTACAGCCTGAGTAACATTTTGCAGCGGCTCATCAGGCAATTCTCCTCGCGTCCAATTCATGATCAACAGATCCAGCCTTTTTAATTCTTCTTTATGATAGAGAGGTTCAAAATCTGAGGCGAGTGTCACCTGATATCCTTCTGACTCCAGCAACGTTTGGTAAAACTGACTGGTCTCTTTTGGGGCGTGTCCTTCCCAACCTCCATAAATGATCAATGCTTGTTTCATTTTGTGTTCCCTCCTTTCTTTCTAACTTAGCGAAAAAAATGCAAAAAGCGAAGCAGAACGATTCTTCGCTTTCCTTCGCTAGTATTTTTTTCTGATTTAACGGTTGATTGAACGCCCGACACGATTGATCGTATGGCGCATGCCTCTAATCGCAACCGATGTTTCAAAAATATTTTCGGTCGGTGCCATGCCGCCATAGCCGGCATCACCGATATGCTGCAGATCGACCCCACAGGTTTTGTTGATAATGGCTAATTGCCGCAACGTTTCTGGACGTGCGCTTTCTTGACTCGTTCCGATCGCTGACATCGTCAATAAGTCATATTGTTTGGCAATTTGAACAGCTTCAATCAGATCCTTTTCTAGAAAGCCTTGAATCGAGCCAACGGAAGGCAGTAACAAAATATCTGCCCCAGCTTCAGCGTAAGAAATGATGGCTTCTCGATCAACCACAGGCTCATCTGAGCCGGCACTGTGCATTTTTCCAGCGATGATCAACCCAGAGAAATGTTCTTTTGCCAATTTTACTGCTTTAGCGATTTCTCGGTTGGTCACACCTGTTCCAGGATTGCCTGTAAAGCAGAGAAAGTCCACCCCGAGTTCTTGGGCTTTTTTGATGGTGTCAACCGAACTTGTTCGGCCTTGACTGATGCTGATCTTTTCACTCATCATCTCCGTCGTAGCTGGGATCGGCTCAAGATTGATGCCGACAGGTCGTCCAATCAGTTGTTTTAGTTGAGGAATCGGGTTTTCAATCGGTTGTTTAGGATCAAGCAGCTGCTCCAATGTGATACCAGGCATCCCAAAAATAGCTGGGCGATAACAATCAAACCCATTCAACAAAATTAAGTCAGCCCCAAAAGCTGCCGCGACTTCTGCGTTGGTGATATCGCCAGCTTGCGGCATGGTTTGAACCACCGTTTCACAGATGATTACTCGTCCTTCGCTCGCTTTAATGGATTGTTTCAATTCTTGCGCCGACATTTCTTTGATTTCACTATAGTTTGCACTTATCAATCGTTTGACCATGTTTTTCTTCCTTTCTTTTCCTTCTCATCTTGCGAGAAACACGAATAACAGGTAAAATATAGCTATTGTGTTCCCTTAGTTAAATGGATATAACAAGTCCCTCCTAAGGATTAGTTGCTGGTTCGATTCCGGCAGGGAACGTTTTTTGAAGAAAAAGATTCCTTATTTTTAAGGAATCTTTTTTTGTTAGAAAGTGAATGCGTCTGTGTCGATTGGCTTAGAAATAGTCTTCCAATAGTGGTTTTCCTGTTGGCAAGTTTTCCTGAATCAACACTGCAGCTTCCTGGTCCGTTTCCATTTGCTGGAAAAAGACCAGAGAATCGAGGGATTGTGCCTGCAAGAACAGCTGCACAAAACGCTGAATCGACAAGGTTGCTTTTGGCAGCTTGGTGGCCGTCGTTTTCGTGACCTGATGCTGAGCGTTTTCGATTGTCACTTCATAACACCCATTATTCCATGGGGCATATTCATCCCCTTGAATTTCTATGGCAAAACGACCAGCTTTTTTCATCGTAAATGGATAACTTTTTAGAAACCCTTCCACATCGATGACGCGCGCCATCATGTCCGGGCGCACTTGGTAGTGAGACAATGGTTTGGCCGCGTTTGCTTGTAGGACTTCCCCATCAAACCCTGGTCGATAGTTAATCTGTGCTACTGAATCTGCATGGGAGACGATAAACCGATTAAATCCTTGGTAAGCATTCGCAGTCAAATAGCCCCACTCTTGAATATCGAAACGTCCTCCCTCGATAAAGTAAATCAAGTAGCCTTCAGGGACCCCTGCTTCATTGCGATAAATCGCAAACGTATACGGTCGGCGCAAAACAAACTTGATTTCTTCCCACCAGGGTTGGCGAATCAGTCCGCCCTTTTGATGGCGCGGCAATTGATGATAAATCTCGTGAATGATCGGCTGTGCTTCCTCCCAATTCATGCGTTGAATCGTTCCATTCACTTTCTTGCCATCGGGCCATTGATGCGCATCGACTTCATAAACCGTCCGTTCAAAAGTATACTCATACCCATATCTGCGATAAAAAGCAAAGGAGAAAGGTGCCAGATAGGAAAGAACGATTTTTTGTTCATAGCAGTCCTTAATGATTTGTTTCATGATCCGATCGATCCGACCTTGGCTGCGATACTCTGGATACGAAGCCACAAAACCGATCCCTGCCATCGGATAACTCGTTCCATGAAAGTTCACATCAAAAATCGTTGCCATGATTTGGCTCGCCAATTTTCCATTCCCATCGTAGGAACCATAATTCCAAGAATTTTCCGCAAGCTTGCGATAGCGCTTGATATTTGTTTCATTCAATTCCCACTGAAAGGCATAAGAAACCAAGTCCAGTACTTCTTGCGAACCAAATTCGGTCATTTTTTTGACATCTGTCATTCCTTCATCTCCTCTACTTGAAAACACGCAAGAAACGCAAAAAAGGCGTCAGTCGACCCCTTAATATGCTTCTTCCATCATACTCAACATTTTTTTAAATTGCTTGCGTTTGAAATATCCTAGAATCGTACCTAAGAGCATGTCATTTAATTGCTGAATCATGCCTTCAGAAGTCATTTTTTCTTCATAATGCAAGTTGCAGTGCGACTCGTCTATCGCTTCGATCTGATAGTGTACACGGAAGGTATTTTTTTTCGTCGCCGTTTGGAACACATAGGCTTGATTCTTCTTGACCGTTTCGATTGTTATGGTGGCATTACTATCTTTATAAAACTGTTTAAGATAGCTGTATCCTTCTAATTGCTCTTCAGTAAGTGTTTGATCTGTCGCTTGTTTAATATCATGTAAAACGGAATCGATGATCGTCTTATATAAAAAGTCAGCGGGTACATTCATTTTTTTAGTGATTTCCATCTTGCGCCTCCTTGTCTTTCTTGTTGCGTTTGTGTCCAATTGAAGCCATGATTCCTCCAATAGCCATTAGAATGACTGACGTGATGAGATTCACCCAGTGGTATTCACCTGACTGCGCGTTAGCGCTGTATATAAATAACATACTACCGATGCTTATAAAAAACAATCCATTTTTAAACATGATATCACCTCACTATTGACTAACGACGTTAAAGTATAGTACTCGACCCCAATCAGTATTTTTGATTGCGTCTTTGGCAAGTTTCGCTGCTTTTTCTTTGTCTTCTGCCGTTGTTTCAAAAATCAACTGAATCCCTTTTTTTTCTTTAAAGGTATACTTGATCTCACCTTCTGTCAAAGACTCAAGTAATGCTTTGATGTTGTCTTGTTGCATCGCGGAATTTACAATAATCATTTTTTCTCCTCCTAAAAAAGATAGCTAGATGGGTGAAGCCACCCATCTAGTTTATTTGATTAGTTCTCTTGGTCTGCTGGATTGATTTTGTTGGCAGCAATAATAAATGGTGCCCAGATCAATAAAGCTACAGCCAAATTAATAATTGTCAAGATGATCGCACGCCAGTCTCCACCGGTAGCTAAGAAGCCGCTTAGGATCGTTGGCATTACCCAAATCACATTTACCACAACTGGTGCAACTAACCCTAAAGTTGTTGCAAAGTAAGCAATCGTTGCTGTAACTAACGGTGCAACAATAAATGGAATGATAAACAATGGGTTTAACACGATTGGTAGACCAAACATTACTGGTTCATTGATATTGAACAAACCAGGTCCAATCCCTAGTTTACCAACTGTCTTATAGTCGGCACGTTTAGAGAATAGCAAGATTGCGATCAAGAGCATTAAAGTCACACCTGCTCCACCAGGCCAAACAAATGCTTCGAATGAACCTGCTACCCATTTATAAGGAACAGCTTCCCCTAATTGATAAGCATTAGTATTTTCAACCATTGCCACACCGTAGATCGATTGTAGAACAGGTCCCATGATATTTGTTCCATGTAATCCAAAGAACCACAAGACATGGACAAGTAAAACAATGATAAATACGGCAAAGTACCCTTGAGAGAGACCCAATAATGGTTTTTGGATCGATTCGGAGATCCAGTCAATTATCGGCATACCGACAAAGCGTTCAAATAGATAGTAAATCAAACCTGAAGCATATAGTCCGGCAATCCCAGGGATAATCGCTGCAAAGGCACGGGAAACTGCTGGTGGCACTGAATCTGGCATTTTGATAATAATATTTTTTTGCATCAATTTTGCAAAGATAATAACTGAAACGAAACCAAAGATGATTGCCGTGAACAATCCAGAGCCACCCATATAGGCGCTAAATGGGAAGTAGCCCCAGCCTGCAGCGCTGATCGTTGAACCATCTGCTGCAAATCCTGATGTAGCACTTGTACTGTTGATCATGTCTACCACGTTTGCTGGTAGTGCTTCTTCTAACGCTAAAGAAAGAGAAGCAGATTGTGGAATACCCATAATAAATGCTGCTAAAGAGACCAACGCACCTGATAGTGCATCAACATTGTAAGCCTTCGCTAAATTATAACCGAATGAAGCTGAGAAGATAACCGCCATAATTGCTAAGGTACCTGTCCAAACTAAACCATTGACTGCGATCACTGGCGTGAAAAATTTCGTGATTGCATTGTCCGCACCAAGATAAGTGTTTGGAAAATCACGCATGAAGGCGTTCAGTAATACTGCAATTGCCCCAGCCATCGTTGCTGGCATCATTCCGATAAAAGCATCCCGCAAGGCAACCAAATGCTTTTGCGCACCAATCTTAGCTGCAACCGGGAGAATGTGTCTCTCCATCCAACTTGTTAATCCATCCATTCTTAATTCCTCCTATAAGTTCTATTCGTCAAAGAAGATTTTTTGATTCATCGACAATAACTACTTCTATCCGTTCAAAGATTATTCGTTATTTAGACGTCGATAGACATCAATGATTTCTTTCGCTAAATCGGTAAATGCGATTGACGTCATTAGGTGATCTTGTGAATGCACGGTCAACAATGTCACGGTCATATGATTGCCTTGCGCTTCTTGTGTCAACAATCCTGTTTGCGAATGATGCGCTTCCACAAGAGATGCTTCAGCATCTTTGATTTTTTGGTCAGCTAATTCGAAGTTCCCTTCTTTTGCTGCCGCGATTGCTTCCATTGCGTCACTTTTTGCATTACCACCATACATGATCAATCCCATAATGGCTTCCAAATTTTGCTCATCCATCTTTAAAAATCCTCCTTACACTTCGATCCTAAAAAATCTTAGTTCATTAATGTTTCTGCTTGTTGCAATACTTTTTCGCCGTTCATCATGCCATAGTCTGCCATGTTGATCACGTCCAAAGGAATGCCTTTTGGTGCTAATTTTTGTTCAAATTGTGATTTCATGAAACGTACTTGTGGTCCTAACAATAGAACATCGACTGGTTTTGACTCCAAATGTTGGTCGGCTTCTGAAGCTGAAACAGCAAAGATATCTGCTTCCATTCCTTTAGCTTCGGCTGCTTTTTGCATTTTTGTCACCAATAGACTGGTACTCATTCCTGCTGAACAAACCAGCATAATCGTTTTTTTCGCCATCGCGCATCTGCTCCTTTCTGTTGTAAGTTACACTTTACTATAAAGCAAAAAGCGTGCCAAAAAAAAATAAGTTCAGACCTTTATTTATCAATGGTCTGAACCAATTTCTCGTTTACACACTCGCAGTTTTTTCATTACACACTAAAATTGTGTGCGGATTCATCATAATTTTTGATTTTGTTTTCTAAAAACATTTGGGTTAAATAGGCGATCTCATCTTCAGAAAATTTGATTTGATAATTTTTTTCAATTTGTAATAAATGGGTTCGTAAAACATCCATTTCAATTCGGTACCGTTTTTGGAAAGTAGCTAAGTTGACGAAAGTACGGGAAGGCTCCTTCTTCAATAAACTTTCTACCAAAAAGGCTAAATGAATGACTAATCCTGCATCGACGGTTGGTTCTACAATCACATGCAATTGATTTTGAATCTGATGAACGATTCGTTGCAGGCTTTCGATCAGATGATAGACGGACCCAACATGAGTTATCGTATTTTCCAATGAACGCACGATCTTTTCGATCGGCACTTCATCTGAAGCGATTCGTTTTAGCACATTCAAGCGATTGTCATCAAAAACATCATAGGCGGAGAAAAACGGAATGTTTTGATAATCGATCTCGACGGTGCCGGCAATAGCTTTGATCTCATATTCTTCTAGCAAGCCGTCAATATGTTTTTTGAAGGTTTCTTTTTCAATAAATTGCATTTGGATGATCTCGACTTTTGATTGATCGACGACGGGATAAATTCGTTGATAAAGTTTGGCAGCGACACCTTCCCCAGTAAAGCAAGTAACGATGACTGCCTTTTTATTTCCTTTTGCTTCACGAACCGTACGGAACTGTTCTTGTACGATGGTTTCAAAAGAACGCTGAATGTTTTGGTAGATATCTTCTAAACTGCGCCCACTCTCTGCCATCCGCAAAGCTTCTAAAACAATCATCGTGCTGACCATCGAAATAGCTTTCGTACGAATCCCCGTCTCTTCGGAAATCAAATTCGCAAATGAATTGAGGGAGCCCATATCGGTTAAAAGCAATAAGCCATTGCTCATCTTCTCTTTGTTTTCATTGATATAATTCAACAGCTGGTCATACATTTGCCCGACTTCCATATCCAAAGACATATTCATTGCCTTGCCATGGTCGGTCTCCAGCAGCTCTTGGGCTGTCTCCAGCATACTACTGGCAGTTGCCTTACCATGCATCAAGACAATGATCTCGATTTTTTCAAGGGGCAATGGCGAAGGCTGTTTGACTTGAATCGCTAAAAACATACTGATAAAGCCGATTTCATCAAATGGGATCTCGACATGACGTTCCTCTTCAATGATCGTCGATAAATCCATTGCCACTTGAAATTCGGATTTTAAGTTTTTTCTAATTGTGTTCAAATCCGGATGAACGATCATATGTCCCTCTTTAACACGTTCCAGCGTACTTTGCAAATGCAACGCAAAGGCAAAACGGGCTTTTTCACTATAAGTTCGATCTAACCTCTGACCTGCCAAGTCATAAAGAACATTGGTCAGTTTCCAAATGTCTTCTGGAATCAACTCTTTATGAACAGGGTTTTGGATCAATTCTTCGACATATTTTTCAAAGTAGGCATCCACATCCTTAGAGATCAAGTTTTCTAAATCTACATTGGCTACACCGGTTTCAATCAGTGTGCTGACTTTTTCTTCGATCTCATTGTACACCTGCATATTCCGTTGCGGATCACGAGACCAGACAACATCTGGGTCGCCGGGTTCGAAACTCAGAAAGTCGCCTTTGCCATCTAAAAACCGATCCAAGCGTTCTGACATTTCTTTGATCTTCAACAGCCCTTTTTGAACTTGCAGTGAGCAATCGCCTTTTCGAATCAGGAGGTGTTTTTTCCCATAGGTCCGATAATGTAAGAATGCCTTCGCACAGACGAGTTTCAGGTCTCGCTTGATTTGACCGATGTTGCCTTCTGCATCATAGAGCATAAAGGCCAATATCGCATCTCGCTCGACATCGATCCGCTGATTTAGACGGGTCGCCTCTTGCTTGATAAACAAGGAAATGATTTCATACCGTTCATCTAGCGAACGACTTTCCACATTTGGCAAAGTAATAGCCATGGGAATTCGCCGATTGAAGGTCGTCAAAAAGGTTTCTGATGATTCAGTGGTGGCACCAATGATCTGCACGGCGGCTTCATGAACTTGGTTGCTTTCCCCTAATGGGCGGTAGATCCCTTTGTCAATGAAGGTAAAGAGCATTTCTTGGCCTTCTGGCGGCAGTCGATGGATCTCATCCAAGAACAATATGCCGCCATCGGCTTTTGCCATAAGTCCTGGACTATCTTCTGCAGCACCTGTGTAGGCCCCTTTTTTGATGCCAAAGATGTGACCAAACAACAACTGCGGATTTTGTGCATAATCCGCACAATTAAACGATACGAAAGGAGCATCTTTTTCTAACATATTTGATTCAACCGCAAAGTGATACATACATTCGGCAAATAGGGATTTACCGGTACCTGTCTCTCCAAAAATAATGGTATGGAGTCCTCTAGGCGGATATAAAATTGCTGCTTTGGCTTGCTGGATACTTACTTTTAAAGAAGCTTGAACCCCAACAAGACTTTCAAAACTCACTTCAGAGGAAACATCCACATGCACCGTTTCTTCTAATGGCTCATAAACGACCGGACGGCCGGAACGTTTGCCGATTTTCTTTTCTTTATAAAGCTCACTGAGATAACGGCTTGCATTGCTGCGATCGATTTGTAAGATTTTAGCGACGTCAACTGCGGTCAACCCTTGCTTATGCAGTTCGATCGTTTGAAAAATCTCTTCTTTTCGCGAATTCATTCGATAGCCTCCTCATTTTTTTACACACTAATAATAAACAACGTTAATGGTAACACAAAAAGACGCTCAATGGCGTCTTTTTCCTTTGTCTTTTTGCTTTTTCGTCTTTTTCTTGGTCTTTTTAACAGGAGTGTGTAATTTTTCAGATGTTTTCTTGGAAATTTTCTGCACACTTACTATTTTCGTTTCTTTCTTGCTTTCCTTTTCGATAACAGGTGCTTCTGTGTGTAATTGTCCCCCATGCAGATAGACTTCCTTGAGTTCTATGGACAATTGATTCGCGGTTTTTTTCAAATCCTTCAACGAATGGTCTTGAACGATCGTGACGACGGTTCCTTCTTTGCCCATTCGTCCAACACGTCCTGCCCGGTGCAGATAGGATTCTTTTTCTAACGGGACTTCCGTATTGATGACATAAGGCAAATCCACCACATCTAAGCCGCGAGAGGCGACATCGGTCGTCAATAATTCTACTAGTTTTCCTTGACGGAAGCTCTCCAGTGCGCCTTTTCGGGCAAGTTTGTTTTGGTCAGATGCTAATGATGCCACCGGCAAGCCGTGAAACAGCAGTTTTTCTTCTGCATTTCCCATTGCGCTTAATTCATTGAAGAAAACCAAGGCTTGAAAGCTTGGTAAATGAGCAAAGCGCCTTAAAGCATCCACGATTCGTCGTTGCGGATAATTCAAATAGTAGTGATGGATCACGCCTTTGCTCTGATCTTCTTGGGTAACATCAATGATCAGCGGCTCTTTTGTCACCAATGGTCGAATCTCATCAATCACTTCGTTAGCGGTTGCTGAAAAGAAACTACGCTGGATTTGTTTTGGCAATGTTTGATTGATCTTGGCAGCCAGTGTGAAGGCCCCTTCTTTCAATAATTGGTCAACCTCATCTAATACCAACGATTGCAACTGCTGGGTCTTGATTTTTTTTGCTTTGATCAATTCTAACACTCGGCCTGGGGTGCCAATCAAGACCTCGGGCTTGTCTTTCAGTTTTTCCACTTGGCGTTTTGTACTTGCGCCACCAATTAGCGGCAGAACGGTCAAACCAATGGCTTGGGCCCATTCCCGGGCCACTTCTGTGACTTGCATCGCTAATTCTTGTGAAGAAGTCAAAATCAGCAACTGATTGCCTTGCTTTGCCTCGACTTTTGTTAACAGTGGCAAGAGGTACGCCAATGTTTTACCAGAACCGGTCGGTGAGACTCCAATGACAGACTCACCATCTTTTAAAGGGCCAAAGGTTTTCTCTTGGATCAAGGACGGTGCGTGATACCCTGCCGCTTGCCATTTTTCCTGCCAGATGTCTGGCAATTGTGTCAATTCAAATACTGTCATAAATGTTCCATTCCTTATTTTTTATCTGCATCAAAAATGATGCCTGCTTGTTTACGCATAAGAGCGATGGTTTCGTTGACACTGCGAGCAAGTTCCACCCATTCCTCATACCGTTGTCCTTGTTGGGGATCATTTTTGTTTTCGATGATGTCTGCAAAGTCTTGTGCTTCTTCGATCATCGGGTTTTCTAAAGCACTTACTGCTAATGCCTGGGTTTGTTTTGTTTTTCGCTCATAAAATGCGGCTTCTTCGATGGCATTGACGGCATTTAGGTCTAATGTACCGTCTTCAAAATAGATTTCTGAACGCAACTCTGAATCAGCGATTTTTCCTGTTTGGATTGTGACATCAAAGTCAGCATAGCGCAACACTGCAGTCCCGATACCATCTACACCAGTCGGTAATTTACGGGCAAAATAATGAACATCTTGCGGTTTGCCAAACCAAGCGACCGCCGCATAAATCGGATAGACGCCCAAATCCGCTAAGGCACCGCCAGAAAAATGTGGAGAAAAAATATTTGGTTCCTCCCCAGCTAGTACAGCGTCATAACGAGACGAATATTTCATATAAGAAAAGTTCGCCCCAAGAATGGCACCGCGTGTCGGTAAGAATTCGGCTACAGTAGAAAAACTTGCTTCATGGATGTTGCGAGCTGCTTCAAAGAATAATACCTGTTGCTGATTTGCCAATTCGATGATCTCCGCCATTTCCTCAGGCGTTGAAAAGGCTGGCTTCTCCACAATGACATTTTTTCCTGCTAAAATACCTTGCTTGGCTTGTTCAAAGTGCAAACTATTCGGAGACGCGATGTAGACCGTGTCCATATGAGCTAAGCCAAAAAAAGTGTCCAGATCGGTCGCATACTCGATATCCCCATATTTTTCTCCAAAACGTTGTGCCGTTGCTAACTTTCTTGAGTATACGGCAACCAATTGATAGCGTTTGGTTTCGTGGGCTGCTTGTACAAATTGATCGGTGATCCAATTTGTGCCGATAATCCCTAAATGAATCATGTTTTTTCCTTCTTTCTTCTATAGATTAGGGTCGTCAAAGACGACATTCAAATCAAAAGGGATTGGTTCTTTGACCGTGATCATCCCTTGGTTTACTTGGCAATTATAGGCAAACACTTCGACACCCTTGCTTTGCGCTTCAGCGATTTTAGTGGCCAGATCCGGTTGCATCTGTCGATGGATCGTGGCGATTTGCACCGCTTCAAATTGGATCATAAACAAAACCGCCGCATAATAGCCAGCTTCTTTGGCATGGATCAATTCATTGACGTGTTTCAAGCCACGAATGGTTGGTGCATCTGGAAAAGCACCGACTTGCTTGTTTTCAAGGGTCATTCCCTTGATTTCTAAAAAGCCTTTTTCTTGTTCATCTGTTTCAAAATAAAGGTCGAATTTTGATGTCCCATAGACAACTTCCCTTCGCAAAAGCGCGATTCTCCCTTTGATATTTGGCAACTGGATCGTGCCATCCAAGAGGCCTTCATAGCCTAAACGATTCGGTACTTGACTATCGATGTTGATCCATTGGTCTTGTTTCTTGACTGAGATCAAGTCGTAATTGGTTTTGCGTTTCGGATTGTCCCAATATTGCAGGGTAACAAGCGCACCTTTGTGCAAGAGCTCTTTTCCTCGTCCGGTATTTTTTACATGGACGATTACTTCTTGACCGTCAACGAGACATCGGGCAATGAACCGGTTGTCTCGCACGAGAAACGTGGCTAAAAGGGTATTCGGATAATTCATTTTCTCACCTGCTCTTTTGAATCATAGCATATTTTGATAAAAACTTCTAAACTTCAAACTAAAGTACCATGCTTTTTTACCTTCTCATGGTATACTTATGGCAATTATTTTCTAGTGCGAAAAAGTGGACACCTGTCCACAAGGCACAACTTGATGAATCGTAAATGATAGGACGTGTATAAATGAAGAAAAGGTCTATTTTGATTGGTTTATCTCTTGCAACGGGCGTGGTCAGCTCCTTGCTGTTGCGAAAAGAAAAACAAAAAAATGAGAATCGCCAGAATTTCATTGGTAATTGGCGTTTTACTTCCAAGACAAAAGAAGATGTCACGATAGAAATAGCCAATGATTATTCGTTGACCATCGAAGGCAAGCCTTTGACTGCTTCCATCGTTGAATTGACTCCGATGCGGTTAGTTTTACTGGACACATTTGGCTATCATTTAGTTCTTGAACAAAAAGGCTCCGTCATTACTTTATATGATGAAGCAGAAGATTGCCACTATTCTTTGACAAAAATCATCTAAAATCGCTGAGAAAGACAAGTTCATGTTTTCTTCACATTTTCTTCGGTCAATTCTCAGACTTTTTATCAGCATTTCTTGGCAATCCATGCTATCATTAACTTAACAAGTGGTTGAACAAGGTGTTCCGTTGAGTGATGTTTGATCGTTCATAGATTAAGGTGTAGGTTCGATTCCTACCTTCCACATTTATTTTAAATAGAAAGAAGGGATTTTTATGTTAACGACCTTTATTTCACTCTTTTCCATCTTTGCTTTAGCTGCATTGTTAGCTGGGACATTCTTTTTAGCAAAATTGGCTATGCAACAAGAAACGAAGGCGGTGAAAGTTCCCGTCAGAGTCCAAAACCAAAACCCGAGAATCCATTCCAATCGTCGCTAAGTGAATCAGTTTGACCCTATGTCAATTCACAAAAACTTGCCTTCTATTTTATAGGAAGGTAAGTTTTTTTGTTAGCTATTATTTACAGTAACCAACCTTAGTCACGTAACGTCTCAGTTTGTCTACTGAGGGATCGGTCTTACGCAATTAAATGCTAAGTTTTCTCTTAGAGTATTGCAACGGTGGATACTCTTTGTTAAAATTTTTGCTTAGATACAACTTTAAAGGAGCTACTACATATATGCAGAAAATAACCAAGTTCGGGTATTCCATCGTTGCTGCTTTGGCAATCCTCTTTGCTGCTGCCGGCTTACCCGTCGTTTCGTATGCTGATGATACAGCTATGAGCGCCGAAGAGATCCAAGATTTTTCAGTCGATGCAAAAGCCGCTTACTCCATTGATTTTGACACAGGCAAAGTGTTGTATGATCAAGATGGTGAGACCGCCATGGGCATCGCCTCCATCACCAAGATCATCAGTCTCTACCTTGTAGCTGAGCAAGTAGAGCAAGGAACCATCGCTTGGGATGATCCTGTCCCTATTTCAGATTATGCCGCGAATCTCAGCGTGTCGCCAAACTTATCGAATGTCCCTTTGCATCAAGACGTTACCTATACAGTAAAAGATTTGTATGATGCCAGTTATATCCAATCTGCAAATGCTGCAATCGTAGCGCTCGCGGAGCTGATTGCTGGGTCTGAAAGTGCCTTTGTTGATCAAATGCAAGAAAAAGTGCAATCATGGGGCATTACCGATGCAAAGATCGTTAATGCTTCTGGCTTGAACAATACTTATTTAGGGGACAATATCTATCCCGGGTCAACTTCCACTGACGAAAACGAACTATCCGCAAAAGATGTCGCCCTGATTGCTCGCCATTTGCTGCAAGACTTTCCAGACGTTTTAGAAGTAACAAGTCTTTCCACCAAACAATTTGGCGAAGGTTCCTATTCGCCTGTCGAGATGGTCAATTGGAACTGGATGCTTCCAGGTTTTACGAATACTAAAGATGGTGTTGACGGTCTTAAGACTGGTACGACAGATATGGCAGGCGCCTGCTTTGTCGGAACCGCCGTCAAGGATGGTCAACGAATTATCACCGTCGTGCTAAACGTTAATGGTCATGCGGAAAATCCAAGCGTACGTTTTATCGAAACAGGTCGGTTGATGGACTACTCCTTCGATGCTTGGGAACAAGTAGAAATTCTACCAGAAAATGCACAGTTAGAAGATACACAGACGGTGGCAGTCAAAGATGGGAAAGAATTGAGTGTTCCCGTTGCCTTAAATCAAGGTTTGACCTTATGGGTACGTGGAGATATGGATGCAACAGCCTTTGAAACAACCATTGACTTTAATGAGCATTATCGTGATTCTGCCCTGCAAGCGCCATTGACTGAGGGCACAGAAGTCGGTACTGTAAGTGCTTCGATTCCAGCTGATACGCTTGGTTATATTGATGCTTCTGATCATGACGAAACTGCAGGATTGGTCACAACACAAACGGTAGAAAAAGCCAACATCTTTGTTCGTGCTTGGCGCGGTGTGTCTACTTTTTTCGAGAATCTTTTTTAATCCAAACCAAAGAAAAAATCTGTCCTGAGCAAAGATTGCTTCTCGGACAGATTTTTTTTATTCTACCGTTTCCACCGTTGCTGCTGCCAAAGGCTCAACAGGGAAAAACAATTCAACTTCCCCTTCTTTAAAATGAGGAAGATATCTTTCTTGGATCGCTGCTGACAAGTGGACGTTATTTTCTGGTAAAACTTCCATCAACATTTTTTCAGTCATCATGGTCAAGTTTTTTTCATCCGTTTTTACAACGAGATAGGTCATTGCGGGCATTTCCCAACGGACCCAACCGACTGGAGGAAAATTTTCTGTATGGACTTGAACGCCTGCCAAATAACGGCCGGTTTCTTGCCAAGGCTCTAACCAATTAGTGCCATCACTCATTAAGCCCCAAAATTCCAGTTCTTCTGCCTTTTGATCGCTCACTAGAAATTCGATCTCTTCAAAATCCTTTGTTGCAAGTTCCCATAGCGCTGGTACCCAAGAAGCTCCTTCTTCCGCTAATCCCTTGCCTTCTTTTCCGATCACATAAAAAGCGGGCCGTTCAACACGAATCACTTCACCTAATTGCATGTTCCTTCCTCCTTCTTTTCTTCATTTTAGCGAATTGCAAGAAATTCAGCAACTTTGACCTTAGCAACAAGCAATTTTTGTCATTTTTCGGTATACTAGGTGTATCGTTAAAGGAGTGAAAAACATGGATTTTACGCAATTGCTGATTTTTGCCATCAGCTATTTGACGGGTGTGATCGTCGTTCAAAAGTGGCGCAAGAATAAAGATGAGCCAGATATTTTCTTTTTTGAGTGCTGTTGGACGATTTTAGCCCTGCTGATTTATTTAGCCGTCTCAGAATTACGGACAGGCAGTTTCTTTATTCTAATACCAGTCGCCTTCGCCGGCCTTTTTTTATTTTCTTATCGGCGCAACAAGCACCGACTCGTAAATGGCTTGCTCTTTAATTTGTTTGTCTTAGCATTTGGTGGCTACCTAGTCATTAATCTATACCGAACACAAGATATTCTTGTAGGTGGTCTATTGGCTGTTTTGCTAGCGATCTTCTTCGCTGTATTATTATTCGGCTTAGCCATTCTCGTGGTCTTTCTTTACTGGAATTCCATTATTGTTTTACGAAGAGAGTCGCGATCAATCGCCAATCTATTGACCCTGATCTTAGCAGTGGTTTTGACCGTTTTATTATTTTCAGATACCCTTTTGCACTTTTTCCCGGATTGGATCCGAACCTTATTCGGCGTTGTTCCCCTAAGTCTGATGTATCTATTTGTGGTCTTTTTGAACTTTTTATCGATTTCAGTCATTTATCAGTTCAATCATCCTCGTTACAATCAAGATTTTATCATCGTCTTAGGAGCAGGTCTTTTGAATGGCACCACGGTCTCCCCTTTATTGGCCAAGCGTATCAATAAAGCAATCTCGTTCTACGAAGCGCAATTTAAAGCGAAAAAAACCGCTCCTCGGTTACTGATGTCAGGCGGCCAAGGAAGCGATGAAAAGCTGCCAGAAGCTGTCGCGATGAAAGAATATGCAGTTGCGCAAGGAGTGCCCGAAGGAGAGATTTTAGTAGAAACAAATTCCACGACTACTTATGAAAACATGAAGTTTTCGAAAGAAATCATGGATTCCTTAAAGCCAAATGGCTACAAAGTTATTTTTTCCTCCAACAATTACCATATTTTTCGTGCCGGTCTCTATGCAGATCAAGCACAACTTAAAGCGGATGGTATCGGAGCACCCACCGCCTTTTACTATTTACCAAATGCCTTCTTACGAGAATTCGTAGCGATCCTTTTTATGCACAAAAGACGACACTTAACGGTATTGATCACCTTACTGATCCTTTATGTAGGCGCAGCGATCCTCCAACTTATTTTTGGCTAAGCAAACAAAAAAGGCTCTATAATTTATGGGACTGATGAATCAGAATTGATTCTTCAGTCCCATTTTCATTTTAGGTATTAAAAAACATATCGTTCTCTAGTATGATTAAATCACCACAAAATAAACAACTGAGAGGACGATATGCTATATGAATGATTCTATCAAAAAAATGCTGAGAATAATAGAGAAAGATTTGATGATTATAGAGGTCTCTTACGAGACCCTTCAGAAGAAAAAGACGTTGGTCGTCGATGCTGTTCTCTCGCCTACTCCTCGTGCTTGTAGAAGTTGTGGTTCTACTGTGGTAGATGGAAACGGGAAAGCAATTATAGTGAAAAATGGGAAGAAGGAAACGATTGTCCGTTTTGAACAATACAATCATATGCCTTTGGTTATGCGCCTAAAAAAGCAGCGCTATACCTGTAAAAACTGCCGAACCCATTGGACTGCTCAAAGTTATTTTGTCCAACCCAGACATTCAATCGCAAATCATGTTAGATATAAAATTGCTTCTTTACTGACTGAAAAAGTATCTTTATCTTTTATTGCGAAAAGCTGTCAGGTATCTTTGACCACCGTTATTCGTACATTGAAAGAGTTTAAAAGCTATTTACCAAAGCAATCTAAGAAGATTCTCCCCAGAGTATTGATGGTTGATGAATTTCGTTCGCATGCTTCCATAGAAGATAAAATGAGCTTTATTTGCGCAGATGGCGAAACAGGAAAATTAATAGATGTTTTGCCTACGCGTAAATTACCTCGATTAACAAGCTATTTCTTAGGTTGTACCAATCCAGAAGAAGTAGAATTCTTGGTGACAGACATGAACGCCGCCTACTTCCAGCTCACCAAACGTGTTCTGCCAAATGCGAAAGTAGTGATTGATCGGTTTCATATTGTCAAACACATGAATCAAGCGTTCAATGAGTTGCGTATCCGTGAAATGAATGAACTTCGTAAAGCGGGACAGAAAAGCCAGGCAGAAAAACTGAAAAAGAACTGGCGCTTTTTGCTAAAAAATCGTGCAAACATCAACCATTATGAATACAAAACATGGAAAAGTTTCCGAGCACCAAAATACCCATTTCTTACTGAAGCAATGATGATTGATCGATTGCTTGAGTTTTCTACGCCCCTGAAGGAGGCGTACCCCTTTTTTCATGAATTAGTTGAAGCCTTTCGAGACAAAGACCCTGACTTATTTTTCTGCATATTGGCAGAACTTCCCGAAACGTTAGATGACGGCTTTCGGGAGAAGCTTCAAAACCTTCTGACTTATGAAGAAGGCATCACCAACGCAATGATCTATCCTTATTCCAATGGAAAAATAGAAGCGAAGAATACCCACATAAAGACAATGAAACGAGTATCCTACGGATTTAAATCATTCGAGAACATGAGAATTAGAATCTTTTTGATCAATCAATTAATCAATGTAAGATAACAAAAAATCTGAGCCAGAATGTGGTTCATTCTGACCCAGATTTGATTTTGCACAACTCATCAGTCCTTATTGACAAAGAGCCACAAAAAAAGTTCTTTGAACCGGCTGGTTCGAAGAACTTTTTTCTTATTGAATCGTACGATGTTTCTTCCAGAAACGTTGTTGCCATTTTTCTTTCATACTTTCTGTAAGTGGTTCTGATGCTTCTTTGATCGCACAATATTTGTCAACCATTGTGACAATATAGCTTTCTTTATAACGTGGCGGCGCAATCGTTGCTCCCCACATATGTTTCAAGATGATATCTTTTTCTAGATCACTTAGTTCAGTGATTTTTTCAGCATTTTTTACTGCAATTCGTGGATGCATATACGCATGGGTACCTTCATCAAACTTTGTGGTACGCCAGTCATAGTAGAATAAATCATGAAGGAGTCCTGCACGAGCTGTTGCACGAGCATCGCCGCCCCATTTCTTGGCCAATTTGTAACTATAATAAGAGACGCTGATCGAATGTTCCAAACGTGTGGAGTTCATATGCTGCACAAAGTTGGCTAATTTTTTTACAGCTTCTGTTTCTAACAGGTCAGCCACGTAAGACATATATTCGCTATCTTCTTGCCATTTTTCTGTCATAAATTTTTGTCTGCCACCTTTTTTTGATCTGCTTGATTGTTACAAGACAAAGTATAGCACCTATTCATCGAAGATTCTAGGTGAGGTGCAATAGATTCAAATAGTTTAACAGTTCCTTAAAAATCTATCTGACAGAAAAATACATCAAAATTCCGGCTGCAATGGCGACGTTCAATGATTCCGCCTGACCATAGAGGGGAATATACACATTTTTGTCAGTCAAAGCCAACAGTTCTGGGTGAACCCCTTGTCCCTCGTTACCTAAAATGAAGGCAGTTGTTTGTTCTTTAGGAAGCTCGGTATAAGGAACAGCTTCTTTATTTAATTCGGTGCCATAAATCGTCACGCCAGCTGAGCGTAGCTGCTTTAGAAATGGCGGGATCGCTCCTTCTAAAATCGGCAAATGATAGTTGCTTCCTTGCATGCTGCGCAAGACTTTTGTGCTGTAAAGATCTGCTGTTCCTTCGCCGAGAAACACCCCGCTAAATCCAGCAGCATCCGCTGTTCGAATCATGGTACCAACGTTCCCGGGATCTTGCACATTATCTAAAATCAACCAATTACCCGTCAGTGTCTGTAAGTTTTGCTCTTGCTTTTCCACCACGGCAAAAATTCCTTGTGGTGTTGGTAAATCAGAAAGCATCGCTGCGATCTCCTCTGTGATCAAATAGCTTTCTTCCTGATAATCATCGAGCTGCCCGTTGGCTTCGCTTAACCCTCGCGGTGTCACCAACAACGCTTTGATAGGTACTTTGGCCTGCAGCGCTTCTTGCACTAAATGCCAGCCATCGATCAAATACGTATTGGTCTGTGTACGGTGTTTTTTTTTTGTTAGTTTTTTGATTTCCTTGATAAAGGTATTTTTTTTCGATTGAATTTCTTTCATGTGGTCACCTCGATTTATTATAGCATGAGTCAATCGATCTAACTTGTTCTTTTACTGAAAAAACGCTATCATTATAAGCAGAGGAGGGATTGTCCATGAAGAAACTACGAATCCATGTTCAAGGGCGTGTCCAAGGTGTCGGCTTTCGTTATACCACGAAAATGCTTGCCGATCAATTAGGGGTCACAGGATCTGTAAAAAATGAGGCAGATGGTTCTGTTTCGATTGAAGCGATGGGAGATGCAAAAATCATCGATGCCTTTGTTGCCGGAGTGAAAGATTCTCCTTCTCCCGCTGGAAAAGTGAACCAAATCGACATCCAACCAGATGATACCATTAAAGAACGTACTAGCTTTGACGTAGTCTATTATTGATAATTGAATGTTTTCTAAGTCGAAAGATTGATTTTTCAATGAATTTCTCTTTGTACATTGAAATAGTCGGTCTTTTTTAGTATAGTTATTTTTGTCTAAATTTATTGTGAAGAGGAAGAATAGAATGTCTAAAATGAATAAATGGCTGCTTTCATCAGGATTATTTGGCCTGTTATTAGCATTATCAGGCTGTGTCAGTACCAATGCTGATGGTACGCCGAAAGAAACAGGAATGATTTATCGCTTTTTGGTGAAACCTTTAGGTGATATGATCACGATGCTCGTTGAAAACTTCAACTGGTCTTACGGCTGGGCGATCATCGCCGTAACGATCGTTGTCCGCGTCATTATCTTACCATTAGGGATCCATCAGTCTCGAAAAACGATGATTCAAAGTGAAAAAATGCAGTTTCTGAAACCTCAAGTGGATATTGCGCAAGCCAATTTGAAGAAAGCAACCACTCGGGAAGAACAAATGCAAGCGCAAGCGGAGATGCAAAAAATCTATTCTGAAAACAACGTCAGTATGTTTGGCGGTATCGGTTGTTTGCCTTTACTGATTCAGATGCCGATCTTCTCTGCCCTCTACTTCACCGCCCGTTACACACAAGGAATCCAAAACTCTGAGTTCTTTGGCGTATCATTAGGTGACCCCAGCATCCTCTTTGTGGCGATTGCTGGTATTTCCTACCTGGCACAAGGATACATCTCAACCATTGGGATTCCGGAAGAACAGAAAAAAACGATGAAAACCATGTTGATCGTTTCTCCATTGATGATCGTTTTCATGTCAATGAGTGCACCAGCTGGTGTGACGCTTTATTGGGTAGTCGGTGGGGTCTTCAGTTGTATCCAAACATTTATCACGAATGTCATCATGAAACCAAAAATTCGTGCCCAAGTCGAAGCAGAAATGAAAGCCAATCCGCCAAAAACGGTGGTTACGCCTCGCAAAGATGTAACTCCTGAAAAAACAGAAGCTGTCAAAAAAGCGTTGAACACGACAAAGCCTAATGGAAAAGGTCGTAACGCAGGCAAGCAGCAACGTTAGTAATTCTTGACCAAATCGCTCAATGAGTGGTTTGGTTTTTTGTTGTTTTCAAATGGGAATCAGTTGCTTCTTCTTCTGCCTTTCGCTATAGTAAATGAGAGGTGAGCACATGTTTCAAGCATATATCAATATTTTTGTCATTTTCAGTCTCATGTTTATCGGTTATTGGTTGTCTTACAAACAATGGTTTTCTAATCGAACCGCCGATACGTTTTCAAAATTGGTATTAAATGTCTCATTACCAGCCAATATGTTTTTAACGATTATTAAAAACTTTACGAAAGATGAATTTCTTTCATTGGTTTCGGGGATGATCATCCCATTACTTTCCATGATGATCACTTACTTCGCTGGTTATTTATGGCGACGTTTCGCGCAAGTTGAAGCCAAACACCAAGGCGCATTTTCCGCCATGTTTACCTTTTCCAATACGATCTTCATCGGCTTACCGATCAATTTAGCTATTTTTGGTGAAAAAGCCGTTCCTTATGTGTTGTTGTACTATATTGTAAATACGACATTATTTTGGACCATCGGTATTTTTGAGTTAGCAAAAGACAATCCTGATTTTGGTGAAGCCCGGATTTCCTTTCATCCATTGGTCATGCTAAAAAAGATTTTTTCACCAGCCTTGATTGGTTTCATCATCGGTTTGATCTGGATGCTATTCACCTTACCGCTGCCCTCATTTGTTGATGGCCTTGGAAGCTATCTAGCAGATTTGACGACACCCTTATCAATGTTTATTATCGGAATCATCGTCTACTTTGGGGGACTCAAAAATTTGCGAATGACGAAAGACATTGTCGGTGTTTTGTTTGGTCGTTTCGTTCTTTCGCCCCTCGTTGTGTGGCTGTTAAGCAGAATCATCCCTGTTCCTGAATTGATGCTTTCTGTGTTTATTATTCAAGCCTCTATGCCCGTCCAAAACTCTGTCCCGATCCTTGTACGAAACTACCAAGGGGATGAAGAATTTGCAACTTCATGTTTAGGCTATTCCGTCTTACTGTACATGGTGTATTTGCCTGTTTTGCTTTTTTTCTTTTTTTAGCTATTTAACGAACTTTGTCGAAAAATACTCGTTACCAAAGGCATTCGCTTCTTTCGGTAACGAGTATTTTTCTCCTCTTTGTATGGTAAAGGTTCGATTGATTCGCTACCAAGGCTGGCCCCTATGATTTCCCACAATAGACCACGATCTTTCTGATTTTCGTCAGATTGTGGCTGCTTAGATCGATTTCACAAACAAGACAAAAAAGCACATCATGCAGAAACTAGCTATACTAGCCATTATGATGATGTGCTTATTTTTTATCTTAAGTGAACAGCCGGTGGTTTACAACATATCAAACAACGATAACTGATTTTCATCAGGTAAATCTTTAAGAACACCGTTATCCGTCATGTATTCAATCAAAGTCTTAGAAACTTTCCCGCGATTGGCGAGATCTTCTTTCGATAAGAAAGGACCATTTTTCCGTGCTTCCACGATTTGTTTCGCTACGTTTAGTCCCAAACTCGGCACTGCTCGAAATGGTGCGATCAATTTTTTTCCGTCGATCACGAAGTTTTCCGCATCCGATTTATACAGATCGATCATCCCAAATTCATAACCGCGCTCTAACATTTCATTGGCTAACTCCAGAACGGTTAACAGATTCTTTTCTTTCGTTGACGCATCCAATCCTTTGTCAGTGATTTCTTGCATCCGTTCTTTTACGGCGTCTTTTCCTTTTGACATGGCAATCAAATCAAAATCATCCGCCCGGACAGAGAAATAAGCACAGTAATAGAGAATTGGGAAGTACACTTTAAAGTAAGCCACCCGCAACGCCATCAAAACATACGCCGCCGCATGGGCTTTCGGGAACATATACTTGATCTTCGAACAAGAATCGATATACCATTCAGGGACATTGTTCTCCCGCATCGCTTGCAAGTAAGTGTCCCGCAAGTCGTCAGGGATCTTGTTCCATTGCCCTTTACGAACCGTCTCCATGATTTTAAAGGCCATCCCGTCATCTAAGCCAGCATGGATCAAGTACACCATGATATCATCCCGACAGCCGATTACTTCTGCTAGACTGGCATCTCCGCGACGAATCAGTTCTTCGGCATTGCCCAACCATACATCGGTACCATGGGAAAGACCAGAGATCTGCAAAAGCTCTGCAAACGTCGATGGATGGGTTTGATCCAACATCCCCCGCACAAATCGGGTCCCAAATTCTGGGATGCCTAATGTACCTGTTTTGGAGTAGATCTGCTCTTCAGTCACACCTAGCACGTCCGTACCACCAAAAATACGCATCACTTCCGGATCATCCGTGGGGATCGTTTTAGGATCGATTCCTGATAAATCCTGCAGCATCCGAATCACCGTTGGGTCATCGTGTCCCAGGATATCCAGTTTTAAAATATTGTCATGAATGGAATGGAAATCAAAGTGGGTCGTTTTCCATTCTGAATTTTGATCATCTGCTGGGTATTGAATCGGCGTGAAATCATAGACATCCATATAGTCTGGAATAACGATGATTCCCCCCGGATGCTGACCAGTTGTCCGTTTGACGCCAGTTGCACCCTTAGCCAATCGATCGACTTCAGCTGCTCGATAATGGAGATTATGATCGCGCTCAAAGCCTTTTACGAAACCGAAGGCTGTTTTATCGGCTACTGTACCGATCGTTCCGGCACGATAGACATATTCTTCGCCGAAGAGCACTTTCGTATAGTTATGGGCCTCTGGCTGATATTCCCCAGAGAAGTTCAAATCGATATCGGGGACTTTATCGCCATGGAAACCAAGGAAGGTTTCAAAAGGAATATCATGGCCATCTTTGTTCAGACGTGTGCCGCATTTTGGACATTTTTTCTCTGGCATATCATAACCAGAACCATACGAGCCGTCTTCGTAAAACTCAGAATACTGGCAATCGGGACAATAATAATGAGGGGCTAATGGATTGACCTCAGTGATCCCAGTCATCGTTGCTACGAAACTAGAACCGACTGAGCCCCGTGACCCTACTAAGTAGCCGTCTTCATTGCTTTTATGAACCAGTTTTTGTGAGATCAAATAGATCACGGAAAACCCATTCCCAATGATCGAATCAAGCTCTTTTTTCAAACGTTTTTCCACAATTTCTGGTAATGGATCACCGTATAGCTCTTTGGCACGGTTGTAACTCAAGTCGGTGATCTCTTGTTCAGATCCGGGAATCTTTGGTGTATACAGATCATCTTTTACCGGAATGACTTTTTCACAGAGATCAGCGATTTTATTTGGGTTCGTCACCACAATTTCTTTCGCTACTTCTGGACCTAAAAACTGAAAAGCGGTCAGCATCTCATCGGTTGTTCGGAAGTGTACATCCGGTAAACTATGTCGATTCAAGGGATTGGCGCCCCCCATTGAATTGATCAAGACCTTACGATAAATAGCATCTTCTTCGTTCAGGTAGTGGGCATTCCCAGTAGCAACAACGATTTTCCCTAACTCTTCACCCATTTGGATCAAATTCCGAATAATGTCTTCTAGGTCTTTTTCGCTTTTCACGAGCTCCGTTTCTAGGAGATGGGCATAAACTGCTTTGGGCATGACTTCGATATAGTCATAAAACTTAGCAAGTTCCCGCGCTGCATCGACCCCTTTTTGCATCATTGCGACAAAGACTTCCCCTTTATCACAAGCGGTTCCGACTAACAATCCTTCCCGCAATTTCACCAATTCTGAGCGCGGGATCCGCGGGACTTTATCATGGAAGTACTTCACATTCGACATCGAGATCAGCTTGAATAAATTCTTCAATCCCGCCTGTGTTCGGGCTAAGATCGTGGCATGGAAAGGCCGAGCTGCTTTATAGGAGTTCTCGCCCCCAACGTGTCGGTTCAAATCTTCGTGCAGCAGCATGTCATGTTTTTCCATCGCTTCTTTGACAAAGATCCACGCTAAATGACCGGTTGCCTCGGCATCGTAGATCGCTCGGTGATGTTGCTCCAAACTAACGCCGAATTTTTTGGAAAGGACACCTAAACCGAATCGCTTAAACTCTGGATACAAATAACGAGCGAGTTCCAATGTATCAATGACGGGATTTTCTGCTTCTGGAATACCGTATTTTCGATAACTTGTATTTAAGAAGCCCATATCAAATGACGCATTGTGGGCAACTAGAATGGCTCCTTCAGAAAACTCACGGAACAAACGTAAGACTTCTTCTTCCGATTTTGACCCCCGAACCATTTCATCGGTGATCCCCGTCAATTCTACGGTCGTTCGTGATAAAGGATGGCCAGGATCGATGAATTCATCAAAGGAGCCTTCCACGTTGCCTTTATGCATCCGCACAGCGGCCAATTCAATGATGGTGTCGTACACTGCAGACAATCCGGTGGTCTCCACGTCAAACACGATATAAGTGGCATCAGTCAGTGGGACAGGCTTCGGATTATAGGCAACCGCTACCCCGTCATCCACGATATTGGCTTCCACACCGTAAAGAATTTTTACCCCGGCTTTTTCTCCGGCGTGATGGGCATCAGGAAACCCTTGTGCGCCACCATGATCGGTGATCGCAATCGCCTTATGGCCCCACTTGCCAGCTTGAGCGACAAAGTCTGCCACATTGTTGGTTGCATCCATCGTACTCATATTTGAATGCAGGTGAAGTTCGACCCGTTTTTCGCCTTCAGGTGCATAATCTTTGCGGGCCTCGTGTTTGACTTCCAGCAAATCTTGCGCATTCATAACGAGATCTCGCATAAAAGTATCTTCTTGAACACTACCACGCACTTTGACCCAACTACCTTTAGCAATGGCATCAAAGACTTGTTCATCTTTTTCATTATTGGAGAATTTTTTCACACTAAACGACGACGTATAGTCGGTGATTTTCAAAATCAAAATCTTCCGTTTTGAACGCAATTCTCGAACTTCTTTATCAAAGACATACCCTTGGATCGTAACTCTGCGTTCTTCCTCAATGATATTGATCATCGGTGTCACAGGTTCATCGGCAGGAATATTACGTCCCAAGGCAATTGGTCCGTCAAATTCGACTGTTTTGACTTCTTTTTTGCGTTGCTCGTGGGCCATTAAGTTCTCAGCGGCTTGCAATTGGAAGGCTGCCGTTTGTTCTTCTTTTCGTGCTTCAAGTTCTTTCAAGGCTGCCTCAGCCTGTTCTTTGTCTAGCTGCGGCAAGATCCGAAATTTTTGAAACCCGAAAGTCCCATAATTTTCCTCAATGATCGGTAAGTACTGTTGCTGCAAAATCGTGATGACCGCATCATTGTTGACGGGTAAAATCACTTTGTTCTCTTGAATCATAGGCATTTGATTTTTAATCACTTGATGAACTAACGGCCGATCACAATTTTGATTGGCTAACGCTAGTGGCCAGTATTCTTGAATGAACTGCTCATCAAAGGAACCATCTTGAGCTTCAATGACAATGCGAACTTCCGCGATCTCTTTAAACGCTAGTTCAATGTGTTGTTTAAAGGATTGATACACCATCACCGGTAATAAACGTTCAAATTGGAAATAAAACGTCCACGCTTTTGATTGTCGATGCACGGTTACTTGTCTGATTTGGGCAGTTTGTATCAATGGATGCTGCCGAAGATTTGGGGCAGCTGCAATTTGGTCTAATAATATCTCAAAGGTCTCTCTTTCTTTTGACAATTGAAGATCCTCCTTTTCTCAGTACTCACTAGTATACCTCTTTTTGTCTTCACTTTCATTAAAAAATCGAGAAAGGAATTCCTCTCTCGATCTACCATTTGTTCCGATTTATTCTTGGTTGGCTAATAAAATCGTCAAGGTCGAAGCGACTTCTTCTTTCCTCACTTCAACGGTTGCGCCAGTATGCTTGATTTTGATCTCCACGATGCCTTCTACGGCTTTTTTACCGATGGTCAAGCGAATCGGACAACCAATCAAATCGGCATCTGCAAATTTGACCCCTGCACGTTCATTGCGGTCATCCACCAATACTTGATAGCCGACTTGGTTCATCATTTCTTCTACTTCTTCACTTAAGGCATTTTGATAGCTATCTTCAATCGACGTTTGGATGATATGCACATCAAATGGGGCAATTTCTTGGGGCCAATCGATCCCAAACTCATTGCCGTATTGTTCGACGATTGTTGAAAGCAGCCGAGAAACGCCCAGACCATAACAGCCCATGATGATTGGTTGTTCATCGCCATTTTCATCGACAACCGTCGCTTCTTGGGCCTCGCTGTACTTGGTTCCTAACTTGAAGATATGCCCAACTTCGATTCCTCGCGTAAAGGTTAAGGTTCCTTTTCCATCTGGGGAAGGATCGCCTTCTTGAACCAAGCGAAAATCGGCAAAGGCTAGTGGTTGAAAATCACGGCCTACATTTGCATTGAGAAAATAGCTCTGTTTTTCTGCCGCTGGGACGATCAGATTCGCCATATCTTGGACATGCTGATCCGCATACAATTGGATCGAATCAGCAAGCTCAATGGGGCTGCGAAGTTGTGTGTCACTGGTAAGATAGGACTCGGCTTCTTCAGCAGTCAGGACCTTCACTTGATCAGCCGCTAAAAAATGCTTGATTTTTGTTTCATTGAGACTGTGATCACCTCGAAGCAATACCATAATGACTTGCTCGTCAACGAGCAGCAAAAATACTTGAACGATTTTTTGCAAATCCGTATCGTGTGTTTTCGCCAGTTCCTCTAACGATAATGATTCTTTATGAACGACTTTTTGTAACTCTAAGTAGGTCTCATGAGATTTTTTAGCGATATACTGACTAGTTGCTAGTTTCCAATTGGCGACATAGTCGCTTTCAGTCGAATAACAGATCAGCTCTTCGCCGATTCCAGACAATGCCAAAAACTCTTTTGAATCTCGGCCACCCATCAAGCCATTATCCCCGACCACTGCCCGATACTCGATCCCACAGCGTTTCAATATGGCATGGTAAGCCATTTCGTAGCGATTATAGGTTTGATCTAAGCTGGCTTCATCGGCGTGAAAAGAATAGCCATCTTGCATGATAAATTCACGGCTGCGAATCAATCCAAAACGCGGCCGCTGTTCGTCCCGATATTTCGTTTGGATCTGATATAAGCTCAAAGGCAGCCGCTTATAAGACGTGATCTCGTTTTTGATCAATGTCGTGAACGGCTCTTCGTGAGTGGGCCCTAAAACGATCTCTCGTTCGTTTCGATCTGTCAACCGATACAAAGACTCACCATACAATGAGGCCCGTCCAGACTCCTTCCATGGTTCATACGGAAGCAAAGAAGGCATCGCCATCTCCACAGCATCGATTTCTGCCAGCTCCTCACGAATGACCCGTTTGATCTTTTCTAACACCCTTTGAGCTAATGGCAAGTAGACATAGATGCCTGCCGCCACTTGTCGAATATACCCTGCCCTAACTAACAGTTGATGACTTAACGTCTCCGCATCGCTGGGGGTTTCCCTCAATGTCGGAATCAAACATTTTGACTGTTTCATTTTTTTCTCCTTTGCTACAAAAAATCATGTTCACCCGATCAACAATTGATTTGCTTGTGCGTCTTATTTTTAAAAGAAGAAACGTTGGATATCATTCCAGGTAACGAGAACCATCAGCAGCATCAAAAACCCAAACCCAATCAGGGTAATGATGCCTTCTTTTTCTTGACTGATTGGCTTGCCTCGCACACCTTCTAAAATATTTAAAACCAGTTTCCCACCATCTAATCCAGGAATCGGCAATAAATTAAAGATCCCCAAATTGATGGAAATCATCGCCATCATGGCGATCACCGTTGTGACACCTTGCGATGCGGCTTGAGAAGACAGTTGGAAAATCGCTACCGGTCCGCCCAATTTATTGATATCTGGTTGGGCGATCAAGTTGCCGACTGCTCTAAAAATAACCAGCGAATTGTCAATGGTCGTTTGTAAGCCACCCAGTAAGATGTCTCCGATCCCAGTTTTTAACGAAGCCGTGATCCCTAAGAAACCGATCGTGGTCTCCCCTGATTCTTGACTCGCAGGAGTTGCTGTCAAATCAAGTGTTTCCGCTCCTCGTTTGACTTCTAGAGTAATCTTAGTAGCTGGGTACTTTTGGATCTCTGTCGTCAATTCTGACCAGTTGGAAACATCGACGCCTTCAACTGCTAGGATTTCGTCGCCATTTTTCAGCCCGGCTTCAGCTGCCGGGGTTCCTGCTTCGATTCCTGTCACGACGGTTGCATCTTGATTCGCGACACCACCTTGCGCAAACACCAACCCAGTGAATAAAACCAAGGATAAAATAAAGTTATTCATCGGTCCTGCAAAATTCGTCAGCATTCGTTGCCACAGCTTTGCAGACTGGAATTGAACGTCTTTTGGTGCGATCCGAACTTCAACGCCATCTTCATGAATGATCGTTGCGTCATGATCCACAGCGTACGTAACCGCTTCTTGTTCATTGCCGTTGATGAAGCCAGTGATCGTCAACTTCTCCTCCAAGTCAAAGTCGGTCACTTCCATGGGGATCGCTTGCGGCAATTGGATCTTTTTGCTTGTATTGATTTTGATGACTCTGCCAGTTGCATCTTGAACCAAGGAGACTGGCATGCCAGGCGTTAATTCAGTCTCATCTTCGCCCCAGCCTGCCATTTGGACATACCCGCCTAATGGCAGCATCCGAATCGTGTAGGTCGTCCCATCTTTCGCTTGATGCGCGAACAATTTAGGCCCCATACCGATGGCAAACTCTCTTACTAAAATACCTGCCCGTTTTGCAAAGAAGTAGTGTCCAAATTCGTGAATCACTACCACCACGGAAAAGATAATGATAAATACAAGTATCGTTTTCATGCTCGTTCCTCTCTTTCACAGCATCCCTCTCATTCAGGGCAGCCTTTCCTTATTTTATCACACCGGTTCCCGTTGAGGAACTCACATTCCCGTTGTAACAAGAATTTAAAAAAAGAAGCGCAAGCCAAGCCTGCACTTCTTAAAACTTTTCTAAAAGACACCGAATAAATACATGATTGGAAACACAAACAACATGCTATCGAAGCGATCTAAGATTCCTCCGTGACCTGGCAGGATATTCCCTGAATCCTTCACGCCATAGTGACGTTTGATCGCGGATTCCACTAAATCACCAAATTGCCCAGCGATCGAAAAGAGGACCGTCAATAAAATCATGATGGCACTACCGTGTCCAAAATAATCTTTCCCAGGAAATGCTAATAGATACAAACCAGCTACGACCACCGCAGCAGCAATCCCGCCTAGGGCCCCTTCGATGGTTTTATTAGGAGAAATCTCCGGCCATAATTTTCGTTGGCCGTAACGCCGTCCCACCATGTAAGCCCCAATATCCGTTGCCCACACGATAAACAGCCCGAAAACTAAAACAACTAATCCATCCGTTGCTGACCGTGCCGTCAAGAAACGTTCAAACCCGACACCAGTATATAAGCTAACGATCACCGGAAACCCAGCTTCATCGATGGTATACGTATTTTTCGAAATAACCGCGATCCCTAGTAACAAAAGAACGATCAGATAGTACAAGGCACTTTTATCTGTCCCCTCTGGCAAAAAGAAAAACCAGCGTTCTTGAGGCAAAACTAAGATCACCGCTCCGAGGATTGAAAGAATTCCTTCAAAACTGAAAATAGCTAGTCCTTTCATCCGAAATAATTCATAAACACCAATTCCTGCCATTGCTGCTGCCAGCAATTCGACGGCAATGCCGCCAACATAAATAATTGGCAGGAAAAAGGCTAATGCGACGACCGCAGTGATTACACGTTGTCTCACTCTTCTTCCTCCTCTGTTTTCAAACCGCCAAAACGCCGGTTTCGTTGTTGAAAGCTCCCAATCGCGTCCTCTAATAACGCAGCATCGAAATCAGGCCAGAGCGCCTTCGTAAAGAATAACTCGCTGTATGCAATCTGCCATAACAAGAAATTACTGACACGTTCCTCACCACTCGTTCGAATCACCAATTCAGGATCCCGCAAAGGGCTTGGTAAAAAACCAGTCATCAAATGCGTCCCCAGCATGTCTTCCGTGAGCTCTGGTAGGGCTTCGCCGGAAGCCGAGAGTTCTTCATAAAGCGCTTGGACAGCTGTCAAAATTTCTGCGCGGCTGCCATAATTCAAAGCAAAATTCAAGATCATTCCCGTATTGTCTTTGGTTTGGTCGATCGCTCGCTTGACCGCTTCTTGCGTGTGTAGGGGTAAAGAATCCGTGAACCCCATCACTTTGACTTGAACATTTTCTTTGATTAGCTCAGGAACAAAGGTGTCGAAAAAGTCGACTGGTAGTTGCATCAAAAAGTCTACTTCCTCGTTCGGCCGTTTCCAATTCTCTGTCGAAAATGCATAAAGCGTCAATACCTTCACACCTAAGTGTGAAGCGTGTTTCGTGATTTTCTTTACCGTCTCCATGCCTTCTTTGTGGCCAGCTACTCTTGGCAAGCGCCGATTTTGCGCCCATCTGCCGTTACCATCCATAATGATCGCGATGTGTTGGGGAATCGGCAGTGATGGATCAAATTCATGTTCAGCCGCTTCTTTGATATATTTGTCTTTTTGTGGAAAAAAACGCAGCATCGTATTCGCTCCTCTTCCAATTCTTGAAATTCATCTTTTACATTATAACAATAATCAGATTTCTTGCCTATGAAAACCAAGAAAAGATTTCCATATTAAGAAAAAACAAAAAAACAGCTGTCATATTCAAGTACATGAGATAGTTTCGCCCATAAAAAAAGAGCCGCTGAAGCGACTCTTCGTCATTCCTTTTAAACTTCAAGTAATTCTTGTTCTTTTTCAGCTGCGATGGCATCGATTTCTTTGATGCTGTTATCTGTAGCAGTCTGCACTTCTTTTTCAGATTCCCGCAAATCATCTTCTGTGATGTCGCCAGCTTTTTCTTGTTTCTTGTAAGCTTCCATGGCATCCCGACGAATGTTACGGACGGCGATTTTCGCATTTTCAGCTTCTTTTTTCACGTCTTTTGCTAATTCTTTACGGCGTTCTTCCGTTAATTGAGGAATCACCAAACGAATCACTGTTCCGTCATTGGCAGGCGTGATACCAATATCACTTTGCATGATGGCTTTTTCAACTTCTTGGATCATTGTTTTGTCAAAAGGTGTGATCATCAAAATTCTTGCTTCTGGAATCGTAATTGAAGCCATTTGGTTCAAGGGTGTTGGTACACCATAGTAAGTAACCATTACGCGGTCTAAGATGCTCGCGTTCGCGCGGCCAGCACGGATTTGTCCTAGTTCCCGCTGCAAGTTTTCTGCTGCTTTTTTCATTTTGTCTTTTGCTTCTGTTAAAATTTTGTCAGCCATGTTATTTCCCCCTTACTGTCGTTCCAATATGTTCACCTAAAATGGCGCGGCGAATGTTTCCATGCTCATTCAAGTTGAATACGACTAATGGAATATCGTTGTCCATACTTAATGAACTTGCGGTTGAATCCATTACTTGCAATCCTTTGGAAATGACTTCTAAATGAGTCAATTCTTCAAATTTCACAGCACTTTGATCCGTTTTAGGATCTGCTGAGTAGACGCCATCAACATTGTTTTTTGCCATCAAAATGACATCGGCGTTGATTTCAGCTGCCCGTAAGGCTGCGGTCGTATCAGTTGAGAAATAAGGATTCCCGGTTCCGCCAGCAAAAATGACGACCCGTCCTTTTTCTAAGTGGCGTTCTGCTCTACGACGAATATAAGGCTCAGCGATTTGACGCATCTCGATTGAAGTTTGGACACGCGTTGGTACACCAGCGTTTTCTAGTGTATCTTGTAATGCTAAAGCATTCATCACAGTCGCTAGCATGCCCATGTAATCAGCTTGGGCTCTTTCCATCCCCATTTGCGCACCGATTTGTCCACGCCAAATGTTTCCGCCGCCGACCACGATCGCCATCTGTACACCTAATTCGTGGACTTCCTTGATCTCTTTAACGATCTCCTGGATGGTCGGTGGTTTGATCCCAAAGCCTTCGTCACCCGCTAATGCTTCACCACTTAATTTTAATACAACACGTTGATATTTTGGTTTGCCCATCATGATTCCTCCGTACATTCTCCAATACTATTGTAGCATATTGGTGCTCTTTCGTTGAAAATTATCTACACTATTTCTTCAAAAACCGTTTTTGCTTAAAAAAAGGGAGCGCACTTCCATGCGTTCCCATCTGTTCGAGGAACAGAATTATTTTTTCACTTGGCTCATTACTTCTTCAACGAAGTTGTCTTCGCGTTTTTCGATACCTTCGCCGACTTCAAAGCGGACAAAAGATTTCACAGTTGCGCCTTTTGATGCAACATATTTTTCAACTGTCATATCTGGGTCTTTAACGAATGGTTGGTCAACCAAAGCGATTTCTGCTTTAAATTTCTTCAAGCGTCCTTCAACCATTTTTTCAACGATGTTCGCTGGTTTGCCTTCGTTCAATGCTTGTTCTGTCAAGACTTGTTTTTCATGATCCAATTCTTCTTGAGAGATTTGTGCTTCGTTCACGTAGCGAGGGTTGATCGCTGCAACGTGCATTGCAACATCTTTCGCAACTGATTCGTCAGTTGTTCCTTCAAGAACAGTCAACACCGCAATACGTCCGCCCATGTGTAGGTAACCGCCGAAAGCAGCATTGTCATCTTTTTCAACAACTTCAAAACGACGGAAGCTGATTTTTTCTCCGATTACTTGTGTTGCTTCGATCAACGCAGCATCCATTGTGCCTTTAGAGGTTTCTAATTTTAAAGCAGCATCCATATCAGCTGGTTTGTTTGCTGCGATTACTTCAGCGATTTCTTTTACTAAGTCTTGGAACATTTCGTTTTTAGAAACGAAGTCAGTTTCTGAGTTCACTTCAACGATTGCTGCTGTGTTGCCGTTGATTGCTACAGATGCTAAACCTTCAGCAGCAATACGGTCGTTTTTCTTCGCAGCTTTTGCCATACCTTTTTCACGTAATAAGTCAACGGCTTTTTCGATGTCGCCTTCTACTTCAACTAATGCACGTTTTGCGTCCATCATTCCTACACCAGTCATATCGCGTAATTCTTTTACTAATTTAGCTGTTACTTCTGCCATTTTTTGTTTCCTCCTAAATGTTTTTAAACAAGATTGCTTGTCTTTAAAAAAAGCTGTTTCAAAGGAGAGTGAGGCTTGGCGCCTAGCCTTTGAAACAGCTCCATCATTTATTATTCAGCTGATGCGTTGTCGCCTTCGACAACATCAACGATTTCTTCGATTGAAGTTGCGTTTTCTGTTGATTCAGCAGCAAAATCTTCTTCTGCTACTTGGTCTTCGCCTTGGTTACCTTCGATGAAAGCATCTGCCATTTTCGCAGTGATCAATTTAACGGCACGAATAGCGTCATCATTTGATGGGATAACAACATCGATTTCGTCTGGATCACAGTTTGTATCGACCATCGCTACGATCGGGATATTTAATTTGCGTGCTTCTTGAATCGCGATACGTTCTTTACGTGGGTCAACAACGTACATTACATCTGGAATTCTTGGCATATCAGCAATACCGCCTAAGAATTTTTCAAGACGTTCGCGCTCTTTGTTCAAGCCAACGACTTCTTTTTTAGGAAGAACAGCAAATGTACCATCTTCTTCCATTTTGTTGATTTGTTTCAAACGAGCAACACGTTTTTGGATTGTTTCCCAGTTTGTCAATGTTCCACCTAACCAACGATGGTTAACATAGTATTGACCTGAACGGATTGCTTCTTCTTTGATTGCTTCTTGTGCTTGTTTTTTAGTACCTACGAACAATGCAACGCCGCCTTCTTCAGCAACATTTTTCATGTAGTCGTAAGCTGCGTCTACTAATTTCACTGTTTTTTGCAAATCAATGATGTAGATGCCGTTTCTTTCTGTGAAGATATATTTCTTCATTTTTGGGTTCCAGCGACGAGTTTGGTGACCAAAGTGTACGCCGGCTTCTAGTAATTGTTTCATTGAGATTACTGCCATGTTGTGTTTCCTCCAATTTGGTTTTTTGTTTTCCTCTCTTGCTCTTTTACTCCTTGAAGAACTGAATCGATCAGCACCGCTTCGCAGATGGAACAAGATGTGGGATTGACGTGAAAAACTCACGCCTTAAACAGTATACAGTAGCTAAAAAAGAAATGCAACTGATTCAAATGAAAAACTACGATTCGTGGTCCCGCTTTTTTTTAACGTTCTAATTCTTTTCTTATTATATCTAGGTTTTTTCGGCTTTATCTGCTATGATAAGGCTGACTTAATCAATCATGCTTAAAGGAGTTTACCTATGCGAAAAGCTGATCGCCATTTACTTATTAGACAAATCATTACTGAACATACTGTACGCACGCAAGAAGAATTATTGCAGCAATTGGAAGTCCAAGGCGTCTCCGCCACGCAAGCGACTATTTCTCGCGATATTCGTGATTTGAAAATCGTGAAAGTGCCCGATGAGTCAGGTCAGACAAAGTTTGTCATTTTTCAAGGAATGCAAGCTTCTGAGGATGAAAAAGAAGAAGAGCAGCGTTTGATACAGATGATCGAAGACGTTGTCACTAAAGTAGATCGTGTGCAATTCATGACCTTGATCCATACCGTTGCGGACAATGCGCCTTTGCTTTCGGCAGCGATCGATGAAGTGACCATGCCAGAAAAAGTTTGCTCGTTGGCGGGCTTTGATACAGTAGCGGTGATTTCCCGCAGCGACGAAGACGCTGAAACTTTTTATCAATTTATCAGAAACCACGCGGTCTTATAGCGCAAAAACAGCTATAGGATCTAGCTGCATTCTTCACTACAAAAAAGCTGTGCCCTTGTCGAAACAAGAAGCACAGCTTTTTTTGTTACATTTTGTCGGGTGCGTGTAAACCAAGCAACCGTAAATCTTCTTTCAATAGAGTAGTTACTGCATAAACAAGAGCTAGACGTGCGTCTTTTTCCGTATCTTCGGCTAAGATTTTGACATTGGCATAATACTTGTTAAAGGCTTGTGCCAACTTGATGGCATGTTTGGCAATGACGGATGGTTCATATTTTTCCGCCGCTTGCATGACCGTTTCTGGGTAGCGCTGAATCAATTTGATAACTTCCCAGCTCTCAGCGTCTGCCAACGCCAGACTGCTGACAGCAGCGGGATCAAAGTTGGCTTTTTCAAGAATGCTCATGGCACGGGCATGAGAGTATTGCACGTATGGTCCGGTCTCTCCTTCAAAACGGACGACTTCTTCTAGCGTAAAGTCGAAATTATTCAAACGGTCATTTTTCAAATCGTGGAAAACGACTGCCCCGACACCGACTTGTTTTGCTACTTCTTCTTTGTTTTCAAGTGTTGGGTTCTTTTCAGTGATTTGTTCTTTCGCTGAATCGATCGCTTCATTCAATACTTCTTCCAAAAGAACAATCTTGCCTTTTCTTGTAGACAGTTTTTTCCCATCTTTGGTGATCAACCCAAATGGTACGTGGGTCATATCATCTGCCCACTCAAAGCCCATTTCCTTCAAAACAGCTTTTAATTGTTTGAAGTGATAACTTTGTTCATTCCCTACCACGTACAATGATTTTGCAAAATTGTAGGTCCGTTTGCGGTAAAGCGCTGCAGCCATATCCCGTGTGATGTAAAGGGTCGCACCATCGGACTTACGGATCAACGCCGGATTTAAGTCATAGGCAGCCAAATCAACGATTTCTGCCCCTTGGTCTTCTTTTAGCAAGTGTTTTTCTTCTAATAATTCCACGACTTCTGTCATTTTATCATTATAGAAAGCTTCGCCATTCAATGAATCAAAGGAAACTTCCAACATATCATAGATTTTATTGAATTCTTTTAATGATTCATCACGGAACCATTGCCACAAATCCATTGCTTCTTGGTCACCATCTTCTAGTTTCTTGAACCAAGCTCTCGCATCATCTTCTAATTGCTTATCTGTCTCGGCTGCTTCATGAAAATCAACATACAAACGTAATAGTTCGTTGATTGGTTCCGCTTTGACCGCTTCTTCTGACCCCCACTTCTTATAGGCAACGATCAATTTCCCAAATTGTGTGCCCCAGTCGCCTAAATGGTTGATGCGAATTGGCTGATAACCGATTTTTTCTAAAATAAAGCCGATCGAGTTACCAATCACAGTGGAACGCAAATGCCCCATTGAGATGGGTTTGGCAATATTTGGTGAAGACATATCGATCGGTACTGCTTGCTGATTGCCGATGGTTTGATCGCCAAAATGATTTTTTTCTTTGAGAACCAGCTCTAAGACATGGGCAGAGATTGCTTTTTTATCCATAAAGAAGTTTAAATACGGACCGACCACTTCAATTTTTTCAAAAGACGCTTGATCGATTTTTTCTGCTAAGTCTGCGGCAATTTGCTGCGGCGCTTTCCGATAGACTTTTGCTAGCGAGAAGGCTGGGAATGCCACATCCCCATGGTCGGCTGACTTTGGATTTTCCAGTAATTGCTGAACTTGTTCGATCGATAGATCTTCTTTTACTACTTGATGGATCGCTTGTGCGACGATTTCTTTGTTATTCATAGTATCCCTCCTATAATGACTGAACCCATTTTTTGATGAAACGTTGTTTGAAGCAAGCAAACAGTTGTATGTTTTTCATGCAAGAAATGATTGATAAAAACAAAAAAGCCTCTAGCGCATAACTTGCACTAGAGACGAGATTTCCCGCGGTACCACTCTGATTGTCCTATTCGGACCCACTTTTTTCTGATAACGGCAGAATTCCGTTTGCTTAGCAAATTCTCACAAGTGCGTTTCACAATCTGATCAATTCGGCTTCCACCACCCCGAACTCGCTAACTGATACTCGAATCGCTACTTCTCTTGTTTCATCAAATCAAGGCTATTTACTTCCCAGAAAGTATAGCAAAGAAATGTTTGTTTGGCTAGCGAGATTCTGGCATTTTTCAAAAATTTTATTTTTATACTTTAGGAATAAATAGATCCCCGGCAGTCACTGCCATGATCGCTTTGATTGAGTGCAAACGATTTTCGGCTTGATCAAATTGACGAGCATACTTGCTACGAAAGACCTCGTCAGTGACTTCCATCTCAGAAATCCCATACGCCTGCGCTGCTTTTTTGCCATAAATAGTTTGTTCATCATGAAAAGCCGGTAAACAGTGCATAAAAATCACTTGGTCATTTTGCGTTTTTTCCATCAACGATTGGTTTACTTGATAAGGCAGCAGCTGTTCGATCCGCTCTTGAAATTTTTCTTCTTCGCCCATTGAAACCCAAACATCGGTATACACGACATCAGCGCCTAAAACACCTTGATCCACGTCATCCGTCACCAGGATCTTTGCGCCAGAGTGCTGAGCATAGGCTTGTGCTTGTTCGATAATGTTTGCTTCTGGCTGCAAGGCCTTCGGGGTGACGACATGAATATTGACCCCTAAAATCGCACTCGTCACTAACAAAGAATTGGCGACATTGTTGCGCCCATCCCCACAGTATGCGATCGTCAAGCCAGTCAGCTCACCAAAGTTTTCTTGAATAGTCAAAAAATCAGCGATCATTTGTGTTGGATGCCAGTCATCCGTTAAGCCATTCCAAACAGGCACGCCTGAATAGTTGGCCAGATCTTCGACGACCTGTTGGCTAAAGCCGCGAAACTCGATCCCGTCAAACATGCGTCCGAATACTTTGGCGGTATCTTCAACGGATTCTTTAGACCCCAACTGAATATCATTGGCCCCTAAAAATTCCGGATGCGCCCCCAAATCCACCGCTGCAACCGTAAAGGCCGCTCGCGTCCGTGTTGAATTCTTTTCAAACAAAAGTGCAATATTTTTTCCTTCTAAGTAGCGATGTGGTTGATTGTTGGCTTTCATCCCTTTTAAGTGCTGGGAAAAATCAATTAAATATTGCAGTTCTTCTTTTGTGAAATCTTTCTCTGCTAAAAAACTGCGTCCTTTAAAAACTGATGTCATTGCATACCCGCCTCTCAAATAATTAATAAATATACATCAGAATATCAAATAATGAAATATAATACAACTATATCTTCTGTTTGCTCATAAATGAAGCAAAAAAAAACACCTAAGAACGGATCTTAGGTGCAATCATCTTAAGAAATCCTATGGGCAAAGCTGACACTTGGATCAGCATTCAATGAAAGGTCTGCTAGGTGCTGCTTTTTCAACGCAACATGGGCATAGGCACCAATCATGGCCGCATTATCTCCGCAAAGGCGCAACGGTGGAATCAACAGTTCTACCTCCGGCAATTCCTGCATTGCTTTTTGTAAAGCGTCACGCAAGCCTTGATTCGCGGCGACCCCGCCAGCGACGATCAGTTGTTTTACCGGATAGGCTTGGCATGCCCGCACTGTTTTGTGAACCAATACTTCGACTACGCTGGCTTGAAAACTGGCTGCTAGATTTTCTACTGACAATGCTTCCTCTCTTTGCTGTGCATTATGCACAAAGTTGATAAAGGAACTCTTCAAGCCACTGAAACTAAAATCAAAATTATCTTCTTGCATCATTGCTCGAGGAAAGTGATACGTATCACTACCTAGATGTGCAAGGCGATCAATTTCTTTCCCACTAGGATAAGGCAAACCGAGAACTCGACCAACTTTGTCATAGGCTTCACCAGCGGCATCATCTCTCGTTTCTCCGATGATCTCAAAAGAGCCATCTTCTGCCATATACACCAATTCGGTGTGGCCGCCGCTGACCAATAATGCCATTAAAGGAAAAACCAATGGCTTCACTAGGCGAGCTGCATAAATATGTCCTGCCATGTGATTGACCGGAATCAGCGGTAAGCTGTGGGCCCACGCAAAGGCTTTCGCTGCAGAGAGCCCAATCAACAGTGCCCCAACCAACCCTGGACCATAGGTGACAGCAACAGCTGACAACTCTTCTGGTTGTGTGTTGGCTTGGGTCAATGCTTCGTCGATGCACAAAGTAATCTGTTCGACATGGTGACGACTAGCGACTTCTGGTACGACACCGCCGAAGCGCTGGTGGCTCTTGATCTGCGAAGCAACAATGTTACTTAAAATGGTGTCGCCGTTTTTAATCACTGCCACACTGGTTTCATCACAACTGCTTTCAATGGCTAAAATCAATTCATTCATTTGATTTTTTTCCGCCTACTTTCTTTTCCATAATCAACGCATCCTCTTCAGGATGACTGTAATATTTTTTTCTACGACCGATGACCGTATAGCCCATGCGCAAATAAAGGGCCTGTGCTTGTAAATTCGACACACGTACTTCAAGATAGATCCGCCGACCATCGGTTTGTTCCACGAGCGATTCCATTTGTTTCAACAATTCTTTCGCCAAACCATGCCCTTGATATGCTGGTAAAACCGCTACATTAAACAGCTCTGCTTCATCCAGCACTTGCTGAAAACAGAGAAACCCAATCAGCTCTTGGTTGGTTTTTCCATAACGAAACAAATAGCGACTGTTGCTGTTTTGCAAATCTTGCTGAAATTGCTGCAGATTCCAAGGCGAGCCAAAGGGATAGCTCTGATCCGCCAATGACCAGAGCATTTGCGGTGTCGGGATCGTTTGATCTGCTTGTTCGTTAATCATTTAAAAATTTCACCATATCCAATGCGTCTTCATTGCCTTCAGTGTAATACGCCGTTTTGATCGCCTGTGAAACAAACCCGAGGGTCCGATACAAACGTTGCGCATCACGATTGCCCAGGCGAACTTCTAATGTCAAACGGTCGCATTTGTTTTTCCTTGCATAACGTTCCATCTCTCCTATCAAGAAAGAACCGATCCCTTTTCCTTGATAATCAGGAATGATCGCGATATTGGTGATATGGGCATCACCGCCTAAAATCCGCACCCCGATAAACCCAATCATCCGTTCATTATGCAAGATGCCCAAATAAAGATGTTTGACCCGTGAATAAAGTTCTGACAAAAAGGCGCTCTTGGTCCAAGGCAGTTCCCCAGCATACACGAGACGTTCCACCTGCAGCAGCTCTTTAATGTCATCACCGACTAATTCACGAACAACATACGTTTCCCCTCGTATCTCTTTTTTACGCTCTGGATATTGAATCTGACGGAAAAGAGCCAACTTTCCCGTCATCGTTTTAAATTTTTTCAACATAGGCATCCACTCCCGGTTCATGCGAGGCTAACCATTTTTCTTCGGCTTCAACTAATTTTAAATAGTCCGGTACAAAATCATGGATCGAAGCCACCGGCGCTTCTTCTTTCGCAATAGCAGCTAAAACAACGCCATTCGGGTAATTCCAAAACGACACTTGATTGATATGGGCTGTCGGCAGTTCCGCCTCGATCATGTCTTTAAATTTGACGGTATCGGCGCCGACAAATAGCACTTCTTGACCATCAACTGCTTTTAGCTGGGTCAATAACTCAGACAGTGAGATATGCTGGTCTTTGATCCTTGTTTCTAAGGTCCCATTATGCCATTGGTAGGCACCTGCGTAGACATTTTGACGGCGAGCGTCAAACAACGGGACGATCACTTGCGATACGCCCACGCAATTGGCAGCGACTGCTTTCAAACTAGAAACACCAATCAGCGGGATGTTCAATGTTTGTGCCAGCGTTTTTGCTGTTGTGACACCGATGCGCAAACCCGTATACGAACCAGGACCTTTCGCAACAACGATTTGCTCCAGCTCTTTAGGGGCCATCCCCACTGCTTGCATCAATCCATCGATGGCAGGCATCAATGCTGTGCTGTGGTTTTTGATCGCCATCGTCTGGCTTTGTCCCAACACTTCTTGACCATCGACCACCGCAACCGCCAGTGTCTGGTTTGAGGTATCAATCGCTAATGTTTTCATCTATCTTCTCCCCATTCAAAAAACTCTCTCATATTCTACCATATTCTAATCAAATGCCCAACCAAGTCTCCAAAAAGATGCCTGTGTTAAGAAAAAAAGCAATAGGACAACAATACCCGAACCTTTGAAAAAAGCAAGCGCGGTTGCAGCTGCAAACCAGCGGGGCTGTTTAAAGGTTCGGGTAAGGCGATATTCATTTTTTTGTTATTTCATTAAAACTCAGTTGACGTGTGTAACGGTATCCTCCGATGATTCAACTGGTTGCTAAGAAGATTGGCGCGTAATCAGCTCCGTTGCGATCGTAACTTTTCGAGGAACGGGTGCTGCATTCGTAATGATATCCAGCAAGGTCGTCACTGCCAGCTCCCCCAGCCATTCCGTATGAACTTTGATGGTTGACAGAGTCGGAAAGACGTACTTTGCGACACTGACATCATTGAAGCCGATAATTGCGATCTCATCTGGAATCTTGATGTTTTTTTCTTGCAAAGCACGCATAGCGCCAATCGCTAAGGCATCACTGGAAGAAAATAAGGCACTTGGCAACTCTTTGTTTTGCTGCAAATACTCTTTCATCGCCTCATAACCGCCCTCTACTGTAAACGGTGCGTTGAGATGATATTGCGGGTGGTGCAACTTCAACCGACGAAGCCGTTCCTCAAAAATCCGGCGCCGAGGGTCTTCGATTTCTTGGTGATGGTCCTTGGTAAACTCAACGCCTGATAACAAGCCGATCCTTTGGTGGCCTTTTGCAATAAAGTCATCGATCACTAAATCGACCGCTTGTTGAAAGTCCACCACCAGAGAATTGACGCCCTGGGCCAATGCATCAAAATCGACCATCAACAAATTGGATTGGCTTTTTTTCAATTGACGAATCTGGTGATCATCGAATTTCCCTAGCGCGATCGTTCCATCGACGGCGGTATCAGTCAATCCTTCATAGGGTTCTTTCAGCAAACGGATCCCTAATTCTTCGGTTTTGTTTTCAATCCCGATACGGATCGCTAAATAGTAAAGATCCGCTAATTCTTCCTCGGTATCAAACCATTGGATCAAGCGCATACTACTGGTTTCTGGCTGACTCTTTTTTTTATGTTTTGTGTAATTGAGTGCTTCTGCGGCTTTAAAAATTTTCTCTTTGGTTTCAGAACTGACCGATAATTCTGAATCGTAATTCAGCACCCGTGATACAGTGGCTGGCGAGACGCCAGCCTGTTGTGCAATATCTTTAATCGTTGCCATCTTCCAGCCTCCTTTTTTTGCGGGGAACTTTTTTATAAAGTAGCTATAAAGCGAGCAAAGGCCGCTTGCCCTGTCTGGTCTCGTTTAAAGACGCCTGCATGCGTCAATACTTGTGTAAAGACTTCTCCTAATGCATTGCGCAAAATCTGCGACACGTTTTCGGCATTGCATTCTGGGTGCTGGGCTTTGATCGCATCTGCCCACGGTATATGGTAAGCCGCGATCTGATTGGGCTGATCCAATAGATAAGCAGTCACTTCTTCTAGTTCCGGAGCTAAACGCGGTGGGAGAACTGCCAAACCCATGACTTCAATCAATCCGATATTTTCTTTTTTGATATGCTGCACTTCTTGATGTGGATGAAAAATGCCGTCAGGATGTTCTTTGGAAACATTATTATCCCGCAAGACTAAGTCCATTTCAAACAGCTCTCCTTGCTTGCGGGCGATCGGTGTCACTGTATGATGAGCCGTCCCATCTTCTGAAAAAGCAAGGATCGAAACACTTGGATCTGAGTACTGTTGCCATTGGGCTAACACATATTGGCAAGCGGCGGCTAATTTTTGTTTGTTTTTCGCTTGTAATCGTATCACCGACATTGGCCACTTCACGATCCCCGCAGCTACATCAGGAAACCCAGTCAAAGAAAAGTGTTGTTCGATTGGCGCTTTTGCCATGGCAAACGTATGCCGCCCTCCTTGGTAATGGTCATGGGACAAGATCGAACCCCCAACGATCGGCAGATCGGCATTGGACCCGACAAAATAATGCGGCATCACTTCAATGATCTGCAACAAGCGAGCGAAGGTTTGCAAATTGATTTTCATAGGCCGATGGTCTAAAGAAAGAAAAATCGAATGCTCATTGTAATAGGCGTAAGGAGAATATTGGAAGCCCCACGCTTCATTATCCAAATTCATACGAATGATCCGATGATTGGTCCGCGCTGGGTAATTGACCCTTCCTTGGTAGCCTTCATTTTCCAAACACAACATACATTTCGGATAATCTACAGAAGCAGCGGTACCTTCTTGGGCAATTTGCTTCGGATCTTTTTCAGGTTTTGATAAATTGATCGTGATCTCGATCTCCCCATATTCGGTATCAACTGGGAACACGATATTCTTTGCGATGGCCCGAGTCTTGATGTAATCATTTTGACGGCACAGCTCAAAGAAATAATCCGTCGCTTCTTTAGGATCATTGGCATAATGCTGCGCAAAAAAAGCATTGACTACTGAAGGCGGTGGCGTCAAAAAGTCCATCAACTGTGCTTCAAAGATTTCTCTTTCTGCGTGAGAATCGCCAATTTGCTGATTGCTCAATGCACATGCCACCAGTTCGTCCATCAATTCAATCGAGGAACGATCAACAGAACGAATTTCGCTGGGCTCAAAAACAGCTTCCCCGATCATAGCTAGTACTCGGTTTTGCAAATAAATACGATCCATTTCCATCCAGCCGCCAGCCTTGATTGCTAAAGTGACGAAATCGCTGATTGTTTGGCTGATCGTCATTGGTTATTCCTCCTGCCCTTGATACCCATTTGGATGGCTGACATGCCAATTCCAAGCAGTCTCGATGATTGCTTCGACGTCGGTATAGACTGGTTTCCAGCCTAAAACCTTTCGTGCTTTTTCACTCGATGCCACTAAGGTACTTGGATCACCGGCACGGCGAGGCGCCACTCTGGCTGGGATCTCTTTTTTCGTTACATTGCGGGCCGCTTCCACCATTTCTTTCACAGAGTACCCATGATTGCTGCCTAAATTGAAGACATTGCTCTCATTGCCTTTTTGTAAATACTCTAATGCCAACAGGTGAGCAGCGATCAGATCTTCGACATGAACATAATCGCGGACACAAGTCCCATCTGGAGTATCGTAATCCTCCCCAAAAATCGCGACTTCTTTTCGTTGTCCTAAAGCAGCTTGTAAGATGATCGGTACTAAGTGTGTTTCTGGATCATGGTCTTCACCGATCGAAGCATCCGACTTCGCGCCAGCCACATTGAAATAACGCAATGCGACATACTTCATACCATAGGCTTCATCGCACCAACGCATCATTTTTTCCATGATCAACTTGCTTTCGCCATAAGGATTTTTAGGATTTGTTGGGGTTTCTTCCGTGATTGGACTATGATCAGGTTCCCCATAGGTTGCTGCTGTAGAAGAAAAGACAATATGTTTCACTTGATGTTCCTTCATCACTTCTAAGAGGACCTGCATCCCATACACATTATTGTTGAAATATTCCAATGGTTTTTCTACGGATTCCCCCACCAAAGAGCTGGCAGCAAAGTGAATCACGCCGTCGATCGTTTCTTTTTCAAAAACCGATTGTAAAAATGCTTTGTCGCGAATATCCCCTTCATAAAAGGTTGCTGCTGGATGGATCGCTTGGCGATGTCCTGTCAGCAAATTGTCAATGACAACGACTTGTTTTCCTTGTTCGATCAATTGATCGACTGCATGAGAACCGATATAGCCGGCTCCTCCTAATACTAAAATCGCCATATTTTCAGCCTTCTTTCTAAATTCCTTCATCATTTCTTATTCTACAGTTTTCGTGCACCATCATCAATACTTGCTTGATAAATGTCGGTTGCGTAGCCGATTTCTGCTAAATAGGTTGCTTTGACGGACGCTTCAAAATCAGCCCATTCACTTGCTTTGACCAATGCGATCCCGCAGCCGCCAAAGCCCGCACCAGTCATCCGCGCACCTAAAACAGCAGGATGCGCTTGAGCAGCTGCGACTAATGTATCTAGTTCACGCCCTGTCACTTCATAATCATCCCGCAATGAAGCATGCGAAGCATTTAACAACTGGCCGAATTCTTCAAGATCACCAGCAGTCAAAGCGGCTTTTGCTTTTAATGTCCGTTGGTTTTCCGTCACTGCATGTTTCGCCCGTTTGATCAAGCGTGGATCGTCGATCAATGCTGTATTTGCAAAAAAGGTTGCTTCGTCCAATGCGCCCAATGAATCAACGGCTAATGATTTTTGCAAACGAGCTAATGCTTCTTCACATTCTGCACGTCGTTCATTGTATTTAGAATCAGCCAATTCGCGGCGCTTATTGGTATTCATGATCGCTACGACATAATCACCAAATGCCGCTGGTACGACTTCATAATTTAAAGTGTTCGTATCTAAAAGCAATGCATGGTCTTTTTGACCCATTCCGATCGCAAATTGATCCATGATCCCTGAGTTAACGCCAATAAACTCATTTTCGACTTTTTTGCCGATTTTAACTAAGTCCAAGGTCTTCAGGGTTAAATCAAAGAGATCTTTTAGACAAACCCCCGTCAGCAATTCAATCGATGCGGAAGAAGAAAGACCTGCGCCATTCGGAATGTTGCCATAAAAAGCGATGTCAAAGCCACGATCGATCCCTTGCCCCGCTTCTTTTAGGAAACGAACGACCCCTTTCGGATAGTTTGTCCAATCATCTTCTTTTCGGTAATCTAGCTCATCTAACTGAAAGGAGATCACGCCTTTTTCTGGAAAATTCTCTGAATAGAGTTGGATCAACTGGTCTTCACGTTTTCGTGCTACTGCATACGTCCCTAATGTGATTGCCGCCGGGAAAACATAACCGCCATTGTAATCTGTGTGTTCACCGATCAAGTTGATTCTCCCTGGCGCAAAATACATGCCTGTGCCTGCTGTTCCAAATTTATCAATAAATATCTGTTGCAATTGCTCCATTTTTCTCACTCCCGCTTTCTTTTTAGTAAACTTATTGTAAATTATTTACTAAATTATTTCAAGCGTTTTCAATCCCAAAAGTGATTTTTTTTGATATTTTTTCCGTTTTCATTCATAATGAACCTATAATTAAAGGCGAGGTGTTTAATGATGAAACGATTTCTTTCAGGATTTTTAGTAGGAACAGTCGCAACGGTTGCTGCAGCTGCAAGTGTTGTTATGACGGTCAAAAAACAAGTGATTGATCCAATTGACGAACAACAAGCAGATCATGATGAAAAACGGAAACGCGCGATGCGTAAAAGCGTTGCCCGCTAATCATTTGCTACAAAAGAGCCGTCAGCCTTCAATAGGCTGGCGGCTCTTTTAGGTAATCATTCTGCCTTCTCCAGTAAGTCCTGCAAAATCACGGCTTGATTTTGTTCTTCATTTTTCGCTCCGTAAAGTAAGGTCACGGTCTGTTGTTCAGCAACCAACGCTTTTAACCGTGCCAAGGCATCTTTAGCTGGCGCTTTCTCTAATTCTTGTAGATAGCAGCCTTTAAACGCATCAAAACGTTCAGGATCATGCCCAAACCATTTGCGCAATTCAGTACTTGGTGCGACTGCTTTGAGCCATAGATCGATCTGGGCTGCCTCCTTTTTCATTCCTCTAGGCCAGATGCGATCCACCAATACCCGATAGCCATCTGTCGTTTCCGCCACTTCATAAATTCTTTTTCGCTTGATCAACGCACACTCTCCTTATCGATAGACCTAAGTTCTATAAATAAAGGCAAAAGCCCACAATGTAAATTGAATAATGACTTACTTGAAACACTCCGTTTGGTGTTTCGTCGCTCATTCAAATTTGCTTGTGTTCTTTTGCCTTAAGTTCTCTCTTTTATAAACTATTTTTCTTTTTCGTCTTGCCACTCCAGCCTTCATAACCTTCTTTTAGGATATAGACATTGGTAAAGCCTTCTTTTCGTAATTTATTTGCTGCGCGAATACTCAACGATTTACGCGTGTCATATAAGTAGATCGGTTGATCTTTACGAAATGCGCTGAAGGAATTGGTTAAAACAGTAAAGGGAATATTACGCGCCCCTAAAATATGCCCACTGTCAAATTCATTTTTTTCCCGAACGTCGATCACTTGGGCTTTCTTCATTCCTGCTTTAAATTCATCTTCTGAGATGATCGTTGCTGAACGGCGTCCCATAATTTGAAAATACGCCCAGTTCAAAGCGATTGCTAAGATTATTAGTGCCAAAACCAAGTTTAGCCACATAATTGGTGTCATTTCTTCTATTCCTCTCTATTGTAACAAACATTCTTTTTTGATTTATGCTGCTTTAATCTATCCTTGCCTAGCAGCTTGTCATCTATGCTTTTGCTGCAAACTGCAAAGCTAATGATGCTGCCCCAATCACACCGGCATCATTCCCAAGTTCGGCCAATTTGATTTCAGTACTTTCCGTTACCTGTGGGAAGGTAAATTGAGCAAAGTAGGCAGCAACCCGTTCACGTAAAAATTCACCGGCTGCCGATACGCCTCCACCTAAAACGATACTTGATGGATTTAATGTGTTTCCTAGGTTTCCGCATGCCAACCCAAGGTAGAAGCACACTTTATCAACGACCATCAAGCCAAATGAATCGTTTGCTTGAGCCGCTTCAAAAATATCTTTACTTGAAACATCTTCCCCATTGTCCAGCTGTTGTTTCAATGCCGAGTCGCCAGCATATTCTTCTGCCAACTGTCGAGCAACTCGCACAACACCCGTCGCACTAGAAACCGTTTCTAAACAACCACGTTTGCCGCAAGTACATTCGAACCCTTCAGGATCAACAGTGATATGACCGATTTCTCCGGCACAACCAGCAACCCCATGAAGCAATTGCCCTTCCATGATGATACCGCCGCCAACACCTGTACCTAGTGTGATAAAGATGACATCAGGATTGTTATCCCCTGCCCCTTTCCAACGCTCACCTAAAGCTGCTACATTGGCATCGTTATCGATGGCAAATGGGATTTTTGTGCCTTTTTCAATCAGTTCTTTGACTGGCTGAAGTGTTTTCCAGTTCAGATTGTAGGCACCTATGACGGTTCCTTTGTCACGGTCGACACTTCCTGGTGTCCCCATACCAATACCGATAAATGCTTCCGGCTGTAAGCCATATAATTCTAGGCGATGATTGATCGATGCCACGATTTCTGGCACGATATGTGAGCCTTCATCAAGAATATTGGTGTCAATACTCCATTTTTGCTGAATCTCGCCTTCGCTCGTTAAAATAGCGAATTTCACCGTTGTTCCGCCTAAATCAATTCCGATGATTTTTTTGTCCATCACTTGTTTTCCTCCCGGCTTTCTTCAATTCGATGCTCCCGCGTAAGAATTCGCCGGGCAGTCAGATATACATCCCGATCTATCAAGCGACTGTCATAAAAGTTTTTCAACTCGATTTGCATCAGTTCTATATCGTAGATCCGCTTGCCGACATATACGTAAACACCAAATTGTTTCAGTAATTGTTGTACGTCATATAACGTTTCCATTTAACCACTTCCTGCTTATTATACAAGTAATTAATATTTTTTAAAACCATATATCACAAAAATAGCCAATAAGAAAACAAAGAGTCCGCCAGAGAGGATTCTGGTGTGGATCGAATATTTTCCATAGTTCTTTGGCAATGCCAAAAGATTCCCTAACAATAACCCACCGAGGATCCCGCCAATGTGTCCCCACATATCAATCGTCTGATCAAACACCCCAAAAACCAGGTTCAATCCAACGAATAGGGCAAATTGCCGTACCATTGCTTGGATGCGGTAATCATTTCTAAAATGCCAACCTAAAATCAAAAATGCCCCGAAAAGCCCGAATAATGAAGTACTAGCGCCTGCTGATTGAACCCCTATTTGGTTGAAAGCAAAACTCATGGTATTGCCCATGATGCCGCTTAGTAAATACAAGGCAAAAAAACGGCTATGACCATAGATGGCTTCTACTTGTTGCCCCATATAATAGAGAATCACAGAGTTGATTGCAAAATGTGCCAACCCGAAATGCAGAAAGATTGGGGTAACGAAACGCCAATATTCATTTAAATAGACGACAAACGGACCAAACATCACCCCGCCTGATTGAATAGAGGGACTAAAATAACCCAAGATAAACACAATAGTTTGGATAGCTAAAAATAGATACGTGAAGATCGGCTGATTCAGCCATCTTTTCATTTGAGAATTCATTGACGTGCTCCTTTACGTGCGAATAAGCGAATCCGTATAGATTTTATCGATTGGAATGTCGAATACATCTGGTGTCCATTGATCGTTGAATTGTTCTCCGAAGACCAAAGAAACGGTCTTGCCATCAAAAGCTGACAAGAAACGATCATAATAGCCGCCGCCAAAGCCGATGCGATAGCCTTTTTTCGAAAAAGCCAAGCCGGGAACAATGAGTAAATCCAAGTGATGGGCTTCTTGCTCACTGATCGGCTCTTCAACCCCAAATGCCGACGTTTCATAACGCGTTGCCGGCTCCACATGATAAAACTGCAATTTTTTTTGTTGTGCTTTCGGCACTGCGATTCGTTTGTTTTGTTCAAATCCTTTAGCAAAAATAGCCGCTGTATCAAATTCAAATGGCAACGAACGGATCACTCCTACTGACTTAGCCGTTTGCCAAATCTGAGAAGAAAACAGCAACTGCAAAATCACCGTTTCTTTCTGCTGCTTTTGTTTGCTCGGCATTTTTTTTAATGTTTGGATCATGTGCTCTCTAATGACTGGTTTTTCCATTGGATCACTCCTCTCAGAAATAGTACCAAAAACTGTGTCCAAATAGCAAACTAGAATCGCAGATTTCTTGGCAAGATCATGACTATCTGCTCATCCTTCTTTACGCCGGATCAGTAAAAAGACAAAGTACGGTGCCCCCACGATAGAAATGATGATACCAGCTGGGATCTCACCGCTTGTCAATAGTAAACGACCGATCGTATCACTTACTAAGACCAGCAGACTGCCGATCATTCCCGCTAAGAAAAAGGCACTGCGAGATTCTCTGCCGATGAGTCCCTTGGCGATATGAGGCGCCAATAAGCCCACAAAGGCTAAATTACCGGTATAGCCAACCGTACTGGCAGCCAAACCAACCGCAATCACTAAAAACCACGTCCGCAACCGTGTCAAAGAAACCCCTAAGCTAATTGCCTGTTCCTCACCAAAACCAAGCAGATTAAGTTTAGGTACGGTCCAGAAAGCTGCGACAGACAATACGATGACCCAAGGAAGCAGACTGGTAATTTGCTGCCACGAGGTTCCCCAGATAGATCCAGAAAGCCATGCTGTTACAAAGCGATAGCGGTCTTTTGATAATTCCACCGTAAAAAGTAAAGTAGCCGCGGCCAACCCTGCATTGACGGCGATTCCCGCCAGCAGCACTCGCTCCATCGACAACAATTGGCGGTGTTTATAGGCAATCAAATAGACCAGTACAGCAGCCAACAAGCCACCGAAGATCCCAACGACAGGTAAAAGCTGCGATCCTTGGGTATAAACCCCTAAGTAGATCATTACAAAGAGACCCGCGCCATTGTTGATTCCTACGATACTTGCATCAGCCAGCTCGTTTCTTGTCACCCCCTGCAAGACAAAACCAGAAAAACCAAAGGCACCGCCGGCGATCAGCGCCAGACAAGCCCGTGGTAGTCGAAACTCAGTAAACGTCAGTACCTGACTCGAAGAAGCCGTACCTTGAAAGATTGCCCCTAATGTCTGAAAGGTTAAGATTGTTTTTCCCACCATGACACTTCCTAAAAAAGCGGCCATCACCAGTAGAAAAAAAACAAAGAGTGTTTTTTTCATCAGTCTTCCCTCCGTATCTTGACCAATAGAAAAGGCACACCGATCAATGCCATCAGTATCCCAAAGGGTGTCTCAAAAGGGGGATTGATCAAGCGACCTGCCAGATCAGCGGCCATCACTAGGGTCCCACCTCCAATGATCGTCAAAGGCAAAATTAATTGGTAGTTTTTGCCCACCATCCCCCGCACGACATGAGGAACCATTAAGCCGACAAAGCTGACCGGTCCTACAAGCGAAACCGCCATTCCCGCCAAAACTACGACTAACAGTAAGGCAGATGCCCGAATCAGATGCGGGTGCTTGCCTAATGAAATGACGGTGTCATCTCCTAGTGCTAACAGATTGAGGGCTTTTCCTAGCCGTAGCACAAAAACGATGGCGATCAGATAGATGGGCCCCACAAAACGCAGTTGCTGCCAAGTCACATTCGCCGCACCACCGATAAACCAAAAGGCTAGCTCTTGGTTTAAATCAAATTGCAATGACAGAGTTTGACTAATGGCTGAGAAAAAAGAACTTAATGCCACACCAGCCAAAATCAGTCCCGTGGGCGACATGCCTAGTTTGGCGTATCTGGTCAGTAAAAAAAGCAGCCCAGTTGCCGCAAACGCACCAAAAAAGGAAAACAGCGCCGCTTGACTCGGTTGCACACTAGGAAAGAGGATAAATGCGATCGCTAGTCCCAAGGCAGCCCCACTATTGACACCTAAAAGACCACCATCTGCCAAGGGATTTCTCGTAATCCCCTGCATGATGGCTCCTGTAACAGCAAAACAACTTCCTACTAGAAAAGCAGCCAAAACACGTGGCAACCGAATATTGCGCAAGACTTGATGCAGCTGATTCTCATAATCAAAAGCAAAGACGGCATCCCAGATCGTTTCAAAAGAAAGGTCCGCTGCTCCTTGAGTGATCGCTAAAAAGAAACAGATAATAAAGCAGCCACTAAAAAGCAGCAGCAGCCAAGGAAACTTTTTCATATCTGCGCTCCTAACTCATAGGTCAAGACCAGCGGCTTTGTACTATTAGGAAAGGTACCTAACACGGCATCGATCTCAAACAAACGCTGCAGCCATTCTTTGGTCAGTACCGTTTCCGGTGTACCGGAAACCAAAAGCTCTCCACCTTTTAATGCGTAAATATAATCAGAAAAACGTGACGCATGATTCAGGTCATGAATCGACATAATGATCGTTTTCCCATAGGTTTTATTGATTTGCTGTAATAAGAGCAAAATTTCTAATTGATGCGCAGGATCTAAAAAGGTTGTTGGTTCATCTAAAATCACGATATCCGTATCTTGCGCCAGTGCCATGGCGATCCAAACGCGCTGCTTTTGTCCCCCTGACAGCGTACTGATCACTTCTTCTGCCAGTGCCGTCAAACCAGTTGCCTGCAAAGACCAGTCGATCGCTGCAAGATCTTGTTCCGATAGACTATTCAGTCCTTTTTGATAGGGAAAACGACCGTAAGAAACAATTTCGCGAATCGTCAAGCCAATCGATGAGTCGCTAACTTGTGAAAGCAGCGCAATCTTTTTAGCCACTTCTTTGGTTTTGATGTTCTGGAGGTTTTGTGTATCTAATAGGACCTCACCAGACAAAGGCTGTAAAATTCGGGCGAGTGCCTTTAAAAATGTCGATTTTCCACTGCCGTTCGGACCAATCAAGCCGATGATTTTCCCTTCTGGAATCTCAATTGTTAGATTTTGCACAATTTTTTGTTTTTGATAGCCGACACTCAAGTCAACTGTTCGTAATTTCGCCATATTCGTCCCCAAAATAATTGATTGATAATGCTTATCAATTATGAATGTAATCCTACTATTCGTCAATAGTTCTAAAAAAAGGAAATAAAAAAATAAGATTGACAAATCAGCGTTTCTCCGTAATAATAGCAATCAGCAAATGAGAATTATTCTCAATTAAAATGATAAGTGCTCATCTTTTAACAAAGGAGGAAGTTTTTCTATGAAACAATGGTCAAAAAGAAGTACTTGGCTTACCCTGCTAGCAGCCTGCTCCCTTACTCTACTGGGTGCTTGCGGTACGAATAATGACTCAACGGATAGCAGTGGATCAGCCACTACTTCTTCAGAAATAGCAACAACCTTTACCGATGCGATGGGAAATGAAGTCACTGTTCCCGAAAACCCACAACGGGTGATCGGTAGTTACTTGGAAGATTATTTGGTCGCTTTAGGGGTAACCCCGGTTGCTCAATGGACAGTCGGCAATGACAGTGATCAAGCATACTTGCAAGACAAACTAGCAGCTGTGCCAAGAATCAACTATGATCTGCCCTATGAAGATGTCTTGAGCTTTGAGCCAGACCTGCTGCTGATGGATAGCAATTCCATGGTGGAAGGCGACAAATATGATCAGTACAGTAAGATCGCGCCGACCTATGTGGTCACAAATGGCGAGGAAGTAACCTGGCGTGAACGTCTGACAGATATCGCAAAGGTCTTACACAAAGAAGAGGAAGCTGCCCAAGTAGAAGCTGATTATGATGACTTAGTCGCTACTACCAAGGAAACGTACGCTGATCAAATCCAAGGCAAGTCAATTGCTGTTTTATGGGTGGTCAATAATTCTGTCTTCATGGTTTCAGAAACAAAATCAAGTGGTCAACTGCTGTATCACGAACTCGGTTTTGAAGTTCCCTCGCTTGTTTCAGAAATCAGTGAAAGTGCCACTGCTGACTGGTCTGCCGTTTCTCTGGAAAAATTGGCAGAATTGGATGCCGATTACTTGATTTTAGTGAATAGTGATAAAGGCGCTGATTTTTTCAGCGAACAAGTCTGGCAAAATCTTGATGCAGTCAAAAACAATCATTTATGGGAATTCGGTCCTGAATCAAGCTGGCTCTACAACGGTCCTATCGCCTATACCAAAATGATCGAAGATATCCAGAGCAAATTGGACTAATGCGTTTCAAGTAATTCGTCAAGTAAAACTACTTAACAAATTTCAGGAAAAAGCTAGCATTCCCGCACAAAACATGCTATTATATTTTAGTCTGAGAGATTTCTTAGAGGATTCTTGTATCGTTAGGGGGGGAAAATCATGCGCGTAAACATCACATTAGAGTGCACTTCTTGTAAAGAACGCAACTACTTATCAAACAAAAACAAACGTAACAATCCTGATCGTTTGGAAAAGAAAAAATATTGCCCACGTGAAAGAAAAGTTACTTTACACCGCGAAACAAAATAATACTATTTAAGAAGTTCGCAAACGCTGATAACCAAGGCGTTTGCGAACTTCTTTTTTTTCAGACATTTTGCAATGATAGCTGCTGCATTTTTATTTCCCTCTTTACACAACCACTCCCCTATTTTCACTTATTTGCTTTGAACTTTTGAGCCAACTTTTTCTTTGAAGCGACGTATAAATAAATTTTAATGTATAATGTAAAAAAGAAACTAATGTTCAACAAAGGCGGCACATAGAACATGAACCAGCTTTTTCTTCTAGCTGTCCTTTCAATATACTTTGAGTGCCAGTCGATCCTTTCAAGCTATACTGCCTACAGGAGGTGAACCCATGCTTGGCAATTTTACGTATCTACCTAGTAACTATCGTCTGTTTTATGGCGCTTTTCTTTTTGCTCTTATTGGAAATATGCTTTTCATTTTCATTAAACACCCTGCTTGGACCTTTAGCTTACCGACAGTGATTATCCTCTTCTTAATAAATGTCTTCTTTTGGACAAAATACAAGAAGAAAGTTATTCCTTGCACAACTGATGCACTGTTTTATGTTCTGCTCTTCCTATTGGTATTTTACAATCACTAACATAATGCTTATTTTGATACTAATTGTTTCTCTTTCCCCTATTCCGTCATAACGAAGGAGTGTTGATGCGATGGAGATTTCCCATATCACGTTGATCGTACAGAATTTAGCAAAGACGACAACGATGCTGGAAACATTGTTTGAAGCAGAGGAAATTTATGATAGCCGAGACCAGCCCCATTCTTACTTCCCAGAAAAATTCTTTTTGATCGATGGCTTATGGCTTGCTGTTATGGAGGATGCCTCCCAGAAGCTGCCGAAAACGTATAACCATATTGCCTTTAAAATCGATCAAACTCAAATCGATTCCTTGATTACGCGCATCCAAGGACTAGGATTGAAGATCGAAAAAGATCGTTCTCGTATCAAAGGCGAAGGTGCTTCCATTTACTTTTACGACGATGACAACCATTTGTTTGAACTACATACTGGTACGTTGGCTGAAAGGTTGCACCATTACCGTCTGACAGAAACGAGGTAATCTTCATTGCTAGCAACTGCATTGACTGTTATGGAAAGAATTCCCACAAGAAAGGAAGAAAACAATGAAACTAGATATGGTTGGTATTATCACAAAAAACATGGAACAGGCACTGGCTTTTTATCAAGTACTTGGCTTCACACCATTAGGTCAGCACTCAGAAGATTATATGGAATTAGCAAACGACGGGGTTCGCATCTCTTTGAATAGCCGCCAGATGGTTGCCGGGATCTACGGACATGCACCAATGACTGTTGGTGACACAATTGAATTAGCCTTTTTATGTGATTCCCCTGAAGAAGTTGATGCCCTTCATGCAAAAGTCGTAGCTGCCGGGTATCAGTCTTTCAAAGAACCTTGGTGTGCCTTTTGGGGGCAACGCTATGCCATCGTCAAAGATATAGACGGCAATCTCTTAAGTTTGTTTGCAACCCTACCTGCCGAAAATTGATTTAAGCTACGACAGTCGGTCCAATGGAGCGGCTGTTTTTTTATCCGTTTTTCGGGTAAAAAGACAAAACCCCGTATTTATGTCCAATCGAATTCTGATAATCTGAAATGAATGTATTCCTTATAAACCAACATTTCCCATCATTATAAAATAAAAATAATCTCTCTATAAAAAAACAAATCCCCCTCATCCACTCCTGTTCGCTTGACAAAAAAGAACAAACGTTCGTATAATCTCGGTAAGGAGTGATAAAAATGGGTGGTTTTAATTATGCGCTCGAGCCAAAACGCGATATCTTATTTATAGATGTCAAAAGTTTTTATGCTTCTGTCGAATGCATCTCTCGCGGGTTAGATCCTATCCAAGCGATGCTGGTCGTCATGTCACATTCTGACAATACTGGTAACGGCTTAGTCTTAGCAGCTTCCCCAAAGGCAAAATCGGTATTGGGGATTTCAAATGTGACTCGCAATGACAACCTGCCGACACATCCCGATTTGTACAAAGCATCGCCGCGTATGAGTTTTTATATCAAAGAAAACACCAAAGTCAATAATGTCTTTCGCAAATATGTTGGACAAGACGACTTGCTGCTCTATTCGATCGACGAAACGATGATGGATCTGACCCGTACACTGGATCTTTTCATTCCCGATAAAACGATCTCTCGCGAAGAAAAACGTTGGTTGATTGCCCAGCAAATTCAAAAAGACATTTACGAAACAACGAAATTGTATGTCACCATCGGCATTGGCGATAATCCATTGTTAGCAAAACTAGCTTTAGATAACGAATCCAAACACAATCGTTCCTTGATCGCTGAATGGACCTATGACGATGTACCGACAAAAGTTTGGCAGATCGCCCCTATGACAGAGTTCTGGGGGATCGGTCGGCGCACAGAAAAACGACTTCACTTGATGGGGATTGAAACGATCGAACAATTGGCTCACGCCAGTCCTGATCTTTTACGCAGTCGCATGGGGATCATTGGCGAGCAGCTCTATCATCACGCCCACGGCATTGATCGCACGATTTTATCTGAACCGACACCACAAGTGATGGAAAAAAGCTACGGCAATAGCCAAGTTCTACATCGCAATTATTATTTACAAGAAGAAATCGAGATCGTCATCAAGGAAATGGCGGAGCAAGTTGCCGCTCGAATTCGCCGCCATCATTGTCAGACCGCTTGTATCAATGTTTACATCGGCGTAGCCTTTGGTGAAACTGCTTCTGGCTTTTCCCGACAAATGAAAATCCCGCCAACTGACAATACCCGTAAACTTGTCGCTCATTGCCTATTTCTCTTTCGAAAATTTTATACCGGGCAAGTCGTTCGCCACATCGGTATTACCTATTCAAAATTGGTTTATACAGAAAATGTCCAGCTGGATCTTTTTGAGCAAGCAGAAGCGCAGTTGCGCCAGCGTAAATTAGATTTGATCATCGATAAGATTCGTGAGAAATATGGCTTCACTTCGATCGTTCACGCCACAAGCCGAATGGAAGGCGCTCGCGCCATTGCTCGCAGCAAATTAGTCGGCGGACATGCCGGTGGTCTAGATGGGATCGCTAATATAGGACCCGTCCATCAGCAAAAGGAAAAAGAACCGTTTGCTGATGGTTCGAAAAATACTGGCACTTGATTCGTTTTTCTTTCCTTTTTGCTGACAAATCTTAAGATAACATTAACAAACGGTCCATTTTTTAAAGATTTATGTAATTTCGATTCGCCCACCTCCCCCTTTGTTCTTTTCTAAGGTACTTTAATAGCAAGGAGTGTGAGCAGATGAAAATTGACAAAATCGAATACAAACGAGTCATCAATGGTGCGGGACACCTTGAGTACGATTTGCTGCAATATTTAGAAAAGAATCGGGCGACTGCTGCACAAAACCTGAAACAGTCTGAGATCGATTACCTTCTGGAAAAAGATATTCAGCATCGGATCATTCAACATGCTCGTAAGAGTTTCTTTGGCGATACAATCGTTTTAAAGGATGAATATGCCGAAGATTATCTTTTATTAAAAAAGTATACGGATATGTTCCAAGAAACATTCTAAAAAAAACGCAGAACCAACTGGTTCTGCGTTTTTCTTATTCTTCGAAATGTTCTTGATAAACATCATCAACCGTTTGATTTGGGTCGATCACGATATACAGACTCTTCGTTTTTTCACTGATTTTTGTTGATTGGTATACATTATCCAATCCTTCAGTATCTTTGTCCTTGTATGGGAAATAAACAAGATCCGGTGTACCGTTACGGTAAAGAATTTCCATCCGTTCAATATCTTCATATTTCAACGCACGAGCAAACATCCCTAATTCAAGTCCGCCTAAGTTGATGTCATGTGTTGCCACATGATCGCCTTCTTGAAAGATTTCAATTTTGAACCCAGCACATGGATGAATCTCAACGAATTCGCTTCCGTGGATACGGCCAAAACTGGTCGTGATTTGTTTGATCCATAAGTCACCGATGTAACGGCGCTCGATCGTCCATGTTTCTCCATTACGGAAATAAAATTTTAAAGCTTTCATTTCTCTAGCCATGACAAAACGCTCCTTTTTATTAATAATACATTTTAATTCTAACACATAGTCGCTACTGGGACACAAATTAACTTTGGTTTTCGTTGACTTTTTTCATAAACCGAGAGATTTCCACCGCCGCTCGTTGATGAGTCCCTTTAGCAATGAGTTGTTGCGCCCCATCGGTCACCTGATAATCAAACTGGAATCCTTGTTCTTTTTCCCATTGTATAAGAACTGTGATTGTCGCTCCGACTGGTGAAGGTTTCAAATGATCGATCGAAAACTTTGTACCGACGGTGGTAAACCCTTTATCTAAAGTAGGCTCAAGTGCTTCCCAACAGGTGTTTTCCACCATTGCGACTAGTCGAGGGGTTGCTAAAACCGCTAAACCGCCAGAACCCAAAACAGCCGCAGTGTCTTGAAGGTCAACGAGAAAGTCTTTTTTGCTTTCCATTCTTCAGTTATCCCTCCTTCGCTAAATATGCTTGGGCAAACGCCAATAGTGCTTCTTTTTCATTAGGGATTTTTCGTGTGATGACTGCAGCTTCGGCAGCGGCCAAGACTTCTTTGAGCCACGGACCAGAAGAACGATCAACTGTCTGCAGTAAATCACGTCCATTGATCGCCAGCTCCTTCAGTGAATGGATCGGTAGCTGCTGATAGCGCTGACTGATTTTTGCAGGATCATTGGGCAGCTTGTCATAACGCAATAATCCTTCAGCTAAACAGGTTGCTTCTAAACCGAACTGATACAACAGCAGATCGTTCCATTCGCCGTTTCGACGCATTAGTAGTGCTTGATAGACCGTTTGTACTTGGCGGATGCAGTCATTCGAACATTTCCAAGCTTTTAAAAAGCTGCGGACTGCCTCAGGAGCTAAACCGATTTGGTCAATGAGCAATACCCAAGCCGTCGTTTCGTTTTCTAATGGGATCGCTGGCAGGTCTGCCATCCGCAGTAACGCCTCACCGTATTCCCGCAAGCCTGGGCAATAGATATAGCATTCGGTTTCTACTAGTGCTCGTAGTGCTTGGTTCCGATGATTGCCTAACAGCAATTTCACGAATTCAATCATGATCCGTTCAACAGAGATTTTCCCCAACAAGGCATGATTCGCATGGATAGCAGCCAATGTTTCTGTTTCTAAAACAAAGCCCAATTGACTGACAAAACGCAGCCCCCGCATCATTCGTAGGGCATCCTCATGGAAACGTTCCTGCGGGTGACCCACTGCTCGTAAAATCTGATTGTCGATATCTGCCAGTCCATCGAAAAGATCAATGATGACCCCATCTTCTTGAAGTGCCAATGCATTGATGGTAAAATCCCGCCGCTTTAGATCTTCTTTCAAGGAACGGACAAAATCAACTTTGTCAGGTCTGCGATAATCCTGATAGGCGGCTTCGGTTCGAAAGGTGGTAATCTCATATTGCGCCTGTTCCCACAAGACCAGCACCGTCCCATGCTCGATACCAATGTCAATAGTTCGAGGAAAAAGCGCCTTGATTTCGGCTGGAAAAGCGCTGGTAGCAATATCGACATCATGGATCGGCTGGCCTAAAATCGTATCCCGCACGCTGCCGCCAACAAAGTATGCTTCATAGCCCGCGGCTTCGATTTTTTTTAGGAGTGGCGCAGCTTCTGCAAATTCTTTTGGTAGTTTAGTCAGCTTCATGTACTTTCCCATCTTTTCTTTCAAAACGATACGCATCCCGCTGATTGAATTTTGCCATATTTTCCTCAAACACTTCAGTCAGGTCGATGTCTAGTGAATTGGCCATGATCATCGTCACAAAGAGCACGTCACCCAGTTCTTCTGCCACTGTCTTTTCAACTTCATCGCTTTTTTTATTTTTTTCCCCGTAATAGTGATTTACTTCTCGCGCCAATTCGCCAACTTCTTCAGTCAAACGAGCCATTTGGGCGAGGGGGCTGAAATAGCCAGTTTTAAATTGTTGAATATAGGCATCGACTTCTTCTTGCATCGATGCCAAGGAACGTTTATCTGTCATCTTCTTCACCCTTTCTCGTTTATCTTACCAAAAGAATGGCTGCCTGCCTAGATAGAGCCCCCCTCAGGATTTGTTGTACATTCAATGATTTCGTGCTACATTGATACTTGTGGAAGTTGAATAACGGAGGAAACAGGATGCGGGCATTTTTTTCATGGCGAACGATTCGCGACATTGTTTTGATTATTTTCGGTACGAGTATTTATGGCTTCGGTCTAGTCTATTTAAATATCCCAAATGACTTAGCAGAAGGCGGTGTGACAGGGATCACCTTGATCCTGCGAGCCTTATGGGGAATCAATCCTGCCATTAGTACATTGATCTTAAATATTCCGATCATTTTGATCGGTGGCAAAATTCTTGGTCGACGCTCATTAGTGTATACGATTTTAGGAACCTTTGGTTTGTCTTTTTGGTTGGCATTTTGGCAGAGTGTTCCCCTGTTGATCGATCTACAGCATGATCTACTGATCGTCGCACTCTTGGCTGGTTTGATTGCAGGGATCGGTAGTGGGATCGTCTACAAAGTCGGTGGAACAACAGGTGGCGTCGATGTACTAGCGCGCATTTTAGAGAAAAACTTTGGGGTGACGATCGGGCGGTCGCTTTTGATCTTTGATGTGTTCGTCCTGTTGCTTTCTTTGACCTATATAGATTTGAACCGCATGATGTATACCTTGATTTTTTCTTATGTCTTCACTCGTGTGATCGATTCGATCTTAGACGGCGGCTATTCAGCCAAAGGGATTTTAGTGATCAGCAATCACAGCGAAGAGATAGCTCCTGTTTTAATGGATGAATTGGAACGCGGTGTCACGTTTTTACAGGGCGAAGGGGCTTACTCAAGAGTATCGAAACAAATCATTTATATGGTGGTCAGCGGACGGGAGATTTCTGAAGTCAAGCGCATTGTTCATGACTTTGATCCGCAAGCGTTTGTTTCTGTCATCAATGTCCATGAAGTCGAAGGCGAAGGCTTTACCTACTTAAGACCTAAGTCACGGTTCTTACAGCGCAAAGCAGCGGTCTCTAAAACAAAATAAAGACTAAAAAAGCAGTCCCGGTTAAAGGACTGCTTTTTTATTTGTCAGCGGCTTTCTTCTTTTTGTTGGAGCAAGTGCCGATTTACTTCATCGGAAAGTTCTAAGAAGGCATCACGATCCCCATTTTCCAATGCTAGATCGATCTGCCGATACAAGGTATCAATTTTGGTTTTTGCTTCTTCTTTTTCAAGGTACTGGGTAACATGTTGGGTCATTTCTTGATCCAAGTGGTCGTTCCAACGTTCATAAGGATTGTCTTCTAAAACTGCTAAATAAAAGGATTGCGACCAAGAATCTGGAAAGAGACATTCAAGATACAAGGGTTGTTTCCAATTCATGCGAATCTCGTGAAAAATCTGATCAATGTCATAAAAGGTCTGTCCTTCGATACTCAAGACAAAGGGTTCGCCTCCAACTTCCGTACTGCGGACACTTAAGCCCCGTTTGGCTGCGGCTGCCCCTTCTACAAAATGAACATTGGCCAAGATCGCTTCATGGTTCGCCAGATAGTTTAACACCCAAGAGACTTCTCGGCGGCTGAAGGAAACGGTCGAAACTAACCAATTAAGAAACTTTTTCTTTTCTTGTACATTGATGTTCATTTCTCTCACCTATCTTTCTAATAAGTCCTCCACGATCGACTGTACTTCTAAATCACCTGGTTCGTGTGCCAAATAATGTTGTAGCAAATGAAGAGCTTCAGGTAAACGCCCTTCTTCACGTAAGAAAATGCCGTATTCCTTCATAAACGCCGGTTCATGGTGCAAATCAGCATTGGCTTCTTCGTAATATTTTGCTGCTTTGTCAAAATCTTCTAACGCATTGAAGGCTTGCGCTAGATTCCATAAAGCGTGAGGCTGTTCATTGTCTTCCATTCGCTCGATCGCCAAGATCGCTTCTTGCCAACGCGCTTCATTCAAGTATAAATTACTTAAAGTCAGTAATGTATCCTCTTCTTTTTCACCAGTTTCCAGTGCTTTAAGTAAAAATGACTCGGCTGCTTCACTGTCATGAAGTCGGTAAGCATTCTCGGCAGCAAAATGATAGAAATCCACTTGATATGGATCTTCATGAATCCCTTCTTCGATCACACGTTGCGCTTCTTCCAGCTGTTCTTCTTCTTGCAATGCTTCAGCCAAATAAAGATACAAGGCCCGGTATTGGGGATTCATGACCCGCAACTGCTGCAAGTAGCGAATCGCTTGTTCATTTTCCTTCAGCTGCAAATAGACTAAAGCCGTTTGAAAGAGACGCTCGTCCGTCTGTTCGTCTTCTAAGCTTGCTTCAAAATATTCCAACGCCTCTTCAAACTTACCTGCCATACTCAATGAAGTTCCGGTCCGTTCAACGATCGAAATCCCCGAAATATCCGTAATATCTTCTTCCAGCAATCCTTGATAAAGGTCAACAGCTTCTTGATAGCGATCCGTTGAAAAAGCTAACTCAGCTAAGGCAAAACGAATCAAGGGTTCCTCTGGCACAAGGCTTTGCGCTTCTTTTAGTTTGGCTTCACTAACTTCAGGGATACCGATCAATTGGTAAAGATCCGCACTCAATAACAAGGCTTGCAGATAAGCTTCACTCGTTGGTGGTATTTGATCGATATAGGTGAAGGCTGTTTCAATCTGGTCTTCTTCCATCGCAATTTCCGCTAAAGGAAGCAGCAAAGCTTCATTTTCAGGATGCCGCTGCTGCAAGGTTTCAAATAACGTTTTCGCCTCTTCTAAAAAACCGATCTGCAGTAATTCATCGCCTAAAGCGCCAAGTGTCTCATCATCATCTTTTTGCAGTGCTTCGTTAAAATTCAATTGTGCTTCAGCCAACTCTTCTGCGGCTAGTGCTTTTAACATTTTTTCACTATAAGTTTCCATTTAGACCCCTCGAATCTCATTGATTAATCGCTGATAAGTCTCCATCGTTTGGACAAGATCTTTCTCCTCGATTTCCGTTCTGCCCCCTATTGTACCAACTTTTGCCAAAAATAACAGTTTTTTTTCTTTTTGCTGCAATTCTAGTACACGGCTGAAATATTCGCTTAAGGAAAAAGACTCGGGCAATTCGATAGGAAAGCCTAATCGTGCAAGCCATTGGCAAAATACTGGCAGATCGACAGTCAACTGCTGCTGCTGGACTGTCCAAATAAAATGAAACAAAAAGCCAAAGAACAATTTCATCGCATCAGACAGCAAGTGACCATTTTCTGTTTGATAAGCAGCATCGGCAAAGAGTTGCCCAAACTCCTCTAATTCGCGTCCCGACTGCTGATACAATTGGATCAGCTGATTGGTATAAGCTGCCAACGAGTGTCTCATCAATGCCTGATGACTGGGGTACGTTCGATAAAGTTCCTTTAAAAAATCGCTATCGGCAAGCACGCCACCACGGATCAGGGTCAAAAAGTCGACAAGTTTCCCATCGATTTGCTTTTCGGCAATCGTCTGATCGAAAATAACAAATTGTGGTGCATTAGGATTTTCCAGCATCGGGATATCTGGCTTTTTCACAACGATCGCTGTTTCTTTGACACTTTTGGCTAAGGCCCGCAAGGAAACAGGAATCAACCAAAGCTGTGTCGATAGGACCGAAGTCGCATGGATAAAACTGCTCAGTGCCAATACACCTTCATTCCCAAACCCGACGATCAACAAGGACTCTTGCTTTGAAAAGCGACCGAAGAAATCCATTGCGGCCTTAAATTCACTAAAGTTGTTGCAATACATTTGGTTGGTACAAATATACCAATTGACCTCGCGCGGCAAAAACAGGCGGGTTACTTTTTCTGAAAAGCGGTCATAATAACGCTGATTCGTCAAAATGATCACCTGCTGCGGCTCGATCGACTGTCCTTTCATGACCGATGCCAATGTTTCCCCGTAAGAAATCTGGGTTTCTTGCTCATTTCTGTAAAAAACAGCTTCCATCGGCTCACTCCTTTGTTGCTACTACTTACTATTATAGCAAGAAGCCGCTGAAACACCTACTAAATCGCTAACCATTAGGAAGTATTTTCGCCGATTTGTCCCATGATTCTATGCCAAAAAGCAAAAAACATGGTTTCCTATATAACAAAGGAAACCATGTTTTTTTTCTAAACCAAAAGCGAGTAAAGTGATTGATTTTGCTGAAGGTTGATGTAGCCTTGATCAAACTGTTCAATTCGTGACAGTAATGCGGGTAGATCGTTTTTTTGTTTCAACAAGATTCCCAGCATTACTGGTCCTGTTCCACGATTGATTTTTTTCGTATATTCAAACCTCGTGATATCATCATCAGGCCCTAATACATGGCTAACAAATTCCTTCAACGCACCGGGACGTTGTGGGAAATTGACGATAAAATAATGTTTCAATCCTTGATAAATCAGTGATTTCTCTTCGATCTCTGCCATGCGGGAACTATCATTGTTACCACCACTCACAATACAGACGACCGTCTTGCCTTTGATTTGCTCTTTGATCTCATCCAGGGCTGCCACGCTCAAGGCACCAGCTGGTTCAGCGACGATCGCTTGTTTGCTGTATAATTCTAGAATCGTTTGGCAGATTGCACCTTCTTCCACCGTTACCAATTGATCCACATAGCGTTTGGCATGGGCATAGGTCTGAGCTCCGACTTGTTTGACTGCCGCACCATCGACAAAGGTTTCAATATGCTCTAAAGCCACCGGTCCTTGGTGATCAAAGGCTGCTTGCATCGAGGCGGCCCCTACAGGTTCTGCTCCAACAACTTTTATATTTGGCTGCTTTTCTTTCAAATAGGCTGCGGTCCCGCTGATCAAACCACCGCCACCAATGGCAGCCACCACCAAATCGATCGATACTTGTTTTTTTTCAGCATCCGCCAACATTTCCACGGCTACTGTTCCTTGTCCTGCGATAATATTGGGATCATCAAAAGGAGCAATGAAAGCCATTTGCTTTTCTTTTGCAAATTGTTTGGCAGCCTGCGCCGCCGCATCAAAGGTATCTCCCACCAATTCGATTTTGACGTAGTCGCCGCCGAAAAAGAGAACTTGCGCGATTTTTTGTTGCGGCGTCGTTGTTGGCATGAAAATGACCGCATGGATCTGCTGTTCTTGGCAGGTATAAGCAACGCCTTGGGCATGATTTCCGGCACTGGCACAGACGACGCCACGACTGGTCTGCACAGGATCTGCCTGGGTGATCGCATAGTAGGCACCTCGTAATTTGAAGGAGCGGACTTTTTGCAAGTCCTCTCGCTTCAACAAAACCGTCGCTTGGTATTTTTCAGATAAAAAGCGATCATACTGCAGCGGTGTATGACTAACTGCTCCCCGCAGTCGTTCATATGCTTGTTCGATTGCAGAAACTGTCACCAACAAACGCGCCACCTCTAATCTTTCGCAACAAACGGCATCATTTTCCGTAACTCGCTGCCGACTTTTTCAATTTGATGGTTGCCGTTTTCTTCACGCATTTTATAGAATTCAGGGAAGCCATTTTGATTGTCTTCAATGAATCCTTTCGCAAATTGACCATTTTGGATATCTGTCAATACGGCTTTCATGTTTTCTTTGGCTTGTGCGGTGATCACCCGAGCACCGGAAACGTAGTCGCCATACTCTGCCGTATTCGAGATCGAATGGCGCATTTTTTTGAATCCTCCTTCATAAATCAAGTCAACGATCAGTTTCAATTCATGACAAACTTCAAAATACGCCAATTCCGGTTGGTACCCGGCTTCTACCAATGTTTCAAAGCCAGCTTCGATCATGCTGGTCAAACCGCCACAAAGTACGGCTTGTTCCCCGAAAAGATCGGTCTCGGTCTCTTCTTTAAAGGTCGTTTCCAAAACGCCGACCCGTGTGGCACCAATGCCTTTTGCATAAGATAAAGCTGTCGCTTGTGCGTTGCCAGTCGCATCTTGATAGACTGCAAATAAGGCTGGCACCGCAAACCCTTCGGTAAAGGTTCGACGCACCAAGTGGCCCGGTCCTTTAGGCGCAACTAGGAACACATCCACCTCTTCTGGCGGCGCGATCACATCAAAATGAATATTAAAACCATGCGCAAATGCTAATGCATTGCCGGCAGAAAGATTCGGTTCGATCTCATTTTTATACAACGATCCTTGGATCTCATCGGGTGCCAAGATCATGACTACGTCCGATTTTTGAGTGGCTTCGGCTACTGGAAAGACTTCAAATCCGTCGTTTCTTGCAGCTTCTGCTGACTTTCCTTCACGAATGCCGATAAAGACTTCATGACCTGTGTCCCGTAAATTTTGCGCATGAGCGTGCCCTTGAGAGCCGTAGCCGACGATCGCAATCTTCTTGTCTCCTAGATTATCTGTAACTTCCTCGTTGTAATATACTTTTACCATACTTGTTTCCTCCGAATTCTTTCTTTATTTTAAGCAATTCAAAATTGCACTTACCCTCTTGTAAAGCCAGTGACACCCGTTCGTGCCAACTGTTTGATCCCGTAGGGACGCAAAACTTCGATGCATGCTTCTACCTTTTTCGTATCACCGGCAACTTGCACAACGATCGTTTTCAGTGCGACATCGACAATGTGCGCTCGAAACGGATCAATCACTGCTTGGATCTCCGAGCGGCTAGTGGTTGGTGCATTGACTTTGATCAGCACCAGCTCTCGTTCGATATGAGGAACTTCTGTAATATCAGAAACCTTCAAGACATCTATTTGTTTATTTAAATGCTTGGTCACTTGTTCTGTTTCTGCCAAATCGTTCACGTTGACAATGATCGTCATTCGTGAAAACTCTGGCCGTTCCGTTGTGCCGACAGAAATACTCTCGATATTGACCTGCCGGCGGTTTAAGACACTCGTGATGCGGCTCAAAACACCTGCTTCATTATGGACGATTGCTGCTAATACCCGTTTCATCCCCTTAGACCCCCATCATTTCATGATTGGCTTTCCCCGGTGGGATCATCGGCAACACATGCTCTGAGGGCGAGACCATTACTTCGATCAGTTGCGGCCCCGTATGTGCAAAAGCTTCCGCTAGCATAGCAGAAAGCTGAGTGGGTTCATCGATCCGACAGCCTTCGATGCCATAAGCTTGTGCTAGTTTAACAAAATCAGGTTGCTGTGCAAAAACAGAGGCAGAGCGTCGTTTGCCATGAAATGTTTCTTGCCATTGGCGGACCATTCCTAACGAACGATTATTCAACAAAACAAATTTGACATTCAAGCCATACTCATTCAAAATAGCAAATTCCTGGTTTGTCATTTGGAACCCGCCATCGCCAACAAACACCACGACCATTTTTTCTGGATGAGCAAATTGGACGCCAATTCCCGCAGGGATACCATAGCCCATCGTGCCTAGTCCGCCACTGGTGATCAACTGCTTAGGAAAGCGAAACGGATAATACTGCGCGACCCACATTTGATGCTGCCCAACATCGGTGATGACGTAAGCCTCTCCTTTGGTCAAACGCCCTACTTCTTCGATGACTTTTTGCGGTTTGATTTCTTGTGCTTGAGTGCGATCATAGCGATAAGGTTTTTCCGTCTTCCGTGTTTGGCATAGATCCGACCAGGCAGACCACGTTCCTCTAGTTGGCGGATACCGTAGCATCTGTTGCAAAGCAGCCTTGGCATCGCCGACGATTGGGATCTTTGTCTCTACAATCTTGCCAATCTCCACCGGGTCGATGTCGATATGAGCAACGATGGCCTGCTTGCCGAACTGACTGCCGGCAGTCGCTAAGCGATCATCGAAGCGAGAGCCGATATTGATAATCAAATCGGCTTCTGATAAAGCCATGTTCGCCGCATACGTTCCATGCATACCGCCCATGCCCAAGAAAAATTGATGATCATTTGGCAGTAAGCCTAAGCCGAGCAACGTTGTGACTGTCGGCAACTTGTACTTGGCAATAAATGCATTTAATTCAGCCGCAGCTTCAGCCGCGATCACGCCTGCACCAGCCAGTACCACTGGTCGCTGTGCTTTTTCTAAAACGTGCATCAATTTTTCAATTTGCAGACGGGAAGGCTCTGCATTCGGTTGATAACTTTTCCTTGTGATCGGCAATGAGCAGGTTTCAGCGGTTTCTTGCAATGTAATATCTTTCGGAAGGTCGATCACAACAGGTCCCTTACGCCCAGTTGAAGCGATGTGAAAGGCTTCAGCGATCACTTTCGGTAAGTCATCCACACAACGGACTTGGTAATTGTGTTTCGTGATCGGCAACGTGATACCTAGAATATCCGCTTCTTGAAAAGCGTCTTTGCCAATTCCTGGTACGGCCACTTGCCCCGTGATAACCACCAACGGTACGGAATCGCTCATAGCATCGGCAATGCCAGTAACGACATTCGTAGCACCTGGACCACTTGTCACTAAAACGACCCCAACATGGCCAGTAGCTTTGGCATAGCCTTCAGCGGCGTGGATCGCGCCTTGCTCGTGACGCGTCAAAATATTCGGAATCGCTGCATCATATAATTGGTCATATAACGGTAAGACGGCGCCACCCGGGTAGCCAAAGATCATTTCGACGCCTTGCTCTTGCAAGCTGTCCACTAACACTTGCGCGCCAGTCCTTAGATGCGATGCTTGATAGTCGATGTTTTCCATTGCTACTCCTCCTCATCAGGTACTCGCATAATCCCGCCCGTATTCGCAGAGGTCACTAAAGCGGTATAACGTGCAAGCCATCCTTTTTTTACTTTTGAACGAAACTTCGGTCGTTCTTGCGCACGCTTGGCAAGCTCTTCTTCTGAAACTTGCAGATTTAGCGTTCGATTTGGCAAATCAATAATGATCTCATCGCCATCGTTGACTAGTCCTAATGGACCACCGGCTGCAGCTTCCGGAGAAATATGGCCAACTGCGATCCCCCGCGTCGCTCCTGAAAAGCGGCCGTCTGTAATCAAGGCGACATCTTTGCCTAACCCACGACCAACGATACTTGAGGTAGGCGCCAGCATTTCCGGCATTCCCGGCCCCCCTTTCGGGCCTTCATAGCGGATCACTACAACATGTCCTTTTTGTACGGTATGATTGTCGATTGCTGCGACTGCTTCATCATGAGAATCAAAACAGATCGCTTTCCCTTTGAACACTTGGACACTTGGATCGACCCCGCCAACTTTGATGACACTGCCTTCTGGGGCGATGTTTCCGTACAAGATCGATAGACCGCCAACTGGACTATACGGGTTTTCTTTCGGATGGATGACTTCTTCGTTGTGGATCTTCGCTTCAGCGACATTTTCTCGTAACGTCTTACCGGTAACAGTCGGTCGATCGGGATGAATCGCTCCTTCGATATCACATAGCTCCCGAATGATTGCTGAAACCCCACCGGCTTCATGGACATCATGCATCGAATAGGCTGATGATGGCGCGATTTTTGAGAGATAAGGCACTCTTTTAGCGATTTCATTGACCCGTCTTAAGTCATAATCGATCTCTGCTTCATTGGCGATCGCTAAGGTATGCAGCACTGTGTTGGTGGAACCCCCCATCGCCATGTCTAAAGCGAAGGCATCATCGATAGCTTCTTTGGTCACGATGTCTCGAGGTTTCACTTGTTTTTCAACAAGATCCATCAACTTAAAGGCGGCTTGTCTAACTAGTTCTCGTCGTTCTTCAGACACGGCGAGGATCGTACCATTGCCTGGCATTGCCAATCCTAAGATTTCTAAGAGGCAATTCATCGAATTGGCAGTAAACATCCCTGCGCAGGAGCCGCAAGTCGGACAGGCATTTTGTTCCATAAACTCAAAATCTTCTTTTGTCATATTACCCGTCTTGTACGTCCCAACGGCTTCAAACATGGAAGATAAGGTTATTTGATGTCCCCGAGGATCAATGCCGGCTTTCATAGGACCGCCGGAACAAAAAATTCCTGGTACGTTGGTCCGCATGGCTGCTAAGATCATGCCAGGAGTGATCTTGTCACAATTTGGGATATAAAATACGCCGTCAAACCAGTGGGCATTGATGACGGTTTCTGCAGAATCAGCGATCAATTCTCGGCTAGGTAGCGAATATCGCATACCGATATGTCCCATCGCAATGCCATCATCTACGCCGATTGTATTGAACTCGAAAGGGATGCCGCCAGCTTCACGAATCGCTTCTTTTGCGATATCTGCTAACTCCCGTAAATGCACATGCCCAGGCACGATATCGATATAGGAATTACATATCGCAATAAATGGCTTGTTCATATCATGGATATTTTTAACTTGTCCTGTGGCATAGAGCAGACTCCTAGCTGGCGCTGCATCGATCCCTTTTTTAATTTGATCACTTCTCACACTCATCATCTCCTGCATTTTGGAATAAAAAAAAGCATCCCGGTTATAAAAAACTGGGATGCTTTGCCAGAATCCCATTTTACTTACGCAAATAGGACTCAAACAAACGGATAATTTTTGCTTCCGTGTTCTAAGTCCTGGTATCAATAATAATGACTAATAAATATTGATTAAAATTACGCATAGAAAATGGCTCCTTCATTAGAAATAGTAACGTTCTTGTAATTGTTTACCAATATACCCTTTGCAAAATCACTTGTCAACGAATTTTCTGAATTTTTTTTTCAATAATGACAATTCCAAGGAACCCTTTCTCACATCAGATGTCATTTAATCGCTTGCTTCTTTTGATAAGAATGACTTTTAAATCACCTTTATTCTTGCTTGAGAATTAAAGTGTGCCAGCAACCCTTGTTTTTTTTAGACCAAAAGAAAAACAAAAAATATTTTTGAATTTTCTGACAATAATAACCGTTTCTTTTCCCATTCGATCCGCCTGCATAGTGGCAGTTCCTAGTTAGACAAAAGAAAAAACCCTTGATTACTCAAGGGTTTCTACAAGACTCAATTATTTCACTGCGTCTTTAAGAGCTTTACCTGGTTTGAATGCAGGTACTTTGCTAGCAGGGATCTTGATTTCTTCACCAGTTTGTGGGTTGCGTCCTTTGCGTTCTGCACGAGAACGAACTTCAAAGTTACCAAAGCCGATCAATTGAACTTTTTCACCGTTAGCTAAAGCGTCTTGAATTGTTGAGAATACAGCGTCTACTGCTGCAGTTGCGTCTTTCTTAGTTAAGTCAGTAGCTGCTGCAACTTTTTCGATTAATTCTGCTTTATTTGCCATGGATGGTTTCACCTCCTGATATTTTTTTTGATGTCATGCATCAACAAAAATCTTGAGTGGTCCAAGGTTTTTGTCAAATATTGATTACCATCAATATTCTGATATAACGTTATCATAAGAACCTTGTAATATCAAGGATTTTAACGTTTTTAGGGGGTTTTTTTTTGGTTTTTTCCCATTTTTCTAGAAAAGGACAGATTTCTTTGTAAAAAGAAACAAAGTATGATAAAATCTCTATTTTCTTCTGCGTGGAATGATCCGAATCGGCGTTCCTTCAAAAGTGAATGCCTTGCGGATTTGATTTTCTAAGAAACGCGCATAAGAGAAATGCATCAGTTCTTCTTCGTTGACAAAAATAACAAAAGTTGGCGGTTTGACAGCCACTTGCGTCGCATAAAAAATCTTCAAACGTTTGCCTTTGTCTGTTGGTGTTGGGTTGATCGCCACCGCATCCATAATGACGTCATTCAACAACGCAGATGGAATACGCATGTTTTGATTCATGCTGACTTCTTCGATCAACTGCGGCAACTTATTCAAGCGCTGTTTCGTCACTGCGGAAACGAAAATGATTGGTGCATAATCCAAATATTGGAATTCATCTCTGATTTCTTCTTCAAAATCACGCATCGTATTCGTTTCTTTTTTCAATGTATCCCATTTATTGACAACGATAATGATTCCACGGCCTGCTTCATGGGCATAGCCAGCGATCCGTTTGTCTTGCTCGCGAATTCCTTCTTCGGCGTTCAAGACCATCAAGACGACGTCTGAACGTTCAATGGCCCGCATTGCTCGCATGACACTGTATTTTTCAGTAGATTCGTAGACCTTCCCTTTTTTACGCATGCCGGCGGTATCGATCATGGTAAATTCTTGACCGCTTTCGCTAGTAAAATGGGTATCGATCGCATCACGAGTCGTTCCTTCGATATCTGAAACAATTACTCGCTCTTCTCCAAGAATCGCATTGATCAAGGAGGATTTCCCGACGTTTGGTCGACCGATCAAACTAAACTTGATAATGGAATCGTCTTCTTCTTCCGCTTCATTGGTAAAGTGTTTGACTGCTTCATCTAGGACATCACCGATCCCTAATCCATGACTTCCTGAGATTGGGTATGGATCGCCCAGACCTAAACCATAAAATTCATAGATATCGTTGCGCATCTCGGGATTATCAACTTTGTTGACCGCTAAAATCACGGGTTTGTTGCTTTTGTATAACAAACGAGCCACAAGCTCGTCAGCATCTGTTACTCCTTCACGAGCACTCGTAATAAAAACAATGACATCTGCTTCATCGATGGCGATTTCTGCTTGATGCTTGATTTGATCCATAAACGGCTCATCACTTAAATCGATCCCACCAGTATCGATTACGCTAAACTCACGGCCTAGCCATTCACCAGTGGCATAAATACGATCTCTGGTCACTCCTGGAGTATCCTCAACGATCGAAATTCGTTCTCCAGCTATCCGGTTGAAAATGGTCGATTTCCCCACATTCGGACGTCCAACGATCGCTATTGTTGGATTTGACATTTTTTACCCTCCATTTAAAAAAGCAGTCCTTGTACGCTGCTTCTTGTATTCAATCTTACTTAGTTTACCTAAAGCCATGGAAAGTTGCAAGCTTTCTCGGCAAACAAAAAATCAGCTTATAACAAATTCAAACATCGAATCGTTATAAGCTGATGGCATACAATTACTCTTCGTCGCTGTCTTTTAAGGCATTGCCTAAGATATCACCCATGGTAAACCCAGTTGATTCTTCTGGCAATTGATAATCATCCTCTGAAACTTCTTGTGTTTCATTGGTGTTTTCGGCTTTTTCTAATGCTTTAATACTTAATGCGATTCGGTGTTCTGAAGGGTTCACTTCGAGCACTTTCACTTGCACTTCATCGCCTTCTTGTAAGACTTCATGTGGTGTCGCAATGTGTTTATGGGAGATTTGTGAAATATGGATCAGCCCTTCAACACCTGGGAAGACTTCCACAAACGCACCGAAGCTTGTCAAACGTTTAACAGTCCCAGTTAAGACACTGCCAACAGCCGCTTGTTCTTCAATATTGGTCCAAGGTCCAGGCAATGTGTCTTTGATTGAAAGAGACACACGTTCTTTGTCTGCATCAACAGATAAGATACGGACGTTGACGGTATCTCCAACAGACAAAACGTCACTCGGTTTGCCAACATGCCCATGTGAAATTTCAGAGACATGGACAAGTCCATCGATGCCGCCTAGGTCCACGAAGGCACCAAAGTCAGTCAAACGAGCTACTTTCCCTTCTACTTCTTGTCCTTCATATAAATCAGCTAGTAAAGCTTCTTTTTGTTTTGCTTTTTCTGCTTCAACAACAGCTTTATGAGAAAGGATCAAGCGGTTTTCAGAAGGCTCGATCTCAACGATTTTAAAGGTCAATGTTTTCCCTTTGTAATCTTCAAAATCCGCAACAAAATGATCTTCGACCATTGATGCTGGAACAAACCCACGAACCCCTACGTCAACCACTAATCCGCCTTTAACGACGTTGGTGACTGGTGCTTCGATGATTTTTCCTTCTTGGAAATCTTTTTCGATATCTTCCCAAACTTTTTTCGCATCTAAGCGACGTTTAGAAAGGAGATAGCTGCCATTTTCTTTGTCTTTCCCAATTGCTGAAATCACAACTAATTCTAAGACATCCCCTACTTTGACTGCTTCGTTGATGTCTTCAACAGGTAAAGTCGATAATTCTTTTGCAGGAACAACGCCTTCGACACCGGCGCCTTCGATCCCTACGATCGCTTGTTTATCCTCAATGGCCAATACCTCGCCTTTAACGATATCTCCAACTTTTACTTCTTGGAAATTGTCTAAAGCGGCTTCCATTGATTCATTTCCACTCTCAACCTGATTATTTTCAAATTCTGTCATCTCTCATGTCCTCCTAACCAACAATTCTGCAATAATTGCACTACATCTTTTAGTTTAAAATAGAATGAAAAAAAAATAAAGCGATTTCTCTTATTTTCCTAAAAAACTACGGTTTTTTCGTTGAAAAAGTCTTTTCACGTCTGTTTTCTTGCTTGCTTTCATCTTTTTCGTAGGAAAAATAAAAAAACAATGGGGAACACCCATTGTTTTCGCTAGTCGATCTTTTCTTGGATCGTTTTTTTGATCGCTTCTACGACTTGCTCGATTGTTAAACCGGAGGTGTCAATTCGAACGGCATCTGTTGCTTGTTTCAAAGGGGAGACTTCCCGATGAGAATCCAAGTAATCTCTTTGCTGAATCTCTTCTTTTAAAGTTTCATAATCGGTACCGATCCCTTTTTGCTGATTTTCTTTGAAACGGCGCTGCGCCCGTTCTTCCACACTTGCTACCAGAAAAATCTTGACTTCTGCTTGTGGTAAAACCGCCGTACCAATATCGCGGCCATCCATCACGACACCGCCATCTTTAGCGATCATCTGCTGTTGTTGGACTAGTTTTTCGCGGATCGCAGGGTATGCCGATACCTTCGAAACTGCGTTGGTTACTTCTGGCTGACGGATCGCTTCTGTGACTTGCTCTCCTCCTGCAAAGACCTCTTGACCGTGTTCAGTCGGTTCAAAAGTGATGGGGTATTGATCGATCAAAGCAGCGATCGCCGCTTCATCCTCTAATGAACAGCCGCTTTTTAAGGCCAAATACGTGATGCTGCGGTACATGGCCCCGGTATCTGTATAAATAAACCCTAAATCATTGGCGATGATTTTTGCCACGGTACTTTTCCCAGATGACGCCGGACCATCAATAGCGATGTTGATTTTTTTCATTTTTCTTACTCCTCGTTTCCCAACGATGTGTATTCCTTCATCGTTTCTGCTTATCGTTCACCTTGGCTTCTTCCTACCAAGAAAAAAAACCGCCAAAGCGGTTTTTTATTTAATTCGTAATGTGTCGCCAGGGTATAGCATGTAGTTGTTTGGATCAATCCCATTTAATTGATATAGGGTTTCAACTGAGATGCCTGTACGGGCTGCCACTTGTTCAGGACCTTCACCTGCTTGCACCGTCGTGTATTCCTCGGTACCAGTCGCTCCTTGCCCTTGATTATTTTGCGTAGTGTCTTGCCCTGCATTGTTTTCTTGTTGAGCCGGCTCACTACTACTTGATGGCGTCGTTGAAGCTGGTGCAGAACTGCTACTGCTTGATGAAGAACTTGATTCACTTGTTGACGAACTCGTTTCACTTGTCGATTCAGCAGTTGATGATTCCGTTGTTGATGACTCGGTTGTCGAAGATTCTGTCGTACTTTCTACTGTACTGCTTGAACTTGCTGCGGTCGGGGCATCACTGTTATGATTCAATACCCAAATACCGGCACCAACCGGAATTGCCACGATCAAGAAAAGCAAAACTAAAACGATCGTCAAAAAGAGTGAATTCCCACGCTTTTGTTTTCTTTGTTGGGATCTTGATGCAGAATCATCGTATTCTGTATCATAGATTGGTTGTTCCCACGGTTCTTGATTTTCTGAATTGTAGTCATTGTCTTTCTTGCTCACTCGTATTCCCTCCTAGTTTCCTTCCGATGTATTATACCATAGGTAAATAAAAACTGTCCTGCAAAATACGATTCAATTTATATCTTTAAAAATTTTTATTAAACGTTCTTGCCAATGAAGGATGACTTTTTTTTCTAAAAGCTCTTCTTCCACTGCCAATTCGATCCCGTCATTGTCGCAACAATAAGGATTTGCTGATGCTTCTTCCCCAAAGTGCGCCAATAAAAACTGGCGACGACAGCCGGTAAAATGAATATAAGCCAACATTTTTTGTAATTGTTCTTGCTTTTGCTGTTCGTTTTGTTTTAGCGTTTCCAGCCAAAACGCAGCCCCCAACTCCTTCATCTTCTTCTGCCATTTTTCTTGCAGCGGTGTCAAAGGTCCTTTCATCTTTTCCTGAGCCATTCGTTCTAAAGCACGGCGTTCTTCTTTGTTTTCTCGCTGAAAGAAGTAGTGAATCTGCTCATCGTGTTCCTGATAAAGCAAGATCGCACTGCTTTGTTTGCCATCGCGGCCTGCTCGACCGATTTCCTGACTGTAGTTTTCCAGCGAATCAGGCAAGTCATAATGGATTACAAAACGAATATCTTCTTTATTGATCCCCATCCCAAACGCATTGGTTGCGACGAGCAATTTTAGTTTATTCTGAGAAAACTGCTGCTGCAACGTTTTTCTTTGATCGCTCGCTAGACCACCATGATAATAGCCTACCGAATAGCGCTGACGCAGTTTGTTATAGACTTCTTCGACTTTGCTTCTTGTGGAACAATAGATGATCCCAGCCCCGCCTAAGCGGCTGAGATAGTCTGCCAATGCCGCATCTTTGTCTGACGTTTTCTCTACGAACAAGCCGATATTGCTGCGGTTCATCGAATAACGGTAGACATTGGCGTTCTTTGCTAACAACACTTGCCGAATATCTGCTTCGACTTGCGCCGTGGCAGTAGCCGTCAATGCTAATGTGACGGGTGCCTTCAACCGTTTTTTTACTTCACCAAGCTGCAAGTACTCTGGTCGAAAATCAATGCCCCATTGGGAAACACAATGAGCTTCATCCACCACGAGCATAGCGATCTTAGCTCGTTCGAGTTGTTGCAAAATGGCTTCTTGCACGATCATTTCTGGACTTAAAAACAAAAATTTGTACTGCGATAAATGCTGCATCACATAGTGACGATCGGCAAGGTCCAGTTGACTATTAAACGCAATCGCGCGTTTTTCCCCTTGCTTTTGTAGGCCATAGACTTGATCTTCCATTAAAGAAACAAGCGGTGAGATAATGATTACGATGCCATCTATGAGGTACCCTGGCAGCTGATAACAGAGACTTTTGCCATTCCCGGTAGGCAAAATCGCCAACGTATCTTGCTGCGCTAAAACACTTTCGATGACTTCTTTTTGTCCTTGACGAAATGTTTTGAAGCCAAAGTACTGATTCAGTGCGTTTTCTAACATCGAATCCCCCGTTTCTGAGCAATCTGTAACAAACGGATCGTCAAAAAATCAGTCGTAAGAAGCTCCTGTAATTCTTGATAGCTGTTTTTCCAAGAAGTTTCTGGCAGCTTATTCAGCAATGATGTATCAAAGCGCTGATACGGAAATGTCGGATCAAGCAGTGCCCACTCAATCAAATGATCATTAACAGTTCCTCGTTTGATCCTTCTTTTTTCCATAATCTGCTCGACAGAATCGCCTCGCAAAAACAATGCTCGGCTTTCCACCATGCTTTGGTTTAAATTTCTCTTCAGAAAAGGCGACAATCCTCGAAACAGGATCGTCTGGGGCGTTTTTTCGATCAAGGTTAAAAATTGATGGATCGAAGCTCCTACATAAAGAGTGGCCCAAGGCTTACTTTGAACATTTTCTGGTAAAAGCTGAAAAAACGCCTGCCCTAGAATATCTGGACCCGATAAGGTGCCCGCTAAAAAATCTGCCATTTCTGCGGGAAGCTGGTCAAAAATTGCTGATAGCTCTTGATACAGGCACTTTTTGATGTCAGGATTGTGACGGATCAGCTGACGGACAGGTTCTGTATAGAGTGGCGTGTTTTCAACGGGAATATACTGATTGGTCACGCCTTGATACGCAGCTGCTTGAACCAGCAGCCGAACAAAACGCCAAGCCTCCTCCGTCGTTCGTCCATAACGAAAGTAATTCGCATAACGCAACAATCGTTCACCTGGCTGCTGGCTGTTTCTAGCGGTCGTTTTGAGCAGCAGACCATCTGAATCTCGACTTAGAGCCCCTCGTTGGATCAAGTTAGCGAGCGTCTGTTGATACGCTTTCTCATTCAACTGGGGCAACGATTGAAAGAGACCTAAGCGATCATAAAATAAGGCATAACTCAAGACAGAGCTAGTACGCTTACCAATGAGAATTTGATAAAGTGTTGATGGGCGCAGCTTGTCAGTATCAGAAAACAGCGCTAAAATAAAAGAATCCATATCTTCCTCCCAGAAAGGACTAAAAAATGTCACAACGCTGTAAAATTGTTCCTGAGCGCTGCATTGCTTGTGGACTATGTGCGATCTATGCTCCCGAGATCTTCGATTATGATGAAGATGGGATCGTTTTATTTGCCCAAGAACCGAGTGCACGGCAACAGTTTATCATAGAAGAACAACAAGAAAAAGTCAAAACTGCTTATCGCAAATGCCCCACCAGAGCGATCCTTATAGAAAAATAAAAAAGTCGACCTGCCATTAACAGACCTTTCGTCTGCCACAGCAAGTCGGCTCATTTTTTATTTTCCTATAGCAGAATGATGGGGCTGCTTACGAGCCAACCATGGGAGCAGTTTGGCATGTAGTGCTAAAAAGACGGCACTGACGATCGCTCCTTTAACCAAATTGAAGGGTAAAATCCCGATCGCCACATATTGCGGCAAAGACATCCCTAAAAATTGATCGGCTGTGACCCCGAAAAAGCGTAGATAAAGCGGTGTGATCACAAATAGGTTCGCCACACTCATAAAAATCGTTACCGACAAGATACCGCTGATGACACCAACCATTTTGTTTTTGGTGTGGATACCTTTGCGGAAAAAGTAGTACATTGGCAAAGTAAAGGCACATGATGCTAAAAAGCTTGCCGTATCTCCCACCATATCAGCAGGTGAAAAACCAGATAAGAACAAATGCAGGACCGAACGAATGAAGGCAGTCACTACCCCACTCCAAGGACCAAATAAAAACATCATGATCATCACGGGAATATCACTAAAATCGATCTTTAAAAAGCTGAATGCCGGAAAAATTGGAAAAGCGATAAATTGCAAAATTGTTCCCATAGCAGCACACATGGCGATCGTCACCATTTTTCTTGTTTTGTTGTTCATCAGTATAAATCCTCCTAAGTTCAGGATTCCTCTTCAAACGAACCTATTAAATTTCCTCGGCTTTCTTGTCGGCGCCAGACAAAAAATGCCCTCTTTTTTCCACAGGGAAAAAAGAGGGCATTCGAAATAGCCATAAGCAAATCAAATACGCTCTATCTTCTTTATCCAGACTGTACTGTCGGTATCGGAATTTCACCGATTCAGCTATTTCCGAAGAAATAGGTCGTGGACTATAACCACCGGTCGGGAATTGCACCCTGCCCCTGAAGACGAACCTTTATTCTATTTATTACATGTTCTATTATACACAAAATCTAAAAATTAACAATAGTTACGTTTTCAGATACTTTTCAACTATTTTGCACTGTTTTTCAGCTGGCTGACTTCTTTCTTCGACAACTCTCGGTATTCCCCTGGACGAAGACCTTTTAAATCTAACGGACCATAGTTTTCCCGTTTTAGTTTTTGCACAGGCAAACCAACTGCTTTTAGCATGTTTTTGACTTGATGATTGCGACCTTCGTGGATTGTCAATTGCACAATACTAGATTGTGCCGTTTGGTCTGTCGATAAGATTTCAAAGCGAGCAGGCGCGGTCTTACGCCCTTCGATCCGAATTCCTTTGGTCAATGGGAGCAGTTGCTTTTTATCCGCAATGCCTTTGACCTTGGCAACATACACTTTTTCGACTTCGTGTTTTGGATGCATCAGTGTCTGTGATAATTCCCCATCATTTGTCAGTAGCAGCAAACCGGAGGTATCATAGTCCAAGCGGCCGACTGGATACACCCGTTCAGGGACTTCAGCAAAATAATCCAAAACGACTTTGCGTTTTTTATCATCTGTTACAGCTGAGATCACGCCACGAGGTTTATAGAACAGATAATAGACATGTTGTTCTTGTTCGATCGGAACGCCGTCCACTTCAACGACGTCTTTTGAACCGACTTGGACCCCTAATTCTTTGATTACTTGTCCATTGACTCGCACACGGCCTTCGGTTATCAATCCTTCAGCTTTTCTTCTTGAGGTGATGCCGGCATGGGCAATCACTTTTTGCAAACGTTCCATCTTCATTCTCCTTCTGTTTCTGCTTGTTTGTAGCGGTCGTAAAAAAGATCAAACGGTGCATCTTCTTCAAGTTCATCTTCCATTGATTGGATGTCAGGCAATTCAGCCAAACTTTTTAAGCCAAAATAATCCATAAAGTATTCCGTCGTACCGTATAGGATCGCTCGTCCTGGTCCGTCCACGCGTCCCTTTTCTTCAATCAGCCGCTTTGCCACCAGTTTTTGGACCGAACCGCTGGATTGAACGCCGCGAATCTCTTCTACTTCCATCCGAGTGATCGGTTGCTTATAAGCAATGATCGACAAAGTTTCCAAAGCGGCTTGCGACAATGAACTCCCCATCGGTGATTCGGCGTATTTCTTCAATAAAGGGGCAAATTGCTTTTTAGTGGTTAAAATAAAATGATTGCCAACTTCTAGAATATGCAACGCGGTATGTTCATTTTCTTCATATTGCTGATTTAGTTCCTGCAAATGCTGATAGACACTGGCAGTATTACTTTTGACTAAATAACTCAGTTCTTCAAGTCCGATCCCCTCATCACCGACGACGAATAAGATCGCTTCTAATTCACTATATTTACTCATCTTCTTTACCTGTTGGATAGAGCAGAATCGACGCATAATTGTCTGATTGCTCTACTCGAATCGTTCCTTTTTTCATTAATTCTAACAATGCCATAAAGGTTACCACAACTTCTGTTTTATTGTAAGAAGTAAAAAACGAATCAAAGCTGCGGCCTTTTTTAGCACTCACATGTTGCATCTCCAACTGAATCGCCGCCATCTTTTCATCGATGGTGCTTTCATCAGGAGAAATCTTGGTTTCTAGTACTTGGCGATTTTTCTTTTTCTCGATCATTTTTTGAAAAGCCAAAAAGAGATCGATCGTGTTGAATTGATTGGCTCTTAATTGATCTTCTTCCTCTTTGTATTCATCGACATCCATCGGATCTTTCGTGTAATACAAACTGCGCTCTTCCGCTTTTTCTGAAAGCTGTTCGGCTGCGTACTTAAATTTTCGGTATTCTAGCAGTTGTGCCACCAGCATATCCCGCGGATCTTCTTCGTACTCTTCGACTTCAGCAATCAACTCTTGTTTAGGCAACAGCATCTGGCTTTTGATCGCCATCAAAGTCGCCGCCATGACTAAATACTCTCCAGCGACTTCTAATTCTAAATTTTTCATGGCATGGATGTACTGCATGTATTGTTCGGTGATGGTAGCAACTGGAATATCATAAACATCGATCTCCAGTTTTTTGATCAAATGAAGCAGCAAATCCAACGGTCCTTCAAAGACAGCTAATTTTATTTTGATTTCTTCCATTCCATCCTCGATTTCTAGGCGCGCGGAAAGTGCTGCTTGTACACTTCCGTCATCCGTTTCTTCGTTATATGCGTGTAAATCTGAGTGGTCGAGATGTCTGCGTGCCCTAGCAACTCTTGAACCGTTCGTAGATCTGCCCCGTTTTCTAATAGATGGGTCGCAAAACTATGGCGCAGCGTATGGGGAGTCACATTCTTGGTGATCCCAGCTTGTCGAACCAAGGCTTTTAAATTTTTCCAGATCCCTTGACGAGACAGTTGCGTACCATGGTTGTTTACAAACAGATGGCTTTCATCCGGCGTTTTTCTCGTCAAATACGGACGCGCATCGCTGAGATAGGTTTCGATCCATTGAATCGCTAAGTCCCCTAATGGAACGATCCGTTCTTTGTCGCCTTTTCCGGTTGTTTGCAACAATCCCATACTTAAATGCAGATCGTTTAATTTTAACCCGATCAACTCACTGACGCGCAAGCCCGTCGCATACATCACTTCCAAAATCGCTCGGTCACGGATGCCCAAAACTGCTCGCGTATCCGGTGTTTCGATCAACCGCTCCACTTCTTGTAAACTCAAGGTATCAGGCAGCTTCTGCTGTTTTTTTGGTGAATCAATATGCTGCATTGGATCATGATCGGTAAACCGTTCTTGACGCAAAAATTGATGGAACCTTCGCAAACTGGAAACCATCCGAATCACGGTTGCCGAGGATTTTCCCGCTTCTTGCAGACTTTGCAAAAAAGACAAAACGATCACTCGGTCGATCTGCTGCCACTGAGTGACTTGTTTTTTTTGTAAAAACGCAAGATACTGTTGCAGATCTCGCTGGTAGCTGGCACGGGTATTTTGGGATAGCCCGCGCTCAATGGTCAAATAATGAAGATAATCAATGATTTGTTCGTTCATGGGCTTCCTCTACTTTCAGCTTTTTTATCATATCAAATTCTGGCTCGTTAAGATAGTAGCTTGCCAATAAAAAAGAGGCATCTACCCGTATCTTTTGCCCAAGGAAACACCCGAATCATAGCAGATTTTTCGGTTTCTTTCAAATCGGAAAAAAGAGCACTCTTCCTATTGGAAACCATCTGACTATCATTCGGGTGATAACAAACGTTTATTTAAGATCGCCAAAGTACAATCACTCGGCTTTGCTTTGGCACTTTTGACAGACACCATGAAAGGTCAACCGATGATCCTTTACTAAAAAATGGTACTTTTGTTCAACGATCTCTTCGACACTGCCCAGCAGATCCTCTTCGACTTCTTCAATATTGCCGCATTCCAAACACAACAAGTGATGATGAAAGTGTTTGGCACCTTCTTTACGTAGATCATAGCGAGCGACACCGTCATTAAAGCTGACTTTATCGACAATTTTCAGATCCGTTAAGATCTCCAATGTTCGATAGACGGTTGCCAAGCCAATCTCAGAATTTTTTTTTCGCACAAAAAAGAAAATCTCTTCTGCGGATAAATGGTCTTTCTCATTTTCTAATAAGACCAACAACGTCGCTTCTCGCTGAGGAGTTAATTTAAACCCCGACTCGTGCAATTGTTTCTTGGTCTTTTTTAACGCTGCTGTTGTGTTCATAGTTGCCTCCGTATGCCGTTAATTTATAACGATTCTAATCTGAGTGAAAATCACTCAAGACAAACATTGTAATCATTATAAATTAGAACGATAAAAGAAACAAGTATTCTCAATTAGGTTTTTTGATAAGAATCGTAAAGCCGTCTTTTTGCTCAATCAAACGCTGTTTCATCAAGGTTCCTAATGCCCGTTTAAATTGGCCTTTACTAATACCAAATGTTTGCAAAATCTCTTCTGGGGCTGATTTGTCCGTGAAAGGAATTTTGTTCTCAGGCGCTCGTTCTAAAAAGGTTAGAACCATGGCGGCATCATTTGAGATCGCCTCGTGGGCTCTTGGTTTCAATGAAAGGTTCAAGACACCATCTGGACGAATCCCAATCACTCGCCCTTTGACCACTTCCCCAAGGCGCGGCTCTTGATACCGTTCTGATGGATGGACGAAGCCAATATAAAAATCATCCGTCAGCAAGTAAGTACCCGCTAACTTCAAACGGTACACGCTACCTGTAACATCTAGATTCTTCATTTGCTCCGTACCATTTTTGCTCAATGCCTTAAAAATTTTCTCATCTGCTAATGAAGCCCAAATACGCTCTTTGTCATCGACCCGCAAGCTGACCATCAAACGGTCGCCTTTTTTGGGCCAAAGTTCCCGCATTGTTGGCAATTCATCTAATGAAACCACCATATCTTTGTCTTTCAAACCGATATCGACGAAAACGCCTAAGTCGCGACGGCTTCCTGTGACTGTACCAAAGGCATAATGCCCTTTGCGGCTTTTCGGAATATTCGTAGTGAGCACATTTTCTTGCTTTTGATTTTGATAGCCAAACCCTTCGACGGCTTCACCTAAATGATGTTCGCCTTCTTCCTTGGCTAGTCGGAAGGTAACCCCGCCTTTTTGAACAAAATAATTCTGTTCGTTTTCATCAATGATCAATCCGCTGAATACGGATGCTAATAAGTCTTTCATCTATTCTCTCCTTTTTCTTTAAAACTGCTCGTTCCTATAAAAAGAAACGCAACAGCGCCATAGCAATAACGCCTGTGATAACGATTTTCATCAAATCTTTGGTATAATACCCCACCAATAATGCCGGGATACAGGCAATGGTTTCTTTAACTTTCAAAATGGGGAATTGGCCTTCTCGAAAGATCAGCAAATTTTGCACCAACAATGCCGCCAAAATACACAACGGTAAATAACTCAAAAAAAAGGTGAAAGTTTCCGGGAAGACGAGCTTCTTAGAAAATAAAAAAGGAACGATCCGCGGAAGCCAAGTAACCAATCCACATACTAGCATCAGTATAACAAAATTAGTCATGGTGTGTCACCGTCCCAACCAAACATCCTGCCAGTGTCGCCGCAATTACCGCAATCTCTGCGGTCGAAAAACGCATAAATAAAATCAAGGTCACCACAACTGTCCCTAGTATCAAGAGCGTTTGCTGGGTTTTCTTCTTAAGCGGTCGCTCTACTTGAAATAAAAAAAGACCAACAAACATAGCTACTAAGGCAAAATCTAAGCCTAACGCTTCTGGATCTGGAATAAATGAACCCAATAAACCACCCAAAAACGTCGCAAAAATCCAACTCAAATAAGCCATTACGTTCAACCCGTGGGTCCATTTCGCTGTGACTGGTTTGTCTTGTTGCAGTGCCGTCGTCAAAACGCCATAGGATTCATCAGTCAAAAGTGTCCCGATACCAATGGCAGAAAGCAACGGTGTCTTTTTAAAATAGGAAGCTACTGACAAACTCATTAAAAAGTGTCGTAAATTCACTAAAAAAACTGTTGCGACGATTGTCATGAAAGGTGCTTGAATCGCTAGTAAGGCGCAAATGATAAATTGAGCACTGCCAGCATAGACAATAATAGACATTAAAATAATTTCTAGAATAGACAACCCAACGCCTTTTCCCACAACCCCCATTGCAAAACCAATGCCCAGGTACCCAAGAATCGTTGGTACACAAGCAATGACCCCGTCTTCAAACCGATCATATCTCTCAATTTTCTGCACAAAAACCCCTCCTTGTTTGAACGATTATCTCTCATCATATCGAAAACAAGGAGGGGAAACAAGTATTTTTCACATGTGCATGTAATAACTCTGAAAATTTTCTAGTGACTCAGGAGACTTAGCGAACGGTGTGATCGTTCCCATTGCCTCTGAAATAGCCAGTTTTGGCGTTTACCGTAAATAAGTATAGCGGGAACGCTGAATCATCCGTTCCTTTAAGCAAGCTGCCTTGGGCATTTGTCGCATAAAAATTGTAATAGCCTTCACCATTGACGATTCGTACACGTTCAAAAGTATAGCCGCCTTCTACCACATAACCGCGAGCAATCGCTGTGGCGATGATTTTTTCTTGGACACCATCTGCCCACACCCAGGCGCTATTGTTTACATCATTCAAATCACTTTGGCGGGCTGGAATAATTGGCTGATTGTTGGTATTTGTTGGTGTATTCGGCGAAAGCACATACTCTTCTTCAGAAGTACTTTGCGCGGGCGTCGCAGCGCTTGTAGATCCGCTGCTCGAAGCGGAAGCGTTGTTCTCGGAAGCCGCCGCTTGTGCTGCTTCTTGGGCAGCTTGTTGTTGCGCCGCTGCTTGTTGGGTAGCTGTTTCACGCTTCGTCAAGGCAGTATCGACTTTACGTAGTTCCGTCGTAAGACTTTCAACCAGTGAATCGATTGGCAAAGCTTGGATTTTTTTCATCAAGGCATTGTAGTTCTCACGAGTGACACTCGCCGGTGCTTCACCGTCACCACTTAAAGCCACCATGCTCTTCACTGCATTTTGAACTTCCTCGATCGCGCTGAACTCTTTTTGTCCCATGTCGATGGCTTGATTGATCAACTCATCAAAGGCATCCCCGTTCTCACGCTTCGCCATTGTGACAGCAGCAGCTTCTTTCAACGAGACTTCTTCCAACTGATCCTCCACAACTGCAGGACTGCTGAAATAGCTATTGATCTCTGTCAAAGCTGCTAATTTGTCAGCAATTGTCTCTGCTTCTTGTGACAAGATCTCGTATCGTTCGTGGTCTTGAAAATCTGCCAACTGATTCGTCACAGCCGTCAGCTGTTCTGCTGTTTTGTCGCTTTTAATGAACACTCGCTCATCATTTGTATAAAAATCATTCAACTCATTTTCGATCTGATCTAACGTACGGTTCTCTTGCGCCAGTTGCGTTTGTCGGGCAGTTTCTTGTTGCTGCTGTTGATAGTAATAAGCCCAACCACCACCCGCTGCCACTAACAAACAAGCCGCTGTAATATAGAGTGCTTTGCGAGGGCTCTTCTTGCTTTCACTGGAAGAAGACGTTTCTTCTTCAGCAGTCGCCTTTTGTGGCGTTTCATCCGCTGCGGTGATTGGTTCAGGAATTGGATCGATGACTGGTTCTGGCTGCTTCTCAGCTTCTTCAATAACTGGCTCCGTCACCACTTCCTCCTCGCTTGACGGCAGAGGTTCCTCGCTGGCTTGCATCTGACTTTCCTCTTCAGCAGAGGAAAGATCAATGGCGGTTTCTTCTGCTTCTAGAGCAGCTGCTGCCTTTGCTTCTTCATCAAGTTTGTGCTGTCGGATATAAGCGGCCAAAATCTCAGAGTCATGCTGTTCATCCGTACTCAGTGCATCGGTCTCATTAACTTCTTCACTGGCTGAAATTGTGTGTTCTTCTGTAGACTCAGAGTTTTCCACTGTTTTTGGTTCTTGTTTAGACTCTGATTCAAGTGGTGTTTTTTGCTCATCAGAAAAAGCCTCTTGCTGTGCAAGGTCGATCGTTTCTTCATTCGAGGATGGCCGATCGCCTAAGTGCTCCTCCATTTTTCCAATCGGAACATTTTTAAAGTCAGACCAGCGAATATCATCGTTTTTGTTTTGTAGCTCTTCTGGCGTAACGGAAGAGTCAGATGATGGTTCCTGTTCATTCTCCTTTGCTTGGTTCCATTGAAACCCGCAATTGGGACAAACGGGTGTTTCTTCTATTGCTTGAAATCCACATTCAGGACATGTCTTCTTCATTGATTCAAACTGACTCCTTTTGTTTTTTGCATTTCCTTCTATGAAGCAGTACCCTACCAGATCAAACGCTTGACGCGCCCACTGCTTCCTATTTCAAAGACCGACAAATAATGGGTCTTTTTTCGCATTTCTTTTTTATTACTCAATTGTGCAGATGCACAAAATTAAATTTATCACATTCTAGGCAATTAGCCAACACTTGCTTGGTTACGTTTTTATTAAGTTCTTTACTTATCCTATGGAGAGATGACAAAACCTGAACAAAAAAGACTTTCCAAAGGGGACCTTTGGAAAGTCAATAAACCTTAATTATTCTAAGAAATCTTTCAATTGTTTTGAACGAGATGGGTGGCGTAGTTTCCGTAACGCTTTTGCTTCAATCTGACGAATCCGTTCTCTGGTTACCCCAAAGACTTTGCCGACTTCTTCTAAGGTCCGAGTACGGCCATCATCGATTCCGAAACGCAAGCGTAGCACATTTTCTTCACGGTCAGTTAACGTATCCAATACATCTTCTAATTGCTCTTTCAAAAGCTCATAAGCCGCATGCTCTGCCGGACTTGTAGCATCTTGGTCCTCAATAAAATCACCTAGATGAGAATCATCTTCTTCACCGATTGGTGTTTCTAATGAAACGGGCTCTTGAGCGATCTTCAAGATTTCACGAACTTTTTCCGTTGGCAAATCCATTTCTGCGCCGATTTCTTCTGGTGTCGGTTCGCGTCCTAAGTCTTGCAATAATTGCCGTTGGATACGAATCAATTTGTTGATGGTTTCCACCATATGCACTGGGATCCGAATGGTTCGAGCTTGGTCAGCGATGGCACGAGTGATCGCTTGACGGATCCACCAGGTCGCATAGGTCGAGAATTTAAACCCTTTGCGATAATCAAATTTCTCAACGGCTTTCATCAAGCCCATGTTTCCTTCTTGGATCAAATCAAGAAATTGCATTCCCCGACCCACATAACGTTTGGCGATGCTGACTACCAAACGTAAGTTGGCTTCTGCCAAACGCTGTTTCGCTTCTTGGTCGCCTTCTTCGATTTTCAGAGCGAGAGCCACTTCTTCTTCTGCGGTCAAAAGCGGTACCCGACCGATCTCTTTCAAGTACATCCGCACAGGGTCATTGATTTTCACACCAGTCGGTGCAGACAAATCTTCTTGAGGTTGGGTTTCTTGTCGTTTTTCATTACTCTTTAAACTATGGACTGAAGGCTCTCCATTTTCATCCACGACACTGATGCCGGAATCCTCCAGTTTTTGAATTAGTTTGTCCATTGCATCAGCATCCAAAGTATAAGGCGTTGCTAAACGATTGGTAATGTCATCGTAAACAACTTGCCCCTTTGTTTTGTTTTCTCGGATGTATTCGGCAACTGCTTTGTCATACGTTTTTTTTGTTTCTTCTGCCATGAAAGAAAGCCCCTTTCAGTTCGCTATTTAGCTTGTTTCAACCGTTTGGTCAAATCAATGATTTCGATTGCAAGTTCAAGTTCTAATTGCTGGTTTCCTATTTGTCTTGCTTCTTGCTGCTGGATTCGTTTTTGATTGATTTCTTCAGCAATGCCCGACTTTTGAAAGACCTGCAGAATGTCCTGAAATTCTTGTTCAGTCCCTTCCTCAGAAGCTTTAAGATCTGCAATATCGATCACCATTTTTTTCATTGAATCTTCTTTTAAAAAATCTAAGAACTTTGCTAAAACAAAGTGTTCTTCTGTTTCCATATACGCATCAAACAGCAGATACAGTTGTTGATAACGATCATGGATAAAGGATATACCACTCGCTCGGAAGCGATGGTTTAACGTACTGTCATGAAACAAACGGTACAATAATAATTCTTGCGCTTTTTCCACCTGTGTTTTGGGCTGCTGCCGTGTAGGCGGCGTAAAGACCACAGGGGTGTCTGTTGGCGGCGGTGGCGCTACATCTTGCATCGTCCGTTGCTCTTGCCGGTTTTGCTTAAGCTGCTGCTGCAAGGTCTCACGACTCAAATTGAACTCTGTAGACAACTGAGTCAAATAGCGGTCTTGCTCCAACAAAGAATCCACACGCTGCAATTCATTTAAAACAACTTGGACATAGTCCAGTTGCTCCTTCTCATTGGCTAAATTGCGATTCATCCGATGATAATCCATCTTGAAGGCAAAAACGGTTTCTTTGCCGTGGACAGCTAGTTTATAAAAAGCTTCTGTCCCATATTTGCGCAAATACTCATCTGGGTCCATCCGTTCCGGCACTCGCACCACAGATAATTTCAAACGGCTATTGTTTTGCAGAAGCTCGATCCCGCGGTTTGTCGCTTCAACCCCTGCACTATCTCCATCGTAACAAAGAATCACTTCTTGTGCCACTCGCTCGATATGGGCGATCTGCTGATTGGTCAAACTGGTCCCCATTGAGGCGATCCCATTTTCGATTCCTGCCTGCCAAGCGGCAATCACGTCCATAAATCCTTCAAATAAATACACTTGGCCATCTTTGCGCATCGCACGGCGTGCTTTGTCAAAGTTGAACAGAACCTCGCGCTTGTTGAAAAGGATCGTTTCTGGACTATTTAAATATTTCGGCTGGTCTTGATCACCAACTTTTTCGCTTGCTAGCCAACGACCAGAAAAACCAATTGTTTTTCCTTGAGGATTACGGATCGGAAACATGATTCGTTGGTAAAAGCGGTCTGCCAATGAGCCATCGTTTCGTTGAACAAAGAGCCCTGTATCAGGAAAAAATTCAGCTTTGGCTTGTTCATTCAAAAAGACTTTCTCCAAAAACGAGCGTTCATTCGGCGCAAAACCAATATTGAATTCTTCGATCAATGCCATCGTCAATCCGCGATCCAATAAATAATCAAGCGCTTCTTGGCCAGCAGCCGTATTCACCAACATGTGATGATAGACCTCGGCGGCTTTTTCATGCAGCGCAATCAATTGACTCGTTTGTGAGGTCGCTTCATTGATGCCTTCTGATTGCTGGTATTGCGGATCAAGAGGAATATCGTTCATTTCTGCTACTTTGACGACTGCTTCAGGAAAACTGATGCCTTCAAGCTCTTGCAAAAAACCGTAAACATTGCCCCCACGACCGCAACCAAAACAATGAAAAATTTGTTTGTCTTCTGCAACGGAAAAAGAAGGTGATTTCTCATTATGGAAGGGACACAAACCAAAATAATTCTTTCCAGATTTCTTTAACTGGACATACTGTCCCACGATATCAACAATATTGCTGCGTTCGCGAATATCGTCAATGATCGTTTGAGGAATTCGTGCCATCCACTCACCTCCATTTGGTAAGTATTCATCGTTTATTAGGTAAAAAAACGCACTAATAGGTATCAGTGCGAAGAATAATTAGACGGAATCACTCATAATGATTTTACCATATTCTATTTGTATTTCAAGCTTTTTTACTTCAGTTATTTTGTGACAATCAGGAAAAGAACCCTGCCGTAACATCGATTTTCCATCGGTTCAATTTTATTAGATCCGCATAGAACATATTGCCGCCATTGTGATACAAATGACCGCCATTATAAAAGACCGATTGGATGCCCCAATAACGATAGGTCTGTTCTGTATCATTGCCTAATAACGGGGATAAAACCTCTCTGGAATATGTTTCTGCTAATTCTAAGGTGTTCACGCCACCCCGTTCAGCGACATAATCAATATAATCTGTACCAAAATTATAAGCCTGGACTGCGGTCCAAAGATCACAGTTCATTTGCTCTGCTTTTTCGATCAACTCGGCTAAATAAGAAACCCCTTGTTCGATGCTTTGTTCTGGCGTATCAAATTGGTTTTGTTTTCCATATACACTTTCAGAACTTTGCATCGGATCATTGCCTTGTCCTTTTGACTCCGTCAGCATGATACTCATTGCTAAAGACTGATATTCAGAGATGTCGTGGGCTTGTGTCTGCTGTGCGATTTCCGCTTCATACGCATAGACAGCTTTCAATGCCGTGTAGTTTCGATAGCCCCAAACCCCTGCTCCAATCAGCAGCAGCAAGAGCGCAAACTTCAGTACAAATCCTAGGAAACGTCGAATTTTTCTCATCAAATACATCCCATCTTTTCTAAGTCAGAATCTATCGTACTATGAAATGAACAGGCTGACTAGAATTTTTTCTCTCCTAAAAAATCCTTAATAAAATCACAAGATTATTTAGAAAAAAACAAGCAATCCTAAGCTGATGGAGGGATTGTTGCTGGTTTGACATGAAAAAGGAAACAGTGCTCCTTCAGATAATGGAAGCACTGTTTCACTGTTTTTTATTTTTCGATCGTGGTCACGATACCAGAACCAACTGTTCGTCCACCTTCACGAATGGAGAAAGTCGTTCCATTTTCCACAGCGATTGGATGGATCAATTCCACATCGATCGTTACGTTGTCACCAGGCATAACCATTTCCGTTCCTTCTGGTAAAACGATATTCCCAGTTACGTCCGTTGTACGGAAGTAAAATTGTGGGCGATAGTTATTAAAGAATGGGGTATGGCGACCGCCTTCTTCCTTTGTCAACACATAGACTTCTGCTTGGAATTTCGTATGTGGTGTGATGGAACCTGGTTTTGCTAACACTTGGCCCCGTTCAATTTCATCCCGGGTGATTCCCCGTAATAATACCCCTACGTTATCACCAGCTTCCCCAAAGTCCATCGTCTTACGGAACATTTCTACTCCTGTCACGACTGCTTTTTGTGTTTCAGGTTTGATTCCGACGATTTCTACTTCATCACCGACTTTTACTGTTCCGCGATCGATCCGACCGGAAGCAACGGTTCCCCGTCCAGTAATTGAAAAGACATCTTCGATCGGCAATAATAATGGTTTATCAGTGTCTCGTTCAGGTGTTGGGATATATTCATCTACCGTATCCATCAGCGTTAAGATCGCTGCTTCAGCCTCTGGGTCACCTTCCAAGGCTTTTAAGGCAGAGCCTTTGATCACAGGAATGTCATCACCTGGAAAATCATATTCAGTCAGCAATTCTCTGACTTCCATTTCAACTAAATCGATCAACTCATCATCATCGACAAGGTCTGTTTTATTTAAAAAGACGATCAAATGTTTCACACCCACTTGACGAGAAAGCAAAATATGTTCACGGGTTTGCGGCATTGGGCCATCTGTCGCTGATACGACCAAGATTGCGCCGTCCATTTGGGCAGCCCCTGTAATCATATTTTTCACGTAATCCGCGTGTCCTGGTGCATCGATATGGGCATAGTGCCGTTTTTCTGTTTCGTATTCTACATGGGCAGTATTGATGGTGATACCACGTTCGCGTTCCTCAGGAGCCGCGTCGATACTTGCGTAATCTTGCGGATTGGCAAGTCCTTTTTTCCCAAGAACTGTGGTAATAGCAGCAGTCAAGGTTGTTTTCCCATGGTCGACGTGTCCTATCGTTCCGATATTAACATGGGGTTTGCTACGATCATAATGTTGTTTTGCCATATTGTTTCCCTCCTAGAGAAAGTTGAGTCGTTCTTTGACTCGAATCATATTTTGCGATTTACGCTTCCAAATTCATAAGTATCAACTTATTTTTTGTAAGTTTAAATCTACTCTTATTATAGGTCAAAATTAGTCAAAGTCAAGTGAGATGTCTCGTCTGCTAATCCCTAAGAATTTCTTTGCTTTTTTCGATCTATTGGACGTAGGACAATTTTTATGAATAATAGAAGATGAGGTGAGAAATGTGAAAAAAATCATTGCAGCGCTGGTTTTTGCAGCAATTTTCCTTGGTGGCTGTTTTGCTACTTATCATTATTACTATGGTGGAAGTGACTACTATACAGTCATCAGGGATGCCGGCGAGCACGACACGGAAATTAGTGATAACGGAGTTGCCGAAGATGTCTACCGTTACACACAAGACGCTTACAGTTCCTCTGGAGAAGTCAAAACGGTCAAAATGAATGAGCACCGTTCCGCGCCTTTAAGAGAAGGTGCCTATTTGAAATTATTGGTCAATCCTAATAAAGGTGTTCTGAGCTGGGAAGAAGTTTCTGAAGAAGACGTTCCCAAAGCCGCCCTTGAGAAACTGACCGATCAATAATTGCTGATATTGATCAAAGATATCCAGAAAAAAAGCAGAGACTCCTCATTACTTAAAGAGGAATCTCTGCTTTTTTGTGCTCGTTCTATGTTGTTAGCTCCGCATCATCCACACATAAGACCTTTGTCCTACATCCGATTAATTACTTCTTCTACATTTTTGATCGTTACGGAAATCGTTCCGTCTGGATTATTGATAAATTCGATCAAATTTGGATCTCGGTAAACATCCAAAGGAACGATCAATTCGATCCCGTTAGATAATTTTAGTTTTTGTTTCCCGAATTTTTTCTCTGAGATCTCACGGACATCCCGCATCATTGGTGCCTGATTGACAAATCCTTTTTCAGCCACTTCTTCTTGAAAAGAAAGCTGAGCGGTAATATTGTCTTTAAAGACTTTTTGCGCCACTTCACTGACATCAATGTGTCCTGACTCTTCGATCGTGTCGTAAACCGCTTCTTTTAAATCGGCAACAACGTTATAGGTAGGTGTTTCAAATTTCTGACCAATTTTTTCCGCTACTTTTTTGATGACTTTGACGTTTTCTTCTAACGAGGGAATCGGTTCGGCATCAATGACTTTCGTTGAAAAGTAGGCATATTTTTCACCTGAAAAGCTATATTTCTTTTCAATCAGTTCAAAGTCTAAGCTCTCCACATCAATTGTGATCCCTTCATCGGCCTTTTGAGTTTTACCTGCTAGTAAGGCACGATGCAAAATTAAATTGTTTTCGATCCCAGCTTCCCCATTATCAATAAAGTGCGTATAGCCGTCTTGATAGTTGACCTTCAAAAATGCCAACTGCATTCTTGTATCAAATTCATACAAGACCACAAAGGCATCCGCACTTGGTGCATCTTCACTTTCCTTGTACGCTTCATACCACCGTTGGACGATCGCTTCACTGGCTGCGACAAAGTCTTCGGGTGCTTGTTTGACCAGTTGAGCGATCATTGATGTTTCGAGTAAACGCCCTGTTTTGGTTTGCGGTGTTGCAAGTTTCTGTATTTTTTTCGTCAAATAATCGCGGATGTATTCCGTGGTCAAATCGAGTTCAACTTGAGAAAAAACCGGATCACCAGTTTGACGGTCAATAATGTGTAATATCGCATGTTTCAAATAAATATCCATTAGTTACGCTCCTTATCCATTTGTCTAGTGTACAAAAAAAATAGGCGAACTGACAAGAGCCAAACGTCATTTTTCTTATTGGCCACTTCCTTTTTGAAAGATGCATTCATTGGAAAATCCGTCCTCGTCTGCTAAACTAAAGGTATCACAGAAAACGGAGGAATGAACATGAACAGCTATACGTTATCAAACAATGTAACCATCCCTGAGTTAGGTTTTGGCACATGGCAAACACCAGACGGCGACGTTGCCGTAGCATCAGTCAAAAAAGCACTGGAAGTAGGTTACCGCCATATTGATACAGCCCAAGGCTATAAAAATGAAGCCAGTGTTGGTCAAGCGATCAAAGAAAGCGGCATTCCCCGCGAAGAACTCTTTTTGACTACAAAATTGTGGAATGCGAACCATTCCTATGATCTTGTGATGTCTTCTTTTGAAGAGTCCTTAGAGAAACTACAAACAGACTATATCGATCTTTTCTTAATCCATTGGCCAAACCCAGTAGCCTTTCGCGACACCTGGCAAACAGCGAATGCAGAAACATGGCGCGCTTTTGAAGAATTGTATCAAGCAGGCAAAATCAAAGCGATCGGGGTCAGCAACTTCTTGCCTCATCATTTTGAAGAATTGAAAAAAACAGCGACCATCTTCCCAATGGTCAATCAGATTTTCCTTGCACCTGGCGAGTTACAAGAAGAAGTGGTGACTTATTGCCAAGAACACGATGTATTGCTTGAAGCATACAGCCCATTAGGTACCGGAAAGATATTTGATGTACCAGAAATGAAAGCATTAGCTGAAAAGCATCAAAAATCAATCGCTCAAGTTGCATTACGCTGGTCTTTACAACATGGTTTCTTGCCATTACCAAAATCAGTCACACCAAGTCGGATCGAAGAAAACATCCATGTCTTTGATTTTGAGCTATCTGAAGAAGACATGAATACGATCGATCAATTAGATGGCGTCGTTGGGAAAGCGACCAATCCAGATACGACAGGGTTTTAATTTTACTCTCTATAAGGAGAAGCCTATGAAGACAACTGATTTGATTCACCTCTCCCCTGCTGTTCAAAAAGCCTTACATGCTGATTTTGTTTTTCTTGTATGGCCAGGCAAAGTCCAACATTTTCCGGCGCGTCAATGGTCGTCTAGCGACTATCAGCAGATGCTGGCTGAGAAACTCACTGGGGAAGTACGCTTTTTTCTTTGGGAAAACTACTTAGTCGCCACTGGAGACAAGGAGCTTTTGATCCTAATGCCTAAGTACCATCAAATCAATGATCTAGTAGAAACGCCAACGCCGCTTCTTTAGCAGCGCTGGCGTTTTTTCAGGAAATATATAATTTTTTTTGTATTTTTTCATGAGAATGACTGTTCTTTTCTGCAAATTTTCCTTATAATCGATAGTGATCGAGAGGAGAAGATTATGAAAAAGAAACAATTAGCAAAATTGAAACAACAATTCCGCCCGTCTTATGAAACAGCTCGACAACAGTTGTTTACAGCGATCGAGCGCAAAACAGCAGATAAGTTCGACCTTCCGACAACTGTTTATATCAATCCTAAAAATCAAGAGGAATTATTGATTGAATTGTTGAAGGAAACACCCAAAGAACAAAAAATCGCTGTTCCTTTAGATGAGAACTTCAAAATCGTCGTGAAACGAATTCAACGCTTAGAAGCTGGCTTACTTGATCGTTTCAGCGACAACTTAGTCGATGAGATCGCTGCTTACTGGTTACCGACCAATCCGCAAGAAAGTGCGGCACCTACATCCGCTCCTGCGAAAGAACCAGCAGAAGTGAAGGAAGAAACGGCACCAACTAGACCTGCATCAACTAAAACTAAAGAAGTGGAAAAATCAACGGCTGATGATTCTGACGAATCCATGACTTTTTCAGCATTTGCCGAAAAAATCGCAGCATTCCCTAAATTTTCTGCAAAACAATCTTCAGGAGAAACGACCGTGATCGAAGCTTCCCCGAAAGAAGATCGTGTTCTAGCAACAATTTCTGAAACAGAAAGTGATACTTTTACCATCGAAACCGCTCTAGAACGCAAATACAAAGTAAAACTAGAAGTCATTCCATTGATCGAGGCGTATGCCCACACGGCGATTTCTAAACGATAAACAAAAGGTTCTCTAGGAATTTCCCTAGAGAACCTTTTTTAGTTGCGTATTTCTGTTAAAAATTTACGGGCTTGCTCTTGGTTCATTTGACTCGCCGCTCGCAGCTTAGCTGCCAGCTGATCGATCTCAGTTCCTTTTGCCCCAACTGAAATAGCTAATGAACGGGCTTGCATGCTCATATGGCCTTGCTGAATTCCTTCTGAAACCAATGCCCGCAAAGCTGCCAGATTCTGAGCCAACCCGACACTTGCCGCCAGCGAAGCTAACTCACTCGCCGTTTCAACACCGGTCAAAGCCAACGCCGCTTGGGCTTTTGGCAATACTTTTGTGGCACCCCCGACTGTGGCGATCGCCAACGGAAGTGTGATACTACCAATCAAACGGCCTTCTACTATTTTCCAAGAAGTCAGCCCTTGCATGCGACCATTACGGGCAGCATAGCCATGACAAGCTGCCGAAACGGCACGAGTGTCATTTCCGGTAGCCAAAATCAGCGCTTCAACGCCATTCATGATCCCTTTGTTATGGGTGGCGGCACGATATGGATCAATCTTGGCAAAATCAGCTGCATGAACGATTTTTTCGGCAACTTGTCTACCCTTTCCGATCTTGCTCAGTTTGTCAAAAGGCACGGAGCAAGTGGCTGTTACTAACGATTCCGTGGCAAGATTACTTAAAATACTAAAGAGAATTTCTTCTTCTGGGAACCACTTCCGAAAGAGGTCGGCCACTCCTTCTAAAATCGAATTGATGATGTTGGCGCCCATGGCATCTTTGACATCAACCAACAAATCGATTGAGACATAGGCTGTTGCTAATTCAGATTCTGTTGGCGAGAAGTTCCGACTAATCACTCGTCGTAAGCCCCCGCCGCGTTTTACGATCGAGGGATACGCCGCGTTCGCCACTGCAAAAATCGCCGCTTGCTCTGTGTTGACTTTTGCCAAAATGGCATCCGGGTCCTGAACAGTCATAAAGACGATCTGGCCTCGAAGCAAACGTTCTTGACTGGTCGTTGTAATGGGCCCAGCCATTTTTGCTCCATTGCTCATCGCTGCAATCACAGAAGGTTCTTCTGTGGCTAACGGGACATTGTATCTCTTGCCATTCACTTGCAGATTCAACCCCACACCTAAGGGAATCTCCACTTCACTGATCTGGTTTTCGATCAAGTGATTGGCGGTTTCCTTGTCTAATGCCATTTCTTGAAAAACCAAGGATTCGGCTGCTGTGATCGCCCCTTGTGCTTCAAGAAAGGTTAGTCGTTCGTTAGGCGTAAGGGCGTAAAACTTTTTTTTTTCTGTTTTTTCTGATGCCGACTCTTCATGAAAATCGGCTTGACTTGCTGCCGCCGAAGGATTTTCTAACAGCATCGCTAGCCCTAACCCGCCACCGACACATAAAGAGGCGATCCCATAACGTTCTTGTGTGTCTTTTAGCTGATAAGCGACGGTCGTTGCGATCCGAGCACCGGTTGCTCCAATCGCATGGCCAAGGGAAATGCCCCCACCGTAACGGTTGACTTTCTTGGGATCCAAACCAAGTTCACGTTCTACTACGATCGAGGAAGCTGCAAAGGCTTCATTGATTTCAAAAATACCGATATCTTCAATCGACAGTGCTTGCTTTTTCAGCAAAGTATCGATTGCTTTGATTGGTGAGATTCCCATGATCTCTGGGGCAAAGCCAACTTCAACGATCTCTTTGATCACTGCCAGATAAGGAATCTGATGCTCCTCACAATAGCTTTTTGAGGCGATCAAGACCATGGCAGCCCCATCATTGATGGTTGAGGCATTCCCAGCAGTCACCGTACCGTCCTTTTTGAAAACCGTTTTTAGTTCAGCTAATTTTTCGACTGTCGTAGCGGCGCGAATGCCTTCATCCTGGGAAACGGTAGCAGACTTTTCGGTCACGGGTACGATCTCTTGCTCAAATTTCTTTTCCGCTTGTGCTTTGGCAGCCTTCATTTGGGAGTGGTAGGCAAATTCATCTTGTTCTTGTCGAGTGATGCCATATCTTTCTGCAACAGTTTCAGCCGTTAAGCCCATCGGTTTGCTGCTAAAAGCGTCTGTTAAGCCATCATGCATCATTGTCGATACTGGATTTGAATACTGATCATCCGCCTTGTTATAATAACTGAATAGTGGCGCATTCGTCATACTTTCGATCCCACCAGTCAAGACGACTGATGCCTTGTTTAACTGAATTTGCTCCATGCCCATTAGAATCGCTTTCATTCCCGAACCGCAAACTTCGTTGATCGTTGAGGCTGGAATATCTGAAGAAAGCCCACTTTGCAGGGAAACTTGGCGACTTGGATTTTGCCCACTGCCTGCTTGCAGGACATTTCCGATAATCACTTGTGCGATATGTTCTTTTGCTTGTTGGTTTCTTGCCAACAAGGCTTTCGCAGCAATTGTTCCTAATTCTACTGCTGAATATTCTTTTAATGACCCATGGTATTTGCCAATTGGCGTTCTTAGTGCGTCGATAATGACAACTTCTTCCACGTACGTCACCTCCTCTTGAAATATATCATTAAATCCTCCAAAAAAGAATACCCCACATCAGCTTGCTGTGCCCTTTTCTACTTTCTTTAATAAAGTTTAAATTCTAATCAATTCTTTTTCATTTTTTTCAAAAAATATGATACCTTAGAACGTGTAGCCTACTAAGTACGTAGAACATAAAGGAGCGACGGAATGAACGTTGGTATTGATAAAATAAATTTTTATGTCCCCCCCTATTTTATAGATATGGTTGATCTAGCTCACGCCCGAGAGGTCGACCCAAATAAATTTACGATCGGGATCGGTCAAGATCAAATGGCGGTCAATAAAAAAACGCAAGATATCGTCACCTTTGCCATGCATGCGGCAAAAGATATCCTCACAAAAGAAGATTTACAAGCAATTGATATGGTGATCGTCGGCACAGAATCCGGCATCGATGAATCAAAGGCTTCGGCAGTGGTTTTGCATCGCCTATTGGGTATTCAACCATTTGCCCGCTCCTTTGAAATCAAAGAAGCGTGTTATGGCGCAACAGCAGGCTTACAGTTTGCTAAAGCCCACGTACAAGCCAATCCAAAAAGCAAAGTTTTGGTGGTGGCTTCAGACATCGCCCGGTATGGCTTAGCTTCCGGTGGAGAGCCCACTCAAGGCGTAGGTGCAGTTGCTATGCTGATCTCTGCAGATCCAGCGATTTTGCAGTTGGATAACGATAATTTGATGTTGACGCAAGACATTTATGATTTTTGGCGTCCCGTTGGTCATCAATATCCAATGGTAGATGGCCACTTGTCAAATGCCGTCTATATCGATTCCTTTAAACAAGTTTGGCAAGCCCATTGCGAAAAAACGCAACGCACAGCAAAAGATTACGCTGCATTGAGTTTCCATATTCCTTATACAAAAATGGGAAAAAAAGCCTTATTGGCTGTTTTTGCCGAAGAAGAAGAAACGCAACAAGAACGCCTGATGGCTCGCTATGAAGAATCGATCGTTTACAGTCGTCGTACCGGCAACTTGTATACGGGTTCATTGTACCTAGGCTTGATCTCTTTATTGGAAAATTCCTCCAGCTTGCAAGCCAATGATCGGATAGGACTGTTTAGTTACGGCTCAGGAGCGGTTGCTGAATTTTTCAGCGGCGTATTGGTACCCGGTTATGAAAAACAGTTAGCACAAGCTGCTCACCAAACGTTACTTGATGCCCGTCAAAAACTAACGATTGCTGAATACGAAGCAATGTTCAATGAGACCATCGATATTGATCAAGATCAATCCTTTGAGGATGATCTGCTTTACAGTATTCGTGAAATCAAAAATACCATTCGTTATTATAAAGAAGAAAACGAGTGATGTTAAGAAAAACTTTGTTTATTTTCAAGCAAGAAAGCTTGATGAAACAAAGTTTTTTTCTTTCTTTTTAATTTGTTGAAACAAAGCATCTTTTTCAAACTTTTTCTGATTGTTATTCAAAAATTTTCAGATAATTCAGGAAAAACATTTGACAGTCCGCTTTTTTTTGTCTATACTAAAAACAATTCAAGTATGGAGGAACTTTTTTATGTTAAAAACGACCGTGTCCCCACAACTGAATATCTTTTACTTTAGCTACTTTAGATAGTTTGTATTCATAACACATTATGGATGCAAACCGCAAAACGAGTTTTGTTTGTATCTATGATGGCTAAAGCATTTTAACTTGAACTTGCAGCCATGTAGAAAATCTTCTAAATGGTTGCCAATATACGTTTACGCTTGGTATAGGATCGAATCCATTTAGACGATTGTCTGAATGGATTTTTTTGTTCAGGTAAACCCCAATTAAAAAAGAAACGTTTATAGGAGGAGTTACAATGAAAATGAAAAAATGGATCACAACTGGATTATTAACGGCTTCACTACTGGCACTGGCAGCTTGTGGGGAATCAAACAATGCTTCTGAGGGAAACGACGGATCAAAAACAGTCGGTGTCTTGCAACTCGTGGAACATGGCTCCTTGAATGCCGCCTACGAAGGATTTAAAGAAGGCTTAGCAGAAGCGGGCTACACAGAAGGTGAAAACCTGACGATCGAATACCAAAATGCGCAAAACAGTCAAGACAACTTAAAGAGTATGAGCGAACGCCTAGTGAATGCCAACCCTGATCTTTTATTGGGCATCGCTACCCCTGCTGCTGTTTCGTTAGCAAATGAAACCACTGATACCCCAATCGTGGTTACCGCAGTTACTGACTTAGTTGGGGCAAAATTAGCCGACTCAAATGAAGAACCCGGTCGCAACATCACCGGTACGTCAGACATGGTACCCATTGAGCAGCAGATCAATTTGCTGTTAAGCATCGTCCCTGACGCCAAGACGATCGGCATTATGTATAATGCAGGTGAAGCTAACTCGAAAATTCAAGCAGACTTGGCAGAAGAAGCCTTAAAAGCTGCTGGAGTCGACGTTAAAGTATTGACCGCCAATACCACCAATGATGTGCAGCAAGTGACCACTAGCCTGGCAAAAGATGTCGATGGCATTTATATTCCAACAGATAATACCTTTGCCTCTGCTGCTGCAATCGTCGGTGAAGTGGCGAAAGAAACCAAAACACCGATCGTCGCAGGTTCCGTGGAACAAGTCGATGATGGAGCTCTAGCAACTTATGGTATTGACTATAAATCACTAGGCATTCAAACAGGAAAACTAGCAGCAAAAATTTTAGATGGCGATGCAGAACCAGCTACCACACCCGTTGAAACAGCGGAGAATTTAGAGTTAGTCGTCAATGAAGAAATGGCTGCAGCTTTAGGGATTGATCCTGCCAGCATCACTGCCCCAGAATAACCATACTATTTTAGATTTGAGGAAATCATATGAATTTAGTCGACACGTTCTTACTATTACTACAATCTGCCACCTCTCAAGGGATCCTTTGGGCATTGCTGGCAATCGGAGTATTTTTGACCTTCCGTATTCTGGATATCGCTGATTTAACTGCAGAAGGAAGTTTTCCATTAGGTGCAGGGATCGCTGCAATCAGTATTACGAATGGCGTCTCCCCCATACTAGCCAGTTTGATGGGCTTTGGCGGTGGCATGTTAGCCGGCTTGGTATCCGGACTACTGCATACAAAACTAAAGATCCCAGCCTTGTTGGCCGGGATCATCACGATGACTGGGCTTTATTCCATCACAAATCGTGTGATGGGTGCTCCCAACATTGCCTTGTTAGGACAAGACACGGTCTTCACCCAATTTCAAGCAATGGGTCTGACCAAAAACAATGCCGTGATTCTTGCGGGCTTTCTCTTCGCAGCTATCGTCATTTTGTGCTTGTTCCTCTTTTTCCGTACAGAGATCGGCTTAGCATTGCGCGCAACAGGCGATAATTTAGCTATGAGTGAAGCCAACGGCATCAACACCGATAATATGAAGATCATCGGTTACATGATCTCTAATGGCTGTATCGCCCTTTCAGGTGCTCTTTTAGCCCAAAACAACGGTTTTGCTGACCTAAACTCCGGAATCGGTACGATCGTGATTGGCTTAGCATCGATCATTATTGCAGAAGTTTTATTTGCCAATAAATCTTTGCTTTTGCGGTTGATCACCATCGTGATTGGAGCGATCGTTTATCGCTTTATCCTGGCCGTCGTTTTCGAGTTCAATGTCGAAGCCAATGATATCAAACTGGCATCCGCAATCGTCTTAGTCATCTGCCTCTCGTTACCGCAGCTTCGTTCAAAACTAGGACTTAAAAAGATGCTGCCAAAAACCAAAGGAGGCCAATCCTAATGACTTCAGTCTTAACAATCGAAAATCTACACCAAACCTTTGAAAAAGGGACGATCAATGAGAACCATGTCTTGCGAGGCATTGACCTGACGATGAATGCCGGAGATTTTATCACGATCATCGGTGGCAATGGTGCCGGAAAATCGACCCTTTTAAACAGTATTGCAGGAACGATCCCAACAGAACAAGGAAAAATCACCTTAGATGGGAAAGACATCACCCGTTTATCCGTTACGAAACGCTCAAAGGATATTAGCCGAGTCTTTCAAGATCCACGTATGGGGACAGCGGTTCGTTTGACTGTTGAAGAAAACTTAGCACTTGCTTACAAACGGGGCCAAGTCCGAGGGTTTGCGACAGGCGTCAAAGCAAAAAATCGCGCGTTTTTCCAAGAAAAATTAGCCAGTCTAAACTTAGGCTTAGAAAATCGTCTTTCTGCCGAGATCGGTTTGTTATCAGGCGGACAGCGTCAAGCGATTACCCTCTTGATGGCAACATTGCAACAACCTAAATTGATTTTATTAGATGAACATACCGCTGCCCTAGATCCAAAAACCTCGTTGACTGTCATGGCATTGACCGATCAATTGATTCGTTCACAGCAGTTGACGGCCTTCATGGTTACTCATGATATGGAAGATGCCATTCGCTATGGCAATCGCCTGATCATGCTTCATCAAGGCAAGATCGTCGTGGATATTGCCGGTGAGCAAAAGCAACATTTAACAGTCCCTGAATTGATGGAAATGTTCCATCAAAATAGTGGTGCTGAATTAAAAGATGACCAACTGCTCTTACGCTCTTAACAAGCAAAAAGACACGTAGAAAGGAACCCCCTTCTACGTGCCTTTTTTGATTCTTCCAAATGATTGGCAAAATCCTTACTTTGCTTCATTTTCCGCAATGATATCTGTGACCTTCATCAAGCGGGTCAATGTTGCTCGTTCGTCTTCTGCCAGATTGCTTTCGATGTATTGAATGGTTTCCGTCAGCTTGGGAATCGTCATATACTCTAACGCATTGACTCTTCGCCTCGTCCGCTCGATCTCATTGGCCATCAGTTGACAGGTTTTCTCGATTTCGGCCAACTGAAGCATCACTGGCAGCATCTGATCAAGATGAGACAACGAGAGATCCAGCTCACTGGTGGTACTTACAAAACCGTAGGAAAAGTCATCATCGGAGCTCTCTTCTTCGTAAACAGGATTTAACACTGGCACATCCATATTCATGATGGTCCGACTTTGTACATCTAGGGTCACTTTATTTAAAGGGATCATAAATGCTTCTTGCAAAACGACATCGGGAATACTACTAGAAGCCAGCACATACTCTTCCATCCCTGCTTGCAGCGCAGTTTCCATTTTTTTACGAAGCTCCTGGTTTTTCTTTACTAGCTGAATGAATTGGCGCACCAGCTCATCTTGCTTGTCTTTCAATAATTTGTGACCACGGGTTGCCGTCGTCAGCCGTTTTTTCAAACGACTTAGTTCCATCCGAGTTGGATTGACATTTAAGATCGCCATTAAGAACTCACATCCTCGTCCGTTGGGTAATAGGCGTCGATAAATTCTTCTTTGATACGGCTCAACTCTTGTTTTGGCAAGGTAGCTAATAGCTTCCAGCCTAAATCTAACGTTTCTTCAATCGTCCGGTTGGTTTCAAATCCCTGGTTGACATACTCTTTTTCGAAAAGATCTGCAAAACGCGCGTACTTTTTATCAAGATCAGACAAGGCAGACTCTCCTAAAACGATCGATAACTCTTTGGCAGCTTTCCCATCGGAATAGGCGGCATAAATTTGATTCATCGTTGCCGCATGATCTGCACGGGTCTTACCTTCTCCCGTTCCTTTGTCCTTCAACCGAGAAAGACTTGGCAAAATATCCACTGGCGGATTGATATTGCGTTTGTAAAGGTCCCGCGACAAAATGATTTGTCCTTCTGTGATATAGCCAGTCAAATCAGGAATCGGGTGGGTTTTATCGCCATCTGGCATCGTTAAGATCGGAATCTGTGTGACCGATCCTTCTTTGCCCATCAAACGTCCTGCCCGTTCATACAGTGTAGCTAAGTTGGTGTATAGATACCCTGGGTAGCCGCGACGTCCCGGAACTTCTCGGCGGGCAGCGGAGATTTCTCGCAATGCTTCGCAGTAGTTCGTCATATCGGTCATGATCACTAAGACGTGCATGCCTTTTTCAAAAGCCAAATACTCTGCTGCAGTCAATGCCATCTTAGGAGTAGCGATCCGTTCGATTGCTGGATCGTTGGCAAGGTTCATAAACAAAACAGATCGATCTAATGCACCGGTTTTGCGGAATTCATCCACGAAAAATTCAGCTTCTTCAAACGGAATCCCAATTGCTGCGAAGACGATCGCAAAATTGCCTTCTTGGCTGGGTACTGTTGCTTGTCGTGCGATTTGAGCAGCGATCTCTTTATGAGGCAAACCAGAAGCAGAAAAGATTGGTAATTTTTGTCCACGAACTAATGTATTTAAATGATCGATCGTTGAGATCCCAGTTTGGATAAATTCATCCGGGAAGTCCCGTGCCATCGGATTGATGGCTTCACCGTTTACATCGATGCGTTTTTCGGGCAAGATTCTCGGGCCATTATCTTTTGGTTTTCCTAAACCGTCAAAAACCCGACCCATCATATCTAGAGAAACCCCTAAAGTTAAACCAGTTCCTAGAAACCTTGCTTTGCTTTCTTCAGCACTCAAATTACTTGTACCCTCAAATACTTGGACAACAGCATTGTCATCACTGACTTCCAGTACTTGTCCTTGACGGATCTCGCCTGTGTCCATGCGGACCTCAACGAGTTCGTCGAATTTAACGCCTCGAACATTTTCGACCACCATTAAAGGGCCGGCAATTTCGGAAACTGTACGATATTCTTTTAACATCAATGAACACCTCCAGTTTCAATGATTCGTTGTAACTTTTCTTTGATGTCATGCTTGATCGTATCCAAGCGGGTCAATTCTTCTTCAGGAATGTATTTGCTGCGGGCGATGCGCTCACGCAGATCAACCGTTCCTTTTGTGATCTCATCTAAGTAAGCACCTAGCTGCAGTGCACGTTGGGCTTGTTCATTAAAGTAAAGAATATTCTCCAACATTTTGAACTGCTTATTGCGAGATGTATACGTGTCAACATCATCAAAGGCGTTTTGCTGCAAGTAATCTTGTCTCAAAGAACGGGCTGTCATCATTGTCAAACGGTCTCTTTGAGAAAGAGAATCCATCCCTACCAATTGAACGATTTCTTCTAAACGGCTTTCTTCTTGGAGAATCGCCATTGATTCATTGACTAGCTCCGACCAGCGATCGCCTAATAATTGATCTAAATAAGAATTGATTTGATCTTCGTAAAGGGAATAGGAATTCATCCAGTTGATGGAAGGAAAATGCCGTTTTTGCGCCAGCATACTATCCAATGCCCAGAAGACTTTCACGATTCGTAAGGTATTTTGGGTGACCGGTTCTGAGATGTCTCCACCAGCAGGTGAAACCGCACCAATTGCGGTAATGCTTCCTTCCCGAGGCTGTGTGCCTAATGAATGGAAACGCCCTGCTCGCTCATAGTATTCCGCAATTCGACTTCCAAGGTACGCCGGATAGCCTTCATCTCCTGGGATCTCTTGCAATCGTCCACTCATTTCCCGCAGCGCTTCTGCCCAACGTGATGTTGAGTCTGCCATGATAGCAACACTATAGCCCATGTCGCGGTAATATTCTGCAATCGTGATTCCTGTATAGATTGAGGCTTCCCGAGCAGCAACTGGCATATTCGACGTATTGGCGATCAAGACCGTTCGTTCCATGATGGACTTGCCGGTATTTGGGTCGATCAGTTCAGGAAATTCATTCATAACATCCCGCATTTCATTGCCTCGCTCGCCACAGCCGACATAGACAACGATATCCACATCCGACCATTTAGCAATTTGGTGCTGAACAACCGTTTTTCCGGCACCAAATGGTCCGGGAACGGCAGCTGAGCCGCCTTTTGCCACTGGAAAATAGGTGTCGATGACGCGCTGACCAGTGACCAGCGGTTCGCCTGGATTTAATTTAGCAGTAACGGGACGTGGTTGACGAACCGGCCATTTCTGAACCATCGTCAAGTTTTTTTCACCCTCAATGGTTTCTAAGACACAGATCACTTCAGTAATAGCAAAATTCCCTACCATGATTTCTTTGACGGTTCCTTCATAGTTTGGTGGCACCATGATCTTATGCTCGATCACCGATGTTTCTTGTACTGAACCTAAAATGTCGCCACCTTGTACGGTATCACCGACTTGTACTTGAGGGACAAAGGTCCATTTCTTTTGGCGATTCAGTGGATCGATGGTAACCCCTCGTTCCAAAAAATCACTTTCTGTTTGCGACATAAACGTATCTAATGGTCGTTGGATCCCATCAAACATCTGAGTCAACAAACCTGGTGCTAGTTCGACAGACAATGGTGCGCCTGTCGTTTCCACGGGCTCGCCTGGTCCGATTCCCGCTGTTTCTTCGTATACTTGGATCGAAACCAGCCCTTTTTTGATCTCAATGATCTCACCGATAAGGCCCTTGTCACTGACTTTGCAGATTTCGTGGATTTTTGCGCCACTTAATCCTGAGGCGGTGACCAGTGGTCCCGATACTTTTTCAATTGTGCCAAATGCCACATTTATTCCTCCTAGCTGGCTGACTTGTCTGTTATGAATCTAATATATTCATTCCTACCGCTTTTTCCACATTTTGCTGAATTCGTGCCATGCCGATCCCTAAACTACCCGTACTACTTGGAATCGGAATGATCGCTGGTGTCGGTACTTCTTCATAGCGGCGAACGATCGGTTCTAATTGTTCGATCAGTCGCTCAGTCAAAAAGATTACCCCATAGGCTTCAGCCATTTCTTCTAGTTGTTGGGCGGCTTCATCCAAATCGCTGACTGGAAAGATGTCGATCCCTAGCCCTTTGAAAGGCAAGATCGAGTTCTTACCACCCATCATTGCTATTTTTTTATGCATAACTATCACGCACCCGACTTCTTAAAATCTCTTCCGGCACCTTATTGATTTTCCCAATCAGGAGAATACGCAAGTTCTTGCTTTCAATTTCCTTGGCGTACAAGTACCCTGCCAATGCTGAAGGGCCAAAAGGAACAATTTTATGTTCTTTGAGCTTCGCCATTAGAAAATTGTCTTTGCGTATATCAAAGGTATTCAAGGTCTTCTTCTCTACCAACTCTTCATAGCTGTGATTGATCAGTTCTTTATAAGGAGTCCCTTGCAAATATGCCACAAATGCCTCAAGGGAAGTCGTGATCTCAGCTAACAATTCTTTTGCAGGCAGGTTTCCATGATCGGCTAAAACTGCGCTGATAAAGCCGCGCTTGCGTTTCATCGCGTAACTGCGCAACGTTGTTGAAATGTTGAAAATATCGATTTGTCGACGAATCAAGCTTTGCAGCAGATCGTCGTCGTATTCTTTGCCAATCGTCCACAATTGTTCCCAATAGTGGTTATCAAAGATGATGTCGATCGATTGGACCTCATGGTAGTTCTCAATATAAGAGAAGACTTCTTCCACACAATCAACCATCTCTTTGGCAACAAGATTGCTTTTTCTGGTCTTGACCAGATCCTTAAGGACGGAAAGCGGCTGGGTACCAATTGGGACAAGATATTCAGAAAAATCTTCTTGCATGTACGCCGCTTTTACCAAGACTTTCAGATTTTGATAGTCATATTTCAAAGCAAAGAAATCAACGATCGCTTTTTCCGGTGTCAGCTGATACATCGTGTCGTATACCCGTTTCAACTCCGCCATCAACACATGTTCAAAGTCGTGTACACGATCATCCTCGTTGATGAAGTCACCATAAACCGTTTCTTGCAACATACCGTAGATTTCTTCTGCGCTAGCAGCCGAGAGCATCCGCTCATAGCGGCTGCGATCGAATAATTGCGATTCATACGTCCGAATTCTCGTATTTAAGGTATTGTATTTGATGTCATTCATCTGTTTGCACCTGCTTACTGTTCAAAAATCAATTGCAGTAACGTATTGCTTAACTCTTCTTTGTTGGCTTCTAGTAGCGCATCAAAAGTAAAATTCAACTCGATCGCTTCTTGTCGCAACAAAAAGCCACCCTTACGAGGGATCGTTTTATTTACCAGTTTCAGCTGAACATCTGGGGCAGATGCCTGCAATTTAGCGAGGAGCTCCTCATCCACTAAATGGCGGGTCTTCTCACCTAAAAGCAACTCAACCTCACCAGTTAACCTTGCATTCGCCAAGCCATTAGCGATAAACGCATAAAATGCTGCTTGATCCATCGTATTTAAACGGGTCAAAGCCTCAGTAAACAGCTCATCTAAGACCGACTGCTTTGCTGCCAAGACCTTGTTTCTTGATTGAATATGCACATCTGAGATTTCCAAATACATCGCCGCACGTTTTTCTTTTTCATAAAAAGCTAACCGTTCACTAAGTTCTTTTTCTAATTGCGTTCGCTTTAAGTTTTCTTGATTTTCACTTTCTTTTTTCGCTTCTTTGATTTGCAGCTGGTATTTCTTTTCCGCATCAGCGGTTATTTTGTCAGTTAAACGTGTAATATCAGACATTCACTTTTCCCTCCTCTTAATTCAAGACAAGCAAGAAGGAAATAACGAACCCTAAAATACAATACGTTTCCATCATCGCTACCAAGATAATCCCTTTGGTCACATGTTCTGGTTTTTTGGCTAAAATCTGCATCGCAGCACTTGCGGCACGTCCTTGCCATTTTCCGGCTACGATCGCTGTTAATGCGATTGGCAACGAAGCAATAAACAAGTACAATCCGCGATCGAATGAGAGCGAACCGCTGATCTGACCAAAGATCATAAAGGAAATTACGAATCCGTATAACCCCTGAGTACTAGATAGCAACTCTAAGATCAACGCTTGTCCGAATTTCTCTGGCTGCTCTGAGATCAAGCCTGACGCTGCTTCACTGGTCATCCCAACACCAATCGTTGATCCGATCCCGCCGCAAATCGTTGCGGTCGCTACACCTAAAGCTGCAAAAACAATTCCACCATTTTCGTAAAAGAAACTAATCCAATTTTCCATTATTGTCCTCCTGTAACTTCTCTTCTGAGATAATCTCTACATAGTTTTCATTTGATTTGAAGGGGTCAAAGGCACGTCCGCCCCCCGTAAAGAATTTTCCAAAATACTCTAAATACTGCAAACGGATACCATGAACATACGCACTAAGGTAACTTAAGAAAATATTTAGGCCATGCAATGCCACAAATAATAAGATACCAACCGTAAACCGGGCTGCTGGCGGCAGGTAGCTGATGATCAAGTTGAAGGCTGAGGCGATACTTCCGCCGGCAACCCCTAACGCCATCAGACGGGTGTAACTGATCAAGTCACCAACATAATTGGTCACATCCATCAATCCGTACAATCCAGAACCGATTTTTCCTGCTAAGGTTTTACCTTCTAAACTGCCTCCGATGGCCACTGCTAATAGACTGGCAGCGATCATTACGATCCCAATCATTTGTAACGGTGTGTCAGGGAAAAGCAGTATTCCTGCGGCAACAAAAGCCACACTGATCAAAAAGACGATCCATGAACCGGCTTGGAACATCGCAGCCAGTTTCTGGTCTTTTTTCTTCCATAGAATATAGAATTTCAGCGCCAAACCAAACATGATCTGGATGTACCCAAAGATCACGGATAAGACTAAGATCTGGTTGACATCATCCTGGGCAGACAACAGTTGGAATGAGAATTCAAATCCGAAGAAGTTGCCATAGATCAAGCCCCAAATAATCGTGGGGATCGAGCATAACTGAAAGAGGGTCAAGTTTTGTTCCAGCCCTTTGCTGAGGTGGAACAGCTTTTTCCCAAGAAACGTCGCCAGAAACAAAAGCAAACCATAGCCAAAATCGGCAACCATCATCCCGAATGCCACCATATAAAAAGGCGCCATAAATGGTGTCGGATCTAACTCGTCATATTGCGGCAAGCTGTACATCCGAACAAGTCCTTCAAAAGGTTTGATCCAACGTGCGTTTTCTAATAAAATCGGCACATTACTAATCTCTTTTTCCGTCACTTCTTGGTATTCGAGGTAATAGTTATCCGTGGTTCCTTTTTTGATGCGTTTTTCTAATTCGGCCGTTCCATCAACAGGAACCCAGCCAGAAAGCGAGACCGCATGAGTAGAACGTAAAAGCATCTTATTGCTTTTTAAGCGGGTGATTGCTCCATCTAAATACTCGGCAACGATCCGCAAAGTTTCTTGCTCGTTTGTCATTGCACGAAGAGAGGCTTTGATCTCTTTTTCTTCATCAATTAAACATTGGGATTTTTCTTTCATCGTTTGCAGATCTTCTTCTGGGATGCCCTCATAAGGGTAGATGTATTGCTCAAAGGCTACTTTTTTAAGAAGTGAAGTTACTTTTTCTTTTACATCTTTGTGGAAAAGGACCAGTAAGTAAGTGGTTGTTTGTGATTGATAAACAGTTTCCACATAGACGAGCGGCAGCTTCTCACTGTTCGTCGTAAAGTCAGCCATTTCAGAAGTGGGAATCGAACCTAGCAAGCCACCTGATTTTTTTAATTCCTTTAAAACCGCTGGACGCTCTTTAAAATACTTCCAAATCGACAGCTCTGCTTCTTGTGCTAATACATCGCGTTTTTCTTGATCGATCAAGCGAAGACGTTTGTCTTGTTTACGAAGGGTCTGGCATAATTCTTGCCAGGGATAGGTGTGGGCTGTTTCAGCCAATTCTTGAAGGGTATATTTTTTGATTGGTTGCCGCAGTTGTGCCAGCATTCCTTTTTTGGGTACATATTCTTCTAAAAAATTTAAGCTCCAGTTGACTTGACCAAACTGGTTCTCCATTTCTTCTTCAGACTGTTCCTCGCGAACCGGTGTCAAAACACCCGTCGTTTCTTCAGAATCGTAGTATTTCTCCGAAGAAAGCAGTTCTACGCCCTGAAAGTCTTGCAGCTGCTCTAAAACAGCTTCTTTCTGATCGTAAAAGGTCAACAGACTGAACTTTTGCATTTTTGCAATTGCCATTTATGTCACAACCTTATTTATTATTATTGCCAATGCTTCTTCCTTTAACTCATTAGGGATCGTTCGTAGTGTTTCCACTTCTGCTTTCGTTTTAGCCATGAGCGGTTCTTTTGACTGTGTTAACTCAGCTGCGATTTTTTGATTGATTGCTTCTTTTTGTTGGGCTTCTTTTTCTGCCAACTCTTTTTTAAACGCCTTCAACCGTTCTTCGCGTTCTTTTGCCAATTGTTTTTTTTCTGATTCCGCTTCTTGGTTTTTATTTTCAGCAAATTGCTCTGCTTCTTGTAATAATCGAATTGCATCTACTGCCATTTTCTCACCTGCTTTCCCTTTTTTTCCGCAAAAAAAACCACTACAAATCAAGCATATGGCATTCGCTGATCGTAGGGTGTCAAAAATCAATAAGTGGCAAATACCTTCACCTATTTCCGTTTTCTAATATAACCGTACCATAAATTTAGCGATAGAACAAGGTTCCTAGCGTTTTTTTATAGTCTTTACATATAAAAGTCACAAAAATTACACATTTTCACAAAAAGAAATCCTTTTCAATTTATAGGGGGTTAAATGATGACAAAAAAGAAAGATTAGAAACAGAATGCCGTTTCAAATCTTTCTTTTATTTTTCTCTCTTCTATTTCTTAACTTTCATAATTTCAAAGCAAAAATCCGTAATTAAAATAACAAAGATTCGTCCTACTCACGAATAAATGGCATACTCATACAGCGTGGACCTCCACGTCCGCGAACCAATTCACTTCCTGAGATCTCATTCAACTTGACGCCTGCCTCTTTTAACAACCCGTTGGTGATGGTATTGCGGTCATAGACCACGACTTCCCCTGGGGCGATCGCCAATGTATTGGAACCATCATTCCATTGTTCTCTGGCTGCTGCCGCTAAGTCGTCACCACCACAGTGAATCAAGTGTACTTCAGGCAAATCTAAATAACGGCAAAGAATGTTTTCCAACGTATCTTTTTCCTCATATACTCGCACACCGTCCTTGTGTTTAGTGATTGAATACAGCGAAAGTTCTCCCTCGATTTCTGGATGGATCGTGAACTTATCATGATCCACCATCGTAAAGACCGTATCTAAGTGCATAAATTTTCGTTCTTCACCAATATTAAATGCCAAGATATGTTCAAAACTCGGTTCTGTAGCAAAAATCGTTTCGGCAATTTTTTCGATAGAAGCAACCTCGGTTCGTTGAGAGATACCGATCGCCACGATTTTATCAGATAAAATCAGCTGATCGCCGCCTTCCATCCGCGTCGTTTCGTCCCGATGATACAAAAAGTTCGTCTCATTGCGGGAAAACATCGGGTGGTGCGTAAAAATTTGTTTTCCGTAGAGGGTTTCTCGTCTTCTCGTTGCAGAATACATTCGATTCAAGGAAACGCTATGACCAATCGTAGCAAACGGATCTCTCGTGAAATACAAGTTTGGCATGGGATCGATCAAAAAAGGATATTCCGTTTCAACGATCGCCGTTAACTTGCTAGCTCTTGGAATTTCTACCTCACTTTTTTTCAAGCCCGCCATCGTATGATCGATAAAGGAGCGATTATCTTTGATCGACAGGAAAAAATTGCGCACTTCGTTGCGAATCTCTTCATCAAGGATCGTTGTCTCATTTAAATAATCTTCTAAAAAAGCTTCTTTGGCACCGGTCGTCGACAATGTCTCTGCAGCAAGATCTTCCAAATAAAGGACTTCCACCCCTCTGTTTCTTAACGTCTCGGCAAAAAAATCATGCTCTTTTTGTGCTTGGTCTAGAAAAGGAATATCATCGAACAACAAGCGATCAAGATAATCCGGCATCAAGTTTTCCAATTCTGCTCCTGGACGATGCAACAGCACCCGCTTTAAGGGCGCAATCTCAGAAAAGATCTGTATTGGCTGGTTCATGGACTTTTCTCTCCTTCTTGGCAATTTTGTAGAATAACTTATGTCATTCTTTTTTTTGATTCCACATCACATAATTATTCATTTCTTCGACTCATCGTGTTTTTTCTACTCGTGATTCAAAGTTTTTTCGGATCATATAGTTATAAACATGCATTTTTTAAAAAAAGAAACCCCCGATAAAAAAACAACTAATAAAGAATATAAATTCTAGATACTTTAATTTACCGCCTTTTTCAATTGTATATTTTTGTTAAAAAAACAGCAAGGCAAAAGAACTGGCGGACTATAGCCCTAGTTGCGAAACCAGATTGAACTATCTTTGTTTTTTTGGATCATTTCATGATTTTCAAATGATACCGCTATCAAACAGATGAATATTTGATATGATTCAAGTATCTTGATACTAAAGAAACGTCTATAAAGGAGCGATTTGATGAAAACGCAACGTCAGCTTTACTATGGTGCCGACTACAATCCTGAACAATGGTCTAAAGAAGTCATTCTTGAAGATATGCGCTTAATGAAAGAAGCAGGTGTGAACTATGTAAGTATCAATATTTTTGGCTGGGTCAATCTGCAGCCAGATGAATCCACCTATGATTTTGACTTTCTGGACTGGTTGATGGATCTTTTATATGAAAACAATATCATGATCGACCTAGCCAATGGAACAGCTTCTCCTCCCGCTTGGCTTGTTCAAAAACACCCTGAGATGCTGCCTGTGACCATTCATGGCAATCGACTGGTTCATGGTGCGCGCCAGCACTACTGTCCGACTTCCCCTATCTATCGTCAATATGCCGCCGATTTGTCTGAAGCAGTCGCAAACCGTTATGCTAATCATCCAGGGCTGGTCATGTGGCATATCAATAATGAATATACCTGTCACATCCACGAGTGTTATTGCGATCATTGTCGGAAAAGATTTCAGACATGGTTAGCAGAGAAATATCTGACCATCGCTGGATTGAATGATGCTTGGTCAACGAAGTTTTGGAGTCAATCTTATGGCAGCTGGGAGGAAATTTTCTTACCAGAGGCAATGCCAACCTTCAAAAATCCTGCACAGCAATTAGACTACCGTCGGTTTCTTTCCGACATGAATCTGGAACTTTATCAAATTGAAAAGGCGGCGATCGCAAAATATTCCCATGACATTCCTTATATGACCAATCTTATGGGCTTACACAAATACGTAGATGGATTTAAATGGGCACCTGAAATAGATGTGGTCAGCTGGAATTCGTACCCGAATCCCTTTGAAAAAAACCCTTACCCGCAATTTCTTGCTAACGATTTAACCCGCAGTTTGAAGAAAAAGCCATTCTTGATCATGGAGCAAGCCACCAGCGCCGTTAATTGGCGACAAATCAACGGGGCCAAGACCCCCAACCAGCTGCGTCTTTGGAGTTATGAAGCGCTAGCTCATGGTGCTGATGGTATCATGTTCTTTCAATGGCGACAGTCTCGTGGCGGTGCGGAAAAATTTCATAGTGCGATGGTGCCTCACGGAGATCCTCAGTCAAGCCGTATCTTTCGTGAATGTGCACAATTAGGCAACGAATTTTCGCAACTATCCGAAATCGTTGGGACGCGCTTCTTGGCTGATGTCGCAGTTGTCTTCGACTGGGAAAATTGGTGGGCGCTGGAATTGGATGCCAAACCAAGAACCTTAAAATACATTCATCAGTTACGCAGCCTGTATGCCGCACTAAGGGCGTTAAATCTGAGCGTAGACTTTGTCCATCCTTCCGAATCAGTAGACGGCTATCCTTTAGTGATCGCCCCAAATCTCTATTCAGCACCCGAAGCATTCGGTAAGAAGATCCATGATTACGTGCGACAAGGCGGCATCTTCTTGACCAATTTCTTTAGTGGGATCGTCAATGAATATGACCAAGTCTATCTTGGAGACTATCCAGGCTTGTTTAGAGACACATTAGGGATCATTGTAGAAGAGTTTTACCCAATGAAAGCAGCTACCCATCATCAGATTGACTTTCAAGGTCGTCGGTACGACAATTCTCTATGGGAGGAAGTCATCCATCTAAAAGGTGCGAAAGCTTTGGCAACCTTCCATTCCGGTTATTTGACCGATAAGCCAGCCATTACCATGAACCGGATCGACGATGGGTATGCGTATTACGTGGGAACAGAATTGTCCCTTGAAGGTCTAACAACATTTTTAACGACCATTCTGGAAAATCACAATTTAACGACTCATGCCCAGCACTTCTTGGCTGCTCCTACTGAAGTCTCCGTTACCTGCCGCAAAGGTGCTGGCTATACACTCGTCTTTTTCTTAAACCATACCGAGCAGACAATCAAAGTGAAGCTGAAAGCCCCTGGAGCAGACCTTCTAACCAAAGAAATCAGACAGTTGGTAGTTCTGAAACCAAAAGAAGTCGCAGTTCTTAAGTATATTGATTAATCTAAGCAAAGAACCTCCATGAAGCGATCGCTTCATGGAGGTTCTTTTATTGAGGTTACTAGATTAGAAAGGTTCATTAGACAAACGATAGGCATTTTCTAAACAAGAGGCTATCTTTTGTCTTAGCTCTCCATCACTTTTTTCTGAATAGTGATACTCTGGATTAGTCCAATGAGATTTGTCATACAACCAAACAGGCATTTTTTTCGCTTCGCCGGTTTCCCATTCATAACGGGGAAAAAGATGTGCATGAAGAAAGTTATCGGTATTTCCCAATAGTTCATAATTGATTCTCAATGGAGAACAAGCCTGTATTATAGCATCTCCTAAAAGAGTCATATCAGTTAAGAAAACCTGTCGCTCATTTAAATCTAGATCATTTAAAGAAGCCACCTCTCTTTTAGGTAATAATACACAATATCCAGGAAGAAATTGGACATCGCCATAAACAGCAAAACTGCCAGACAATTCTTTGATCACCATTGGATTTGTCCCATCTATCGCTGATTTGATTCTATTCTCATACCATTTCAATTTGATCCCCCCTCTCTCCTGTTCCTTGCAGCTATTCATGTAAAAACTATACAAGATTAAGGAAAGGCTTTCAATAGTAACAAAACAAAAAAATCTTTGCTATATAAGTTGTCCTCCAAAATCGTATTTGTAGACTTTTATAAACAAAAAAATGTATCAATCTTATAAAAGACTGATACATCAATGATACCGGCGGCCGGGGTCGAACCGGCACGCCCTCAACGGGCACTGGATTTTGAGTCCAGCGCGTCTGCCAATTCCGCCACGCCGGCATGTTGAAAGGTTAGTATTTAGTACTAAGGCGGTAACCGGATTTGAACCGGTGATGAAGGTTTTGCAGACCTCTGCCTTACCACTTGGCTATACCGCCATTATACTATTGTTGCAATCTACAATCAAGTGAAGATTGTACTGGGGTAGCTGGATTCGAACCAACGCATGACGGAGTCAAAGTCCGTTGCCTTACCGCTTGGCTATACCCCAAAAATGAAAGGGCGAATGATGGGAATCGAACCCACGAATGCCGGAGCCACAATCCGGTGCGTTAACCACTTCGCCACACCCGCCGTAATAAGAAAATATTGAAATATATAATGGCAGGGGCAGCAGGAATTGAACCCACACTAACGGTTTTGGAGACCGCTGTTCTACCTTTAAACTATGCCCCTATAAATGGAGGAGAGTGGATTCGAACCACTGAACCCTAAGGAACGGATTTACAGTCCGTCGCGTTTAGCCACTTCGCTACTCCTCCATGGTGGCGCGGGACAGAATCGAACTGCCGACACATGGAGCTTCAATCCATTGCTCTACCAACTGAGCTACCGAGCCATATAAGAAAATATAAGTTTTACAAAAATAATGAAACGGTCTGGACGGGACTCGAACCCGCGACCTCCTGCGTGACAGGCAGGCATTCTAACCAACTGAACTACCAAACCGTAATGGGGGTTAACGGGATCGAACCGCTGACCCTCTGCTTGTAAGGCAGATGCTCTCCCAGCTGAGCTAAACCCCCGAAGGTTGTTCATTAAATTGTAATGATCCGTACGGGATTCGAACCCGTGTTACCGCCGTGAAAGGGCGGTGTCTTAACCACTTGACCAACGGACCTAAGTTTAAAACGGAGAGTAAGGGATTCGAACCCTTGAGACAGCGATAGCCATCTACATGATTTCCAATCATGCTCCTTCGGCCACTCGGACAACTCTCCAGCCTAAAAGAAGCTCATTACTCTTGCTTGTTTTCTCTTATTAGAGAACTCCGGCAGTAGGACTCGAACCTACGACATCATGATTAACAGTCATGCGCTACTACCAACTGAGCTATGCCGGAAAAATTGAAATGCGTGGCGACGTCCTACTCTCACAAAGGGAAACCCTTCACTACAATCGGCGCTAAGAAGCTTAACTTCTGTGTTCGGCATGGTTACAGGTGTATCCTTCTTGCTATCGCCACCACACTATTCAATTGAGTAAGTGTTGCTCACTCAAAACTGGATCGAAGAAATCAAAACGCTACGAGTTTACGTGCTTTTTTCTTTTTGGTTAAGTCCTCGATCGATTAGTATCAGTCCGCTCCAACCATCACTGGCCTTCCACTTCTGACCTATCTACCTGATCATCTCTCAGGGATCTTACTTTCTTAAAGAAATGGGAAATCTCATCTTGAGGTGGGCTTCACACTTAGATGCTTTCAGCGTTTATCCCTTCCCTACATAGCTACCCAGCGATGCCTCTGGCGAGACAACTGGTACACCAGCGGTAAGTCCATCCCGGTCCTCTCGTACTAAGGACAGCTCC
>NZ_CP172954.1:705000-1157500 GCF_050547225.1 Enterococcus sp. AZ089 | reverse complement strand
CAGACGTAACATCCTATAAAAGATGCTGGGTTTCCCCATTCGGAAATCTCTGGATCATAGCTTACTTACAGCTCCCCAAAGCATATCGGTGTTAGTCCCGTCCTTCATCGGCTCCTAGTGCCAAGGCATCCACCGTGCGCCCTTATTCACTTAACCTTTGACCTTACGGTCGGTTTTGAGTACTTCTTCTAGCGATAGAAGGTTGCTCAAGAAAATAAGCGTTGAACTTATTAAAAAACTCTTTTAACATTTCAACTCGGTGTGTGTTACTTGTTTTGATTTTTTCTTCGATATCCAGTTTTCAATGAACAAAGCATAACGACCATTGTCGTTAATGGAGCCTAGCGGGATCGAACCGCTGACCTCCTGCGTGCAAAGCAGGCGCTCTCCCAGCTGAGCTAAGGCCCCGGGTATTTACTTGAGAGTAGACCTCTCAAAACTGAACAAAGGCAAACGATGTGTAGTCTTCCGAAATATTCCTTAGAAAGGAGGTGATCCAGCCGCACCTTCCGATACGGCTACCTTGTTACGACTTCACCCCAATCATCTATCCCACCTTAGGCGGCTGGCTCCAAAAAGGTTACCTCACCGACTTCGGGTGTTACAAACTCTCGTGGTGTGACGGGCGGTGTGTACAAGGCCCGGGAACGTATTCACCGCGGCGTGCTGATCCGCGATTACTAGCGATTCCGGCTTCATGTAGGCGAGTTGCAGCCTACAATCCGAACTGAGAGAAGCTTTAAGAGATTAGCTTAGCCTCGCGACTTCGCAACTCGTTGTACTTCCCATTGTAGCACGTGTGTAGCCCAGGTCATAAGGGGCATGATGATTTGACGTCATCCCCACCTTCCTCCGGTTTGTCACCGGCAGTCTCGCTAGAGTGCCCAACTAAATGATGGCAACTAACAATAAGGGTTGCGCTCGTTGCGGGACTTAACCCAACATCTCACGACACGAGCTGACGACAACCATGCACCACCTGTCACTTTGCCCCCGAAGGGGAAGCTCTATCTCTAGAGTGGTCAAAGGATGTCAAGACCTGGTAAGGTTCTTCGCGTTGCTTCGAATTAAACCACATGCTCCACCGCTTGTGCGGGCCCCCGTCAATTCCTTTGAGTTTCAACCTTGCGGTCGTACTCCCCAGGCGGAGTGCTTAATGCGTTTGCTGCAGCACTGAAGGGCGGAAACCCTCCAACACTTAGCACTCATCGTTTACGGCGTGGACTACCAGGGTATCTAATCCTGTTCGCTCCCCACGCTTTCGAGCCTCAGCGTCAGTTACAGACCAGAGAGCCGCCTTCGCCACTGGTGTTCCTCCATATATCTACGCATTTCACCGCTACACATGGAATTCCACTCTCCTCTTCTGCACTCAAGTCTCCCAGTTTCCAATGACCCTCCCCGGTTGAGCCGGGGGCTTTCACATCAGACTTAAGAAACCGCCTGCGCTCGCTTTACGCCCAATAAATCCGGACAACGCTTGCCACCTACGTATTACCGCGGCTGCTGGCACGTAGTTAGCCGTGGCTTTCTGGTTAGATACCGTCAAGGGATGAACGTTTTACTCTCATCCTTGTTCTTCTCTAACAACAGAGTTTTACGATCCGAAAACCTTCTTCACTCACGCGGCGTTGCTCGGTCAGACTTTCGTCCATTGCCGAAGATTCCCTACTGCTGCCTCCCGTAGGAGTCTGGGCCGTGTCTCAGTCCCAGTGTGGCCGATCACCCTCTCAGGTCGGCTATGCATCGTTGCCTTGGTGAGCCGTTACCTCACCAACTAGCTAATGCACCGCGGGTCCATCCATCAGTGACGCAAAAGCGCCTTTCAACTTTCTTCCATGCGGAAAATAGTGTTATACGGTATTAGCACCTGTTTCCAAGTGTTATCCCCTTCTGATGGGCAGGTTACCCACGTGTTACTCACCCGTTCGCCACTCTTTTTCTTTCGGTGGAGCAAGCTCCGGTGAAAGAAAAAGCGTTCGACTTGCATGTATTAGGCACGCCGCCAGCGTTCGTCCTGAGCCAGGATCAAACTCTCATAATGATTTGTTTGAATGACCATACGGTCATTAAGCTCATAAAAATTAACTTTGCTAGCTATTGCTTGCATGTATTTGTTTCAATAAATTGAAACGTCCTACACATTGGTTCGTTTGCTTGCTTTGTTCAGTTTTCAAAGGTCTACCGTGCTGTGTTAGCAACTTTTATATCATATCAGAGCGACAGTTGATTGTCAACTCTTTTTTAAAAGTTTTTTTAAGAAGTTGTTATTTAACTTCTTTCTTAACCTCAGCGACTTTTTCATCTTACCATCTCAACCGTTATATGTCAAACACTTTTTTGAAAAGTTTTTTTGATTTATTAGGTTTTTCAGAGATGATATTTTTTCGACTTTGTTATAATAACACTTGTAAAATGTTTCGTCAACAACTAATTTCAAAAAAGTTCAATCAGTGTTTGTTACAAATGTCTTAACAAGGACAAGTAATAATATAGCAATTCTTAAAGGAAAAATCAACTAAAAAAATAGGCTTTTTGGCAACTATTTTTATAAGCGAATTATTCATTGTCAAACGATTCGAACGTTCGCTTATAAGAAGTATTTCACGGCTAAATCTATCAATAATGGATAAAAAAAGAGAACTTAAGCTTTTCGCCTAACGTTCTCTTTTCGTCCGATCTTCCGTTTGAAGAATCGGTATATAAATTCGAAAGATTGTTCCTTGGCCAATGACACTCTCCGCCGTGATTTTTCCTTTATAGCTTTCCAATAGTTGTTTTGCTATAGATAACCCCAAACCATTGCCACCTTTGGTTCTAGCACGAGCTTTATCTACCCGATAGAAACGATTGAAGATCTTATCGAGGTCTTCTTTGGAGATGCCTTCCCCGAAATCTTGGATGGCAATTTCAAAAGATTGACGATCCAATGAAATGGATAGATGAACTTCTTTTCGATCAGTGGAATACTTTACTGCGTTATCCAAGACAATAATAATGATCTGTTCAAAATGATTGCGATAGATTTTCAGCTTCAACTCATGATACAAATCATCATCCAATGTAAAGACAAAATCCGGATACAGTATTTTAAAGTTATTGAACACTTGATAGACAACTTCTTTTGCATTAGTTGTTTCATTTGCATAATGAACATCCACTTGTTCCGCTCTTGAGAGATCCAACATTTCCTGTACTAGCGTCTTCATTCGACTGATCTCTTGCATACTGGCTGCGAGGGACTCATCCAAGATCTCTGGATCATCTTTCCCCCAACGTTGCAACAAATTCATGTGTCCTTCAATGATTGCTACGGGTGTCCGTAACTCATGAGAAACATCTTCAACGAATCGCTCTTGCTGCTCAATGTACAGGCGCATGCGATCCAACATCTCATTAAATATATCTGCTAAATCAGACAGTTCATCATTCGTATTTAATTCTGGCATATGCACGGTTGACTGCGGGTTTTTCCGAACAGTTTCCATCGTATCCCGTAGTACCTTTAACGGCTGAAGGAAATATGCTGATAAAAAGAACCCGAGTACACTGCTGAGAATCAGAGAGACGACTTCTAAGATAATCAAAGTCAGCAGCAGTTTGCTGCGTATTTCATAAAAAGAAGTCAACTCATAAAAGGTTTGTGCATAGCCAATCCGCTCTCTGGTGCCTTTTGAATAAATGGGTTGGATCGAGAGAAAGCCTGTGATACCATCCAGCGTTACGATAGTTGGCGCTTTGCGCTGCGTGTCGATCAGTGCTAAATCATTTTCATGGGTTTTAAACACAAGGTCCTCATTCAAATTATAAACAAACAGGCTCAATGGTGCTTGGCCTAATTCCGAAATAAAGGAGTCGATTTTCATTAAGTTGCCATCGATTGTTGAAGTGCGATCATAAATGCTCGTCGTTCCCGCATCATTTTTGGTTAAATTACGATACGTTCGGACCAATGTTAGTTCTTGATCCGAATTGGCTAAACGAGAAGCAACCTCTGACATCGTCCGCTCCACATTGTTTTCTTCTTTAGCGACGATCAAATTCACCGATGTTTTATAGGTGATCACGGCAAAGATCGTAAATACGACGAATATAAAGAAAGAACTTGCGAAGGCCCACTTTACAGTTAAAGAAGGCCCCTTCAGTTCTTTTAATTTTTTCATTCTTTTTTTAAGGTTCACGACCGCATCACATAACCTGTACCACGAACGGTTTGGATATAGCTTTCCTCCCCTGGTACATCAATTTTATTCCGTAAGTAGCGGATGTAAACATCGACAACGTTGGTTTCAACTTCTGTCTCATAGCCCCAGACTTTGTTTAATAAAACATCTCTGGCCAAAACGACATTAACGTTTTCCATTAAAGTCAACAATAGCTCATATTCGCGTTTCGTTAGTTCAATGACATCTGTTCCGCGACGAACGACACGATTTTCTTTTTCAATCGTTAGGTCTCGGTATGTGATCGTGGTTTGTTTTGCAACGTTTTTGTCCCCTTCGATATCGATACGGCGAAGCAACGCACGTAAGCGTGCCAGCAATTCTTCAATTGCAAAAGGCTTCACAATATAATCATCGGCACCATGATCTAAACCTGATACTCGATCAATCACGGAATCTCGTGCGGTCATCATGATGATCGGGGTGTTCTTCGATTGACGCACGCGGCGGCAAACTTCTAACCCATTTAACTCAGGAAGCATCAGATCCAATAAGATCGCATCCCATTCATTATTCAGCGCCGCATCCAGTCCCGTCCGTCCGTTGTAATGAACTTCAGTATTATACCCTTCATGCTTCAATTCTAATTCCACAAATCGAGCTAAGTTCTTTTCATCTTCAATGATTAGAATATTACTCATTATTGATAGCCCCTTTATTGATTATTCTGCCTTTAAATTAGACATTATCTGTCTTATTTTATCATGTATCTAAAAAATAAAAAAGAGATTGACCGAAAGTTCTCACTTTCGGCCTTTCTCTTTTGGATTCTCTTAAAGCTTACGCTTCGTCATACCATGAATAATGGAAAATTCCCTCTTTATCTGTCCGTTCATACGTATGCGCTCCGAAGTAATCCCGTTGTGCTTGGATCAAGTTCGCTGGCAAACGATCAGAACGATAAGAATCGAAGTACGCGATCGCAGATGAGAACGTCGGCACAGGTACACCGGCTTGGACAGCTAGTGCAACTACTTCACGTACAGAAGATTGATAACGTTTCGTAATATCTTTGAAGTAGTCATCTAATAGTAAGTTTTCAATGTCGGCATTCTTGTCATAAGCATCCGTGATTTTTTGTAAAAATTGAGCCCGGATGATACAGCCTGCACGCCAAATTTTGGCAATTTCACCAAAAGGAAGATCCCAATCATACTCTTTTGATGCTGTACGTAATTGCGCGAATCCTTGTGCATAGCTCATGATCTTACTGAAGTATAATGCTTCGCGGATCTTATTGATAAACTCTTCTTTGTTTCCTTCAAAAGCAACTGCTTCTGGTTTTGGTAAGACTTTGCTGGCATTGACCCGTTCTTCTTTGTAAGCCGAGATATAACGGGCAAAAACAGATTCAGTGATCAATGGTAGTGGTACGCCTAGGTCTAAGGCACTTTGGCTTGTCCATTTCCCAGTTCCTTTATTACCAGCAGCATCTAAAATCACATCAACGATTGGTTTGCCTGTACCTTGATCGTCTTTGCGAGTCAAAATATCCGCTGTGATCTCAATTAAGTAGCTATCCAATTCGCCTTTGTTCCATTCAGCAAAAATATCAGCCATTTCATCAACAGATAGACCTAATATGTTTTGCATCAAGTCATAAGACTCAGCAATCAGCTGCATGTCCCCATATTCGATCCCGTTATGAACCATTTTTACGTAATGGCCTGCACCGTTTGGTCCAATATAAGTCACACAAGGTGTTCCATCTTCGGCTTTTGCAGAAATTTGTTCCAAGATTGGCGCAACCAATTCATACGCTTCTTTTTGTCCTCCTGGCATGATCGAAGGACCTTTCAAGGCGCCCTCTTCCCCACCAGATACACCTGTACCGATAAAGTTGATTCCTGAGTTTGCCAACTCTTCGTTACGACGAACCGTATCTTTAAAGAAGGTATTTCCGCCATCGATCAAAATATCGCCTTTGTCTAGATGAGGCAATAATTCTTGGATCGTTGCATCTGTCGCAAATCCTGCTTTTACCATTAATAAAATACGACGTGGTTTTTCAATAGATTGAACAAATTCTTCTATCGTATAGGTTGCTTTAAAATTTTTATCTGGATGTTCTTTTACTACTTCTTCTGTCTTTGAACCAGTACGGTTAAATAAGGCAACTGAATAACCGCGGCTTTCGATGTTCAACGCTAAGTTTTTGCCCATAACAGCCATACCGACAACGCCGATTTGTTGTTTTGTCATCTTTCATCCTCCTAAGATTCAATTATCTTTTTCATTATAGCGCAAATGTACCTGCTTTTGAACTATTCTCTTTCGCTGGACAAAAATATTTCTGAAAAGTTCCATATTCGTCAAAAAAACAAAAAAACCTCAGGCTCCATGGTTAGCCTAAGGTTTTAGAATCCTCTTTCTGAAAAAAAGGAATTATGCTTCTTTTGTTGCTACGTCTTTGCCATCGTAATGACCACAGTTTGAGCAGACATGGTGGCTTTTTTTCATTTCACCACAGTTTGCACATTCGTTCAAACCGTTGATTGTCAATTTGTAATGTGTACGACGTTTTGCTTTCTTCGCTTTCGAAGTTTTTCTAGCTGGTACTGCCATTTTGCTACACCTCCTTGTTAATGAACGCAACCTTGAGGCTGCAATTTATTCCAATCCTACGCGTTATCGTCATCTGATTCAGTGAATAATTCGGATAATTTTGCAAGACGAGGATCAACTTGTTGAGCTTGCGCTTCTTTTTGATTTGCAAAGTCTTCTTCTGACAAAACAGCCCAATCGTTGCCAGATGGCATTGCTGAACCTTGCTTTTCTTCTTCTGTCAGGACTTGCAAAGGAATCGCAAGTAATAGGTTATCAGCGACTGATTCATCTAAGCTGATGGTTTGACCTTCAACGATCAAAACTTCTTCTTCGACGATCGTTTCATCGCGACGCTGAAATTGCTCTGGTGTCATGAAGTGTTCATCCACTGAAAAATCAAAAGGAATCGCTACAGGTGTCAAAGAACGAGTAGATGGCAATGTCATCGTCGTTTCTACTTGATAGTGCAGCAAGTATCCTTGCTTATCAACACTCATCAGCCCTTTTACTTTTACAGGAGACAAATCAATGATCTGTCCATCGCGTTTTATCAGTTGACTCTTTAAGTCAAGTGTTTCTTCAAACATCAGCGGTGTCTCTTGGTATTTTTTTAATTCCAATAAAGACCATTTCATTTTTATCACCCCTAAGCAACAAAAGCAATTATACAGGGCTTCTGAGGCTTTGTCAATGAAATTTTCTTGACACCTTTTTCATTTTTGATCGTGTCATTTTAATGCCCTTTCTCAAGGGATTTCGACCCTCTCAAAAAAACAACAGGAAGCGCACAACGTGCACTTGCCTGTTGCTTGATCAATCGTTAAAAATCATTAGATCGCTGTTGTTTCTCCACGATAAACGATACCGCGACGAGAATCAAGAGTAACCAATTCGCCATCTTTGATGGTTGTTGTTGCGTCTTTGGCACCAACGATGACTGGTAGATCTTTCGCGATTCCGACAACTGCTGCATGAGAAGTCAAGCCGCCATCTTCAACAACTAAAGCTGCTGCTTTTTCGATTGCTGGCATATATTCTTTATCTGTTGTTGGTACAACTAAAATCATGCCATCTTTTGCTTTCGCAATTGCTTCTTCGGCACTGTGAGCGATCACGGCATTGGCAACAACTGATTTTTCACCAATCCCTTGCGCTTCAAGCAATTTTGAACCGATCAATTGGATCTTCATGACGTTGGTTGTTCCGCGTTCACCAACAGGAACACCGGCTGTGATCAAGATTAGATCGCCTTCTTTAGCAAAACCTAAATCAACTGCTTGTTTTGCTGCTAATTCAAACATTTCATCAGTTGTTGATGGTTTTTCAGCAACGGTTGGGTAGACACCCCAGTTAAGCATCAAGCCACGTTTTGTACGTTCATCAAATGTAACAGCTAAAATGTCAGCATCTGGACGATATTTAGAGATCATTTTTGCAGTGTAGCCAGATTCAGTCGCTGCAACGATTGTTTTAACCCCTAGGTTTTTCGCCGCACGAGCAACAGATAAACCGATTGTTTCTGTTACATCTGTTTTATCGAATTGGTTGATTTGGAATGTGCTGTTTTCTGATAAAGCTTTTTCAGCTTCAACGTCGATCCGTGCCATTGTTGCTACTGCCTCAACAGGGTAGTCACCGTTTGCTGATTCACCAGAAAGCATTGTTGCATCGGTACCATCAAAGACAGCATTGGCAACGTCAGAAGCTTCTGCACGGGTTGGACGTGGGTTTTGTTGCATTGACTCTAACATTTGTGTTGCTGTGATAACTGATTTACCAGCAGCGTTACATTTTTTAATGATGCTCTTTTGAACCATTGGTACTTCTTCAGCAGGGATCTCAACACCCATGTCCCCACGGGCAACCATGATACCATCAGAAACTTTGATGATTTCATCGATATTATCGATACCCTCTTGTGATTCGATTTTAGAGAAGATTTGCACATGAGTCATGTCTTTTTCTTCTAAAATTTCACGAATTTCTAAAACGTCTTGCGCTTTACGTACAAATGAAGCGGCAATGAAGTCGATATCGTTATCAAGACCAAAACGGATATCTTCTGCATCTTTTTCAGTAATACCAGGTAAGCTGATTGATACGCCAGGAGCGTTGACCCCTTTACGTGATCCTAACATTCCAGCATTTTTAACAACAACCACTAATTCGCGGGTTGCTTCGTCTTTTTCTTTGATTTCCATGTCGATCAAACCATCATCAAACAAGATGTGTCCGCCCACATGAACATCTTCAAATAAACCAGGATAAGTTACAGCAATTTTTTCTTTTGTTCCTTTGTGTTCTGGATCCATTGAAATGCGTGTTTCATCGCCAACGTTAAATTGGATGTATCCAGCACGACCAAAGTCAGCTTCTGTCGTATTTTGTACAGTTGTACGGATTTCAGCACCTTTTGTATCTAAAAGGATACCGACATCTTTACCAGTTTTCTTCACGGCTTCACGAACCATTGTCATACGCGCTAATTGTTCTTCATGATCTCCATGAGAGAAGTTAAAGCGGAAGACATTCGCACCGGCTTCAATCAGTTGAGAAATAATTTCCACACTGTTACTTGCTGGTCCTAATGTACTTACGATCTTTGTTTTTTTCATTACTAAACGCTCCTATTCATTTATTTAAAATAGCTAATAAGCTTTTTTTACAAAATTACTGTTGCGTTGCTCTAAAAAATCTCTTTAGAATGAGATTTCTTTGTTCAAGTTATACAAGCTAAGATCTGGCTTGTGACGATTGTTTTCAAGGGTTTCGATAATATCAGAAGCAATCATTTCATTGTTTTCGATACCGATACATAGACCGCCTTTGCCTTGTTGCAATAATTCAACGGCATATGAACCAAATTTACTTGCTAACACACGGTCACGAGCGCTTGGTGAACCACCACGGACAACGTGTCCTAGAATTGATACACGTGTATGGAAATCGCCGTATTCAGAAAGTTTGTCAGCAAAATCATTTCCGCCCATCACGCCTTCGGCTAAAACGATCAAGCAATGTTTTTTCCCGCGGTCGCGTCCTTCACGGATACGATCAGCAACAACTTGCATGTCAAAATCATGTTCTGGGATGATGATTTCATCTGCACCACCGGCCACACCTGACCATAAAGCGATATCGCCAGCACCACGTCCCATTACTTCGATCACAAATGTGCGGACATGTGATGTCGCTGTATCACGGATACGGTCAATCGATTCTAAGACAGTATTGATTGCTGTATCAAAACCAATCGTGAAATCTGTTCCTGGAATGTCGTTATCGATCGTTCCTGGAATCCCGATTGCTGGGAAACCGTGGCGAGTAAGTGCCATCGCACCATGATAAGATCCATCTCCACCAATCACGACTAGCCCTTCGATGCCAAATTTCTTTAATTGCTCGATTCCTTTTAATTGCCCTTCTTGTGTCGCAAATTCTGGATAACGTGCTGAATATAAGAATGTTCCACCACGTTGAATTTTGTCACCAACATCAGCAACATCTAAGCGACGAATGTCGCCTGCGACTAGTCCGGCATAGCCATAGTTGATTCCATATACTTCAAGTCCGTCAAAAATACCCTTTCTGACAACTGCGCGAATCGCTGCGTTCATTCCTGGTGCATCGCCGCCACTGGTTAGAATTCCAATGCGTTTCATTATTCTTTCACCTCATCAAAAGATTTTGTTTAGGGAAGCCCCTGTTTGCTAGTTTTCAAGTAATAACCACGAGACATATTCTACCATTATTCCATGAAAATGTCTTGAAATAGTGGGAAAAAGTTGAAAAAAGTGTAAGTTGAATTATCGTTTTCGGAAAACTACTTGAAAATTACATTTCCATTTCCTAATAATGCCTTCAGTTGTGTGACAAAGTTCGGCTCATCCGTTACCCAGTTTTCTTCTGCTAATAACACTTTTTTGCCACTACTTTCATAAAACATCACCACTGGAATATTTCCTTGATGCTGCTTCATTTCCTTCGACAATGCTTGCAGGTGCGACGTTTCGGCTTCAGCAGAAATCTTTAAGTAGCAAGTTTGTGGCGCAATTTTATTTTGAACGTTTTCTGCTAAGTCTATTTTATCAGCAATGAGTTGGATTTCACCATTGTAACGACTTACCTCGACCTTTCCTTCAATATAGAGAACAGCATTTTCTTCGATCAAGGAACGCACTTGTCGATAAACGATGGGAAAAATCGTTACTGAAACTTCTTTGCTAGCATCCGTTCCTTCAACAAATGCCATCTGTTCGCCTTTTTTTGTACGTATCTCCCGAATCTTGCGGACATACAAAAGGATGCGGACCCGTTCATTCGGAACCAGATCGGCAATATCGGTGATTTGTTTTAATTGATGCAATTTTTGAAACTGTTCTACGGGATGGCCAGACAAATAAACACCTAAGTATTCTTCTTCCAAAGCCAGTTTCTCTTCCAGTTTGTAATCGGCAACGGCTTCTTCTTTTAAAGCCATGGTTTCTAAGAGATCCAAACTGCCGCCACTATAAGTAATATTTTGGATTTTCCCTTCTAGTTGGATCAATGCTTGTTTTCGATTAGGCGCAATCACATCGAATACACCGATGCTCAAAAGCGGCAATAAATAGTCCCACTTTAACCACTTGCTGTTCCGCTGATTCAAGCGAAGTAAAAATTGATCCATGGACGTGAAATTGCCATGCTCTTTTCGTTCTGTCAAAATGTCTTGGATCATGTCGCGCCGAATCCCTTTGATACTGCTGAACCCAAAGCGGATTTGTTTCTCATTTTGCAGTTGAAAACTAAACCCACTGGTATTGATCGATGGTGGCAATACTTCTACGCCATAACGTGCGGCTTCATTTAAGTATTCTTTCATTTTGCTTGCAGTATTGCGTACCGAGTGCAAGATCGAAGCAAAAAAAGGTGCCGGATAGTGCACTTTCAAGTACGCCATTTGAAAGCCGATAAAGGAATAGGCAAACGCATGGGAACGGTTAAACCCATAGTTGGCGAAGCGCTCAATATAGTCATAGACCAAATTGGCGGTCTTCTCGTCATAATGATTGGCCAACGCACCTTGCACAAAATGGCGACGTTCTTCATCCAACACGTCTTTTTTCTTTTTACTGATTGCTCGCCGCAAAATATCTGCCTGTCCTAGGCTAAAACCAGCCATTTTGGAAGCTACTTGCATGATCTGTTCTTGATAAACAATGATTCCGTAAGTGTTTTGCAAGATTGGAATCAAGCTGTCATCCGGATAAGAGACCCGCTCTTGTCCTTTTTTCCGCTTGATAAAAGTATCAATATTTTGCATCGGTCCCGGGCGATACAAGGCATTGACTGCAGCAATGTCTTCGATACTTTCTGGCCCTAGCTTGCGCAAGACATTGCGTATTCCCGCTGATTCAAATTGGAAGATCCCTGCCGTCTCCCCTTTTTGAAACAAACGCAATGTTGCTGGATCATCAAGAGGAATCTCTTTTTGGGTTACGATTTGTTGGCTGATTCGTTTGATACCTTTCAAGGTATTATCAATGATCGACAAGTTTCTCAAACCTAAAAAATCCATCTTCAATAGGCCAATGGCTTCCACGTCATTCATGGTAAACTGGGTCAGCCAAATCCCATCGCTGCCTTCTTGCAAAGGCACCAAATCAAGCAGATTCTTGTCACTGATCACCACACCGGCGGCATGGGTCGATACGTGACGGGGCAGTCCTTCTAAGATTTTGGCGACTTGAAACATTACTTGATTCCGCTCATTGAACGAAACCAGCTCTCGCAGCTGATTGGATTGTTCATAAGCAAGATCTAAGGTCATTTTCAAGGCATTGGGGATGGCTTTTGACCAGCGATTAGCTTCACTTTGCGAGAGACCAAAGACCCGAGAAACATCTCGCAAAACCATTTTGGCCGCCATGGTACCAAACGTGGCAATCTGTGCCATATATTCTTGCCCATATTTTTGGCGCACATACTGTAAAATCTCGTCTCTGCGATTGTCAGGAATATCTAAATCAATATCAGGCATCGTGTAACGTTCTGGATTCAAGAATCGTTCAAACAAAAGATCGTATTTGATTGGATCCACGTCGGTGATAGATAAAACATACGCCACCAGTGCTCCGGCAGCGGATCCCCGTCCAGCTCCGGTAACGATTTCTTGTTGGTGGGCAAAGTCCATGACGTCCCAAATAATCAAGAAGTAATCATCAAAGCCCATCTTATGGATGACAGACAACTCATAATCCAAACGCTGTTCGTACGCCGATGTAACGTGAGCAACACGCTGAGGCAGACGTTCAAAACAAATTTTGCGCAAATAGTCCGCAGCATCTTCTTCTGCTGGTAACGGGTAATGAGGCAATAGCCGCTGATGCAGTGGCAGCTCGACGGCGCATTCAGCTGCAATCCGCTGATTATTCATCAATGCCTGCGACGCTTCGCCAAATGACGCAGTCAATTGGTCTGCCGGTTGTAAAAAAAGCTGTGTAGTCGCTTGCTCTTTTGCCTGACGAAAGTCTTCAATTTGCGAGCCCTCTTTGATATGGGTCATCACTTTGACTGCAAAGGCTTCTTCTTGTGCTAAAGCCGCGATGGGTTGATACGCACATGGTGCAATGTTTTGCTCGTTAAACCAAGCGATCGTTTCTGGATCTAGCCCTTTGCTAGTAATCCCTAAAAACAAGCTCTCAGAATCAAATTTATGGCTGATTGCTCGCAGTGCTTCTTGATTGGCTTCTAGATCATCGTGCTGAGAAGGCAGAAACCCCTCGCCTTCAGGCAGCAAACCAAAGAGATCCTGCAAAGAATCACAAGCAGCTAAATTCAACTGCTCGGTGATCATTTTTTCACTTGATAAACGCATCAAGGTTTGATAGCCCTTGAGGTTTTTTGCAAATACGTACAATGGAAAGGACATTGATCCCTCTCCGAAGGTACAGTCGAACAAAGCGCCAAAAATCGGCTTGATGCCCTGTGCTAGGCATTGTTGATAAAACTCGACCGCGCCATAGAGAACATTATGATCGGTCAGCCCCAATGTCTGATAGCCCATCTTTTTGGCTTGCTCTATATAGTGAGGAATTTTGATCGTACTTTGCAGCAACGAATAGGCGCTTAAGGTGGTGAGCTGTGAATACATTGAAATCCCTCCAAAAATGAAAATTCTCTTTCTTTCTGCTAGTAAATAGATTTGAAAAACAAAATGAAAAAGTGAAAATCTTTACAATAAATATTTTTGTGATAAACTAAAGTCGAAATGGAAGATACGCAGAAAAGAGGTGTCGTCATGCGTTACCTAGTCACTTTATTTTGGACTTTTGTATTAGGTCAAGTCGTTGGCTATCTAGGCAGCTCACTTGCTGGAGCAACTTATGATTTTCAATTAACTTCAATCATCTCTTTGGTCACAGGTGTGGTGATCATTCTTGTTGGTATTATCGCACCAGCGCCTGAAAAGACAAGCCATTAAAAAAAAACCAGTTACCTTTATTGTAACTGGTTTTTTTTTCTTTTCAACTATTCACTGATGTCCGTTTTACGTAAGCTTTTACGGAAATTAAATCCTGAGATAAAAATATTGATCAGTACAAACCCACTAGTTACCCAAAAGACAGCGGGATAACCAAAACCAGCTGCCACCGTTGAACCGACCATCGGACCTAACACTTGCCCAAAGTTAGAAAACATTTGGTTGTAGCTGTAGATGCGGCTGACCCCTTCCATCGGGGTGATCTTGCTGATCAGTGTATTGATGGACGGCATCAAGGCACCGGTAGAAAAACCAAGCAAGAAGCGTAACACGCCTAATTGAAACGGAGTAGAAACAAAGCCCATCGGAATGAAACAGAAAAATGATAGCACTAAGCCCCCCAATAGTACTTTGTGATTGCCATAACGATCACCGATTTTGCCTAAAAACGGCGAGGAGATAATCGCTGAAACACCGGCAACAGAGACGATCAATCCGCTGACGAACAAAATATTGCCCGTATCCCCGCTTAAATCACGAATATACAATGTGAGGATTGGGCTGATGCTGGTTACACCTAGCTGTAAAATCAGTGACGTAATAAACAAGCCAACAAGCAACTGCATATTTTTGATTTGACCAAAAATTTCTTTGATGGACAGCAGATCGCCCTTTTCAACCGGCTCAAAATCTTCTTGAACGAGAAAAATCGTGAGCAAGAGCGTAATTAGCAGCACGACACCGGTAATGATAAAAACATTTTTCATGCCGAACCATTGCGCCAACGCCCCACCCATGGAAGGACCAATCAAATTCCCTGCGATGGCTCCTGTAGCCAATGTCCCAAGCGCCCAACCGCTTTTTTCTCGAGGCGCCTGCGAAGCGATCAACGCAGTCGCATTTGGAATATACCCCGATAAAATTCCGGTAAAGAAACGCATGATCAATAACCAATAGACATTCGGTACAAAAGCCAAAGAACCCATCGTCACTGTCATCCCCGCAGCCGCGCGAATCATCATTAAACGACGACCTTTTTGATCTGCTAGATTTCCCCAAACTGGAGCAATGATAGCCGCCGCAAACGCCGTTACTGAGATTGCTAATCCAGAAAACAACTCAATTTGACTCTCTGGAGCGCCTAACTCTTCTATATATAAGGGAATGAATGGCATGACAAGACTAAAACTGGCACCCGTAAAAAAACAACCTACCCATGAAATCAGTAGATTTCGTTTCCAATCAATCTTCATTTACAAACCTTCTTTCACAAATACTATACCGTATCGTGAGTAATAATCAAATAAAAAATCTTTCTGCATTTAAAATACAGAAAGATTTTCTTCATTAAACTTAACTGATCAAAGCCAAAATGACAAAGTTTAGGATAAACAACGCATTGACGACCCAGATGATCGGAGACACTTCGTTGGCTTTTCCTTTCACTACTTTCACTAATGCATAGAAAATGAAACCAACAGCGATCCCGTTGGAAATACTGTAAGACAAGCCCATAAAAATAGATGCAAAGAAAGCGGGAACTGCTTCTTCTAGATCAGTCCACTTGATGTCTGCAAAAGAAGCCATCATCATTACCCCAACTAAGATCAACGCCGGTGCTGTCGCTTGTGCGGGAACGATTGAGATCAGTGGAGAAAAGATACTGCTGATCGCAAAGAGTGCTGCCACCACAACGGAAGTCAAGCCCGTGCGTCCACCAGCACCGATGCCAGCTGCTGATTCCACATAAGTCGTTGTATTTGAGGTCCCTACGATGGCCCCTACAGACGTGGCTACGGCATCTGCAAAAAGAGCCTTATCCATTTTCGTATTCAACCCGTTACTATTTTCAACCGCTTCTTCATCTTTTTTCGAAAAGATCCCTGTACGACGTCCAGTCCCGATAAAGGTACCGATCGTATCGAAGACATCTGATAAGCTAAATGCTAAAATCGTCATGATTACTTGAGGGATTTTGGCAGAATCACTGAATAGTGAGCCCATTCCTTCAGAGCCAAACGCAGCGCCAAATGTGATTCCTAGTTCGCTGATGGAACTTCCTAATGAATTCCCGTGCCAATCAATGGCACTTAAATCCACCACACCCATCAAAATACCAATGATCGTCGTTCCTAAAATACCAAAAATAATTGCCCCACGTACATTTTTCACCACTAATAAAGTAGTCACTACTAAACCAATCACTGCTAACAAAACAGGTGCATTATTGAAATTCGCCAAAGCTGGGACGATCCCCCCATTAAAATTGGCACTCACAATCGTTTCACCGTCGACAACTGAACCCGTCACTGCGGTAGTGTCTGCACTGAAGTTTAGCAAGTTGGCATTTTTGATCCCTACATAAGCCACAAAGATCCCGATCCCGCCGCCGATTGCATGCTGCATGCTTTCTGGAATCGCATGAATGATCATTTTTCTGATTCGAGTCACCGTGATAAAAATGTTGATCAGGCCGCAGATGAAAACCATCGCTAATGCTTGCTGCCACGTATACCCCAAACCAAAAACAACGGTAAAGGTGAAGAATGCATTAAGTCCCATTCCAGGTGCTTGCGCGTAAGGCACATTTGCAAATAAGCCCATGATCAGGGTACCAATCACTGAAGCGATGATCGTTGCTAGGAAAACAGCTTGAAACGGCATGCCTGCAGCAGATAAAATCGTCGGATTCACAAACAAAATATAACTCATCGCGAAGAAGGTGGTGACCCCAGCCATCACTTCTGTGGAAACCGTCGTTTTATTCTCCTTTAATTTGAAAAACTTTTCCATGTTATGTTTCACTCCTGAACTTTAATCGTTTCTATGAAAAGAAAAAATGAATAATTGCGCTTTTCATCGAACAATTACAAATTATAAGGGAATAATTTTCGCTTTTCAAACCTTTTTCCGAATAAAACGAACCAAAAACGTTTAATGTTCGTGTTTTACTTTGTAACTATTATGAAAACTTATCGAAAACTTACTTGTATTGTGAAATGACAGAAATATGTTACACTTAAGCCACTACCATAAGAGAATGGAGCGAGTCTTTTGAAACCAAAAATCATCGCCATTGATTTAGATGGCACAACCTTAAATACTGAATCCCAACTTTCCCCTCGCACACGTGAGGTACTGGTTCGCGCCACCAAAGCGGGACACTTTGTTACCATCGCTACAGGAAGACCTTTTCGTATGAGTGATCAATTCTATAAAGAATTGGCGCTCACAACACCAATGGTCAATTTTAACGGTGGGTTGGTCCATAAACCTCGACAAGTATGGGCAAACGAAATGGAGCACTCGATCTCTCGAGAAATTGCGTTTGAGCTCATGGCACAAAAAGAGCAGCTGGGGCTGACGTTTGTGGCAGCAGAAAATCGTGAAACCTTTTTCATCGATGACCTAAGCGGATTTGATCAACACTTTTTCTTTTCGGGTAATGCTTCCGAAAAAAATCTATTAGCAAATTTAAAAACGGATCCCACTTCATTACTGGTGAAAACCGAAAATGAATTAGCAGAATCTGTTTCTTTACGTATCAAGGATCAATTTGACGATGCAGTCGATGTTCGCACGTGGGGCGGGCCTCAAGCCATCTTAGAGATCGTACCAAAAGGGGTCCATAAAGCACTTGGTCTTTCGGTGATCGCGGATTCTTTGTCTTTGGATCGGCAAGATATCATCGCTTTTGGTGATGAACACAATGATTTGGAGATGCTGGATTATGCGGGTTGGGGCGTTGCTATGGCAAATGGCACGCAACAATTAAAATCAATCGCCAATGATGTTACTGACAAAACCAATGCGGAAGATGGCATGGTCGATTACTTGGAAAAATATTTAGGTCTATAAAAAAAGCCGATGCGGGATTGTCCGCATCAGCTTTTTTTTTGCTTCCATATTCAAATCAAAGTGTTTCATAAACGATTTCTTTGGCTTCGGGAATCGATTCATCAATAAAGAATACTTTGTACCAGGTCAAGAACGTAAAGATCGTCCAGATTTTTCGCTGAAGATTCGGTTTTCCTTGGCGATGGTCTTCTAGCATTTGCAAAATCGCTGTTTGATCAAAGAAGGTTGCTGCAAAGTCTGACTCAAAAAGGGATTTAACTGCTTCATACCCTGTTCCTTCTTTCAGCCATGCCTTGATTGGTACAGGAAAGCCTAGCTTTTCACGGTTTGCCCATTCTTTTGGCAAATGACGGTTTGACGCTTGTCGAAACACATCTTTCGTATTGTTTTGATTGATCAAATATTTCGTCGGGATCGTTTGCGCCAATTTTTGCATCTCGATATCCAGTAACGGAACCCGTAATTCTAAAGAACTCGCCATGGACATTTTGTCTGCTTTTAACAAAATATCCTTCGGCATCCATTGATGAAGATCCAAATATTGCATCTTGTTGACCTCGTCTTTGAGACCATTGACTTTCTCATAATGAGGCGCAACGATTTCAGCAACAGATGGTCCTTTTTGATACGTTGGTTTTAAAAGCTGTAGTGCTTCCTCTTCTTCAAAGACCAGGGCTTGCCCGATAAAGAAGTCTTGGGCAGGTGCCGTTGCTTCATAAAGATGAATTCGACCATGGAAGTTTTTCATTTTGCCGATTTGACGCCCTAAACGAAAGCGGATGTTTTGCGGCAGTTTTTTCAAGCCTTGGGCAAAAACGCGAACCGCTTTAGAGTTTGTGTGGAAGCCATAGGCAGCATAACCGGCAAATAATTCATCTGCCCCTTCCCCAGATTGAACGACCCGCACTTGCTGTGCTGCTAGGTTGGCTAAAAAGTACAAAGGGACACAGCTTGGGTTAGAATCCGGTTCGTCCAAGTGATACTGAATCAGCGGAAATGCCTCAAAGGACATTTCACCATCGATGACCGCTGCTGTGTTGTTCAAGCCGAGCTTTTCCGTCAATTTGCGGGCTTCGATCGCTTCGTTGTAGGTTTTGTCATCAAACCCAATTGAAAATGAGTGATCTGGGCGCAAGACCGAGGCCACGTAACTTGAATCGACACCACTGGATAAAAATGAGCCGACTTCAACATCACTGATTTGATGAGCGGCAATTGATTCTTGGACTGCTTGATCGATTTTATCGACCCATTCTTCTCTTGAATGATTTTCTTTCACTGAAAAATCTGCATCCCAGTACTGCTTGATCGTCAATCCCTGTTCATTAAACAGATAATAATGCCCTTCTTGCAAACGATGAACGCCTTTAAAGAAGGTTTCTCCGTTCAAAGGCGAGTATTGGAACGTCAAATAAGGTTTCAACGCCTCCTGGTTTAATTCTTTCTTGAAATCTGGATGAGGCAAAAAGCTTTTGATTTCAGAGCCAAACATGAAACTGCCGTTCATTTGTGCATAGTAATACGGTTTGATGCCAAAGTGATCCCGCGCGCCGAAAAGCTCTTGTTTTTGAGTATCCCAGATGGCAAAAGCAAACATTCCCCGCAGGCGTTGCAAAACATCAATCCCCCACTCTTCATAGCCATGTAAGACTACTTCGGTATCCGCATGGGTAGAAAAGACATGACCTGCTTGGATCAATTCCTCACGCAATACTTGAAAGTTGTAAATTTCACCATTAAAAATGATTACTTTTGTTCGATCCTCATTAAAAATTGGTTGTGAGCCACCTTCTAAGTCGATGATCGATAAACGACGAAACCCTAATGCCACTCGGTCGTCGGTAAATTTCCCTGAACTGTTTGGTCCGCGATGAACGATCCGGTCCATCATGCGTTCAATAATGATTTCTTTTTGGTCTTTTGAATTGACAAAGCCGACAATTCCGCACATATTTTCACATCCGTTTTCATAATCCATTTTCATTTTTCTAAAGTAAATCATACCATAGAATTCAAGAGATACGATCTCTTTTTCAAAAAAATACAATCAATATATTTTTGCACAAAACATAATTTGAAGATAAACCTTATGATATCAAGGTTTCCAATCATCTCATACTCTCAATCTTACAAATTTGTTATCTAAGAAAATAGCTATCCTCAAAATTCTTAAGAAATTTTTTATGAATTCTATTTTTCTGAAAATATACAAAGATACTTTTCCCGAATTTACTGACTCCAGCAAACTTCTTTTGCTTCCATTTTCAGCATTGATTTCCTGAAAATAATCAGTCAGATTTGTTCGTTTGATAGTTTTATTGGACTATTGTGAAAAAAAGTGTTATTCTAACTATGGAATTTCGTTATCAACTAACCGTTGCCTTTCAATGACAAGTTTTAAGAAAGGAGAATGACTATGACATTCTATAACACAGATCTACAATATCGTGTAACTCTGGATACCAAATTGAATTTATTTATCGTTTTCGATAAAAAAGATGCGAATCATTTTGCGACTGGAATTACGATCGAGCAAGCTGTACAAGAATTGAAAAAAACTGCATAAGGAGTTTATCCAAATGAAGGATACCGATTCGTACTGAAAGCACCTCGCTAAGGAAATAATTAGCTAGGTGCTTTCTTGTTTTTTGGCTCGCTTTTGTCTTTTGCAGCATCCACTTCTTGCTTCTGTCCACTTTGCTGTTCATCTAGCTGTAAGATTTCATCAACAGATCCTTGCGTAATAAACTTACTCAATCCCTGTGCCGCAACTTTTGTATAACGCATAAAATAATCTTTTTCTTCAAAATCCATCTTCTTGCCTCCTGCTGATACAACTGTGCTTTTATTAAGTTTACCATCTATTTCACTAGTCATTCTTGAGCGTCATTCCTTTAATACTTATGAATGATCCATTAATAGCATACACGTTACATTTGTCAAATCATCCTTTTCCTCTATTCATGAAAAGACAAATCTGTTTTCTGGTACAGAACATAGTACTATTGTCTTTTCAGGAGACTTTTATTTAGGAGGAATTTTTATGGCTACGTTTTTCGCCATTTTGTTTTTCATTGGATTGTTCTGTTTCGTTTTTGGCATTGTCTTATTTTATATTGGGCTAGTAAAACAAAATGCAAAACGAGATCGAAACGTTTTGATCATTGTCGCTTCCGCTTTTATTGCCTTGTTTTCTTATGGTGGCTTGTCCTTCTACCAAGATGTGACATCTTTCGATAGCATCACTGCGCAATTAAGCCTTTCTTTACGTAACGAATCAAGGCAAAGCGAATCCTTTGGCGATGCCGCTGCTTCCATGGAACAACCACAAGGAGAACAAAAAGCTGGAAACAACGAAGCAAGTAGCGCACAACAAGAAGAACCCGCGAACAACGAGCAACATACACCTGAACTTTCTCGTGAAGAAAGAAATGCACTGAATCGTGCAGAAAGATACTTATCCAGCAATGCGTTTTCTCAGTCGAGCTTAAAACGCCAACTACTCTATGAAGATTTTTCTGAGAGCGCAGCAGACTTTGCCGTAGCCACCGTGGATGCCGATTGGAACGAGCAAGCATTGAAAAAAGCGATTCGCTACTCGCAAAATTTATCCTTATCGGATGAGCGTGTGGCGAGCCAACTTTCCTTTGAAGGCTTTACTTCTGAACAAATTGAATACGCCTTAGCACGTTTGCCCGATTGATTCTTTTCGTTTGTTGCAGGACCACAAGCAAAAAAGATATCGGCAAGTTGACGGAACAATTATGCTGTTTTCTAGACCGAGTGTAGGTTAATCGCTTTTCAGATGGTTATCGATCAACCTCGGCAGTCATTTATATTCTTCTGCCCACAACAAACAAAAAAGCCTATCTCGAAAGATAGGCTAAACGCTCCAAAGCGTTGGTATAAGGAGAGTACAAGCCTAAAACCCCCATTGTAAACATTGATTTATAAGCTATTTTTCAGAGTTAATGCAAAATTGATGCAAAATAAATTTTCTTAGTGAGAACCCTTTTTTCAAATTATTGTTAGTCACCCTTTACACAAAGAACATTTGTTCGTATAATTCTTGCAAGGAGTGATTGATATGCAAATACCACTTGCGCACCAACGGACATATGCTTTTGAACGCTACTATTATGAATTCATTGAACGAATGGGTCCAGCACACTTACTTTACGATCAGTTTGTTCGGACGATGGAGAATTTTGGCAAACCATACTTTACCGTGCCATCAAGTTATAGTGGTTATCCAGAAGAATTAGCTTATGTATTTAAGAAAGAAGGAGACAATTATCTGTTCGATCACGTAAGAACGCAAGACGAGATTCTCCGAAAATACGATCCTAACACAAAATACAAACCGGGCGGGAACTGATATGAACATAATCTGCCAATACGAACAAGGCTACCTATCTCTATCTGATTTTATAAATGAATTCCCGAACAGTATTTCTGAATCTCAGGAAGCTTTGTTCGGTGCAAAGTGTATCGAGTTTTATGTTGCTGTCGCATTAGGCAAAACGGATTGTCGCTATTATGTACAAGCTTTTGGAGGTGATTGTTATGAAATCGATGAAAGGTGTAGTTTCGAAGATACGTGTGTTGAAGATGAGCAAGACCCCTTTGGTGCGGTTCTCGCTTGATGGAGTTAACTGCTTGATTGCTGCACATAGTTTGAACTTCTTAGCAGATGTGGATGAGGGAATGCAAATTGTGGTTGCTGGTGAGCATAATGATCGTAAGCAGTTTGTTGTGAAGAAGTACTCGGTGATTGGCAAAACTAAGATTATGATTGAATTTGAATCAATGAAAAAAGACCTTAGCTTTCGCTAGGATCTTTTTTTGCTATATTTCCAAAACATTTAGTACATATCATTGTCTCATTAAATTCAATATCACCGTTGTCATCTTTATTATAATAATCATACTCGATTACAGCAATCTCTTTATTACAGAAGTCGCATCTAGCATCATAGCCTTCTTCTTTAAAACTTTGTATAGCCATCAGGTTTATTTGGTTCTTCTCAATATCACAATCACAAGATTGAAGACCTAAATCATAGTCCGTCGTTCTAAATCCTGGTGGCCCATTTCTAGTTTCGATAATTTCAAAAATACCATCTGAACAAATTGGACATTTGTACGACATAAAAATCTCTCCTTTTTTAGGGAAAGATTATCATACATCTTTGTATTGGTAAATAGAAGAAACACTATAGTTTTTAGAACGTGACTAACGTTCTCTTTCTGTTCGTATATGTAAAATATTATACTCTTATTATCAGTATCACATTACCAAAATTAAAGGAGTGTTATTATGAATGAAAAAAGTAAAAAATGGTTTGTCAGTTTAACAGGACTCTTTGGTGGGATTATTGTATCGTGGATCGGCACCTACATATATAACGCTACTAATATGGAAGGCGGATTAGATTCGATTGTAGCCTCTATAAAAAATCACTTCACAAATTACCCATATACATATGCTGTAAGAGTTACCGAATTACCTTTCTTTATACGGTATGGACCCGCATTCGGTTCTGTAATAGTTGGTGTGGTATCAACTTTTATATTGAAACTTATAAAAAATAAGGATAAAGATTTCTGGGTTTACTTTGGTCTCTTTTTTTATTTATCAATTGGTTTAGGCTTTATTATTTACAATAACCCTTTAAAATCTCAATATGAATGGATAACAAAAGAAAGAAATAATATAGAAATTATAAAACCCGTTATTTCGGATTCCGAGTACAATGTATTAGTATCAGAATATTATCAAATAAAAAGTAAGGATAATTTTGAAGATTTAAAAAACAAAATAAAAAATACTGCCGATGATCATCGCTTATCATTGCAATGAATTAATTAGATAAAGCCCAATCCAAAATATAATAAGATATAGAACTATCAAAAAAATATATCTTAATATCTGTTTTCCAAATTTGAACATATAAAATACCTCCCTAAAAATCTTATGTACAAGCCCGCAGAAGCGGGCTATTTGTTTACCACGGTTTTCCTTTAGTGTTTAAGTTCGTCTTAATCTGTTTAGCAAGTGCTGATGGTCGTGTAATCTTTTGATCAACAGCTGTGCCAGCTTTAGCTTGCATAGAACCAATGGTTCCCGGACCCATATTGCGATCGACCTTCAGTCCTAAATCTTTTTGAATTGCTGCGACTAAATCACTACCTCCGGTTCCAAACTGAATACCGGTCATTCCCGCATTCCAATCACCTTTGATTTGGCCAGAGATTACTTTATCAACGGTTGTGCCATAGTATCGCTGCAGATAACCATTCAACTCGCCATCCCAATTAGAATCGATCACAATACTGGCAAATGGGTTGGTTGAGGTTTGATTGCTCGAAGATCCTTTTAACAACTCAGTGACTTTCGCTTGTACTGCATCATAGGAGTAACCGGCAGTCGCTAGTTTCTTTTTGCGGTCGTCACCATTCCCCCAAGCGCCATTGATCACTTCTTTTGCGATTGTTTCAATCGTTTTTTGCCCTGCTGTGCCACCTGCTGATGTCGAAGTACCATAAGCTGGACGAGCATACCCTCGGATATAGCCCCATCCTACAGGCATCGTACGTCGTTTTACTTGGCGACCATAATTGCCTTCAATAGTGGTGATCACGCCATTCGAAACAGATTCAACAAATCCAATATGATCCGCCCAGCCATCGTTGGGTTGTGTGGAATCATCCCAGTTAAAGCAGACAATATCTCCTGCTTTAGGTGTGATTCTTCCATCTTCAATCCAAATCCCTTTAGATTTAAAGATGTCAATATGACGCTGTACGCCGCATTCACGCCCAATTAAATCAGTTGCGGCAGTTTTAATTCCGATAAAGCTGACAAACGTATCACACCAGTCATCGGTGTATTTCACTTGATAGCCGACTGGAAGCGGCTTTGTTGCATTGTACTTATCAACGATATTTTTATGGGAAATAGTTCCCATTACAGTACCGAGGTATTTTCTTGCTTCGGTTAAAACCGTATTTGCTGATACAGTCATTTATATCATCCTTTCTTATAAAAAAGAGCAGCCGCTAGGCTACTCTTTCTTTTCTGTGAACTCTTGTCCATCGCCATAATCTGGTTTTTCTTCGGTCGGAGATTCGTTGTTTACTTTTAATCTTTTCATAATAGGGTCAAAGATATTCGTTCCAACACCCAGCTTGTTTAAATTTTCCAAGATACTGATCAATTCATTTACCATTTCTAAGGTGTAAACACTAATAATGACGGTGACTGAAACAATATCCGGCAACACCACTGTTAAAGGAACGATCGCTACCATAACTAAGAGCAAGGCGAATTTCTTCAACAAACCAGTACTCATCTTCCCTGATTTCAAGTCGTGATTGGTATAAGCTTGGATAAAACCAGTTAATACATCAATCGCCATCAAAACCAAAATAAATACCAGCCAAATCACAATTTTTCCATACTCATCTTTCATCATTTCCTGTGCCCATAGCAACATTTTCATATCCATAAATCTCACTTTCCTTTTCTATTTTTGACATTAAGCAACATAAAAAGAGCAACCTATTCTGGCTGCTCTTTCGTAAATGTTTCTCCGATTTTTTCCTGAACTAGATTCAGAATGAAAGATAGATCCAATTCATCTTTCCCAATATTCACTTGGCCAGAAAAAGACTGTACATCTCCTACCTTTCCGTCGACATAAATAGTGTATCCCTTTACTTGTTTTTGCGCGTCATAATTAAATGTAATACTTGCAATATTCATCGTTTCACCTCCCCTATAGACTAACAAATCTAATCCCTGATAGTGAGATATAAGTCACACCACTGTCTGCGGAAGCTACCATTAAGTCTCCATTTAGTTCTACCTGCATACGGCCAGATCTACCAGAATTTGCCCCGCACAAAAACAATTCAAGCATTGAGGCAGGATAAGGAATTGATCCTATTCTTCGACCGGTTAAATCGAAATTCCCACTGGACGGTCCCACACGACCTCTCAACTGGACTTCATAACTACCATCTATAAGTCTAATTCTCCGATATTGAGGAGTGGCCCCTTCTATTGTGACAAATCCACTTGCTAATGGAATATTTACCCAAGGTGCCGGATTTAAAGCGGCCGCTGGCAAGTAACCACCGACTCCACTTTCAACCATGTATAACTTCCCTTGTCCTAACTGTGTTGTTCTAGCTGGTGCAGAAGAACTAACTTTGTAGGTATCAACAAATCCTTGGACACGATCCATTGTAGTCGTCCATGTTGACCCGTCCGAACCGGTTCGTGCAATAGTCACATTCCCATCTTTCATAGTAGTAGTTCCAGTATAAGTTACACCAGAATCTGTATAGGAAAATGTATTTACAATCTCTGCTCCTTCTAACCTTTTGAACACCCCATTCTCAGAAATAATGTTGGTAGCAAGTAAGTTATCAATAGGCATCCCCCACATACTCCAAACAGTTCCGTCAAACACTTTAATGATCTGAGGAACAACGCTGCTATCTTGCCATAAAGTTCCTTTTGTTGGATTGGCAGGTGCTGTATCAGAGATAACGATCGCATCTTTTCCTTGTTGAGCGACAAGATAGAAATAAGCACTGTAGGTATTATCCGTATATTTGAACCTTGTTCTTGTCCACATGTACCAGCCCGCTTTAGGTGTGGGTCTAGTCCCTGACCATCCAGATGTCGGTGGATTTACTCCATCTTGAGAAATGGAATAGCTTATTTCTTCGGCAGCAACCCCTTTGCCGGTATTCCCTGTTGCCCCTTGTAAAGATAGAGCGTAAGAAAACTGCTTCGTGAATGTTTTGCCATCTGCTGTGATTGTGATCGGCACAGTACCGCTTTTTGATACTAATGCAGTTGTAGCTGTTAATGTGATTATTGATCCACTCACACTAGAGGACAGTCCTGTCGGCTTAGTCCCTACAGTAATGCTAGTAGGTGTAATTTTATTGATGCCTTTATATACGATCACTTCTGTTGTTGTTGATCCAGCTAATGCTGCAGTTGTTGATCCGGCAAAGGTGTAGGATTCGTTCGTAAGGAACACAGTATAAGCATCAGAGCCAGGAGGCCCTTCTCCACCGTCTTTGATTCTAGAAATGGTGAACACATCGCTCACAGTCGCATCTGCCGCCTTGATGGTTAGTTGATCAAATGTCGCAGTAACTGGATTAATTGTAACCGTATTACCTGATCGTGTGACTCCTGTCGGAACAGCTGAACCAAAATTGCCACCGTTTAGACTATACGTCCAATTTGATATAGTGGTGTTCACTGCAGTTCCGTTCACCGCAAAACTAGAAGCTGGAGTGATCTTTCCATCTTTATCAACTGTGATCGCTTGTGTTGCACCTGATAAATAAATGAGTGGGGCTGAATCTCCTTTGGGGCCTTGTCCCCCTTGTGGTCCCATGAATGGTGTCCATGGTTTGTAATCATCAGGATTGTCTGAGCCTTCTACATTCGTATCTGAATAGAATCCTTCGTATTTTGGATAGGCATTTTCGTAGTCTACTGAAGGCGGTGTTGTGAAGATAGTCCCATCATTTTGATCTTCCTCTAATAATTCAAGTTTGTAATCACGAACATCCAAATAAAATGTAGATAAATCCGGTACAGAATCTCGCACAAACATCGGATTAAACCTTACAACGGAGGCTCCAGATGGAAAGTTATCAATAGTCAATTTTAACTGTTGCCAATCAGTTGTGATCACATCGTTTCTGCCATCACCTTCAAAATTCCCACTCACACCAGAAGCAATGTATCTCGCCATTAAAGCCATTGTGACTTGAGAGCTAGCGCGTACATAGCAACTAATTGCTACCTTTTTCCCCGCTAACTTGGCTGCAATACCAGATACTGATAACGATGTAAAAACACTAAATGTGGTTGGCATTGCAGGCAAACCAGCCCGTCGAGTGCGTATAAATGCGTAGCCGTCCTCAGTAATTCTGGTATTTGTCATTGGATAACGACCGGCATCATTACTGTTTAAATTAGTTGTTCTAGCATCAATTAAATTCTCATTCGGATAAACCTTGGTAAAGGTACCGTCTGCCATCAAATATCCACGATGTGGGTAGTATGTTTCGCCTGGTTCTCCTTTCTTACCATCATCGATATTGGTAACTGTCACCTCAGCGCCACCACGTACATTCCCCGAATCGTCTGCTACTTCAAAACGAAAGACTGCCTTTTCTTCGATATCTGCAGCATTGATCGTCACTGTCTTGGTATTTGAAAACAAAGTGCCATCTTTATACCACTTCAGACTAAAGGTATCTGTTACATCCTTGATACCATCTCTAACACGAGCAGTTAATGTGGTACTGCCGAATCCATTCTTAAAAGTAACCCCATCACTAGTGATGATTTCATACGTAAAGACTTTATTTGCTTCTATCAATGCTTGAACACGAGCAAGTAAAGTAGTATCCACTTCTGATTGTAGAATCTGAGCATTAGTAAATTTTGTTTGATTTCTATTCGGCTCATCAAAATAAATATCTTGTTCACTAACTCGAACAGATAAATTCAACGCCGGCTGATACTCTGTATTCAAAGCCCTAACTGTATCGCCGATTCCAAGATATTCATACGACTTTATTGTTACTGTAACTTCCACCTGTGATAGTTTTTTCAACTGTGCTAATGCTTGGCCTGCTAAGGTGTTTTGGTTGTTGGTTTCATAGGACCAATTCTTTTTGATATACCCTTCACCATTCATTTTTGCCATAAAAATATTTCTTGCTTGAACAGCATAAATTATCGGAGAAGCTTTAGGACTATAAAAAAGTTGATTACCTTCTGTATCTCGTTCATCGATTTCAATCCCCGCTATTGTTAAACCATCTGTTCCTATCGGCTTAATGGCAGTTTTTAGGTTATCAATGTTATCCTTCACTTCGATTGTTTCAACATTGTTCCCCCACTCAAGAAGAATATCCTGTCGATTATTTCCTACGCCTTGGTTTTTATCATCATTCGCTTTGTACACATTCAAAACAATTTGAGATAGGCCCCAGTGCTGATTCAATTGCGTAATAAACTCAATCTCTGCGTTAAACCTTGTTGCCAAACTAAATAAACGAGCAAGAAGATCATCTTCGCTGCCTTCCCATTCTAACTGCAGTTTTTTGTCCGATACTTCATTGATCCCCATAACCAATGGGTTGTCACCAACAAATAAAAAGACCTTGAGGTATTCCTCAAAGGTCATCGCTTTTGTGGCTTTATATTCAGAAGCATCTTCATTTCGCAATTCCAAAGTCAGGCTGTCAGCTTGTACGGTAACATACTTCTCATTTTTAACCATATCCGTAATATCAAAATGATAGGCAGTGTTTTTATAAATAAAGGAGATCTTGTTTCCAACTTTAAAAAAAGGTGCCATAGCAGATTTTTGTAAGATGGAACAGCGAAAGAATGCAGCAGTACCTAACAAATAGGTATGTAAATTCCCACCTTCATATTCATCAGTCACACATAGCAATTGGTCTTTATTATCTAAGATTGCAATTAATGGACGTTCCATTCTATACAAACCTCTTTTCATACGTCCCGGTTATTGTTGGTGGAACGGTAGTAAATGGAGAATATGGGAATTCAATATGATTATTACCAGGTACAAGATACGGAAAATTACTACCAGTGATTAAATCTTCAAGTGTTGGGATTCCGTCTCGATAGATCATGTTCATGCCGTTTTCTTTGGTGATAATCACATCCGATCCAGCTGAGAATCGATTAGGTAAATTTTCCCAATATTGTGATTTCAAATCTGCAACCAACACATCCCTAAGTCCCATATTAGGTACAGCTTGTTGCGGTGTACGATCTGCATATTGACCAGTATAGAACTGGACTCTTTTCACTTTTTTTCCTTTTAAGAAGGGAACATTGACAGAATGATAGCCGCCATTCCAGAAAAACGTGATCTTTTCGCCTTCTTTTCTCAGATCAAACATATTTCGATTGTCATTTCTTGCTTGCGATCCATACGGGTTTGGAGGCAACCAATAAGATGGAGTCAGTGGGATACTTTTATAAATCTTTGTGCCAGCTCCTTCATTAATCAGAAAATACACAGTAGCACTATTTCCGTTCTTGTCTCCTTTGGAAATTGCCATGCCTGCCACAAAGATATTATTCTCGTCAACATAGGCTAATGTCCATTGACCAGTTTGCCCCATTTTTCCTGTTTCAAACCATGCCCTTCCCCACAAGTACGCACTTTCAATCGGATTCGGAAGAATCAGTTCCTTGGCTGTTCCAAACCATTTTTTTGTACCTGATTTCTTGGCATCCGCTGGGATACCACCCATCCATCCACCATACGCAGTCGTTACAGGCATCTTGGCAACAATTGCCTTCTCTTGGTTCTCATAGAATGTCGTCGCATCCGTCCAATTGCTAAATACGCCGCCATCTTTTCCGATAATAATTTGTGCTTTTTCTCGAATCTCGCCATCTGCTTCATCAACATAACCAAGTTGTGTTAGAAAGGTATTTTCATCACCATGCATGCCAATAGCACCTAAAAATCCAGTTTCGGCATTATTATGGATCGTAAGTGTTAGCGGGGTTTTCTCTGTTCCTTTATAATCAATATCCATCGCAAGAATTCCATTGGAATCAACTTTCGCGACTACACTATCCAGTGAATTATTATGAGCAACTCCATCAGTAATTTGGAAAGTTATAGTTCCTGTTCCATAAGTTTTTTTATCATCAAAACTTTTATCACCTTGAGGTATAGCATAATAAAAGAGATTCGGTTCATCTCCAAATACTAATTTCCGAGGTACTTTAGTATTCAAAACACCCGCTAATCCTCTTCTCTTCTCTATCACATTACTTTTTATAAAAAAGGACATCTTGATTAAGGCTTCCTCATTTGTACTGGAAACAAAAGCGTTACCAGCCTCACCAAAAGATTTTGATTCAATTGTGGTTGAAGGTCCAATCCCTCTGTCTAATGAGGTAATCTCGTCTATAAAAGAAGATAAGTCAACCTCACCAAAGAACACCGGTATTTTCATAACTTACCCCCTATTTCTATAAACTTTGTTTTCCATAATTTCTATACGATCATTTTCAATTTTTACCATTGGTGCTAAGATAGTTCCAGTCTTTTGACCATCTAATAACACTGTCCCCTCTATAGTGATATACATAGGTTCATTTTTCTTTTGAGCGAGTGCGCCATCAGCAATGACTCTTTTAGCGGTATAGTTTCCATCAGATATAGTTTTAGATACATCCATTTGAAGTGTTTTATTAGAAAATGCATCTATTTCATCAGCAATAAAACTACTAGAAATACCTGCAGCCATACCTTTTACTGTTGCCTGTACATCTTTAAACTTATCTTTTAAAGTCTCGTTAAATCCTCCCATTATTGCTTTACCAGCTGGTACTAATAATTTTCGGTCATAAGAAATCGGTCCTTTGTGTTCTTTGATCCAATCTGCGATTCCTCCAACAAAATTTTTTACACCTTCCCAAGCTGATTGCAATCCTCCTAAAAATCCATTCATTATAGCTGCACCAGCACCACTGATATCAATATTAGCAAGACCACTAATAACATTTTTTACATTATTGATAATACCTGTTACTTGAGATCCGACACTTGAAAAAATACTTCCCATTGCACTAAATCCGCTACCAACAGTTGTTATGACGGATTTGATAATATTTCCTGCAGCTGAAATGACTGATCGAATTGCGCTCCATATACTAGACATAACACCACTTAAAGCACTACCAGCGCTTCCTAAGCTACTAAATACGACACGAATGCCACTAATTGCGCCTGATATTAAACTCCCTGCTGTTGATACCGCAGTTTTAATATTGCTCCAAGCGTTGCTTAGTATGCCACTTAACGATCCTCCTGCACTGCCTAAATTTGTAAAGTACCCAATAACAGTTCCGACCCACTCAGCAACAGTTGTTAATGCCGGTACACAGGCTTTGAACGCTTCAACTAGCCACGTAATAACTGGCGTTAAAAATCCGATTGCACTTGTGATCATGTCGAATGTCGCAGAAACACCCATTAAAATCCCTTTGAAAACTCCTCCTAAAAATGCACCTACAACTTGTAAAACAGGCATCAGCGCACTAGCCAACACAGTGACGATAGGCTGAGCTGCATTCCACATTTTTACAAAAGAATTGACGACCATATCAATAGCAGGACTAACAATTGTCATCATTGTGCTGAAAGCATTCGTTATAGCAGGAATGATTGCAGAGATTACTGCTTGAAGCCCACTAAAATCAAGCTTAGTAAAGGCAGTAGCAATTGTGTTAATTATTGGCGTAAGTGTAGATACCACTGTTTGAAATAGCTGTGGAAGTTGACCAAAGGCTGTTTTAAATGCTTGAATTATTGGATCGATTGCGCTTCGAACGTTTCCTAACAACGTTGATAAACCTCCATCGATCCCAATTCCTAACTGTGACAACAATGCTTCTCCACCTTCGAGAAACCTTGGACCAGCTTCTTGAAATAGTGTAGAAAACACTACCGGCAAACCTTTCAATATATTACCGACCATTGGAATGAAGTTGTCGAATAAAAACGTTGAAGTGGTTTGTGCTAATGCTTGAAGAGAAGGAACTATATCACGTCCCAATGAAAGATTTCCAAGCACATTAGAAAACGCTGATTTCATTGAAGTAAAAGACCCGCTGAATGTTTCTGCAGCTTCTTTAGCTGTAGTTCCAGTAATTCCTAATTCTTCTTGAACAGCATGAATCGCAGTGTACACATCACTCAAATTGTTAATATCATATTTAACACCGGTTAATTTTGTAGCATCTGCTAAAAGTCTTTCCATTTCTGTTTTAGTTCCGCCGTAACCAAGTTTTAAGTTGTCAAGCATAGTATAGTTTTGTTTCGCAAATCCCTGATAGGCATTTTGAATATCACCCATATTTGTGCCCATTTTATTAGCATTGTCGGACATATCAACCATTGCCATGTTCGCTTTATCGGCAGCCTTTTCAGTATCTCCGCCCATAGATTGCAACAAACTTGCACTGAAACTAGTAACATTCTCCATATAATCGTTCGCCGATAATCCAGCCGTTTTATATGCTTCATTGGCGTACTGCTTTACCTTATCAGCACTGCCCTTGAAAAGAGTCTCAATCCCTCCTAATGACTGTTGCAATGCGGCACCCTCTGACAAAGAAGCAGAAATACCTTTAGTTATAAGTTCACCAATTTTAGCCGCTGCAATAATTCCACCAATCGCCGTAACTAGCTTACCGCCAATTAAATTTCCAGCACTTGTTCCTGCTGCATCAGCTTCACCAGACAATTGTTTTGTTATGGATCCACTAATTCCCTTGGCAGAGGGCATGATTTGTACAAAAGCTTGTCCTAATTCTGTTGCCATTATTCTTCACCCCCATTCGTTGAATCTCCAATCAGTTGTTTTCTCATACGAGTAAAATCCTCACCAGAATCAAATACAACTTCCTCTCTTTCGTTCATGTTATTTCCGACTAATTTAGAAAGAATCGATTCAGGCTGGTTTTTTCCTTTTTGGCCATCTTTTGTTTTTGCCCAAACCAAAAGCCTTAAGTTATCGTTTATTCCCGCTAATAAAAGAGTATTCAGCGGAATTTTTTGCCCACTAAGCTTTTGCTTTATTCTAGATTCATCTCTAAGCCCACATGAAAAAACAGCTACCTTAGAAGCTGGCAGCTGTTTGTAGTCATATATTTTATAGGTTTCGGCTAGATCGCATATCAATGAACTCTCATCGATATTAATCATTCCGGCGAGGATTAGGAGTTTTTTGTTTGATCTTGATTTTGAAAAATATTTCCAAGTTCTTCAACCATTTTAGCAGCAGGAACAATTCCATCTTCATCTCGAACGTGTTCTTTCAAAGCTGCTGCCTGTTCTTTTCCTAAAAGAAGATTTAAAGCTTTCGGCGCAACCACAGGATTTTCATCTATTTCACCAATAACTTCTAAGAGTTCATAATTATCTAATCGTTTTTCTTCGATAGAATACTTGAATCCTGAATTTGTTTCCCCTTTAATCATTGTCCTGAACCTCCTGTGCTAGCTGCTGGTTTCTGAATGTATTCGAAGTGAGTATTTCCTTCATCATCAGACGGAATAGCAGTAATAGTTGTTTCATAACCTACTGCATCAGCATCAGTGTAACTAATTTCTCCGATTTCCGTTACTTTTCCGTTTGGGATAACAATTCTTTTAAGAATTCCGCCTTTTAGAATCATGTCTGCAACTAAGACGTGTTCTTCAAGTTCTTTTGCATTCGCTTTAATTTTAATTCCAGTATCAATTGTGCCTGTTACATTTGTAGATCCATATACTTCCTTCAAAACATCAGTATTTAATGCTTCAATCAAAGTGTAAGAAAAGGTATCTTCTTTCTCTGTTTGAGGACTTGCAACAGTATCCCCACCCCATGCTTTAATATTTTCAGAAGAAGGTGTGTTTGAGTTTGTCATACCATCCTCTGAAATATACCCCAAGCTTTTGAATGCAGCATTTAATTCAGTTGTTGCATTTTCGGGCAATGTAGTTCCCAATGGAGCCGAATAAATGGCCCCTCCCACTTTTGGTTTAGCAGTTGATACATTTTTTGCATCTGACATGTTATTACCTCCTAGTAATGAGTGATATCAAATACTGCTTGATATCTGTACTCTTTTGTTGTTGTGTCCGTGTAGTTATAATCACTATTCAGATTAATCCTGCTGATCTCATCCAGTTTGATCAGATCTTTTAAAACTTCTTTCAACTCAGCATTTAACAATGCGGCTTCATACAATGTAGGTGCATAGCTTTGAAAAGCATATGTTGAAGACGAAATATGATTGTTTGCACCGCTACCAGTCTTTTCGAAAAGAACATAGCTTTCTGGCATTTTCCCTTGTTTTTCTAAAAAAGACGTTACAGATAAATGACTATCAAGAAAATTCTTAATCACAATTTCAATCATTTATCGCACCGCCTTTAAAAGGGTATTATTTTTCATATTGTCTTTTTTTGCTTGGTATGTATCCGCATATACCATTGCATTTGCTCTCGTTTTACCTACATAAATATCTTGTTTGTAACCTTCGCCAGCTCTATTTCTCACACCAGTTGCTTTCTCTTCTAATACACCTTGCATCTGATTAGACTTCATTAGAGCTGCTACTCCACTCCTGTTTAACTTGAATTTCATCTTAGCCATAACGTTCCACCATCACTTTCTTATTCCAATCAAGTGGGATTAAGTCTTCGATACCCTCTGTAGGAAAACCAAATGTACGCCAGCGTTTGCCAAAGAATTTTACTTCCTTGTCTTCCCAATCATTAGTATCTCCTTTCGGGATTGCTAACGTATATACAGCTTTTTTTCCAGTTAAAGTAAGTTGGTTGACAATATCATCAGTAGAAGTAGGAGTGACTAAGACATTTTCAACATCAATATCTGCTTCTTCGTAGATTGGGTTCCCGAATGGATCAGTTCCCGTTTTGGTCAAACCCACCAATTGAATTGTTATTCCTTTCAAAAGTGCCATAAGGTTCAATCACTCCCATCCGTTGCCGTCTTAAACCAAGACGGCTCAATTCGCTGTTTTTAATAAATAATCCGCCTCCTGGCACAAGGTACGATCCAGAAACGGAATAACCCAATGCTCCTTCTGCATATTGGGTCATTGGCTCCTGATCAGTTGATGTCATTAGTGTTCTAGCTACAACATCAACAGTTACCGATTTGACAACATTCAAAAAGTAATCAGGCTTCATGCTTATCATGTTATCTAAATCTTTTCCCACCTTATCGGCTTCCATTCGCAAAGAATCAGAAACAATATTAAGCAATTCAGTAGCTCGCGTGATTTCTTCTGGCTTAAGGGCACGCCATAGGTTTGACAAATCATCAATAGTTGCAAAGGCTGCCACGAAATCACTTCCCTTGCATCATCAAATCATACAACTCTTTCTTTTTAGAGCTAGGATTATACTTGATACCAAATGCATCTAACTCCTGCATGATCTGCTTTTTAGTAATGCCTTCTAATCCAGCCACTTGTTCATCTTGTTCATCGGCCTGTTGTTCTGGAGTAGCAGCTGATTTTTCAGCATCATTAGCAGTATTTTCAGTTTGTTTTTCATTAATCGCTTTTGGTTCTTCATCAGTTTTTGGCTCATCTGCAACTAATACCCAATCGCCACCAGAAACAACACAAGGGCTACTAAAAGTAACCCCTGTTTTTGTGTTTTTATATTCCATTACTGTCCACCTCCTGCAGGTTTGATCACACGTGCAAAGCTACTTCCGTCCATGATTCCCCATCCAAGGTATGTTTCTGAACGCAAATAAACTTGGTTGTAACCTTTCAAATCTTGTCCGCTATTATCAGGATCACCATACTTGATTACTTCCAATGGGATTTCTTTTGCATATCCCCATTTGAACATGGAAGCAAAGTCACCAATTATAACCAAGTCATTCCCGCCGTTAGATACTGTGCGATTGATATCAGTTGGGATTCCACGAACAGTTCCCGGATTTGCTCCCCATGCTAATTCTGGAAATTGTTTGACACCATTTACTTTGTAAGATGCTAAGGCCGCTGAAAACTGCGGATCCATCGCCATACCCGAAATTACACCTTCCGCACCTTGTACCATTGAAGCAGCCGTTTCAATGTTTACATCTGGATCTGCTTCATTAAAGTCAACTGTTTGCGTTACTTTCCCGTCAAAGTGATTCGTTCCGATAATTGCTGACGCTGTACCAGTACGTGGATTGATTCCATGGAATGCCATTAAATCTAAACCACGAGCAAGTTTGCGAGCGTAACCTTCATTGAATGCTTTTACGATATCAATTTTTTCTTCATCTGACGCATACAAGAATTCATCAGAAATACGAGCGCCATATTCGACCTTGATTGGCACGATAGTCAACGGCGCAATAGAAACTCCTCCATGTGATTTTTTACCGTTTTCAGCAACGATATCGATTTCGGAATCCATAGTGAAAGTGAATTCTTTTTGCCCATTAAATGGAATCGGCTTTTGTTGAGATAAAGCTACTAAAGAACTTTTTCCTTTCACTTTGTTAATAAGGTCTGTAACTAATTCTGGATCAAATAAACTTCCTTTTGATAATGTTGGCATAATATTACTCTCCTTCTAAATTAAGATTTTCAATTAGATTTTTATAAGCGCCATCTTTTCCTTCACCTAAATTATTTTCAGTATTTTTCAAAGGTGGCGGCGTTTGTTTCTTACTTACAAAACTCGCTAACCGTTCTGCATCAGCTTTGATACTTTCTTCATCATCTCCAACCAAGCGATCTGCTAAATCAATTGGCAATCCGTTTTGCAACGCAATTCTAGTGCGCAAATTCACTGTTTCTTTCTCAGCGATTTGTTTATTTAGATCAGCTATTGTTTGCTCATGAGTCTTAGCGGCATTGCTTGATTCTTCGATTGTTGATTTCAAATCATCTAGTTCTGCTTCTAATGCAGCATTACGTGTTTTGATTTCATCGTAATCAGCGAACTTCCCTTTTTCACGACTCAATCTCTCCTGGATAATACGGTCCAGTTCCTCTTGTGTTTCAATTGCTTTGAATGTCATAATACAAACTTCCTTTCTCCTGCTTGCCCGGCAGTTCGGTAATTTTGCGTATTAAAAAACGACTACCGCTAAATAGTCGTCTAATACCTTTTTTGTTGTTTTTTCTTGGGCTTTTTAATACTACAAGCCCAATGTGCTAATAATGCACTGTCCATTAAACAGATATCTCTATCTTCAAATTGCGATTTATAACCAAATCCACCGTTGCTACCGATATTGCGCTTCTCACTGTTCGTAACTACTGAACTTAGAGATGGCTGATCTTTGTGACAAATTGTTTGTTGAAATATCCCTTGTTCCCATAATGAATTGGCAGTAATGATTTCTGATACTTTTGGAAGGATTGGCGCTTTAATTTTAAACTCTTCCATTTCTTTAGTTAGGATATTTTGACCTCCAGCACCGTCAATGACCACTGCATTTACGTTAGCTTTTTTCAAGAAATTAATTATCCATTGATTGCCATTTCTTACAGACACACAATCAATTGCTTCAACGAATATTTTTTCGGATAAAGTTTTAACTGCAATACTCATTGCAACATTCTGTCCATCACTCCCATACTTGATACCAACATACAACGGTCCTTTCAATACAGGCAGAGCTACTACTTTCAACCTTGTCCAATCCCTAGCAGAAATAGCAGATTTTTGATTGTACTTAGGCCAGTATCCTAAACGCTGTACGTTGTGATCAAGTTTGTCATCACCAAGTTCCGCTTCAATCTTTCGTTCCGTCAAATGATATCCCAATGAAGGATTGGAATTATACCAAGCCTCGACATCATGGATATCTTTCATATCCTCAACTGACCATTCGGCCCATCCAGAATATTTCGATTTACCGAATAGCGTAGTATCTCGATAACCTGTAAAAACGGTACCACTAGATACAGGAGTTGGTGGCGTACCACACATAATCGTCATAGGGTTTTGACTGTCTGTCACGGTATACTTCAATGCTGATTCTTGCTCAGTAGTGTATTCTTGAGCTTCATCGATCACAAGCAAGTCAAATCCTTCCCCAAGTCCACCACTAGATGTTCTTGTTCGGAATTGAATCACGCCGCCAGTTGAGTATAGCTCCAATCGTTCTTGACCTTTAGCTTTGATTGAATTGAAGTCTTCGCCCTCAATATATCCCGTGTCTTCAAGTAATTTTTTTACTTGTTCATATGAAGCGTGAGACGTACTGATTCTGTGAGCCGTATGCAAAATACTTAATCCTTCTTCTAAAGCATCTAACTCAATAATGTAAATAACCTCGGTTTTACCGTTTCTTCGCGGAATTGAGAAACCAAACTTTTGATGAACCCATAAATTATCTTCATCAATAGCCAAGATAGGTTCAAGCATACTAATTTGCCAATCATAACAATTGCGACCAGTTCTTTGATATCTTTCAATCGCTCTTTGAGATACAGATCTATCATATGGAATAATTACCGATTGAGTAGGATGTTGATTACCAAATTTCACTTTAGTAGTCATAAACTATCCCCTTTCAATCTCGATCATGCATGATAACCCTGTCGCTGGGAGATATTGGATCACGCATCCTTTCTCAAATTTATATTTTTTCTAGCTTGAATTTTCTGTTCCTTTTGTGGATCAGTCCAAGCTTTTGACCATACATTTTGTTTTCGACCATCACCCGGTTTATATTCAACTATACATTTACACCTTTCATGCCTTCGATAAATATCATCTGGTAAATCATAATAATCAAATGAGCCAGCTAAACTTTTACACCAATCACAAGCATGTCCTACTAAGGTTCTGTTAACTCTTGGCCTTAACCCAGATTTCGCATGAAAATCTACATTTGCTTTAATAACATCATCAACAACACTTTGACTAAAATTTACGATCGGTTCTCCTAATACCCACTTAACAGTATCGAAATCTTCTGCTGCTGATATCTTGTTTACAAGGCCATTCACCCTGTCTTGGTTGAAGTCAGGTTTCTGTCCTTTAATTTTAATTGCAGCTTCTTTGTTTAACTGCTCTTGAACATCAACAGCAAAATTTGAAATCAAATCGTAATTATTTTTCAGCGTTTCATTAAGCAACCGATCAGCAATATTAAAATACATTTTCCCGTCAGGAAGAATGTCAATGCTGATATTGCTGCCTAATACATTTGCTAATATTTCTCCAATTTCAATAGCAAACTCATTTACATTTTTGTATGTGGCCTTACGATTTTTGAGCAAAGAAAAAGCAGACTTCAACTTCTGACTATTGATTGTCTGCTCACTAAATTCATTTTTAATTTTTTCAAGTAATGCGGGAACAATGTCGTTATCCATTACTATCGCCACCTTTTATTCCAGTTAAATCTCTGATTGTTTCACTATTGATATATCCTGGAATCGCTTGATTCAATTTAATCGCACCATCTCCAATTAATGTTAATGAATTGGCATCAGCTTCAAATAATGGCTCCCACTTAGGAATTATTTTTGCAAACTGATATCTAAAATACGGGTAGTCATCACGTAAACAAGCAGCAATAAATGCTACGTTCAATATTCCAGATCCTAACGATCGTTGTGCTTTACGTCCAGCTAGCCTTAAATTTTCATGACTTGCCCGAATCGCTTCAACCGATGAGGGATTATCGGAAACAAATCCCAAGTCATCCAATGTAAGTCCTGTTTCACCAGCGAATCCAGCAGCTGCAGTTTTTAATTGTTCTGTAAATGGAGTCATACTAGAAGTCGTGAACTGTCCCACTGTTGGAGCATTACCACCTTCTCCGACTGTAAATTCGAGCATCGCTGAAATGGTTGCCTTCCAAGTATCCAATGGTTCTGAATCTTGATCTGTTCCTAAAACATATTTTTGCGGAAATGAGTAAAATTCTGCGGTGATATCTGCACGTTCTAGTGTACGTTTTGCGTATGACTGGTAATACATACCTGATCGTGTAATACGAGAACGACCAAATGGCCGAACTGCATCTGGCCGATGAATTACCGGCACTAATAATGGATAATCAAAACTATGTTCGATAGGTTCATCCGGTATATTTTCATCAGCATAATAGTAATGAGTTATACCAGGCAAAAAATATGCTTCAATAGATGGATTTCCATCTTTATCTCTTTCGAGAACTGCATACCCTTCCGTTAGAAGTCCTGTAATTGGATCAATAATCCCCGTTGCATTGCTTGCTTCAATTATTTGTAATCTAGGTATTTCTCCTTCACCCCTTGAAATATAAACGAAAGAACAAGAAGCAATCAAAGATGACAAAACCAAGCTATCAAAAAATACATCCGGATTATTTGCTTCAAAAATTTCGTTTACCTCAAAGTCATCATGTTCAAATTCACGAAAAACTAAACGATCAGCCAAAGAATCCACCCCTTTGGCACACCATCCTAAAACTGATCGATATCTTTTTCTTATTTCAGGTGGAATTGTGATTCCGAAGCTTGATTCATTCTTCTTCATATCGTATTGTCTATACCTTAAATCAACACGAATTTTATGAGTAGCTAGCTTATTTCTTAGGTACTCAATGCCATAAATTTCCATTATTTCACTCCTTTCAAAAAGTCGCGTGAGAAAAAATGTACAGTGACGGCGTGAAGCTCGGCCGCCAAGGCGGAGGGGTACCTATCCCCCCTTCTCTTTTCGCTTGTATCAGGTTTTAATTTCTTTTTGGTATGATTGGTATCTAACTTTTTCAACCGCCATAAGAAGCCCAATCAGTGCTTTGTGGAAGGTTTCTATTACCTACAACTTTAGGCGCTTCATCTTTGATTGAGTATAACTTGTCAGACTTCTGTCGGTTGCATGTCCAATGAGCCAGCTGCAGGTTTTCGATGCTGGATGGATGACCACCTTTATTGATTGGTACAATGTGATCCACTACTGGACTCAAAGGATGCGGTGCCTTTAGTGTTTTATCAATAGGCTTACCACAAATGCCACATGTGTTCAGGGTCTTCAGCAGTATCTTCTTGTTCTTCTCAAAGGCTACCCGGTGGGGTCCTTGTCTGTCCGCTCTTAAAGCCATTATAAAGGGATCCTTTCTTAGGGGTGGAGTACATTTAATACTCATAACAAAAAGACAGCACTAGCGAATTTTGATTTGAAGTGATTCACCTCGTTTCAAAACAATGTGCTGTCTTTCTATTTATCCAAAGAAGTTTTGCGATAAGGAGCTTTCCTCCATTCGGTTTATGATTATGTGAGTAGCCATAGACCGTCTCTCGTTTCTTCTACGCTATTAATATATTCCATATTAATCAAGTTTAAAACTAGAATTAGTAGTGCAACTTTTGTGCAACTTTTCTCGATGATCTTGCAATGATATCTTCATCTTCAACTTATTTTTGTTTAAAATATACTCATCGACAAAATCAATTGCTTTCCTTAATTCAGTATGTTTCTTTTGAATATACGATGTGCTGTAGTTAAGATCTTCGGCAATTTTTTCTAAAGTCATCCCTTCAACATATTTCAAATACATTATTTGATTGTCTAATCCCTTAAACGACTTTATCAGTAAAACCATTTCATTTAGTTGATCTTCTAGTAATTCAATCTCTTCTTCAATTATTTGAATATTCTCTTCTAAAGAAGCTGACCTTGAGTTTTTTTCAAGACGGACGTTTGCTAAATCACCACTGACCCATCGTTCCAATTCCAACTTACTTTTGTTAAGATTCCATTTCATGAAGAGAATCTGCTCTTCTAAATCTTGATAATTTTTAAGCCACTGAAATCTCACAAACGCCACTCCTTTTATGGTAAAATAATCATGTCACTGGTCACTTACCTAAAAGGTAGTGGCTTTTTTTATTTGCCTTCTTTCTCGTCCATCTTTTTCCCGACAATTACTGCAATGACCATAACCATCACGAATCCCGAAAATCCCAATATAGCAAACGTCATAAGCAATCATCCTTACAGATTAGTTCCCATCTTTCGATTTTATCTACTGGCAGTGTGAGAATGAACATTTGATTTTCAACTTTAAACCGGGCAACCACTTCATTTGGTTTTATTGGACTTTCTTCAACTCCACGGATAAGTAGTTTGGAACCATTATCAGCATGGAAATAGTATTTACGCCCATTCTTTGTGTTTTCTACTATTTGTTTTGCATTAAGCTGTACAGTCCGTTTTTCCTCTTCCCTTTTTAGAACTTCATTTTCTTCACGTTCTAAGGCGGCTTCCCTCATTACTTGCCACATTGGTTTTTGATTTGTCATTTTCATCCTCCATATAAAATAGCTTTAATCTTTTTAACTTGTTTCTTCTTTATTCTGGATTTATTGGTTCTTCTATAGATAGCATAATATTTTCGTATTCGGTCATCGCCTGATACCTTAGCTAAACTTTCCCAATCCATCCTGTTAATTATTTTAGAAACTGCTGAGATAACATTCGAGAATACCTCTACAACTCCTTGTATTACTAATCCGATGCCATCACTTACTTTTTCAAGTCCGGTTCGTTTCTTTTCCATGATTTAGCCTCCAAGCTTAAATGAGTTATTTACAGAATTACGGATCTGATTTGCAACACCACTCGAAATATTTATCTCCATTCCGGATTGACTCAGCATATTGGCAGAAATACTTGTTCCAACTATTAAGCCCTTACTCAATTGTCTTCCGGTTATATATGATCTTGCTACCTCATACAATTCACCTCGAGGGACAAAGTTAAACTTATATATTTCAAAAAAACGATCATTACTCATTTGAAAGAAATCTAATGCCAATTTGAATTTTGAATGTCCTTTATATGTGCCGTATTTTTTAACTAAATATGCTCCACGATCGTCATCTGCCTTGATCTTATCTTTCTGATTGTCATTCATTTTTTTACTGGCTTCTGATTCTGAAACATTCTCAACGGACATGATCCATATTTTTTCCAAGCAAGCCTTCATGACTTCTTCTTCGTTCGAATTCATACCATGAAAAGCAATCCGTCCTATTTCTTTTAACATTTATTTCATCCCCCTGCTTCCATAGCATCCCTGACTAACGGATCGTTGATAATAATCTTGTACTTCATCTGCTCATGCTGCAGCTGTTCTTGTAACTGCTCAATTTGTTTCTGCTGGTCCACAATTGTATAGGATAGCCAACTCAATCCAGCGATCGTTAACAGTATTGATACAATGGCTAGTACTGTATAATGATTAACTTTCATTAGCTTGCTCCTGAACTAAAACAAGTAATTCATTCTCTACTTCATGAATCTGCTCAAACAAATCACTTTTCGCTTCGTTGATTGCTTTCGCCATAATCTTACGAGGCACACCAAAATGCTTATTGTTTCCCTCAAAAGCATCCCAAAAACACAACTCACAATCGCTAGACTTAATTCCGCCACCGTGTTCTCTACGGAATGCATCGCCAAAACGTTCTCCATGTTCTAACTCACTATCAAGTTTTTGCAACTTATCAGACAGTTCACTTACTTTTTTACAAAAATCAGGCCAATTCATTCTTATCCCTCCTGTTTGCTATCGTTGACGATTGCGGAATTAATTAAGTCCTTTTGCCAAAGTTCTAAATTTGTAGACAGCTTTGTTGGTTTGTCGGTAGATCAGAATAATTCGATCATTATCCATAGGTACTAATTCCACATATTCAAAAACTTCGTCTGGATTTTTTGCTACTTTTTCTTTAAAGAAATCAGTTAGTTGTTTATCAATAAATGGTGCTAAAAATTCCTTGAATTTTATCATCACTCTTCCTCCTGTTCCTGCGCCAAGGCCATCAAAGAGCCTAATAATGCGTTAAATCCGTTTCGAGAAAATTTCATAGTAATAATTTGAACTTTCCTTTTTCTTGTAGGGAAAGCACGAGCCGTCACTTGATAACTTCCACTCTCTAATTTTTCGACATTGATTACTTTTTCAATGTATTCACTCTCTGGTAGAGCTGAATTCTCTATTTGCATAACTATTCCCCCTAGTTGTTTATTTCGTCGGATAGCTGACTATTATTCAGATAATTCGAGCGGAATGAGAATCTTATTTTCAATCGCTCGTATTGCATTTTCGGTCAAAATTCTTTGCCATCGTTTATTTTTTGGAGACCAACGCATTGCAGCTGATTTTAACAAGCCTCTTATATCCTCGGACGGCTTTCCGTTAGTTACGATATAAATTCGGTTATCTTCTAAATCGATGCCATAACCAGCAATTTCTTCGTGTTCAAGTTCGCTATAAAATGCTTGCCAGCCTTCTTCTTTTGCTTTAGCTTTTCGTTTAGCGTCTACATTTTCTCTTTGTTCGATCAAAACTGGATCAAACATTTTTCTTGTATTATCTAAAAATCTTTCATGCTTCCCATCGTTGCTGTATAGTTCCCTTTCCAACTCATGAATGCGATCAAGTTCACGCTTTTTCTTTCTAGTGGGATAGTTAGCACCGCCGGAAATCATTACAGATGGAATTGTCGTTGCTTTCAAAATGTTGGTTCGCAACTCAACTACCAATTTGTTGTATCTAACAAGCCTTTCATCCAAAGCTTTTTCATTTTCTGGTGTGACGAATGATCTAAAGTCATTTACAAAGGATTCGATATAACTTTCAATCTCCTTGTTAAAGTCTCTTCCTCGGTAAAAAGAAGTCAATTCTTCGTAACGTTGCCCTACTTCTTTCGGAATCTTGTAAACAAGCTCAAAATTTCCTTGTTGCACTTTTTCAAAAGTTAACATTTGCTAAAACTCCTTCAGTTGGTTATTTTGGTGGATAGTTGAATTACTCAACGTCTTCATCTTCAAAAACCCTCTTATGGCAATCATCACAATGCCACCATTTTCCATAAGTGGTTTTTAAACCGTCATACATAGAACCATTTTCTACATCTATCGTATTACTTGCGTAATACCATGAAGAACCGCTCATATAGTCTTTACGATAGAATATAGCGCAACCGCAATGTGGACACTCGTTAATTGGTAGAGTCACTTTATTCAACTCTCTTTCTAGTTTTGTATTTCTGTCGTTAATCAACTGGTAAACGCCTTGTAAAGCCACAATTCATCCCCTGAACAAAGTCAAATGAATACTTCTGCACATAATACTCTGAATTATCGCTATAACTGTCTATTGCTTTTTCAACTAACATTTTCCATGTTTCTTTGTTTAAATTCTCTGGTTCGATACCACTTAATCCCCATAAATCGAACTCTTTACCCACCTCAATGAATCCGTACATTCCATTTTGATTGTTGTAAAGGTGAACTCGAACTCCTTTAAACCTGTTGCTATCGCTAAATTCATCTTGAATTTTATAGCCTTTGAATTCCATAGTTTTCACTTCCCTCAATTCCGCAATTTCTTCCGATTCTGGAATTATTTCAGGTCACTGGATTTAACGAAAACACCATTGACCATCTTTCCAGTCCGTCCTTTGATTTCGTCATAAGCAAAATTCAAACATTCGTACAAGTCCATATCATTTTGCATTGCCAAAATGATCAAGGTTACTACTACATCGCCAATACCATCTCTTAGTGCATCTCGATCGTTTCTTGCTAATGCAGCTGCAACTTCACCAGTTTCTTCGACAACTTTCAACATTTGTTTGCTAGAATCTGATTTATCCAATCCTTTTTCTTTTGACCATTGTTCTACTAATTCAACTAACTCATTCATGAATTTCCCTTCAATTATTTTGATTAATCGTAATCAACCACCTCGTCAATGGTTCCACTCCAATCCTTATAGCGGTAAGTCCTTCCTTGTTTATCTTCATGACCATAACGTAATAAATCGCTCATCGTTCGATTTGCTTTTTTACACTTCCGACATACGTCTTTTCGAGTACCTGTGAAAATCACTTCGCCTTTGTATAGAACTTCAACAATTCGCAAATGGGATTGCTCCCCTCTCCAGAGTTCAACACGCAATGCTTCCCGCTCTTTCTCGCTTATTGGATCAATCTCTCAATCATCAAGGTTAGATAGATAAAGCAATCGTTGTAGTTTTAAAGCACGTTCTCTGTGACGCTTCTTTTTTTCATGCTCTTTCTGCTTCATCGCCTGTTGATTCTGTTTCATGTTGATCACCTCCTGCATCTGCTGGCTTATACACATATTCATAAGGCTCCCACTGCTTATTTCCGAGAAGGCGATAGTACTTCCCCGCAAGTGTAATAATAAAATGATAGGTATCTGCCTTCTCCGGAACGTAACATCTTGCATAGTATTGACGGTAATTCTTGGGATTGTTAGAAAAATACTCAACCGTCCATCCTCGTACCTCGCAAAACATGGTGAATTCGACACGTGCTACTTTAAAACTGGTTATTCTTTCATCCATAGAATCACCAATTCGTTTTATTCAGAAAATCGATGTAGCCCGGCGTAGCAACCTGATATTCTTCCAACTCTTCTTCAATAATGTACTGACGGCCATATTTTGCTTTCATATTCTGCCAATCACTCCATGGGATAAACCCAACGGTCTTTTTGATCATGCAACAAACTCCTGCCATCGCACCTAATTTTTGATGGAGATCCAACAATGCCTCTTGATTTTGTGTGATCACTGATTTTTTTAATCGATCCGTTGTGGTCATCTTTGCTTCAAAAACAATGGCACGTCCATCCCATAGAGTTCCTTTATAATCTGGTTGAGCTTTTCCGATCGGATAAACGATCATGCTGCCATCGCCGATTATTTTCTTCACACGAAACGGTTCAGGCGTTTTTTCAATCAAAGCAATTTCATTTGTTCTGTAGTACCAACATCCTTGATCAATCATTTTTTCAAAGATATCGCCTAAATCATTGTTGACTCTATTTTGGTAATTTCTTGAAGACATCGTTTCTACCTACTTTCTGCATTAGTTTAGTAATAAATCCTTCTTTGTCATTTTGACCAAATGTATCTAGTGTTCTGCGGTAAATGCGCTCATAGTGTGCTTTATCTTCAAAGCAAACGAATTGTGAATACCGATCACTCTTAACTATTCCTGTGTATGCTGAATGATCATTTAACTTGTTTGATGCAGTATCGCAAATTTGCTGATTTTGAAGAAACCGGATTTCCTTTGCTTCTGATTTGATTTCCAATGTTTTAATACATGGAGAAAATTTCCCTTTGTTTTGATCATCAATGTTTAACATCAAAAAGACTTCCTGCATCATGTCGATACAATCTGATTTATCAAAGCAGGCGACCAGATACGTCTGTTTACTTTCCATTTCTACCTCTTTCTCTATCCATCATCATTTCTGAACAGTTCGATTTTGAAATACCATCCACGATCCTCATCGTAAATTTTTAATATATCTCCTAAAATCCGGTATTGAGGAAACCTCTTAAGAATTTCCTCTGCTCCATCATCATTGGACATACCTAATTTATTTAGTTTTCTAAATGACCAATAATCATCGTTCGTTGTTTCGTGTGGTTCTTTAAGGTTTCGACTCTTGGACCATCGTTTTTGACCTTTCTTCCACTGGCGATTTTCCCATTTCTCTTGACCAGTTAAATAATTGACCAAGCCTTGCATCCCATCTGAATCGTATTGAATGTTTTGCACTTGCCTTCGACCAAGAGGCTGCTTCTTCTTTCCTCGCCCTTTAGACCAAACACTCTCGATTGCATCCCTTGATGGTCCATTGTTTAAAACAATATGGTGATGGATTCGAGTGATATAGCCTACTTCCTCATCGTATTGATAAGAGGTAAACCACATGTACTTGAGTTCGAACCCTTCTTTCTCATAGAGTCTTTTTAGTTTTTTCAAAGTGTTTTCTTGATCACGCTTTGCATCAGCAGGCTTTTCAGGGAGAAACTGATCAGAATAAGTGAAAGTGGCATAGTAATCTTTCTCTCCAAAATTTGCATATAGGAACAAAGCAGCCTTTCTTTTACTTTGGGCTTGATTCCATCTTGCTTGAGATAAGCCAGTTACTTTTTTTCTCCTACCTCTGGGTTCTCTGCATTTTCGTTCCTGCTCGATCGTCCTACTGTAAAGTCGGATTTCTTTATATGGTCCAGCTTCCACTCTGCGTTCTCTAACAAATGATTTCTTCATGACAAACACCCCAGAATTTTCTACGTCCGTTAAGTTAGTATCTAATACAAGGACGATAAAACGCCGAAATAGCAGCGTTTTTTGCAAAAATAGTCTGAGGATGGTATACTTATCTTGTCAGGGAATAAGTTATACCATTCTCAGAAGTCGCCAATTTGGGCGGCTTTTTTTATTGTTCTGAAAACTGGAAAAGAACCTTTTCTTCGGTTGGTTTTCCCAGATGAAAAACATGGTGATACAACGTTCTTCCACGCAACTGAAATGTTTCTACTCTACCTCGTTCAGTTTTCGCTTCAATACTGTATACATAATTCTCGCCACGTTTTCTCATACGAACCTGCATCACAATTGCAGGCATTTTTTCCAAATACTCGATTGCCTTCGACAACATTTACATCACCTGCAGCTTTCACTCATCTTCGAACAAATTTATCTGTCCAGAATTATTGACATCAATTGGATAAACAACTGGTTCCAATTCTCGTTTCGGTAATCCGTGATTCGATTCTGCATCGATGGTAATTCCTCGATGATCACTAGTGACTTTGATTCCAACCTTTATTGAGATCGTGCGTTTTGCTTCAATGTCCTTTTGAGTATCCTGTAAATCGTTAGTAATTGTTCGAACTTCTGCATCTAGCAAACTGTTGACTTTTGCCATCAACTTATCGGCTAACGTTAAGGCTAACTTGTCATTATTCATATTGAATTCCTCCTTTACTTACTAAATCCGGTAGCAATTTAGGGATGGCCATTTGCAACTTTTGAAACTGATCATCAGAAACAACGAAATATAAAGCAATCGTTGGTGTCTCATCGCTATCAAATGAACGATCCTCTACTTCACATGTCGATTCAAACTTATTCCAGATAATCGACTTAATTTTTTGAGTGTATGGCTTAACATACATTCGATTAGTAGTGAAAATAATTTCTCTTTCTTTAAACATCTAGTTACCCTCCAATCATTAATAGGAAACAAATAGCTAACAAAATACCGTTTAACAATAAGCTGGCATAAGCAATCCCTTGTAATTGACGTGCTTTATACAATGGATTGTTATGGAGTGTTGCTAACCATTTCTTATTCACAAAATCCCTCCTTTCAATCTGACATGATATTTGCCCAGTTTTCTTGCAAATACTTTGCCATTTCTAAAGCATTGAATTTCCAAGGGTTCCCTTTGCCTTTTGAGTAACGAACAAAACCGCCGTTTCTGACATCTAGTATTTCTCTGTTTGGATAAAGAATTTTTTCCTTTATCCAATCTTCGTCAGTAGTTTGCAGCCGTTCCTTAAGATCATCCATTGTCCATGTTTGACCCATCAAATCTTTTTTCTTTAATGATTCATATTCTTCAATCTCCACAACTTTTAAATGTGAAGGTATTAAGATTTGAATCGGTGTATTGATTTCAATGGTTTGAGACATAGTGTTTCTCCCTCCCTAATTTCTTTGTTTGCTTTTGAAGGTCAAAATGATTGATTTCTTTTTATCTTGCTCATGTACGAAATTTTCGTATTCGTTACCTAAAAAAATTTCATCATACTTGACACCGAAAGCATCAATATATTTCCTAAGCAAACTATCTTTTATTTTTGAAGAGTCTTTTTCCATATTTTGAATAGTTCTTGAAGTAACATCAAAAAGTTCAGCTAGCTCTTCCTGAGTCAAACTATGCATCACTCGCAACTCTTTTAGGGTCTTCATCCAACTTCCTCCTCATAGTTCTGTATTTGATGAGTCAAATATAATACGATTTTTTCGTATTGTCAACAAATAAATTCGTAATTTTCGTACTTATATATTTACTTTGATTCGATTTTTTCGTATAATATGAAATATAAAGAGGTGAGAACATGGATGATAAACAAAGGAATATCATTATTGCAGCAAATATAAAAAGTTTTATTAGAAAAAATAATATAACCCAAAAACAGTTAGCTAAAGAAATTGGGATTTCTCCATCAACTATGAGTGACTATATGAATTTGCGCTCTAATCCATCTCATGGAGTTATTCAAAAAATCGCTGATTATTTTGGGATTATGAAAAGTGATATTGACACTACTTACAAAGAAAGCAAGTCTTCAATAGATTCTATTTACAGCCAGTTGAATATGGATCGCCAAAAAAGAGTATATGATTTTGCTCAAAATGAACTCAAAGAACAGAAGAAAGAATTATTCACAATCGCAGCTCACTCTGACGATCCTAATATGAAGTTATCTAAAAAAGAATTTGAAGATCTAAATCTATATTTAGATGAGGCAGATAAAAAATTTGATGATAAGTAGGGTTGCAGATGGATGATTTTGAAAATCTTTTAAACAAGGTTACGACTGAAATTCCAGTTATAGAATTACCTTTAGAACAGGACACTGGATATACAGGTCTTTATAGAAACAATCGGATATACTTAGATAAAAATAAATCAAGTAGAAAAAAGAAGGTTGTTTTGGCTGAAGAATTTGGTCACCATAAAAGAACTATTGGAAATATTCTTAATTATAAAGATCCCGAGGCTTGGAAAGAAGAATGGAAAGCTAGAAGATATGGTATTGAAATTCTGATCACACTTGATGATCTCTTAGACTGTGCTTTGAATGGATGTAACAACATTTATGAATGCAGCGAACACCTGAATGTAACTCCCGAATTTTTTGAAGATACCCTCATTCACTATTTCAACAAATACGGTAAATACCATTATCATCGCAACTATAAATTTACATTCGACAATGAGTTTATATTCGTGGAACCTATTAAAATTTTTGGATAAACAAAAAATCTTTTGGAAGTTCCCGCTCCCAAAAGATCTGCTCATTTCTGAGACTGTACAAATATATTATATCAAAGAAATGAGGAAAGAAAAATGGCAAAAAGAGTTAGAGGCGAAGATGGTAAAATGTACAAGGTTAAGAAACCATTTTACAAAAGGGTTTGGTTTTGGGTACTAGCTATTATCTTTATAGCAATAGTTGGTAACGGATTATCTGGTGGTAATAATGATTCTGCTGCCGAAAAAACTTCAAATAGCTCTTCTGTAGCAGATAAATCGACAAGTTCATCAATTAAAGAAGAAAGTTCATCTACTGTTGTTGAAAAAGAGTCTAAGCCAGAAGATAATGTTTCTAGCGAATTTAAATCTGCACTGAATCAAGCGAAATCATATTCAGATACAATGCACATGTCCAAACAAGGAATTTATGATCAGCTAGTATCCGAGTATGGTGGTCAATTTCAACCTGATGCTGCGCAGTATGCAATTGATAATATCCAAGCTGATTGGAATGCTAACGCATTGGAACAAGCTGAATCTTATTCTGATTCAATGCATATGTCTAAACAAGGAATTTATGATCAACTAATTTCTGAAAATGGCGGTCAGTTTACTGCTGAAGAGGCACAATACGCTATTGATAACATTAAAGCTGATTGGACTGCTAATGCATTGGAACAAGCGAAAAGTTATCAAGAAAGCATGTCAATGTCTCCTGAAGGTATTAGAGATCAATTAGTTTCTGAACACGGAGGTCAGTTTACACAAGAAGAAGCTGATTACGCTGTTAATAATTTAGATTAATAAGAAAAACACGTCCCTCTTCTTGGCGGTCGAGGACGTGCTGGACACAAATAAACGTAAGGCTTATTTAGTCATGCCTATTGTAGCAAAACTAAGGAGTTGAATCAATATGGCTAGTATTCAAAAGAAAGAAAACGGATGGCAGTATCGTGTCTCTTATAAAGATACTGATGGTAAATATAAAACAAAAACAAAAGGAAAATTTGCAACAAAAAAAGAAGCGCATCTAGCTGCTGCTGCTATTGAAAAGAAACTAACTGAAGGATTTAGAATTTCTGATTCTGACCAGGAGTTTTCTGTTTATTTTCGAGAATGGTATGAAGTTTATAGAAAAGGAAAGTTTTCTAAAGCAAATGATGCCGATATAGAAAAGTCTATAAAATTTGCGGAAGCAAATTTCAAAGGAATAAAACTTAAAGATTTGAATAGGAAAATATACCAACAGAAGTTGAATGAATTCGCTAAAACGCGACGAACCTCCACTGTTTCAAAAATTCACATCTATATGAAAGCAGCGATACAAGATGCACTGCAAGAAGGAATTATTTTCAAGGACCCTACTTATAAGGTTTCATCTCGTGGTGGTGTTTCAGATAAATCAGATAGAGATAAATTCCTAAGCTACAATGAAACCAAAAAACTCACAAATTCTTTAATTGATGGTATCAAACCAACATACGTATCCAGATATATGATTCTTTTAGGTATTGCTACAGGAATGCGATATGCGGAAATACTTGGATTGACTTGGAACTGTATAGATTTTGAAGATAAAACTGTTAGGGTTGAGAAGACATGGGACTATGTATACAAACAAGACTTTTCAAATACTAAGAATTACCAATCAATGCGCCTTATTACTGTTGACGACTTCACTCTTGATCTTCTGAAACAATTAAAGAAACATCAACGTGAATATTACTTTGGCAGAATACTAAAGAATGAGAAAAATCTAGTTTTTTTAAATGACGATATGGAGTTAATATCAAACTCTGCAGTAAACAAAACGTTGAAGAAACATCAAAAGAAAATTGGAATAGATCAACCGATAAACTTTCATGGCCTTCGACATACACATGCATCAATACTTATCTATCAAGGTGTTAATCTAAAATACGTTTCCAGACGTTTGGGCCATAAAAAAATTGAAACGACATTAGGTATTTATCAGCATATTCTTGATGAAATGGAACAAAAAGAATCTCAAATCGTTAGCACGACAATGGGTGAGCTATTTGCATGAATCCTTAATCTCGTGCAAAATCGGTGCAAAATAATCTTATTTTCTCTAGTTTTCTTCCACTTTCTTATATATTAAAAAACACAAGAACCCTTGATATATAAGCATTCCTTATATAATCAGGGGTTCTTCTGGTTTCTTCATAAGGAGAGTACAGGATTTGAACCTGCGCGCCGGGATGAACCGGGTCGGCGGATTTCGAGTCCGCTGCATTACCACTCTGCCAACTCTCCATAACAGTTATTTTCGCTAGTTTTACAAAAAATGTCAAGAAAAATCTGCATCCAAAATGGAAATGGATACAGATTTTTTGTTCTTTAATCGAAAATATAGTTTTCTTTCTTTTCGATTACGCCTGCGATCGTCTCGTTGATGATTTTGATGATCTGATCATCGGTGGGTGTGATGATACCCGCCGACATTAAGGAAGCCAAACCAGTCACAACGATCCATGCGCCATTATGTAGTGCATTTATCGCATCTTCGGATAGATCTGCATATTTTTCTTCTGATTTGATCAAGGATTTGAAATAGGTGGATGAAAAATCATGCATCAATTTCCCACCGCCGTAGTCGTCGATAAAAAGGGCGATGTAGAGATTGTGCTGCTCTTGCGCGAAGCGTATATAATTCAGGCCTAAATCAACAAGTTTGTCTCCTGTTCGAACGACTGGAAAAACATTTTCCGATAAATCTTTGAAAACAGCCTCCACCAAGGTATTTTTTAAGTCCTGCATATTTTCGAACTCAAGATAAATTGGTTGAGTAGAAATTCCCATGTGCTTAGCGATATTCCGGGCCGTAAAGTTGCCAAAACCTTCTCTATTGATCAGTTCATAAGCGGCCTTCAAAATGTGTTCTCTTGTATAGACCTTCCTTCGCATCAATAAATCCCCCTTTTTATATTTATTTAATTGTAACCGAGATATTCATTTTTTAAAAATAAAACACTCCTTCCGTTATCTTATTTCTATTCACTTTGTTCACTAAAAACGAATGTTTAGTAATAGGAAATGTTCTGCTTTTTTCATTTATCACAAAAAATCCAACGGATGGCGTTCTAGTTATTTTTCAAATCTACTTTTCTTTCTTGTTGAAAACTCGCTGAAATTGTACACTAGGAGTGTAGCACGCAAATTCGATTGAAAAAGGGGTTTGGAAATGGCTGAATCAAAAGAGCTATTATTGGAGACCTGCTTATTAGCAGGGAAAATCATGATGGAAAACGGCTCGGAAGTGTATCGCGTGGAAGATACGATGAATCGAATTGCGGCAAACGCTGGAGAGCAAGGGAGTATTAGTTATGTAACAGCAACTGGACTTTTTATGGGCTTACGCAGTAGCCACTATGCACAAGTAGAAAATGTTCATGATCGAGTCATCAATCTCGAAAAAATTGTTGCCGTCAATGGGCTCTCTCGCGCCTATGCGGAAAAGAAACTTTCCTTAGCGGAACTGCATGAGGCATTAAAAAAGGTCAATCAGACAACACCAAGTTTTCCTTACTGGCTACAGGTTCTTAGTGCTGGCGTGGTCAGCAGTACCTTAATGATTATTTTTGGCGGTGCTTGGTTTGACTTTCTAGCGACCTTCGTCATTGGCTGCCTTGGCTTTTTGTGTGCGTATTGGGTCAAGAAACTGATCGACATTCGCTTTTTGGATATGTTTTGTGCCTCCTTACTGATCGGTACTTTGTCTGTCTTAGCGGTCTCTCTTCATATCGCACAAAACGTCGATAATTTGATTATCGGTGCCGTCATGCCCTTAGTTCCTGGTGTAGCAATCACCAATTCCTTTCGGGATATCTTGGCGGGCCATCTCATTAGTGGCACAGCTCGGGGAACAGAGGCCATCTTTACTGCTGCCGCGATCGGTGTAGGCATCGCCACGGTCTTCACCTTATTTGGAGGGATCTCATGACGATTTTTATTCACCTTTCCTTCAGCTTCTTAAGCACTGTAACCTTCGGCATCTTGACCAATATTCCTAAAAGAGCCTTAGTTGCCACAGGCATTGCTGGAACGGTTGGCTGGATGATCTATTGGTCATTGCAAACGATTGGCTACGGTCTAGGCAGTGCCAACTTCTTAGCCGCATTTGCCGTCGGTTGCGTCAGCATCTTTTTTTCCCGCAGAAAAAAAATGCCCATGATCATTTTTAACATTCCTAGCCTCGTTCCCCTCGTACCGGGTGGGCCTGCCTACAAAGCCGTTCGAGAATTCGCTTTGGGCGACAACTTTGTCGGTTTTGAAAATCTGATGATCGTTGTCATCACCGCTGGGGCGATTGCCGGCGGGTTCATGATGACGAGTGTGGTTGAAAAGATCGTCAATCGCTGGCAAGTGAAACGCACAAAAAAACGTCACCCGGATAAAAAAATCTCCTAAAACTATTGGCGCGCAGAAACTATAAATTTTTCTTATTTCAGACTTTAGTACAATGTTTTCTTTTCGGACTTCTTTTATAATAAAGGCATACCTTACAAAACTGTTTGACGTTTGTCATTTGTTTTACTGGATTTTTCTGGTCCCACCCCGTATAGTGAGATTATGAAACATAAAGGAGATGAAGTCCTGTGAGCATAGCAACTTCTCGTCGTATCATTAATACGATTTCTATTATTGGCTTAGGTTTATCGATCGCGTTAACCATCTATTTTATCAATCTAGGTGTTTTTAAAGATATTAATGCACTGCGAGGTCTAGTTGGAAATTCCGTTATCTTAGGACCAATCGTCTTTATCCTATTGCAGATCTTGCAAGTAGTAATCCCGATTATTCCCGGTGGTGTCTCCAGCGCTGCAGGTGTCTTGATTTTCGGTCCTTATCTAGGATTCGTTTATAACTATGTAGGAATCAGTATTGGTTCTGTCATTATTTTCCTGCTTGGCCGACGATACGGTAAACCATTCATTTTAAGTATGATCAGTGACAAAACTTACGATAAATATATCGGCTGGTTAGACAACCAAAGCCGATTTGAAAAACTTTTCGCCCTTGCAATCTTTCTACCGGTTGCCCCTGATGATGCCCTTTGTCTAATGGCTGGCTTGACCAACATGACGGTGAAGAAATTTACGTTGATTATTTTGTTGGCAAAACCTGCTTCAATTTTCTTGTACAGTATGGCATTGATTTACGGTGGAACATTCTTAACTGGTTTGTTAGGCGGATAAGAATCATATGTAAGAAAAACGATCAATTCAGCGAGCCGAACGTAAAGAAGCTGCTTTTCAAACAGGGAACTATGCCTGTGGCAAATGTGCTTCTAAAACTGTTCGGCTCTTTTTTACCGCCTTTCTAGAATAAATTAACCACAATACTTACTTTGTTAGGATGACGACCATGAATTATTTAAAAAACAGCTTAGTCAACACGTGGGATTTTTTGAAAGACAGCAATGCCTACTTCCGTGATGTTTTATTGATGCACGGTGCCTTGTTGTTCTTAGTGATCCCGATATTATCGGCTTCCACCAAGTTCGTCTTAAAGCGCGGCGGATTGCCCTACCTTTCTTTCGATAATATCGGTAGTATCTTTACAGATCACCCTATTGTGTTGCTCTCATTAACCCTGATTTTGCTTTTGATCTTATTAGCCGTCTTTTTTGAATTTACTTTCTTGCTGCTGAGTGTCTATTTTATCAAAAAGAAGCAGCCCATCAGCTTGCGGCAATTGTTACGAATGACTATTTTGCAATTGCGCAAATTACGGCCGATGACCTTTTTATTTTTCCTTTTTTACTTCTTACTGATTTTACCCATCGGTGGATTGAGTTTTAATTCGGATTTACTCGCAAAAATCAAAATCCCTGCCTTTATCATGGACTTTATTTTTGCCAATCGTGTCTTGATCATTGGGGCAGTGCTTTTGGTTTATGTTTTGTTGATTTACTTGGGGATTCGCGTGATCTTTGCCTTACCGGAAATGATTTTACGTGATCTGCCCTTTCGAAAAGCGATCAAAGAAAGCCTCCAAGTAACAAAACGCCGTTTTTTTGCCATCGTTGGTCAATTTGTCTTTATCGGTGGTAGTATCTTATTGATCACGACTCTGGGCTTCACGCTGCTGATTACCCTTCAAGCAGTGATTGAAGTTGTTACACCGGACTATGCGTTGTATAGTGCTGTTTTTATTATGACTTTCTTGCAGTTTATTTTGTTACTGAATGTCATTTTATCGACCGTGGCTATTTTTTACATCATCGTTGATTTCATGGATGATGAAGGCTTTTTACCAGAGATCCCTTCGTGGTTCCACCAAGAACCATTGAACCAGCGACATTTTCTAGGACTGAAAAGTTCCTTGTTTACCTTGGTCACGGTACTTTTTGGTGTTGGGGTTAGTCTGTATAATATGAACTATCTGACCTCAGCTGCTTCGATCCATCCGGTAACGATCTCCCATCGAGGGGTAAGCGACGGACAAGGGGTCCAAAATTCCCTTGAAGCGTTACGATTTACTAGTGAGAAATATCAGCCGGACTACGTGGAAATGGACGTCCAGCAAACAAGTGATGGTCATTTTATTGTCTACCATGATTTTTCTTACCGGCCTTTGACAGGCGGCAAAGGAAAACCCGAGCAATTGCCCTTGAGTTACGCCGAATCACTGACGGTTTCAGAAAACAACCAGACAGCCCGTATTCCAACTTTTGACGAGTACTTGGCGCTTGCCAATCAGTTGGACCAAAAATTACTGGTGGAGATCAAAACCCAACAAAAAGATACTGCGGCACTCGTAGATGCCTTCTTAGACCGATACCAAGAGGATTTAGTTGCAAATGGGCATATTATGCAAAGTCTCTCCTATACAGTTGTTGAAGAATTAAAAGATAAGGCGCCTGAATTGACGTCGGGATACATCATGCCTTTCAATGTCGTAGGGCCGCCACTGACCAGTGCCGACTTTCTGACAATGGAATACAGTACGATCAACCGCAACTTCATCGCTTCTGCCCGGACCGATGGCAAGGAAGTGTTCGTTTGGACCCCCAATGATGCGGATACTATCAGCCGAATGCGTTTTTACGGTGTAGACGGGATCATTACTGACCAAATGGGGATTTTAAATGAAGAGTTGAGTTTGTCGGAAGAAGACATGACTTATTCAGACAAACTATTGAATTTCGTGATTGGGGTTGGCTGATCTCACACAAAGAAAAATACTGCTCACGGTGATCCGTTGAGCAGCATTTTTTGCTAGTTGGTTAGGCAACGTTCGTTTGCGTACAAATTTTATTGAAACTGACGATCATCCGACGATTACAAGCTTCTACTTGTGCTTGATCTTCTTCTTCATAACTTGAAACGACGATCAACGCCGTATTTACGTATAGTTTTTCAACCACACCAATCACAGGCTTGCTCGCCCCGACAGGTTGGCAGACATATTTTTCACCAATCGTAATATTCTCCATATCCTCACCTCAACCGTTTTCTTTCTTAAAGATATAATAACAAAAAAGCATCAAATTGAAAACGTTTTATTTCAATTCATCACGCATTTGTCACCAAGAAATGACAGTTTCGTTCGTTGAAACGCACTGGTTTGTTCGTGCCACTTCTTAAAAAGCATTTTATACTAAAGGAAATCAAAAGGAGATGAGTCAAATGCCAATTATTCAAACCTGTATCTTTGGACTATTGTCTGCTGCGTTGCTTTGGGGATTAAAAGAAGACCGCTGATTTATTGGATCAACTATCGAGTAACACAACAAACGCGAAAATAAAACAACGCCTTGTGCCAATCAGAACTGGCACAAGGCGTTTCTTTGTCGAATTATAGACGTTCGTTCAATTCTTTTGCAAGATCTTCGAAACCTGGTTTGCCAAGTAAGGCGAACATGTTTTTCTTGTACGCTTCAACCCCTGGTTGGTCAAATGGGTTCACCCCGTTTAAGTAACCAGAGATACCTACAGCGATCTCAAAGAAGTACATCGTGTAACCTAACGTGTACGCATCCATTGTAGGAATTTTTACTAACAGATTAGGTACATCCCCATCTGTATGGGCAAGTAACGTTCCTTCAAAAGCTTTCGTATTAACAAAATCAACTTCTTTTCCTTCTAAGTAGCCAAGACCATCAAGATCTGCTTCTTGTGTAGGGATCGCAATTGATTTGCGTGGTTTTTCAACTTTTACGACAGTTTCAAAGATATTGCGACGGCCTTCTTGGATGTATTGACCAAGAGAATGCAAATCTGTTGAGAAGTTTGCGCTTGAAGGATAGATCCCTTTTTGGTCTTTTCCTTCAGACTCGCCGAATAATTGTTTCCACCATTCTGAGAAGTATTGCATGCCTGGTTCGTAGTTGATCAGCAATTCGGTTACTTTGCCTTTGCGATAAAGGATGTTACGCATTGCTGCATATTGATACGCTTCATTTTTTTCAAGGTCGTCACTTGCGTAAGCATCGCTAGCATCCGCTGCCCCTTGCATCAAGGCATCGATATCCGCTCCGCTGGCAGCGATTGGCAATAAACCAACAGCAGTCAATACAGAGAAACGGCCGCCGACGTCATCTGGAATGACGAAGGTTTCCCAGTTTTCGGCATCTGCTTCAACTTTTACTGCACCTTTCGCTTTATCCGTTGTTGCGTAGATCCGTTTGTTGGCTTCTTCTTTGCCGTATTTTTCAATCAAACGTTCTTTGAAAACACGGAAAGCGATCGCTGGCTCAGTAGTTGTTCCTGATTTTGAGATCACATTCACAGAGAAGTCACGGTCACCAATGATTTCGATCAAATCTGCTAAGTAAGTTGAAGAAATCGAATTACCGGCAAAAAAGATTTGTGGTGCTTTGCGTTCTTCATTTGGTAACAAGTTAAAGAAAGAATGATTTAAGAAATCAATCGCTGCTTTCGCTCCTAAATAAGATCCGCCGATCCCGATCACGACTAGTACTTCAGAATCAGATTGAATTTTTTCAGCCGCTTTTTTGATACGCGCAAATTCATCTTTGTCATAATTTTTAGGAAGGTCGATCCAACCTAAAAAGTCGCTACCAGCACCTGTTCCTTCGCGTAATTGTTTGTCTGCTGCTGTAACTTGACTTTGCATGTAGCTCAATTCGTATTCGTTCACGAATGGTGCTACTTTCGAATAGTCAAACTTGATGTGTGACATGATTTGTCCTCCTTGAAAAAATAGTTTTTCATACACTACCTACTTTACGTTTTTTTCCAACTTTTTTCAAGTAATTCCTGATAGATAGCCTGTCAGGTGATTTTAGACAAGTCCTTGAGCAAACATTGCTTTAGCAACTTTTTCAAAGCCTGCTACGTTCGCACCTAACATAAAATTATTTTTTTGATCGAAGGTTTCAGCTGTATCACGGCATGCTTCATAGATCGACTTCATGATATCATCCAATTTGGCATCGACTTCGGCTTTTTCCCATTGCAATCGTTGGGAGTTTTGACTCATTTCTAAAGCAGAAACGGCTACGCCGCCGGCATTGGCTGCTTTTCCTGGGCAGTAGAAAATTCCTTCTTCAATAAAATATTCTGCTGCTTCTAATGAGCTAGGCATATTCGCGCCTTCAGAAACGACCCGGACGCCATTGGCTTTTGCACGTTTGGCTTGCGAGAGATCAATTTCGTTTTGGGTCGCACAAGGAAAGGCTAATTCCGCTGGAGTATCAAAATCCCAGACAGTTGCCCCTTCATGATATTCCGCTGTTGGCCGTTCCTTGGCGTAAGCCGTCAACCGTTCGCGTTTCACTTCTTTGATCTCTTTTAATAAGGCCAGATCAATGCCGTCTTTGTCATAAATAAAACCAGAGGAATCAGAACATGTGACAGGGATCGCACCTAATTGTTGCAATTTCTCAATTGCATAGATCGCAACATTGCCGCTTCCAGAAACGATCGCTTTTTTGCCTTCAAATGTTTCACCTAAGTCTGTCAATAAATGCTTAACGAAATAAACAGCGCCATAACCCGTTGCTTCTGTGCGGTTTTTACTGCCCCAGAAGTCTAGTGGCTTACCGGTTAAAATCCCGGCATCATATTGTTTCAATCGTTTGTAGGCACCAAACAAATAGCCGATTTCCCGACCTCCGACACCAATGTCGCCAGCAGGAACATCTAGGTCAGGTCCGATATGTTTTGACAGCTCCGTCATAAAGCTTTGGCAAAAACGCATCACTTCGGCATCTGATTTGCCTTTTGGATCAAAGTCACTTCCGCCTTTGCCGCCGCCGATCGGCAGACCCGTCAAGCTGTTTTTGAAGATTTGCTCAAACGCCAAAAACTTCAAAATACTCAAGTTTACACTTGGGTGAAAACGCAAGCCGCCTTTGTAAGGCCCCATTGCAGAGTTGAATTGAATCCGATAGCCACGGTTTACTTGCCAGTTGCCTTGATCGTCTTGCCACGGGACTCTGAATTGGATAAAACGTTCTGGTTCAGTTAAGAGTGCAAGGATATTTGATTCAATATATTCTGGATGCTCCTCTAAAAAGGGAACGATCGTAGGCAAAAATTCGTCAATTGCTTGAAGAAATTCCGGTTGGTGTTGGTCTTTCTCGTGAATCTTCGCTTGAATTTCTTTCACGTAAGCTGAAGCTTTGGTCATAGTGCATTACCTCCTTTAAGATATTTTCTATTTTAAAGAAATTTTCTGAAATTGCACGCTTTTTTTTAGAATTGTCAGAATTTTTTATCATTCGAAAAAAATCGCCCTCTCCTTTCAGCAGTCATAGGCGATGTGTTACAATCCCAAAGAGGTGAGAAGAATGGAAAAAACCTATGATGTCATCGTTGTTGGTGCAGGTACGAGCGGTATGATGGCTGCGATCACCGCTGCCAAACAAGGTGCTAGGGTCTTATTAATCGAAAAAAACAAAAAAATCGGCAAGAAACTATTGATGACTGGCGGCGGACGTTGCAATGTAACTAATAATCGGCCGGTAGATGATTTAGTTGCTCATATTCCAGGAAACGGCAAGTTTTTGTATAGTACGTTTTCCCAATTCAATAACTATGATGTAATGGCGTTTTTCGCAGACTTAGGTGTCGTCTTAAAAGAAGAAGACCACGGACGGATGTTCCCTGTGACGAACAAATCAAAAACCATCGTCGAAGCGCTGCTTCAAGCAATCAACGATCATCACGTCACCCTGTTGACGAATACGGTCGTAACCAAGCTGATCCATGATGGCAGCCAAATACGCGGCGTACGAACCGAAACCGATGAGTTCTCTGCCCCAAGCGTGATTTTGACGACGGGTGGCCGCACCTATCCTTCCACGGGCGCGACGGGGGACGGCTATAAGATGGCGAAAAAAGTCGGGCATACCATTACGCCGCTTTATCCAACCGAATCGCCGCTTGTTTCAGAAGAATCTTTTATTCAAGAACGGACCTTGCAGGGCATTTCCTTACAAGACATCACCTTGAGCGTCTTGGATCAAAAAGGAAAGCCCATCGTCGCCCATACCATGGATCTTTTGTTTACCCACTTTGGGTTATCTGGTCCAGCTGCTTTGCGCTGTTCCTCTTTTGTGAACCAAGAATTGAAAAAGCAGCAACCAGTGACGGTTGTTCTGGATTGTCTGCCGACGAAAGCCCAGGAAGCCTTGACCCAAGAATTAATTCAGTCTGCGGCTTCGAAGAAACAATTGCCGAATGCTTTAGCTGGCTTTTTGCCTGAGCGCTTGATGACCTTCTTTTTGCAGCAGCTAGACTTGCATGAGCTGGTTGCTGAAAAAGCCTCACCGGAACAGTTGACGGCGCTCGCTTCCTTGATCAAAGGCTTTTCAATCACCATTGTCCGCACGTTCCCATTAGAAAAGTCCTTCGTGACGGGCGGCGGGGTCCATCTGAAAGAAATCAATCCTAAGACCATGGAAAGCAAGAAAATCAATGGCTTGTATTTTGCCGGTGAATTGCTGGATATCAATGGTTATACAGGTGGTTTCAACATCACCGCTGCGTTTTGCACGGGTCATGTTTCTGGAAAAAACGCAGCAGAAACAGCTAGTTATTTCAGTTATTGATCGACGACCCAGGTGTTGGCAGCAATATCCTTGCCGTTGCTGCCAACACCTGGGTCTCCTCTCTTTTTGCTTATTAGTTGGGTTTTTCTCAAAGTAGGCGTAGACTAAAGATAGCAAGATCGAGGGAGGTTTTTTTTATGAAACGAATTTCAAGAGGTAAATTTGAACGAATGCAAAAACTTTCAAATGAGGACGGTGTGATTGCCGCACTAGCGATCGACCAACGTGGTTCCATGAAAAAAATGATGAAGGCGGCAACTGGACCGGATGACTTTACGATGGAACACATTTATGAATTCAAACAGTTGGTTTCCCAAGAACTGACCAAATATGTCAGCAGTATTCTGTTAGATGAGGAATATGGCTTCTTAGGGATCGAAGCAAAGAATCCCAATGCTGGCTTGATCCTTTCCTATGAAAAAACAGGCTATGATGTCAACACGCCGGGTCGTTTGCCAGAGATTTTACCCAATGAATCGTTGCAGCGCTTGGTGAAAAAAGGTGCGGATGCTGCAAAAGTCTTGGTTTATTATAATCCAGATGAACCCCAAGAGATTTTAGATACCAAACATGCGTTTTTGGAGCGTTTAGGTACGGAGGCACAGGCGGCCGATATTCCCTTATTTGTGGAACCGATCGTCTATGATGATGAGATCACAGATGACAAATCACCTGCTTTTGCCAAGATCAAACCGAGCAAGGTCATCCGAACCATTCAGGAATTGACGAAAGATCACTACCATATCGATATTTTGAAAGTCGAAGTACCGGTTCAGTTCGACTTAGTGGAAGGCTTCCAAAAAGAAGGCTTAGAGGCCGTCTATACGCAAGAAGAAGCAGCCAATTACTTCAAAGAAGCCAGTGACGCCGCGACTCGGCCATTTATCTATTTGAGTGCGGGAGTTCCAGCGAATGTCTTTCGCGATGAATTGACCTTTGCTGGTCAACACGGTGCCAAATTCTCAGGAATCTTAGGTGGGCGAGCAACTTGGCGCGATAGTGTGGAAATCTATGGGAAGCAAGGCGCCAAAGCATTACTGGAATGGCTGGACACCCAAGGGAAAGAAAATGTTGAAGAATTAAACGCCATTCTAAAACAATATGCCACTCCATGGTTTGACTTTTATGGTGGTTTAGAAAATATTGAGGTTTTCGATATTGAAGTAATGGAATAAAATAGTACAAAATAATCCCCGTGAACGGCATTTCAAGATGGTTCACGGGGATTTTTTATTCGTGTTCAGGTGCCAACAAATCGGCAAAGATCGCCCTAGTCAATTGTTGCAACGCTTGTGGGGCAAGCCCCATCTGCAACCCGCGCTTTCCTGCAGAAACCACGATTTCTTCCAGTGTCTGCGCCCCACGATCAATATAAGTAGGAAAGAGCTTTTTCATCCCGATCGGCGAACAGCCGCCGCGAATATAGCCAGTCGTTTCTTCTAAATCTCTCAGATGCAGCATCTCTACTTTTTTGTTTCCACTGACTTTGGCTAACTTTTTCAGATCCACTTCTCTGTTTCCAGGAATCACAGCCACTAGCGGACCTGTTTTGTTGCCCAGTGCCACCAGCGTTTTGTAGATGGCTTGCGGGCGTGCTAGTTGCACAGCGACGGATTGCGCATCGAGATGGTCTTCCGACCACTCATAAGTGTATTCGTTATAAGCGATTTTCTGTTGTTCTACTTGACGGATCGCATTGGTTTTTTGTTTCTTCTTCGCCATTTTATCCCTCTTTTGTTTTGGTTTCTTTTAAGAGAAGGCCTTGGCTGGTCTTACTCATTGAGTGAAAATTCTTGTAAGTAGTTGGTCATTCGTTCGATCGGTATTTGTCCAGGTGCTGATGCCCCTTGCAACGAAGCAAAAGTAAAGACCGAACCAGTCAATGCCCCGCTAACACGGCTGATTTTCCCCAGCTCCCCCATCGACATGATCGCCAACGGTAGTTGGTTGAAGCCACGCGCTTTAGTAATGATCCCCATCAAACGCAAAACATCTTGGACTTGCTTGGGCATCATGGCTAGCTTGCCAACATCGGCGCCAAATTGATTCATTACACCGATCTTTAAAATCAACACAGCATCTTCTGGCGTTTTTTCAAAATCATGATTGCTCAATATCAGCTTTACCTGTGCCTTTTTGATTTCTTGAATAAAGCCGCGACCTAAAAATTCAGCTTTCTCTAATTCGACATCGATCCAATCGATCAAGCCTGAATCAGCAGCAGCTAAACACAATTCTTTGTACTGGGTCAATGTGAACGCCCGCTCGCCCCCTTCTTCCAAGGTTCGAAAAGTAAAGAGCAGCTCTTTGTGCTTTAATGTCGTGCGAATATGAGATAACGCATCTAAGACCGCTTGCTGGTCTTCGACATGTTTGTAATGATCAACACGCCATTCGACGATCTGTGCCTCTGATTCCTCAGCAGCAATGGCTTGTTTCAAGATCTCTTCATTGGTTTTCCCAATCAATGGCACACAAATCAACGGTGTTTTCCCGTCTAACGTTACTGGTTTTGATCGGCTCATCTCCTTCACTCCTTTTTCATTTGATAAAAGAATACTTTCAGATAATTTCCTTCTGGAAAGTGCTTGTCTACCGCAAAATCAGCTGGTAGACGATAACTTTGAATACATTCATAAGTAACATGTGCTTTCTCTAACGATGCTTCAATCATTTCTTGAAACTTCCTCGGTGAAAGATTGGCTGCATTCGTTGAGGCGATCAATAAACCATCTGGCGCTAAAATCCCCAAGCTATCTGTGACTAAATCGCCATAGTTTTTTGCAACCGAGAAGACTTTTTTCTTATTGCGGGCAAAACTCGGCGGATCTAAGACGATCACATCAAAGCGCAAGCCTTTTTTGCTGGCATAATTGAAGTAATTGAAAACATCCATGACATGGATACGTTGGGTATCTGGATCAATGCCGTTGACTGCAAATTGCTCGCGGGTCTTTTCTAGACTGCGTTTTGCCAAATCGACGCTCGTTGTTTGAGCAGCGCCACCGACAGCAGCAGCGACAGAAAACGCCCCTGTATAACTGAACATATTTAAAACCGACTTGCCAGCTGGCAGACCATCAACAAGTTGCCCACGCACTTCTTTTTGATCCAAAAAGATGCCCGTCATTAGTCCTTCGTTCAAATATGTCGCATACGTGACACCATTTTCTTTCACAAGTAAGGGTTCAGGCGCCGTTTCCCCATAGACCCATGCTGATTCAGGCAGTTCAGACGCAAAGCGAATTTTTTCATAAGCCCCTTTGATTTCGGGAAAGATTTGACGAAAAGCGGCTACGATCGCTTTTTTATGTTGATAAAGGGTGGCATTGTACCAAGAAAAAACGACATACTCGCCATACAAATCTACGGTAAGTCCCCCCAATTGATCCCCCTCGCCATTAAACAGACGAAAGGCATCTGTCAGGTCATCTTGATAATACGCACTACGCTTGCCTTTTGCTTTCGCAAAGCGTTGCGCAAAGAATGCTTGGTCGATCACTGTTTCTTCAAAGGATACGACCCATCCGATCCCTTTATTTTGTTCCCCAAGATAGCCGACACCTAAGAAATGGTTGGCCTGATCAATAAAGGTGACCCACTCCTTCGTCTCGATTGCTTGTTGAAGATCTTCTCGTTGGATCAACGGATTCTTTTTGCGAAGCTTCGCTGATCCTTGCTTCGTTAGTTTTATTTTCATGTTCATCTGCTCCATTCATTCTCCTTTTTAGTATAGCAAAAAGCGACAGTATTGTCTGTATCCTTGAAAGTAAAGAAATACTTAATTCCGCGTCATGACAAGGAATTCATTTGACACGTCTTTCACAGCCTAGTAAAATGTACTGTGATGTAAAATCGTAATTTACCGGTTATACTGGAAAAAGAGAGGACGATTCCTTTGAAAAAAAATAAAGTATCCACCTTTGTGAATACAAGAATGGGCTTTTTTTTCCTATTAGCCCTATTATTTTGGCTAAAAAATATCTTTGCCTATATGGTGGACTTCCACCTAGGTATTGAAAGCAGCATTCAGTACTTCATCTTATTCATCAATCCGATCGCAACGACTTTGTTGTTGCTGTCGATAGCATTGTACGTAAGAAGAACCAAAGCAGCTTATATCACGATGCTTGTGATCTATTTCTTGATGACTCTGCTGTTGTTCTCTAATGTTTCGTACTATCGAGAATTCACTGACTTTATCACCATCAACACGATGCTCGGTGTAGGAAAAGTAGCAAGTGGTCTAGGAGAAAGCGCAATTCGCTTGTTCCGTCCCTACGATGTGTTGTACTTCATTGACTTTATCGTGCTGATTGCAGCCTTTTCAATGAAAAAAATCAAAATGGACACTCGTCCTGTGCGGGCACGGATGGCTTTTGCGATCTCAACCTTAGCTGTCATGGTCTTTTCTGCCAATCTTTTCTTAGCAGAAGCGGATCGTCCTGAACTGCTTACTCGAACGTTTTCTCGTGACTATTTAGTCAAATACCTTGGGATCAACGCCTTTACGGTTTATGATGGGGTACAAACTTATCAAGCTTCGCAAGTACGTGCCGAAGCGAGTCCCAACGACATGAACGAAGTAGAGAGCTATGTTAAAGAACATTACGCAGAACCAAATGATGATCTGTTCGGTATCGCAAAAGGCAAGAATGTCATTTATATTCACTTAGAAAGTGTTCAGCAATTCTTGATCGATTATAAATTGAAAGATGAAGATGGCGTGGAACATGAAGTCATGCCGTTTATCAATAGTTTATACCATAGCGATAGTACCTTTAGTTTTGATAATTTCTTCCACCAAGTAAAAGCTGGGAAGACCAGTGATGCCGAAACATTATTCGAAAATTCCCTGTTTGGATTGAATCAAGGAGCGTTATTCACTCAACTGGGTGGGAAAAATACCTTTGAGGCAGCTCCAGATATTTTAGGTCAAACGCAAGGCTATACCAGTGCTGTTTTCCACGGAAATACCGGTACCTTCTGGAACCGAAATGAAACCTACAAACGGTTTGGCTATGATTATTTCTTCGACGCATCGTATTATGATGTCAATGATGAAAATTCATTCCAATACGGTCTACATGACAAACCGTTCTTTGAACAATCCGTACAATACTTAGAACGTCTGCAACAACCGTTCTATTCAAAATTCATTGCGGTTTCTAACCACTACCCATATTCTGAATTTACCAATGAAGAAGGCGGCTTCCCGCTAGCGAACACTTCTGATCAAACGATCAATGGCTATTTCGCAACCGCGAATTATTTGGATAAAGCCGTGGAAGAGTTCTTCAATTACTTGAAAGAAAGTGGCTTATACGAAAACTCAGTCATCGTTTTATATGGTGACCATTACGGAATTTCCAATTCTCGTAACCGTAACTTAGCAGAATTGCTTGGAAAAACAAGTTCTACATGGACAAACTTTGACAATGCCTCGTTACAACGTGTGCCTTATATGATTCATATTCCAGGACAATCAAACGGCGGCATCAATCATACGTATGGTGGCCAAGTCGATGCCTTGCCAACCCTATTGCACTTACTGGGTGTGGATACATCAAACTATATCCAATTAGGACAAGATTTATTCTCTGATCAAAACGAACAACTGGTTGCTTTCCGCGATGGCGACTTTGTGACACCAGACTACACCTACTACAGCAGTACATTGTATGACAATCGTACCGGCATGCCGATCAACGATCCATCCGATGAATTGCAAGCCAAAGTCGATGAATGGAAAGCCAAAGTCGACAAGCAACTTTCGGTTTCTGATCAGATCAATAATGGTGACCTTTTACGATTCTACGCGAAAAGCGGTCTAGAAGAAGTTGATCCTTCGACCTATAACTACAAAGACGCCCTTCAGCAAATGATGGACATTGAAAAGAATCTAGGCAGTGATTCAACTAGTGCCTTTTCTCAAAATGGCAATCAATCGACCGTCGATCTGTATCAAACAAAAACCTTCCAAGAATACCAGCAGATGACGGAACAAGATAGCGGCGAGTAAAGTAAGAACAACCAATAATCAATCCAGTAAGGCACCTGCCTTGCTGGATTTTTTTGCACTATTTGATAGGAAAAAGTCGAACTTTCTTGCCACTTTTTTAGCTTCGATATTTTACTACAAGAACTTCATACTTTATTCAAACTCCCCTTTTATACTATGTACTAGGATGAGGTGACTTAGATGAAAACTATACATTTTGCGATTGCCAGCATTTTTTATCATAAAAAAGCCATGGTGCTTTATACGCTTGTATCCTTCTTTGCCGTGATTGGCTTGATCGTGACGTTTGCCTTGATCTATTCGATGGATCAAGTGATCGCTCAAACAAGAGATCTCTTGGCGACAGAAGATCTGCAAACGAAAGTAGCCGAAGAGATCCAACCAGTCACGACAATCTATCATCAACTGTTCTATTTGATTTTTAGTGCCTTTACACTGGTCTTTATTGGCTTTCAAGTTTACTATCAATTATATAAACGCTCGGAATACACAGCTTGGTTAGCAAGTGGCGCCACCACCAGACAATGGGTAGCGATGCAGATCATTGAAATGCTCTTGCCGCTCTTAGCAGCCGCTGTGATCGCCTTTGTCTTATTGCTACTCTTCCAGCCTTATTTCCAGCGGGAATTACTCAGTGGGCATATCATTGCCCTTGATCGAGAGCGTGTTTCTGATAACTTTTGGGAGGCTGTACAAAGTCTTCCTGGACAAGAATTCGCCATTACGATTCCGCAGAATAGTCAAATTCTGGTCCAAAATGTCGATTTGAACAGCACCACTTGGCTTGCTATTTTATTTGAAAGCACACGCCACACACTTGTCGTCTTACTTGCCGCTGTTACCAGTTTTACTGGTTTGATTGCCAGCGGACATAGTCTGTATTGGAGGAAAAAACAATGGAAAAACCAACTCAGCTAACGAAACCAATTGGTTTCTATTATGTTTCGAAAGACAATGAAACAAAAACTTCTGAATTAAGTTTGCTGCTTTCACAAAAAAAAGCCATCTTGATTCGTGCTCAATGGCCTTCCGTTCCCTTTTTATCCGTCATGGACAATGTATCTCTTGCAAATAAAAAAGGGGGCGATTTAGAGGGTGTTCTGCCTTATGTTCAGCTTCCCTTATCGGCTTTGAAAAAAGAGCGGACAGAATTAGGCCCCTTTGAGGAGATCAAAATTCAGCTGCTCTTAGCGTTACTTTCAGAAAGAGAAACCCTTTTAATCGAAAATGTCTTGAGCACGTTAACAACAGAAGAGGTCCAAATCCTGCTACCTTTGTGCCAAGAAATCGCCGAACAATTTGCTGTTGCCATCTATTTGATCCATGAAGACGAATGCTTTGCCCATACGCCCTATACCACTTATCTATAGTTTACATAGCCCTCATACAAAAAGGGCTCTTTGTCAATAAGGACTGATGAGTTGTGCAAAATCAAATCTGGGTCAGAATGAACCACATTCTGGCTCAGATTTTTTGTTATCTTACATTGATTAATTGATTGATCAAAAAGATTCTAATTCTCATGTTCTCGAATGATTTAAATCCGTAGGATACTCGTTTCATTGTCTTTATGTGGGTATTCTTCGCTTCTATTTTTCCATTGGAATAAGGATAGATCATTGCGTTGGTGATGCCTTCTTCATAAGTCAGAAGGTTTTGAAGCTTCTCCCGAAAGCCGTCATCTAACGTTTCGGGAAGTTCTGCCAATATGCAGAAAAATAAGTCAGGGTCTTTGTCTCGAAAGGCTTCAACTAATTCATGAAAAAAGGGGTACGCCTCCTTCAGGGGCGTAGAAAACTCAAGCAATCGATCAATCATCATTGCTTCAGTAAGAAATGGGTATTTTGGTGCTCGGAAACTTTTCCATGTTTTGTATTCATAATGGTTGATGTTTGCACGATTTTTTAGCAAAAAGCGCCAGTTCTTTTTCAGTTTTTCTGCCTGGCTTTTCTGTCCCGCTTTACGAAGTTCATTCATTTCACGGATACGCAACTCATTGAACGCTTGATTCATGTGTTTGACAATATGAAACCGATCAATCACTACTTTCGCATTTGGCAGAACACGTTTGGTGAGCTGGAAGTAGGCGGCGTTCATGTCTGTCACCAAGAATTCTACTTCTTCTGGATTGGTACAACCTAAGAAATAGCTTGTTAATCGAGGTAATTTACGCGTAGGCAAAACATCTATTAATTTTCCTGTTTCGCCATCTGCGCAAATAAAGCTCATTTTATCTTCTATGGAAGCATGCGAACGAAATTCATCAACCATCAATACTCTGGGGAGAATCTTCTTAGATTGCTTTGGTAAATAGCTTTTAAACTCTTTCAATGTACGAATAACGGTGGTCAAAGATACCTGACAGCTTTTCGCAATAAAAGATAAAGATACTTTTTCAGTCAGTAAAGAAGCAATTTTATATCTAACATGATTTGCGATTGAATGTCTGGGTTGGACAAAATAACTTTGAGCAGTCCAATGGGTTCGGCAGTTTTTACAGGTATAGCGCTGCTTTTTTAGGCGCATAACCAAAGGCATATGATTGTATTGTTCAAAACGGACAATCGTTTCCTTCTTCCCATTTTTCACTATAATTGCTTTCCCGTTTCCATCTACCACAGTAGAACCACAACTTCTACAAGCACGAGGAGTAGGCGAGAGAACAGCATCGACGACCAACGTCTTTTTCTTCTGAAGGGTCTCGTAAGAGACCTCTATAATCATCAAATCTTTCTCTATTATTCTCAGCATTTTTTTGATAGAATCATTCATATAGCATATCGTCCTCTCAGTTGTTTATTTTGTGGTGATTTAATCATACTAGAGAACGATATGTTTTTTAATACCTAAAATGAAAATGGGACTGAAGAATCAATTCTGATTCATCAGTCCCATAAATTATAGAGCCACAAAAAGGCTTGCTTGCAAAAGCAAGTCTTTTTGTTTGGGCTGCTGCCAATGAACCGCAAAAAAATCGACCGGCTAAGCGAATTGCTGCCGGTCGATTCCTTATTCTTCATTTAAGTCGATATCTGGAAAAGAGATTTTAAAGGTCGTGCCTTTGCCAAGTTCACTTTCTACACTGATCTTTCCTTTGTGCAGGCGTACGAGCTGTTCAACGATTGATAAGCCTAGACCTGATTCGCCAAATTGACGGTTTTTACGGGACGGATCGACTTTGTAGTAACGATCCCAAATATTTTTGACTTGTTCTTCAGACATACCGATCCCCGTATCACTGATTTCGATAATCGTTTCTAAATAGCCTTTTTCTATTCGGACCCGAATTTCTCCATCTTCCGTAAACTGGATCGCATTTTGTAAAATATTGACCATGATCTGGACGAAACGATCATAATCCGCGTAGACATCGATTGGCTCGGTTGTTTCTAAAATCAGCACATCTTTGGCAATTTCTGCCTTGCTCTCCAGTTGCGTCAACAGATTTTTGATGGTTTGCGTCGCATCAAATTTTTTGATGACCATCGAGATTTGATTGGTCCTGATTTTTTCGTAGTCAAGGTTTTCGTTGACTAATCGAATCAAGCGATTGGTTTCATTTTTCATCAAGCGGATCGCATTGTCTTTTTGATTCTCAGGAATTGCGTTGTACTCTAAGCCCTCCAATAAGCCATTGATGGTCGTCAACGGGGTACGCATCTCATGAGAAGCATCCGCCATAAATTGCCGACGACGTTCTTCTTGCCGTTCAATTTCTTCTTGGGATTCTTTTAAGGATTTCGTCATTAAATTAAAATCTTCGGCTAATTCATCAAATTCATCCCGATTATGCACCGGCAAGAAAATATCAAAATTGCCATTAGTAATTTCTTTGGTTGCTCGTTTCATTCGATTGATCCGTCTTACTTGGAACGTAGCGAAAAGGTAACTGATCAATAATGAGACAACGATCGAGATCAAACAAACTTTAAACAAGTTTTGATTAAAAGCACTGACAAGATTCAAAATACTGCTTGCCGATTGCGAAACCACCATTACACCGTAAAAATCCGTGCGATTGACAGAAAAAGGTATCAACACATAGGAAGTCAGTTCTTTTTCCCCGTATAAATTTGTGGCGGAAGTCAGTTGTAGACGCGCCCCATTTTCTAAGGATTGCCAGTCTTTTTCAGAGATCGGAAAATCAACAGCATGAGCGGTATCTAGTGGATAAATAATGTCATCAGGACTTTTAAAGAAAGCAAAGGAGATATCTTGGTTGCTCAAAATATTCTCAGCCAAACGCAAGGAATACTGTAGATAGCCATCCCGGGTCATATTTTGCTGTAAATATTCTGAATCACTGATTTGCGAAATCGTCGCGACCGACGAAGCATACCCCATTAACTGCTCATAATTCCGTTCTTGTAACGTTTGGCGTGTCATTTGAGTAAACGCAATACCAATCGTCATCAAGATCACGAAGATCACCACGAAAAATGCAATCAGCTGTTGATACAGGTAGCGCATTAAGCAGCACCCGCATCATCAAATTTGTACCCAACGCCCCAGACGGTTTGAATGATCTGTGGCCCCACTTTTTCAATTTTTTGTCTTAGTTTTTTGATGTGTGCATCAACGGTCCGTTCATCGCCAAAGTATTGGTAATCCCAAACCAGTTCTAACAGCTGTTCTCTCGAAAACACTTGTCGCGGTTTTTTCGCTAACGTATAAAGCAAATCAAATTCTTTCGGCGTCAACCCATCGATGGGTTTGCCATTTAAATAGGCTTCCCTTGTTTTTGTGTTCATTTTGAAATGATCGGTGACGATATCAAAGGTGGCATCGGAAGCTTCAGGTGTTGTTTTTTCAACCAATTCACTGCGGCGGTGTAATGCCTTGATCCGTGCAATCAAGGTCAATGGACTAAAGGGTTTCGTCACATAGTCGTCCGCCCCCATCTCTAACCCGATGACTTGGTCGCTTTCTGAATCACGGGCCGTCAACATAATAATAGGAACTGTACTAGAGATTTTACGAATTTCGCGCGCCACCATCATGCCATCCATGGAAGGAAGATTCAAGTCAAGGGTGATCATATCCCACTTGTCTGGTTCAGCAGCAAAGGCCTCTAGTCCTTCTTTGCCATCGTATTTAAATACTGCTTCCCATCCTTCATTCAAGAAAAACATTTGCATCATTTCAGAAACAGATTCATTGTCTTCAATCATTAATATATTCATTTTCTTCACCTCTATGTTCTTTATCAAATCGTTGCAGATTTTCTTCGATCAGGCCAAAGATCGGCACGATGAACCAAGGGATCACGATCATTTCAACTAGAAAAAAATTGGTCCATTCTTGCCATTTCAAGACAAACCCAATGAGCGCCATGATTCCGCCAAAAAGCAGAAAAAATCGGGCAGATAGTTTTTGGGCCTGTCGCCAATTGCGTTCATTTTGTTTTGCTAGATAGGAACGGTATCCATAAATAAGGTTCATTTTTTTTGATGGAAAAAGAAAAAAAGTGAGACCAATCAAGAAAAAAATGCTGCCAATTACTAAAAAAATCATCGTTTCACTCCATTCTTCCTATAGTATACTCGAATTTCTTTCTTCTACCAACAACTTCACCGATTATTCATAAAGGTTTGCCTTTTTTTCAATCTTTGATAAGATTGTGAGTGGACTATGACTATAAACCTTAGGAGTAAGATACATGACCTATAAAGCATTAACTTTTTTTGATCTTGACGGTACACTTTTAGATGAACACTCGCAAATCACTTCGGAAATTGCTGAGGCGATGGCGAGGTTGCGTAAAAACCAAGTACTGCCGATCATTGCAACAGGCAGAACCGAACCTGAAGTTACCGCTATTCGTGAAGCAGCTGGTATTACCTCAAACATCGTCATGAACGGTGCTTTTATCCGCATTGATGGCAAAGAAGTTTTTTCCGATACCCTTGAGCCTGAGCTTTGCGCACGGATGTACCAAGCCGTCAAAGATAATGGCGATGAGCTGTGTTATTACAATGAGAAAGGCTATTGGGCGACTGGTCACACCGAGGAAATGGTTGGTGCATATAACTACGTCCGTAGCCCTCTACCAGAAATCGATCCTCTGCATTATGAAACTGATCGGACCAATATGTTGTTGGTTTTAGGTGTCGGCAACGATGCTTATTATCATGAGCGTTTTCCCGAACTAACTTTTTATCGTAATACGCCCTTTTCAATCGATGTCGTAAAATCCGGGACTTCTAAAGGGACTGGCGTAAAAACCTTGGTAGAATTATTGGGTCTAGAAGATGTACCTACCTTTGGCTTTGGTGACGGCAGCAACGATTTCGCCCTTTTAGAAGCTTGTGACCACAAGATTGCAATGGGAAATGGGATTCAAGAGTTAAAAGAGCTGGCAGACTTCGTGACCTTGAAAAATACCGAAGGCGGGATCGTACACGCCCTGAAACATTTTGACTTAATCTGATTCTTTGCACACGCACGAAAATATGGTATACTAGTGAATGGTAGCGATACCCCTTTTATCAAGGGGATGTTACGGATTCGACAGGCATAGTTGAGCCTGAATTGCGCTTCGTAGGTTACGTCTACGTTAAAACGTTACAGTTAAATATAACTGCTAAAAACGAAAACTCTTACGCTTTAGCTGCCTAAAAACAGTTAGCGTAGATCCTCTCGGCATCGCCCATGTGCTCGAGTAAGGGTCCTATTCTAAGTGGGATACGTTTTATCTTTCCGTCTGTAAGATAAAAAAGAGATCATCAGACTAGCGATACAGACTGCCTGTCACTCGGCAAGCTGTAAAGCGAATCTACAAATGAGTTGACTATGAGCGTAGATTTTTAGGTAGCAATATGTTTGGACGCGGGTTCGACTCCCGCCATCTCCATTTTAAACTGTCAGTAAGTGACACTAAGAGCCAAAACCTTGATTTTACAGGGTTTTGGCTTTTTACTTGTGCCAGTATGTGACACTATTTGACTACCAATCTAAATAGTTTTTTCAAAAGCACGCAAAAAAAATCCCGCCACTCCGAAAAGTGGTGGGCTAGAAGTGATGCCGTCCGCTGGCGTGCTTCCTAAATCCTTCTGTGTCGCCTTCTCTGATTTCTATAGGATATAAAAACAAAGAGAACCTTAGAATAGTCACGTCGCTACAGTGTGATTACGATATTCTAAGTGTTCTCTTTTTTGCCTTAGCCTACTTTTCAAAAAGTTATTTTTTCGTGAGTCTGATAATTTCTGAAATATCGTCAATTTCTAATGCATTAGCGATTCTTTCAATATGTTGAAGGTAAACTTTCTCTCGTTTTCCATTTGCCAGCTTATTAATAATCGAAGGTTCAATATCCGATAAGCGTGCTAACTCTCTTAGAGAAATTCCTCGGCTTTTTACAAGCTCTTTTAAGCCTATTTCTATTCTTCTGTTCATGTGTTCCCCACCTTTTCTGCAAACAGATGTTGTTCCTAGAGACATCATATAGTAAAATAGGATTAAAAGTGGTGTCTATACAAACATCAATAAAATCAGAATGGAGGCGTTACGTTGAAAGAAATAGAAAAGATGGGTATTAAGACGAGTAATAAGCAGCCGGTAAAAGAAATTAGCTACCAGGACATATATGGTTTAGGAGATACTTTGGAGCAATTGAAATCTTGGCAAGAACCACTCGGTGTATTAGAAAAATTTTTCAGTGACAAAAAAAGACCCGTGAATAAGCAGAAAATCATCCGAGATTATCATGCCTGCTCCTTATTATTCCATGTTTTTCTCACAGACTTAGGTAGCTCCCTCGAAAAACTGGAACTCCAGATTGGTGATTTAAAGACTCGAAGAAAAGTTTAATACCAGAACGATAGGTTGAGCTCCTATCAAGGTATAGACTATCGTTCTCTTTGCTAATTGGTTTGATAATTGAAAATGTTTAACAGCTTATTCCCTTAGTTCTTCCCATTTGATATGATGAAAGCATCAAACGAAGGACGTGATTAGATGAAACTAACCTTACTGGCTCCCTCTTTTTCTGTCATCCAAGTAAAGAGTATTGATCCTTCGATACTGAAGATTGTTCCTCTTTTTTTTGCCCATACGTCAGAAGAACTTTCTTTGGTGTTACCAACTGCAAACGTTCCAGCTGAAACGCTAAACAGAGAAGATGGATGGAAAGCGATGAAAATAATTGGTGTGCTGGATTTTAGCTTGATTGGCATTATTGCAAAAATCTCTTCCCTTCTAGCCGAGGAGTCAATCAGTATTTTTGCTGTTTCTACCTTCAATACTGATTATATTTTAATCAAGGAGCATCAGGTAGAACAAGCTCGTACTGTTTTAACCGCCAATGATTATTCTTTTGTCAATTGAGAAAAAACTTTTTCTTCCTTACTACAAGTTACTCTCGATCGCTTTATGAAATACAAAAGAACGACTGAACCAAAGAAGTTCAGTCGTTCTTTTGTATTTCACTTGTCGTTGAAGAAAGATAAGAGTACTGGGTATCCCAAATAAAAGACTTCCCCAAGCTTTCATTTTCCCCAGTACTCTTCATTGCTCGTTGTTAAGATAATCATAATACAAAAATGATTTTTATTCAATAACTATGCTTTAAAAATAAACAAAATGCTATTTTGTGACAATTTATAGGGGTTTCACTTCATTTCTAGCTAATATTCCCTATATCTGTTTATATTCTAAATCGTTACGTGAAGCATCAGTTGATGAGATGCGATCCCTTCGATAGCGATCCTCCTTCTTTTAAAGTTTTGAATTTGAGGAAATTCAGCCTTGTCAATCTCGCGTTCCCATGCTAACATGATTATGCAAACGTTAACATTAAAATGCACACGTGAACATTAGTTTGAGGAGGATTTTTAATGGCAAAAATTACAGATGTACAAACAGCGTATTATCGGATACCTCTTCCGGAAATCATGGAAGATGCGAAGCACGGCTTACACACCCACTTTGAAGTGCCTATCGTCAAGATCGTTACTGATGAGGGACGTGAAGGTGTGGGCTATACGTATACTGGTGGCTTCGGTGGCGAATCGATTGCCAAACTGATCGACAAAGAACTAAAAGCAATCCTCTTAGGGAAAGATCCAGCATGTGTGGAGGCCTTGTGGGATCAGATGAACTGGGGCATTCACTATGTTGCCAGAGGCGGTTTAGCGAGTTTCGCCATTGCGGCTTGTGATATTGCCTTATGGGACTTACGCGCGAAAAAAGCACAAGAACCCCTCTACAAACTTTTAGGCGGCGCAAGTAACAAAGTCAAATGCTATGGTGGTGCGATCGATCTAAACTTTTCTCTTGAAAAACTCTTAGCCAATAATCAAAAATATTTAGACATGGGATTAAAAGCGGTCAAAATCAAATTGGGCCAAAAAACACTTGCCGAAGATATTGCTCGAATAAAAGCGGTCAGAGAATTGATTGGTCCCGATGTTGTCTTTATGGTGGATGCCAACATGAGCTGGTCTGTTGAAAAAGCGATCAAAGCCGCCAAACTGATGGCGCCTTATGACATTTTGTTTCTTGAAGAACCAACAATCCCCGAAGATTACGAAGGCTACGCTCGTATCGCTAAAGAAGGGCAAATTGCGGTCGCAGGCGGGGAAAACTTGCGCACCCCTATTGAGTTTGCTCATATGATCAAATATGGCAATGTCGATTTTCCACAACCCGACGCTTCCAATTGCGGTGGGATCACCGGATGGTTGAAAATTGCTGCCTTAACACAAACAAGTAACTTATCTGTTTCTACACATGGCATGCAGGAATTACACGTCAGTCTACTGGCGGCGATGCCTAATGCTGGGTATCTTGAAATGCACAGTTTTCCAATCGATCAATACACCACGAGACCATTAGTGATCGATCCATCCGATGGCCGTGCGATTGCACCAGAAGAACCAGGGATTGGTGTCATATTTGACTGGGAGAAACTTGCTCCTCATAAACAACCCTTTTAACTGAAAACCCACGATTATTTCCTTTAGGATTAGGAAATAATCGTGGGTTTTTATTACAGAATCAATGGCTTTTCTTCAAATGGAAGCCACCGTTCATCAATAAGGGAACGATACCAAGCGGCTGATTTTTTTAATGACCGGGTACGTTCTTCATTTAACTCAATTCGGACGAGACCATAGCGGTTCTTAAATGCATTCATAGGTGAAACACAATCGGTAAATGCCCAAAGCATATAGCCTTCGCAGTTGGCGCCTTCCTCGACGGCTTTTAGCAGCCAGTAAAGATGTTCGGTAATAAACTGAATCCGATAATCATCTTGGACTTGACCTGTGGCATCCATATACTGTTCTTCATTTTCCCGCCCCATACCATTTTCAGTGATCAGCCATGGAATATTGCCATAATTCTCTTTAAGATAATTAGCCATATCGTACATGACCTTCGGATAGATTTCCCAGCCACGAGAGTTATTCATTTGTTTTCCTGGCAAATCAAAGGTCTCATAAAACATTTCTGGATGAAATGGTGTATCCGAATGCCATTGATATCGTGGTGCCCGCACGCGTTTCGGGTAGTACTGATTGACCCCTAAGAAATCCACCGTATGGGTGCGGATCGTTTCCAAATCTTCTTCTGTCGGATCAAAGTAGATGCCATAGGTTTGGCAAAGTGTGATAAGTTCATTTGGATAATGCCCCTTGACCATTGGATCAAAAAAAATTCGATTGAAAAAGAGATCATACATTTTTTGCGCGTTTTGATCTTCTGGTGAGGAAGAGCGTGCGTAAACCATTTCCGGATTCAACACACAACCGATGCGCCCCTCGTAGCCTTTTTCATGATAGACAGCCACCGCTTGAGCGGACGCCAATACCTTGTGATAATTCCAAAGCATCCATTTTTTCGTATTTTGTTCATGGGGCCAGCGGATCGCATCGAGATAACAACGAGTCTGAATAACGATCGGCTCATTGAAGGTAAACCACTGTTTGACTCGATCACCGTAACGTTCGAAGGCGATCTCGGCATAACGGGTATACAGATCGACCACTTTCCGCGAGCTCCAGCCATCATAAGCATCCATCAAACTAGCTGGCAGTTCATAATGTTCCAAACAAAGCATCGGTTCGACCCCAGCCGCAAGCAATTGGTCAATAAGCTGATCGATATGAGCAGCATAGTCTTCATCAACGATCAGCTGTTCATGGTCGGTAAAGAAGCGCGCCCAGTTGATCGATGTTCGGTAATGGCTCAAATGAACCTCCTGCATCAGTTGAATATCCTCTGAAAACTTTTCCATAAAATTCGTCGCAACAGCCGGCCCGTAGCCATTATGCCAAACAAAGCGTTCTTCTTTGTACCAGCGGTCGAGATACGAATCTTGCCCTTCTTTCTTTCCTTGCCATCCTTCTGTCTGCCAAGCAGACGAAGCAGCTCCTAAAATAAATGTTTCAGGTATTTTTACCATTTTTTCAAAACTCCTTTATGCAACTTCATTGGTCGTACGATTCATTACCAAAACAAAAGGTAGATAGATCAAAATCGCCACGACAATACAGATAACTTGCGTGATCACAGCCCCGATATCCCCAGCAGTAGCTAGATAAGCATTGACGATCGGTGGCATCGGCCATGGGACCATTACCACCGCTTTAGCGGCAAAGCCTAGACTTGTCGCCACGTAACCCAATCGTTCCTGTTACTAACGGTGTCAAGATAAAGGGAATCGCCAAAATGGGATTCAGCATAATTGGCATTCCGAAGATCACTGGCTCATTGATATTGAAAATCCCAGGTGCTAATGACAATTTAGTGATTTGGCGCATATCCTCTCGTTTACCGACGATCAAAATCGCAATCAGCAAACCAATCGTCACGCCAGAGCCGCCCATACTCATATACATATCCCAAAACGGCATCGTAATGATATTGGGTACTTCTTTTCCAGCTTCAAAGGCTTCCGTGTTGACGGCAATCGCTGCCAACAACAATGGTTCTCGAATGGGTTTGACCATCTGGTTCCCATGAATCCCGATCACCCAAAAGACTTGTGCGATAAACATCAACAACAAGATGCCTGGTAAGCCTTGAACGATTCCTTCCAGTGGGCGTTGAACGACATTGTAGATGATATCGTAAGCATACATTCCTGTGAGCGCCTTGATAGCAAAACCAGCGGTGGCGATGATGGTCACGGTGAAAATCGTTGGAAACAATGCCGAAAAACTTGCCGAAACATTCCCTGGAACACTATCAGGCATCGTGATCTGCAGCCGTTTTTGTCTTCCTAGCCACGCATAAAGCTCGATGGAAACGATCGCAACGAACATGCCTAAAAATAGACCTTTCGTGTCCGTGTATTGCTTAGCCAGCACGTTTTCGGCAACCACCGTCGCATCTTCGTGCAAAAATTCAAAGATCATTGGATTAACAGAAAGATAAGACATCACGGCGATGATTCCTGGAAAGACCCCAGAAATCTTATTTAGTTTTGCTAGCTCAATCCCAATCAGAAACACTGCATAGATCGTTAAGAAACTCAATGTCACATAACTGACCGCAGATGAGATTGGTTTTAAACTTTCTAAAAAGCGCAGTACCTCGATTTGTGCCAATCCATTTTCAGCATCAAAAACCATTGCTGAAAATAATGTACCAAATGCCCCTGTAATGATTACTGGAATCAAAGCAGCAAAGGCATTTTTAATGACCATGATGTAGCGTAAATTGTTGATCCTGTTGGCAAATTTTCCCAAAACGTCAGCGAGTCGATCCATAAATCCTTGCATAAAACTCCCTCCTATACCCTATTCTTCAATTGATAGAAAACGATTACATTACAAATGTAATTCATTTCTTGAAGAATGTAAACGCAGGAAAAGCTTTTAAAACAGGGTATGTAAAGCTCCACGTTTACATACTTCGTTTTATCACTTATTATTATTTTGAGGTGAAGCAAATGGCGAACTACCATGACATCGCTGCCGATTTACGGAGCAAAATCAATCACGGGTTTTACGAAGAAGAGAAAAAATTGCCGAAGCAATCCGAACTGGCTGCGGATTATCAAACGAGCCGCGTGACGATTCAAAAAGCATTGAATATTTTACAAATGGAAGGCATTATTTACGGTAAAAAAGGCACGGGTACGTTTATCAGCGATTCCTATTCAACCTTCGATTACAACGCCAAGATCAATCGCGGGCTGACCAAGCGCATTGGAGAAACAGGAAAGATCACCAGCAAGATCATTTCTTTTGCCATTCTTTTTCCCGATGAGAAAGAACAAGAAAAACTAAACATTCGCAGTGACCAGCAAATTTATGATATCGTTCGTTTGCGTCTATTTGACGATATACCCGTTGTTTTAGAATATACCATCATGCCGCTTCATGTCATTCCTGGCATTACCGAAGAAGTCTTAACCTCTTCCGTCTATAGCTACATCACGAACCAACTCCACTCCTCGATTGGAACATCTGTCCGTCGTATCAAAGCGGATCGTGCAGACACCTACGACCAGCAATACTTAGCTTGTGCTGCCACCGATCCCATTTTAGAAGTGGAACAAACGGTTTACCTCGGCGATGGGACGCCTTTTGAATTTTCCCAATCACGGCACCGCTATGATATGGGGGATTTTATTGTTGTAAATAATTAATACGCTGCGGATCGAGTGCCTCTGATTGAGGGTCGATACGCAGCGTATTTTACTTAAAATACTGCTGATAGACTGTTTGACCAATTTCTCTTAGCCAACTGATCCCTCGGCCACTACCGGCTTTATCATAGGAAAATGCCGCAATGATGATCGTCGTTTCATTGGCTTGTAAATATGCTACATCGTGTTCGATGCGGTCAAGACGACCTGTCTTATTAAAAATGCGGCAAGAAGGCTGCGCAGTTTCAGCAAAATTCCCCGCTAATCCATCTTGAAATTGCTGCTGATTTAAAGGTGAAAATCCTAGTGCAGCTTCTTCTCGTTCCACACACCTTAGTAGCAGTTTGGCAGCCACCGAGGGTGTCAAGCGGTTCTCTTTGTCTTTGATCGGTCGCATCATATACCGTTCAAATTGGATCTCCGGCTCCTGAATCCATGCCTGAAGCGTGGGCAACCCTACTAAGTCCAATAGTACATTGGTCGCAGTATTATCAGATACGGCGATCATTGCCGTGAGAAGTTCACTGATGGTCCAACCTTTCTTCTGAGGAAAAAGACGGATCACCCCAGCACCCCCTGTCAGATCAACAGGGTTCACACAAATTACCTGTTGGGGATCGATCTTTTTTTCGATGATTTGTTCAAGATAATACGCGTACAAAACAAGCTTACTAATACTCGCTGCCGAAAACGACTTTTGACCCTGATAGTCAACAAGACATTCCGTTGGCGTACCGATCCATACCCCCATTTCCAACGTTGCCTGGTAGTTTTTTAGAATAGGATCAATTGCTACACGCAAGTCATCTTTTCCCATCAAATGCCCCTTTCCTTACGATCATGAAAAGAATGTTCATGAGTATTCCTGTGATTCATTCGGCTGGTTTTGCCAATAACGCGCCACAACTGCGAGTTCTGGTTCATAATTAGAGCCAGTGATTTTGGTTTTCATGACCCGTGACCCAGGTGTTCTTGAATGAATCATTTCGTCATCCCCCAAATATAGACCGACATGATGGACTTCGCCTTTTCCTTCTTCATAAGCAAACAACAGCAGATCCCCTGGTTGTGCCTGACTGTAAGGTACGATGTTTGCTTGTTGTGCTTGCTCGATCGTATCTCGGGGGATTAAAATACCATGAAGTCGATGCAGCGAATACATGAATCCAGAACAGTCAAAGCCACTGCCGCTAATGCCTGCCCAGACATAGGGCTGGTTTATAAATTGTTCTGCCAAGGCTATTATTTTTTCTGGGAGCTTTGCCCATGTGTCCGATAGGACGTGAGCAAAAGCTTTAGCGATCGTTGCTGGTCCATTAGGCGTAGCCACTTGATAGGAATCTGCGGTTTCCCCAACAAGTGGTAAAACTGTTCCAAAAGAAACGAGTCGTGTGGTCGAGTCAAAAACAAGCACGGCTTCTTTTACAATCACACCAATCCTTCTTTTAGCTATTGCATAGTCTGGTGGCAATGGCTTCAATACCTCGTTCGGCAGATAACCAAGATACCCGAGTGGGTGTTTATTGCTTATTTGATCCAAGACGATCACATGGGACCAACCATCCGTTTGGGCGATGACTTCTACAATCGTCCCATATAATACTTCGGAGTCCACTAAGCTTTCCTGATAAAGCCGCATCGTATCTTCATCAGTCAAAAAAGTGTGCAGTGCTTCTAAAGGAAATGCTTTGATTTTTGCTAGTACTTTGTTTTCTTTGGGTTCCTTCCATAAGAAGGAAGAGCTAGCCTGAACAATTTGTTTCATCTTTGCTCCTCTCATAACTGTTTATTCGTTGATTCCTAGTCCGATGCGTTCGGTGACGCTCAAGCTTCCTGGACGCTGAAGAATCCCTTGCATTTCAGGGGAAGTCGTTTGGGTCTCCCACATAAAAGGAACATCCAGATCATAAAATTGGACATCCGCCATCCCCAAGGCAAAATGGGCGGCTGCAGCCATTCCCCCATACCCTTCAATCATCGAACCGACCATCACCGGCATTTGATGCTCTTTTGCCAATTGATAAATTTTTTGTCCCTCTTTGATCCCGCCGCTTTTCATCAATTTAATGTTCATATAATCGCAGCAGTTTTCAGCAATCAAACGTTTGGCATCCTCATAGGAAAAAAGACTTTCATCGGCCATGATTGGAATCGTCGTACGAGCAGTCACATAGCTGAGTCCAGCAAAATCATGGGCTTTTACTGGCTGTTCAACAAACTCGATCGGAATGTCTTGCCATTGGTCTAAAATCTGCACCGCTTCTTCTTTGGTCCAGCCTTGATTGGCATCAATTCGAAAGGGGATCTTTCCTGCCAAGCGTTCATTGATGCAGCGAATTTTCGCAACCTCCTCTTCGATCGCGCCTACTCCTAGTTTGATTTTCAAGGAGCGAAATCCCGCCTGGACTTTCGCTTGCGCATCCTGCAGCATCTGCTCCTGTGAACCAACACTGATCGTATAGTCGGTTGTCAGTGTATTGGCAGAACCACCTAAATAGCGGTAAAGCGGTAAGTTAGCTACTTTAGCCAGTGCATCGTGCAACGCGATATCAATCGCCGCTTTAGGGCTCGTATGATGCTGGATCAACGCATGAAGCTCATCCATTACCAGCAATTGGGCATCTACCTTTCTACCTAACAGGAAAGGGGCAAAAACAGTTTCGATATCTGTTAAAATACTTTCTTTTGTATCACCGGTGATCACTTCGGTAGGTGCTGCTTCTCCGATGCCAACGATCCCATTGTCAAAAGAAAGCAGCACTCGAATCACTTCGACGGCGTGCACTTCTCTGAGCGCCGTTTTAAACGGTGCATTCAGCTGGATCGGAATTAGCTTCGTTTCAACTGCTGTGATTTTCATTCGTGTTCCTCCCAAAAGGAAAAGCCGTTCTTATCTAGCTGGAATGAATGATTCCTCTTCACTGCTAGATAAAGAACGGCTTTATTCCTTGCTCTAGTTGCTGAACGCTTGGCGTTCCTCTTTTCTGCAGTACTGTTTGACTACGTCAGTCGGTAGATGTATGAAAGAATTGTTTTTTTTACTTATTCTTCGACAAACACATTTTTATAATCATAGGCAGCACCGACACTATGAACGATGAGGCCTTTGATCTTAGGCGACCGCAGATGTGCTTCTGCACTTTGGAAAAGCGGTATAACGCCCAAATCTTCATTTAAGATTTTTTCTGCTTCCACCATATTTTCCCAACGGGCTTCTGGGTCGTTGGCATTTTCATTGGAGGCTTGTTCGATCAATTGGTCGTATTCATCATTTAGCCATTTCCCACGATTGTAGGAACTGTCTTTTTTGAACAATTCCAAAAAGTTGATTGGATCTGCATAGTCCCCGATCCAATTGTTCATGACCATCTCAAAATCGCCGCTATTGGAACGATCCAAACGAACAGAAAAAGGAACGTTTGTGACTTCGACAGTCAATCCATCCAGTGTTTGCTGCAAGGTTCCTTGAATGTATTCCGCCATTTTTTTCGATTGGTCGGTATCTGAGGTCAGCAGTTCAAAAGACAATGTATCGATACCCAGTTCTGCCTTGGCCTTTTCCCAATACTCTTGGGCTTTTTCTTCGTCAAAGGCTAACGTGGTTGCCGCATCCTCAACAAAGTCAGCTTTTGTCTCTGGATTAAACGCTAGGTCAGAAGGAACAAAACCGACAGCCGGTAATGAGCCGTTGCCTAAAATATTCTCAACGATTTGTTGCCGATTCATGCTATAAGAAATGGCTTGCCGCAAATTTGCATTTCGAAAAGGCGAATCTTCTGGTGCTTGATTCATTTCTAAATACTGAGTGGTTGCACTAGGCTGAACAATGTAATCAGGATGATTCACATTCTGCATCGCCAATTCACCGCTTAGAATAATGTCATCGGCTTGTCCGCTTTCGTACAAGTTATAAGCAGTCGATGAGTCTTTCACGACATCGAAATTAACTGTTTCAAGTTTGACTGAATCGGCATCCCAATAATCCGGATTTTTTTCCAATGACCACTGGATATCGGTGCCTGGGCCAGCATAATTGGTCAATAGGAATGGTCCATTGTACGCCGCGTTTTCACTTGTTAAGGCGTATTGATCACCAAATTCCTCCACGACACGTTCGTTTTGTGGGAAGAAGGTTGGAAAAGCCAGTAAAGATAAAAAGTAAGGTGTTGGTTTTTCTAACGTGATTTTCAACTCATGATCATTGACTGCTTCGATCCCTAACTCGCTTTTATCTAGCGTCCCATCTGAAATAGCGGCAGCGTTTTTAACGGGTGCCAGCATATAGGCATAATTGGAAGCAGTGGCTGGATCAACGGTTCGCTGCCAACTAAAAACATAATCAGCCGCAGTAACTGAATCGCCATTGGACCATTTTGCCTCTTCCCGCAGTGAAATGGTGTAGGTCAGCCCATCTTCACTGACTTCAGCTTCTTCACTTGCCCCGGCAATCACTGGAACATTGTTCTCATCCAAGCGATAAAGGCCTTCATAAGCATTGTTCAGAGTAATAAAGCTATAAGAGTCGGTTGCTAAAGAAATATCGGCACTGCCCATCTCCGCCGAAAATTGCACATTGATCACTTGCTCTGCGGAAGAAGCTGCTGATGAATCCGTCTCGTTTTCTTGATTGCCATTTTGACAAGCTGCTAAAAAAAAGCTGCTTAGTAACACAAGCGATACTGCATATTTGCTGCGTTTCCCCATTTCTACTCATCCCCTTCTAACATTCAGATAATTCAAAAAATTCTGTTTGTTGTACCGAGTTTACCGCATGTTTATGCAGCCTGTCAATTTAACACGACCAAAAAATGTAAGAGGTTACATAGTTGTGTCAGAAGTTCTCTTCTGAATGTTAAAATTAGAAAAGAGCGACTTTATGCTAAATATCGTTGAAAGGAGTAGTTCCAAGAAACCATACAAAAAAGTTCTGATCTCCTAGCGATCAGAACTTTGGCTACTCTCTTATACATCATTTCGAAGAAAAATGGATAAAAAAAACTTCCACTATTTTCCTAACATTTCTTTCCTAACATTTCAAAAAAAGACGCAAATTTCGTCTTCATAGCGCTTTCTCAGAACCTTCCCACTTTTTTGCCTTTCAACTCAAGGAACAAAAGAAATCTCCTCAGAAAGCAAAAAAAACGTATCTATTTTAAAATGGGAGTGGTACACTAAACAAACGAAGAGTACTGCACGTGAGAAAAGAAAGACTTCCCCAAGTATCCATTTTCTCCAATACTCTTCGGACTCTTCAGTACGTATATTAATTATACGTACTTTTTTCATTTGTTCAAGGCTTTTGAGGGATTTAATCAAAAAATAACTATCGATAAAAAGCTTACAAGATTCCACAGCTAATTGACAATCATTCTCAATTATCGCTATACTAAATGAAATCATTCACAGTCAAAGGAGGAATTTCATGTATATCCGTACCGTTGCGTTTGAAGTCATTCCAGAAGGCAAAGACATCTTTCTTGCTAAAATGAAAAAAGATTCCGCCTCAATGAAAACATTTGCTGGCTGTCACTCTGCTGAAGCTTGGTTTTCAGAATCAAAAGACAGCCTCGTTTTCCAGTTGGTGTCAAAATGGACTGAGAAAAAAGCCTTTCAAGCTTGGTTAAAACGTCCTGAACATTTGCAAAAGCACCGAGAGGCGTATCGAGCAGAAAAAGAAGGAACTGCAAAACCGAAACTTGTTTTGTCCAAGACCGGTCAAGAATTTGTCTTGATCAATGAAGAGGCTACTCCTAGTTAAACTATAAGAGCGATCCACCAAAGCAGATTGATTTAGCTATGGTGGATCGCTTTCTTGTTCAGTGCCTCTCTTTTCTACTCCACCGTTCGCTCGTTCAAGGTTCTTCCTTGCTGATCTTTTAATTGTAGCCAACCATTGGTGCCCCCATAGTAAAGAAACATTCCTACCTCGTTGACACTTTTTAATACAACGTCTTCAATCGTGTGTCCCTCTTTGATCGCCGCTTGGTTTTCTTGCCGAATTTTTTCCGCTAAACGAGCAGAAAAACCAACCGATCCGTCTTTATTCAAGGGAATCTCTTGACTCAAAATTGCGCCTTTTTCAATTCGAACCTCGTTGCGTTTTTGCCAATAGACCCTTGCTTTACTTCCTTGATAGTCAACCATGAAGGGTTCATCTTGTAACTCTTTTGACCATTTGTGTCTCGGTTTGCCCCCTTTTTTTGCCTCTTTTGTCGTCTTTTTGCTCGTAGATCCATAGCCAAGAAAATCGATAAAACGATCAAATGGTTTTGCGCTAGCAGCAATGGTTTGCTGCAACTCTTGTGGGATGCCGATGGATGCTTTGGACCCACTAGTTAACTGATATTGTTCTTGATAATAGGCTGCTAAATAAGGAGCCATGATCTCCCAAGATGGTGTGAGGATCATCAAGCGGTCGTATTCTAGCTTGTCGTCAAAGGCTTTATCGTCTGCTACTGAGAAAATTTGGCCGTCTTTGATAAAAAATAGCACAGTATTTTCTTTGACTTGTGCTAGACTTCCCTTAACAATTTGCAGTTGGCCTGCTTCATTCGGCCATTCAAAAAGCAACTGCTGCTCCTCAACGATCGTCTTTTTTAGTTCCATCCTAATCCCTGCTTTCTGTTGTTTTCTCGCCTATTATAGCACTTCTTTTGCTAGATACCTGAGTTTAAGAATCAAAAAAGAGACTGCTTCTGAGAAACAGTCTTTTTTTAAGGGAATTGGTTTACATGCATGGTTTCATTTTATTTTGATTGGTTGATTACCAATGGATCAGCTAAAAAAGCACTCAACTAGCGCTGGTTGATAGATCTCATTGTATTTTGCAACTACTCGTCCGCAACGTTCTTCGATGTCTTCATGATCGATCCCATCGTAGCGGATCACATTTAATACGACACATCGTTCCATTTTTCTGACCACTTCACCAATCACGCGGCTTTGTAAGCCGACTGGTTTACATTCATATGCTTTACCTAATACAATTGTTTCTGCTTCCATAATTCTCTCCTTAAAAACTCATTTTTCTAATTGTATTATCATATTATCATCTAATTTTAATTAAATAAAGTAATATGCCCGACATTTTTAAATAATAACTAAAAAAAGCGTTCATTATTCAATGAACGCCCCACTTAAAAACATTATGTTGTTTTATAATTAAAATTAAAAAACAAGTACTTTATTGACGACTTGCTACCAATAAAGCAGCAAATTCTTCCAGATATTTCTGATCGATCGCATCATAGCTGTTCGTTTTTCCACTATCGATATCCAGCACTCCAAGCAACTGATCATCAACCACCATGGGAACTACGATTTCAGACATCGCTGCTGAGTCACAAGAAATATAATTTTCATGTTCTTTGACATTGGGTACGATCAATGTGGTTTTTTTCTCTGCTGATTCCCCACAAACCCCTTTGCCTAATGTGATTCTAGTGCAAGAGACTCTTCCTTGGAATGGACCTAAGATCAGTTCGCCTTCTTCAAACAAATAATAGCCGGCAAACACTGTATCTTCCAATGTTTCATTCAGTAAAGCAGAAGAGTTGGCTAGGTTGGCGATCCAATTACTCTCCGCTTCTAGCAACCCTTTTAATTGCAGAAGCATCAATTCATACGCTTCGATTTTTTTATTCATTTTATCACCTCTGTCCTTGATTATAAGCAAAGACAGAGGATTTGTCTTGTCTAAATTATTGGGTATTGGAAACAAAAATTGTGAAAAAAGAAGTTGCCTGAAACAGTCTACTTGCCAACCTATGCAGCTATCGATTCTGATCGATTGGGTCAATCATTTGTTGAACCTACTCTGCATCAATCACAGTAAAACGAGTATTTTCATGTTGCACTGTTTCAATTTCATCAAGAATTGCTTTGGCTAACGTACCGCTGGAAGTTACTGATTTCTTTTGGTCGTTGAAAAGCAAGTGATCTTTGCCTAAAATCGCTGGTTTAGCTGGTCCCTCTTGAAATAGATTCCCTGGAGAAATCCCGACCCAATGAACATTTTTGACGGTTTCTAAAAAGAGATATTCATCTAACTGATTTTCTGGGATCGCGATCCAGCTTTCACTTCCTGGGGCTTTTTTCAATTCGGTAAGATTGCGTTCACCCGCTTCGTTGAACAGGCTGCCAGCTCCTAAAATGAAGAACAAGCGTGTGTTCTTTTCTCGAAACAGGTGCACTAATTTTGCTGCCAAATCCACATGCAAGTACGCTTGGTCAGGACTTGTCGCAACCGCATCGACCAATACGTCAAACCCGTCGAGGTCTCCTTCTGTTAACGAAAAAGCATCTTTTGTAAGTGTTTTGACTGTATCACCAAATTGTTCTTTGGCTTTAGCTTCATTTCTAACGATAGCAGTCACCTCATGTCCTCGCTGTACTGCTTCTTGATAAATAGCTGAACCTGCATTTCCTGTTGCGCCAATAACACCGATTTTCATGATAATCATCCTTCCTCATCTTTTGTTTGACTAAAACAGTTGTTACTAATCAAGTTACAACTAAAGTATAAAAGAAACTTTCTTTCCTGTCAAGAAATTGCTTAGCAGGTGAAAGTTCTTTTTACTGTGTTGTGTCCGTTCAATCTACTGTTTGGCTTCTCCTCGAATGCCTTCAATGATTGATTGCAACGAGATGGCACTCATCTCCTGCTCGATTTTCTTTTGCAGCACATCATAGGTTTCTTCTAATACCCCTTGAATATTCCCCCCAATTAAGCAGTTGGGGTTGGTTTTTTTGTCTGCATGTAAAAGATGGTGGTCTTTTTCAACACTCGCATAAATGTCTAACAAAGAAATCTCATTTGGTTCCTTCGTTAGTTTAGGGTTTGGTTTTCCTCTTTGGCTTTCGATCAATCCAGCAACCCGTAAATCACTCATAATCCGGCGAACATAAGCAGGATTCGTTTCAACGCTCTGGGCGATCCGATCACTTGATAAATCAGTTCCTTTAAAGAGGTGGATGTAAGCGAGGATGTGAATGGCGTCGCTGTATTTGGTTGAATATTTCACTTCGTCTCCACTCCTTTTTCTTGTATCATACCTCTTTTTTAGCATTTAGACAAAGGGGACTGATCAATCTTACAAAACTCAAGAATCCCGTCAAAAAAAACAGCCCTCAAAAAGTTAGCACAAAAGCTTAACTTCTTGAAGGAACTGCATACTGAACCACTTTTTTACTTTTTATTTAAACGATCACTTTGCTAATAGCCATTCATCCATGCTGATTCAAGCTGATTGCCATCGGGATCAACGATTTCATAGCCGACCATCATGTCTTCTGGAATCCCCATATCAACTTGGAACGATTGGCCGCCATTTTCTTCTGCAATCTTCGCAAAATTCTTCGCTTCTTCTGGTGTATCGAAGCTAAACGCAATCAATGCACCACTTGTGTTCTTCGTATCCGCAATACGTCTGCCATTCAGAAACTGTTGATAAAACTCATGTTCTAACAACATCACCCAAATCGATTCACTCCAAACCATTCCGCTGCTAGTCTCGTTTGAGAACTCTTCATTTTTGACAAATCCCAACGCTTCATAAAAGGAGGTTGCACGTTTGATATCAGTGACAGGCAAATTTATAAACACCATTTTATTCGCCATTTTCTTGCCTCTTTTCTTTGATAAGTTGTATTGATGAATCCGCTCTCATTATAGCTTCTATCGTTGGATTCACAAAAACATCAGACCTTATCCTACGCCGTTGGTTTCTATCAGCTCATTCAAAACTCGTTTTTCCAAGCAAAAAAACCTTTTCATGAAAGGCCTTTTGCTTTTATCATCTATGGAAAAGTAACCAGATACGCATCACATAGAAGTCATTTTTTCGCTAATCAATTCAACTGCAAGCTGATCTGTTTTTTTCAATACTTAAAGCTCAAGTCTTGAATCGATCACGGTAGCTTTCCCACGATAAATTTTCCGATACTCTTTTGGCGTATAAGTAGTTGCTTTTTTAAATTTCTTACTAAAATAATTTGGATCATTGAATCCTGCTCTGACAGAGATTTCACTGATTGATCGATCACTTGTTGATAGTTCTTTTTTGGCAACTTCAATACGATAAATCATCAAGTACAATGAAAAGGTCATTCCTAATGTATTCTTGATCAAACGACTGGTGTGATACCGGCTTAAATGCAGGTGATCTGCTAAAGTATCTAACGTAATATGTTCTCTATAATTTTCATGAATATAGCGCAATATCTTATGTCTTAAAGAAAGCGAAGGAGAAGCCTCATTATTTTTCTCGATGTGTAGCAAGGAAATCTGATTGATGGATTGAATTCCCCGATCCAATGCATAAACAAAATCATTTGTGATCGGTTCGACCAAGTAATCAATCAAGCCGTAACGCAACGCTTTTTGAGCGGTAGCAAAACTTTCTACAGCAGAATACAAAATTGCTTTTGCATTAGGGCAAAATGAAAGCAATACTTTATATAATTCAAAAGAGTCCTCTTCGCCATCCGCATTAATCACTGCAATTTCAACCGGCTGCTCAAGACAGGTACGCTGAAGCGCTTTTTTTGAACAAACCGTCGGAAGCAAGATGACATTTGGAAAATGACGATCGATCAAACGAATCATATCGTTAACTGCTCCATGCTCTTTGCTATCAATGATCAATAAGTTACACACGAAATCTTCTCCTTCGTTTAAAATTCACCCGTTGGTTTTTCTATTTCTATTTATTTCTCTTGAAAATCAATGACCATTCGCCCTTTGATTTTTCCTGAAAGCATTTCATCAAAAATATCATTGATCTCTTCTAACTGACGCATGACAACTTTTGGAACGACTTTTCCTTCGGCTGCGAATTGGAAAGCTTCTGCTAAATCAGTCCGTGTTCCAACAAGGGAACCGACGATTTTAATACCGTCCAATACAAGTCGAGGAATGTTCAAGTCCATGCTTTCTGGTGGAAGACCAACCGCTACAATCGTACCACCCGCACGAACGGCATCGACAGCAGAATTGAAGGCTGCTTTTGAAACAGCTGTTACTACAGCTGCATGTGCGCCGCCGGTTGCTTCTTGAATAATTTTTGCCGCATCTTCTTTCGCAGGATTGATCACAAGGTCAGCGCCATGATCTCTTGCAAAGTCCAATTGTTTCTCGTTGATATCAATCCCAATCACTTTTGCATTAAAGACATTTTTTGCATATTGCAAGGCTAGGTTTCCTAATCCTCCTAAACCATAAATCGCGATCCATTGACCTGGTTTAATGTCAGAAACTTTTACCGCTTTATATGTGGTTACACCTGCACAAGTAATGCTGCTGGCTTCAGCAGAACCTAAGCCCTCTGGTACCTTCACTGCATAGTCAGCTACAACGATACACTCTTCAGCCATACCGCCATCTACAGAATATCCGGCGTTTCTAACGGAACGGCATAATGATTCATTCCCGTTCACACAGTATTCGCATGATCCACAGCTTTCATATAACCAAGCGACACTTGCACGGTCACCGATTGCTAGAGAAGTAACATCATCACCGATCGCGACCACTCTACCGATTCCCTCGTGTCCAAGTACGATTCCAGATGCATCTCCGAAGTCACCATCTTTTACATGCAAGTCCGTATGGCAGACACCACAACACTCCATTTTCAATAATGCTTCATTCGGACGAAGCGCTCTCAATTCTTTTTCCTCAATTTTTACAACCTTATCGTTTGATACTACAGCTGCTTTCATAAAGACACCTCTTTCAGTTCATTTAAATAAAGAACTTTCTTTTATTTGTGAAGTAATTAACTAACACGAAGAGGTCAGTAATAGCTAGATAAAAGAAAGTTCCCTATCGAGAAGGTTACCATAGAAACCATCAAAAAAAGGGGAATATATTGCTTTTTTTCTGTAATCATTTATGAGAAAAAAATAATGAAATAATTCAAGTTTTTTTCTTAGATTTCAAATTCCATAAACTACAAGGACTAAAAAAACGAAAAAAATCATCAGATAAATAACAAAAGTTTTAATAAAACCTATCAAGAGGAAATTACATAAACATGTAATCTTGGTCTTCCCCATTATTCTCTAATCCTTTTTTTATCAATTCGGTGATTTACGATTTATTTTCTTTCAGGCACTGAATGTCATATTGGTATTTAACGTGATGTCCCTCATCAGTGTTTTTCTAACAATTTTCACTCCCTTTTTCTCCTTCTCTGCACATAAAAGCAACTAGTGCTGAAAGGTGATCGATCAAACAATCGACAACCTGCAATCTGTCACTATCGGATAGCCGATAAATGTCCACAAAAAGTTTCAGTCGATGGCATTGTGTTTCACTCAGACGACTGTTCCCATCAAAATACAAGGGTACCCAGCGGTATGCAGCAATGATCCCCTCCTGTTCTTATAGTCGTTTCATGATTTTATCACAACGAATAGAAAGTTTTTTTCACCTCAGACAAAAGAAAAAAGCCCTTGAAATCAAGGGCTTTTGCTTCATCTGATAATAAATGATTAACGACGAATTTCTTTGATACTTGTGAAAAGCCATTAAAGCATTGATATAAAAGCATTTAAAAAAAGTGACTACTTTTTGACTACTGAATAGAAAAAACACTTTTTGAGAATCTTAAATACCTTTGTTTTTCCCTAATTTTCCAATGAATTAAAAGCAATTAAGGGCTTTAATTTTTCATTTGATGTCAAGTGTCGATAGATTTTTGAGGTCGTGCTATCTGTATGACCTAAACGATCCTTCAAAACATCCCAACTACAATATTCTGCAACTAAACTTGCCATAGTGTGACGTGCTAAATGGGTATGAAAATCTTTATTAATTCCACAACGTTCAACACAACGCTTAACATGATCATTTACATACTCACGACGATAAGGAATTCCGCGCTTACCAGGATCAAGATAGACAAATAAGAAAGTCTCATCTACAACGAATTTACTGTTTGTTCTCATATCATTCAATACACTAATTAATTGTCCAAGCTTTTCTATTACTAAAGATGTGACCGGTACTCGCCTAGCAGAACTAATAGTTTTAGTTGTTTCAATACGGAAATCTTTACTTTTACCTTTTACTGCTGTCTGTTTATAAAATAAGATTTCATTTCGCTCAAAATCTATATCTTGAGGTTGCAAGGCGAGTGCTTCACTCACACGACATCCAGTATAAAATAAAATATGAAAAAGCACAGACATAGGTAACTCTTCATTAATAATCCCGTAGTTTAAAAAAGTTCGTAACTCGTCTACTGTTAAAAACTTATCCTCTAAACTACTCACAGACTCTTTTAAATCTTTAACAGTTAACTGATACTTGGGCATTCTAACAAACTTCATTGGATTCTCATTTATCAAATTCTTTTTCTTGCAATAATTGAAAATCATATTTAGAACCTGAACAAGAGACTGTAAACTGTTTTTTGCATAACCTACGTCAACCCCATTAATTCCTTTTTCTTTTAAAATGAAAAGAAACTCTTGAAGTTCTTCTGAAGATAAGTTACTTAGCTTCATATCACCAATCCATCGATTAAGAATTTTCACCTGTTCTTCTCTCTTGTCATAAGTTGTCAGCTTCTGTTCACACAGAGATCGATAGTATTCAAACCACTTTTGACTAATTACATTAAATCTATCATCACTACCAATAAATTTTTGCTTAATTCTATGCTGTTTTTGCATTTCGAGATAAGCTAGTTGAGCTTCTCTTTTAGAATTAAACCCTCGTCTTGTAGTTCTAAAAGCCTGAAAGTACCAAGTGACCTTTCCAGTTGCAGTAACATGTTTTTTAAATCGATTCATACTTTCCATTTGTTTTTCCCTCCAATTACTAAGGAACCCAACAATCGGAAATTCTTGAAAATCTTTCTATTTATGAAATAATTATACCTCAAATAGACGAAGAAATGAATCCTATAATGATCGAAGTAAACGAAGCTGATCACGAAAATCATCTTCCTTTCCTTTTTTTACCCATTCTAAAATATCGTCTCTAAGATAGTGTCCTCTAATTCCAAACCAACAGTTAGGAAAATCTCCAAGTTTTATAAGACGATTTAAAGTACTATCACTTATTTGCAATTGTTCTTTTAAATCTTTATTAGTTAAAACTAATGGCAATTGATTGAGACTTAACAATTTACTAGTGTAATCATCTCTCTTTTCCTGACAAAACAGACAATTCTCTAATACCGAAAATGTTTTTTTATCGCCATCATTTGACATATTGCCTCTTCCTTTCTAATAATAAATTGCTCTATCAGCTGCTTTTGTCAAAAGCACATAGGTTTTTTCACCTCTCCCCAAGTTTACGGCGAGCCTTACGGAAGTATCATTATCCCACTATCAAGTCATCGCTTTTTATTGACTATATAAAAATTATTTTAGAACATTTATCGCTCGCTATTATAAAAAGGTCATGGCGTAACTAAAATATGCTCTTTGAAGTGTTAACGTACTGATAAAACCTATTCAAATTTCAAGGAACAATTAGAACTTTCAACTAAAGATCTCCTAATCTGAATATTAAAAGATCCTTTTAGAGAGAAAAATGGAAAGGGGATTTTTTTATTTTTTAACTTTAAATTTCAATATAGATTCTATTAATTTTGTTTCTAATTGTCTTAACATGATTTCATCTATATAAACAATAGATTTTCCCGTTTCGTTAAAACCATTTGACAATGATAAACTAGCCATGTAGCTTTGATAATACTTAAGTATAATTTTTATCGAAACTGGATCTTCCTCTATAGCAGATAAAATAATTGGTATTGGAACTAGTGGATAATAATTTCTCACCAAAGACCATACCCCGTTTTTAACTGTTCTATTGCCTTTGTTCGTTGGTACCAAATACCACTAGTACTCATGTTTAGTATTGTTGAAATTTCTTTGTCGTTAAAACCTGCAAAGTAATAAAGCAAAACAATCTTTCTCTTCGTTTCCGTTAAATCGTCAATGGCTGCTGATAATTTTTGGTCTGAAACTAAAATTTCCATTCCTAGTAAAAAATAACTACTTTGATTTTCAAATTCAGTCTGCGGATATTTTCCCTCATTGGAATAATCTAGTGGTTCTTCACTCTTTTTTATTCTAGAATTCCGTTTTCTGATATTTTTTGCTTCATTCCGTAAAACCTTTTTGCAATAAGCATCAAATTGATGTTGTATAGAATTTTCATTAAAAATTTTTCCCATCGTAAATTCGCTCCATTTTCCCCTTTCCACTAATACAACAATCTAAGAGTGCTTTTTTTTCGAAAAACTAGAAAAATATTGTAAAAATCCATATACTGAAATAGATAAAACTTGTTTTATCCTACAACTATCAAATGTTGCACTTACATTAAAAAAACAGATAACAAAAAACCGACTAGGTTAGCCTAATCGGTTTTCAAAATCTAAAAACTTATAATTTTATTTTATTATGTTTCTATAAAAAAACATTCATAACTCTAAATATATCTATTTTTTATAATTAAAATTTGGTATCGACAACCTTCCGATCTTCCCGATCTTCAGAAAGTGCGCAATCCTTTTTGGCCTTCTCTCTAGTACATATTCCTTTTATTACTTGTACTCTTAATATTGCTTCGCTTGACTCAAAATCTGCAAAATTCCAAACCTGTTCACCAACAAAATGATTACATTTATCTGTTACTTCGTGATTTACTTTTTAAGAGGCAGCTTGATAATCTACTATGAACATTGTTGGTAATGTATCATGAAGTCATGCTACTGTATCTACACCACATTCTGTAAACATTATTGGTATATCAGGACATATTTCCATCTACCTAGCTCTTTCTTCAACAGATATTTTGCATGTGTTAAGTCTTCACCTAAAACATACCAATTATAATAACGACTTAAAAATAATATATCAACAATATCACCTATTTTATAAATATTGAGTGTTGACTTTAAATACGTAACGTTTGTTACAGGTCTCTTCTGAGAATCAAATTTTCTAGTCAATTCGACTAAGGTCCCAAAATATTCTTTAGCATCTTCAGAATCCGAATCTGGGTCATTTACTATAGACCACATTACAACATTATGATGATTCTTATCTCATTCTATCAATTCTTTAATTACTGCTTCGTGGGCACTTTTTTCCGTATTTCTTTCCACGTATCATGCTTTTCTACAGTATCATCTATTAAAGTAACTATGAAATTTAATTACAATCCTACTGCAAGTAATTCATCAATAACTACAATACTTTCTCGATTTGCTAATCAATTAATTTCTTCTGAATAAGGATAATGGGAGGTTCTAAATGAATTAGCACCAATCCATTTCATTAAATTAAACTCTTTAATATTTACTGGTTCATTCAAACCACGCCCTTAAAGAATGTCTGTCGACATTCAACGCTTAGACGCAACTGTCCTGCGTGTTCTGCACGCCTGTAAAAAAACGTATCATCCTCGTTTTGATACGTTACCTTCGGTCCCTTGTTTTGATGAGTTCAAATCAATGAAGTCCTGCAGTGGAAAAATGAGTTTTGTTTTTATGAATAGGCAGACCCAGCAATTGATCGGTGTATTAGGGGGTCGTCGACTTGCTTTCTTAAAACTACATTTACTTAAATTCACTCGAAAAAGAACGAGCGAACGCGAAATACGTCGTGATGGATATGAATACACCACATTTTGAACTTGTAAAGGCGGTCTTCCCAAAAGCAAAAATTGTGACCGATCATTTTCACATTGTCCAACAAATCACTCGTTCGTTAAATCAGTTGCGAATCAAAACAATGAACATCTTTCAAAAAACGAAACCGACAAAGTATCGACGATTGAAACGATTCTGGAAAATACTCCTTAAGCATGCCTGTGATCTGGATAGTGCCAATTATCAATATGATCGATCCTTTCGTAGACCAGTGACGCAAAAAGCGATCGTTGATGAACTTTTGAGTTATGACGAGCAATTAACAAGGGCTCACGAGACTTGTCAGCTCCTCCTCTATCACTTTGAACACAAGGACAGCCAAAGCTTTTTCGATACGATCAACAGCTTAGATCAACACCTCCCCCAATGGTTTTGTAAGAAGCTAACGTTTTTAAATAAATACAAACTAGGGATTCAATATGCTATAAAAACCAGGTATATTAATGGTGCATTAGAAGGAACAAACAACAAGATAAAAGTGATAAAACGAGTAGCCTACGGATTTAAATCATTGAGAATATGAGAAATAGAATCTTTTTGAGCAATTAATTAAAGTAAGATGACAAAAAATCTGAGTTAAAATTTGATTTTATACAACTCATCACTCCTTATTGACAAAGAGCCTATTTTATTCATTCTGTCTCAGTTATGATTTTAAGTAACTCATCATGCCTTATTAATAAAGGAAAATTTTTCCCTCTATTTCTTAAAAAGCCCCCAAATTGCTATACTCTTTGTACACTATTATTCTGTAAAGTGATTGATTGTAATATTGGATATTTGTTCATAACATTATTATATATATTGGTATCGTTCTTATATTTCACTGTAACAACTAAAGCGTATTCTATTCTATCTCGTGCTTCTGATCTTGATAAACCATGAAGTCTGATAAATGGTTTATTTAAACTAGATATTAATTTGTTGACTCTTTGAGTTTTAGTAGTATCCCATTTTAGTAGCGTTCTTCTTCTTTGTCCTTCATCTAAATATTTAGGATTTTCTTTTATTGGATATGAAGCTTTACGATACCCACTTTGAACCAATGCCTCAACTTGTTCCCTATCTTCTTCACGAGACAAATCAATTGTCTTGGTTTTATTAGATTCTCTAAACATATATTTCTCTGAATTTGGATAAAAATCATCTTCTATCCCATATTCTGTGTATCTATCTGTGTGATTAGGATTAACTTTTGTTTTTGTTACCAGAGTCCAAGTGATGGTTGCAACTCGCGCTTCTGTGTTATCTGGAAGTGGGATAGGCAATAATACATAGCCTTTCGCAGATATTTTACCAGAATATAAAATTCTTATTTCATCTTCATTAGATAAAAAAAGTTGCTCTTCTCCTCTATTGAATTCTCCTTTTCCTTCCAACGAGATATCTCTGTCTGATGTTATCTTTAATGCAAGTGAGTGTTCTAAAAGAGCACGTGCTTGCCATACGTTTAATTCTGGATATTGGTCGAGAATAAAACCGAGTTTTCTGGCTATATGCGGTGCTGCAAATGATGTCCCATCAACTTTATTTAATAAATAGCTATAAGAAGAAATTGTGTGTATCGGATCCTTAGGAAGTAATCCCCCATGGTCCACTAAGTCAGGTTTTAGTTTAGCACCTTCTCGACCAGGTCCTATTGAACTATAATCAGTTGTTAATAACTTATCTTCATCATTTACATAATAGGCAGACACTGTCAGATTATTTACTGAATCTCCAGGGATTTGTATCCTCTTTGATATTCCTGAGTCTAATCCTGTATTTCCAGCTGCAATAACAAAGATAACATCATTTTCATAAGATATCTGATCCAATAAGCGTGTTAACGAAGACACAACTTCATCAAGTATTGGTCCTTGTGGTCCAATAGATAAATTCCATACTTTTATATTTGGATACCGAGGCACAACTTCCTTAATTAGCTTATCTACTGTAATTAAGTTAAACTCAACATCAAGATCTGATGGTAGCGCTCTAATACTTTGAATCCTAAACGCAGGTGACAATTCAAGGTTACCCGATTCTTCTAAATCTCCATATAAAAGTACGCTAGCTACAGATGTACCATGTTCTATATATTTTTGACTAGATGGGGCCGAACTCTCATGCAATTGATTTACTGTAGAAAAGAATTCTGTATTTTTTGCCACTCCACCATCAATTAAACCAATCCAAGGCAACTTCTTCAATTCCTCAGTTTCAATTTTATTGTACTTATAATTATTTCTCGTACTTTCTTGAGAAAAAGATGCAGATATAAATTCTCTATTATTAACAGAATAACTTGCTCTTAGTGGGTTGAAACTTTCGATTCTTCTTAATTCATCTTTAGATAGTCTGACAACAATAAATATTACATCTTCATCTGCTTTTAGGACATTGTAACTTTTAGAATCTATACCTAGTTTAGATTCAAATTTTTCGAGTAACTCATCAATATCAGTCACCGAATAAAAAGAAAGCTCATATAAACATTCTTCATCATCTTCGGAATCATAATTTATTAACGGACTCAACAATGAGATTTCTTCCATTCTTCTGATTTCTTTTTTTTGTATTTGTACAGAAGTATCAGAAATGTAATTTCCCAACAAATCAATGCTTTTTTCAGATCCCCTTAAAAAATCTGATCTTCCTTCTTCTCCTTCTTCATCAATCCACGTACAAGAACCAACAACTTCAATTTTTGAATCTCGATAAATTGAAGAAACTTGATATGATTTTGCTAGAAATTGGTGTGGATAGCTAATTTTAAAATAAATATTATCGAGTCTATCATCTATAGACATGGTTTTCACCTTATTTTTCAGCTGATAAAGTTGTGGTAAAAGATGTTCTCTTGCTTCTTCCAATTTTCTTTTAAATTTTTTTTCTTCAATGTCAGGTCCTCCCCCTCTGGATGGATCAGGACCAGACTCGGCTAAAACCTTACCATTAAGAATTAATGGATGCTTCTCCCCCATCTTCTTTCATCTCCTTTAAGTATCTTTGTACAGAACTTTTTGAAATATTAGTTAACTCTCCAATTTCTCTAGTTGTTAGTTTAGGGAAATTTTTATTTACATACTTAACAATCTCTTTCTTTTTTTTGGAATCTATCTTCGAACTAGAAATCTGATTAAAAATTGTTAAGAACATATTTTTATTTTTAAGTACTTGCAAACGCAATCCTTGTTGTGATAAAATTTCAATTTCTGCTGGAGAGAACTGTTCACTAAATTCTGCTAATAATAAAAGTTCTTGTCTAGTTAAACCGTGCTTAGAATATTGATCCCAAAGCTTAATTCTGTTATGAATATCTGGTAAAGTAACGTCTATTTTATCATCAAATCTCCTCCAAACAGCACTATCTAAATTCTCTTTGTCATTTGTAGTAGCAACAATTAGCCCTTCCCCATTCCAATTATCCAAACTTGTTAACAAAGAATTAACGACTCGTCTCATTTCTCCAACATCATTTCCCAAAGATCTACTTGTTGCAATACTGTCAAACTCATCAAATACTATTACAGCTTTTTTGGGTTCGAGTGCTGAAAAAAGTTTTGAAATTGTTTTACCAGAATCACCTAAATAACTCGAAAAAAGTGCAGGTAAATTTACTAAATTAAAGCTAAGGCCTAATTCATAGGCTAAGGCTTCTCCTATAGATGATTTTCCTGTTCCGGGAGGACCATTCAATATGATTTTTTGACTATATCTAATATCTAATTTTCGAAGTTTATCTTTGTTTTTATATGAAGCAATTATATCCTCTATATGGTTAAATACTTCATTATTAAGCACTAATTGAGAAAGCGATTTTGTTGGAATTTTTTGATACATGTATAAACTACTTTCAAAGAGATCTTTTTCACCTTTATATGAGCGAATAATTTTTTGATCTGGATATAAGCCTGCTTGGTGTTTAGATAGAAGCTTAGACATTTTTTCAGCGATGTTTTTTGTAGCATCATCCTTGTTTAACATACGAATCATAGATAAAATAATAGACTCGAGTGAATTGTTGTCATTACCAAAGCTTGCTTCAACTAAATCCGGCAAATAATTAAGAACATTTTTACGCATTGCGCTCCTCCTTTTCGTCCCAAATAAAACCAAATCCATATCGCGGGACAGGATATGGCATATCGATTGATATAACTGAAAAAAAAACGATAATATATCGTCCCACAATTATACAATATAACCATCAATAAAAAAAGAAGAAAAATACAAAGCTAACTGATGTTCGATATTTTTAGTATTACCTATTAATAGTTTTTCTTTTTGAAATATCAAAAATTAGATTATAATGATTTTGACGTCTTATTTTTTGTGATGTTACTATAATTCCAATAATCTCAAATATAAACCTTTTCCCTAATGGTTATCACAGTTTCAATCCCCCATCTAATCCCCTTAATAATTGGTTTTAATTCTTGAATCTCCTTTTTATTTGACAAAAAATCAATTTTTTATTGAAATATTTTTCTTTTTAAAGATTTTACATTATGATTACTTAAGCTAAATTCAATCCCAATAAATCTGTTATCAATCTATCAATTTCTCCATTATCTGATAGATCATTTACAATTACCCATTAGTTTCTTCTTTTATAATCGTGAAAAATCATTCTAAGAAACACACTTTCATTTCTTATTTCACATTCATCATTGACGTAATTGACTACTATATTTGTAAGTGATTGCTCAAAATATTTTGAGCAATCACTTACTTTTGGATAACGTTGTCCATTATAATGTCATTCTCCTATTTTTTTATCTATTTAATTCTAATATAATGTCACATGTTTTTATTTCTGAATACTTTTTCTATTTCTTCGGAATGTTTTTTATTATGTTATTTTCAAGAAGTTATTCCCTGAATTGTTCTCTGTATAACCGTTAAATAGGATACATCCATTCAAAGGTTCCGATAAATCAAAATTAACTATTGTTTAGTTCTCTTGATCGCTGATTGTTCTGCATTAGGACAGTAAATCGATAATAATATATTTTAAAACCTAAAATATCAAATTCATTTTTGACAACTAATCAACCAAAGAACAACAACGAAAAAGGGAGACAAAACGATGTTCATTCTGTCTCAGAATTAATTTTCCCTTTCCATCAGTTCTTTTAAGGACATAAAAACTTTTCATGACACTATTAATTAATTTGCTTAAATAAAAAATAGGCATCCGTAAGTATTAATTTTATTGTATTGCTTAGAATACATTATTCGTCCATTACTTTTAGCTTCGTTTTTACCTCTCCACCGTTCATTTTTTGCTTATAATCATCGATCGAATATGTGGAAATTTTCAATGTGATATTATATTCTCCTTCTTCAAGTTCTTTTGATATAGGTATTGCTTTGACAGCCTTACCCGGCTCAATTAAATCTGTTTTTAATAAAACTTCTTCCGTATCATCCATTATAACTTCAAACTGAAAATATACTGGATTTCCTTCTGGATTATATAGCGCAACGTATGCAGCCCCCTCTCCTTTTTTCGCGACAATTTCATCATACCCTGGAATTGCAATTTTACTATCGTCCCAGTTAGCAGGTCGTTTTAACTTGGATTCATAATCACTTGCCCCTCCATCTAAGCTAGGACCGTTGTCTCTAAATTGTAATCCTCCAACGATTAATAAGACAAGTGCTAATACACTAATCAGTATACCTCCAACTTTTTTCCAGTCTGTCCCATTAATTGCCACATACTCGTCATTATCACAAACTACATAACCTATGTGTCGTTGAAATTTTTTATTTGTCTGAATATTTCCTATGTAATGATACTTTTCTTCTTTCGTATCATCACTCAATAAAGCCACATTTTTTTCTTCATTATTCGTTAATTCACCAATTACTTTAACTTTGTCTTTGAAATTTTTAGAATAAATTTCTCTCATTTTTTTTATTGAATAATATTCCCAAGTGTTGCCATTTTTATCAATAAATTTTTTGTCATAATCCCTTTGTTTTTGATATTTCTTCAACTGTATCTCTCCTTCACAAATTTTTCTGTTACAATATAATTAAAGTTGCTTTTCCTCAAAATAAGACTACAGTGTGCAAATTGTATGCTTTGCCTCCTGTAGCCCATTTTCTAGCTAACTTATGAAAAATATTAATCATTCATAAGTAGTTTTTTTATTTTTTTCCAATACATAATAATACACCCAAGTAAAATCAGAAGTCCCATTTGTACCAAAGTATCACTTTTTAATCCTCCGGTTTTTGGAAAAGTTTTATCTGATGAGGATGGGCTGTTACTAACGTCCCCTTCATTTTTTTCATTAGATTCCTTAAAATGAACTTCCAAAAAAGTATCTTCCGCTAATCCTTTCAGCTTAATTTCTGTCCCATTTCTGCTATCGAAGGTTTGCAAATTATTGATTGTAGTTCCTTGTTTCGTTCGCCAAGTAATACTATCAATCTCAGCATTTTTCTCTGGAACTGCCAATAGAACTTTCTCTTGCCCTACAGGCAACTCATAAATCATTGTCCCACTAGCTATTGTTTGAGAACCATCTACCACCATTCCTGGACCACTCACTGAAACAGAAAGTTTATGTTTCTCAGTAATAGAAACAGTATAAACTACCGGAACTTCTTGATTCTTCTCCGATGCTAATGCTGATTCAAAGGAAGCAACGAAAAACAACAAGAATCCAAGTAAAAGTATACAAATACTTTTTTTCATATTGGTTATCCCCTTTCCTTGAAGACACTTATGGATTATATTCAATAATAAACTGCATCGTCCCTGTATAAGTTGCTTTCTCAACGACAAAGCTTTCACTTGGTGTCTTTAACCTGAAAACTCCTTTTCGGTTTTCATTAGTTAACTCCATCAATGGATCGGCTTTGTCTGTTCCCAACCCAGTTAATTTATCTTCAAATGATTTGTATACATTCACTCTTGCTCTATCTTTAGGATCCTTATCATTGGTCATTGTACAAACTGCATCTGTATAAATAGTTATCTTACCAGAAAATTCTTCATTTGATTTGACAGAAACAATGTCTTTTCCACCTACCATACCCGAAACAAGAGGATTCTGTTTATCTACTGTTATATCTGGATTATAGTCAGGTGAGGTTGGATCAATAGTTGGATCATAATCAGGTGAATTTTCATCGATAACATCACCTAAAGTTAATTGAGACGGAATTTCCACCAAATAATCAGGAGTATCTATTGGGCGAAGTGTGACACTCATTGTACCTGAAAACTTCTGTCTAGGTTCAGGCTCGCTTTCCCATTGATAGCTTACCATTTTAGTTTCAGCAGTTACACCTGTCCAAACCACCTTATTTGATACAGCATCATATAGATATTTTTCTGACTCTACAATATCTTTACTTATACCATCAGGAAGATAGATTGTATTTTCAACAGAGAAAGTGTCTTCACCAAAATAAGGTTCTTCTTTACTCGCTACTTGATTTAACACGGAATACTCAAAAATATTATCTTTGTAACTTTGTATATTACTTAAGGGACGTAAGTCAGTTATAAGATTATTATCAAGATTTAATACTCTTAAACTATCACAGCTTTTCAATGGAGCAACACTTTTAATCTTATTTTTCTGAGCATAAAACTCTTCCAAATTGGAAAGTTGTCCTATCTTTTCTAAATAATCCGAGTCTAGATTTGCACTATTAAGATATAAAATTGTTAGTTGAGTTAACTGTTCGACCTTTTGTGGCGCCTCATTCTCCGAAAGATTCAATTGATCTAATTGTGATAAACCCGCTAGTTGACTCACCTCAGAGATTTTGTTCGTACTTAAATCAATATTACGAGCATTCTCACAATATTCTATACCGGTTAAATTTGAGATACCTAAACCTGAGAGTTCTATCTCATTCAAAGTTGCTAATTCTTTAGCATATACCTCTTGTTCAAATACTGTAGGTCTCTCTTGTGGAATCGTATTTACCACATTAGTCACAAGTCCCTGTTTTAGAGCAGAATCTGGAATAGACACAACTTCCTCACCTTTTGTATTCATTTGAGCTTTATTCACTTCACTCCCAACTGTCAACTCATGAGATAATGCGGTAATATCCTTACCCAAAACTTTGGGTATTCGTATAACATATTCAATTGTCCTCACTTGTTGGTTAGCAGGTAATGTGGTTTGTATTTTTTCTCCTTCAAGGAACTTCGTTGCGTCAATTGTTTGATCATCAGTTTCGGATTCTCCCACATAACTCTTAAAGCTCCCCTTTACAATATATGGCTTGTACCAAAATGGTGACGTACTATTGTCTTCTAAGACCCGTTCATTTCTGAATGACTGATCAGTTAATTGTAAATTTACACTCTTTTCCTCTTCAGTTTCTTGAGTGTTCTTTATCTGATAACGGATTTTCACTTCTTCTTCTTCTTCAAAAATAGAGTTATTAGGTACAACTGTTTCATTTCCTGAACCATCTTTTTTAAGATAAGATACATTTATTTCAGGTTGAGAAGTATAGTTTATTTTTTTTATGTGATAACGAATAGGCGCCTTAAGATATTGTCCATCTTGTTGTCCATCTTGGGACTTATCATGTGCATAGTCACCGGTACATGCAACTAAAGAAATATATGCGTTATTTTTCAGTCTTTGCGCCATTTCAGAAGAAATTTTTTTTTCAGTAATCCACTCACCAAGAGTAAATGTCATCAAATTTTCTGAGCTGTCCCAACTTATCTTAAAATTTTCTGGAGTTGGAAATGCATAGTCCTCAGCGGGCTCATTATATGAAATAGGTACTAACTTGCTAGTTGATGAAACTCGCGCATTTGCATCTGTTTCATTAATACTTATATGAGCACCTTTAGCATTGGCATCTCCATATATCACTCTATTACTATTCTTACTACTTGGAGATGAATCTACTTCTAAAACTACACCGTTATCTAGCGGATTTCCATTATATGCACCAAGACTAGGTACGTCATATACAGCTAAATTAGCAAATGGCCTTGCACCATTGTACCGATCCTTTCCTGTCGGATCATCATGAAATAAAATAGAAAAACCATGGTGCCATTGGCACCACTCATCAGAGAGATCTTGTCCAGTAAAACGAGTTCTTATTAGTTGGAGAGTTCCTTCAATTTCTAAATCACGGTTAAGATCTACTGCAGGACTTGTCATTACAAATTTTTGTCTCATGTAAGATCCTGCTTCTACAGTTCCTCCATCTATCGTATATTTCGTTTTGTGACCCGCATATTCATGCCACGCGTATTTGAACCAATTATCAAAATTGGGTTCTCCTAAAATATCCGAACTACCAAAATTCACCTCACTACTTAGTCCCAACGAATCATCGTTTTCATCCAACGACACTCCACCACTTTCTGTTTCCGAAGTTGCAGGATCAGTATTTTCAGTACGAGATGTGTCCTCTAGTTGCACAGAAAATGACCATACAATTTCACCAGAAAACTCTCCTTTTCCAGTATCATGTTTAAACATTGCCTGATAATTTTGCTGACCATTTTTCAAATCACAAAGATAAATATCTCCTGATTCTGTAAGTTGTGATTGTGGGGTTAAATCAGAAATAGTTTGCCCATGAATATCCTTTAATGGATTTTCTATGGTTATCTCGGATTTAGTTATTAGAGGGATATTTTTTTCTATTTTTTGTTCTGAAATATTCAAAGATTCTAATTGATTTAACGCACTTAATGGTGATAAATCAACAATACTATTTGAGGAAAGGTTGATACTTTTTAAGTTTTTTAAGTTTTCTATACCAGCTAAATTGCTTATCCCTTTATTACTTAAATCAATATTTTCCAAAAGTAGTAAATTTTCTGTAGTTAGTTGTTCATACTTGTTTTGCTCTAAACTTAATTTATTTACTTCTATTAAAAGATTATCGTACAAATTTTTATCCTTAAAACCTAAAGACAACTCTTCTTGAGCATTTTCGTTTGCACTTGCAATATTGGGGACTAAAGCATTTATAACGATAGCTCCCACAAGAGTTATTATTAGAAAAAGAGAAATATATTTTTTCTTTTTCATAAGTCATCCTCCTTTCTTAAAGAAGAGAGCCAGAAAAGATTTTCCTTTTCCGGCCCCCTTAGTCACTCTTGTCTCTTACTGTTTTTGTACGGTGTAAGTTAATGTATCTGTAAATTGACCAACTTTATTTGTTGTCCCAGTAAGTGTTGCTAGACCAGGAATCTTTGCTGTTGTATCACTTCCACCAGTCAACGTCCCAACTTCAACATCACCTGTTGTCATTACTTTAGATCCATATCCTACTTGATAGTCAATTTCTGCATCATCTTTTGTCAGTTTATAGCCGTTAGTTGATGCAAGTTTTACTCCTACATTCAAGCTACTATCAGTATGTTGATTTCCATCCATGTCTTGTAATTCAACTGTAACGTCAACTTTTTTTCGTTCTTCATTGAAGCTCACAGCAGACGGAATTGCAACTTGCCATTGTGGGTCACCTGGATTGTCTGGATCAGGAATTGTATTTTGATTAGAATAAATAACTTTAACATCTTTTTCACCAGGTGTTGCAGCAGATACTACAGAAGGCACCGCGACACTACTCAAAATTGCCCCAATTGCTAAAGTACTTAGTAAAATTTTTTTCATACAAAACACTCCTCTTATTAAGTTACTTGAATAATTTTGTCCCTAGGCCTTTCGGACAAATTCATATTAGCATTTTAAAATGAAACTTCTTTTCTTTTTATTTATTAATTTAACAGTCCTACTTAAAAAAAAAAAAAATGATATAATAAATTTAAGAATACTGAGAAGTTAGTATCGAAAGGATTTAGTCTGCATTCATAAAGATAGATAAATTAGCTAGCTTAATTTTTGTCACAAATAATAGTCTATTTTCGATTCATTAAACTAGAAAATACTATTTTTTACTTTTTTTTAATCCGATTGATTTGTCCCACCAAAAATAAAAAAATTGGTACAAATATATAACTTGTTTTTTATCCAAATATCTTTCTTTAATTAAGATTTTAGGACTTCTTAATTGGTTCTTTTGCACACCAAGAAAGTTATCGGTCTATCCTTACTTTATGCAAGAGTATAACTAATATCACCAATCATGAAGATAATAAAACGAGTATTCTACGGATATAAATCATTCGATAACATGAGAATTAGAAACTTTTTGATCAATTAATTAATCAAAGTAAATATCCACCCGTGAAACGGGTGGCTTTTTAACAGCCCTAGAAGGGCTCACCACTCTCTAGCCCCTTAAAAGGGGCTTTTTAAATGACCACCAACCGCTCACAGCCCTATCTCTCTTTAACTATTTAAATGGATCTACATACTCTTGTTTACTTATACTATCTCTTATTCGATCATCTGCTTCTTGTTCTCGAATATATTTTTCAATTGTTTTTTGATTTAACCCAACCGTACTCACATAGTATCCTTTGGACCAGAAACTTTTATTCCCATACTAATATTTCAAATTCGCATGTTTTTCATGGATTAAGGTTGCACTTCGTCCTTTTAAGTAGCCCATAAAAATAGAAATACTAATCTTTGGTGGTATTCTTACTAACATATGAATATGGTCAGGCATGGCATGAGCTTCAATGATTTCAACATCTTTCATCTCACACAATTTTCTTAATATCTGACCAATACTTACTCTTAACTTTCCTTAAATCACTTTTCGTCAATACTTCGGGGTGAAGACTATGTGAACCTTACAATTCCATCTGGTATGTGCTAAACTTTTATCGTCGTTAGACATAAAAAAACTCCTTTCGATCTGATATGCGGTTGGTAGCCACTATTAGTATATCGAAAGGAGTTTTTTATCGCTAAAGCTATTTCGTCCACGCGCAGAAACGCGCGGTTTTTTTGTTTCGTACGCTACGCGAACGAAACTGACTAAAGTCAATAAACAAAAAATCTGACCCAGATTTGATTTTGCACAACTCATCAGTCCTTATTGACAAAGAGCCCTTTTTGATCAATCAATTAATCAAAGTAAGATAACAAAAAATCTGAGCCAGAATGTGGTTCATTCTGACCCAGATTTGATTTTACGCAACTCATCAGTCCTTATTGACAAAGAGCCATTTTCAGTTGTATATTTCTCTACCATCACTAAATGTCGAAGAACGACTCTTTTTCTTAGAATAAAATTGTTAACGGATCAATCAGTCCATTCACCGCTAAATTGCGATCTAAGGCAAATTCTAAATGCAAATGCGGTCCCGTACTATTTCCTGTTGAACCCACATAACCAATAATTTGTCCCTGTTCAACTGTTTGTCCCACTTCCACACAATATTCTTGTTGATGGGCATAAAGGGCAGCACTTCCGTCTTCATGCTCAATTACTACCACGTTTCCCCAAGAAGGGTGAAACTCCGCTTTGATAACCATTCCTGCCTTACTCGCATAGATCGGTTCTCCTTGATTGGCTGCCATGTCTAACCCTCTGTGGAATTCTTCTCCTCGCCAACCGAAGGAACTAGAAATTGAATAATTTTTTAGAGGTACCATATAGCCATCTTTTGCGAGTGTTGATCCCGCCACTTCTTTATCAAACGTCGTTAACTCATACGTTTCAATCAACCCATTTAATTTTTGGTCATATTGGGTATCAGTAGCGTATCTTCCTGTTAAAAATTTGGTCGCTTCCTGATAAGTTTTTGCCTTACTTTTCCAAACACCATCATAAAAAGACGTATTTCCAACTAAGCCTTCTTTTAACAGTTTGGCATAGTCTTTTAAGCTTTCTTCGTAGCTCTCATACTGCCGAAAGGTTGCTTGGGTCGTATAAAGTGTTCCGTCTCCTAAATCTTCTTGTGTCGCAAAAGAGACGCCTTTTCCATTATGTGTGCCTTTAATCCCAAACAAATTATAATTCGGTGCTTGGGCTAACTTGCTTTGACCACTAGCTGATTCTAAAATGGCTTGGGCGATCATGACAGAAGCATATAAATCATTTTCTTGTCCAATTTTACGAGCAGATTCACCGATTTTACGGATAAACGTTTCTACAGACTCATCTTTTTCAAAATGAATCTTCCCTTCGGTATCTTGTACGCTAGAAGGGACTAATTCTTGTATCGGTGCGCTTGGTGCTTGATGATAGTTTTTTGTCTCTTCTGAAACGGTTGGTTGTGCCTGTGATACGTCATTCATAGGTGCAGTCACACCCTGTTCAGGTGCCTTTTGTGGGCGTTCCGTTTTTATTGGCTGTTCCACTTCTGTTTCTGTACTTGGTTTTTGAGGAGCCTGTGCGCTTTCATCAGAAGGTTGCTCATTTGGTTTTTCTGACGATTCCTCTTCAGGTTTTTGATTGTCTTCTGGTTTGTCAGGTTGATTCGGTGTTTCTGGCTGTTCTTCAGAATCGATTGGTGGAACATCCGTTTCTGGATTATCTGGTGTATCTTCAGTCGGTGTTTCTGGTTGATTTTCTTCTACAGTGGAACTTGTTGTATTTTCTTCGGTTATCGTTGCAGATTGCGAATTTGTCGGTTGATTGTTGTTCTGTTCATTAGCCAAAACCGCTGGCGTATAACCAAAAACCTGACTAACTATTAACAAAGTAGATAATAGTTTACTTCTTTTTCTCACTCAATATACTTCCTTTCTATGATTATTATTAAGATAGTAGTAGCTTGGTATCTACAAAAACAAGCATTTTTACTATACTTACTCGCTCGATAATGTGTTAATTTTTTGTATATTCTTTCAGAAAAAAAATAATTATTTATCTATTATAGTCTTATATAGTGCATCTAATCGGCGTAACAATCCTACCTTCTTCCTGTAAGTTATAGTCACTCCATCACTATTTGAGATCTTGAAAATCAATTCTCTCCATTATTTCAAATTCTTGAGGATTAAAACTAATACCACACCTCTGTTTTTAAAAAGGTGTATCTTAATCAATGATCTGAAAAGTTAACTAAAACTTTTAAATTAAGTTCAATATGATCAATTAAGTGTTTCACGATCCAGTTAGAACTCTTTATTTGAAACTTTTATTCTTTCCCTGAGCCCTCCCACTTTTCTAAACTTAAACTCCATTATTTAAATTATTAAAATCTGTATTACGATTTTAATGACCAAATATCACTCAAATTAAATCTTTAGGTTGGGATTTTTAATAGTTTCTAAAAAATCTTGGGTTCCTTTTTTTATAATTAGCAAATTTGAAACTATTTATTCTTGATATTTCCATTCCTTTGCATAAAACTTTACATAAATTTTATTTCAAAAAAACAGTTTTAATTAAATAGTCACAAAGAAAACAGTAAACGGTGCATTCATAAATACCTTCTTTATATATATATTCCCCAAAATATTATACTATTTTTTTAGCTTTTAAAAATACGTGATAACATTATCTAGTATGGCTATGCTTTACATTAAACAATTGATACAATTTTTAAAAGTTAATAAAACGTATAGGATCAATTTTTCTCACGGTGCCAATATTATTGGAACTACGAAAACATTAATAACAACGATTATAAAAATACTCCTTCTAGCATCTAATCATAAAAATAAACGTCAGTCGACATTAAAGATCATTAAGGGCTTAACCGGCATCTTTAGATTATATCCGCACAATTCTTTGAAGTAAGTTTGAAAATCATTTTCAACGATGCAAATAATTTCTTGGGAAGAAAAAACATCATATGAAATAAATTCAGCAAGTAAATTAAGTCTAGCATCAATCCCTAATATTTGAGGAAATACTTGCCAGAACGTTTCTTCTGAAATAATAGCAGTTAGTTCATCTAACCTACATAGTTGCTTATTTATGTAATCATCCCACTCGGTCTCATTTCTTCTCCCCAAAAGAGTACCCTGAAAATATTCTATATATTCTTCCTGAGTTTTGAACAGCGACATGTTTTACCTCCTTTTCTAAATTGACAATAAACAACCTTAAATTTACTAAATCCACCAATTAACTTTTAGATATCTCAAACACTTTATATGTATTCTAGAGTAAGTAACACATTTTGAACGGATTTTCTCTTTGATCACTAAAAAAACATTTTAAATATGAGAAAGACTAAAAAAGTAAAAACATAATAAAAATGAGATTAGTTATAATACTTAATACAATCAATAGAGCACAAAAAACAGCAACTTGATTAAAATTAAAAGACTTTCGCTGTTTTCATCGAAAAAATCGCATTCTTTCTGTTTATTCTCATCTTCAATAATCATCTCTCATGATTATACTAAACTCAATCTATTGTTCAGTTTCCTATTTCTAGGGAATTCATATCCTAGCTTACTCAATTCCTTTTTTGAAAGTAAATAACGTTCCGTCCCATTTTCAATTATAACTGAATTTTCCAAAAAAATAGCTACAAAACCGCGACATTTTACTCCATTAGCATCCTTCCCAATAATTTCCATACCTATTTCCAATAACATAGAATCTTCAATCTCCTTATAATATAAATCTCAGAAAATACTGATGCTTTAGTTTTTCTTTTCTATACTTTTATAAGTCTATTCAGTCCAAACTAAAAACTGTATTTTTCAATTGTTTTTCAACTACTGTAGTGATTATAGTAATTTATAAAAGATTTTTTTTTCAATTTTTGTATCTCATACACTAATAATCAAAAAAAAAAATAAAGTACACAAGCTCTATTCAGATATTTATCATTTTTCGCAAATTTTTTTATCTCTCTCAATTCTATAAAAAAATCGTACGACTGAATTTTTTATGTATGAAACTATAATTAAAAGAAATTTAGTTAGCGGTAATCCTTCCCCTTAAATACTGAAAATGCTAAAATTAGTTAAGGCAGAAACTTTGTGTAAGAATAAAAAAATTCGGTTTACAAAAAGTTAAATGTGTTGATTTTAAAAGAGTAATTTTAAATGATACTATGAGTTATTTTAATAAATAACGTTTACATATCATATCTATCGAAAGCGAGGACAGACAACTAAATTAATCGTTGATACCCTAATTAATTATTTTGATTTGCACATACAGCTATAACTTCCTGTTTTCCATGAACTCACTCTTCACTTACACATTGAATTCAGCATCATGCTCACTTGCAACATAAACTATCTTTATTTATAAAAATGGTAGTAAGCAATCTTATTCCCTTCCATTAACTTATATGATTCTTAAACTGATTTTAATTCCTAACGTTACAGATGTTCCTTTTTCAAAATTATTTTTTCTTATGATTTATCGACACAAAACAATAAGAGAGGACGAATCAAGATGATAGAATCTTATATTGAGAAAGATATTATGCGTCAGGTTAAATTAACAGAATACTTCTTAGATCTCAAGGAATTGAATATTTCCGAAGTCGCAAAAAAACTAAACGTAAATGCAACCACCATCAAAAGAGATTTTGAAAAATTAAGTGCATTTCTAGAACATCATATATTAAATACATCTATCTCCAGTAAAACTATTTCTATTGAATTTAAAACTGATTCTTCTTACTATACTCTTGTTCGTGAGTTATATAATGAATCTAAATTTTTACGAGTTTGTGCTCGATATTTAATGGGAGAACAAAATTACTTAGACATTGTTGAAAATGAATTTGTTTCTGTTACAAAAGCTTTTCATCTCAAAAAGAAAGTAGAAGAATACTTTATTGCTTCTGGAATTATGGATAAAAAGAAAACTTTTTTGAATCATGAGTTTGAATATCGGTTAGTTATTTTATCAATTTGGATGAGATCAGATTTACTAGATGGATCTGTTGACAAAGATGATATGTCTATCGCAAAAAAGTTAACCAATACAATTTTAAGTAACTTTTTAAATAATCCTGAAATTAATCATAGAGACTACAAGCTACTTCTTCTGGGTACTTATTTATCAGTACATAGAGAGAATAAAAGCAACGTGAGTTCATTTAAGTTACCCATATCTTCAGAGTATTTAAGTAAAATCACTACTTCTAGTTTAACTTTTGAAAAAATCAATTCGATAAATTACAAAATATTAAAGGATTGTGCATTAAATACCGAAGAGATAGTTTTCCTAAGCTTTATTTATAAATCTTTGTCATTAAACACAACAAATTATTTGTTAGTTGAGACCAACTATTTTATAGAACGAAATTTCACTATTGCTACTGATCCTAATATTACACGTTTGATTCGAAAATTAGAATACGAGTTTAGTACATCCCTACTAAACGATATCTCATTTGAAAAACCCTTTTTAACTTTTATAAACTCTCTTTGGAATAATACTCAAAACTTCATTGTTGACAAACATTATTACTTAACAAATGTCCAAATCGATTGTTTAGTAAAAATTAAAAAAGCTTTTAACCAATGGAAAAACGAACTAAATTTGTCCAATATCAAGATTAGTGAGATTTCTTTTGAAAAATTCTGTGTACAAGCAACTGCTTCGCTCTTAAAAGAGTCTACATTAAAAACAATTGTAATCATCGTTGCAAAAGATGAACTTTCTCATGTTATTTACAGAGAAAACCTTAAAAGATGGCTTAATTTAGATTTTAATTCTATTGATGACATCATGTATTATGACATAGATAGTATACCAATTTACATTAAGTCGATGCCTCATATAATAATTTGTGAACGTTCATTATTAGTTAATAAGAAAGAAAATAATCATGATGTGTTTGAAATCTCAATCCCTACAATAAATAAAGATTTAAAAAGGATTCTTTATAATTTAATCGATAGAAAGTTAACATGGAAAGATACCTTATCGCATGAATAAAACAAAATTCAGCTTTCTTAATTAATCCATCTCATTTACTAATTGATTAATTAAAAAAAAGATCTACAGATCTAACAACTAGGCCAACAACAAGTTCGTACCAGATAAATAATTATATTCATGAATGCTCGTTGGAGAAAAACTGATTCTAGGACAACTCAAAGCTTTTTGATAACTTCTAATCTATTTTTCACATTGTCAAGCAAATAATCCACGTATAATCCAGCAATGAATTAAAACAATAAACAACTTTCAAAATACAGAACCGACAAAGCGTCGACGATTGAAGTGATTTGTAAAAAAAACTTAATCACACCTATGGTCTATACAATTCCAATTATCGATATGATCGATCCTTTCATAGCCCCATGATGCAAAAAGGGCTGTCGATGAACGTTAGAATTATGTCAAGCAAATAACAATGGCTTACGAGACCTGCCAGTTTCTCCTCTATCACTTTACACATAGGAATAACCGAATCTTTTTCGATACAATCAACAGCTTAGAATAACGCATCTCACAATTGTTTTGTAAGAAACTGATTTCTTTATTAAATACAAATTAGGGATTCAACATTCTTTAAAAACCAGATATAGTGATGGTGCATTAGAAGAAATAAAGAATAAGATAAAGTGATAAGATAAGCAACCTACAACTATAGAAATCCCCTCTCTTTTCTCTTAAAATATAAGTGCTAAAAATTTCAACAATTTTTATGTTATTCTCCAGTCCTTTTTAAGAAAAAAGGACTGGTTTTTTTATTTACATAAAATTCTCCTATTAAATAATTAATCGTGTATCCACCTTGCACGTTATGCACGTACATATGAAACGATACCCGATCAACTTCTATAATCTGTGCCTCGATACGCATGCCTCTTACCACTAACTCATTTCCCTGAAAATCTGGTGTGACTCGGTAAAGAACATGATTCCCAGTCGTTCTCAGATAATCAGTTACTTTATTCTCATATTCTATCCTTCCAGGGGTATTAAATGATCGTGTCCCTGTCATCAGATTTTTGGGATTGTTATTTTCTCCTGTCAACTGATATCCAATCAAGTGACAACGATTATAAAGATAATCGCCATTCTTCATTTTCTTTTGTTTCCAGCCAGTCGGCTTAATATATAAGCGTTCCCGTTCTCCTGTTGGCATCATGCTTTTATGCAAAAGTGCGCTGGCTACGCCTCTCGATTCAAACGATCCAAATCTGAAAAAATTTGCCAGTTGCCATTTTCTAACGAAAAGTCTTCTTCAGAAAAATTCGGTTGGTTTTGATTCACTATTTCTACTTGTGTATTTAGTAGTTGTTCTTCATCTTGTTTGATTAATGCTTGTTTTATTTCTGATAAGGAAGCTTTTTGAATATCAATTGCTTCACAGTCAGTCCCAATAAAACCAATCAATGCTAGCGCAATAAAAATACTTCGTTTTAATCGTTTCATTTTTTCTCTCCTCCTAAAAAATTGTCTTCTTGTTCCTATCGATTGAACAATTGAATCGCATTTATGGATTCTTCACCTGTTTGTTTCGCAATCAATTTAGACAAAATTTTTTCCAACCATTTTTGATCTGGGACATAATCTAAAAAGTTGCCTATCGTTGTTAATACCAATTCATCACTTGCGAAATCTACCAAGCGAACGCTTTGATAAGGGGGTAAACTTGCAACGTAATTGATAATATTTTCATCTGTATACTCAAAAGAACCCAAATATTGCATGGTTCGTTGATCGTAACTGTCAATGATTTTCATAAAAAATCGCCTCTTCTCTATTTATGGTTCTATACCTGAAGAAATCAGGCATAGAACAAAATTATTTTTCACTTAAAAATGCGGTATAACGACATGTTTAGAATGGTAAGTCACTATCTGAAATTTGAACATCATTTTCAAACGTTGATTGCTCTACTTGATTATTCGTTATCGCTTTTGCTCGTTGCTCATTGACTTCTTTACTCTCTAACAAATAGAAATCTGTCACTAGAACTTCTGTAACATACATTGTCTGCCCTTGCTGATTCTGATAGCTCCTTGTTTGCAGTCGCCCATTAATACCAATCAAACTTCCTTTTCCAGTATATTTTGCTAAAGTTTCCGCAGCTTTTCTCCAGATTGCACAACGAATATAATCTGCTTCACGCTCGCCGTTTGCATTCGTATAATTTCGATTAACAGCTAAAATAAACGTACCTGTCGCGTTGCCATTTGGCGTATACTTTAAATCCACTTCTTTTGTTAAACGTCCTACTAAATTCACTGAATTCATCATGATTTTTTCTCTCCATTCTTATATTGATTATTTTTGAAAGGGGAAACTATCCCCTTAATAATAACTACTTTCATAAACAGCTTGATTTTTATATCTATGAAACGTGTCCCAACTACGATAACCGCATAACATATCAGGATAGCTTTCTGGATCAATCCGTTTTTTTACAATACTGTCTTTGGTTTTTGCTAAAGGATACTCTATAAACTTGTCTTTCATTGGAACAACTTTTCCACTCATGGACGAATAATGCTCGACCATTTTCTTTTGAATAGGCTGAAACCATGCTGTTTTTTCTGTTAGCTTCACAATTTGCCAAAACGTCACGTTCGTTTGTTCGTAGCCCCAACTACTATAAAAAATATCTCCCACTTGATAAGGTGTGTTTTTTTCCATTTTCTTTTTTCCTTCTCCCTTTATTTTTTTACCGTACAAAGAGAATCATTCTCTTTGTACGTCATGTGATTTTTATAAAAAGTTTTCAAGCTTGCCGTTGTTAATTTCCCACTCGTACCATTCGGTAAAATCCTGCGAAAAGCCATTTACGGCATATTTTTCTTGGTCTTGTACTTCTTGTTCGTTCATCGGGTCTAATGCGGTAGGTTTATTGATTGGTCTAGCATAACAACCAATATAGGTTTCAAAATCTCCTTCAAAGCTCCCCTCAATAATCAAACCTCTTTCTTGCAATTCTTTTCTTGCCTGTTCTTTCAGTTGCTCGTTTTTAGTTGTCATGGTTGTTTCTTCCTTTCTTGAATAGAATGTTTTATTTGATTTTTTCGCCACCCCCACCCACCTTTTCGGTAGTGTGTCGGGGGCGCGGGGGTTTGGGGGTGCAACCCCCAAGGTCTTCATTCGGCTCGTTTTTAGACGAAGGCCTGCTTGTTTGATTTTGGGTTTCAGTTGTCAAGGATCAAAGTGGACTTCTGTTTAGAGGCCCTTTTCGTATAGCGGTCGTTCGGCATAACCGGCTCGAAAACATGTTCTGCCAATTGCCAAGGGCGCGCAGCGTGCATTTTACCCTTGGCAATTGGCAGGTTATGTTTTAGGTTATACTCGCCGAATGACTGCTAGACGATTAGGGACTCTCGAACGTCCACTTCTTTGACAACGGATAAATCCAACAAGCTAGTCCTTCCTAAAAACGAGCCGGTTCAGACGCTTGCGTCTGAACTGTGCCAGCTTGCTGGCACAAAAAAAGAACGAAGCTTGTCTTCGTTCTTTCCCTCTTTCAAATGTGAGCGAAGCGAACACCCTCTTTTACAATACTTCAGGCGTAAACTTCACTTTTGGTTTTTCCTCATTTTCAGTTGATTCTTCAAATAAATTCAAACGACTTTGAACAGCGCCATTCGGATAAATTTTTTCTCGTTCTACTGTCCGCCAATTGACTGCTGGATCATTCTCTAATAGTTCTTTTAATCCCTCTTCAAACTCTAAAGCAGAAAAAATATGCAACCGCTCAAACAATTCTTGTTGACTCGCATCTTTTTCAGTTTCACGCTTGAAAAAAATACGCTTAAACGCATGAAGTTCTTCTTGAATTGCGCCACTAGGTGTCACATAAATTAAATGTGATTCAGGACGTGTTCGCAACTCACGAATATATTTCGGAAAAATCGCTTCACGGTAGCGACGACGTGTTTTCAACGTTAGCTCAATTTCAAAGGACCAATTGATCTCATGATTTTCTTTGTCTCGAAAACGAAAAATAAAATCTGGCACAAAAAATTTTCTTCCTTTTGTTTTAGGATTTAAATCTTTCGTTTCATAGACGGTACGTCTTTCTGAAATAATCCGTTTTAAATGTGGGTGGTCTTTTGCCAATTCCATTCCTTTAATCAAATAATTGTTAATTTGTAAATGGTGATTCAAATTATATTCAGGAACTTTCGGCAACGTATAATATCCACCTATACTTTGGTGTCCTTCTTTCGTTAAATAATAATACATTTCTGTTCCATATTTTTTTCGATCGATTAAATTCTTTTTATATAGCTTTCCCAATACTTTATTTAATCCATCTTCCTTTATGTCCAAATCAAATTTCAATAATTGCTCTAACTGTTTTTTTGTTACTACTCTTAATTCATGAAGTAAACATAAAATTGACAGACTAGTACAATTACGAGCAGAATAATCAATAAAATAGCCATGCAATAAATACTTCATATTTCATCACCTTCAACTTAATAATGCTTTCTTGCAAGTTTCTGTTCGAACAAGTCTTCAAGTTTCCTCTACACTTGTTTTACTCCCACTCTCTCGCAAGTTTCTGTTCTGGACAGCCCCAAGAACACTGGGGCGTTGGCCGTGGGGTTGATTCTCCCCCTCTTTCAAAAGAGGCTGAAAGAGGGGGTTAGGGGGGAGTTAGTTTTGAGACCCCAAGATTGGGGTAGGGGTTGATTTTTTCCCTTTTAAATTTTATGCTACTACTATTTTTAGTAGTGTATTCTTTATCTGTTGGCTGTCGGCGCTTGGTATGTTATTCGGAGACTTCCCGCTTAGGTTTTTGACCATTTTTTCTCATAAGTGGCGGTTTTTCCACGTTGAGAGAAAATGGTCAAAAACCTGGAAGTCGGAGAATGCCTTTAATACCAAGCGCCGACAGCCCTCCTCCATCATATAAGTTTGCCTTCTATTTGCCCTTTGTTTGCCCTATATTTGCCTTATACTTGCCCTGAAACGCAAAAAAAAAATAAACGGATTTCAAACAAAATCCATTTAATTTTTACTTGATTTTATCTCAAAATCGATTCAATTCGAGTAAAATCTTCTTCAAATTTCGATTGATTTTCGTTAAATTTCCGAAGCGTTTTTGTTCTAAAAGCAATTGAATTTGCTTCAAAAGAAAAAATAAATTCAATCGAAAAAAGAGGAAACACTTGATAAAATATTATTTTTTCTCAACGTACTTTCTTTCAGATTTCACTAAAAATCAGGAAGAAATTGTTTCAAAGTTTGCTCAAAAAAGAACGTTTTTCTCTCAATTTTTTTGACGTTTCCGTCCTGAACAATAAGAAAAGTTGGCACACTTTTAATACGGTAACGTTGTAAAAACATTTGAAGTGCTTCTTGTCTTGGTTCTTTTCTTGTTTCAATTCGATACACATTTCTAGAGAATTTTTTGTCGTATCTTTCCAAGAAAGATTCCACTTCTTGGCACTTTTTACAATCATTTCTTGCTAGATACACAAAAAATGACGCGTTCGTTTTTTGAAGTGCTAACACTTGTTCCAAGTCACTCTCGATTAGTTTTCCGTTCAATTTGTCATCATTCGCTACAATCTTAAAACAACCAAATAAGAAACAACTGACAATAAGCATCGCAACAATAGCTTTCTTATTTCGCATGTTGTTTCTCCAAATTTGGTTTCCGAATATAGACGACTCGCGGTGGCTCCTGAACATCTTCAGCTGTTCGATACACCACAAATTCTCCTGTTCTCAATGCTCGAATGCGATTCGGATTGAATTTAAAGCGGTCTACGTCTCGTTTCGTACCTCTTTCTCCTGTCCAATCAACCTTTCCCATATCAGAATAGCCTGCTTCTTGTGTCGTCGTTTCTGTTAATTCAATGTCTTCTTCTGTCCCCATTAAATCTGCCCAATAATCAATTTCTGTCGGGTCATTTGTCTTCCCAATAAAGAACGTATTCACATTCCCAATCAACTGTTTTCGAAGGACAGGATCAATTCTATCAATGTCCGCAAGCGTTTGAGGGGCATACGCCGCATGCACCCCAGCACCTCGTCCCTTATTGACTAAATCTATAAGCTTATCATTTAAATAAGAAGCGGGTTCATCAAACACCACTAAGACTTTTGAACGATTAGCTGTTTCTCCTACTTGTCTATACACTTCTGACGCAAAGAAATTAATATCTCCCACAAGCATTTGAGCCAATGTCCGAATAAACTCACTATAAATCAATCCGTTTAACGAGATATAAACAATCTTCCCTTCCCCGACAACTTCTTGAATATCTAATTCTCTTTTTCCTCCAGAAGTATCAAAGAGCTCCCCTAATTCACTATCCAATAACATATTGATATTGGTCTGTAAATTCTCAGAAGTCGCATACAAATAAAACGGGTTCTTCTTATGTTCGTAACGAACAAACAACCGTTTAAACAACGTTTGCTCGATTTCTGTCATGAGAAAAATGTTTTCTTTTAATAATAGGTAATACGTTTCTAAGTCAACGGTTTTACGATCATGTTCAATCATTCGTTCTTCACTTAACTGTTCCACATCGGCAAAATCACGTTCTGTTTTGTCCATCGCTTCATTCTTTTTCGTTTTTTTCTTCGTGGTTTTCTTCTTTTCTACGACCACTTTTTCTTTAAATAAATCTGGATTTTTCAGCTGAATACGATCCGCAAACAAATGTAAGACGTTTCGTGGCAATAAATAATGTTGTAACCAAACTAGATTTCTTTCAATTTTATGGCTCTTTTGGAACTCGTCTAAAAGCTGAATCGTTACCTGTAATAACGCTTTGGCTGCCGTTGAATAATACACGCTTTCTGTTTCTGCTAGATTGGTTAATTTGTCTCGAACGGCAATATCATTGCCATTTTTTACAGGATTATAACGCAAATCGCCTCCGTCCACAAAGACTTCAAACGGGCGATTATATGCCTCTGCCACTTCTTTTAACGCCTGTAAAGTCTCTCCTGCTCCTTTCCCATCGACTAAGATAACTGGGATACGAAACTTACACGCATGTTCTGCTAGTAATTGAATCACCGTCGTTTTTCCTGAACCTGTAGTCGCTGGAATAATCACATGTTGGTTCAATTCACTAAAGTTCATTACATAAGGGAGCCCATACTCATCTGTTCCTAATAGAATCACTTTGGCTAATGAAGCCAGCTGTTTATTCCGCAAGGCAACGTCTTTTATGACAATTGCTACCTGGTACGCTTGCTGATACTCTTCTGTATATTTTTGGGACTCTTGAAATTTATTTTTCCGACGTTCCTTGTATTCTTTGCTGTTTTGGATAGCTGTTTGTCGTTCTTTCTTTGAAACAACCTTTCTTTTTTCAATAAAAGACGCATACGCAATCAAACAACTTCCTGCACCTGTCCCTCCTAAAAGAAGGGCAAAAACTGTTTGTCCATTGAACTGCAACGCATGAGAAAACAAGTTTAATGGAAATAATAAGTAACACGACAAATACCCTCTAGGAAGAACAAAAATAAAACAAAATAGATTTAATAGCGTAAAACCTAACGCAAAAATAAAAAAAAGAGAGCTTCTTCGTTTTAAGAAGCTCTCATACTCAAAGTCATAAATATGTGCACGTGTCTCTTTTTTATCTATCGCAAAGACAATCGCTAAAGGAATACTGCCTACAATAAAAAATGGATATAGACAAACACCTAATAAAGTGACGATAAAATAAAGTTGTTGAAACCGACTTTTTGGCGTTTCTTTTTCTTGTTTTCTTTTGCGATCGACAGAAAACATTTGCTCAAAATGCGTCGGTCGTTTTGGTGCATTCATCATACTATCGATTTCCTCCTATCGTTTTCGTTGTTTCATTTCTCTTCGATAAATCGGTTGTTTTTCTCGTTTTCGTTTCATTTTTGCTTGCGTTGCTCGAAACTCACTCCGTGTCTTCGGTGCTTGTTTTGGTGATTTTGTTTGTTTCATGGTTGAGTATGCTTTAGATACGGTTGAAGGCGCTTTGGTTTGTGCTGTTACTCGATTGACTGCTGACATATGTTCCCGAACCCCCTCTGGACGTCGAACAGATTTCGGTGTGGTAGAACCTGTTGCTCTTGGTACATTCCCTTTTCTTAGTGGTTTTTGTACCGCATGTTTTTGTCCGGCAACTGTCCGGGTTTTCATCGAACTTGTTTTTGTTACGGGAGTAAGTGCCTCCTTCCGACGACGACTTGTTTGTCCCTGACGACGTTTTCGATCGTTCAATTCTGTTCTAGGCGTATGCTTCTGACCATAAGACTTGTGTTTTTGCTTTGGATTCGCTAATGGCACCACCATTGCAGAACCCTGATTGCGATACGGACTACGAGACGCACCTTTTCTACTTCTTTCTCTTAGACTAGGATTGCCTTGCAATTCTCGTTGTAATAAATCGGCTGTTTTTCTTGCCTGTTTCTCCATTGCTGTTCGTTGCATACGTTCTTGACTTTGCTCTTCTGCTTGTTTCGCTTGATCATGCAAGTCTCGTGCTTTTTGTGCCATACGTTCCATACGATTTGGTGCTTTATGACGAGGTTGTTGTGCGGATTCACGCCGAAAAGCACTTCGTGTGGCTTGTTTCGTAGTTTGTGGCATACGAACGTCTGAGCCACCCCCACGTTTTCGATGACGTTCTTGTCTCTTCCGTGCGTTTTCTTTTTCTTTTTGTTTCTGTGCTTTTCTCGCTTCTTTGCGTTCTTTCAACCGTTGTTTGGCGTCCCTTCTCAATTTTGCCTCTGTCCCAAATGGATTTCCCGCAAAAGCTAACGCTCCTCGGACACCTATTCTTCCAGTAAATAAACTGCCTAAAAACCCTCGGAACAAATAAATTCCCAACGGCGCAAACAAATAAACAATGATCAAGAGAATTTTTTTCCATGGATCGTCTTGTGTACTACTTAATTGGAACCCGTAACTAAGAAAAGAAGAAAAAAGGATACATGCAAAACCTGTCATTCCTTTTAAAAACGTCAAAATACCAAAAACTTTAGCATAGTTGCCAAACACATTCATTGTGACAAGAAACAATCCTAAAAAAAGTAAGAACGGCAACATCGGTACTAACAATAGTTGCATAGTTCCAATAATCAATCGAAACATACTTAAGACAAAATAAACAACGGTTTGAATCAAATTTACGACAAAATAAAACAAGGCAAATGCTGTATTTTTCCAACTATTGTAGTATTGTATGTTCTTGTTTTTCAGTTTATCTGCTTCATACTCTGTGACCTTATCATGAATTTTCTCCCCTGTTTTTGTGCCTAAATCATTGTCCAATAAAAGATTGATTCGATCATATTCTTTTCCAGCATATTTGACTTTCTTCTCACGAATTGTGTCTACATTGGTTGTGCCATAATTTAACAACAGATATGGTTCATAGACATTACTATAAAAGACCCGTGCCGCCATCAATTTGCCTGCCGTTTCCACTTTTTTATCCGCTGTTACCTCTTCTGTTTCTTTTGTTTCATAATTTGTTTCTTCTTCAGGTGTTAACACTGGATTGACCTTCACGAACGCCGTTTCCACTGTAGAATCTAAAGAAAAAAGAACATCAAAAAGATTCTTATTTGTCCCAGAATCTTTTAATACGCTTAACCCAGTAAAAATAAGAATCGTCATAAGAAACACGCGAAGTGCTTGTTTCATTCGAGCCTCTCCGGCATATTTGATTGCCATCATAATTGCTGAAAAACTGATTCCAATAGTTCCTGCAATACTTAACATATTGTCCGCAATTTTTTGTGTTAAGTTTTGAATAGGGGCTCGAATGGCGGAAATAATATCTAATTCAAAGAGAAATTCAACCATTGAGGCATTGAATTCTCCTAACATTTTTACGCCACTCCAAACAAAATTTTTCATCACTCCTGCAACATTGTACGATAGCTTTTTTTTAAGGTTCATTGACTCATAGTCATTGGTCATCAATTCAAACGAATTCTTTTTGTAATTTTTATACAATTGATCCACATCAGTCGTTACTTCTTTTACTTCTACTTTATCGTTGGCATTCTCTCCTTCAGAACGATCGGTTTCAGTGACACCCACACCATCGTTCATTTGATCGGCAGAAACAGTAGCCCCTTGTAGACAGAAAAAAAGACCCCCCAATAAAAGGAGCGTCCACCATTTCAGAGATTTTTTTCGCAAAAAAACCACCTCTTTTTTGTTTTATCGTTGTTTTTCATTTTCTAACATTGCTTGAATTTTTTCATCTTGATTTTCAGTAGAAGAAACAGCCAATAACCAACTATCAAACAACACATCAATGGCAATCGGTTGATTTCTTCCCAAATGATCCTGGAACAAACAAGTGCCTGTTTGTAATTGTTCCATCATTTCTAAATTGGCTGAATTCACTTCCATATCAAAGAAGGACAATAGTTTCTCTCGTGCTTCTTTTTGTTTCGGACGAAACGCAAATTTGTAAGAAATTAACTCTTTTTTATCTTCTTGATCGTAATCTTTAAACGCTTGTATAACAAGGTAAATATCCGTATTATTCGCACGTCCTTTTCGCAAGCTATCATCAATCAAATAGCTTCCTTGTGCGGTATCTTCATACCCTTTTGCCTCGTCATAAATAATCGCAGCGTCTTCTTCTTTGTTTGTAGAAAAAATATACGTAAACTTCATAATGACTTCCATAATCGCCATTCCTGCAAGTTGTTCGCTATTTAGTCGACCCGAGTCAATCTCTTTTTGAGTCGGAATGCGTATTCCTTGCGTCCCTAACACGTTGATTTGTGAATCAAAACGTATCGGCGTACTGTGCTCATTCCCAATGAGAATCTTTCCTAAACCAACGCTATGCCCTAAAATCAATTTAGCTAATTCTTCGTCACTTTTTCGAATTTCTTCGATAACTTGACTTAACGAATGCTTACCTGGCATGGTGTAAACTACATCGATAGCGTCTTGGATCACTGTCTTTTTGTGGCTCGCTGTTTCTCGATTGGTATCTACTTCTCCTAACATTCCTAACACATTTTTAGCGGTTTGAATGGCCTCTTCTTTTGGTAAAAACAATAGAGGATCAAGCATCCCTCGACAGCTTTCATCTGAAGATAACGAAATAAAATTAATTCGTTCATACATAGCTACAAATTCGGGAATATGTCCAAACTTTTCCAGTGCCTTTAAAAAGAACTTTTGCGTCTCATTTTTCGGATCAATGTAGAGAACTTTTTGTCCTAAAAACATCAACCACAAAAAGATATATTTTACAAGGACTGATTTTCCTTGCCCTGGTGGACCAATAATCAACGTATTTCCATTGGTATGAACGGCTCCTTCAATACTTTTCTTTGTCAGATTAGGAAAAAACCATACCAGTTTACTAGATAACGCTAACGCTTCTTTCGCAGATTTAAACTTTTTTGCAATAACAATCCGTCCTAAAGGAAATCCTTTCTTATTTCCTACTTCTTTCTTTAAGTCCAAGCCATAATCTGCCACAAAGCCTGTCGTAGCGACCTGCTCGTAACTTCTAAAACGTTGCGTACTTCCAATTAAGCATTGATTAAACAGTGTCAATTGATCCGCTACCGATCGATAAAATTTAAAATCTGTAGACTCAATCGCAAATTCAATATCTTTGACTCGTTCTTCCAATTCTTCTTTTGAAGAAGCGGATACAACCAGCGTGACGGTAGAATAACACAATCGTTTTTCTTTGCGCTTCAGCTTATCTTTTAAATCCATTAATCGCTCTGTGCCAAAATTTAACACATCATCGGAATCTAAAATGCCGTCAACGGTCTCATATTCTTTTTCTTGTTCATAAATCCGTCCTGCCATTTTATTAATTTTTCGTTCGTCAGATTTTTGGTGCTCAAATCGAAGACGAACATGTGTATCAATTGGAAAAGATAAGCTATCTTGAAGATTTTGAATAAAACTACTGCCATACATGGCTAAAGGAGCCTCCGTTTGACTTAAAAACGTCGAATAATGCGTTTGATTCAACTGTTCAATCGCAATGTATCCTGCTTCATTCGAAATGACGCCCTCGCAAATTTCCATTGGCGTAAGCTGTCTTTCAGGTATTTTTTCTTCTGATCGATGGAAAAAATAATAATAAATCTGTCCAATCTCTTGGGCAGATAAACGCTCAATATGCTTATAATTGGACAATTCGGCATAGAGTTCCTTTTCTAATTTTTCATACGTTGGTAACACACTACTTACAGGAACCCGTTGCCCCGTAATACGATAGATAAACTTTTTAAAAACGTACTTAAGCAATTGAAAATATTCGATCGGATCAGATACTTTCATTTCTGTAGTGAAACGCACAAACAGATACGTCCTGTACTCGTTTAATTGCACTTCGTCTTTTAAAATCTTTCCTGCCTGTTCAAAGTACACTTTTCCAAGATCTGCGCATTCTCCCTTTACCAAATCTCGAATGGTTTCTTCAATGTGCGTATCTAGGTTAAATTGACGTGGAATATTGATAAAATGATAGTCATATTCATCATGTCCAAGTATGCCTTCGCCATCTTGAAGATAGTTCTTGAAAAAATCAATGTCATTTAAAGGAAATACTTGGGAAGAAAGTTGATAGCCTACCCACACCTCATCATTTTTGGTCAAGACAAAATTTCGGATGATTGTTTCTATCGGAAATTCTAATCGAGGAAGCTTCGTTTTTTTCTTTTTGAACTGCCAAATCCCGATAATAAAGACGACCAAAAGAAACAAAAACGCCATTTATTCGACTCACTCCTTCCATTTGTGTAGGGAATACGTCACTTTTTCATGAAAAAATGGCACATACAGTTCATGTTCAAAGCGTTGTTTCCGTTTCTGATAATAGGACGTTCGCCCAATTAAATACTCAAAAAAGTGTTTATTGTCCCATTTCATTGAAAACAATGTCCAAACGAGAACACCAATCCCAAAAAGCATAATCAACCAGGACTTTCGAAACAGTGTCTGTAAGAAACTAATTTGATTCACATAAGCAATCAAAAATAGGATCAAAAGAATGAAGAGAAATACCCCACCTATGACTAATTGTTCCATGCGAATGCCATTAGAAATCCAGGGAATTTTTTGTCCTTTAATCCCGTAAATTTTGTGAGGGTGCTTAAACTCCTTTGTATAGTTGTATTCCATGTTCACTTCGCCTCCTTTTTACAAAAAAAGAAGCGACCAGAAGTTCTAATCTTCTGATCGCTTTTGCAGTTTGTCTTTTTCTTATGATAATTGTATCCAGGGCACAATCATTTGCGTTACCCCCACGTTCTCTTCACTATCCTTAATAAAGATAATGTCCTTTAACCATTCACCAATATCAACGGCATTCGATAACAATAAGACGAGCATTATCAAAATAAAGACGCCAATAATGGCAAACGCTGCCCGCGCAAAGCCTTGGGTCGCATAAGCACCAACCATTAGAACAATCGCAACGATTGCCAATAGCCAAATGACTTGTCCAGATACATCATCAAATAGCGATTTAAGATCAAAAAGTTTCATTTTCCTTCTCCTTTAGTTTCATTTTATTCATTTAACGTAGTAACAAAATAACTATCACCACTTGTTTTTACTTCCATTGAAAAGTTTGATTGGAACTCGTTTCCTTTCTCAAAATAGAAACGATACTTCCCTTGTAAAAGGTAATTCCCTTCTTTGTTTTTTACTGCATGATCCAGTTGTACATTGACCAATTCGCCGCCTTCTAATCCTTTTTCGTTAGAAATCAATGCCAATTTTTCATCGTTTTTGACATATAACTCAAAGAACCGTTTCACAAATGCTTCCAGCTTGATTTCTTCGCTTTCATTGACCGCTTGCCCAGAAGAATAAAAACGATTTTCCTGATAGTTCACAGAATTGGTATTCTTACTCTCAGAAAGATTCAAAAATTGAACACCATCAAGTACTTTTAAAACATTGTTTTGATAACTGACTGGAAAAGAAAGTTGACTACTTTTCCAATGGTCCCCTTCTGTAAAAGTTACCTCATAAAACAACCGATACATCGCTTGTGTTGTATCAATTTCTTCTAGTTTAATAAAGCGAACGTCTTTTGTTACTCGATTGGTAGACGTCGTTACAAATCCTAAATCAGACGCTTCCAAACCTTGTGCAAGAAAGTGATTGACGGAAGTCTCCCATTCGTTTCGTTTTTCTGGCGAATAAGTAAATAACCTTTCAATAAAATGTTGTCCCTCGTACTTCAATTGTTCCGTAGAAGACAAGGTTTGATTGACTTCGGTTAATAATGTTTCTGGATTCACTTGTTTTTTCACTGCTAAACGCGTTAATGTATCCACTCGTCCAAAGTTTAGGAGGAGCACGACACCCATTAACAGAAACAAACAAAAAAAAGTGCCTGAAAACACACTCATGGCACTTTTTTGCGAAAATTGGATCATTCGATCCGACGGTTCTGTTTTCTTTTTTTGAAACAAAAAACGTTTCTTTTTTTTCATTTCCTTCTGTTGTTTCGGTGGCTTAGTTTGGAACGCTTGTGGATTAAATTTTGCATTACTCATGAGAAATGCCATACCGTTCTAACAATAATTTCGGTATTTTGTCCACAATCACTACTTCATGGACGACCACACTTGCCCCCTCCAAAAAGGCAAGTGCTTCTTTGTAGGCATTTTGACTGTATTTTTTTGATAAAGCATGACAAATTTCTTGATAAAATAGTTGACTGCCTACCGAATACCAATTATTGTGTATCCGCCACAAAACGAACACACTGATTTGAATGGCTGGACGTAAAAAAGAAAAATTCTTTCCATAAGAAAGAGCCGTTTCTTTCTGTTTTTCTTCTACTTGATTTGTTGGTACTTCTTGTACCCCTCTTATTTCTTCTTGTCTTTCCATGACCTTCTCCTTTTCTTATTCTTCAAAAAGTTGTTGATTAAAGCTACTTCCCAAATTTTGCATAAATGTGATTTTTTTTGACACTGGATCAAAGTGTACGTCAAAAATATTCATGGCATTATTCCAGGAACTATCACCAATTTTATTGCGATACGTTACAACGACAAGTCCTTCAATGGTCGCATTTTGTGTGCTTTTTAGATACACTGAACATTTCTCTAATTCAGAAGATACCCCGTTTGAATCACCATAGGAAACACCTTCTTTGAAGTATTGCTTCATCAGTTTGTCAGAAAGATACGGTGCACAATTGTTTTTGCGTTCTTGAAAAGAGTCAGGTTCATAATTAAAAAGAACACCAAACGCTTCTGTCACTGTTTTTTGAAAAAGTTGAATGTTCCCTTTTTCTGTTGAATCATTGTTTTTCAATTCTTCATTTGCTTTTTTTAACGTCGTGACCTCGCTTTCTACTTGTTTAAGTTGTTCTTTGAGTGACGTTACAAGGGCTTCTTGTCCTTTCTTCACTTCTTCGAACTTGTTTATCTCCACCGTCAATTTCTCTTCTTTTGTGGTCAGCTGTTGCTTTTCATGAATAAGAAAAAATGTACTACCTACACCAAATATGAACAATCCGCCTACACAAACATAAATAAATCGTTTCTTCATTTGACACCTCTTATTTCTTTATCGGTCGAGCAAAACAAATGTCTCCACCGTTAAGCAAATACCCAAACGATAGATTGACTTGCCCTTCACCTACGCCGTTATTGTTCATTCCCCCTTGTTCGATTACTTTCGTAGAAAGTCCATGCCAATCTTCCGCTAAAACAGCTGTGTGTCCATCATTTCCCACACCAGAACCTAAGTTCACAATGATAATATCGCCAGCCTTTGCCTCGCTCTCAGGTATTTCTTGTAAATATTGCTTACTTCCTCTTGCGTCGCTCGTCATTGAGCCGGTAAACCACCCAACGTTCGCAGGTGTTTTATACCCTGCTTTCGTTAAAACAAGCCACACGAAACTCGAACAATCGGCATAACCATTTTTATCTGGATTTTCGAAACTACCAAATTGTGCCCGTTGCGGTTGTGAATAATGGAAATAACCAATCAGACTTTTGGCTACATTTAATACATTGCTATCGGAAGAACTGCTTGTTCCTGTTGTTTCAAGACAATAATCGGTCAAGTCTTTACTTCCTGCGTTTGCCCCATTTTCTAATGTAACTGAAGCGACGGGATCGCTGTCATTTTTTCCTAGTTTTGCATACCATTGGTTCGCAAAATTGATACGATTCCCCATCATTGGTATCCCTGCACGCTCAAATTTCACTTGCCAAAGTTCCGTTGCTTCCTCCACGCTTTTTGCTTGTAACGCAACTTGTGAAGCCTTTTCTGTTGTGTTTAGTTCATGAATCAAAAACTCAACTTGTACACCTAAATCTGACCACTCTTTGTTTCGCTCTTTGGCAAAATTTTTCAAAGCAGTCGTTCGTCCTGCCGTCCATTGTGCAATCCCATGCCCAGATAATGGATCGTTTGGTCGTTCAATCGCTGTTGGACTCATACTCGACTCTTGTTGAAAATTGCTTAACATACCCGCTAGACCTTCTAATGTCGTATTTGGAATATGTTTTTGTACTTCCTTTGCAATTTGAAGCCCGTTTGTCTCCATGCCTTGGTTCGTTAATGAGATAGTACTTGCGACAATTTCGGTTGGACTACAGTCGATTTCTTCCTCTTCAGAACCACTACTAATCAAAACTATCATAAACAGAAAACCAAACATACATAGTAATAGTGTGGGTAGACAACCGAACCCAAACCATAAAAGAAGCTTTTTCTTCATGTTTGATCCTTCATTCGCTTAGTTCATTTTTTGTTTTGCTTTTCTCTTGCGCCAAAAAGCAAAACAGCTGCCTGAAGCCAATAATCCACCAAGTGCTGTCACAACGATAGACACTTCTTCGCCAGTCTTAGGCAATACTTTCATTTTGCCATCGGACCCTTTCACCGCAATATTTCCGCTTGGAAGTTGTTCGACCTTGTCTGAAATGGGCGTCAAGCCATTTTCTGATTCTTTATAAGCGACACCATCAACGACGGAAACAATTTTTTCTCCTGAAGCTGTTTCAATTGGTGTACTTGGTGTTGGAATATGGGTTAATTCAGACGCATTATTTGTTTCAATTTGAACATTTTGTCCACCTGTTTGTTGGTTGCCAATACTTCCATCTGGTTTCACTACGACGTCCTGTACTGGAGGCGTAGTGTTCGTCCCCCCATTATTGATAGGTGGTGTCGTAGGAGGTGTTGTTGTTCCTTCATTGCCTCCTGGATTCGACGGCTTTTCTGGTGTCTCCGTGTTGCCACCATTTCCTGGGGTTTCCTCAACAGGTGGAACTTCAGGTGTTTCTTCCCCTCCGCCATTATCTGGATTTTCTGGTACTTCAGGCGTTTCTGTTCCTCCACCAGTATCTGGATTTTCTTCTGTTGGTGGAATCTCTGGAGTTTCAGGAGTTTCTGGAACTTCGGGCGTTTCTTCCCCTCCATCTGTCGGCGGTAAAACAGGTTCTTCAGGAACTTCAGGTGTTTCTTCTGTTGGTGGAATAATTTCTGTCGGTGGAACGGTCGGATCTCCTGGTGACGTAGTATCTGCATAGACACTTGTTCCTACCATACCTAGCAATACAGTTGCACTAAATAAGCTTCCTAAAATCATTTTTTTCATGTGTTTTTCCTCTTTTCTTTCTTATTGATTTATTTCAAAATCATCTAGTTCGGGAAGAGTGGAAACTAGATAATTTTTTCCCTGTTCTTCTAATTGAAAGGACACTTTTTTTGTTTCTTGTGTCTTTTTCTCTGTTTCCAATGTAACGATATACGCAATTTGCCAATGCTTGGCTTCTTTCTTCATTTCCCAGGATAAAATACTTTTGACTTTTTCCTTTTGAGGACTGATTTGTTTCGCAACTTTTTCCGCTAGAAACGATTGAAGCTTTTTCCTATACCGTTCTTCTTCCATTTCACCCGAATAATAATTCGTAATGAAATAACGACTAAACGTATCAATTTGTGGTTGTCTCGCAGCGAGTTCTTCCGCAAATGCAATGCGTTCTTGTAGTTGGTGTTCTTTTTTCGTTAGTTGTTCAAGCTCTCTTTGCGTTGAAAGTTGCATAATAAAAAGACCACAAGATACAACGACGATAAATCCAAACAAAAGCCATTGAAAAGACATTTTTTTCTTCTGAAGAGAGCCGTTGCTCTGTGTAAACGCTGTTTCTACAGAAGGTGGTGTTTTCTTTTCCTTTTTGATTTTTGTTGGTCGACGTTCGTTCTTTTGGTCTTTCTTTACTTGATAAAACTTCGGTAATTCGGAATTTAAGGTTTGAATAAAGGTTTGTGCTTCTTCACTTAATTGCCCATTTTCTGTTAAAGATTGTTCAATTAATGAAATCAAATGAAACTCTTCTACTGGAAAATCATACGAGCCTTCAAATACAGGAATTTCATGGTTTTCTATGTAGATTTCCAAGGTACACCAGCCAATTTCCGCTCGTGCCAATAGCTCTTCATTTTCTCTTTTCAATTGAATAAATGCCTTATCTAATGCAATTTTTTTATCTGTTAGTAAAGACATGTTATCAACTTCTCTAAATCGAATCATCATCATTAGTCAAACACTTCTTCCACCACTTCTACCGCATATACCACTTGAATAGGGTTATTTAAAGAAAACTTCACCCGATATTCTTGATTGTTCAAACTGACGATATAGCTATCCTCATCTTCAGCATAATAGGTATATTCGTTGCCTTTGACTTGAAAATATTTTTGGATCGCTTGTCTTTGTTGCCATTCTCCAATCTTTGGAAAATAGGCTAAATGATAGCCAAATAAAACGCCAATCCCTAATAAAACAATTCCTGTTACTATAATCATCTGGTTTCCTCCTGTACCTGTTTATCTTCTATTGACTCTTTTGTCGGTAAGCAATAAAGAACCAGTAACACAAGAGAGCCAATCGTTGGGACAAAATAGAAAAAAATAAATGCCCAATGAAACCCTGCGTCTCGTAACCGTCGAACGCTTAGAGAAAGAGACGGGACAAGAACTACTAAACAATACACAATCAATACGCCTATCAAACTAACAAGCATTATTTCAGAAGCATTCAACGCTCCTGCTAGTCCAATCACTATGCCTAAGCCAAACCCAATGAGGGCATTCATTAACGCAACGAGCCAATACTCTTTTCTTGTGGCTTTCTCTTTTTAATTAAAGCTATTCTTCCAAAATTTTTTATAATTTGTGATCATATCTTTGTCCTTTCTACTGTTTATTTTCGATTCTAGTTTCTTCTGTTTTGCTGACAATGAAACTTGCCATAAAAAAGGTTGCCAGTACACCACCAGCTAGAAATCCACTTACAAATGACAAAATCTATTCCTCCTTTCCATACATTTCACCTTAAAAAGGCAAAGTATAAACATGATAGATCTCATGTGCATACTTTGCCTTTTTGTACGAAATATGTTAACTCTCCAATCAATTACTGATTTTTAAATTCTTTATAAATAAAATAAAAATCGTTTGAGTAAAGAAATAAGTCAATGAAGACCCAAGCGATAAAAAATATTCCTAACACTATATTTAATAAACTACGTTCTAGATAGGTACGAGATTTCAAATTAAAAAACGAAAATGAGAGATACAAATATATCAAATATTTAAAAAGTAACCACATTTTCTATACCACTCCTTATCAAAAACAGCCTTATTCTTTAGAATAAGACTGTTTCTGGGTTGATTAATTTGTCTTTCGCTAAACTACGATCTAAGGCAAGTTCTAAATGCAAATGCGGACCCGTACTATTTCCTGTTGAACCCACATAACCAATAATTTGTCCTTGTTCAACTGTTTGTCCTACGTTCACACAATATTCCTGTTGGTGGGCATAAAGGGCAACACTTCCGTCTTCATGTTCAATCGTGACATAGTTTCCTGATAAAACATGATACGAAGCTTCTATGACCGTTCCTGCCTTGCTCGCAACGATTGGTTCTCCTTGATTAGCTGCCATGTCTAACCCTCTGTGGAATTCTTCTCCTCGCCAACCGAAGGAACTAGAAATTGAATAATTTTTTAAAGGCACCATATAGCCTTCTTTTGCGAGTGTTGGTCCAACCACTTCTTTATCAAACGTCGTTAACTCATACGTTTCTATCAGCCCATTTAATTTTTTGTCATACTGGGTATCTGTGGCGTATCTTCCTGTTAAAAATTTAGTCGCTTCCTGATAAGTTTTTGCCTTACTTTTCCAAACACCATCATAAAAAGAGGTATTTCCAACTAACCCTTCTTTTAACAGTTTGGCATAGTCTTTCAAGCTTTCTTCGTAGCTCTCATACTGCCGAAAGGTTGCTTGGGTCGTATAAAGTGTCCCATTGCCTAAATCTTCTTGTGTCGCAAAAGAGACGCCTTTTCCATTATGTGTGCCTTTAATCCCAAACAAATTATAATTGGGTGCTTGGGCTAACTTGCTTTGACCACTAGCTGATTCTAAAATCGCTTGGGCAATCATGACAGAAGCATATAAATCATTTTCTTGACCAATTTTACGAGCAGATTCACCGATTTTACGGATAAACGTTTCTACAGACGCGTCTTTTTCAAAATGAATCTTCCCTTCGGTATCTTGTATGCTAGAAGGGACTAATTCTTGTATCGGTGCGCTTGGTGCTTGATGATAGTTTTTTGCCTCTTCTGAAACGGTTGGTTGTGCCTGTGGTACTTCATTCATAGGTGCAGTCACACTCTGTTCAGGTGCCTTTTGTAGGCGTTCCATTTTTGTTGGCTGTTCCACTTCTATTTCTGTACTTGGTTTTTGAGGAGTCTGTGCGCTTTCATCAGAAGGGTGCTCATTTGGTTCTTCTGAAGGTTCCTCCTCAGGTTTTTGATTGTCTTCTGGTTTGTCCGGTTGATTCGGTGTTTCTGGTTGTTCTTCAGAACCGGTTGGTGGAACGTCCGTTTCTGGATTATCTGGTGTATCTATTGTATCTTCAGTCGGTGTTTCTGGTTGATTTTCTTCTACAGTGGAACTTGTTGTATTTTCTTCGGTGATCGTTGCAGATTGCGAATTTGTCGGTTGATTGTTGTTCTGTTCATTAGCCAAAACCGTTGGCGTATAGCCGAACACTTGACTTAGCAATAACAGAGCAGATAAACATTTACTCGTTTTCTTCACAAGATTGCCTCCATTCTCGAATCAATCATCTAGAGACAGCTGATTGCTGTCTCTAGTGATTCTTTAATTGCTTTGTTTCATTTTACGACGAACCAGAGCAGCCCCCACACCCACAAAAAGAAACAGTCCCAATGCAATTAACGCATCGTTCACTGTTTCTCCTGTTTTTGGTAAGCTTTGTTTTGGTGTACTCGTCGGCGTTTGTTTGACAGGTGTTGTCGGCGTTTCTTTTTGTACACCTTTTGCTGTCAATGTTTGTTTTTCATTCTTCAAATCAAAGTGACGTGCTTCTTCCTCTTTATGGTCTTTATCCTTATAGACAATATGAGTTGCGACCAATTTCTCCCCGTCTTTTAACGTGCCTGCTTTGTAGTCAAAGGATACTTTAAACTCTTCAGACGCTTTAGAAACTTTACGTGCAGTTTCTACCGTACCAACGACTATATCTTTTCCATTTTTATCAATCTTATGGAATTGCGTCACCCAGTATTTGGTTTCCCCTACCGTAGATTCTGGAAATTCTTGCGATACATGATCGATCAACTCTTGGCCTTTGTCTGGATCAAATGTTTGGTCGCCATTCACTGTAACAAAGCGTGTTTCGATTTTTGGTTCTTTCGCAGTCACTGTTTGATCTTTATTCGTTAAATCAAAATGACGAGCGAATTCTTCTTCCTCTTCTTTGTCGTTATAGACAATGTGAGTTGCGACAATCGTGTCACCGTCTGAAACCATGTCTGCTTTGTAGTTGAACGTCACATCAAATGTTTCTTTTTCATCGGTCACTTTTCGTGTTTCTTTTACTGTATCTAATACAGTGACTTTTCCATCAGCAGTAATTTTATGGAATTGCGTCACCCAATATTTCTCTGTCCCAACCGCAGATTTAGGGAATACTTGGGACACTTTATCCACTAATTCTTGGTCTTTTTTCGGGTTGAAATCTTTTCCACCTGTCGTTGTCATAAACAAAGTAGAAATTTCTGGTTGGTCTTCTTCTGGAACCACGATTTCTTCGTTTTTCACAGTAATTGGTTGTACTTCTCCGTCTTTGACCGTTACTAAAATCGTTTCTGCTTGTCCTGAAGCTTGACCATAGTTATCAGGGAACACAATTTCCGTAAATTTATACGTGCCATCTGGTAATTTTAGTTTTTCTGGTTCTTCTTTGGTTTCATACACAAAGGACACGTCTTTATTATGCGCAGTCATGCCTTCAATTAGGAATTTCGCTCCTGGCAGTTGTAAATGATTGATCGAATCGACTTTATTAAAGTCTACTTCACCCGTTTTTAACAAGTTGTCAATCACATCTAATTCAAACGTAAGCACAGGCGTCGTGTTATCGCCATAGGCCACAGAGAACGTGGTTTGTTCTTCAGAAGGTTGACGGTAATTGTCTGGCACATTCTTTTCGATCAATTGGTATTTGTTTTGATCGCCATTGTAGAATTTTTTGTTTGCTTTCCAGCGTCCGTCTTTGTCAGTTTTTACTGAATCCAAGACTTCTCCTTTTTTCACAAGGACTGTTTCTTTATCTGGCGCAGTAATATCTGTTTTGGCGATAATGTCAAATTCGATATTTTCTGCAGGAACGGTATCATAAACAGGTTTGCCTTGATTCCAGGATTCTTCCGCATTATACACTTCTTTGACTTTCTTTCCTTCTGGAATGAACTGTTGTAAGTCATTTTTTGCGGTTAACATCACTTCTTTGTTTGGTTCGATCGTTATCGTATGAGTTTGTTTGTCTAGAATATACCCAGCTGGTGCTTTGACTTCTTTGACGTCCAATTTATTTTGAACGTACTTCCCCTCTTTTTCATAGAATGCAGGGATATCTTTTAAGGCGATTTCCCCTTTGGCATCCGTTGTATATTGTTTAGTTTGTCCCGTATCATGGCGTTTAATTTCATATGTTACATTAGGGACTTTTTCCCCTGTGACAGCGTCTAGTTTGTTTAGCTTGAAGTCGCCATTTTTTAGCACTTTAATGTTTAGCTGAGCTCTATTAGGATCGGGAATATATAAACGTCCTAAAGTTTGCGCTTGCGGGTTAACATAAGCATAAGCAGCGCCTATTCCTCTATCATCTGCTTTGAAAGGACTTACTCTTACCATTCCATCGTTTGAATTATTATTTGCTTTAATAAACAAACTATTTCCTGATTTTCTTACTTGAACATTGGCAGTATTTACAGTTACTGCACCTACCCAAGCATTAAAATGCCCTTTTGTATCTTTTATTTCTACTTCTTCACCAACTTTTACTGTAACTGTCTGATTATGAAATGAAGGGACTTCTGTTAGTTCATTCATTCTACTATTTATATTTTGAGAAAAGGTATTAAAAGTACTTTCTCCTACTGTACCATAATTGACAAATGAACCACCTATTACATCCCAGACCATCATTTGAGTTAAAACATAATTGTCCATTGTCGGTTGAGAATAATATCCCAAATATCCGATATACGCCAACTTTTTACGCATGTTCGGATTTGAAATAATGGTGTTAAGATCAGAAACATCATAATTTATACCAACAGAAGTCAGCGTACCTTCTTGAATACAGAAGACATCTTCCCCATCAATTTGCCAGCGAACCATGTAATCATGAGTATACATGGTTCCCTCTGGAGTAATTCGAGTCATATTGATATCTCTACGACCATTTTCAGTCAACGTTAGATTGGTAGCACGCGTCTGTGCATTCTTTTCCAAGATTGCTTGCCATTCTTCAGATTCTTGTGCCAATCGTTCTTGTTCAGAAAAAGAAGTCGCATTTTGAATATCTTCAACGGTTATGAAGTATTTCTCATAATCTTCAGGGACCTCTTGAGTCATTACATTGGGAGGAGAAACATCTTCTGTCGCCTCCTGCGTAGTTGGCTCTTCTGTTGTTTCACTTGTGGTTTCAGTACTGATCGTTTCTTCACTACTTTGTGATTCTTCAGTCTTCATTACTTCTTCAGTAGAATTTGGTTCATTTATTGTTTTTGAAAATGCCGTTACAGTTCCTAACAAGGGGTTGAGAAATGTAACGAAAATTGCCAACCAGGTTAATACTCTTTTAAACATATTTTTTTCGTTCCTTTCGTTTTATTCTTTCTGTTTCACTTAGATAATTTCTTATGGACTTCGACATTTATTTAACATTTTTATCCTCCTTGAACAAAAAAAGCTAGAATTATTAATTCTAGCCCAGACTGTAGACAAACCTTATACAAATATGAGGTTTGTCTTTTTTCTATGTAATATTCTATGAATAATCGATAGATTAGGCAGTTTTCCTTTTGGAAAACGCCTCTTTTGCGCTCTGATCCTTTTTATTTTTGCTAGCTTTTTCATATTAAGACACGCAAAAGTAAGCCCAATTTTCATGTGCATTTTTTCAATTCCTATTTGATTGGTATAACGTAATCCGTGAAATTCTTTTGCTGTCCCAAAAATTCGTTCAATGGTTTCTTTTCTCTTTTTATAAAGTTCTTTGAACCAACTTTGATGGCGTATCTCTTCACAGGTTTCTAAAGCTTCAGCCCAAATATGTCTAGTGATTACTTTGGTATGATTTTTTGAGTTGGTACACTTAGATAAGAAAGGACAATTTTTACAATCCTTTGGATTGCTTTTGTATTCGATATATCCTTTACGATTGGTAGTGGTATAAGAGAGTATTTTATTATTGGGACAGATATAACAATTATAATAATCGTCATAAACATATTCATGTTTCTTGAAATAGCCTTTTTTAGTCATCGGACGTTTATATGGGAAAATTGGGGTCAATTTATGTTCGAGTAGTAATTGTGCAATTGCTGGTGTCTTATACCCAGCATCCATAATCAATTTTTCTAGGGGAAAAGCTCCTTTGAGCTTGTTAAACAAAGAAACAAACGTACGACTGTCATGAAAGTTCCCTGGGTGTGTAGTATAACCTAATATCCATCCATGTTTATCACACGCCACTTGTGAGCTATAGGCAAAAACTTCTTTGTGTTCACCTTTGTGAAACCAACCACTTTCAGGATCAGTCGTACTTCTTTTTTTCAAGGAGGTTTTACTTTCTGCGTTTGTTTCTTTTAAAGGCTTTTTTAAATGTTTTTCTCGATTCTTGGTGATTTCTTTTGTCAGCTTATCTGTATAAAAAACAGCTTGTTCCATTACTTCGACAGATTCTTTTTTGTTACGATTCGCATGTGCTTTAATATGCGTACTATCAATAAATACTTCCGAAGTATCTACGATACCTTCAGCAATACATTGTTCTAGAATTTCATAAAAAATTTTTTCAAAGAGATCTGTTCCTTTGAACCGTCGCGTATAGTTTTTACCAAATGTTGAAAAATGAGGAACAGGATCTTCTAAACTCAAACCTAAAAACCAGCGATAAGCGATATTCACTTCTATTTCTTTTATTGTTTGTCTCATACTTTTAATACCAAATAGATATTGAATCATTGGTAATTTAATTAGAAGAATAGGATCCAAGCTAGGACGTCCCTGGATTTCATCGTATTTCTCTTTAACCAATTCATAAATAAAGGAGAAATCAATACATTGATCTATTTGCCGCAATAAATGGTCCTGTGGGACCAAGTCTTCAAGAGAAAAGAAACCGATTTGTGCGCGTTTACTCATATCTTGTTTTGAGAGCATCTGGATACACCTCCAATTGATACTCTTATTTTAACGGATAAAAAAAGACAAAGCACTAAAAACTAGTACTTTGTCTACAGTCTGAGCTAGAATTATTAATTCTAGCCTTCTTCTCTATCTACATTTTTAATAAAAATCAACTGTATATTTTGTTGTTCCGTCACTATAAATAATTGGCCCCCCAACAAAACATGTATAGCCTTGAGCTAACCATTCACTGTTAGGATCATCTAATTGAGCATTTCCCCAAGCAGTTGCTTCTCTACAGTATCAAAGATCATACCGCTATTTCCAACTTCACCTGCGACTATTGTTAGCTCTTCAGGTGTCGTTGTGCCACTATTGTTTTCTGGTGTACTTGGCGTTGTTGTGTCACCAGTTGTTCCTGTTTGATCTCCAGCTGGTGTTGTTGGCGTCGTTGTATTTGACTGTCTACTTGATTTCGTTGAAAGGCTAAATCTAAACGTGACCGAAAAACCATAAATGCAATTTTCGCTTTATCAGACAACGAACGATATTTATCGCTTGTAATAAATACCTTTGGAAATTGATAGTATAATTCATTGTATTTACGAGTTGCGGTAAATCTCTTTGTAACCATCTTTTACACCTCATCTTGCCCATGAATTAAGAAAGAATTTTGGTATTGATAGCTATGAACAACTTCCATTGTAGCGATCAATTCTTTTAGATAAATTCAACCGAATTCAACTGTCAGTATGTCGTAATCTTTTAATTCATTTCTGATTTCTTCAATTTCTTCTTCAGATACATTGAGTAAAATTGCTAAATCTTGATTAGTATAAAAAATATAGACATGTTTCTTTTCATCAATCCGTTTTTCAATTAAGGATTCTTCTAAATACTCATTCAGTAAGCTATAAGCATATTTTGCTTGCGCAGACATCGCGTAATATTTCAACGAATTTACAAAAATAATTTTGGCATATGAAAAGTTTCTTGTGTCAGCACATCTGTTGCGCGAAATTTATTTTTTTACATATTTTTTTCCTCCTAGAAAAACGCGCAAAAAAACTCTGCATAAATCGAATTACGCAGAGTTCTTTACTATTATTCAGTTTCAATTTTATCACTAAACAATTTGAGCACCAGCAAATCACTTAATCAGAAATAATGAATTATTATTCATATCTGGCCAATCTTTTTTTTGATCCACATACTAAATTATTTCGCTGTTTTTTCAATTTAATCTGTTTATAATCAAATCCAATTTCACTCATCAGTTCTTCCCACGTTTTATTAGTACGTCTCATAATTGTATACACAGAAGGAAGGCGTTTTGATTTTGAATTACTCTGAAATTTTGTCATAGATAAATCATCTTGCATATTGAGTTTAATTATTTCATTTCTAAGCTCAAATAGTATTTCAAAATTTGTTAACCCTTTGTTTTCTTTCTTTTTAAAAAGAAAACAAATATCTCCCAGTCTATTCTTTAAAGTACTTAAACAGGGAACATCTTTTCCAACCGATTTTTTTTCATATGCACGTTGTGATTGTATTTTTTCTGATTTAATAAATATTTGAGCTACTTTTATTAAATCATCTGTTTGCATTTTAGCCCATTTTCCATATCCAATAGTTTCTGCACCAATGCTATTCAACAAATTCTTCCAAGAACCATATTTATTGATAATAAACCACATACTCGGAGCTGAATTAGGATATTCAGATAATTTTTTTTGATATTGCCGACTAGATTTAATCTCATGTTTTTCAATAAATTGGCTAATTGTTAAAATCAGTTTTAAATCACTTTGATTCTTCCAAATAATACGTTTATCATTTTTCATTACTAAAAAACTCCTAAAATTATTTAAATAGAATCCCATCATATTACCTTTTTAGCAGAAAAGTACATGTTTTGCCTTTTTCTAAAAAAGTAGACCTTTTTAGCAACTCGGGTTCAAAAATTGCTAATTTCGGTAAATGTTTTGGTATTTTTCGTATTAAATTTGTCGTCAAAATGACTACAAAGATTTGCCCTATTATGACGATAATGATAGTCAAAATGGGACAATTCAGGGCAATTTAGGACAATATTAGAAAAAACCATCCAAAACAGCTTAAAATTATGATAGAGAAAAAAGAAAAAGTCCTTGATATACAAGGACTTTTCACAAATTTCAGATTTCCAAGGAAGTTTTCCGTGTTTATCTTCTAATTTCTTTGATACGAGCTGCTTTTCCGTGTAATGCACGTAAGTAGTACAATTTTGCACGACGTACTTTACCGTAACGAACAACTTCGATTTGTGCAACACGTGGTGTGTGCAATGGGAAGGTACGTTCAACACCTACACCGTTTGATACTTTACGAACTGTATAAGTTTCGCTGATACCAGCACCGCGGCGTTTGATGACAACACCTTCAAATAACTGGATACGTTCGCGAGTTCCTTCGACAACTTTCGCGTGAACGCGAACAGTGTCCCCAGGACGGAAAGCTGGGATGTCCGTACGTAATTGTTCTTGAGTTAGTTCTTGAATCAATGGATTCATGTTTATCATTCTCCTTATTCCCAAACATTCTTAAAGCATGAAAGCTCCAGCGGAACATCGTAATAGTTGAGTTTACACTCACTGAAACATCTTACCACAGTCGACCACAGGCTGTAAAGAGAATTTTCTTGTCATCGCGCAGAATATCAAAAAAACTGGCACTATTTTAGTTGCCAGCTTTCGCTTCTTCTTCAATTTCTTTTAAAAGCTTCTGCATTTCTTCCGTCAACGGATAATTTTCTAGCATATCAGGTCGGCGCTGAAAGGTGCGGCGCAATGATTCTTTTAATTGCCACTGCTCGATCAATTTATGATTGCCATTCATCAAAACTTCTGGTACTTTCATGCCTTTAAACTCTGCTGGGCGTGTATATTGCGGATGTTCTAATAAACCAGTGGAATGAGAATCGGTTTGTGCGGAGGTTTGATTGCCTAAAACTTCTGGTAATAGTCTGACCGTCGCATCGATCATGACCATTGCACCCAATTCGCCGCCAGTCAAGACGTAATCTCCCAGTGACACTTCATCAGTGACCAATGAACGGATTCGTTCATCATATCCTTCATAATGACCACAAATGAAGACGAGGTGCTCTTCGGTAGAAAATTCTTCTGCCATCTTTTGATCAAAAGGTTTCCCCGCTGGGTCTAAAAGGATCACGCGTTTCTTCGTTTCTGGTGCTGCTTCTTCGATCGCTTTGATATTGTCATAGACAGGTTGGACTTTTAATAACATTCCTGCTCCGCCACCATAAGGATAGTCATCCACTGTTTGATGTTTGTTGTCGGAATAGTCACGGAAATTTGAGACGTTGATTTCTAACAGTCCCTTTTCCCTTGCTTTGCCAATGATTGATTCTCCTAGAGGACCTTCGAACATTCGCGGAAATAGTGTCAATACATCAATTCTCATCGTCTAACAACCCCTCTGGGATTTCCACAGTGACCTGACCATTTTCAAGATCGATCGTGTGGACAACCGACTCGATATAAGGAATCAAGGCATCCTTCTTCCCTTTTCGTTGAACGACCCAAACGTCATTGGCACCTGGTGAAAGGATCTCTTTGACTTTACCAATGATTGTGCCATCTTCTTCGACGACTTCCAGACCAATAATTTCATGGTAGTAAAACTCATTTTCTGCTAAATTCACCAAATCATCCTTGGTAACTTTTAAAATGCCGTTACGAAACGGTTCAACATCGTTAATATTGGGATAGCCCTCAAACGTCACTAAATCAAAGTTTTTGTGTTTGCGATGACCTGAAACAATCAATGTTATTGGCTCTTTATTTTCACGAAAAAGTGTCAATTCGGCCCCTTTACGGTAGCGTTCTTCTGGAAAATCCGTTTGTGATATCACACGTACTTCTCCACGGATTCCATGTGTATTGACGATTTTTCCTACGTTTAAATATTCTGTCACGTTCGTTCCCCATTTCTTCTAACTTCTGTTCTATTTTAGCATAGCAAAGTAGCGAATTCTAGCCGTTTCCTAGCGCCCCATGTTTTCCTCAAAATCATCGCGCGAAAAATGCCCCTTCGACGCTTGATCAAAGGGGCATTGTCCTAATATGAACCTTATTGATTCATAGAAACGGCCATTTTCAATGCTGAACGTGCATCTTGATGTTGCACCGTTCGAAGGGTCTTTTCTTGTTGCCAGACCACGGTAGTTGCTGTATAGTCATTTTTTCCCATATCGATGGTGATTTGACCGACCTCAGGCGCTGGGAGCATAGCTTCTTCCAGATACGCTACCACTTCTTTGGCAACCGGAACTGGATCTTGTTCCTCTTGATTGACTGCTCGAACAGTCAATGACCAATTTCCTTCTTGCCAGCTCAAATAACTGGAGCCAGCAGCTCCTTGCATATGCCCAGTAATGCCATATCCGAGATCAACGGCTTGTCCGCCATCATCAGCTGTTACATTGACCGCTGCAGCAGCTTCATCCGCTGATTGATAGTCTTTTGATTGAAAAGCAGCAATCGGTGTTTCCTCGTTCAAAGCCTTGTCATTGAGAGGCAACTGCTGATCAAGTCCATAATAAAGAATTGAGGCATCGGCTTGACTGCCGGCTGTGGCTGCATTCAACACTTTACCTGAAGCAAGTGGAATGTCCTTGGGCAAGACAAGATCAGGGAATGCCGCTTGTATTTGAGCGTAGATATCTGCAGTACTATTCGTGTTTGAAGAATCCCTAGAAGCCGCCTGACTAGAAGACGTACTTGATTGACTGGTTTCTGATTGACTACTTGCTTGCGTTTGGGTACTTTCCACCATACTCGTCGCTGTTGTTTCGGCACTACTGGCTTGACTGGTTTCTGGTTCCTGTTGATTATTGCAGCCAGCTAAGGCGCCCATCGTCAGCAGCGTAACGAATAATCCTAGTTCTTTTTTCATGATGCTCCCCTCCTTATACAAAGAATACCCCTCAATAAAAAAAATGACAAACAAGTCAGATTGTCTGTCATTTTTTTTGTTGATTTTTTAAAGATTTGTCACCCAATTTTGCAGTGATTGAAAGCCATCCTTGATCCATTGCCAAACTTGATTGGCGATCGTCGATAGGTCGCCCCAACGAAAGTTTTGTGTCCATTGGTTCAATTGCGTCATGATCTCCTCACGATAGACCCAAATTAAAAAGAGCAACAACAAGATCCCTAGCGTTCGCCAAAGAAAAGAACCAATTTTATAAATAAAGACGAGGATCAAAAGAACGACAATCCATGCGATTAGTTGAGACATACAAGCACCTCCTCCTTTTGATTATCTCAAAACCACCTTTTTTTGTCCTCCATCTTAAGCATGAATTTTACAAAAAAAGCATTCCTCAAAGAGAAATGCTTTTCATTCTTGCTTATTTACCATCAATGATATTCAAACGAACTTTTTTTGGTCCATTTGTCCGTACACTGTAAACGATTGTTCGAATTGCTTTGGCAACCCGACCTTGTTTACCGATGATACGACCAATATCCTCTGGTGCCACAGTAAGATTATATTCCAAGAAATCATCTGACTCTACCAGCTCAAGCTTGATATCCTCAGGTTTGGTAACAAGTGGTGAAACGATCGTTAAGACTAATTCTTGCAAATCTTTCATCCAAAGTCACCTTATTTCTTAGTGAATTTTGCTTCGTGGTGTTTTTTCATAACGCCTTCTTTAGAAAGGATGTTACGAACTGTATCTGAAGGTTGCGCACCTTTAGATAACCAATCAAGAACTAAATCTTCTTTGATTGTCACTTCAGCTGGGTCTAGTAAAGGATTGTAAGTACCAACTGTTTCGATGAAACGTCCGTCACGAGGAGAACGTGAATCTGCTACGACGATACGGTAAAAAGGTTTCTTTTTAGAACCCATGCGTTTTAAACGAATTTTTACTGCCATTATTTACACCTCCATTGATTTAATCACAAGAGCTAGTTTAACAGGTTTTTTCGATGGTGTAAAGAGTTTTTTCTTTACAGCTAAAAAAAGTTTCTTCTTTCTTATTTTCTAAGCATGGTTATCTTTTGCCAGAATGAATCAGGACGCGTATCATTAGTAATAGAGAAACTTTTTAAAGTCAAATCGTTTTATTTGCACCATCCACTTACTTTTGGTAAGCTTAATGAGTAGAAAACAACAAGGAGGAAATTTACATGACAAAAAAAATTGGTTTTATCGTCGGCAGTTTACGGGAAGGATCATTTAATAAACTCGTAGCGAAAAAATTCGCATCATTATTACCAGAAGGTTTTGAAGCATCTTTCATCGAAATCGGCAACTTGCCTTTTTACAATGAAGATTTGGAAGTTGAAGGAAAAGTTCCTGCTGAATGGACAGCATTTCGGGAAGCATTAAGCGCCGTTGACGGGGTCTTCTTCTTTACACCAGAATACAATCGTTCTGTTCCTGCAGCATTAAAAAATGCATTAGATGTTGGTTCTCGTCCTTACGGTGCTAGCAGTTGGGGTGGCAAACCAGCTTTGGTTGTCAGCGTTTCTCCAGGAGCGATCGCTGGGTTTGGTGCAAACCATCACCTACGTCAATCATTAGTCTTTTTGGATATGCCTACTCTACAACAACCAGAAGCCTATATCGGTGGAATCACCAACTTGATTGATGAAAACAACGAAATCAACCCAGATACAGTAAGCTTCTTTGAAACGATCATTGCAAAATATATTGAACTCTTTCAACGATTCAACTAATTAAGAATCCAAACAAAAAGACCAAGAAACTCGGCACTGAGTTTCTTGGTCTTTTTACTGTGAAGAATAATCGTTTGCGCTTTTTACTCGCTGCCTGACACAGACTTTCGGACAAAATGAAGTTCTGTCAGTTCCCCCATCTGTTTTGTTTCAACAAACGTCAAACGTCTCGCATAATCCCCCGGTTCAAACAGTCGCTTGCCCTCTCCTAAAAACACCGGCGCGATTTGAATAAACCATTCATCGATCAAATCAGCTTCCAGCAATGGTTTTAATAAGGAACCCCCACCTACTACCCATACGTTTTCCTCTTGTTTTAATGCTGAAACAAATGCAACTGGATCCGTTGACACTAGGGTTGCATCCGGCAGCGGCTCTTTTCGGGTACGAGAAAAAACATAGTTGGTCTTTTCAGGATATAGCAGTCCATCATCCATCAGTTTTTTTGCTTCTTGATAGGTCTTTCTTCCCATCACGGTCGCGTCGATGGTTGCAAAAAATGCTTCATAGGTCGTTGCAACACCGGTATCAGTTTGAAACAGCCAGTCCAGTTGATCCTCCATACCTGCTAAATAGCCATCGAGGCTGATTGCACCATAAAATACCACTTTTCCCAATTAGGCTCACTCCTTTATTTTTACGATTGCTTCTGACCTTCGACAAACACAAGTGACTAAGTGATCATTAACCATGCCGACCGCTTCCATAAACGCGTAAATAGTTGTCGTTCCGACAAATTTAAAGCCTCGCTTTTTCAAGTCTTTTGCTAGCTGATCGGAGATTTCCGAATGGGTCGGTACATCGGATTGCTGCTGAAATTCATTGATGACTGGCTGATGATCGACATATCGCCACAAGAATGCGGAGAAACTGCCGTATTCTTGCTGGATTTTTAAAACTTCTTGGGCATTGATGATCGCTGCTTCAATCTTTCGCCGATTGCGGATGATGCCTGGATTCATCATCAGTTCTTCCACTTTTTCTTCCGTATAGTTCGCTACTTTTATGATATTAAACTGATCGTATGCTGCATCGAAATTCGCCATCTTGTTTAAAATCGTTTGCCAGCTCAATCCTGCTTGATTCATATCTAACACCAGTTTTCGAAACAACTGCTGATCCTCATACTCAGGTTTTCCCCATACCGTATCATGATACTCCTGCATTGCTGGTGTACTGTTGGCCCATTCACATCGCTCCATTGTCCTCATCAGCTCCTTTTTGTTTATTTTATCATAAATGACTTTACTTCCACCAGTGTACTACGTATACTAGTACACATAAATGAAAGGAGCTGATTTTGTGGTTCGCATTAACAAAGCCAGCAGCAAACCTTACTATGAGCAATTGGTTTTAAGTATCAAAGAAGATATTCTGAACGGTGTTCTAACCGCCGGAGACCAAGTACCTTCGGTTCGTGAAATGGCCAAGCGCCTGTTGATGAATCCAAATACCGTCAGCAAAGCCTACAAAGTATTGGAAAATGAGCAAGTACTTGTCACCATCAAAGGAAAAGGCACCTTTGTGAAAGTTACTGAGGATCTGCCACGCGATGAGATTCGGATCTTACAAGTGAAAGAACGTTTGAAAGAATTGGTGATCGAAGCACGCCATTTACAGATCAGCATGCGTGAGCTGAGCGATTGGATGAATGGCTTTGAACAAGAGTTAGGAGGCGATCCACAGTGAAGATCGAGCATGTGACCAAGAAAATGGAACAAACAATTGTCTTAGAAAACGTGAACTTCTCTTTGGAAAAAGGAGAGCTCGTAGGATTAATCGGCCGCAATGGTTCTGGGAAAACCACGTTGTTTCGGACGATTGCTGGGCATTATTTACTAGATGATGGGGAGATTTCCATCGATAACCAACGCCTGGATCAGCATCCGCAATTAAAAGAACAACTTTTTTATATTGATGAAAAAGAAAACTTTCTTTCGGCCTACTCTTTGAAAAAGCTCAATCAATTTTATCGGCTTGCTTATCCAAATTTCGATCAGAATCTTTACTTAGAATTGATGCAAAGTCACGGTCTTCCTCTGACGCTTTCCTACCGACGGATGTCAAAAGGTATGCAAGGTCTTTATAAAATGATTCTTGCGATCGCCTCAAATGCGACGTTTTTACTGTTAGACGAACCTTTTGATGGGCTTGATGTGATCGTCCGTAAAAAAGTGATTGGATTATTGCTGGAAAGCCTCAGCGAGTCGAATCGTACCGCCTTAATCGCTTCTCATAATCTAAATGAATTAGAACATATTATTGATCGTGCCTTGTTGATCAAAGGGAAAACGATTGAAGGAGACTACCGTTTGGAAACGATTCGCGAACAATCTCGCAAACTCCAACTCGTCTTTCGCAGCAAACAGATTCCTCCCCTTATCAAGCAGCACTCCAAGCTGATTCAAAAACAAGGTCGAGTCTTGACTGCTTTGTTTGACAATTACACAGAGGAGCTGGCGGCTGAGATCCAGCAACTTGATCCTTTGGTTTTCGAAGAATTACCTTTGACTTTGGAAGATCTGTTTGAAGCAAATTTACGACAAGAAGCATTGGTGGAAGGATAGAGGTGGAAAACGATGTTAAGCAATATATTTAAAGAACGCTACGGTAAGCTGTTGATCGGTTTTTGTTTTGTCGTGCTCTTCATGTATCTTAGTGCTGGCTGGCAATCACAAAATTCTTGGCACCAGCAAGAACGTTATTTGGCATCTGAGGAATTTATCAAAGATTTTAACGAAAATCGAGAATACTATGTCAAAAGCTACAACGGTGAAACCCCGGTTTACTTTGATTCGGCAGCAGAGTACCGCGATGCGGTATTGACAATCAACAAAGAGTACTCAGATGATTTTTATTACAATCGCCCGTATATGACCACCATGAATCAATTTGTGATTGTCTTCCTGTTTATTTGGGGCTTTTTGTCCTTTTTTGTCGATGGCCGCACCAATTTCAATCGCTTTTTATTTGCTTTACCCTTTAGCAGAAAGCACGTCTTTCGCAAGAAACTGCTTTTTATCGGCTTACCCTTGACCGCTTGTTTAGTGTTGGGCCTGTTAGGTCATATCCTGATCGAATACACAATGATCCCGGCTCGCTATCTCGCTGTGCCGCTTCAAGACGTGCTGCTTTCCGCCCTTAGTACTTTGGCAACGAATCTACTCGTATTTGCTGTCGGCATCTTGTCGGGCGTTTTACTGGGGAATCTGTTTACTGGCGTGCTGTCGGTGTTCTTCACTCTTTCTCTAGGAACAATGGGGTATAGCTTTTTCCAATGTGCCCGCGAGTTTTTTAGTTTTGTGTTTCTTGGTCATGGGGATTTTCTGCTTCCTTTTCAAACGTGGATCGATTGGCCGCAAGGATATGTCTATCCTTGGTGGCTACTGCTCCTTTACCTCGGTTTGAGCGGCTTGCTGATTCTTGCTGCCGAAAAAGTGTTCTCGAAAATTTCTTTAGAAAATGACGGTGATTATTTAACGATCCCTAAATTGCGCGCCCCGGTTTATTGGCTGCTTTCTTTGGGAACCTGGTTCTATCTATCCATGATTTCTTATTACCCGCTAGAAATTTATTACCGTGATCTCTATGAGGGGTATGATGTCAGTCTTTGGAACATCACCCTTCGGCTTGGCTTGTTGCTGGTTGCTTGCTTATTCATCAGTTTATTGCTTGTCTATCCTAAAGCACTGATGAATTGGTGGTACAAGCGAAAAAACAAACAGGTCAGCAATATTTAAAAAAGCGTCCCTACAACAAGAAATTGTTGCCGGGACGCTTTTATGTTTAATGTTTAGGTTTGTCGTCGTCTTTTTTGTCAAAGAAGTCATTTACTTTGCGAGAAACATCATCCGCGAAATCTTCAACCTTATCTTTGGCTTTCCCATATTTATTTTGGGTTTTCCCTTTTAACTCCTCGGAGTCATCTCCTGTAAGTTTCCCTTTTGTTTCGGTTACTTTTCCTTCAATGCGATCTTTGTTTGTCATCGTAAAAACTCCTTTCATACTTGCTATAAATTAATAGTAGCATCATTTGCCAGAAAGCACGAATGTTCTGCTTCTATCTTATCCTTTGAGTTGTCCGCAACGATAGTTCTTCGCTATTTTTGACTCTTGGACGATTTAGGATATTCAGTAGAAAGCTGGCTTTCTCTATAAAAAGGGATGTTCTTTAGATGTTCTATTTGATGTTCTTTGAAGGAGTTCATTTAAAGAGGACACTGTGAACATAAAAAAACCATGACCTGAAAGAAGGCAATCTGAGGAGCTGCAGCTGCTAGAATCAGGAGGTACAGCTTCTCGATTTGGTGTCTTTTCAGGTCATGTTTTTTTTAATTGTACCCTAAGAGAAGGTTCGGTTCTTAGTTCCTATCAGTGTTAAACGATTATTTGCGTTTTTTCTTTTTCTTCTTTTGTTTTTTGACCATACGATTCATGGCCATTTTTCCAAGTTTCCCTTTGACACCGCCGCCAAACATTTGATCCATGCCAGGAATGTTCATATTCCCTTTGCTCATTTGCTGCATCATTTTGCGGGATTCTTTAAATTGTTTGATCATGCGGTTGACTTCGACGACACTGTTGCCAGAACCGGCGGCAATCCGGCGACGACGGCTTGGATTTAACAAATCAGGATTTTCACGTTCTGCTGGTGTCATGGAATAAACCATGGCTTTTTGACGGGCAATTTGTTTTGGATCAACTTTGACGTTCTCGATGCCAGGCATTTGGCTCATTCCCGGAATCATTTTCAAAAGATCTTCAATTGGGCCCATGCCCATGACTTGATCGATCTGTTCAACAAAGTCATTGAAGTCGAAGGAGTTTTCCTTCATTTTTTGAGCAAGTTCTTCTGCTTTTTTCTCGTCGTAATCTTGCTGTGCTTTTTCGATCAAAGTCAGCATATCACCCATACCGAGAATCCGACTAGACATCCGATCTGGATGGAATACTTCAAGGTCGGTCAATTTTTCACCGGTACCAGTGAACTTGATTGGAGCGCCTGTAACTTGACGAATTGACAATGCCGCACCGCCACGTGTATCGCCATCTAGTTTGGTGATGACTACCCCTGTGATCCCCAATTGTTGATTGAAGCTTTCCGCCACGTTGACAGCATCTTGTCCTGTCATCGCATCCACTACCAGTAAAATTTCATTTGGCTGTGCCAAGTCCTTGATTTGTTTTAGCTCTTCCATCAAGTTTTCATCGATATGCAAACGACCTGCTGTATCGATCAAGACATAGTCATTTTTCTTTTCCCGAGCCAAAGCCAATCCTTGGCGTACGATTTCAACTGGACTGACATCAGTTCCCATATCGAAAACAGGTACATCCAATTGCTGACCTAATACTTTCAATTGGTCGATCGCGGCTGGACGGTACACGTCACCGGCAATCATTAATGGACGTGCGTTTTCGGTTTTGATCAAGTGATTGGCTAATTTCCCAGCAAAGGTGGTTTTCCCTGCCCCTTGCAGACCAGCCATCATGATAATCGTTGGGATCTTTGGTGATTTTTCAATCCCAACTGTTTCTGATCCTAACGTTTTGGTTAATTCTTCGTCAACGATTTTAACGATCTGTTGCGCTGGAGATAAGCTTTCTAATACTTCTACCCCAACTGCCCGTTCACGGACATTTTTGGTAAACTCTTTCACAACTTGCAGATTGACGTCGGCTTCTAATAAAGCTAGACGAATCTCACGCATCATTTCTTTTACATCTGCTTCAGATACTTTTCCTTTTCTGCGCAGTTTGCTCATTGCCTGCTGGAGGCGTTCAGTTAAACTTTCAAATGCCATTTTTTTTCATTCCTTTATTCTTCAATTTCTTGGAGCTGTTGAATAAACCCCTGTAAGGTTTCGTCTTTTGGATAGTGAGTTTTCGTATACTCGCTTAGCTGATCCAGCAAGTCTTCCCGCATGATATAGTCCGAAAACATATGTAGTTTTTTTTCATAGTCTTCTAAAATACGTTCGGTGCGTTTGATGTTGTCATAGACTGCTTGACGGCTTACTTGATACTCTTCAGCGATTTCTCCTAGAGAAAAATCATCTGCGTAATACAATTCCATGTAATTCATCTGTTTTTCTGTCAATAACGTGGAATAAAACTCAAACAACGCATTCATGCGATTGGTCTTTTCAATTTCCATTTGCTTCCTCCTGTTTTGCAAGCCATTCGACATCGGACAAAACAGTCATGCCTTGTTGCCGAAAATACGCACAAGCGACACCGATCCCTGTTCTTTTGATTCCAGTAAAATTGCCATCATAAATCATCTGACTGCCACAAGAGGGACTTTTCTCTTTTAGGATCAGTTGAGTGATGCCTTGCTCTTGTAATTTTTGATAAGCAATTTTCGCGCCGGTAGTAAACTGTTCGGTCACGTCTTCCCCTGAGATGGTGACGACCTTCGCTCGTTGCGCCCAAACGTCCACCCCATCGCCACCAACGATTTCGGCCGGTTCCCGTGGGATCGGCAAGCCGCCAAGAACTTCTGGACAAACCATCATTGCTTGACCTGCTCTTACCAGTTCGATCAATGGTGGCACTGCTTGGTGTTTTCCATCATAACGGCAAAGTACACCGCCTAGACACGCACTGATTCCGATCATATAGCACCCTCAGCTTTCCTATGAAATCGTCCTTTATTATAGCATTTATTTAGTGGTTGCAATAGTACCAATTGTCTATTCATGCTAAAATAGGACTTGTTCGTTGAAATTTAATCGTTTCTTGAAAAAAAGAAGCTAAAGGAGTTTGCCATGAAAAAAATACTCGTTGTCGATGATGAACCTTCCATCGTCACACTTTTAACCTTTAATCTAGAAAAAGAGGGCTATCAAGTCGTTTCCGCCTCAGATGGTCAAAAAGCCTACGAATTAGCCTTGTCTAAGCCTTTTGACTTTATCATCTTAGATGTCATGCTGCCGAATATGGACGGCATCGAGATCACGAAGAAATTGCGTCAAGAAAAAATCGAGACCCCGATCCTCGTCTTGACCGCAAAAGATGATCCAATCGATCGGATCTTAGGCTTAGAGATCGGCGCCGATGACTATTTGACGAAGCCTTTCAGTCCTAGAGAGGTATTAGCTAGAATGAAAGCCATCTTCCGTCGTTTAGAACCCCGTCAACAAACACGAGAAGAAGATCAACCTGCAGAGATTCTGCAAGTCGGTGGGATCCAAGCAGACCTGACGAATTTCCAAGTCAGTGTGGATGGTGAGAAAATCTTCCTAACGCCAAAAGAATTCGAGCTGCTAGTTTACTTTATGAAACGAAAAGGCCGCGTAATCGATCGCGATACCTTGCTCAATCGCATTTGGAACTTCGACTTTGATGGACAAAGTCGAATCGTGGATGTTCACATCAGTCATTTAAGAGAAAAATTGGAAGCTGATCCAAAACGGCCGGAATACTTAGTAACGGTTCGGGGTTTCGGGTATAAATTTCAGGAGCCAGTCTAATGAAAAAACGCTATGGCTATGGTTTATGGTCGATCGGTCTATTGCTGATTTTTTTCCTGTGCTGGCAAGTTCTAAGCAGTTTTTACCGTCAGCAAGTCATTGCCCAGCAAGTGGCTTTTCTCCAAGAGAAAGCCACCGTATTTTTGAATCTATCAGATAATCAAACCGCGGCCTTAGAACAGTTTGCGGATACCTATGTTGAAGATAGCAATAGTCGCATCACTTTGTTAGATGACCATGGTCAGATCATTTTCGATACCTATGATCATACACTGCATGAAAACCGCTCCAATCGTCCAGAAGTCCAAGCCGTTTTGCGCGGAAGCTCCGTCGGTCAATCGCTGCGGGAAAGCGACACCTTGCATGAAGAATTGCTTTACGTGGCGATTCCTGTCAAAGAGGATGGAAACTTGACTCAAATCTTGCGAATCGCCGAACCGACCGCGGCTTTTTTTGCAAAAAATGAAGGAATCAAGCAGTCGATCTTGATTGTCTATCTTGTTTTTTGCTTTTTGATCAGCCTATTGATTTTCCATACCTTGCGCCAGCGAAATCGGCCGATCCAAACGATTCTGCCCGTCGTAAAAAAAATGATCACCTCGCCCGATCAACAAGCAATCATTATGCAAGAAACCCCTGAACATGATGAGTTGTATCAACTGATCAATCAGCTGAGCGAGCAAATGAGCCAGACCTATCGTGCCTATGCGGCTTCTGAACAGCAACTGTACGGCTTGCTCAGTGAACTGATGATCGGTGTCTTTATCATCAATGAAGAAAATCAACTGCTGCTGTTGAATCCGACGATGCAAGAACAGCTAGGGATGGAAACCGCACCGATCTTACCGCAACCTTTTACTGAAGTGATCCATGACACACAATTGATCCAGTTGATCTATCAATTTAATGACGAGACCCCTATTTTCCATGCGGAAACCACCCTTAGCGGGGAACGTTCAAAAGTCTTAGATGTTACCTTGCGAAGCTTCCAAGAAAACCAGTTGATTGGTATTTCTTATGACTTGACACGCATCCGACAATTAGAAAAGATGCAAAAAGATTTTGTCGGCAATGTTTCCCATGAATTAAAAACGCCGGTAACTTCCTTGATTGGGTTTACTGAAACACTGCTGGATGGCGCCAAAGAAGACCCTGAAACGTTGCAGACCTTCTTAGAGATTATTCAAAAAGATGCTTATCGCTTGAAAAATCTAATACAAGATATCATCCAATTGTCTCAAGACAGTGATTCTTTCCAGTATGTCGACCAACCGATCAACTTTTCTGAGCTGCTGCAACAAGTCGTTCAAACCTATGGTCCCGCAGCTGTTAAGAAGCAATTGACCTTTCAATTTGAAGGACCCGAACAATTCATTTTATCTACCAAAAAAGAGCTGCTGCAGCCCATCGTAAAAAATCTAGTTGAAAATGCGGTCACCTATTCAAAACCTGGTGGTGTCATCACATTATCCTATTCCGAGCAAGATGACCAGCTGCTTTTTCAAGTGCAGGATCAAGGCATCGGCATCGATGAAGAAGATCAAGAACGGATTTTTGAGCGGTTTTATCGGGTGGACAAAGCCCGTGCTCGCAATTCTGGCGGCACTGGACTTGGTCTGGCTATCGTCAAAGACTATACCAAATTATTAGGCGGCAGCATCAAGGTTGACAGTTTCCCTAAAATTGGTTCTACCTTTACGGTGACTTTGCCGCTTCATGAAAAAAGATGATTATTGATAAAAAACAGCCGATAACAGGTAAATAAAGGTTATCGGCTGTTTTTGTAATCATTTTTAGTTGGTATTCCCCACTAGATGAAGTGCCATCCGATAGTATCTTCTTGATTGTTTAAACAAAAAAAGAAGGAGATTCCTCCTTCTTCGTCCATTCATTTCACTATTCAACATTCGTTACTTCGCCGTCTACACTGCGTTCTACTTTCATATCAGTGATTGGCAAATATCCTAATTCGATAACGATTCCTTGTTGGACATCGTCTGTCATGATGTAATCAAGAAAGGCTTTGACGTTAGCATCTGGTTCACCATTCGTGTACATATGCTCGTAAGACCAGATTGGCCATTTGTTATCTGCAATATTTTCAGGGGTCGCTTCTACCCCATCAAGAGATAGCGCTTGGATTGAATCATCTAAATAAGATAAAGCAAGGTAGCTGATTGCTCCTGGTGTTTCAGCAACGATTTTACGGACTGTTCCAGAAGAATCTTGTTCTTGTGTTTGGATCGTCTCTGCACCATCTAAGCCCCATTTTTCAAAGGTCGCTCTCGTACCGCTGCCTGATGCGCGGTTGATTACAGAGATTTCTTGATCTGCTCCACCTAGTTCAGACCAATTCTTCACTTTGCCTGTAAAGATATCGATTAAATCTTGTTGGCTAAGATCCGTAACGCCTGCGTCTTTATTCACTACTGGTGCCATACCAACTACAGCTACTTTATGGTCAACTAATTTGCTGGCATCCACACCATCTTTTTCATCCGCAAAAACATCGGAATTACCGATCGTCACAGCGCCTGCTTCTACTTGACTTAAGCCAGTTCCGCTACCGCCACCTTGAACAGTAATTGTATAATTGGGATTGTCTGCTGAGAAGCTTTCACCTGCTGCTTCAACCAAGGGTTGCAAAGCAGTTGATCCTACCGCTAAAATTTCTACATTTTCATTTGATGCGGCACCTGATGAAGATCCGCCTGATGCTTGACTGCTCTCAGTGCTTGTACCACCGCTCCCACAGCCAGCTAATAATAATCCAGTTGCAAAAAATAAAAGTCCCAATTTTTTCATTTAGTAAATCTCCTTTCGTTATATGCTTAGTTTAGCAAGGCGGTGTAAACCCTTGATGGATTTCATGTAAAGAATCGATAAAGCGATGTAAATCTTTTGTAAAGTTCGTCGATTGCCTAAAAAGCCCCCGCTGCATCCATCAGAGGGGGCTTGCTTTATCTAAAAACGAAAGAAATGTCTGTAGAATCAATTGCTTTGCATATAGCGTGTCAAGCGATCCATCGCTTCTACCAAGTTTTCCATACTTGCCGCATAGCTTAAACGAACATAGCCTTCTGCTTCGGGACCAAAGGCGATACCCGGGATGATTGCTAATTGATTCTTTTCCGCTAAGTCGACACAAAAAGCCATGGAATCTTGGTTGAAACCAGCTGGTATTTTGGCAAAAATATAGAATGCACCTGATGGCTTCGCCATGTCAAAACCAAGGGCAGTCATCTTTTCAAACAAGTAATCTCGGCGTTCACGGTAATCGGCTTTCATGACTTCTGCATCATTGATGCCTTCGATCAATGCCCGCACTGCGGCTTTTTGAGAAATCGTTGATGCCGCAGTCACTAAGTATTGGTGGACCTTAATGATCTGAGCAGTCAACGCTTCTGGTGCAAAAATGAAGCCGACGCGCCACCCAGTCATCGCGTGAGATTTCGACAAGCCATTGATCACGATCGTTTGATCCCGCAAGTATTCAGCAATGGACACATGGGTTTCATCATAAGTCAACTCACTATAAATTTCATCGCTAATAACAAAAACGGGGTATTTTTCTAAAACCTCCGCCAATGCTTTGACTTGTTCTCGGGTATAAACGACCCCTGTTGGATTGCTAGGATAATTCAAAATGACTGCCTTGACTTGCTCCCCATGCTCTTTTAAGGCTGCTTCCAAAACTTCTGGCGCTAAAACAAAGTCATTGTCCGTCGTATCAAGATAGATCGGTTGGGCATGGGCTAAATGGATGACTGGTTCATAGCCTGGATAAATTGGTGCCGGTAGGAGAACTTTATCGCCAGGTTCCAACGTGGCTAATAAAGAAGCTGAGATTGCTTCCGTTGCACCGATCGTCACTAATACTTCTGATTGAAAGTCGTAATCAAGCTGATATTTATTTTTCAAAAAGAGGCTGGCTGCTTGCCGAACATCTGCTAAGCCGGCCATTCCAGAATAGTGGCTAAAATTTTGTTCGATTGCTTGGACACCCGATTTTTTCACGTGCTCTGGTGTGTTAAAATCCGGCTCGCCTAACGTTAACTTTAAAATATCAGGAATTGAAGAAACCCGTTCATCAAATTTACGAATCAATGAAACAGCTATATTGTACACTTCGTGATTGAAGCGTTGGCTTACGTCTGCCATAGTATCACTCCTTTGAATTAAGCAAATTCATTCGCTATTGTTGTTAATCCTAACACAAAAAGGCGACAATTTTAAGCAACGGATGAAATTAATCTAATAACCACAATTCCGTTTGCTTATTTACAAACAAAAACATTTTATGTTAGTGTATAATCAAACAAAAAAAGGAGAACCCAAAATGAAACCTTATCAAGAGTTTACCATTTCTGATTATCAGCAAGGATATGTCGAAACAACAACGGATTATTGTTGCGTATTTTGTCAGGAGACCTTCGACAAAGAAGAAATCTATCCCGTTGATGGCGCCTTTTTTACGGCAAAAAAACGAATGATACAGCATATCACTGAGCATCACGGAACCGTTTTATCCGCATTATTGGCTTTACCCAAAGAACAAACAGGCTTATCAGAAAGCCAGCAGGAGATTTTACAACTGTTTGCCCAAGATGTTAGCGATACTGTGATTGCCCAGCGCTTAGGTATCTCTTCTTCGACTGTCAGGAATCATCGCTTTAAGCTAAAAGAAAAGCAGCGACAAGCGACTGTTTTTCTAAGTATCATGTCCTTGTTGCAAGAAACCCCGTTGCTGCCGCCTCACAAAGGGGCGACGATGCTTGATGATCGCTATGCCATTACGGCTAGTGAAAGAGAAAAGATCATTGCTACTTATTTTGATGAAGCGGGGTTTATCAAACAGTTTCCGAGCAAAGAAAAGCGCAAGATCGTTGTCTTAAGTGTGCTGGCACAAAAATTTGATCCGAAGAAAAATTATTCAGAAGCTGCCGTAAACGATGTATTAAAACAAGCGATCACCGATTATGTCACTGTCCGACGATATTTGATCGAGTATGGATTTATGCAACGGACGAAAGACGGAAAAACTTACTGGCTGACTTAAAACCCAGTCTGTAGTTGGATGGAATTTTTGTTAGTTGGATGGACAGTATCTTTCACAGTTTTGAAAAGTTAACAAGCTCCAGTTTTTTACAAAAAAAGACAAAGTACGAAAACACCCGTACTTTGTCTACTGTCTGAAACGCTGGGACAAGTTCCAGCGTTTATTTTTCTTTTAGAAAGATTTTTTTGATGATCAATTTATCAAATAATTGCGTTTGATTGTCTTGTTCCCCAATGACTTCAGCAGTCACTGATTTGCCGTCTTGTTTTTTGCGCAACTGATAAACAATCTTGCCTGTTTCTTTCAATTCGTTCACCATGTCGACGACACCGCCAAAACCTGTTTTACGAGTGATGAAGCCTAACGCCACCATCCGCTCATCTAAATTTTTTGCCGAGATGCTGGCACCGGTGATCAGTGCTTGCCGCATGATTTGTAAGAATTCTTCTAGCCCTGCCACTGGCGGCTGTTCAGGCTCTTCTTCCATCAGCGGTCGCTGACGCAAATAATCTAATTCCTGCAATAACGTTTCGTACTGCTCTTGTGTCAACATGACCCCCGCCACTTTTTCACGATTGAATACATATACTGCTGTTCCTGCTTCTCGCGCTTGATTAAATACATCCATCGGAGATTTTTTTACTTCAGTAATTGAAGTAGTGGGAACATCCAACTTCTTCAGTTCCATAATCAACGTCCTCCTTGTCTCAACGAACACATTATAGCATAAATCCAGAAGCAGATTATAGAGGTATTTCACTGCTCCTAGGAAAAGAAACAAAAAAGCGGCTAATCGCCGCTTTTTTCGATTGATAAGGTCATTGCATTGATGGCAACGATGATCGTACTCATAGACATCAAGACAGCTCCGACTGCTGGGTTCAAAATGATCCCGATTGGTGCGAGCACGCCAGCTGCCAAAGGAATAGCAAAAATATTGTATCCTGCGCCCCACCAGAGATTTTGAATCATCTTGCGCCTTGTTTTTTTCGCCAAAGTCAAGAAGTGCAAGATGTCTTGAGGTTCGCTATTCGTCAAAACGACATCGGCTGAATCGATCGCTACATCGGTTCCAGCTCCGATCGCAATCCCGATCGTCGCTCTTGCAAGACTTGGGGCGTCATTGATCCCATCGCCTACCATTACGACGCGCTTGCCCTCTTTGACATAGTCACTGACTAGACGTTCTTTATCGTCTGGTAACATTGCCGCATGGAAGGCTTCGATTCCTAGGTAATCGGCTACGGCTTGCGCCGCTTCTTGGTTGTCCCCAGTAGCCATAACTGGCGTGATGCCTAAGTCTTTCACTTTTTGAATAAATTGACTCGCTTCTGGTTTCACCTTATCCCCTAATGCGACGATTCCTTCCACTTTGCTGTCATGAACCAAATAGCTAATGGTATTGCCCTGCTCTTGATAATTTTTCAAGGATTTCCCTTGATACTGGATGGTTAATTGCTCCAATCCTTTTTGATTGACGATCAACCACTTTTGTCCATCGATTACGCCTTCCAGACCAATACCCGTCCTTGTTTGAACATCAGTCGCCTTTTTGGCTGTGATGTTTTCCTTTTCTGCTTGGGCTAAAATGCCTTCTGCGATCGGATGATTGGCGGTTTTCTCAAGACCTGCTAGGTAAGCTAGTACTTCTGATGCAGAAAGGCTGCCTGTCGCCTCGATGCCAGTTACGGTAAACGTTCCTTCTGTTAACGTACCGGTCTTATCGAGGATCAGATAATCAACATGATGCGCATTCTCCAGTGCGTTGCGATTTTTTAAGAGCAAGCCGTTTTTGGCAGCGATCGATGTTGAACGAGCCACGACGAGGGGAATCGCTAGGCCTAACGCATGGGGACAGGCAATGACGAATACCGTGACCATTCGATCAAGAGCAGTCGGTAGGTCAGCAACAAACAGCCATACAGCAAAGGCCAAAACACCAGCAACTAAGGCGATATAGAACAACCATTTCGCCACTTTGTCCGAAAGTGCTTCTAAGCGGGATTTATCAGCTTGGGCTTTTCGTACCATTTCCATGACTTTTGCCAAATAGCTGTCTTCGCCAGTCCCTGTGACTTCCATCGTAATGGTACCATTGCCGTTGACAGATCCTCCAATGACAGTACTGCCGATGGTTTTAGGTACCCGTCTGGATTCACCGGTAACTGCCGACTCATCGATCGTTGTTTCCCCTTCAAGAATCGTTCCGTCTGTAGGAATCTTATCTCCTGAGCGAACGATCAGCTGTGTTTTGTTGGTCACTTCTTCTAATGGAATCTGTTCTTCTGATCCATCTGCATTTTTCCGAATCACTTCTTTTGGCAACAGTTCTGCTAATTTCTGTAATGCATTGCCGGCATTAGAAACGGCATTCATCTCGATCCAATGCCCCAACAACATGATCACGATCAGAGTCGCTAGTTCCCAGAAGAAATCCATTACATGAGGAACAGCAAGAAAATGATTAGCGATAAACGCGTAAAGACTATAAAAATAAGAAACCGTGATCCCCATAGCAATCAAAGTCATCATGGCTGGGCTTTTTTGTTTCAATTCCATTTTTGCACCACTTAAAAACGGCTGCCCCCCATAGAAAAACAGGATCGTTCCTAAAATCAATACAACCCAATCTGAGCCGGGAAACGTGAACTGAAAGGGCAATTCGATACCCATCATTGGTGATAAAATGACGATTGGAATCGCCAAAACCAAGGATAGCCAAAACTTTTGCTTAAAATTTCCCATATGCATACTATGATCCATACCAGACATCTCATGATCCATATGACTGTGATCCATGCCAGACATCTCATGATCCATGTGGCTATGGTCCATACTGGAAACCTCATGATCCATGTGAGCATGGTTACTATCGGCGCTTTCATGCTCCTGCAGTTTTGATGTCGCCCCTTGATGATCCACCCCATTCATCTCATGGCTTCGGGGCTCAGGGACTTCCTCCGCCTGTGGGTGTGTGAGTCCTTCTTGCCCTTTATTATCCTGCTCATTCCTAGGTTCATGCCTATGATGGCTTGACGTCTGACGATTGTCTGCAGGTGACGTTTTTTTCTGATTCATCCTAGTATTCCCCTTCCTATTTCACTGAATATCCGTACAGTCTTGCGCCTTCATACAAAAGCTTCAAGCGGCTGGACTTTCTAGATTTTTCTCCTTATCACTTTAGCGTTTGCATCGCTTATTCAAAAACACCTTGATAACCAGCTTCAGTTATTGCACTGATTAAGGCTGTTTCTGTCACTTGCGACTCGTCAAATTTGACCGTCCCACGAGCTTTTTTCAAGTCGACTTTAGCTTTTTTCACACCCGGTACTTCATTTAAGGCTTTTTCAACTTTTGCGGCACAATGGGCGCAATTCATTCCGCTGATTTGCATATTTTTTTTCATTACTATTCCTCATTTCTTTTAACAGTTTGTTGGCTACTTATTTTGTTGCATGGGTTTTGCATTGGCACTGACCAGGAATACAATTACACGAAATCGCTGCTACTGGCACTTTTTGGTCGACTGCTGCTTGGAGCATCGCCAAATCTTCTGCCGTCAATGCTGCTTCTTGGATCATTTCTGCTAATGTTTGTCCGACTTTTTTGGCACAAATATGAGAAAAAAGATTCTCAACTGCACTGCGAACAGTGGCTTCTTCTGAAACAAGTGGCGAGTAAACAAACTTTTTCCCTTGGCTTTCTGTTTTCAATACGCCTTTTTTAACAAGTCGTCCTAAAAGCGTTTTGACTGTCGCTGCTTTCCAATTTTTATTTTCGCTTAACAAAGCGGTGATCTCTTTCGCATCGGATTGTCCCAATGTCCAAATCACACGCATGACTTCCCATTCAGAATCGCTGATTTTGATTGGTTCGACCACTGATTGCATTTGTCCACTTCCTTTCATAACTGATTCACATTTTTAAGTTTACATCTGTAATCGTATTTTGTCAAAAAAAAGCATCGCCAAACTTTCTGCATTTTGGCAATGCTTTTTTCTATTTCGTTAAAAATGGTTTGGTTCCAACGTTTAAAAGTGGACCTGATACGTCGTCACAGAGTGGAAGGGTTCTTCTGGGCGCAGCACGATCTCACCAAAGTGGGTGAATTTCTCAGAGCCAGGAACACCTTGTGTTTCGATCGCCATCCCGCCATGTTTGGCAAAAGGACCGGTCTTCATTGGGGCCCCAGCTTCTCCCTCACCTGTTGTGTAAATAACAACAGCAGGACGGTCAGTAGTAACAGTCAGCTGCACTTTTTGATCGGGACTGGTTACTTTCAGATCCCACTCTTGCTCATGATCCAATAAGAATGGATCATCCAACATGGTCGTTCCCATTGGGCGTTCTTGTCTAAAATCAAACTTTGTGCCTGCGACAGGCGTTTTTTCACCGGTGGTCGTCACGTCATCGTTCGTTTCAGCCACATGTTCGGCATTGATTTGAACCAAGTGGTCATCGATCGGCTGTTGGGTATCACCTGTCAAATTGAAATAACCGTGGTTCGTTGGGTTAAATAAAGTCGCTTTGTCTGTGTTAGCGTCATATGCAAGCAATAGTTCATTGACATTAGTCAACGTATAGGTGACTTGATAACGAACATTTCCTGGAAAGCCGCCGTCGCCATCTTGTCGTGAGGTAGTAAAAATCACGCCGGCTCTGTCTGCTTCCTCAAAAGTTTCAGCGATCCAGATATCCGTGTCAAGCCCCTTTGAACCACCATGAAGCGTATTGCCGCCATCATTGTCCTCCGTTTGGTATTCTTGCCCCTCAACCTCAAAGCGGGTACCTGCGATCCTTCCCGCTACTGGACCGATCGTTGCACCATAATAGCGTGCTTGGCGATGTCCTTCGATCGTATCATAACCGACCACAATGTCGCGGCCTTCTTCTACTGGAACGACCCAATCCAATAAGCGTGCGCCTTCGGGACTCAGCCTTACGATGGTACCGCTATCATTGGAAAGCTCATAAATCGTTCCCATTTTTTCTGAGGTCGTTTGTTTCACATTTGGCATTCGTTCATATCCTTCTTTCTTTGTTTAGTCTGCTACTCTTTTTAAGTATAGCCGTTAAGGGCTAGATCCGTCAATTCAAGACGGACGGATTCAGTAGGCATTCATTTTATGCCGGGCCGTCTTCACACAAATAAAAAGCGGCAAGAATGCCCAACTGGTTGATTGAATCATGGTCAGCTGATCGTGAGAGAAAGTACTAGGAGAAGCGCTGGCTGCTCCTGTCTTTTCTTCAATAATCAATCACATTCGCTTCGCCTGTTGGGCTCCTATGCCGCAATTGTATCGTTTATTTTTTGTGTTTTGCTTGGTAATGTTTTCTCTTTCGTCGCTTTTCTTTAGTCTGAGAAACATTAGCAGCTAAATCTTTGTTTTCTTTTTCTTGATCAGCATTTCTTCTTTCAGCACGTTTAGTTAGTACACTTTGTCTGAATCGCCGATTTCCCAGAAACTTTAACGCACACATGAGTGGTTGACGATTTTCACCGACTAATCCGATCAGCTCAATAAACAGCTCAATTCCAAAACCTGTGCTAATGATTAATAAAACAATCGCTGTATTGCTCGCGTAATTCATTAGTAAAGCAATAAAAGAAAAGACTAATGCTAAGGCATAGATCGTTAACACTGTGCCGCGATGAGAAAATCCTAACGACAACAATCGATGATGCAAGTGCATTTTATCGGCAGAGGAAATCTTCTGTTTATTAAACTTTCTTCGGATCATCGCATAAACAGTATCCGTGATTGGTACACCGAGAATAAACATGGGCGTCAGAACAGAAATAAAAGTTGCGTTTTTCAATCCTTGTAGAGAGAGGACCGAGATCATAAACCCTAAAAACAATGCACCGGTATCTCCTAGAAAAATGGTTGCTGGATAAAAATTATATGGAAAGAAACCGATGATTGCTGCGATCAAAGTAAAAATGACCATTGGTACTTCCACAAAATTCGGCAGAAAGAAATAGCTGATAATCCCTATCGTCGTCAAACTGATAATAGAGACGCCGCTCGCCAAACCATCGAGACCATCGATTAAGTTCACCGCATTGGTAATTGCCAGTATCCAAATCAAAGTCATAGGCAATGCAAACCATCCCAGATCAATAAAGCCAAAATAAGGAATCGTGACTGTGCTGATTTTTATTCCAGCAACGAAATAAATTTCCAGCGCTGCAAATGTCAGACCTATTAATTTTTGCATTGGCGACAGTTCAAATATATCATCGAGCAATCCTGTAATCACCACTATTGTTGCACCTAAAAGAATCGGCCAAACGAAGTCGAAAGGAATCATTGTTCGAAATTCCCAAAGCAGCGCAAAGGAAAAGGCTAAAAAAATACTTAATCCCCCAGCTGAAGGCATAGTCTTCGTATTGATCCGACGCTCTCCTGGACGATCAACTGCACCAATCTTGCAAGATATCAATTTGATGACCGGTGTCAATAATAAAGACACGATCATTGTTATAAATAAGCGCATTACAAATTTGAATGCAAAATCCATCGTTTATTCTCGCTTTCCGTTATTTCTCTTTATTGGTAAATGTATCTTCGATTTTCGAAGAAATCCGCTGAACAGGATCTGTTCGTTCTTTGATCTCTTGTCCTGATACATACTCTTCTACCACTGCGTTGATGATTCCACCCAAGATAATAATCGTCGCAGCAAGATTCAACCAGATCATTAAAACAATAAAACTTCCAATAATTTGATAGCCAATGATTTTCGCAGCAAAGTAACGGGCGTATAAGCCAAACACTTGTGACAGCAACATCCAGCCAATCGTTGCAAAGATCGCCCCCGGCAAAGTCGAACGCAACTTGACCTTTGCATTAGGCACTAACCAATAGATCAGCATCATGATAAACAGCAAAGCAACGATCGTGACTGGCCATTTGACTGTTTGGAACGTATCGATCAGATTGTCTTGAAACTTAAAAATCGGCTGCAAAAAATCAAGAATGATTTTTCCAAGCCCAAATACCATCGTAACACCAACGATCGCAATCATAAAGAGCAGGATGATCACAAATGATACTGCGCGCACCACGATAAAATTGGAACGCTGGTCCACACCGAAGGCTTTGTTCATCGCAATTTGCAAGGCATTGATACTTTGACTCGCAGACCACAACGCAGCCAAGGCGGAGATCGATAACAGTCCGCCAGAGCTTGTGGTGAGGAGGTTTTCGATCGCTGGGCCGATAAAATCATAGATTTGATTCGGGATCAATTCCTGTACATAAGATAAAACCGTGTTCGGATCAATTGATAAATAAGGCAAAAGATTCCCCAGCGCAATCATTAACGGGAAAAGTGAAAGCAATAAATAGTAGGCCACGACGACCGAAGTGGTCCCCATTTCTGAATCAGTTATTCTATTTTGCGTCGTTTCGATGAAACGCATCAGCTTTTGATTGCTTTTTACTTTATCAACGATTTTCATGTTTCTTCCTCCGCCAGCGAATCATCTGCCTTTTTTTCTTTGTCATACGTAACAACCAGAAGTCTCCTACTTATAAAATTTAGTAGGTTCCTTCTTCTCCTTGAGAAGTTAAAATTCTCGGACCTTCTTTGGTGATCGCCAAACTATGTTCATATTGGCAGCTTAAGCCACCATCTAGAGTATAGGCGGTCCAGCCATTAGGGTCCATTTTCATTTTCCACGTCCCTGTATTGATCATAGGTTCGATGGTAATGACCATTCCTTCTTTTAAACGTAACCCTTTGCCGGCTTCTCCGTAGTGAGGGATCATCGGACTTTCATGGATCGTTGGGCCAATGCCGTGTCCTACGAAATCACGCACAACCCCGTACCCTTCTTTTTCCGCATAGGTTTGAATGGCATGACCGATGTCACCGATTCGGTTGCCCACTTGCGCTTGTTCGATTCCTAGATACAATGCTTTTTTGGTTACTTCCATTAATCGATCAATCTCAGGCGTCGAGTTCCCTACGACATAACTCCAACAAGAATCAGAAATGGCGCCTTTTAAATCAATACACATGTCGACTTTGATTAGATCGCCGTCTTTCAATGGTTTTTTTCGAGGAAACCCGTGACAAATCTCATCATTGATACTGCAGCAAGTGGCATATTTGTAATCTTCAAAACCAATTTGGGCAGCGATGCCGCCGTGGCTTTCAATATAATCTCTGACAAACACTTCGATATCCCAACTCGTGATACCTGGTTTGATGAAACTGCGTAATTGTTTGTGGACATCTGCTAACAGCGCGCCGGATTCGGCCATGCGGTCAATTTCTCTGGCAGATTTTAATGTAATCATGTTCTCGTCTCCCTTAATTAAATTCCTCTTATTTTACCATAGAAATCCCTTATTTTACAAAATTCACAGACATTGTAAAGAGTTTTTCAAGTTTTGTTTTCAAACTTTCGTGCATTTGCTATAATCTGTAAGAGAGTTTTCCTTGAGAATAGGAATTAGATTGGAGGAAAAAGCCCATGGCTTTAGCAAAAATCGTCTATGCAAGCATGACGGGGAATACGGAAGAAATTGCGGATATCGTTTCTGAAGCCCTTGAAAATCTTGACATGGAAGTAGAAATGAATGAGTGTACCCAAGTGGATGCAGATGACTTTGAAGATGCCGATATCTGTATCGTCGCAACGTATACATATGGAGACGGGGAGCTACCGGATGAGATCGTCGATTTTTATGAAGATTTGCAAGAACTTGATTTAAGCGGCAAAATCTTTGGAGTCTGCGGCTCCGGTGATACTTTTTATGATGACTTTTGTAAATCCGTTGACGACTTTGAAGCCGCCTTTAGCAAAACTGGTGCGACAAAAGGAGCTGACAGCGTCAAAGTTGACTTGGCTGCAGAAGAAGACGATATTCAAAACTTAGAAGCCTTTGCCAAAAAACTAGCAGAAGCATTCGCTGAATAAAACAAGAAAACCTCTGACAAAATCAATTAATTCTGTCAGAGGTTTATTGTTTGCTTAATGATAACTGATATCGATGGGTGTTTCTCTTGCTAAAATATTATCGGTGGTTTCCGTCATCAGCTTAGCAATCTGATCTTCTGTCGGATGAATGATTCCCGAAGACATCAATGCCGCTAAGCCGGTAGCGACGATCCAGACACCGGTGTGCAAAGATTGTAATTTTACATCAGATAGATCTTGATATTTTGGTTCTTTTTTCACTGATTTCACAAAAAGGTCAAATGAAAACTGTTGCATGGAATCCCCACCACCATGCTCTTCTAAGTATAGCGCTCGGTATAATCGTTTTTCTTTATTTGCAAAGCCAATATAATTTAGCGTTAAGTCAACGATGACATCTCCCCGTCTTTCAACTGGAAAAACTTCTGTCGCTAAGTAGTCGTAAATCTGATTGATCAATGCATTTTTTAAGTCATCCATATTTTTAAATTCTAAGTAGATCGGTTGCGTTGAACATTTCATCTTCGCTGCGATATTGCGTGCGGTAAAACGTGTAAATCCTTCGGTTGCGACAACTTCATAGGCAGCTTTTAAAATCTGGTCTCTAGTAATAGTTTTCTTTCTTGCCATAATTTTTTAATCTCCTTAATTCTGCTATACATCGCTTTCAGAAATACCTTTTACTTATTGTATCATGTTTTTTTAAGTTTGCAAAAAAACTTTTAAATTTATTGCCCTTAGTGTTTCCAGTTTTTCAATTTGAAGGCCACTGTTTTTTTGCTCACTTTTTCGTTTGTTTTCAAAAATACTTAGTGCTATCATGAAGACAGTTATAAATTTAGAATAAATGGAGGAATTTTAATGGTTTTACCAAACTTTAATCAGAACCTTGAAAAATATGCCCAACTGATCACTGAAGTTGGCGTAAATGTCCAAAAAGGGCACACGATCGTCATCCAAATCGCCGTGGACCAAGCACCTTTAGCTCGCCTATTAACGAAAAAAGCGTATGAATTAGGTGCAGACGAAGTAATCGTCCAATGGACCGACGATGAGATCCAAAAAGAATTTCTGACTCATGCGGCCGAAGATCGTTTGTCTACGATTCCTCAGCACAAAATTGATCAAACGGAAGACTGGGTTGAAAAAGGTGCCAGCCGTATCAGTGTCGTTTCCGCGAATCCAGATGCGTTAGCGGGCGTCGACTCAGACCGAGTGGCAACCTTCCAAGCAGCTTCTGGTAAAGCGATGATGAAATTGCGTCAAGCAACACAAGCCAACAAAGTCAGTTGGACTGTGGTTGCGGCGGCTGGTCAAGATTGGGCCCAAAAAGTATTCCCTGATGCTTCCCCTGAAGAAGCACAAGACAAGCTTTGGGATCAAATTTTCAAAACGACGCGTATCTATGAAGAAGATCCTGTCGCAGCTTGGAAAAAACACGATGAAACCTTGCAAGTTAAAGCCGAAGAATTAAACAAAGAACAATTCAGTGCTCTGCACTATACGGCACCTGGTACCGATTTGATCATCGGTTTGCCTAAAAACCACTTGTGGGAAGGTGCTGGCAGTTACAATACCCGCAATGAAAAATTCATGGCGAACATGCCAACAGAAGAAGTCTTTACTGCCCCAGATAATCGTCGCATCGATGGCTATATTTCAAGTACGAAACCATTGAGCTACGCAGGCACCATCATCTCTGGGATGAAGTTCACCTTCAAAGACGGCAAAGTCGTGGACTTTTCTGCGGAACAGGGCGAAGAAGTGTTAGGCAAATTGCTAGCGATCGATGAAGGAGCGAAATCTTTAGGTGAAGTCGCTTTAGTCCCTGACCCTTCCCCTATCTCACAATCTGGCATCATCTTCTTCAATACGTTGTTTGATGAAAATGCCTCAAACCACTTGGCTTTAGGCTCTGCTTATGCCTTCAGCTTACAAGGCGGCACTGAGATGAGTGAAGAAGAACTGGCAGCGGCTGGTTTAAACCGCAGCCAAACCCACGTAGACTTCATGGTCGGCTCTGACCAAATGTCCATCGATGGCATCAAAGAAGATGGCACCACAGTTCCTGTCTTCCGCAATGGTGATTGGGCTTAATAAAAAAAGGCTGAGGTGGAGTAGCTCCCCTCGGTCTTCTTTTTACATAGAATATTGAGAACCGGCGGCTTTTTTCATAGTAATCAGCTGGCTTTTTTGATAAAATCTACTTTGATAGTCTTTGATAAGAGAGGATGGATCCGATGACACCAAATCGTGAAGATTATTTAAAGCTCATCTTAGAGCTTGGTGGTGACCAAAAGAAAATCAATAACAAACAAATCGTGTCAGGTCTGGACGTCTCAGCAGCTTCAGTAAGTGAAATGATTTCAAAATTATTAAAAGAAGGCTTAGTGGAACATTCACCTTATCAAGGGGTACAGTTGACTGAAACTGGTTTAGCTTCTGCAAGTGCTCTGATCCGCAAGCATCGTTTATGGGAAGTCTTTCTTGTGGAGCACCTGCATTACTCATGGAATGAAGTTCATGATGACGCAGAAGTTTTAGAACACGTCACCTCGGAAACACTGGCGAGCCGCTTAGAAGCCTACCTTGATCATCCTCGGTATTGCCCACATGGCGGAATGATCCCCGAACAAGGAGAACTCATTCACGAAGGCGAAAAAAACACCATGAGTTCCTACCCGGTAGGAACCAAGATTCGTATCGCCCGTGTCCTTGATGAACGAGAACTGCTGGATTACCTTGTTTCAATCCAATTGAATATTCATGAAGAATACGAGATCATCGATGCGGCAGCATACGAGGGTCCGATTACGATCAAAAATGACACAAAGGAAATTGCTGTCAGCTACAAAGCCGCCAGCACGATTTTTGTTGATAAACTGTAAGGAGTGAAGATGATGGAAAAAAAGGTCCTTTTTACGATTTTTGGCGGTACGGGCGACCTTGCCCAACGCAAACTATACCCTTCTTTGTTTCGGTTGTACAAAAAAGGCGATTTGAAAGAAGATTTTGCAGTCATCGGTACTGCTCGCCGTCCTTGGTCGGATGAACACTATCGTGAAGTAGTAATAGGTACGATCAAAGAATTGAGCGACTCACAAGAGCAAGCAGAGACATTCGCTTCTCATTTCTACTACCAATCACATGATGTAACAGATACGAGTCATTATGATTCATTAAAGGATTTGGCGGAAACCTTAGATCAGAAATACCATTTAGAAGGCAATCAGATTTTTTACTTAGCAATGTCCCCTAATTTCTTTGGGACGATCGTTTCTCACTTGAAATCCCAAGGAATGCTGGATACTGACGGCTACCATCGGGTGATCATCGAAAAACCATTTGGAAGCGACTACGACTCAGCAAAAGAATTGAATGAAGAGATCAATCAAGTCTTTACAGAGCAAGAAATCTACCGGATCGATCATTATTTAGGAAAAGAAATGATCCAAAACATTTCTGCGATTCGTTTTGCCAATAACATTTTTGAGTCGATGTGGAACAATCGGTACATTGACAATGTTCAGATCAATATCGCAGAAAACTTAGGTGTTGAAGAACGCGGTGGGTATTATGATAAGAGCGGTGCCTTGAAAGATATGGTCCAAAACCATATTCTGCAGATCCTTTCCTTATTAGCCATGGAACCGCCAGTGGCTTTTTCTGAAAAAGAATTACGGACGGAAAAAATCAAAGCCTTAAATGCGATCCGTATTTACTCCGAAGAAGAAGTGAAACAACACTTCGTTCGTGGTCAATACGCCAAAGGACAATTAGAAGATAAGGAATTTGCTGGCTACCGAGAAGAAGCCAATGTCGATGAAGAATCGGCAACTGAAACCTTCGTTGCTGGAAAATTCTTGATCGACAACTTCCGCTGGTCCGGCGTACCTTTCTATGTACGAACCGGGAAACGCTTGACGGAAAAAGGCACTCGCATCAACATTGTCTTTAAACAAGTCCCTGTCAATGTCTTTAAGCAAGACCTGAATGAACAAAAGCAAAACGAGAGTTTGGCACCGAATGTGCTGACAATCTACATTCAACCGACAGAAGGCTTCTCTCTTTCCTTGAATGGAAAAGAAATTGGCCAAGGGTTTGAGACATTGCCAGTGAAGCTCGATTATCGGAATAGTACTGAAATCGTCGAAAACACCCCTGAAGCCTACGAAAAATTGATTTTAGATGCTTTGAACGGGGATGGCACTAACTTTACCCATTGGGATGAAGTTGCCCAATCTTGGCGCATCGTTGATGTGATCCGTCACGCTTGGGACCAAGAAACGCCTGATTTTCCAAACTATGCCGCAGGAACGATGGGACCCCAAGCTGCCTATGATCTCTTAGCTGCCGATGGTTTTGAATGGATCTGGCGCCCCGATGAATGGTATCGTGAGCGAGATTTACTAAATGAAAAATAAGCAATTGGTCAATTGGATGAGGAAAAAACATCCAATTGGCCGTTTTTCTTTTTTACCAACTGTTTATAATAGAAAGAAATGAGAAACGAAAGGAGCAGCATAGATGAAACAAGTCTTATCGATCGCCGGTCTTGACAGTTTGGCAGGCGGCGGCATGACGGCGGATTTGAAAACATTTGAGGAATTCGGGGTGTTTGGTCATGCCTTATTGACCTGTGTTGTCGCCATTAACGATAATCTTTTGTTCCATGATCTTCCTGAGCCTGTGATCCGAGCACAATTGGATTCGCTGCGTTCGACCGTATCCCTAGATGCAATCAAAATCGGGCTGCTTCATCAAACGGCCATCATTGAATTGCTGCGGGATTTTTTACAAACATTTACCGGACCGATCGTGCTCGATCCAGTTCTTGCCTTTAAAGAAGGAGATACTGCCTTTAACCACTCCTATCAAGCAGGATTGATCTCATTGTTTCCTTACACAGCATTAGTAACACCTAATCTACTCGAAGCTCAGCACCTCTCTGGTCAAACCATTACGACGTTGGCGGAAATGAAAACCGCGGCGAAAAAAATCCATGCATTGGGTGCCCCAAATATCCTGATCAAAGGTGGCAGTCGACTAACTGGAGAAAGAGCCTACGACCTTTTATACCACTCTGGGCAATATACTGTTTTCGAAGCAGAAAAAAGTACCCGAACGACTACCAACGGTGCTGGGTGTACCCTTTCATCGGCGATTGCCGCTTTACTTGCCAAAGGCACTTCATTGGAAACAGCTGTTCAAACTGCAAAAGCATTTGTTTGGGCAGGGATCGAAGACGGTCTGCCTTTAGGAACCTCTGGCAACGTCAATCAGCTCGCCTATTTTAAAAAGGAGGAACACCTATGAAAGTAAGAAATTTAACTACGATCGCTATGCTGACGGCACTCACGTGTGCACTTTCTTTGACCTTTATCATTCCTGTTCCGCAAACGAAGGGTTTTGTGACCTTATGTGAAGCAGGGATCTATATCTCGGCCCTTTTGTTTGGTCCTAGCGCCGGGGCCTTCGTCGGTGGAATGAGCGGCGGCATCATTGATTTTCTATCAGGTTACCCTGAATGGGCCTTCTTTTCCATCGTGATTCATGGTGTACAAGGCTGGATCGTAGGCAGAATGAGCCACCGGCCACTAGCAGCCGTCATTGTCGGCAGCTTGATCATGATCGCCGGCTACGCAGCAGCAACAGTTTTACTATTCGGGTTAGGCGCTGGGATCGCCTCGATTCCAAGTAATTTGATCCAAACGGTCTTTGGCAGCATCGTTGCTTTACCGCTGACGCATGCCTTGCGCCGCACGAAAAAGTTTTCTTTAAATGAAAGGTGATTCTTATGACAGATATCAATCAATTAAAAACGGATTTAACTACGATCGTTGAAGAAGTCATTACGACAGCGAACGTTGGTGAAAACGATCTTTTTGTCCTTGGCTGTTCAACAAGTGAAGTCGTGGGCGGCTTGATTGGCAAAAATTCCAGTCAAGAAGTAGGCATGATCATCGTCGAAACACTGCGAGCGATCTTGCGTCCTAAAAATATTCATTTAGCCGTTCAAGGCTGTGAACACCTCAATCGGGCTTTAGCCGTTGAGCGTGAAACGGCTCGACTATATCAATTAGAAGAAGTCGCAGTAGTGCCCCAGCTGCATGCAGGCGGTGCTTGCTCAGTTGCGGCTTTCCAGTTGTTCGATGAGCCTATCGAAGTGGAGCACATTGTGGCCAAAGCGGGTATCGATATCGGCGACACAGCGATCGGTATGCATGTCAAACATGTTCAAATCCCGATCCGTCCCTCTATCAAGACCCTTGGCGCTGCCCATGTCACAGCTCTGGGATCACGGCCCAAATATATCGGTGGTCCTCGTGCTCATTACGCATAATAAGCGAATCGTATAATGAGCGAAAAACCATCTTCAAAAGGAAAAAAGCATGCTTCGGCGTGCTTTTTTTGTGTCAACGTTCCTGCTATTGCCTCTCCTTTCCTTCCTTAAATGTGCTCTCCTTTCACTATTTTCTCCGCTCCATCTTATGGCAGCTTTTTCTACTTCAAATTCTGTTTCCTTTCTTGCGTAAAAAGAGCGGCAGCTGTCGCCTTCCTTTTGTCATAAATTCGTCACAATTTCATCACAAAAAGAAAAGAAAGATGCCAGTAAGCCCGCAAATTTCTTTTTTCTTTCCTTGGTAGACTGAATGCAGCAAGAATCGAAAAGTGGAAGGAAGAAAAATATGAAAAAAATCGCCATTATTTTTGGAGGCAATTCACCGGAGTACACCGTTTCTTTAGCCTCAGCAACTAGCGCAATCGAAGCACTCCAATCATCTCCCTATGACTATGACCTCTCTTTGATCGGGATCGCCCCAGATGCTATGGATTGGTATTTGTATACAGGAGAACTGGAAAACATCCGACAAGACACGTGGTTGTTGGATACGAAACATAAACAGAAAATCCAGCCGCTTTTTGAAGGAAACGGCTTTTGGCTAAGTGAAGAGCAACAAACGTTGGTTCCTGATGTTTTATTTCCCATTATGCATGGCAAATACGGGGAAGATGGCAGTATCCAAGGATTGTTTGAATTGATGAAACTACCTTATGTAGGCTGCGGTGTGGCGGCCTCCGCATTATGTATGAACAAATGGTTATTGCATCAAGCAGCAGCAGCGATTGGCGTACAAAGCGCTCCTACGATTCTCTTGACAAATCAAGACAACCAGCAAAGACAAATCGAAGCCTTTATCCAGACCCATGGCTTTCCGGTTTTCTTTAAGCCTAATGAAGCGGGCTCCTCAAAAGGGATCACAAAAGTGACTTGTGTCGAAGAAATTGCTCCTGCCTTGAAGGAAGCCTTCGCTTATTGTTCCGCAGTGCTCTTACAAAAAAATATAGCTGGCGTTGAGATTGGTTGCGGTATCTTGGGCAACGACTCTTTGACTGTCGGTGCTTGTGACGCTATTTCATTAGTAGAAGGCTTTTTCGATTTTGAAGAAAAGTACCAGTTGATTAGCGCCAAGATCACCGTTCCTGCACCATTGCCTGAAACGATTGAAACCAAGGTCAAAGAACAAGCTCAGCTGCTCTATCACAGTCTTGGTCTTAAAGGTCTTGCTCGCATCGACTGTTTTGTCACGGATCAAGGAGAACTATACTTGAATGAAATCAATACTATGCCGGGCTTTACGAGTCACTCCCGCTATCCTGCCATGATGGCAGCAATCGGCTTATCCTATCAAGAACTACTACAAAAACTGCTTGTCTTAGCAAAGGAGGAAGGCAAATGAATCCCTATCTACAGTTAGTTAGCAAAGAGTTTCCATTAGAAAAAAACCAAGAGCCGCCCCACCTCGTCCTTGCTGCTTTTAGTGAAGAAGAAGTTTACTTGCAGCCTGAAGCAGCCAAACAATGGGAACGCCTCGTCAAAGCCTTAAAACTTGAAAACGAGATCTGCTTATTAGACGGCTATCGAACCGAAAAGCAGCAACGGCATTTATGGGAATATTCCTTAAAAGAAAATGGATTAGCCTATACGAAACAATTTGTGGCGTTGCCCGGCTGCAGCGAGCATCAGTTAGGCTTAGCGATCGATGTTGGTTTAAAAGGCCAGCAAGGTGATTTGATCTGCCCACGGTTTCGTGACAGCGCAGCGGCGGATTTATTTACACAGGAAATGATGAACTACGGATTTATTTTACGCTATCCCGCAGACAAACAGGAGATTACAGGGATTGGCTATGAACCATGGCATTTTCGTTATGTCGGTCTACCTCATAGTCAAATCATCGCCAGTCAACAGTGGACATTGGAAGAATACTATCAATATCTTGAACAAACCGCGAGGCAGTTCGCATGAAGAAGAATCAAGGAATTGAGCAGTTTCGGGTGATTTTAGCGATGATGGTGGTCGCAATCCACTGTCTGCCCCTTCATCGATTGTGGCCCGATGGTGATATCCTGATCACATTGACTCTTTTCAGAATCGCCGTCCCCTTCTTTTTTATGATCAGCGGGTATTATGTGTTCAGTGATTTAGCCACCCAAAACAGCTATCCTGCCAGACAACGTATCTGGTTATTTATCAAAAAACAGCTGCAAGTCTATCTCATTGCCACACTGCTCTTTTTGCCGCTTGCTTGGTACAGCGGCATACTAGGATTGAACATGCCACTAGACACTTTTATTCAAACTTTGCTAGTCAACGGCATTCTTTACCATCTTTGGTATTTTCCTGCGATCATTACCGGCGGTCTACTAGTGATGGGCCTCTTGACACGTCTTTCTTTCAAGCAGGTGTTTTTCATTGCTGTCGGTTTGTATGTGGTTGGTTTAGGTGGGGACAGTTGGTCTGGCCTGGCTGCCCAAACACCCATCACGCCACTCTATTCACTGATTTTCCAACTATTGGATGGAACTCGCAACGGCATTTTTTTTGCTCCCTTATTTTTGATCTTAGGGGTACTAGCCAGAAGATTTGCCAAAAAACCTGCTTCTCCCCATCGCTATAGTTATCTGATGATTAGTCTTATTTGCTTGCTTTTGGAAAGTTATCTCTTGCATCACTTTACTACACCTAAACATGACAGCATGTATGTCTTTTTGCCCTTCGTTCTCTTGTTTTTATTTCCGATCATTCAGCAATGGCAAGCACCCATGATCTGGAAACAAGCGGGTCGTCTGTCCCTTTGGCTCTATTTGCTCCATCCTTATACCATTGCAGTAACCCATTTTCTTAGTCAGAAACTGCCCTTGCTTCAAAACAATCTAATCAATTACTTCGTGGTCTTAGGATTGACCATTGGGGTGGTGCATGGTCTCTTTGCTTTGCAAAAGCTGTTGCCGTTTCCGAAAAAAACGCCGCTCCACTTGCAGCGGGCAGCCAAAGAATTCTCAGCCCCCGCCCTGTTGCACAACTTGCAGGAAATCAAACGAGTGATTCCATCCACAACAAAAGTGATGGCGGTGGTTAAAGCAGATGCCTATGGTTGCGATGCACAATTGGTCGCTCGTACCTTAGAAAGAGTAGGCGTCGATTTTTTTGCTGTTGCCACCATAGAAGAAGCCATCGAATTACGGCGAGCTGGCATTAAAAGTCGCTTACTGATTTTAGGGTACACTTCTGCCCAACGTGCCAAAGAGCTGAACCGATATTCCTTAATTCAAACTATCGTCAGTGAAGCGCATGGACAAGCGTTAGCCCGAACAGGCCTTCCAATCGAATGCCATTTAGCGGTAGATACCGGCATGCATCGTCTAGGCGTTGCCCCTGACCTTGAAACAGTTAGAAGGCTTTATGCCTTGCCATCCCTCAAGATCACAGGTATTTTTTCCCATCTAGGCTCTTCAGATCAGCTAGATACGGCAAGTATCTTACGGACGCAAGCCCAAATCATTTGTTTTGATGATCTATTGGCTGGCTTATCCGCTAGAAATATCGCCTATGGTCTGACGCATCTGCAAAGCAGCTACGGCATTTTGAATTATCCAGAGAAACACTATGATTATGTGCGCCCGGGTATTCTTTTAACTGGTTCCCTGAGTGTCCCGAATGAACCAACAAAACAGAAGATAAACGTACAGCCGATTCTGACCCTAAAAGCCTTACTAGTGGACAAAAAAACAGTCGCCGCTGGTGAAGCGATCGGCTATGGACTAGCCACTGTTTTTGATCGACCTACCACGATTGGGATCGTTAGTATCGGCTACTGTGACGGAGTCCCCCGTGCCCTATCAAATCAAGGATTCCAATTGTCTTATCAAGGGGTTTTACTCCCGCAGGTTGGGTTGATTTGTATGGATATGCTCTTGATCGATTTAACGGACTATCCAGAACTGGCGGTCGAAAGTTGGTTAGAAGTAATCAGCGATTGGACGAATACAGCTGATCAAGCACAAACCATTCCCAATGAATTGATCAGTCGACTAGGTTCCCGCGTCCCTTCAATGTCAAAGTAGAAAACGAATGCATTCGCTTACCGATTACGGTATGATGTGGGTAGAGTAAATGGTAGTTTAAATGAAAAAAGATCGTAGATAGTTGGAGTGAATCAAGGATGGCAGAAAAAATAATTGTTGTTGATGATGAAAAAGAAATCGCCGAGTTAGTCACGACGTTTCTAAGGAATGAAGGCTTTCAAGTGGAACCTTTTTATGATGGAACGAGTGCTTTGGCTTATCTCGAAAAAGAAACAGTCGATGTGGCAGTTTTAGATGTGATGCTGCCGGATATCGACGGCTTTCAGCTGTTACAGACCATTCGCAAAACCCACTTTTTTCCAGTACTGATGCTCACTGCCAAAGGAGAAGATCTGGATAAAATTACCGGTCTAAGTCTAGGTGCAGATGATTATGTGACTAAACCCTTCAATCCATTAGAAGTTGTTGCTCGGGTCAAAACGCAACTACGGCGATACCAACGATACAATCAGTCAGCTGTTCCGCAGAAGATTGAAGAATACGAAAAGGAAGGCTTACTGTTGAAAATCAACAGTCACCAATGTTTTCTTTATGGCAAAGAGGTTTTCTTGACCCCCATCGAATTTAAAATCCTGCTTTACTTATTTGAACACCAAGGATCGGTCGTTGCCTCGGAAACTCTTTTTGAAGCAGTCTGGAAAGAAAAATATTTAGATAACAATAACACAGTGATGGCACATATTGCCCGTCTGCGGGAAAAGCTAAACGAACAACCCCGCAAACCGAAATTAATCAAAACTGTATGGGGGGTCGGCTATATCATTGAAAAATAGAAGTCCATTGATCCGGAAACTTTTGACTCAATACTTTATCACCACAGGTGTTTTAATGCTCCTTTTGATTCTGATCCCTTTAACTGTTCGCTTTGTAGCAGGATTGAGGGTTTGGTACGGCTATGAGCCCATTTATCAAATATTACGGCTTTTTGCTGATTATTGGCTCGTCTGTCTAGCGATCGGTGCCTTGCTGATTTGGGTGAGCACAACGATTTATTATATGAGTAAAGCCATCAGCTATTTGAATGAAACGATTCAAGCCACGAATCAATTGATTGCTGAACCTACGAAGCGAATCGTTCTTTCCAGCAATCTGATCGACGTGCAAGAAGAAATGAACCAGTTGCGGGAAAAAAATCTACAGGATCAACGAGCTGCCAAAGAAGCAGAGCAGCGGAAAAATGATTTGATCGTCTATCTCGCACATGATTTACGCACACCTTTGACCAGTGTGATCGGCTATTTGACACTTCTAGAAGAAGAACCGCAGCTTTCTTCCGAACTACGCGCACGCTATACCAAGATCGCCTTGCAAAAAGCCCAGCGGCTAGAATTATTGATCAGCGAATTTTTCGAAATCACTCGTTTTAATCTTACAACGATCGCCTTACAGACCGAAACCACGGATCTTAGCTTGATGCTAGAACAGTTGACGTTCGAATTTTTACCGCTGCTAGAAGAAAAGAACCTTCATTGGCAACTGCAACTACAGAAAAAAGTCTATGCGACTGTCGATACAGAGAAGATGGAACGCGTCTTTGATAACTTGATTCGCAATGCCATCAATTATAGTTATGCCGATTCCCCCTTGCATTTAGCCATCAGTGCCTCTGATGATATCCTGATTCGTTTGACCAATCATGGAAAAACGATCCCTGCTGAAAAGATTGGCTTGATTTTTGAGCCTTTTTACCGCATGGACGCTTCCCGAGCAACGGCGACGGGTGGGACCGGTCTGGGGCTGCCGATCGCCAAAGAAATCGTTGAAGCATTAGGTGGAAAAATCTGGGCGGAAAGCCGTGACGAAACCATCGTCTTTTCGATTCGCCTACCGAAGGCAGCAATGGAAAAAAATGAACAGCGGTCAAAGCCCCATCCATCTGAACCAACTGCTTAACAGGCAAACAACCTGAGCATTTCGCTGTTCCCCTTCTAATTCAGAGGGAGGAAGAGCTGCTCAGGTTGTTTTTTATTGATTGCTTATTGATACACCAATGATCGTAACGCTTGATCGACTTTTTCTGCCGCTAAGCGTCCTTCGCGAATCCCCCAGATGACTAAACTCGGTCCTCTTTTAGCATCTCCTGCGACTAACACTCGTTCATTGTTCGTCGTGTAATCATCGTACACTTCTCGCACACCAAAGGCATCGAAGAGTTGGGTCTCTGCACCAACAAAGCCCATTGCCAACAAAACCAAATCCGCCTTGATCACTTGCTCTGTGCCAGGGATCGGCTGAAACTGTTGATCTACTGAGACCGTTTCGATGGCGATCAACTGGCCGCGTTCGGCGCCGATAAAGGCTGTTGTGGACACCCCATGATACGTCACTTGTGTTTGCAGGACTTCAGCCGCTTCTTCTTGCCCATATCCTGTGCGGGCTGTCATTGGGTATTCAGGCCAGGGATTGCTGTCGGTACGTGTCAATGGCAGTTGGGGCGTGATCTCCAATTGACGCACAGAAGCGGCTCCTTGCCGAATCGCTGAACCAATACAGTCATTTCCAGTGTCGCCGCCGCCAATCACGACGACGTGCTTGCCAGCAAGTTTTTTACTTGTTGCCGCTTTGCCATGCTTTAAGACATCTTTGGTTGCTTCCGTCAGATAATCGACTGCAAATTGCACCCCAGTCAATTCACGACCTGGAATCTTCAAGTCACGAGGAACACTAGCTCCTGTTGCCAAAATGACCCGATCATACTGAGCGGACAATTCTTCTGCTGACAAGTCACGACCGATCTCCGTATTAGCGACAAAGGTCACGCCTAGCTCTGCCATCAAGTCAATACGTCGCTGCACAACATCTTTATCTAATTTCATATTTGGAATACCATACATCAGTAAACCGCCAAAGCGATCACTGCGTTCATAGACCGTCACTTGATGTCCTAGTTGATTCAAGCGCCAAGCAGCAGATAAACCAGCCGGTCCGCTACCAACGATTGCCACCTTGAAACCAGTCGCTTCTTGAGGCAACCCGGAGGCTTTGACCCAATCGTTTTCAAAAGCAGTATCGATAATAAAGCGTTCATTGTCGTGGATCGTGACACCTGAGCCATTCAGTGCCTCGGTACAGCCTTTTTCACATGGAGCTGGACAAACACGTCCAGTCATTTCCGGTAATGGATTGGTTTTGGCAAGACGCTCAAAGGCGGCTTGGAAACGCCCTTGATAAACCAGATCATTCCATTCAGGAATCAGGTTGTCATTGGGACAACCTGAAACCGCCCGTTGCCCGCCGTAAAAAGAACCAGTATGACAAAAAGGAATGCCACAATTCATACAGCGCGCCGCTTGCTCTTGACGCTCATTTTCAGGCAATGGCGTCTGTAATTCTTGCCAGTCTTGGATACGTTCTGAAACCGGTCGGGTAGGATTTTCTACTCTTGGGTACTTTAAAAAACCAAATGGATCTGCCATATTAGTCGCGCTCCTTTCCTGGAATAGTCAATTGTGGACCGACGACGGCTTCGAAAGCTTTCGTCACAAGTTCCTCCCCGATAAATCCTTGCTCAGCCAAAGTCTCCGTTGCTTGGATCATCTGATGGTACTCTGTCGGATAGACTTTGATGAAATGTTGCTGCTGATTTTCCCAATCTTCTAAAATCTCAGCCGCCTTCAATGAATCTGTATAGGCAAAATGCTGCTGGATCATCTCCTTCAGCTGATGGTCATCGCCACTTTCGCCAATCCGGTACAAATCAACCATTTCCCGATTGCATTTTTCTGCAAAAGTTTGATCAGGGTCATAGACGTATGCCACGCCACCGGACATTCCGGCACCGAAGTTGCGGCCGGTTTTTCCTAAAATCACCACGACGCCGCCAGTCATGTACTCACAGCCATGGTCCCCAACACCTTCTACAACGACTTTGGCTCCACTATTACGGACGCAAAAGCGTTCGCCAGCAATGCCGCGGAAATAGCCTTCACCCCGATTCGCCCCAAAACAAGCAACGTTACCGACAATCGGTGAATGCTCTGCGTCATAAGCGGCATCATCAGGCGGCACAATGATCAAACGGGCACCACTCAGTCCTTTGGCTACATAATCGTTGGCCTCGCCAATCAGTTTCAACTGGATGCCCTGGGTGGCAAACGCCCCAAAACTTTGTCCAGCAATGCCGCGGTACGTAAACTGCAACAAGCCTGGCGTTACTTCGTAATTGCCAAAGCGTTCTGCGATCCAGCCCCCTAAACGCGCGCCGACTGAACGTTGAACATTATTGATCGTATGATTCATAACGATTTCTTGATTATTGTCGATAGCTGCTTGGGCAAAAGCGTCTAACTCTGGCCACTGTCGTTTCTCAAGGAATGGGTCCGTCACTTTGCGCTCGATTGGGATCGTCGTCCCAATCATTCTAGAAAAGTCTAACGACTTTGCTTTGCCTTTGGCAACGAAGCGTGGTGTCAACACTTCCGCGTGTCCTACCATCTCATCAATCGTGCGAAACCCTAGCTCGGCCATTGTTTCCCGTAAATCTTCTGCTAAAAAGTACATCGTATTGATGATGTGCTCAGGTTTCCCTGCGAAAAATTTGCGCAACGCTGGATTTTGCGTAGCAATGCCGACAGGACATGTATTGATACTGCAAACCCGCATCATGACACAACCAATCGCAACTAGCGCTAAAGAGGCAAAGCTATATTCTTCTGCTCCTAAAAGAGCAGCAATCGCGATGTCTCGACCCGTCATTAATTTTCCATCTGTCTCTAAGGTCATTCGCTGCCGCAAATGATTCATAGCTAACGTTTGATGGGCTTCTGCAAGCCCCATCTCCCAAGGCAAGCCAGCATCCCGAATCGAATTTCTCGGAGAAGCACCGGTCCCACCGTCATAGCCTGAGATCACGACTACGTCTGCGCCGGCTTTGACGACACCGGTAGCGATCGTACCCACGCCCGTACTAGAAACCAATTTGACATTGATCCGTGCATAGGGATTGATTGCCTTTAAGTCATAGATCAGCTGGGCTAAGTCTTCAATCGAATAAATGTCGTGATGTGGTGGCGGCGAAATCAATCGGACCCCAGGTGTTGAGCCACGAATCTCAGCGACCCACGGGAAGACTTTGTTGCCTGGCAATTGCCCCCCTTCACCAGGTTTCGCCCCTTGCGCCATTTTGATCTGGAGTTCGTCCGCACTCATTAAATATTCGGCGTTGACACCAAAACGGCCAGAAGCTACTTGTTTGATGCGACTATTATAATTAATGCCCTTCACTGGTTTGAAACGATTTCGGTTTTCGCCACCTTCTCCACTGTTGGATTTTGCCCCGATCGCATTCATTCCTTCAGCAATACAGCGATGCGCCTCTTCACTTAGAGAGCCGTAAGACATCGCGCCGACTTTAAACCGTTTGACGATCGTTTCAACAGGTTCCACCTCAGCTAAAGGAATACTGCGTCTCGTGTTCCCAAAAGTCCACATAGAACGGAGGGTCGTTGGATTCTCTAACGCGTCTTGGTTCATCTCCGCCGCATATTCTTTATAAAGCGCATAGCTGCCTGTACGAACAGCTTTTTGAAACCCATAGATCGTTTTTGGATTGAACAGATGATGTTCCCCGTCGGCTTTGTATTGGAAACTACCGCCCGAATCAAGATAATCCACGCGTTTCTCGCCATACGCCGCTTCATAACGCATTAAGTATTCTTGCTCGATTTGCGCTAATGAAAGTCCACCGATACGAGTAACCGTGCCGGTAAAGTATTCGGAGATGACTTTCTCAGAGATACCAACAGCTTCAAACAATTGCGCCCCATGGTAACCGGCGATCGTTGAAATCCCCATTCGTGACATGATTTTGACAATGCCCTTTTCACATGCTTTACGGTAACTTTCGATCTTCTCTGAAAGCTCAAAATGCGCCAATGTCTGGTAAGCCCCATAAGGGTGGACCCCACTTACTCCGTAGCCGACTAACATGGCATAATGATGGACCTCACAGACTTCCGCAGTATCCGCAACGATTGATGCCAAGGAACGTTTGCCTTTTCGCACCAAGTAATTGTGCAGACCTGATACCGCCAAGAGAATCGGAATCGCCACTTTTCCTTCTTGCGCTTGGATGACTTCCCGATCACTTAAAATGACGATCGTTGCCCCAGAATCGATTTTTTGCTCCGTCTCTTTAAAAAGCGCTTCTAACGCTTGTTGCAAAGCTGCCCCGTTTTCTGGTACATAATCATAAAGAATCGACTGTAAAGCCGCTTTTTGACCATTTTGATCTAACTGTTTGATTTTTTCATATTCACTCGTTTTTAACACCGGACTAGCAATCTTCAGCTTATTACAATTGATTCGAATGTCCTTTGAAACATCCCCATCTCGACCTAAAAACAGCTCGGTACCGATCACCAATTTTTCGCGAATCGCATCGATTGGCGGATTGGTCACTTGGGCGAATTGTTGCTTGAAGTACGTAAACAAGGATTGGGGACGTTCGCTCAAAATAGCTAAGGGTGAATCAAACCCCATGGAGATCACTGGTTCTTCTCCCGTTTGAGCCATTGGTAAAATCAACGTGCGAATGATCTCATCCGTGTAACCATTTCGTTTCCAAAGGGTCTGGATCGCATCATCTGCTGTTTCCTCCTGCTTCTCAGTCTCAGGAAGCAGCTCTGGTATCAATAAGTGATCCGCTAGCCACTCCTGGTAAGGATGGGCATTCGCATAATGAGCTTTGATTTCTTGATTGCGTAAGATCACTCCTTTTTTGGTATCCACCAAAAACATATTTGCTGGTCCAAGCACCCCTTTTTCAATCACTTCCGATGCTGGCAAATCGACAACACCTGACTCAGAGGCCACGACCACAAAACCAGTTTTCGTGATCGAGTAGCGAGATGGCCGTAACCCATTTCGATCGAGTGCAGCCCCTACCAAATCCCCATCTGTAAAACATAAAGCTGCCGGTCCATCCCAAGGAGCCATAAAGCTTGCGTTGTACTCATTAAAAGCCGTCAGCTCCGGCGACAATCCAGCTTCTTTTGACCACGCTTCTGGCACCATCATCAACAGTGCTTGAGGAATATCTCGCCCTTGACGGTACAAATATTCCATACAATTTTCTAGTTTCGCCGAATCAGAATTTTCATCATCATAGACTTCGATCTGATGTCCATGCATCCAATTTTCTGCCCCGCGTAACGTGTTGATTTCGCCATTATGGGCTAAGAAACGAAAAGGTTGCGCCCGACTCCAGCTTGGAAAGGTATTTGTCGAAAAACGAGAATGGGTCAATGCGATACAAGAGGTCATTTCTGGGCTTTGAAGATCTTTGAAAAATAAGCCAACTTGATAGGCATGCAGCATTCCTTTATAAACAACTGTCTTACTGGACAAGCTGCAGATAGACAACTCATCAGTATGATACGTTTTTTCCAGTTTACGTCGTAGCCGGTAAAGCTGATCTTCAAAGGGACGGCCAGCAGCTACATCGACAGGTTTTTCAATAAAGACTTGCACAAATGAGGGCATGACTTTTTGCGCCCCCGGTCCACACTGATAATAATCATAAGGCACATCCCGTTGCCATAAAACGGTAAAACCCATTTGTTGAATGTCTTTAGTTACTTCTTCTTGGACCTGTGCTGCTCGGAGCTTTTCTTTCGGTAAAAAAAACATCCCAACAGCATAGGCACCTTTTTCAGGCAATGGGATTTCGGCCTCTTTTGCTCGCTGTTGAAAAAATGGGTCAGGCATTGCCATCAAAATTCCAGCTCCGTCACCTGTGTCAGGTTCAGCGCCAGTTCCCCCTCGGTGGTTCATCCGTTCTAACATTGTTAAGGCATTTTGCACAAGTTCTCGGGAATAGCGACCATCTTTTTGTGCAATAAACCCCATCCCACAAGCATCTTTTTCAAAAGCGGCATCGTACATCGTTTGGTTCGTTTTCCTCATCATCTCTAAATCACTCATGGAATCACACTTTCTTTCAATATTCTGAATATTCCGATTTTTAACAGTTTACAACCTGTTTTTCTATCTGGCAAGTTTTTTTTACTTGATCCGAGCTCGTTGGTTTCTTCTGTTGACAGTGAAATACTCCATCTCGAACAAACAATTGCCTACAGACCTTAAGGAAGAAACTTCGTCTAGTAAGGTTTTTTTATTATACAATAAACTGTCGAAAAATTATTGCAAACAAATGAGAATCGTTATCAATTGCCACCTATTTTCTCATATTCATGTCAGAAACGTGCGTTTTTCTCCCATTCTCAAGGAATAAGAATGAGCAAGCGCAAAAAAGATGACCCGCAATGGGTCATCTTTTTTCGTTCTATTATTTTTCAAAGCCTTCTGCAACTGCTTCGGGATAGTTTTCTTTGACGATGATTGCACAATGCCCACAAAGTGTTGGCAGTTGCTCTTCTACACCAACATCTACCCGGACTTGGCGACAACGTTCACATACTTCCCCTTCGGCTTTTTCAACTAAGATCGCCACATCCTCAAATTGATATGCCGCTTCAGGAGCTGCTTCACCGACTTCTTTGATCGTTAAGAAGTCTGGTGAAATGATCAGCAGTTGTGCAATATCTGAATCGATAGCTTTTAGCAATGCCGCAACTGGCTCAGTTGGATAAACAGTGACTTTCGCTTCAAAGGACTTTCCGATCAATTTTGCATTACGCGCTTCTTCTAATGCTTTTAAGACATTGTCACGGAAATCAAGGAAGGCCCGCCAAAGATCGAGCAGTTCTTCTTGGTTAGCAAATGTATCATAGCCAGGGAACTCCGCTAACTGTACGTATTCCTCTTCTTCTTTCAAGTGTGACCAGATTTCTTCTGCGGTATGCGGAATGATCGGTGTCAATAATTTCGTCAATGCAACCGCTGTTTGATAAAAGACAGTTTGCATAGCACGGCGTTGGAAATCATTTTCAGCTTCGATATAAACGACATCTTTTGCAAAATCCAAATAGAAGGAAGACATATCGACTGTCAAGAAGTTGATGACTGTCCGGTAAATATGCAAGAAGTTATATTTTTCATAGCCATCTTCCCGAATCGTTTTGATGGTTTGATTCAAACGAACCATCATGTATTTATCGACAGAACGCAAGTTTTCAAAAGGTACGCTGTCTTTTGCTGGATCAAAATCACTCGTGTTCGCTAATAAGAAACGCATGGTATTGCGAATCTTCCGATAGACTTCTGACACTTGATTCAAGATATCCATAGACACTCGGACATCCGCTTCGTAGTCAACACTGCTGACCCAAAGACGCAAAATATCCGCACCCATTTGATTGATCACTTTTTCTGGTGCAATGGTATTACCAAGAGATTTACTCATCTTGCGACCTTCGCCATCTAAGGTGAAGCCTTGAGACAAGACGGCTTTATATGGTGCGACTTCATTGATCGCAACACTAGTCGTGATACTTGAGTTGAACCACCCACGATATTGGTCAGAACCTTCCAAGTACATGTCAGCTGGGAACGTCAATTCTGGACGTTGACGTAACACGGCTTCGTGAGAAGAACCTGAATCAAACCAAACATCCATGATGTCAGTCTCTTTCGAGAATTTGCCATTTGGTGAGCCCGGATGCGTGAAGCCAGCTGGCAGTAATTCTTCTGCTTCTTTTTCAAACCAAATCGTTGAACCATGTTCAGCAAACAAGTTTGCCACATGCTCGATCGTTTCAGGCGTAATGATGGCTTCGCCGTTTTCTGCATAAAAGATTGGCAACGGAACGCCCCACGCACGTTGACGAGAGATCACCCAGTCGCCGCGGTCGCGAATCATATTGTATAAACGAGTTTTGCCCCATGGAATGATCCAATCTACTTTTTCGATTTCATCCAAAATATTTTGGCGGAACTTATCAATAGACGCAAACCATTGTGGTGTTGCCCGATAGATGACTGGTTTTTTCGTCCGCCAATCATGTGGATAGCTGTGAGTAAAGAAGTTTAGTTTTAGTAGGGCTCCTTTTTCTTCTAAAAGCTCAGTGATCATTGGATTGGCTTTGTCATAAAAGACCCCTTCAAATCCTGGTGCTTCTTCTGTGAAGACCCCACGGCTATCGACTGGTGATAAGACATCTAGACCATATTTTTTGCTGACGATGTAGTCATCTTCCCCATGTCCTGGTGCAGTGTGGACCAAACCAGTACCGGCATCCAATGTCACATGGTCCCCTAACATCAATAGAGACGTACGATCATAAAAAGGATGTTTTGCCGTCATTTTTTCCAATTGATCGCCAGCCAATTCTTGTAATACTTCGACAGATTCCCAACCGATCTCATTCGTCACGGTTTCTAATAAATCTTTTGCCACGACGAATTTGCGGCCATCGGCCAAGATTTGAACATAGGCAAAGGTTGGATTCACAGAGATTCCTAGATTCGCTGGTAAGGTCCATGGCGTCGTCGTCCAGATAACAAAAGATGTATCTGAATCAAGCAAATCTTTGCCATCTGCTACTGGGAAAGCCACATAGATCGATGGTGATTTCACATCTTTGTATTCGATCTCAGCTTCTGCTAATGATGATTCACTAGATGGTGACCAGTAAATTGGTTTCAATCCTTTGTAGATGTAGCCTTTTTCTGCCATTTTTCCGAACACGCGGATTTCTGCTGCTTCATAGTCTGGTGTCAATGTGATATATGGATGATCCCAGTCACCAGAAACGCCTAAACGTTTGAAATCAGCTCTTTGTGTATCCACTTGTGTCAAAGCATATTCTTCACATTTTTTGCGATATTCTGCCAAGCTCATTTCTTTGCGCTTGATCCCTTTATTGGTCAGTACTTGTTCGATCGGCAAACCATGAGTATCCCAACCAGGTACATAAGGGGAACGGAAACCTGACATCGATTTGGAACGTACGATGATGTCTTTACTGATTTTGTTCAATGAGTGTCCAATATGGATGTTTCCATTTGCGTAGGGAGGGCCATCGTGTAAGACAAAGGTTGGCTTGCCTTCATTTAATTCTTGACGACGTTGATACAATTGATTTTCTTCCCATTCTTTTTGCCAATCCACTTCGCGGTTCGGCAAGTTGCCTCGCATTGGAAAAGCGGTTTTTCCAAGATGCAGTGTTTCTTTCATTTTCATTCTTGTTTCGCTCCTTTTCGTCTCTCAACGTTTTGGTATAGTTTCAAAATCCATCGACTCGATCAACCGATTGCTTCTATTGAACCTGTCAAATGGATTGGTTGCCATAAACTCAATGCATTTAGGATTCACTGATTGTTAACAGTTGATCAGCGTGATTCCTAATTTGGTTACTACGCTCCCTACGGTCGCCTAGTACTGTTCATCATCTATTCTGTCTTCCTTCGTAAGCCAATCATAGTGATTCTTAGTACGGTTACTACGCTCCCGGCGGTCGCCTAGTACTGTTCATCATCTGCTCTGTTCCGCTTTGCGGACCAATCGCAGTGATTCACAGCAAAAAACACGTCCGTCCCTGGTAAGGGACGAACGTGTTCGTGGTACCACCCAAATTTTATTGTCGGTTGACAATTCTTTGATGATCGGTAACGGGATCAGGCGTCGTTCTCTACTCGAGTCTTTGAAAAGTCAGCTCTTTCAAGAACGCAACTCACAGATGATCTGATTTCTTACAGGGTTTTATTTGGCTTCCACTCTCCCAAACTCGCTTGAAAAATATAAGAAATTTTTCTGTTCTGTGTCTTAGTTGTTATCTGTCTTGTTCAATTCGTCTAATAAGTTTCTCGCATCATCTAATGTTTTCACTTCAGGGCTTTCACTTACATCAACGATTTTTTCATCTGATTCAACAATGTCCACATCAAATGTTTCCACTGCTTCTGAGTTTACTCCAGAACCATTTTCACTGTCAAGTTCTTTTGACAAAACTTCTCTGATCACTTGGTGGGAATCTTGTACATAGCTTGAAAATGGCGCCAAAATTTCTTCCCACTCAGGACTCTTCACTTGTTCTAATTGCGTTTGCAACATAACTAATAAGTTGTTATGGAAGACTCTGGTTTTCTTCTTCAAGTCATTTGTTTCTGTCGCCAATTGACGGGCATTGTCGGTTGCATCCGTCAAAATCTCTTTGGCTTTTTCTTCCGCTGAGGTCATCAAGGCATGCGCATGTTTTTCTGCAGTAGCAACCATTTCATCCGCACGGTTTTGAGCAGAAGTAACGATTACTTCTGATTCTTTGCTTGCGCTTGTTTTTACTTTATCCGCCGTATCTTGAGCCACGATAATGGATTGATTCAAGGCATCTTTCAATTCATTGAAATATTCAAGTTTTTCTTCTGCGTGTTTCAACGATTTTTCTAACTCACGATTGCGTTGAACGGCTTCTTCATAATCACGAACGATCATATCCAAGAAGTCATCGACTTCATCTTGGTTGTAGCCTCTCATTTTTACTGAAAAGTTTTTATTTTGAATGTCTAATGGAGTTAATGCCATATTCTATACACCTCTTTGATTTATTTACGTAATACACCTAATAACAATCTAACTTTTTCTTTTTTCGTGGTTCCTTCTAACCCCTGTATTTGAATCCGACCAAATCCTCTTACCGAAATGATATCCAGTAAATCCAGAACAAAATCTGGTCGTAATGCTTCTGTCCAGTTTACTTTTACTTTTCCTGATTCGATCAACTGTTTCGAACGCTGGCGTGAGATGTTGTATACGGCAGAGATCACTGTATCAAGACGCAATGAGCTAACCGTTTCTCTTTCCTCGGTCCAGCCATCTTTAGGCACGATCAAATCGGTATATTTTGTTTCTTCCAATCGAACGGATACGTTGCCGATTTTATCCACTTGGAGTTGAATAAAATGACTGACTTCAGTGGCAACGAATACTTGCCATATTTCACCATCGGAAAGAATGTCTCCAAAGTATTCCCTCTTGACTCCAGTCCCCATTAATGTGCCTAAAACTTTTCCATGACTCAACACCGTAAATTTTTTCGGGTATTGAATCGTAAATAAAGTCATGTCAAACTCATCGGTGGTGGGCTCATAGTAATCGGGATAAATCAAACAACGTCGTCTCTCAGCAGCTTCATATCCACCAAAAAAGCGGAAACTTAAATCCGTTGATTGACGAATCAAGCTTTCTAAGATATACGCTTGTCTCGGATCTAAAAAATCAGTCAAGTAAGGCGCATACTGCATTTGCACTTGTTCGATCCATCCTTGAGCGGAATCAATAAAAGGGCGTTCATCGTTTCGAAAATGTTGATAGACATTTGCGTTCACCGATAACCACCCCTTACGTTAAAATAAAATTGATTGTAGGATCAATATCAATGCTTGTGATGCTAGCTGTAAGACAATAATTGCAAATGCAATCGTAAAATCGATACCAGCAAAACTTAATTTCAATCGATCAAATAAACTCAAATACGGTTCACACACTTTTGCTAAGAAACGGCCAAAAGCGGACTGATACCCTCCTGGAAACCAAGACAAAAGTGCATAGATCACTAATAAAATGGTATACAGATAAACAGCATCACTCAGTAATTTAACGAATCTCAAGAATAAAATTGGCGTTCCTCCTCACTTTAGATATCAAAAAAATTGGTATCTGCTAATGTTTGGGCAGTGCCTTCAATTTCCATACCCTTAGGCGTGCAAAGAAAAATTTCATCGCCAACACGCTTGATATCACCATCTTCAGCGTACACTGTTCCTGTTAAAAAATCAACTATTCGACGAGCTTGGTACTCTTCAATTAAATGAAAATTAACAAGTACAGCATCTCCATTGATGACTTGCTTCGCAATCCCCATAGCTTCTGAATAAACGCGTGGTTCTACGATCGTTATTTTTCCAGCCATTTGTGGAGAAGTTTCTTTAGCTTTTGTGTCTTTGACTCTCGTATTAGTTCTTTGTTGCGCCATTGGAACGACTTTTTCTTCCGTCTTAGGCACCGATCTTACTCGTTCAGCCGCCGCTGAGGATTGTTGATAGGCAGCAGTTTGAGGCTGCTGTCTGTATTGATAGGCTTGATTTTGTGGTTGACTTGTTGTATAAGAAGCCGCTTGGCTAGAAGCACGCGTACTCGCTGTTGTTCTAGGGGCGGTAAAAGCTCCTCCTTGGTTCACAGCTGGTTTCGCTGCCGTGCGTGCCGGTTCTTCAGTGGCAAATGTTTCTTCATAATAATCTTCTTCGTCAGTCAATCCAAAAAAATTGGTCAGTTTCTCTTTGAGCGACATCGGTCAACCTCCTTTTTTATTGAAATAATGCTGTTCCTACACGAATAAATGTTGCGCCTTCTTGAATCGCAATGGGAAAGTCATTACTCATTCCCATACTCGTTTCTAAGCAAGGGGCATGTGTAAGATGCAGGTCAGCGATCTGTTGTTGAATCCTTTTTAATTCTTTGAAAATCTGATGCTGCTCGTCTTTGGAAGCAGTGAGCGGGGCCATCGTCATCAATCCAACAACACGAATTTTGTCGAACGAAGCGAGTGCTTCAATAAAAGCCACCACCTCTTCTACGAAAATCCCTTGTTTCGTTGCTTCCTGCGAAACATTCACTTCCACAAAGCAGTTGATCGGATGCTCTGCTCGTTTTTGAATTTCTTGTGCCAGTTTGATTGAATCCAACGCATGGAAAAAATCAATCTCATTTATAACTGATTTTACCTTTCTGCGCTGTAAATTACCAATAAAATGCCAACGGACATCTGGGTAATCAGTTAATGCTGCCTTTTTTTCAAGTAGCTTTTCTACTCGATTTTCTGCACAATCACGCACACCATTTTCTAGAAGTTCTCTTGTCGTTTCTGTATCGACGGATTTTGTCACAGCTGTCAAACAGACCTCACTGGCATTTCTAGAAACAAGAGCACAGGAGTCCTGTATCTCTTGCTGGATCTTGTGCAAGTTCTCAGAAATCATGTGCTCTGCCCCCTAGCGTTTACGACGGAAAAATGGTGGTGTGCTTAATTCGTCGTCATCATTCGAGCGTACTTCATCACGGCTGAAGGTGTCGAATTCTTTCTTTTCTACATTTTCAAATGTGTTTTCTTCTACTTTAGGTCGTACATTTTGTTCTTTACGGATATCCCAATCACCAAAACCATTGCTTTCTTCTGCTTGTGCAGGACGCGCTTGGTCCATATCTAAGGTTGGTTTTTGTGGGATAGAATGAATTTGGCTTTGACTTTGTCTGCTAGAGCGAGACCCACGTTCTTTTTTAGAAGGGTCAATGCCAGTTGCAATGACAGTCACACGGATTTCATCGCCTAAGTCTTCATTGATTGATGTACCTAAAATAATATTTACATCACCTGTTGCCGCATGAGCGACGATATCAGAAGCATCTTGTGCTTCAAATAAAGTCATGTCCAATCCGCCAGTGATGTTCAATAGCACTTGTTCAGCACCATCGATCGATGTTTCTAGCAATGGTGAAGAGATTGCTTTTTTCGTTGCTTCGATCACGCGTTCTTCGCCGCTAGCAACACCGATTCCCATCAAAGCGGTGCCTTGATTTTCCATCACTGTTTTCACATCAGCGAAGTCTAAGTTGACATAGCCAGGTGCAGTGATCAAGTCTGAGATCCCTTGAACCCCTTGACGCAAGACATTGTCTGCTTCACGGAATGCTTCAAGCATTGGCGTTTTCTTGTCAACAACTTCTAACAAACGGTTGTTTGAGATGATCAATAAGGTATCGACATTCTCTTTTAATTTAGCGATTCCTTCAGCAGCAAAACGGCCGCGTTTTGGTCCTTCAAATGTAAACGGACGAGTAACGACGCCGACTGTCAATGCCCCGATTTCTTTGGCAATTTTAGCTACGATCGGTGCAGCACCGGTCCCGGTTCCGCCACCCATACCAGCGGTAATGAAAATCATATCTGCGCCTTCTAATGATTCACGAATAGAATCTTCACTTTCTTCTGCTGCTTTTTGACCAACTTCTGGTTGTGAACCAGCTCCAAGACCACGGGTATATTTAGGGCCTAATTGAATGACTGTTTCTGCTTTTGAATTTTTTAATGCTTGAACGTCAGTGTTGGCTGCAATAAATTCTACGCCTTTGACATTTTCTTCGATCATACGATTTACTGCGTTGCCGCCACCACCGCCGACTCCGATGACTTTGATCACAGCGCCGTCATTGATGTTATTATCAATTGAAAATTCCATAGTTTATCTTCCTCCTGAGAATCGTTTTAGATTATTCAAAGATATTTGAGAAGAAATCTTTTACTCGGTTTGTGATCGACTCACCTTTTTTCTCTTCTTCTGTTTCTTCATAAGTTTCTTCTGGAGCTTCATATTGTTCGTAATGCACTTCTTGTTGTTGAATGGCAACGGGCTGTTGCGCGACTGTTTTTTCACCAGTGATCGCACTTTTGGCAAGCTGATAGACTTCGCTTAAGTTTGCTGAATAGTCAACGATACTGATTACATTGGTGAATACAGGATTTCTAAGTCCCATATGATTAGGAACGTAAAGCTTAACGTTTGTTTCGAATACTTCTTGAGCCAAATCTACGACACCCGGCAGGCTTGCAGCACCACCAGTCAAAATCACGCCACCTGGCAAATCAAGTCCATCAATTTCATCTAAGACTTCTTTTGATTTGGTAAAAATCTGTTCCATACGTGCTTCGATGATTTCTGACAAATAGCGTTCATCGATCTTCACAGGTTCTGATTTCCCAATCACATCCACTGGAAATTCTTCACTAGCGGACGTCCGTTCAGGATACGCATCCCCATAATTGATTTTTAATGCTTCTGCATTGTTGAAGGAGGTATTTAAAACTGTCGAAATGTCTTTTGTGACAAATTCGCCACCCTCTTGGTTCACATGGGTAAATTTCAATTGCTTGTCGTGCATCGCTGATGTCGTCGTTTGGCCGCCGCCGATGTCGATAACGATCGTACCAAAATCTTTTTCACCATCAGATAAAATCGATTCTGTCAGTGCTAATGGCGTAATGACTACTTCATTAACGATCAGACCAGATTTTTCCACACATTTACGAATGTTGTGAATGATGGTTTTTGGTCCTGTATAAACCACACCAAACATCTCTAGGCGAACACCGATCATGCCACGAGGATCTTTGATCCCTTCAAAACCATCCACTGTAAATTCTTGCGGTAAGATAGCAATGATCTGTCTTTCAGGAGGGGTTGAACGTACAAGTGCTGCGGAAGCAACATTGCGGACGTCTTCGTCGGTGATCTCTTTTGATTCACTGTTGACAGCGATCATCCCTTGACAATTTTCCACTTCAAGAAGATTGGCTGGTACACCAACACTCACACTGCGAATTTGAATTCCTGCTTTTTCTTCTGCTTGTCTTACTGCTCTTTGAATGGCTTGTACCGTTTTATCGATATCTACAATGATGCCACGGTTGATTCCTTCTGATTTTGCATTTCCTACACCAATGATATTCATTTGGCTGTCAACGTATTCGGCTACTACAACTTTTACAGATGTCGTACCGATATCAAGGCCAACATACATTCCCGTTTTTGCCATGGATGGGGTTCCCTCCTACTTAAATTGGATATATAGCGAACCATCACAGTCCGTTTTTAGAGTTCATTCGAATAATTTGTTCACTGTTACCAATTCTACCATATAATGGCGCTTTTTAGAAACAAGTTAATGAAAAAAACTCTTGAATTTTTCCTAAGAATCACTATCAGCTGTTTGATTTTCGTCTGCATCGTCTTCTTGTGTATTTGAAATTGGATAAGTAAAGATCCCAACTTCCATATCCACAATACTGTCCTCGGTCAAATCTTTGGCAATTTGCGGATAATACTGCATTTGACTCACCATATTTGAGATATTGACAATCACTTGATTGCCATCATTCATAAAGAGAGTTAACAGTTCATCATTGCTGTCACGGGGGGTGTATTTGATTTGAGAAATGCCATCTCGAATTTCTGAACTTAATTCTTGATAGGCACTGAGTGTCGCCTTGATTTTGTCTTCAGCCGAAAAATTTTCTAAAACCGGCAATCCTTCCTCTGGCTGCTCACTGATATCATCCAAAACAGCGCCATTTTCCAAAACTGGTGCATAGCCGCCATCTTTGGCTAATAAAGCCACTTCCTGGAATTCAGTGACAGTGATATCAAAACGATTAATACCAGATAAAGAAATAGAAGCATTTTTTATGCGCGGCAATTCTTTTTTGATTGCTGCTACACTCTGATTCCGTTCAAAAAATTGCGGCCACATCTCTTCATTGACGGCTAGGTCAGAATTTTTGAGAATCGCTTCTGCGGATACTTCTTGATTGCCTTTGACCACCACATTAGCCAAACGACTAAGCGGCGAAACAAAATACAAAACAATCAGCAAAGGAATCATCAGTAAACCGATAATCAGCGCTAAACGGCGAATCAATACTTGATTGCGGTACGCCTTTAGATTAGGTAGCCGGTCAGCAAAGGAGCGAGCCTTTTTTTCTGGCTCAGGCAGCTCTTCTTTCCCAGCGTCGGTTTCTTCTATCGCTTGTTCTGCTTCAAAAAGTGCTTCTTCTGCCAACTCCTCTTCATCTTCATGCGCTTCTTTCATGTCTTCTGTTTCTTCAGAAGCGGGTGAAGACCAAGCTGGCTGATTGCCTTTTTCTTGCAAATATTTTAGATTTTCTTTTTGCCAAGGGGTCAACTCTTCCGTTGACGAGGGGGTTTGATCATCATGAGGTGTTTTGTCTTTACTAATGATAATCGCTCCTTTCTATCCCACACATTGTACTATTTGATTACCTCTTGCACAAGTCGAAATAATCGTTCTGAGGCATCGCTGATCCCTTGTTCTTTTGAGGCTTTGGCCATCTTACTACGAAGGGCTTCATCTTGCATGATACTATCTACTGCTTCCACGAGGTTTTGGCTGTTTAGTTCATGATCGGCAATCATTTTGACTGCTCCTGCATTAGCTAAACTTTGGGCGTTCTTTGTTTGGTGGTCATTAGTCACATAAGGGCTAGGAATCAGAATTGCTGGAATCCCTAATGCCGTAAATTCGGCAATCGATGTGGCACCTGCTCGTCCAATCAACAAATCACTATTTGCCATCACTTCTGCCATTTGATCGATATAGGGACGAATACTGATATTAGGGAAAGCATCTTTTGACATCCCGATTTTTTCTTCGATCTCTTTGTAATACCTTTCACCAGATGCATAAAGTAACTGATACTCTTTTTGAGCAAAAAGCGGCAGCGCATCAATGATCGCTTGGTTGATTTTCAGAGCTCCTTGACTCCCACCAAAAACCAAAACCGTTTTTTTCGCCGGATTTAAATCGTAAGAAGACAAAATCGTCGACTTTTGACTATTCCGTACTTCTTGCCCCCTGGGATTGCCCACTAGCACCGTTTTCTTCGCTGGAAAGTATTGAGAAGCATCGTGAAAAGCAATGGCGATTTTATCCACATACTTGGTTAGAAACTTATTGGTGATTCCAGGAACACTATTTTGTTCATGAATAATGGTAGGTATTTTCAACTTCGCTGCAGCAAAGACCACGGCGCCAGAAACATAGCCGCCGGTGCCAATCACCACATCCGGTTGAAACTCCTTGATGATTTTCTTTGCTGCATAATAGCTTTTCATGAAAAGCTGGATCGTTTTTACGTTATCAAAAGACAGCTTACGCTTAAAGCCTTGGATCTCTAACGTTTTAAAAGGAATACCTGTTGGAGGGACGATTTTATTCTCTAAGCCCCTTGTTGCACCAATGTATAAAAATTCGGCTGTCGGGTCAATCTCTTTTACGTAATCGACAAAAGACAACGCTGGATAGATGTGGCCGCCAGTACCGCCGCCAGTCACAAGTATTTTCATGTCCTTCACTCATTTCTATTTAAGTTCTGCTACTGCCGCCATAAATTTGTCGCCGCGAACTTCAAAATTAGGGTATTGATCCCAACTTGCATTCGCCGGTGACAATAGAATCGTATCTCCAGCAGCACTTAAAGAAAAGGCAACTGGGACGGCTGTTTCAACATTGTCTGTCATTTCAATCGTTTTTACGCCAGCTGCTTGAGCGGCTGCGGCTAATTTTTCTTTTGTTTCTCCAAACACTACGATAGCTTTGAGTCCTTTTAGTGCTGGAACCAACTCATCAAAACTGTTGCCACGGTCCAAGCCGCCTGCCAATAAGACCAATTTCTCATTGTCAAAACCGCCTAAGGCCATTTCTGTTGCTAAGATGTTGGTTGCTTTGGAATCATTGAAAAATTTCACCTGATTGATGGTGGTGACATACTGGGTCCGATGAGGTACCCCAGTGAAGGTTTGCAACGCTTGTTTGATTGCTTCGTTTGGCATATTGCAAAGTTTTCCAACAGCGATCGCCGCTAAGGCATTTTCAATATTGTGTGCCCCTGGTACGCCAAGTTCCTCCGCTGCCATAATTGCTTCTTCTTTATAGTAGAGCATCCCATCAAGCATATATGCTCCTGCTACTTTTTCCTTGGTGGAAAAAGGAATGATTTTCGCCTTTGATTTGGCCGACAGTGCTTCTAGTTCCGGTTGGTTCCAGTTGATCACTAAATAATCGTCAGCGGTCATTCGTTGTTGCAAGCGCCATTTTGCTAAGACATATTCCGGGCGACTACCATGGTAATCGATATGGGCTTCATATATATTCGTGATGACAGCGATTTTCGGCCGTAAGGTATCGATTCCCATCAATTGGAAACTTGAAAGCTCCATCACCAAGCGATCTTCAGGCTTAGCTGTTTGAGCAACGGAACTTGCAGGAAACCCGATATTTCCAGAAAGCAATGCCTGTCCTTTTTCCATTCCAGCATTCAAGACATTGGCGATCATAGTCGTTGTGGTGGTTTTTCCATTCGTACCAGTAATACCGATAATCGGCGCTTCAGAGATTTGATACGCTAGTTCCACTTCCGTGATCACAGGAATTTTTTTCTCTAAAGCTTTTTGAACAAGAGGTTGTGAATAGGGGATCCCTGGATTTTTAACGACTAGCGAAAATCCTTCATCCAATAATTCAATCGGGTGGCTGCCAGTGATCACTTTGACCCCTAAAGCCAAAAGATCTTGTGCTTCTGGATTTTCAGCAAATGGCTTTCCGTCATTAACGGTCACAAGTGCGCCCAAATCATGTAACAATTTGGCCGCACTGAATCCACTACGCGCTAATCCTAGCACAAGAACTTTTTTATTTTGATATGTTGTAATTTTTTTCATTTTCTTCATCTCCTACCATACAAGGGCTATTGTGAGCAACGAGCAACCTAACGCGATACACCAAAACACAGTGTCGATCTTCCACTCAGACCATCCGCTCATTTCAAAATGATGATGGATGGGTGACATCTTGAAGATTCGTTTGCCTGTTAATTTGAATGAGGCAACTTGCAGCATCACGCTTGCTGTTTCACAAACATAGACCAGTCCGACAAGCAATAGGGTCCATTCTTGGTGTAAAAGAATCGAGATAGCTGCCAGCAGACCGCCTAAAGCCAGTGAGCCGACATCCCCCATAAAGATTTTTGCCGGTTTGCGATTGTAGGGAAAGAAGCCGATCAATCCGCCGATGATCGCAAGACAAACGATTAACACATCGATTTGATCTTGTCGCCAAGCAATCAGTGCGTAAGTTGAAAAAGAAATCGTGCCCAGTCCTGCGACTAGCCCATCGATACCGTCCGTCAAGTTGACTGCATTTGAAAAACCAACAAGCCAAAAAATGACGAACAAGCCATAAAAAATCGATAGCGACACGTCTATCCCAAAGAAATTCAGTACATCCGCATTGCCTTCGGATCGGAAAACAAAGTAAAAGACGAGTCCGCCTAAAATCTGTCCAATCAGCTTTTGCAACGAGTTCAGCCCCATATTTCGTTTGCGGAAAATCTTGATGAAGTCATCAAGAAATCCTAATGCACCATAAACCAAGGTAATGAACAAAAGAATGAACAATGAAGCAGTCAATTGATTTTGCCATGCTCCTACCCAGATGGCAGTGATCATTGCAGAAATCAAAAATACAAACCCACCCATCGTTGGTGTACCGGCCTTTACATTGTGCCATTTGGGGCCGTCACCACGTATTTCCTGTCCGTATTTCTTCATTTGAAAATAGCCGATAAACAAAGGCATTGTGGCTGTTACGATCGCAAAGCCACTTGCCAAAGGTAATATCATCTCTGTCCATTCCATATTGTTCTCTCCTATTTATTCGTTTTCACTTAGTGTAAACTTGATCGATTGTCCTGATAATTCGGTGTATGGTTCCACGCTTTGTTTGGTACAATAGCCGTTTCCTTCAAAACTGACGTCTACATTCAGCAGACTACCAAATTTGATTAAGTCTGCTTTTGACCAAGAAGTCGTATCCGGCATATAGTACTTATCGCTGTCGGTAACGAGCAGTACCCGTCCGCCAGGCATGATCGAAGTCCCACTGTCAACCGATTGGGCAATGACTTTTTCACCATCCCCGATGACTACCGGGATCAATCCAGCTTTTTGAACATCCGTTGCAGCCGATTCTGTATCGAGATTGCGATAATCCCCCACAGTTGTTTCGCTACCAGATGTTGTGCTTTCTTCTAATGCAGAGTTTTTCAGATCCATGACCCGTTTCATCAATGGATTGGCAATTTCACCCAACACGGTGCTTTCGTGCTTCTCTGGTAATTTAATCGTCAAATACAAAATGTATTCTGGTTCTTCTGAAGGAAACATCAAAACAACGGAATATAGATAATTGGTGCCACCAGACAAATACTTACCGGTTGTTGGATCGGCTACTTGGGCCGTCCCTGTTTTTGCAGAAATGTTGTAGCCAGGTAATTCATAAACGCCATAGGCACTTCCATAATTTTCACTCTCGACAACATCACGCATATATTCACGGACCTCTGTTGCAGCCTCTTTTGTGATCGGATGGCCGACCTCTTCTGGTTGCGTGACCGTTTCTTCTCCAGTATTGCCATCAACGATTTTACTAATAAATTGTGGTTTCAGCATCGTTCCATTATTTGCGACCGATGTGAAAGCCTGCATCATTTGGAAATTCGTCACACCAATCGCTTGACCAAAGGAAGTCATCGCTTGGCTGACAGGATTATCTTCTGGGGTGATTCCAGTATTTTCGTTAGGCAATCCTGAATAGGTGCTACGGCCAAAGCCAAATTCTTTTAAGTATTGTTGCCAACGATCAGCCATCCGCTGCTCCAAGGTCACCATTCCGATATTACTGGACCATGAAAGAGCTTGGCGCATCGTCAGTGTTCCTTTTTGACCAAAGTCCCAGTCATTGATGGTTGCATCGTAAAGTTTTAATCCATCAGGACTTGGGGTAAAGGTTTCGTTCTCATTGAAGATGCCTTGATCGATGGCAGCTGCTGTCGTCAAAATCTTCATGGTTGATCCTGGCTCATAGTTGTCTTCAACTAACAGATTTTGCCAATCATTGATCGAATCCAAATTTTCTGGATTGTAGGTTGGTCGTTGCGCCATCGCTATGATTTCGCCGGTTTTGGCATCCATTAAGTTCGCTGTTAAGTTTTCTGGTTTGTTTTCTTTAAAGACGCTGTCCATCAGCGTTTCCAAATAGCTTTGGATTCGACTATCGATGGTGGTATAAACGTCTTTCCCGTCAACGGCTGCGACGGTCTCTGCTACTGTTCCGGGCAGCGGGTTTTGATTGTTATCTTTTTGATAAACGATCTCACCATCAGTTCCCGATAATACATCATTGTAAGCAGCTTCCAACCCAGTTTTGCCGACTAGACCAGTATCGTCATCATTGGCAACAGCATACCCGATAAAGTGAGAAGAAAAGACCCCATTCGGATAAAGGCGAGCTGGATGGCTATCAAAATGGAAGCCGGCAATATCTTCTTTTTCCATTGCATCTTCGATCGCATTTTTTTGTTCTAATGTAATATTATTTCCCTTGCTCCCAAAAGAGACCCGCCACAATTGTTGCTCAAGGCCATCCTCTAACGTATTGACTGCTGTTTCTTGATCAATGGACAATACATCTGACAAAATTTTGGCCAACTTATTGAAGTTTGCTTTTTCTGCAAAGAGATTTTTGTTGCCATCTTTGTAATTCTGATTCAAAACAGCATAAATGGAATACGAGGTCACATCTTCGGCAATCGGAATCCCATTACGGTCATAGATTGTTCCACGTTTCGCTTTGATCACTTCGCTGCCTTCATAAAGATTTTTGGTCTTTTCTGCTAATGAAGTTCCCGCGACATCCCCGACAATGACGATATAGCTCAAACGCGTGACAAACAAAAAGAACAATCCAATACTCGTAGCAAAGAGAATAATACCTACTTTTTTGCGATTGTTCGTTGTAGTTTGATTGTTCTTTTTTAAGTATTGCTTGAATTTATCTGTTAACTTCATTTAGTCCACTTTCCTTAAATTGCCATCATCAATCGACAATCCATTATCCTCAGCAATCTTTTGGATGCGCTCGGTTTTAGAAAGTTCATTTTTCTCTTGTTCCAACTGTTCTGCTTGTGTTGTTTTCTCAGTGATATCCGATTGGATCAAGGAAATATCATGCTCAACTTGGCTGATATTGGTCCGAATATTGATGGTCAAGATTGCCAACGTCAATACAGCGATAATCACAAAGGCAGCAATCAGTTTTTCTAGAGTAGAAATACTTTTTAACCGACGAGCCGGAGATGCTGGTACACGGATGACCTCAGGACGCTGGGGATCAGTAGGCAGTTTTTCAGTTGTCGGTTCAGAGTGATCCAAAGGTTGTGATTCAAGAGGTTCTCTGAATTCATAGTCATGAACTTTTAGTTCTGCCATAGTTGTTACCCTTCGCTTTCCTTGATTTTTTCCGCGATTCGTAGTTTCGCACTACGAGAACGATTATTTTCAGCTACTTCTTCCTCAGTAGGAAGCAGTGGTTTTCTTGTTATAAGTTTTAGTGTTGGTTGAAATTCTTCTGGTATCATCGGCAGACCTGGTGGCATATCCTTTGGTGTACTGTATTCCTTGAACATCGATTTCACAATGCGATCTTCTAATGAGTGGAACGTGATCACACTGACACGTCCGTTGACTGCTAAAAGATGAATGGCTTGTTCAAGTGATTCTTCAATTACACCTAGCTCATCATTGACTGCAATTCGAATGGCTTGGAAAACCCGTTTTGCTGGGTGACCGCCCTTTCTTCTTGCTGGAGCTGGAATGGCTGTTTTGATGATATCGACCAATTCCCCTGTTGTTTCGATGGGATGATCTTGTCTCACCCGCTCGATTTCCCGAGCGATTTGTTTTGAGAATTTTTCTTCTCCATAACGGAAGAAGATTTTGACTAATTGATGGTAGTCGAATTGATTGACCACTTCATAGGCAGTCAATGCTGCAGTTTGATCCATCCGCATATCCAGCGGTGCATCTTGGTGGTAGCTAAAGCCACGTTCGGCTTCATCTAATTGGGGTGAGGAAACACCTAAATCATACAAAATACCATCGACTCGGCTTACGCCGTGTTGATTCAATGCTTCCTTTAAATAGCGGAAATTACTTTTAATAAACGTGACCATCCCTTTAGCAACATAAGGTGCTAAACGTTCTTTTGCATGGTCGATGGCGGTTTGGTCTTGATCAAAAGCAAAGAGATGTCCTTCTTCAGACAGTTGTGACAATAAATATTCACTATGACCAGCTCCACCTAATGTACAATCGACATAGACGCCTTCTGGACGAATTGATAATCCATCAACGGTCTCCTGTAGCATAACGGTGTAGTGTTGAAAATCTGCCATGTGTTTTTTCCTCTTCCTATCAAGCCTATAAGCCAAAGTCGATCATTGTTTCAGCAATTTCATCAAAGTTTTCTTCTGCTTCTTCAGAGAATGCTTGCCAACGCGTTTCATCCCAAATCTCGATTCGATTTGAAACCCCGATGATCACGCAGCTTTTAGTAAGGTCTGCATGATTTCTCAATGTAACAGGGATATTGATTCGTCCTTGTTTATCGATCTCGCACTCTGTTGCAGCAGAATAAAAGAAGCGGACAAATGTCCGAGCATCCTTTTTCGCTAAAGGCATTTCGTTTAGTTTTTCTTCAAGTTTTTCCCATTCAGATAAGGGGTAGCCAAATAAACAGCCATCTAATCCACGTGTCACAACAAATTTTTCTCCGAGTTTTTCTCGTAGTTTTGAAGGGACGATTAGTCGGCCTTTTGCATCTATCGAATGTTGAAATTCTCCCATAAACATCGATAAATAACCCCCGATCTCCACCTGATATTCACAGTCTACCACAATCCCCCACTTTCTACCACAAATTATATGAAATTTGAAAGGGAAGTTGTTTGACTTTTCTTTACCAAATGAACAAAAAGAGGGAATCAGACTCCTTAAAGTCTTTAAAAAAACTTTAAGCAAAAAAATGGACGTTTATCAAGGGGCAAAACACTATAAGTAACTTACGATATTTAGAATGATCAAAACGACATGAAAGATGATCGTAAATAGAAAAATACTGCGCCAATACATCTTAAAATAGCGACCATATTGGATCTCTTCATAGTAGTACGCCTGAAAGACGGCCAGTAGAATGCCTAATAAAAAAATGGAGATCAAATAATACAATGTGATTGCTTGATCAAAAGTATATTTTGATAATTGATGAATCCCCACCATTAAAAATGGTACCGCCAAATCCGGTGCCTTCACATGGAAACGATCATTCAACGAAAGTGCAGAAACGATAAAACGACAAGCAAAATAAACGAGCACAGGAAAAATATACCAAAACAAAACGATTGGATTAAATCCAGACATACAGCAAAATCCTTTCTAACAACTAGTGTCACTATACTTTATTTTCTTTACATCCATGTTTCAGTTCTTTTAAAAATCTAAGCCGGAATAAGACAGCCATGAAATTTTTTAAGGAGGCTCTTATTTCAACAACTAACTTTTGAAAGTTTTAAAGAATGTATTTCTTTACCTATTAAAACAGAAGGGCGTAGCTTCAACAAGCCTATCTTGCCATTCTAACGAATTTTTTTATAGTGAAATTGAAATTTTCTTAATTTCTCCTTGGATCAACTTGAGTTCTTGAGAAATTGAGGGTAAACTGTCACTAGAATAACTCTAAAAGGTGGATTAGAATGAACGAGAAAAAACCAAAAAGTACCTTTGCAAAAATCACGCAAGTCGTGATCTGGACCATGCTTATTCTCACTGTCGGCTCGATTTTCTTAGCAGCGTACACAAGTATTATGGGTTAATCCTATTAAAAAATGCCCTTTTCCAAAATGATGGCTTCCATCTTTTGGAAAAGGGCATTTTTTTACAGTAACGGTGACACAAGACGTGCCAGGCCTTCCTTGATCTTGATCGTCAATTTTCTTTGTTGATACGCTTCGATCGTTAACGGTTTGGAATCGATCGAATCCGCCAGAAACGCTTCTTTTGTTTGAGTCGCAAGTTGCGCATCATAGATAATCGTATTGACTTCAAAATCTAAGCGAAAGGATCGAACATCGATATTTGCTGAACCAATCGATACAAGTCCACTATCTATAATCATCGTTTTCGCATGCATAAACCCTTTCTCATAGGTTTCAATGATTGCACCAAAATGAAGCAGCTCAGCCGCAAAGGAATAGGTCGCCCAATATACCAAGGGATGATCCGGTTTATTAGGGATTTGGATATGGACTTTCACCCCAGAAAGCAGTGCCAACTTTAAGGCATTGTGAATAGCTTCATCCGGAATATAGTAGGGCGTTTGGATTAGAATTTCTTTTTTGGCTAAATTGATCATTTTCAAATACGTCATTTTTATTTCTTCATGTTCCGTATCAGGACCACTAGTGATAACTTGGGCTGCGACTGTCCCCGCTTGTTTGATTTCAGGAAACAAAGAAGGATCATATTTGATCTCCAAGGCATGTTGTGAATTCCAATCCATCAAAAACCGATTTTGCAGCGAATAGACAGCTGAACCGGCAATTCGCAAGTGATTGTCTCGCCAATAGCCAAATTTTTCCACTTGTCCTAGATATTCATCTCCCACATTAAAACCGCCTGTATAACCAATCTCACCATCAATCACCACGATTTTACGATGATTCCGATAATTGATTCGCGGATTGACATAAGGAACGAACAAAGGAAAGAAAAAGGCAATTTGCCCGCCATGCAGACGCAATTCATCAAAAAACTTCAATGATACCTGGGTACTGCCCCAAGCATCTAACAAGACTCTTACTTTTACGCCTCGCTTTGCGGCTCGTACCAATGCTTCTTTGACCTCATTTCCCAATGCATCACTGCGATAAATATAATATTCCATATGAATGTGATTTTTTGCCTGTTCGATATCCGCGATCAAGGCATCAAATTTCTGCCGCCCATCGGTATAAAGTGTCATGCTATTGGCTGTCGTATAGAGGGATTGACCAAAGACCGTCAACAGATAGACTAACTGCTGGACTTCTACTTGAGCAGTCGGCGGATGCGGAAACAAATGACGCGCGAGCGCTTGTTTTTGTTCTTCTAATTCAACGTTTAGACCAATCTTTGCTTGTGAGCGCATATCGAAAATCTTTTCCTTGGAAATTCCTCTACCAAAGAAAAAGTAAAGCACAAAACCAACGATTGGGATGAACATCAAGACCAAAAGCCAGGCCCATGTCTGAGCAGTCTGACGTCTCTCTCTGAAAATGATAATGATTGATAACAAAATATTAACTATAAATAAAATGGTTACCAAATTATCCATTACAACCATTTTTCCACCTCTTCCCCGATTTCCCGCTACTAAAGCATATCAAAAAATAGTACCTAAAGTAAAGAAACACTGTGATGAAACAAAAAAAGCCGATCTGACGATCGACTTTAATAAAACATACGTTTAGAATTTTAAAAATCGGCGCATTGATAAGACGGAACCAAGCGAACCAATCACGATACCAATCAGTGCCATCACACCGCACACTTGTATTAGAAACATATTTGGTGCAATTAAGCTGTAATTTGAACGTAGCAAGGATGGATTGACCATTGCATAAACTTGATGATACCCGAAGTACATCAACGCAATTGGGACAATTGATCCTAAGAGTCCGATCCAGCCTCCTTCAAGGAAGAATGGCCAACGAATGTAGCCGTTTTTCGCCCCAACCAGACGCATGATTTGAATTTCTCTTTGACGGGACAAAATCGTGATCCGAATCGTATTAGAGATTAGGAACATTGCCACAAAAATCAGTAAGACAGCAGCAGCTAAGCCCCAAGTCCGCACAGCCGCAGACAATTCAAAGATTCGGTCAGAAGAGTCTCCACCGTAATCGGCTTTAAAGACATTCGGCAAATCCCCAGCTTGTTCTGCGATCTCTGTCGTATACTCTGGATCTGTGGCACTTACAACAAATACGTTATACAGTGGATTACTGTCGCCTTCGAACAAGTTCCATGAATCCCCCATGGCATCCTGGATCTTCTGCAATTCTTCGTCTCGACTAGAAAATGTCACTTCTGAAACGTTCGGCAGATCATTTAAGGCCTGTTCTAAAGCATCCATGTCTTCTTGTTCTGTACCAATATCAACGAAAACCGACACGTCCACATTCTCACGAATATCTTCGGCTAGTTTTGTTGCATTTAAGATTACACCTAGAAAAATACCGACTAATGTTAATGTGATCGTCACGGCACTCAATGACGCGATAGTCATCCAGCCGTTACGCTTTAAACTTTTAATACTCTCCAGGAGATGACGGAAAAATGTTCTAATCATCGTAACCATATTCTCCTTCCGCTTGGTCGCGAATAATGCGGCCATTCTCAATCGCGATCACGCGATGACGAATCGTATTTACGATCGTACTATTATGGGTCGCCATAACGACCGTTGTTCCTTGTGCATTGATTCGATCAAGCAATTTCATGATTTCCCATGAGTTTTCAGGATCTAGATTTCCGGTTGGTTCATCCGCAATCAATACCTTCGGTGTATTTACGATGGCACGAGCGATCGACACCCGTTGTTGTTCCCCACCGGAAAGTTCACTTGGAAAGACCCGAACTTTATGTTTCAGTCCGACCAAATCCAAAACTTCCATCACCCGTTTTTTGATATCACGGGGTTTGCGTCCGATAACTTGCATTGCATAAGCAACATTTTCAAAGACCGTTTTCCGCGGTAAAAGTTTGTAGTCTTGGAAGACCACGCCGATTTCCCGGCGCATCAAAGGGATCTCACGGTTTTTCATGCCGACCAAATCATATCCTGCGACATTCAAAACGCCTTTTGTTGCTCTTTCTTCTCGATACATCAATTTGATAAAGGTTGATTTTCCGGCGCCGGATGGTCCAACGACATAGACAAACTCCCCTTGATCAATTGAAATCGAAAGGTTACGGATAGCAGTCGTACCATTAGAGTACTTTTTCATTATATCTTTCATTTCTATCATACAGCTATCTCTCCATCTCAAATTTTCATTCTGGCTTATTATAGCATGAATATATTTCACCTTGCTTGCAACAGATTACAATTGTGTTTCAATCTGTTTAAGTCATACCAGGTTATTTTTGATTCAGTTTCAGCTTCAAATAGGCATCGATAAAGCCGTCCAAATCGCCATCCATGACTGCCTGTACATTCCCAGTTTCGAAATTCGTTCGGTGATCTTTGACCATTGAATAGGGATGGAAGACATAAGAACGAATTTGCGAGCCCCAGCCGATCTCTAATTGCTCGCCTCGCAAGGCTGCTGCTTCTTGTTCTTTCTTTTCGACTTCTAATTGATACAGCTTAGCTTTCAACATCCCCATCGCTTGCTCACGGTTTTTCAGCTGTGAACGCTGGGCTTGGCTAGCGACCACTGTACCTGTTGGAATGTGAGTGATCCGCACAGCAGATTCGGTTTTGTTGATGTGCTGTCCACCAGCGCCGCTTGCGCGGTACGTATCGATCTTCAAATCATCTGAGTTGATCTCCACATCGATCGCCCCATCTAATTCTGGCATCACATCCACCGAGCAAAATGACGTATGCCGTCTCTTAGCAGAATCAAAAGGTGAAATACGGACCAAGCGATGCACGCCTTTTTCCGACTTCAAATAGCCATAGGCGTTGTGGCCTTTCACAAGTAATGTGACACTTTTGATCCCCGCTTCATCACCGGCTTGATAGTCCAAAGTTTCCACCTGATACCCATGTTGTTCACAAAAACGAGTATACATCCGTAACAGCATGCTGCCCCAGTCTTGCGACTCGGTACCGCCTGCTCCCGGGTGCAGCTCGATGATGGCATTGTTTCGATCATAGGGTTCATCTAACAACATCGACAATTCATAAGAAGCCATTTTCTCATTTAACTTACCGATTCGCGCATCAAGTTCTGCTTCCATTTCCGGATCGGCTTCTTCTTGAATCATTTCCAACATCACTTCGAGTTCTTCCAATTCTTCTGCTAGCTGATTGAATTGATCGTAAGTCTCTTTGTTGGCATTGTTGGCGTTAATGACTTGTTGAGCTTTTTCTGAATCATCCCAAAAGGTAGGATCTGCCATTTGGTGTTCCGCTTCCGCAATGTCCTCTTCTAACTGATCTAAGTCAAAGAGACCCCCTAAAACTGATTATTTTTTCATTCATCTGGGTCAATTGATTCCGAATATCTGCGATTTCCATTAAAATTCCTTCTTTCTTTTTTTCTTACAAACGAAAGTAGACTGGACAAAAACGTCTGCCAGCCTACTCTCACCTTTTTCAAAACTTGTTACATATTTTTCCCGTGGCAATTCTTGAATTTTTTCCCGCTTCCGCAAGGACAAGGATCATTGCGGCCCACGTTTTTGAAACTTGGCGCTTGGGCAGCCGGTGCTTCTTCTACCCCTTGTGCTTCTCCTTGGGCTACTTGTTCCCGTTGAACGTTTTGGCGGATTTCTGCCTTCATAAACAGACGAGTTACTTCATACTCGATGGCTCCAACCATGTTTTCAAACATATTGAATCCTTCTGTTTGGTATTCAACTAACGGATTGTTTTGTCCATAAGCCCGTAACCCAACCGATTGGCGCAATTGATCCATGGCATCGATGTGGTCGGTCCACTTCGTATCAACGACTCGTAAAATCACTACTTTTTCAAATTCCAGTAATTGTTCTGGACTATTAAGTTGTGTTTTCTTTTGTTCAAAGACTTCTTCTGCCCGTTGGTTTAGATAATCTTTAATCTCTTGAGCTGATTTGCCCTTGATGTCTTCAATACTGATGGTATCTTCATGAACAAGTGCATTGGCAGCAAAATCAACGATTCCTTCATAATTCCAATTGCTTTCTTCTAATTGCGTATGACTGTCAACGACACGGCTGATGGAACGTTTCACCATATTCATTAATTGTGGTGAAAGATCCGTTTCTTCCATGATTACTTCTTGACGTTGTCCGTAAATAACTTCCCGCTGTTCTCGCATTACGTCATCGTATTGCAAGACGTTTTTCCGGGTATCGTAGTTATTCCCTTCCACTCGTCTTTGGGCAGATTCTACTTGTTTTGAAAGCATCTTGCTTTGGATCACGGCATCGCCTTCATCGATTTTCATCCGATCTAAGAACACTTTGATTCGTTCAGAACCAAAACGTTTCATTAAATCATCTTCTAGCGACAGGTAAAATTGCGACATCCCTGGATCTCCTTGACGTCCCGCACGTCCCCGCAACTGGTTGTCGATCCGTCGTGATTCGTGACGCTCGGTACCAATAACTGCCAATCCGCCTAGTTCTGCAACACCAAGACCCAACTTGATATCCGTTCCCCGACCAGCCATATTGGTCGCGATCGTTACAGCGCCTTTTTGCCCAGCATTCAAAATGATTTCCGCTTCTTTAAAGTGATTCTTGGCATTCAATACTTCATGAGGAACTTTCTCCCGATCAAGCATTGATGACAGTAATTCAGAAGTCTCAACAGCGACCGTCCCTACAAGCACGGGTTGTCCTTTGCGGTGACGCTCTTTGATGTCTTGAACGACTGCTTGGAATTTGCTGGTAAGCGTTGGATAAAGCAAGTCCGCACGATCATCCCGTAAGATCGGTTTGTTCGTAGGAATCTGAATGACTTGCATGTTATAGATTTCTCGAAACTCTTCTTCTTCCGTTTTCGCTGTACCGGTCATCCCAGACAGTTTTTTGTACATCCGGAAGTAGTTCTGGAATGTGATCGTCGCCATCGTTTTGGTTTCATCTTCGATCTCGACACTTTCTTTTGCTTCGATCGCTTGATGTAGCCCGTCAGAATAGCGGCGGCCATCCATGATCCGACCTGTAAATTGGTCAACGATCATTACTTTCCCATCTTGCACCACGTAATCAATGTCGCGAATCATAATGTAATTCGCTCGTAGCGCTTGGTCCAAGTGATGGGTCAATGCCGTGTTTTCAATATCATACAAGTTTTCTAAGCCGAAAGTCTCTTCCGCTTTTTCGATCCCACGTTCTGTCAAACCGATCGTTTTTGATTGGATATCGATTTTGTAGTCTTCTTCTTCCGTCAAGCGTTTGACAAAATTGTCGACCCGGGTGTATAGCGCAGTTGATTTTTCTGCTTGTCCTGAAATGATCAACGGTGTTCTCGCTTCATCGATCAAGATCGAATCGACCTCATCGACGATGGCATAGTTTAATGGACGTTGTACCATTTGATGACGGTAAACCACCATGTTGTCCCGCAAATAGTCAAACCCTAATTCATTGTTTGTACTGTAAGTGATGTCACAAGCATACGCCGCACGTTTTTCTTCTGCTGATTTTGAGTTGATGTTCAATCCGACCGTCAAGCCTAAAAAGTTGTACAGCTCTCCCATCTCAGTCGAGTCACGAGTTGCCAAGTATTCATTGACGGTTACGACGTGGACGCCTTGACCACTCAAGGCATTCAAATAAACAGGTAATGTCGCCGTCAAGGTTTTCCCTTCACCGGTACGCATCTCTGGAATATTCCCATCATGTAAGACGATCCCACCCATTAATTGGACGTGGTAAGGATACAGACCCAAAACGCGTTTTGCAGCTTCACGAACTACTGCAAAGGCTTCAGGTAATAATTTATCCAAAGTCTCTCCCTCTTGGAAACGACGACGAAATTCATCGGTTTTCCCGCGTAATTGTTCATCAGATAAAGCGGCCATTTCATCCGCATGTGATTCAACTTGATTCGCAATATGGTCAAGACGTTTTAATTCTTTTTTGTCGTTTTCGATTAATTTTCTAAAAAAATTGGCCATACCTTAATAATTCTCCTTTTACTTCTACATTATCCTAGCTGGAAACTCTCCTAACTATTTTAGCACTAGTTCACCATAAATGAAATATTTTTCGATAGAACTATCGCATCAATCTTGCGTGATAAACGGATTCTTAACCTTTTTTCACAGATTATAAAGAAACGAAGGGAAAAAATACGCAACAAGCCATTGATCGGCGCCAAAAGTCCAGCGCACGTCCAAATGACTTGTTGCGAATGTTTGCAAATTAGGCCGTTTTAAAACGGGTTTTTAAGAAAGCTAAGAAAAGCATCAGCAGCATGCCTAAAGACTGAATCCCGATCATCAAGATGATATCAGCGCCAATAAATCCTGCCAACATTGCCACTAGAGAGCCTACCCCCAATGCATTTAAAATCACGTTGGTACTTTCTTTGAAGTTGCCGATTGTCGATAGTCGTGATTTTTTCGTCAACCAGAGGAAAAACGCTGCGCCTATGACGAGGATACTATTCATTGCCACCAATAAAAATGCCACTGTGATCGTCTGACTGAAGAAAATCGCCGTCTCGTTGTTGCGATAGAAGCCGTCTTCGATCACTTTCTGAAACGAAGTCGCATCATGCACTTGATCAGGCATCATTTCCGCCGTGTAACGCATTTCATAGTGATAGGTTTGTCCATCGATTTCTTCTTTGATGGTCCAGTCTGTTTCTCGGAAATTGATGGCATATTTGGCTTCCTCAAGGTCCGCTTCTGAAAGCCCAACGCCTATAATACCCGTTTCTGTTTGCGAAAAGACTTGTGACTCATCCGTTAAAAGGTTGCCATCTTCCAGCTGCAGTTCACTGTATTTGGCTGCTGTTTCAGCAGTCATGAGTGTTTTTGCATGGGGGAAAAATGCCGCAAAGGCTTGATCCGTTTGCTTGCTGATCATCAAGGTCAGCGGGACCATCAGCAAGGACATCAAGAAAATATAGACAAACACTTGCTGCCAGCGATTTAATTTTTTACGCCATGCATAGACTTTCGTTGGAGAAAATATGGCCCCAAAGTATGTTAAGGGAAATCGTTGTTCAGACATCCTATCATTCCTATCCTTTTGTTCCGCCCGAGGTCAAACCTGAAACAAAGTATTTTTGTAAGAAGAAAAACAGTGCAGCAATCGGTACGGCGATCAAAATCGCCCCAGCCGCAAAAAGTGCTACCCGTTGGTTACGGGCATCGTTGATAAAAGTCTGCAGACCGACTGCGACAGTCAAACGCTCTTGTGAGCGAAGCAAGAACCGCGCTAGCAAGAATTCGCCGAATGGTCCCATAAAGGCCCATAATGCTTGCACGGCGACCATTGGTTTTACGAGGGGCAAAACGATTTGCCAAAAGATGCGAAAATGCCCTGCACCATCAAGTTTTGCTGATTCATCCAAGTCAATCGGTACCGTATCAAAGTACCCTTTCATCAGCCAAGTGTTCATGGGAATCCCACCACCGATATAGATCAGTGTCAAAAACCAAAAACTATCTAGACCGTTTGCTAATAAGCCCATGACATAAAAAGCGGTCAACGCCGACATCGTTGGCACCATCTGAACGATCAAGAACACCATCAAACTGCTCTTACGACCGGCAAAGCGATAACGACTGTAAGTATACCCTGCCAGCGTTACGATCATTACTTGGATCACCATCGTGGAAACGGCCACGATCAAGGTGTTTTTATACCATGTCAAATAGGGGGTTTCATTGAATAAACGTCGAAAGTTGTTCAATGTCCAATCCGCATCAAAATCCAAGCGAAAAGCGATCATGTTCCCTGCCTTAAAGGCTGAGGTTGCGGTAATCAACAAGGGATAGATGATAATGATCGATAAAGCGATCATAAACAAGTAGGTAAATAATTTGCTGAAAGAAAACTTTTTCTTTTTCATCCTCAGTCCTCCATATTAAATGCATTCGTCTTTTTAAACACCAGTAATGAAATGGAGATCACCACAAAGGAAATGATTAAGGTCAATGCAGATGCGATCGAATATTGTGGCGAGCCACCCGTCGTCAATTTGTAGATCCATGAAATCAAAATATCTGTCGAACCGGCATTTCCGCCTAAACTTCCTGGACCACCTTCGTTAAAGAGATAGATCATGGAGAAGTTATTAAAGTTCCCTGTATATTGCGTAACGAAGGTTGGTGCTGCCACCAAAAAGATCGCCGGTAACGTAATATTGCGAAAACGCTGAATCGCATTTGCTCCATCCATTTTGGCTGCTTCATACAAATCTTCAGAAATGGATTGTAAAATCCCTGAGACCATAACATAAATATATGGAAACCCTAACCAACCTTGAATCAAAATAATCGCGGTCTTTGTCCAAAACGGGTCGGTTTTCCAAGCAATGTTCCCAATATCCACAAAGGGCAGATTGTTCAATAGCGGGATCACCTGCGTATTGATCGCTCCTGCGGTATCATTAAACATATTTGAAAAACTCATGATTGTGATAAACGCTGGCACCGCCCAAGGAAGCAAGAAAATCACCCCGAAGACCCGACGGAACTTCACAAATTTTTGATTGGCAACAACAGCTGTCAGTATTCCTAAGGTAATTTGCAAAGTAGTTGCTAAAACGGTCCAAATCACCGTCCAACTAAACACTTTTACAAAGGTGTCGCGGTAAGAACTTAAGGTGAAGATATTCGTAAAATTCGAAAAACCGATCCAGTCGATTAAGTTTGCTGGCGGAATATGTCGAAAATCATAGTTGGTAAACGCCATGAAGAGTGTCACCATTACCGGAAAAATAATTGCTACGATCATCACCAGATAGGCTGGGATCGTCAATAGATAAGCGAAACCATCCTCATACAATTTATTGAAAAACTCTTTTCTCGTAACTGCCACCGGGAACCCTTTTTCAATACTTTGGCGAACTTGATAGGCATCTTTGATATTTAAAACCCAAAAGATAATGAAAATAACGGTAACGATGACCTGTAGCGTTCCTTCGATCAACAAGAACAAAGAATTGTGTTCCATCGGTACTGATCCCAGTGTGACAAAGTTATATAATGCTTGTCCACCGAACAAAAGCATTTCGCCTAGAAAAATTAGAAAGACCGCAAAAAAGAGTCCCGCTTTAAATTTCTGACCATTTTTGAATTGTCCCACCCCAGGGATGATTGAAAGAAGCGCTGTCTGCGTGGCTTTTGAATTCGTCCTCATATGTATCCTCCTTAAAATCGAAAGTCTGCCAAGCGGCCGACGATCCATAGAAATCAATCTCATCAAGCAATTTCTTGCGTGCTACGTTGCAAGGAATCCTTTTGACAAACATCCTCTATAGAATCGTCGACATGAATGACAGACCGTAATCGGCTATTTATTAATATTTCTGCTCAATCGCTTCTTCGATTGTTTTGGCAGCATTATCCGCTGCTTCTTGAGGAGTCATATTGCCTGAACCTGCATCAAACAGCATGTTTTCAGCCCCTACCCAAACCTCAGACATTTCAGGGATATTTGGCATTGGTTGTGAAACACTGTATTGCTCAATCACTGCTTTTGCTACTGGATCATCAGAAGCAGCAACTTTTTCTTGAGCCATAATGTTTGCTGGAATATCATGACGCATTTCATACAATTTCTCTTGATTAGCTTCGTTTGTTAAATATTCGACAAATTGTTGAGAAACGTCTTTGTTTTGTGAGTAGTTGGAAACAACCCATGCTTTTCCACCACCAAACGTTTCATAATCATTGCCATTGCTCAGCGTTGGGATTTTCGCTACGCCATAGTTAATCCCTGCTTCTTCAAAGCCGTTCACGCCCCATGGTCCGTAAATGATGGCTGCTGTTTTGCCCTGGTTAAAGTAATCTAACATCAAGTTTTCGTTGGCTGATACATCCAGCATTCCTTGCGGCCAGACATTTTGGAACCAATCAGTTGCGTAGGTGATTGCTTCAACAGAACCTTCATTGTTGATTCCTAAATCAGATGGATCTGTCCCTTCATCCCCAAAGACATAACCACCATAACCAGCTAATAGACCATACGTATAATAAAAGTCTGTCCAACGAGCTAAGAAACCAACATTGTCATCGCCTTCTGCAAAACGATCATCTTTTGCTAGCTCTTCTAAATCAGAAAAAGTTGCTGGCGCTTCATCGATCAAATCTTTGTTATAGAACATGACAACTGCTTCAATCATTGCTGGTGCGCCATAGATTTTATCATCGATCGTCACTTGTTGCTTGTCTGTATCGCTGTACCGTCCATCATCTGGCAAAGTCATTTCTGCCAAATGCCCTTGTGAGCCTACTTGACCTACACGATCGTAAGGAGACATCGTAACATCTGGACCTTTCCCAGCAGGACCGTCTAGTTGAAGCGCATCCATTTGATCGAACATATCCATTTCTACAACATTGATGGTAACATCATTTTCAGATTCAAAGTCAGATTTCACTTCATTGATATAATCAATATAGTCTGCGCCTACAGAGACCGTGAGCGTTTTTTCATCGCTACCTGAACCAGCATCTGCATTACTACCATCGGTACTACCGCCGTTGCCGCCACACGCCGCAAGCGCTAACAACGCACTTCCTGAAACTAATCCTAGAGCTGCCTTTTTCCAATTCACTTTCATCCTGTTTACCTCCTGCAATTTGTAACTCCATTATGCAACCGGTTTCTTAAAATGGCAAACCTTTTCTAAATGTTAGCGATAACAAAAATAGAAAAAGCCTTTAAATTAAGATGTCGAGGAATCGAAAAGAAATTGCGCAACCATTTGCTTAATTTTTCATTTTGTGGATTCACGAACCACGAGTTGAGGTAAAAAGCGCTGTTGTCGTTGGCTCGTATCATTATGTTCGATTTTTCGGATCAATAATTCGCCGCAAACTTCCCCCATTTCCACGATGGCTTGCTTCATCGTTGTCAATTTTGGCGAACTTACCTGATCAAGGAATACGCCATCGTAGCCGATGATCCCAAAATCATCTGGCACCTCCACTCCGATCGACTGTAAGCCTTGATTGATGCCTAACGCTAAACGATCTGTGGCACAGATAAAACAAGTGTTTTTCATTAAATGCTCATTCTGCGTTTGGATAAACTTGCGGGCGGCGGAAGATCGGTTGTCAAAACGATAGATTTTTGGTGATTTTCCCGCTTTTGTGACTGTATCTATGTACCCTTTTTCTCGGCTTTTCGTAAACGCTTCTTCCAACTCTAAACCAATATAGACCAATTGTTGATAACCGGTGTCGATAGCATGTTTGCATGCAGAAACGATTCCTTGGTAGTTGTCACTGTCAACAAAACTGAACCCAGCTTCATTTTCGCCAAATAACACCACAGGCTTTCTTAAATTTCTTATCCAGTCCATGTCAGCCTGGCGAAAGCCCGTAATGATGCAGCCATCTGCTGGACCACGATCCACCCCGTCAGTCGTAACTAGCTGCAAAGAATAGTGTGCTTTACCAATAGAACGAGCGATCCCAACCAATAAGTTCATATAGTAAGGTTCCGTCGTATCCATCTCCTCTAAAATATACACTTTGATGATATGGGAACGCTTGGAAACTAATGATTTGGCAGCAATATTCGGCTGATAATCCAATTCAAGCATCGCTTGATGAACCAGCTGCTTTAACTCTTCAGTTACTTTGTCCGGATGATTGATCACTCGAGAAACGGTCATTGCGGAAACATTTGCTTTTTTAGCAACATCTGCTAGCGTAGTCATGATTCACTCTCCTTGTATTATTTCATCTATAGTATAACATAATAAACCAAAAGAAGAACCAAGGCACTCTATATATAAAAAAGATTTCCAGCCAATTTAACGAGTATAAAAAAACAGAGTAGCTTCTCAGCTACTCTGTCAAAAAAGACTATTTTTTTGGGGTGTCGAGAAAAAGGTATCAACACTTGTTAATCGGTTTCGATCAACCCGTATTTGCCATCTTTTCGACGATACACAATGCTCGTTCCATTCGTTTCCGCATCTTCAAAGATAAAGAAGTTGTGTCCAAGCATGTTCATTTGTAAAACAGCTTCTTCACTGTCCATTGGTTTTAAAGACAAACGTTTTGTACGTACGATGTCTAATTCAGAACCATTGTTTTCTTCATCGTTTGCTTCAGTTGTGAACAAATCACCATCTGTTGGCGGAACCAATGCTGTCTCGCGAGATTTGCGGTTGATTTTTGTTTTAAATTTGCGGATTTGGCGTTCCAATTTGTCAACAACCAAATCGATACTAGCATATAGATCAGGTGAGGTTTCTTCCGCACGCAGAACTAAGAATGGTAAAGGAATCGTTACTTCTACTTTTGCTGTTTTTTCAGTATAAACTTTCAAATTAACATGTGCTGTTGCTTCCGGCACATCGTTAAAATAACGTTCTAATTTACCTACTTTTTTCTCGACGTAATCACGGATCGCTTCTGTTACCTCGATATTTTCGCCGCGCACATTATATCTAAACATAAAAATTACCCCTTTCGTCTACCAGTAAAGAAGGAAAAGGACCACTCTTTTCTTCTTCTTAACTCTATTATATCGAACTCTTGCTCATTTGCCTAGTAAATCGAACAAATTTCTTTAAGCGTTTTCAAAATAACGATTCAACGGGCAAAGGAAAAGGATCGAATCGACTGGGGGCCAAAGGTCTGCAATGCTTCAGCTGCGTGATATAACGTTCTACCGGTAGTGTAAACATCATCGATCAACAACAGTTTCTTGTTTTTTATTTCAACCGTTGCCTCTGGCTTCACCGCAAAAGGTTGCACCTCCTCTAATCGTTGCTTGCGAGAACGTTGAGCTTGTGGTGCGGTATCAACCACTTTATCCAGCCATTCTTTCGACTTAACTCCGCCTGCGTCTAGCACAGCGGTCACTTGATTAAACCCTCGCTCCTGGTAACGTTCTGCCGATAGCGGGATGGGTATCAAACAATCGTAATCAAAGTTGTTGATCTTTTGTCTGATGGCAGCAGCAAAGGTCTCTCGCAACTGATAGTTTCCCATTAATTTGTATTCGTGAATCCACTCCTTCATCCCTTGATCGTAAGCGAACAGTGCCCGATGCTGCAAATGGATCATGGGACAGGTTTTCGCCCAAAAGAGACAGTCACTGCAGGAAATGGTATCCTTTTTGCCACATGTTGGGCAGCAGCTTTGCCAATTGATCACTGTAAATCGCTGAGCGCATTGTGGACATAATTCTTTTTCGGGGATGCGCCAAGGAGCCAACAGCTCAATGATCGTTACCTCTCTTGAAAAAAATATTTGGCACCAACTACACTCCATCGGTCAACCAGCTCCTTGCTAATTGGTTCATCTCATTGATTTCTTTGATTGCTTGACGGATTGCTTCTGTCATTTGGTCGTAGAAAAAAATGACTTCCCCTTCTGTAAACGCACCTTTGCGATCGACACGGCCAGCGATTTGTACTAACGCCGATTTTGTAAAGACCGGGTGATTGGCTCCCAGTACCACCACTGAGACATTTTCAAACGTTACACCTCGTTCTAAAATCATCGTTGTAAACAACACCTTGTACACTTGGCTACGTGCCGATTGGACTTTTTCCCTCCGTTTTTCATCTTGTGAAGAAACACTAGTGAGGAGCCATGATGCTTCTTGCCTGCGGACTGCCCCTTCCATTTCCTTCATCAGCTGAATACTTGGACAAAATACCAAGACAAAGTTTTTTTTAACCAACTGCTGCAAGTGCTGTAGCAATGGTCGCAGCCAACGTTTTTTGCGATAAGCCTGCGCCCAGCGGCTATAATGAATAGGTTTCGGAACGATCAGCGGACGCTGATGAAACCGTAGAGGCATTTTTAACACTGCAAATTCCGAATAAATTTCTTGCAACAATCGTTTTGAAGGCGTCGCACTTAAATAGATCAGACACCCGTTTTCTGCCAAGGCATTGTATAATCCGTAACGCAGCTGCGCATCGCCCTCGTAGGGAAATGCATCTATCTCATCCACTACGATCAGTTGAAAGCTGCGATAAAAATGCAGTAGCTGATGAGTGGTGGCAATAAGGATCGTTGTATAACGATAAGGTTCTTCTGATTTCCCATAAAGGAGCAGGCTTTCCTCTTGTGGGAACGCTTGTTGAATCCGGGGGAACAGTTCACGGCAGACATCGATCCGTGGCGAGACGATCGCCACACGACCACCTTCTTGCCGTATGTGGCGGATCGTTTCAAAGATCATCTCGGTCTTCCCTGAACCCGTGACTGACCAAACAAGAGACGATTTCTTTTGTCGACAATTTGCCACTAATTGCTGAGAAATTTTTTGCTGAAACGAAGTCAACACTCCTGGCCAAACGATCTTGTGATCAAAGGCTGCAAGATCCGTTTGTTGAATTACGAGTTGGCCATCTGATGTGATCCGACCATAGCGAATACAAGTTGGACAGTAATAGCAGCCTATCGGCAATAGAACCGACGGCTTGTGGTGGGAAGAACCGCAACGCTGACAAACGATTCTCTTCCCCTGCTCGAGCATTGCCGGTCGAGAATCAAAAGTTTTTCCTACACTCATTGTTTCATCTAAAACAAAAAATTGTCTTCCTTTTTGATTGGTCATAACATACACCTCAGTTTTAAGTACGCAAAAAAATCGGTTCAAGTACTTTTTGAAAAGTACTTGAACCGATTACAGGTTTCTTGTTTGCTTCAACAGCAGGTCTTGCTTATTCGCCGATCAATGTCAAAGCTTGATCTAAGACTTTTTCGCCGTTCATCATGCCGTAATCTGCCATGTTGATTACTTCTAATGGAATTCCTTTTGGCGCTAGACGTTTCTCGAAATCGCCTTTCATGAAACGAACTTGTGGTCCTAATAGTAAAACGTTTACGTCTTTGCTTTCTAAATGTTGATCTGCTTCTGATGCGGAAACTGCAAAAATATCTGCTTCTAATCCTTTTGCTTCAGCTGCTTTTTGCATTTTTGTTACTAATAAGCTTGTACTCATCCCTGCAGAACAAACTAACATAATTGTTTTTTTCGCCATATCGAACACTCCTTGAATTTTAAGAATAAGATAACATTTCCTATCTCTAGTATAGAACAAGTTTGAAATTTGTCAACGCTTTCTATCCAGCAACCAGTTTGATTTTACTAAACGATTAAAAACGACGTACTCTTTTTTTAAATTGACGAGGACTACCTCGTAGCCGGCATTCAGCCACGCATAAGCCCCATTTTCTGGATGTCGGTAATCATTCGCCCACCAATCGCTACTGGTGCGGGCACTTTTGGGCAAACCGGATGCGGGGAAAAGAAATTCATCAAACTGCGTAAACGTTAAGGTGATTTGCGAACCACCGTTGTTTTTTAAATAGTGAGTGATCGTATCGTACTTTTTGCGTCTACCCAAAGCAACTGCCTCCTCTTTTTAGAGTCTATGTTCGTACCTGTTTCTTTCTTCTATTTGTAACTTTCCTTCCGATTGCCTATACTAGAAATATAAAGGAGGCGATCGTGCGCGTGACTTATCGAACGATTCGACAAGACGGAGAAACAGAAATAGAAATCAAAAAATCGCGTTTCCTCTGTTCATTAAAACGAATTCAATCAGAAGACGAAGCCAAAGCGTTTATTCAAGCCCTCAAGAAAGAGCATTGGAAGGCAAATCATCATTGCAGCGCCTATGTATTAGGTGAAAATCATGAGATCCAGCGCAGCAGTGATGATGGTGAACCGAGCGGCACCGCTGGGGTACCGATTTTAGAAGTGTTAAAGAAAAACGAACTGATCAATGTGATCGCCGTTGTTACCCGCTACTTCGGTGGAACGAAACTGGGTGCTGGTGGATTGATTCGCGCTTATTCAAGTTCGGCCTCTGCTGGAATCAAAGAGGTAGGAATCGTCGAGGGTATTTTGCATCAAGAACTTGCCTTGACCATCGAGTATCCACTTTTAGGCAAGCTCCAAAACTACTTAGAACTGCAGAATATCTATATAAAAGATATTGCTTATACGGAGAAAATCGTTGTCACCTTAATGATTCCTGAAGCAGTACTTGCCGACCAAGAAGCCGCTCTGATCGATTTGCTACAAGGTCAAGTGCAATTGACCAGAGGGACTACCGAATATGTAGAACGCTTGATCGAGCAGTCAACAGAGTAAGCCAGCTTACTAAAGACCTTCCAGTGTGTGCTCTTTTCCTCAAGGAGGACGCTGCCAAGTTTGCTACAACCAATGCAGGAAGCCCAAATATTTGAAAAGCCGAAACGGTCATGCAACCAGCGACGCTACGCAACAGCTGAAACGCTCGTAGGGTCCTTTCGGCTTTTTTGGTCTTTTTGTTGCCAATTGGAATAGACAGGTTATTTTTCCATATAAAATTCAAAACGATTACCAACATATTGGGTGCGCACGTATTCAAATGGTTGACCATCTTCAAATGAAGTGATTTGCCGCATACGTAAAATCGCATCGCCGCGTTTGATTTGTAAGTAATCAGCAATTTGCTCGGAAGCGACCATAGCTGAGATCGTTTGCGAAGCGCCGCCAATTTTCCGCTGTCCTTTTTCTTCCAACACTTTATAGAGGGAAGAGATGATCTCCTCCTTGCTAAAGTCATGAATAAACTTTTCAGGAATACTCGCTACTTCAAAACAGATCGGCACATCATCCGCATACCGAATCCGCTCCATCCGTAAAATCGTTTCGTGACCTTCTAATTGCAGCTTTTCCATCTCACTGGAGCTAGGTGCCGTCAAGAAATAAGCGACCGCTTTGCTGGAAGGTTTACGACCAAGAGAATTCATGATTTCGGTAAAACTCGTCGTGCCCGTCATTTTCTCTTGTACTTTTTGGCGAGCCACATAAGTGCCGGAACCGATTTTACGCTCAAGAATCCCCTCATCTGCTAAGGTTTGGATCGCTTGTCGCAACGTCATGCGACTCACGCCGAATTGTTTCGACAACTCGCGCTCTGAGGGCAGACGATCCCCGATTTTGTATGTATTGTTTTCAATATTGGCTTTAATTTGATCATGAATTTGGATATAAACAGGTAATTTTTCCACCACTACACATTCCTCCGTTCCCCTCCTATTATAACTGGTATATACCTAAATAGCTAATAAAAAAAGCAAAAACTGCTCTGTTTTTCTCAATTTGTGCGAATTCTTTCCCTATTTTATAGGCAGAAGAAAGAAGTTATCACAAAATGTCCAAACAAGAGCAGTCGCTTTTCTTTTAAATTGGTTCGGTCGCTGGCTTGAGAATTTATTCAGCCAACGCTTTATTGGCAGTGGCCATCAACAAGCGGATACGATTCAATTGATTGACGATTGAGACACCTGGATCATAATCAATGGCCGCAATGTTCGCCTGCGGGTATTGACGACGTAATTCTTTCATAACACCTTTTCCTACCACATGATTGGGCAGACAGCCAAATGGTTGCAGACAAATGATATTGTTGACATTATTTTCCAATAGATCAATCATCTCACCGGTCAAGAACCAGCCTTCTCCCGTATGATTACCAATGGAAACAATCTCGCTCGCTTGCTCCGCAAGCTGATGGATCGAATGGATACCATCAAAACGCGTTGACGCCCTCAGTGCTTTATCCATCGGTTTTTGGAGCCTTTCAATCGCCATGATCGCAAAATCAGCGATCATTTTACTTTTCTTCGCCATCCCCAAATGCTCGTAGCGCCAAATCTGATTGTAGAGGGAATAATTCATGAAGCCGACAATATCTGGTACGACCGCTTCCGCTCCTTCTGCTTCTAACAGGCGAACGACATCGTTATTGGCAGTCGGTGAATACTTCACTAAAATCTCTCCCACGACACCGACACGCGGCTTCTTGATATCTCTTATCGGCACTTGATCAAAGGCTTGAATGATTTTTTTCATATTTCGATTAAACAGACTGAAGGAGCCATTACGAACGTTTTTGGCAATTTTTTCCAGCCATTCTTGATGGAGCCGATCGACAGCCCCTGCTTCTTGCTCATACGGACGGGTGCGATAAACGACCCGTTCAAAGAGATCTCCGTATAAAAATGCCACCGCCAAACGCTTCATCATCGGTAAGGTAAAGCGAAAGCCCGGATTTGATTCAACCCCGGTGTTGCCCATCGAAATAGATACCACCGGCACTTGTGGAAATCCTGCATCGTTCAGTGCTTTACGTAACAAAGGAATATAGTTCGTTGCACGACATCCGCCGCCCGTCTGAGTCATCAAAACACTGGTATTTTCAACATCATATTTTCCGCTTTGCAATGCTTCTACTAGCTGTCCAATGGAAATGATCGCCGGATAGCACGCATCATTATTGACAAAGCGTAAACCGACATTAACCGCCTCACGATCTTCACTAGGTAGACAGACCACTTGATACCCAGAAGCTTGCAAAGCAACATCGACTAACCCGCTTTGATGGATGGGACTCAACATCGGCAATAAGAGCGTGTGCTGCTTGCGCATCTCTTTGGTAAAAATGATCTTTGCCGGTTCCTCGTATTGCTTTTTAGGTACAAAGTGCTGTTTGTCCCGTTCGTTGACTGCTGCTTTCAAGGAACGCAACCGAATCCGAATTGCCCCAAGGTTCGCTCCCTCATCGATTTTCAACACCGTATATAACTTCCCATACTGCGCCATAATCTCTTCGACTTGATCAGTAGTGACTGCGTCGATCCCGCAACCGAATGAGTTTAATTGAACCAGTTCTAATTGTTTGTTTTTCGCGACCACTCGAGCTGCCGCATACAATCGCGAATGATAGACCCATTGATCCACAACCCTCAGATCGCCGACATTTGCTAAATGAGCAATACTGTCCTCAGTCAATACATGGAAACCTTCTTGGGTAATGACTTCTGCAATCCCATGGTTGATTTCAGGATCCAAATGATATGGTCTTCCAGATAAAACGATCCCTTTTTGATTGGTCGTCATCAGCATACGTAGCGTTTCTTCTCCCCGTTGCGCAATATCTGTCTTGAACTGATCCAGCTCCTCGAAACCGCTGCGTAGGGCTTGGGCAATTTCTTCTTCTACAAAACCAAAATCTTGAAAAGTACTCGTTAAAGTTTTGACCATTGAGGCTTCATCCGCCAAATTCAAAAACGGACAGCGGTAGTCAACCGCCCCTTCACGAATCGCATCGACGTTATTACGAATCACTTCTGGATAGCTTTGCACAATTGGACAGTTAAAATGATTCTCAGCGGCAGTGTTCTCTAGTCGCTCAAAAATAACACCTGGATAAAAAATCAACGGTACGTTTTGATCAATCAGTGCTTGGATGTGTCCATGGGCTAGTTTGGCTGGGTAACAAACCGTATCACTAGGAATCGTTTCAATCCCTTGCTCATATAGTTCTTTGTTGGAACGTGGCGACAAGGTTACTCGAAACCCTAACTTGGTGAAAAAGGTATGCCAAAGCGGATAATTTTCATAAAGATTCAATACTCTTGGCAGGCCGATTTCGCCATGGACGGCCTCTTTTTTACGTAAGGAACGGTACTTAAACAAGCGGCGATATTTTTCATCCACAAGATTGATTTTGCGGTCTTCTTTCTTGATTTTGATTCGCGCACCACGTTCGCAGCGATTCCCGGTAATAAATTTTCGGCCGTCAGAAAAGAGGGTCACCGTCAACAAGCAATTGTTTTCGCATAGACCGCAATTCGTAAATTCTTTTTCTGCTTGGAAATCGGCCATTTCTGCTGGAGACAACAACGTACTAACATCGTCAAGGGCTGCTTCTTCTAAAGCGATCAAGGCGGCACCATATGCCCCCATCAAACCGGCGATCGATGGTCGAACGACTTCACGGCCGCTGATCAATTCAAAAGCGCGCAGAACCGCTTCGTTATAGAAAGTCCCTCCTTGGCAGACGATTTTCTCGCCGAGGTCTTCAGGTCGCCGAACCTTGATAACTTTATAGATAGCATTTTTTATGACCGAGTAAGATAAGCCGGCTGAAATGTCGCCAACAGAAGCCCCTTCTTTTTGGACCTGTTTCACTTTTGAGTTCATAAAGACGGTACAACGCGAACCAAGGTCAACAGGTGCTTGGGCTTTTGTAGCTGCCAACGCAAATTCTTTGACATCCTGATTCATAGATTTGGCAAAAGTCTCAATGAAGGAGCCGCATCCTGAGGAACAGGCTTCATTCAATTGAATCGAAGATAACGCGCCATCTTTAACCGTCATCGCCTTCATGTCTTGTCCACCGATATCTAGGATAAAATCAACCCCCGGCTGGAAATGTTCGGCAGCTTTGTAATGGGCCATCGTTTCCACTTCACCGATATCGACTTTCAGTGCATGTTTGATCAAATGCTCGCCGTAACCTGTGATCGTTGACTTTGCGATGTAAACGTCAGAAGGCATCTGACGATAAAGCTCTTGTAAAACCGCCATCGTTGTCGCTAACGGTTCACCTTCATTATTGCCATAGAAAGAAAACAATAATTCCCCTGCATCATTGATCAAAACCACTTTCGTTGTGGTTGATCCTGCATCGATGCCTAGATAAGCAGCGCCTGTATGCTCAGACAACGCTTTTTCTGTGGCCACCGCTTGAGCATGGCGAGCACGAAAAGCAGTCAATTCCTCCTCGTCTTTAAACAATGGGGCTAATGTATCAGTTGGCGCGAGTTTGCCATCTTCTCCGTTGGCTAAGCGGGCTAATAGCACGGAAAGCTGTTGCTCTTCTTCTGCATATAGTGCAGCCCCCATCGCCACAAACAGTTCTGGGTTCTCGGGAAAAATGATATCTGCTTCTTGCAGGTTCAACGTATCGATAAATCGTTGACGCAATTCCGACATAAACGTCAACGGTCCACCTAGAAAGGCTACCTTGCCTTTGATTTTACGACCAGCAGCCAAGCCAGCAATCGTTTGATTGACCACCGCTTGAAAGATACTCGCCGCAATGTCTGCTTTTGCTGCTCCTTCATTGATCAGCGGCTGCACATCGGTTTTGGCAAAGACCCCACAGCGTGAGGCAATCGGATAAAGGGTTTGATAATCTTTGGCTAGTTCATTGACCCCATTGGCATCCGTTTTCAATAAAACCGCCATCTGATCAATAAACGCACCCGTTCCACCGGCACAACTGCCGTTCATTCGCTGCTCCAATGCCCCTTCAAAAAAGGTGATCTTCGCATCTTCGCCGCCTAACTCGATAGCCACATCGGTTTCGGGAATCATTGTCTCAACTGTTTTGGTACAAGCGATGACCTCTTGGACAAATGGGATCCGCAAAACTTCCGCCAGACCCATCCCACCCGATCCGGTAATCGCCAGCGCCAGCGGCTGATCTTCGATCACTTCTTGCGCTTCTCTAATGATTTTTTCCGCTGCCTTCTGGATGTCTGCATAGTGTCGTTCATATCTTGAAAAACACGTTTGATTGCCTTCATCTAACAGAACCATCTTGACTGTTGTCGACCCGACATCGATGCCCGCTTTATATTTTTTCATTTGTTGCCTCCATCTAAACAACACTTTGTTGATTATCTAACAAGCCGTTTGTTATAATACTTATGTTCATTGTAATTCTTTTGATTGATAATTCAACAAACAATTCTAAGGAAGGTGTGGGATAAACAACAATTACCCGTTTTTTGTTGTTTATTTTGAAAGGAAATTCACAATATGAAAAAATTGGATTTACGTGTCAAACGAACCAATAAGTACATTATTGAAGCTTTTATCCGCTTAGTGGAAGAAAAAGGCTTCGAGCAAGTGACTGTCCAAAATATCGCCGATGAAGCCATGATCAACCGTGCAACCTTTTATGCCCATTACAAAGACAAACAAGACTTGTATGAAAAGATATTTGACTTGGCTGTCGAATCATTTACCGCGATTCTTGATTTTGAAGATTTTGTTCAAGGAAATCGCATCAAAATCCGCAAAATCGAAGCGGCCATGACCGAACTTTTTTTACACATTCAAAACAATCGTTCCTTTTATTTGACGATCATGGATGCCTCTGCCATTGAGATCATCCGTAAAAAGTTGGGCCTGATTTTGACTGAACGTTACCAAGAGATCTTTTCAACGTTAAGAATCACCGAAGGAGACATTGAAGTGCCCTTAGACTTCATCATTGACTATATGACCTCGATATTTGTTGGTACCTTGCATTGGTGGCTAACGGCAGAAACAACGATGACACCCGACCATCTAGCAAAACTTGTCATCAAACTGGTGGCAAACGGCCACCTGACTGTCTTGGGGATTGAGATTGAGGAATAGCTGCCAAACCCACTTTACTGGTTTGCCCAAAGAGAAGGGGGTCGCTCCCTTTTTGCGAAGAGCATTCATTTTAACAACGTTTAACCGTTTATTTTTTTCTAGAATCATGGAAAAACCCGTCCAGATCGCTTGATCACATGGACGGGTTTCTTACCGATTATTTACGTTCTTTTTGACAGATTTGCGTTCAATCAATTCGAAAGGAATGATTTCTGAGGTGATTTTTTTCCCGTTAAGAATACAGTCAAGCAGCTTTAAACAAGCGCGTTTCCCCATCTCATGAAAAGGCTGGGAAATGGTGGTCAGCGGTGGACTGACCATTGCGGCAATCCGAGAATTATCATAACCGACTACCGAAAGATCATCGGGGACGACGATCTTGTTTTCATAACAAATAGAGATAATCCCTAGTGCTGTTTCATCACTCGCACAAAACACAGCTGTAATCGGTTCTTTCCTCTCCAAATACCCGCTCATTGCACGTCTTCCAGATTGAAAACTAAAGTAGCCATAATCAATAAATTGTTTATTTACGGGAATCTGATTCTTCTCTAGGGCGTCGACATACCCTTTGATCCTAGGCACACTCGTATTTTCATCATCATAGCTTAATCCTGCCAAGCCAATATTGTAGTGCCCCTGTTTGATCAGATAATCAACAGCGGTAAAAGATGCCAAATAGTCATCCACTTTTATCGAAGGAATTTTTTTGTTTGTATCAGTACTAGAAACTAGAATAATCGGGATATTCAAGCTTTCGATCGGTGCTAAATCGTATTTAGACAAAAAAATGGAAAACACAATAATACCATCGACTCGACGTTCAGCCATAAGATCTAAACTTTTCTGAAACCCTTCTCCACCAACACCTGCATGAGTCACGATCACACTAAACCCTCTAGCGTGTGCTTCTTCTTCAATCCCCTCGATGATTTTTACATAAAAAGAGGTGTCGGAGTTCGGCATAATGATCCCCACCGTCTTTGTCGTTTTCGTTACAAGACTGATAGCAGTTTCATTCTTACGGTATCCTAACTTTTTGACTGCCGAAAGAACACGTTCTTCAACTTCTTTGCTATATCCGCCAATATTATTCAGCACTCTCGACACAGTGGCAATTGAAACGCCTGTTTCTCGAGCAATATCTTTGATAGTTGCCGCCATATCAAAACTCCTTTTATCTGCTTTCATTGCCTTTTCTTTCGATCGAATAGAAAAAGGCTTGTTCCTTCCATACTTGGCCGACAATTTCAGCCAAGTGTCTCTTCCATTCTAACAAATATTGAGAAAAAAACGATAGTTAGAAGAAGTAAAAACGACTTCTAGCTATCGTTAATCGGAGGAAAACGATGGAAATTGGTTCTAAGATACCTGCTTATTCACCCGTGATCCCAGACTTGTCGATACTTTCAACAAACCATTTCTGAACAAAAACATAGAAGAAGATCAATGGAAAAATACTCAGAATCGTTCCCGAATAGGCTACCGCCTCTGTATAACTAAGATTGGGATTGACTCCTGGATCACCTAGATTCGAGGTATTGTTGACGACATTGTTAAATTGACTTTCCAATGAATTGAGTAACATTGGAGTTGTTTGAATGTTTCCTTCTAAATAGAAAGAAGTCAACAAGGTTTCATTCCAGTACAACGCAAACGCATAGATCCCCACAATCACAAATGCAGGTCTCACCATCGGTAAGGCGATCTTATAAAAGGTTTTAAAGGCACCCGCTCCATCCAAAAAGGCTGCTTCTTCTAATGCAGTTGGGATCATTTTGAAAAACTGATAAAAGATCAAAATGAATAAAGCGGCTTGTTCTCCTTGACCCATAAGAGCTGGAAAAATCAGCGCCCCCATATTTCCGCTTAATCCTAACGTCGTAAAGAGTTGATAGCGAGGAATAAAAAACAACACCTTCGGCGCAAGATACGTAAAAAGCAACAATGAAAAGATCAGAAATTTTCCAGGTACTTGAAAACGGGCTAACCCGTATGCAATCAAAGCAGAAGAAAGCATCAGACAAACGGTCGATACTCCTGCAACAAGTACCGTAGTGAAATAGCTCCCTGGCAAACGTAACGCCCGCCACGTAAGCCGAAAATTTTCTAGATAAAATTCTGAAGGAATCCATTCGATCGAGTGATCAGCCAAATCTAAATTTGACATCAATCCTACAGTTATCATATTGATCAGCGGGAAGATAAAGACAAAACTAAGCACGATCAAGATTGCATAAATGACGATTTTTCCTAATAAGCCGTTTGTAAAATTGGTTCCCAGTAACAGTTTTTTCATTCTATGGGTATTTCCTCTTCGTCGTATCATCATTCTTAACCCGCCTTACTTTTCTTGCGTTCTTTTATGACCATATACAAAATACCAATCATTATGAATTGGAACAACGTATATAAAATAGCAATCGCTGACGCATAGCCTTCTCTTCTCGCTCCATCGTAGGTCGATTCCAGAATGATCGAAACAATCGGATTTGCTTCAAAATTCGCTAAAAAAACCACAATAAAGACGACCGCTACATTGATCAGTGGAAAAATGATTGGTAAGGTGATTTTCCAAAAACTGACCCAGGAAGAAGCACCATCGATTGATGCGGCCTCATAAATGCTCGGGTTGACATTTTGGAGGGATGCTAGAAAAATCAATACCGGAACTGCACAATACCACAATAATTGCGCAATCATTTCAAATAATTCTGCAACCAGCAGGACAACGGCTTGTGAAGGAATAAATAAATCTAAGATATTGAGAATCACCAGATTCTCAACGATCCCTGTACCACCATACTCACTGATCATAGTCATCAATTTGCCACTTAAGATAATGATTGGTAGAAAAAAGACTAAGCGAAAGAACCAATTGCCGTGAATTTTTTGATTCAAAAGCATGGCAATAATCACCGATAAAGCGATAATCACAGGAACTTGAAACAAGGTAGCAACAAAAAAATCTTGTAAGGCAATCACGAAGTCAATATCCTGAAACAAAATTCGGTCATAGTTCTCCCAACCGACCCAATTATAACGCCAGCCAGAACGAATGCCATAGGAGACATTATGAAAGCTAAAGAAGATCGTTCGAGTAAGCGGATAGGCCACTAATGTCAGAAACCCAATGATCCATGGACTAACAAAAAGCAGCCCTGTTAATTTCTTTTTCTTTTGCATGGATAATTTCACCGTACAACGACCCCCTTTCCTTCTACTATGACTTCTCCTGTTTCAAAGGTTGTCTCATTATAGTTGATTGTTAGTGTCTTTTGATTTGCATAGGTTACTTGAACGACTCCGTCGGCTAAGAGTTGATGATCGACCATCTCACTCCCTCTGACAACTGACAAAGCTTCATCCATCGCTTCATAATAAAACATGATTCGCTCTGATAAATACTCATATTCCGAAACAGTGATCGCACTCGCCCCAGTATTTTTCATTTTGTATGCAGGCTCTCCCGTCAAGACAAATGTGGGATACACACCAAATTCGATCAGCCGCAAAAGAGTATCTTGATCATGGGAAACACTATTAAGATACGTAGAATACATCTCTACTTGGCCACTTAAAATCAGCTGCAATAAAGGAATCGTTTCATCAATAAACACAAAACCGGAAGAGTAGATGGGTGTATCATAATACTCATCAAGATAAGGGAAAAGATACGCATTTGGTTGATAGATATTCGTTGCTATTTCAGCTGCTTCCAACCGCTCAAGCAGCTGTTTGACACTGGTCATCGCCACAAGACTACTATGGATCTGACGTTCTTCAAAAAAAGTAAATACATTGTGATCAAAACCAGCCAAAGCCAGACTTACTCCCGCAAGATCAGCGAGTGTCGTTAAATCATTTTCTAAAGATGAAGCATAGAAGTACGGACTGTTCATATAATTGAGGGTTGCCTTTTCAGGATCAAAAAATTGAAAGTCATTCCGATTTAATTTGTATGTTTGCTGATTGCTTGCATTGTGATACGTTTTTGTATAGTCGACGTAAAAATTGAAATCTACCTCGTGTTCATGAAAGTAAGCCAGTAACGCTTGGAAATCATCGTCATTGTTCAGATTTTTTTGTGGGCCAATGCCATACGTCCAACGGTCTTGCAGAAACGCTTTGGCAGTGACGGTTAATTGCTCGATGCCATTTTCTAGTAATTGTTCCGTGATAGCTTTTGCTTGAAGAGGATCTGTCAAGGTTACTTCCTCAATCCCCAAATTCCCCATCTTTACTTCATTCATCAAAAAATCGATTTTTAAAGGCAGCGATTGTTCGGGCGTTTCTTTATCTTTGGTTTTTCCAAGCTGTTCAATAAAGCTGCGATAACTCTTTGCCAGCCCAACATAATTTGCCTCATCTTCTCGCAAGAAAACATAGCGTTGCACGACATCATACTCGTTGGGAAGTTCTTGAAAACCTAGGATATGCTGATCTTCATTGATCCGACTTTGAAATTGAGAATAGGCGGTTCGATACGTATAAGTAAAATAAGATTGATAGAAATGTGTATCCGTATTTTTGGGTCGATAGTTATACGTGGCATAGCTTTCTCCGTTTTCAGAAATGACTAAAACACCGGCACTATTCTCTTCTTTGATCACACCATAAAGAGGCAATGTCAAAAGTTCAATTGGTTTTGAAGGATAGGCACCGCCTCGAGGATTGTCCTCATATCCTTGATCTAAACCATAGACTGGTGCCGAATACCCCACCAATGACCGCGGTGTCTCATCAAGGCGAATGGTTGCTCCAGGACCATCGGGTATGACCAAATACCCCGTTTCTTCCCCTTCTGTACTAGCAAAAAAAGGATACATGATCAATTGGTTCAATGAAATATTATTGTTTCCCGGCTGCCAAAGGTTTTCATTGTATTCTTCAATACTCTCCTTCGGAATATGAACAAGAAGATCCCCGCCTTGAATAGTGACTCTCATTTCAAAACGAATCTTTTGTGAAGTAAAATCAATTGCAACAACAAAGCCATCCTCATGAAATTGGTATTCCCTCGTGACCCCTGAGTCCATCAGGGTACGCCGTCCCGGTGTGGCTCGGTCATAGGTAACGATCGAAACACCGGACTTGATATAATTGATGATTTCTTGACTATACTGCATCTCAACATAGTCTGCTTGGTAATCATAAGACGCCCACTGCTCACCATTCACCTTATCAAAGACAAGAATTGCTGCCGTCTCCTCCTCGACATACAACACGAGTTGTTCATTTTCAGCCGCTAATCGAAAAGTGTCTGGAATTTCTGATGGTGCCTCATACCTCCCCTCAGAAACGTTTGCTGCGGTATTGACAGTCACCGCCTGAAAATCATTCATCAGCGGCTCGATCGTAGGTCTTACCTCTTGCGAATCGAACAACCAAAATCCCAGTAAAACAATCACTGGTAAAAATAGTATATAAGTCAGCCATTTCTTATTCATCGGGCACTCACCTCAGTTATCACGTCTAGAATAAAGTTGATTAGCTGGCTGCCTAATGTATAAAGGACAAACACACACAATCCAATAATCAACATGGTAAAAATACTTTTGAAGATAATCGTAAAGGTCTCGCCAACTTCATAGTTGTGTAGATCTTTGATCACAAAAAATTGTAAAAATAAGACCCAAAGACCTGCAATCGCTTGTGGGAGATAAAAAAAGACGCTTTGTTCTAAAGTGAGACCATTACTCAGCAAAATCACCACTGGGAAAACAAACAATATTGGTGTCATCGCATAAGCTGTCCCATTGACACTTTGAAGAAACGTGCCTTCCCCATCATTGATCGAGCAAATCAAGTAATTCGATACCATCCATAACAAGACGACAAAAATGAAGGTTGCTAGCTCATACAAAAGATAAGGATTATCTGCTACAAAGATCACATTCGTCCATTGATGGTACATGAGAAACAAACCGATGTAGAGAAGAAAGAGAATCATAGAGAAGAACACGGATACCCGTTTGCGACGCTTGATCGTATAGATCCCATCAAAAATTGCTTGATGAAACTCGAAAATAAACAAAAAATTATCGACGAATTTATACTTTTTCAGCCATTGAAGCTTATGAGTGAGTGAAATAGAACGCCGACTAAATTTCTTCACCAATCGCCATAAACTCCACAATATCAATCCAACTATCATCAAGACAAACAACGTATTTAAATTGGCACTCAACCAGTCTTGCCGAATCTCCCAAAAAGCCGCTGATATTCCTGGTTTAAACTCAGCACTCATAAATTCTTGGTACGCCAACTGTGCTTCACCTTCTCGCAAGTAAGCGTTACCCAATCCGATCCGTGCATTATCAAACACTGAATTATAATTCAAGGTATATTCCCAAAGTTCTTGACTGACTCGGTACTCTCCTTGTTGATAACTACTCATGGCTTGATGGACCGCTTCGGTGAAACGAGTGCGTTCATACTTCACTAGCGAAGCGGCTCCTTGATCGACGACGATCAGCTCATTTTCGGACGTTGCTGCAATACTCGTAGGTCGGCTTAAAATCCCGAAACGACTAGAGATCACATCATTCCCTCCAAATACGAAGAGCAACTGCCCTTGAGAATCGTACTCATAGATCCAACCATCTGAAGAAACTGCATAAACACTGTCCTGCTGACCGACCCAAATACTTTCCATATTAAACTCACCTAACAAGTTGTCTGGAAAATAATTGGTCCCTGCAACGTTAAACTTTTTGATCGCACCATTTGCCAACGAAGAGGTCACCGTGTAAACAAATCCTTTTTGGTCAATACTCACATCCGCGATAATGTTTGGAAAGACAGTTTCCATCGCTTGTTGCTGCGTTTCTGTTAAAAAGAAGGAACGGATTTGATCTAAGAGGGGGACATTTAAGGGATTGGCACCAAAAAAAGTCACGAACTCTCCTGCACGATTCAGCATAATCAAGCCATTACTTGATTCAGAACTTCGAACATAGATGTTCCCCCTCATATCCACCGCAAGATGCGTTGGTAAGAAAGGATAGCCTTCATTGAATACAGGTGCATCTGGCGTACCAATTTCTTGTAATAATTCATGGCTCTCTTTGTCATATGAGAAAATTTTATTTTGGCTCGTATCTACTGCATAAATAATATCTTCTGTCACGAAAGTACTATGTACTTCCACTAATTCTTCACTCTCTAGAAATCCTTGATAGGACAACGTTTTATCAAGAATGATGACTTGATTCAGCCCCGTATCAGAAATATAAACATTGTCTTCATTATCAACAAAAACATGATTTGGTTCGACAAATGAATGACCATCAAACGCTGTGATTTCTTTTGCAGGTGTATAGGCTGTTTGGGTCCGCAAAAAATAATTTTCACTATCCGTCGTAAAAGTAAAATATGGAACCTCTTGGGCAACGGCTTTATTCGGTAAAATAGTTGCGAAGACCATAACAAATAAAATAAGCATCGTCATCTTTTTCATATCACTTGATCCCCGTATGCGCCATTGAATTCATGACTTTATTTTGTAAAATGATAAACAACAATAAATTAGGGACAAACATAATCAGTCCACCAACCGCTTCGACACCCGCACTTGCGACGACATTTCCCGTTTGCGAAGATAGGGTCGACATATAAAACGGAAGCGTACGGATAGTTTCACTATCCATAAAAATCGCTGAAGCTTCTACGTTGCCCCATACGGACTGAAACGTCAACAACGAAACAGTGATCAGTGCTGGTTTGATCATCGGCATGATAATACTCCAATAAATTCGGGCGAAGCTTGCTCCATCCATTTTAGCTGCTTCGATCAAAGAATCTGGGATCTGATCGATAAATTGCTTCAATAAAAACAAGCCGACAGGCATTGCCAACATTGGGATAATATGTGCCCAAATCGAGTTGTATAAGCCCAATTGGACAATGATCAGAAATCGGGGGATCGCCACCGCAACCGGAACGAACATCAGCGCCAAAGTATTGATTTTATTGAAGGTCTCCTTACCTTTAAAATGCAGTTTAGACAATGCAAAGGCAGCAGAGGAACTGATCAACAACGTCAAGACAATCAACGTGAACGCTACGAATAAACTATTGAATAAATAGCGGCTCATTGGTATGCCTGACTGATTGGAAAAATTGGTCAGTAGTTGAAAGTTTTCTAATGTGGGTTGCCGAACAAAAAAAGTCGGCGGATAAGCAAATAACTCGGTAAAAGGTTTAAATGCATGATTCACAATAAAGATCACTGGTAACCCCATGATCAATGAGACGAAGACCAAAAGTACATGTATTTTTAGTTGATCCTTATGAAATCGCTGCGGATTCACTTTGACGGGACGGGACATCTTTTCACCACTCTCTAAATAATAATTTTAGTTTTCACTAAACAGCTTATAGCTGACACGATTAAATAGAATCACAATAAGTAATAGCACAACTGTAACCGCTGAGGCATAGCCTAACTCATACCGGGTAAAGCCAAAATCTTGGGCATGATCGACGATCAACCAGCCGGAATATTGAGGTGGTGGATTGCCACCACTCAAAGCTGCCGCCAAACCAGCTGTGTTAAACGTGCCAACGATGGCCATGACTGCGCCAAATAGCATTTGTGGCTTCATGGAAGGAATGGTAATAAAGAAGACTTCCTGCCATCTATTTTTCACTCCATCAATACTTCCTGCTTCATAAAGTGAGCGATCGATATTCAATAACCCGCCTAGCATAGCTAAAAAGCCGACCCCCATGCTACTCCAGATCCCGATAAAAATCATAATGACAAATAAAATCGTTGGCTGTTGTAAAAATTGAATCGGCTCTCGCACGATGCCCCACTCTAAGAGCCAATGATTCAAGTAGCCGGTCTCATCACCACTGAATAAAACCCGCCAAACTGTCCCCATCATGATGGAGCCTGTAATCGAAGGTGAGTAAATGATCACTGTATAAATGGTCCGCATTCGATGGGTAACTTGCGAAATATTCCAGGCGAGAAAAAAAGCGAGCATATAGCCGACAGGCCCAACAATCACACCATACAAAATCGTATTCATCAGCGCATTTTGTAAAAAAATCGTATCTCCCATAATCAAATCAATGTAATTTTGAAACCCGATGAATTCTGGAAATTGAACAGTATTGAAATAGGTAAAGGACAAAAGAAATGCGACGATGACTGGCAATAAAATTAACAAGCCAAATAATAGCGCATAAGGCGAAAGAAAGAGAAACGATGAATTCAGTAGACGATCTAGCCAGCGATACTCTTTTTTGGCTGTCTTTTGATTTGATTTAGTTATCCCCATCATGACTTGGTATCCACCTTTCAATTGTTTCTAGTACGGGAACATTAAAAGGCCGAACCAAGACGTCTTCTTGGATATACCCAAACTCCCTCAATTTTCTTTCCAACTCTTTGTCGATTATCCTGACCGCATGATCGATGGCGATCCGCGGATTCTCTCCATCGAGAACTACTTTGTTCCAAGCATTGCTAAGCTCTCTTTCTACAATATAATCACCGGGAACTCTCCCTGTTGTTTGAATCCATTGCCATTGCTCTAAAATCACTTGCTTTGATTCTTGCGGCCAAGCACTTGCTTTGAATCCTTCTAGGTTGGCTGGCAAATAGAGAAACTGGTGTCCCAGAGTCGCCTGCAGATCATAGGAGAACGTCGCCTGTGTTTGGCTACTGTTCCACCATTGTAAGAAAGACCAGCTTCCTGCTTTTTTCTCACTATCGCTAAAAATAATCGACGCAGAACCATAGGTAGGATCCCATCGTTCGATCTCTCCACTGTCATTTTCGATCCCAGGAATTGGGATCATCCCCCACTGACCGGCAATTTCAGGCGCTGCATGCTTCAATTGCACATAGAGATTAGCATCGCCGATCCCAATAGGAGTTTTCCCATCACGAAAACTCTGATAGAATTGCGCAGTAGTCAAGGGCATGTTGTAGACTGTAAAAAGACTGGTCATAAAATCAAACGCTTCATAGGAACCACCTAAATGAATCTCCGTCTGACTCCCAGTGTCATCGAACAACCGCCCGCCATACTGATAAATAAACGGCGTGGTCGTGTCGAATCCTTTATGTGAACTGTCGGATCCTAAAGGGATATAAATATTCATATCGTATCTTTGTAATAATGGAATGATGCTGATCATTTCTTCCCATGTTTGCGGTGGTTCTTCTCCGATCATCTCCAACAGATCCTTACGGTAATAAAGTAACTTGACTGTCTGTGTTTCTGGAATCGCATAGACTCCTTCGTCATAGATATATTGCGTAAAGGAATTTGGGTTGTATTCAGCGGTAAGCTGCTCAAATCCTTCCAGCTCACTTAGATCTTCGATGATTCCTCGCAGTCCCAACTCAAAAGGCATCCCATGACTGACACTTAAGGCCGCATCCGGCACACTTCCTGCAGCATTGTTTAAGATGATTCGTTGTTCATCAGGCAACAAGGATAAATTCACTTGGATGCCCGTTTTAGGTGTAAATTCTTCATCAACAAGTCGCTGAATGATCTCTAAATTTAAACGCGATTGATTGACCCAAACCTCTATCGCTTCTCCCTCAGTTTCATTTATTTGACGATATCTTGGATTGATAAACGTATAAGCAAATGCCTTTACGCTTTCCAAAGCTGTGGTAAAAATCCCTACTCGCTCCCTTGGCAGTTCGACATTCGCATCATGGATAAAAATTCGATCCATTGATAAGGGACTAGCAATTAAAGTTGGTAAGACAGATTGGATCCTTCCGTAGGCCGAGGAGTAGCCTTGATTAAAACGGGTTAAATAATGAGGCAATGTATCCGGCTGTTCATAGAAACTCTCGACCATAGCGATTGCAACCGCTAATTCTGTCAAAATCGGTAATTTTTCATTGCCTAATAAATCGATCAACACTTCTCTTTGTGCGTTCAATCCATCTAGGATCTCTGCTAATGATGTTTTGAGTTCTGGGAAATAGGTTTCGATCCGCCAGTCTCTCTGACGATCAACCAATCCACCCGTCAAGCGCACCACTTCCGCACCGATGCCATCCATCTTTGCCAGTAATGCCAACAATTCATGGTATGGTGCTGCAACAAGCGTGCTGTCAATGACAAGCGATAGCGTATGTTGTCCCTCTTCTAAATAAAATAAAAAGGCGTTTCCCTCATCATCACTCAGTGTTTCATGGATCCACTTATTTGAATAATCAAAGGAATAAGTACTCAATTCTTCAAACGGAACTTCGCCATTTAACTCGATTCGTCTTCTAGCAGGCATTCCGTTATTCATGTTTTGTAAGTATTTGAAGGTGATTTGGTAAAAGCCACTCTCTTCCACAGTCAAAACATACGACACTTGGTCCCCAGGCTCAGAAAAAGAAGCACCATCTAAAACATTCAATAATCGGGTTTGATAGTCATAGGGACTTAATGCTGGGTTACGAAGATATTGACCGCGGATACTTCTTCGACTTTTAGTCACAGGATTTTCTGTCTCGATCGTCAATAATTGTTGATCATTTTGTTTTGATGCGCCTTCGTGCACGACAAGATATTCCTCATAGGAAAGGATGGATCGTTGCGTGTTCTTGATAATGATATCTCCTAGTAAAATAGCTCCTTCAATCAATTCGAAGGAAAGCGTGTTCTCACCTTCTGCTAGTTCAAACTTCAACGGATCAGCAAAGAAATGATTTGGGTCTTTCAATGGTTGTTGGTCCCATTCCCCAGCTAGCTCTGATCGCACCTGAAGCTGATCGCCATAACGATCAAATTGAATTGCAGATTCCTCGTGCGCTTGTTGCCATTGCAAGGGCAACGTTAAGGCGTTCATCTCATTAAACTGAGTCGTATCGTTGATTTCGAAGGACAGTTCTGGGTTTAAAAATGTCTGCTCTTCTACACGGTAATCCAGCCAAACCTCATACAAACCCCCAACAGGCGCATTGATGGTCAACTCGATTTTATCTCCAGCTTGAAGATTCGTGACATATCCCTCATAGTTCTTACTCTGAGAAGGAGGCACCAATTCACCACCCAGGCGCTCTTGCGCTAAGTTAACTGACTCCTCAGTAGGTATTTCAAGCCCTTCTCGTAATCGTTCCATCGCTACCGCATAGTAATGATCTGCTTCGTGGGAAAAAGCCATTAATTCTTCCGTACTCCTTAGATCACTCCGACTTACTTCCTTTTCTTGTTCGGTATCATTTCTCGAAAAAAGAACGGATGCCAATACGATCACTGTTGTGATGCCGATTGACCAGGCTATTTGAAACATACTTCTTTTTTTCTTTGTCATAGAATCCCAACCTATCACTCATTTTTTGATGTAAGGAAACCTTGTTATGGTTCAAATGACCATAACAAGGTAGGTACTGATGGAAGTGATCAACGATTGTATTGTCGTAAGTATTCTTCGATCTGTTCATTGATTCTGCGGTCCCATTCGCTAGCGATGTCACTATAGCGAACTCCTTCATCCTTGATTTGATGCATGATTTCCCAAGGATCAACATCCCCTTGGACATTAGAGAAACCAGGCATTTGTCTCGGATAAGCGACAGGGTTAGATAATTGTTGCTGGAAGGCTTCTTCTTTAAAAGCGGCGAAATTGTAGTTAGCTAATCCACTCTCTTCATCGAACCCTTTTACCAATGGATGATTCGCTAACACCGTTGGATTAGTCGTAATTGGCCATCCTTGAATGAAGTCCATCAAACGATCCTCAGCTCGTAATGGTGCATCTTCTGGAAGACCTGAGTATTCATCGATCAAGGCCCATCTTGAAAGTAAGCCTTCCTCGCCATAAGTTAGCCACTTCAACAGCTCAAACGCCGCCTGAGCCTTCACCGGATCATCTTCTAACTGACTAGAGATACTAAAAGTATCATAGTAACCAGGAATGTATGTTTCGCCACGAGGAGCAGTTGGCATTGGATAAATATCGATCTCCATGTCTCGTGTTTCAATCAATTCAGAGACATCGCCGCTTAATGCCCACAACCAACCACTTTCTAAGACTTGCAAGCCATCACCAAATGCCCAACTCAAGTTGCCGACTTTTGCAACTCGTTCTTCTTCACTGAGATCATAAAAATGCAATCCTTCGATCGCTTCACGGGCAAATCGCTCATAGTACTCGCCAAAGTTTGTCGCACTAGCTAAATCCCATCGTTCTGTTTCAATATTGAACCCTTTCCACCCATTGGGAATATCATCAAAATAATTAGGTCCTATTTCCCCAAACCCAACAACGCCGGGAAAGATCGGGCTATTGGCTGTCAAAACTGCAATTTCACTTCGAAGCTCTTCATACTCTTCATAACTCCAGTTATAATCTGGAATCGAGAGATTATTTTCTCTCAAAAGACGTGTATTCACTAATACATATTGGGAAACAGACTGCCAAGCCAAGCCATAGATTTCTTCACCATCATGGGTACGTAAAAACTCCATCGCATTATCAGAGATCCATTGCGCTTCATCATCTGCTTCTAAATAAGGTGTTAAATCAAGCGTAAACTCACGATCATAAACTTCAGCAGACATCGGCGAAAAGTAAATGTCTGGTAAGTCATTGTCTTGCGCACGAGCATTCAGCATTTCCAATTGTTCAAAGTTTCCATTCTCGCCATTGGCAAATTGCGCATCGCGAATAACGTTGATATTTGGATACTTCTCCATAAATTTCTCAATATTTAACCACATTGGATTTTCGCTATTTTCTTCCCCATAATAGCGGCTGGCAAAAACCAGATCGATCTCCTCTTCTTGCCATGCCAAATCCCCTTCTTCATCAGATGTAACATGGTTTCCAGATTCTGTGGTATCTGGATCATTGGAATTACTACAAGCTCCTAAAAGGAATAAACTTGAGAACAAACAGACCGACCTTACTATTTTGCTTTTTTTCATACAAAACACTCCTCATTTATATTTTTGTCTTTTATTTTTCTTATGGAAATGGAGGTACTTTCCTTAAGGACTTAAAAAATCACTTTTAGTTAAACGTTTACGTAAGTAATACGTAAACGTTTAACTATTATTCATTACTTGCTTCATTTGCTTCCAATCTACTTCTAGCTTTGCAATGCACGCTCTTAAACGATAGAGATTAGAACGTTATTGCCTTTTTCTCCTGATTCTTCTGTTTATCAGGATGCCGAAGTATGTGATTACCTGTCATCCTCTTTCTTTTGATCAATAATCTACCCAAGCGAGGATGAAGCAAGAACTTTTAGCTCTTCTTTTAGTCCTCAACTGACGATAGAAAAGCCTCTCTCACCTATGAAAGCGCTTAAGATATAAATCAATAGTACCATATGATAACAGATACTCAATATAAAACTTATAATTTGTATAAATAACCCACCTATTTCGTTTAACATATCAGATTATTTTCGTCTAAAAGAGCCTTAAATAATTAAAAAAATATATTTTTAAGACAATTTTAATGAAATCGAAAAAAACCGATTAATAATAATATAACATAACATTCTATAGACGACCTGAACGATTAATTAATCAAACCATTTAACTCCTGCTGCTTGCTGGTTTTCTATTTCAGGCAACAAAAAAAAGCATTGATGCTTGCATCATGCTTTTTTCTCATTTTCTTCTACTCATTAAAAACTATTTATTGTTGAAGAGGATATTAGTGATTCTTTGAACGCCATTTGATCGTGTCTTTCGTCTTGCGCTGTTTCGTTACTTTGATTCCTTTTGGAGCCACACGAATCGCATAATCTTCCTTTTTCACCACATCATAGACATGCTCTGCAACTTCCGTTACTTTTTCTTTTAGATTCAATTTAAATTTCATGTGTTTTCATCTCCCGAATGCTTTACTAATAGCCTATCGCAAATAAAAAAAATCTTCAACTTATAGCCCTTCATAAAAAAGGATTTTTAGGGTTTTCGTTCCTCTTTATTGGACAAGCGATTTAGACGCAACCAATGCTTCGTAATGCTGAACTGTTTTTCTAGGTTTAGAAGAAAATTTGTTGAACAAACGGAACGATCCTTTCTTCTCCCCTTCACCGTTCCCCATTTCTGGCAATACAGCATTATTGACATAGCTTTGGTTTGAAGGATGTTTACAGAAACTTATCTTTTTCATATGCTCCTCGTTTCTTATCAAATGAGACTGAGTTTGATCAACAGATTGTCTCCAGTTAGACGCACTTATTTTCTAGTTTCAATAAAAAAGTGTCAGTAGAAAATCCAACGATTTCCCACCAACACAAAATAGTGTAGTTTCCAACTACCACAAAGTTCGATTAATAAATCAAATAGTCAGAAGCACCAGCTTGCTTGATCTCGATCACTAGCTTATGAGGCAGGCAAATGCTCGTCTGTCCATTGCGATAGATCCAGCTGGTTTTGACAGCAATTTGGTCCGGGCTATTGTCTTCACGCACTCGGATCGCACCATCTTTGATCTCGACGATATTGTACTGACCTTCTGCTGGATAATACGTTTTTTCCATCGCATCGATTTCTTCCAAGTTAAAACGGTCAACTTCTTCCCCATTGATTCGCACGATCGCATAACGATCCCCAGTATCACTTTGGGCTTGCGCTTCAAATAGAAAAAGCGGTAAAAAAGAGCCAACAACTAATAGAACAAACAATAGATAATCATAGGGCTTTAAAAGTTTTAAAAATGGCTGGATCGTCTTTTTCATCACATGTACGCCTTTCACTGTTCATTCACTGTTTCTTTTTAGAAGGTAATCGCTCTTCAAAAAAAGCAGTCAGATCAATGATCTCTTCCTCTGTGAAGGTTTCTCGTTCCCATTGGTCAAGAATTTGTTCTTGCAAAGCCAAATCCATTTCCCAAAAATGATCGATCTTCTTGAAATGCTTTGGGTCAAAAGAACGAAACACGGGGTAGATCATCAAAAATTCTTCAAAGGTAAGATCCCAGTCCTCAGTATAATCTTTAACGACCCCTTCTGACAAGGCTTTTTCCGTTGGATCGCCATTTTCTTTGATTAAACCAGCTTCGTAAAAATGGCGATAGATGGCCTCTTTGGTGATCTCTGGATGAAATTTTTTACTGTGACGGTAGGCTTCTTCAATCAATGACGGATAGATGATCTCCATTTTCCCCCTGCTTTCTGGACGGCGTCATAAGACGGCGTTAATTCTTTTCGATTGGGTGCTGTGCTTTGTATTCTGCTAAAGATACATGGTGGCTGCGCTTGAAGGTTCCTGTTGTCCCATCAAACGAAATCGCTGGGGATTTGACGCCATGGTGGGTCCGACGCTTATTCTTTTTTGCTTTTGATGTTTTTCTTGCAGGTACTGCCATGTCATTCCAACTTTCTTTCACTTTTTCATTATGCACGCAGCTGCAATGCATTTTTTCGTTTGTTTCGTTTAAATTCATGAATGATTTTTAATGCGCGTTTCCTTGTTTTGATGTTCGGGCTCTTTAAACGTCGATACGCACTAGACAAGTCCGTTTTTTCCATGTTGACTCCTTTCTGTTACCAGCTTGCTTTTGTAACGCCGGGAATTTCTCCGAGGTGTGCATGCTTACGGAAATTGATCCGTGACATGCCGAATTTATTCATGTAGCCCCGAGGACGACCATCGATCATATCCCGTTTCTTCAAACGAGTCGGATTCGAATCCTTCGGTAGTTTGGCCAATGCTTGGGTATCTCCTTGCGCTTTTAATTCTTGACGCACTGCTCGGTATTGTTCGATCAGTTGTACTTGCTTGTTGTATTTTGCCATTTTTGATTTTTTTGCCATTCAGTTATTGTCCTTCCTATTTCTTGATTTCACGAAAAATCGCTCTGCGCCGCAACTTTGGTGAATATTTTTTTAATTCTAAACGTTCCGGCGTATTGCGCTGGTTCTTATTAGTCAAATAAAGTCTTTCCCCTGTCTCCACACATGCCAAAATAATATTGTTTCTCATAATAACCAGCTCCTTTCTCTTGCGTCACACCAAAAAAGGTTAAAGTGTAACAATTACGTTTTGTATCATATCACACTCAAACATAGGAAGCAAGCAAAACTATTTCTTCTTTTTGTTATTTAACAAGTGAAGAAAACGTCATATGAATTTGTTTTCAATCGTTGCTGTCATTGGCGGCAAGGTAACAGGAACCTGTAGCTTTTGATCGCGCAAAAAAACCACCTGATCTTTAAGGAATCACTGGTCGGGCTTTTCAAGCAGCCCACGTCGTGATCCTTTATCAGGTGATTTCTTTCGGTTAATTTACTGATTTGTTCTCATGTGATGCAAGCCATTCACTGATCGCTTGCAAGCGTTCTATCCGCAAGTTCGGCAAGCCATTGCGTGATAAACCATGAGAGGATTGAGGAAACAGCATCAGCTTCGTATCGACGCCTTTACGCTGCAACGCCATGTAAAACTGCTGTCCTTGTTCTTGCGGACATCGCAAATCATTTTCCCCATGGAGGACTAGCGTAGGTGTCTTGACTTGGCTGGCATAGGCCAAAGGCGACATCTTCCAAAGTCCTTCGGTCCCATCAAGTTCCCGCAACAATTGGAATTTGACAAAGGCAGGTCCAATGTCGCTCGTCCCATAAAAGCTGATCCAATTTGAGATCGAGCGTTGCGTAACTGCCGCACAAAAACGATCGGTATGACCAACGATCCAGTTGGTCATAAAGCCACCATAGCTGCCACCAGCTACATGGATCGTGTTCGTATCGATTTCTGGATGGTTTGCCACCACGGCATCAACCCCCAACAGCAAGTCCTGATAATCTTTATTGCCATAATCACCTAAAATCGATTTGACAAACGCCTGACCGTACCCTTGCCCGCCACGAGGGTTCAACAAGATGACCCCATAGCCGTTAGCGGCATGGACTTGCATCTCGTGGAAAAATGTTTCGCCGTAGCAGACTTGCGGACCGCCATGGATGTACAAAATTGCTGGATGACTTTCTTGTGTTTCGGTCGGGGGCAAATACCAGCCTTGAATTTGCCAACCATCTGCTCCTTCGTACCAAAACGCTTCGGGTTTACTGATCGCTAACTGTGACATAATTGCTTGGTTGGGATCGTATAGATCAGTTACTTCGCCACTTGCTAAGTCAATCAAGCCTAAGCGACTAGGGATCGTTGTGGTCGCATAAGCAACAGCAAGTTTGGATTCCGAATAGATCGCCGCATCAAGGATATCCATTTTTTCATCAAGCAGTTTGGTCCATTCTCCTTGGATCGAGGCGCGGTACAATTGTAGCTTGCCATGCTCCGTTACGGGTACAAGGAATGTGTCATCCGTCAACCAGGTGATCGCTACGCCGCGATTTTTTTGTTGAAAATCACTGATGATCGCATTGCCAAAAGCAACATCTAACTCCTTGGAAAGATTTTTGACTGCTTTCGTTTTTAAATCGATCAAAAATAAATCATCCAAGGTCACAAATCCGTAAGAGAGGTCATTGCCTAATAATAGCAGCTGATCATTGCGCGCTGCAGCAAAAGTATACGATCCTTCTGGCAGAATGTTTTCTAAACTTTCTGTCTTTTTCGTCTGGCTATTTAGGAGACAAACCTTCGATCCATAGTCCCACTCGTCTTCTTCCTCTTTGTCAAAAGTGAGAAACAAAGTCTCTTGATCATCCGCTAAGCCAGAGAACACAAAGGGATACTTATGCTCAAAAATCAGTTCCGTTTCTTGTGTCGCGATCGTTTTTTTGATGATCGAATGTTTTTTTTCTTTTAAAAAGCCGACGCCATCCGCCAAATAATTGACCTTCGTAGTAGCTTTTACTTGTGGAAATTCCTTTTGCTTGTCCGTCTTTTCTTTGTCGTCTTGATTCTCTGAAACCGTCTCCTCTTGTGCCAGCTGGTAATAGATAGCCGTTGCGTCTTGCTTCCAAAAATAGTCGCCCAGACCTTTTTCAGTCACAAGTGCTTGGGGCTTGCCGCCGGACACCGACATCGTCCATAACGTACTTTCACCTTTCTTTGGATCGGTCGTCACAAAACTGAGCCATTGCTCATCTGGCGAGACCTTTAGACTGTTGTGGGTCGTCGCTTCGGTGCCCCACTCACGCCGTTGTTTGGTCTTTGCGTCAATACTATAAATCGCTGAATCATACGTGTTGGTCTCTGGGTTGACTACCGTTTCCAAGTAAAAAACCTGATTTTGCCCCACTGCAGGCTGCGCAATCGTTTTCAGTTCAAACAGTGTCTCATTCGTTATTTTTTTCATCCATTTCCCTCCAAATATACGTGTTTTCGTAGTAACTATCTACTAGTATATCAAAAGAAACGAATTTTTCTGCTTTTTTTAATAGTGAAATCCTCGCAAATTCGCAACTTCTTCAAAACCAGCCGACATCCCTGTCTGCCTTAAGATCTCCTGCCCATTTTCTAAAAGGGTCAAGGTGATTTCCGTACTGGCACTTTCGCGAATGATCCGATTCATTTGCCCAATAGAAGGTGCCCTCAAAGAATGCCCTTCTTTCGTCAAAACTTCGATCGTTAAGGACCATTGTTTTTGTTTGAGATGGATCACTAAACGGTCTTCCGTGCGTTTGACATCATGAATCTTTGCACCATGATAAGTAGCAAAACGATATTCTTGGCTGCCGACTTGCAGAACACAAATCGTTCCCAAAAAAGCAAAACCAGCAAAGGGAATGTCGGCTGCGGAGAAAAAGAACCGAACATCTGGCGCATCAAAGCTGTTGCACTGAACCCAAATATAAGCTGCTGGAAAGGAGGTTCCCCAATCTTTTTCCAAATAACCGATCCCGTTCGTAAAATCGATTGGTTCTTCGTTCCAGTACAGCGTACCTTCTAAGGTATGACTCATGCTCAAGACCCCGTGATAACACTCCATAAATGACAGATACGAAAAAGGACCCATGATACTCGGCGCATAACGTGTCCGCTGAATCGGTTTGTGGTCGTTATACTTTACTGACCCTTGTACTTGAAGTTCGTTATTTTTTAAAGAGACTTGGATGCCTGCTTCACTAAAGATATTGTCACCAATCGTTACTTTACGCTCCTCTTCTGACACTTGAAAGTCAGTTTCTGGAAAGGAAAAGTAATGCGCACCCTCATGATTGATCACTTGAATGAATACTTCTTTGGTCCCGTCTTTTTGAATCGAAAAACCAGGAATAAAAGCATAGACTTCTTCACCGATTTGGTGTTTATGGTACCAGCCTTCAAAAAAAGCGGTCTGCTTGTCGTGGCCGTGAAAGAACTGATCTGTTGTCAACATCTTGATTTCCCTCCGTTTCTTTTTTAGTGTAGCATGAAGCAGAAAGATTCCTCAGGATAATGCTTTTTCTATGTAAAAAAAGCCAGAAACAAGTAAGACACTTGTTTCTGGCTTTGCTTATTGCTCTTTCATCACTCGTTTGAAAATATTCTAGCAGAATAAAAAAATCTCCTAAGAAGAATTTTCTTCTAGGAGATGTTTTTATCAAATATATCAACGTTTCACCCCACGTTGATAGGAATCATTGTACGCTTGAAAGGACTTATCGTGAAGTTTAGCCGCTGCATCTGCCAACCAGTTGACATTTCTGATCAATGCGCGCCCTTGTAAAACCAAATCCACTTGATTGGTTTGCAAAAGATATTCGCAAAGATCAGGATTATCCAATAAACCGACTGCTGCTACGGGAATATCGACCACTTGCTTGATGGCTGCAGCAAAGGGCACTTGGTAGCCATCATAGATCGGAATATTAGGCTTTTTATCCACCACACCGCCTGTGGAGCAGTCAAGACAATCAATGCCATCTGCTTGAAGCCATTGGGCTACTTGCTGCCAATCTTCCAACGAATTTTGGCGTCCTGGTTCTTCATAGTCTGTCAGTGACAAGCGCATCCACAATGCCCCAGAAAAGACCGCCCGAACTGCTTGTACCGTTTCTTTTACAAAGCGATACCTATTCTCTAAGGAACCACCATACAGGTCGGTGCGTTGATTGACGAGAGGGGAAAGAAATTGATCCATCAAGTAGCCATGAGCCCCATGAAGTTCGATCATCGTGACACCCGCTTTGGCTGCTCGTTGGGCAGCCTGAACAAAACTATCTTGCACCCGTTTGATTTCCGACAGGGTCATTTCTGACGGTAACGGGTAGCGTTCGTTAAAGGCAACGGCACTTGGTGCCAAAGGATTGGTGGCATCAACTGCTTTTCGTCCTGCATGGCTTAGTTGGATGCCTACTTGCGCATCGAACCCATGCAGCAGTTCCACCAATTTCGTCAGTTCTGTTTGCTGTTCTTCATTCCATAACCCTAGATCATTGTTTGTGATTCGTCCGTCTGGTTCAACGGCAGTTGCTTCGATAATGATCAATCCGGCTTTGCTTAATGCTCGTGCCCCATAGTGAACAAAATGAAAGGGCTCCGCAACACCGTCTTCTTTTTTTACTTCATACATACACATCGGCGACATAACGACGCGGTTGGCCAATGTTAAATTCGCTAGCTTCACTGGTGACAATAGTTTGGACATGTTGACACTCCCTCAACGATTTTTCGCTTTGTATTTTTCTCTATATTCAGTATAAACAGCCCCTTCAAAAACACAAGCAATGACCCTTTTTCTCATTTTTAAAACAAAAAAATAGACGCATTCTGCTTGCTCCCATGACATTGGAACAATCAGATGCCTCTTCCCACTATTATTATACCGCATCCAGAGTCAAAAAAATAGACTAGTATTTTTGGTGGATGCCCGTATAATTGAGTTACTTTGGAGAATGGATGTGAGTCTGAATGAACAACCTAAAGGCTGAAAAGAAGCATCTCGCAGACACGTACCAGCAATTGCTAACACGAAAGACAGTGCTGAACAGTTTCTTGACTGAAGGCAGAAAAAAAGATCGCCTTGCGATGCAAAGCATCGGCGAAGAGATTCGCTTAAACTTTGATAATTTTGCTGACCGTTTAGATACTTTTGCTGCCATCGAAAGTAAGAATCGTGAGATCGACCAAATGAACGCCGCTCTTCAATCTGCTGAACGTGAATTAGCTGCCATCGACCGTCTTCTGGATAGTCCCTACTTTGGTAAAATCTCCCTACAATTTGAAGATGAGGAAACGATAGAAGATTTTTACATTGGGATCAATGGTTTTGTTAATGAAAATAAGGAAGGGCTGATCTATGATTGGCGCTCCCCAATTGCCGAATTGTTCTATGCCAAACGCTTGGGTCCGGTCTCTTATCAAGTGAACAATCAGACGATTTCTGCCGTTCTTGAACAACGCCGTCAATTTATTATCGAAAAAGATCAATTGAAGCAAGCCTTTGATACCTCAGTGGCGATTCAAGATGACGTGTTACTGGCAGCCCTTGAAGCCAATAATAGCCAAAAAATGCAGGATATCACTGCTTCGATCCAACACGAACAAAACGTCATCATCCGTGACTTAGCGCATAAAAACCTACTGGTCAACGGTGTTGCTGGAAGCGGAAAAACTTCTGCTGTCATGCAGCGGATCGCCTTTTTGCTGTACCATTTTCGTGAAGAGATGACCGCAGAGAATGTCTTGATCCTCTCCCCGAATTCGCGGTTTATTGATTATATTTCGCAAGTGCTGCCTTCCCTCGGTGAAAAAAATCCATTGACGTTGACCATGCGGCAGTTTTGCCAAGCATTTCCTAGCGTTGACTTAGAATCGGAAGAGGCTTATTTTGACCGCATCCAGCAAGCACCCAGTGAAGCAATCGAACTTTTACGCAGTGCTGACTTCAGCCGCTTTCTTCAATCCTTGAGCAAACAGCTGCCAGAAGAACTTGTGCTTCAGTTTAAACCAATCAAAAGAAAAAACGTCGTCCTTTTTTCTGAAGAAACGATCGACACTTTCTTCCAAGAAACACCGAAACAGGCACCCTTGCGCGATCGCATCCAAGCTGTCAAAAAGAAATTGGCTTACGCTTGGGAGGAACGATTGCAAAAAAATGCCTTAGCAGCGAATGTTCACGACCAAGTTCGTTCTTTGACTGAAGATGAACAACGATCCCTTTTAGGGACAGTTTTAAAAGATGATTCAGAAAAAACGATTCAGAAAGCAGCCCTTCGCCTCCTAAAGAAAAAATATGCAAAAGTTACGAAACAAATCAACGACCTTACGTGGTTTGATACGAAACAATTGTTAGCAGACAGTGCCGACTATTTTACTCATGGACAGATCGCTTTGACGCAAACAACAGATAGTTTGGATTATACTGTTTGTCTATTGCTGATACGTCATTTGGTGGCCGAAAAACAACCTGTCCCTGCTTTGCGCTATCTCTTTATCGACGAAGTCCAAGATTATACGCCAGCACAACTGCAGTTTCTATTATGTCTTTTTCCTATGACCGCTTTCACCCTCGTGGGGGATCAGCAACAGGCGATTTTTACAAGTGCCATCACCGTATCAGAAATCCAAACGATATTTCAACAACAGGCGAAATCCCTCGAAACGTATCAGCTGACTACGAGTTATCGGTCTAGCGGTGTAATCACACGGTTATTTGCTCAAATGCTACCAAAAGAAACCAATTTAAACATCTCTGCCGTTCGACCAGCAGGAAAGTTGCCACAGTTTTATGCCAATCTGACTGACGTTGCCTTGGTAGACATAGTAAAGGAACTTAAGCAGCCAGTAACGATCATCACAAAAGATAGTCGATCCAGTGAAGAGCTTAAACAATTCTTCGATAAACAGGCCGTGTCATTTCATGGAACGGTTTTACCGATTCATCTTGCCAAAGGATTGGAATTTAAGCAGGTTCTTTTATATGATGTTTCAGCAGAAAATTATCATACCGATCAAGATCAGCGGATTCTCTATACGGCGATTTCTCGTGCAATGGAAGAACTGATGGTAACTTCAAAAACGACCTTTTCACCGTTTCTCACTATTTGATAGTAGAACGAGAAACCTCCTATTTTCTATAGAATCTTGATAAGATTTGAGAGAACCCTGTCTTGTCTCTCTGGGTAATTCTCTTGTCTGACCGATTTAGAAAGCGATCGATCAAATAAAAAAGCATCAACGCGATTGCGTTGATGCTTTGCTTTTGATTTGATTAGCGATGGATGTAAGTATATCCAGATGCGCTCAATGTTGCAGTGTTTGGTCCACCAGGACTGTCAAAGCCCATTCCGCCTTGAGAGATCGTGATCGTATTGTTTGATGGGTTGTATGATTCAACATAGGCTACGTGACCATAAGTTGGATCAGCAGTCCAAACGCCACCAACTGATTGACCAGCGGCAAAGACTACAACAGCACCGGCTGCTGGTGTACCATTGACAGTGTACCCATCAGCTGCAGCTGACGCACCCCATTGGGCCCCGTTACCCCAGTAAGTACCTACCCAAGGAGCACGGTTTTTCACGTACCAAGTACATTGACCCCAAGCATACATGTTCCCTGAGCTTGAATGATCTTTTCCGCCGCCTGTAGAAGTACTTCCGGTAGAATCATTGTTTGATGAAGAGTTTGAACCTGAGTTACTTGAACTTGAATTGCTTGAACCAGTGTTCGAAGAGCTTGTGTTCGATGAACTTGAGCTGTTAGAACTGCTAGTATTGCTTGAACTTGAGCTTGTGTTGCTTGAAGAACTACTTGTTGCTGTTTCAGTAGAAGCAACTGTATTTTCTGTCGTGCTCTCTGTTGATTGGGCAGCAGCTTCTTCTTGTGCTTCTTTCAAAGCAGCAGCTTGTCTTTCTTCTTCTGCTTTTTGAGCAGCAGCAGCTTCTTGTTGTTCTTTCAAGATACGGGCTTTTTCAGCTTCCGCTTCTTGTTTTTTCTTGTTCAATGCATCTTTGTCTTTTTCAGCAGTTGCTTGTTCTGCTGCTAAGTTTGCTTTCAAGACATTTAAATCAGCTTGTTTTGCTGCAATGGCATCTTTTTGTTGGCTAAGTTCTGCTTGGTTTGCAGCAACTTCTTGGATCTTGCTTTCGTTTTCTTTGACTTTGTCTTCAACATCTTGTTTGTCTTGTTTTTGTTGTTCAACTAAATCATTGTTTGCATTGACGATCGTTGTCATCGCTTGTACGCGACCGATAACATCCGTTAAAGAATCTGCTTCTAAAACAGCATCAATGAAATTGGTGCTTTGACCGTTAACTTGTACATCACGGGCTTGCTTTTGGATTGCTTCTTCACGTTTGGCAATACGCAATTTCAATGTTGCGATTTTGTCTTGCAATTTCTCAGCTTCTTGACCTAACTCAACTTGTTTCGCTTCTAATGAAGCAACTTTTGCACTCACTGTTTCAATTTCTGCTTCTAGAGAATCGATTTGTGATTGGGCGTCAGCTTGCTGACCTTTAAGAGAATTGATTTTTTGGTCTTGCTGCTCGATTTGATCATCAATGGAATCTGCAAATGCTAATGCAGGTGCTGCAACTGCTGTTAATGTTAGTGAACACACCATTAATGCTGATAACAAACTATTCTTCACTCGTTTTTCCTCCGACTAGCTGGTTGATTTGACAGATGAACTGCCTTTATAAAAACTTAATTTTGTCTAAGAAAGTTTAATGTTCGATTTAACGACAAATGAATTCTACCATAATGATATGACACACAGATAAAGGAAATGTTACAAAAATGTTTCAATCTAACACTTCCTTTATCTCAGCGATAAATAACAGAACAATTAAAGACCGTTAAATCAATGTTTCTGAATAAAACACCGCGTTTTCTTTTCATTTTCAAAAAATGATGTTCTTTCTATTTTAGTTATTTTTATCACATAAAAGCACCTAAATAAGAGCACTTATAGTTTTTTCGGAATTATCTTAACAAGAAAAACTATGAAAACAAGAAATCTTTCAAAAAAAGACCCTTTATGTGACAAGATTCCTTTTCCTTCCTATAATAAATAAAACAAGCGAGGAGGGAATCGCGATTCGTACACACAAAAAATGGTTTTGGCCATTGGCACTTCTTACACTTTTTGTCACCTGTTTCCTGTTATTCTTTCAATTTCGTAAGGTGCATGAAGCCGATACACCTTTGCAACAGGCAAGCAACAGTGAGTTTTGGCTCTTAAGTGATATTCATTTTCTTTCCTCCACGCTTCATGATAATGGCGAAGCCTTTCAGACCTTCACGCAAGGAGCTGCTGGCAAAGAGATGATGTATCAAGAACAATCAATCGAGGCCTTCACCGCTCAAGCCTTAAAGGAGAAACCAACGGGAATTATTTTGACCGGTGATATGACGCTCAATGGCGAGAAAGCAAGTGCTCAAGAGTTGGCAAGATTGCTTGAACCATTGCAAGAAGCTGGCATTATGGTTTTAGCATTACCTGGCAACCACGAGATTTACAATGGTTGGGCGCGAGCATTTCAAGGTGAAAAGGAATACTATGCCGATCAAATCAGTCCTGAGGATTTTCAAACGATTTTTGCTGAAGGTTACGAAAAAGCCAACAGTATCGACAAGTCTTCCCTTAGCTACAGCATTCAGTTAAATGACAAGTATCGCCTCTTTTTACTAGATTCATGTATCTACGATTCTGAGGTTAATTGGGATGAGCCTACAACGAATGGTGAGTTGAAACCAGCTACTCTAACCTGGTTGGAGGAGCAATTAACCCTGACAAAAGAAGCAGAGCAAGTACCACTGGTCTTTTTACACCATAACTTGTTCAGTCATAATAAATTGTTACAAGACGGTTATGTTCTCAACAACGCCTCTGAGACTGTCGCTTTGTTGGAACGCTTCAACGTGCCAGCCGTTTTCTCTGGTCATATCCACATTCAAGACATTAACGAAGGGAATGATTCGCTTTATGAAGCAGTCACTGGGTCTTATTCAACAGCAGAATTAGGCTACGGCGTCCTTTCTCTTTCTGACAAAGATATCGACTACGAAGCTCGGCAGATTGATCTCGATGCTTGGGCGGCTGAAACGAAGCAAACTGATGAACAGTTACTGGACTATCAAAACTACCAGAAAAGTATTTTTGAAAATGATACCGACCAACTGGTCCGTGACCAATTGTCCGCCGTGTCTGAACTGTCAGAATCCCAGATCACACAACTTTGCACGTTTGTCACGAAGCTGAACACAGCCCTTTTTACTGGCAATGATACTTACTCAGTCGAGGAAATAGCTGCCATCAAAGACTCCGAGGAGTATCAGTGGTTAGCGACCTATTCTTACTTTTTGAAGCAATATGTCGATTCAATGCTCGACGATCAAACCGATGATCGCAAGCTGACGATCCCCCTCACAGCAGAATAAAGCCAAAAAGTGTCTTCTTCCTTTCTTTTAGGAAAAAGACACTTTTTCTTTTCTAATGAACGATAGCCCTCTCGTTTGGGTAAACGAGAAGGCTATCTGACGAGTCAATATTTATTCTTTGAAAGTGCAGCATACTATTACTACTATTATTTATTTCTCATTTAAACGATACAATCCCTAACCTCTATTGTATCCTTGTAACTCTGAAGTTACGCCAGGTTTGAATAAATTTCTTCAAAACAAGTAACGTGTGGTACAAAAATATTTGTCGCTTATCAATAACTATACCACGCAACTAGGCGCCGACGGAAGTAAACTAACTTATTCTTAATCATTACTTAAAACAAAAGGTATTGTTTTCAAACAGTGTTGCTCCTTTAAGAATTCTACGTGAAGCGATTAACCTTCCTGTCATGCATATCTGCTAACCATTCCTATAAGGGAATTCCTTTTATTCAATAGGCAAGTCGTGCTGTTTTAAGAAAGATAATTTATCCCAGTAGCCTCTTTGAAATAAAATTTTATCATTTACTATTTGAAAAAAACCGCAACCTCTCAAACCTAAGGGGTCACGCCACTCTAAAATTGCCCATTGTCCATCTTCGAAAATGTTCTCAACGATACAAACCATTTTTGCGTTAGAAAAATCTTGCTCAAACATCTGCTTGATCGCTTGTTTCCCAACAACTGGCTCATTAGCAACCTGGTGGTTTATTGCATTCTCATCATATAATTCTGAAATAATTTCTACATCTGCCTGATTAAACGCATCAACCCATTGGCAAAGTATTTCTTTTGGCTTCATATAAATCCCCCTCGAAATGTAATCATCTTTGTTCCCATCTCCAATAAAAAAAGCAGCTAATTTGTACCAATATATTCTACTTTTACAATTCATTCAAGACAATATCGATGAAACGAATAAGAAATATCGATCTTTCACATCGATTACTCTTGTATAAGTACGGGGTACCATATATTGAATCGTAGCATGTTTCGCTTTACCTGTTTCTTTATTCCATTCACATGAGTCATGCCATTTGAATCACTAGTAATCATTGCTTTTAATGGTAGCAACGCCACTAAACCTATTCAACCACTTTATTAATTTATTGAATACGGTATACAGCCCCTCTTTCTTTTTATACGCTTATCATCGAATGAGAAATCATAGGTAAGTAAACCGCGACGCTTAGGGCTAGTTGAATAGTGAAATCAAAGATGTACTATTTACCATGTCAGGTCCTCAAAACCTGCAACTATTCTCTTGTAGCAGATCATCAACACCCGATCCATTTCAATATTTATATAAAATAAAACAAAAAAAGCGAGAACCCAATGGATTCTCGCTTGTTAACGTCAATTAACCTTTAACGATGTTTGTTGCTTGTAAGCCGCGTTGGCCTTCTTCAACGTCGAAAGTCACTGCTTGACCTTCTTCTAAAGTTTTGAAGCCGTCGCCTTGGATAGCTGAGAAGTGAGCAAATACATCATTGCCGTCTTCACCTGTAATAAATCCAAAACCTTTATCTGCATTAAACCATTTTACTGTACCGTTATTCATAAACGTATACCTCCATATTACACATCGACTGTGTTTATTTGTTTGTAATAGAAAATGATGTGTAATTGAAGTGTGTATCAATAGAAAAGATAAACAAGTATTAACATATCAGAACTTTACCTATTCATCATAGCACGGTTAAAATAAAATAGCAAATAAATTTGGGCTTTTTTCTTGATAATAAGCGAAATTGTTATGAAATCTTATGATTAAGCCTAGGAATTGCTTTATCTGGAAGAATCAAAAATCAAAGAGTTGCGCCGTTTGAAGCAATTACTTTTTTGTACCAATCAAAAGATGCTTTCTTGATGCGTTTCTTTGTGCCATTGCCTTCATCGTCTTGGTCGACGTAGATAAAACCATAGCGTTTCGACATTTGTGAGGTCGAAGCACTGATGATATCGATGCAGCCCCATGCCGTATAGCCAAAGACCTCGACGCCATCATGTAACGCTTCATTGATTTGTTCAATATGCTGACGCAGATAGTCGATTCGATAAAAATCATCGATGGTGCCATCTTCGTTTACGACATCCTCTGCTCCCAAACCGTTTTCGGCAATAAACAAAGGTTTTTGGTAGCGGTCATAGAGTTGATTCAATGCTGTTCGCAACCCTTTGGGATCGATCTGCCAGCCCCATTTACTGCTTGGCAAATAGGGGTTTTTTATCCCACCAGTAATCAAATTCCCGACAGCACTTTCCAATCGTTCTGGATGCGCGCTGACTGCACTGGACATATAGTAACTAAAGGAAACAAAATCCACAGGGTTTTCCCGGATGACTTCTAAGTCTCCTGGTTCGATCACCAATTCCACTCCTTTTTCTTCAAACATGCGGTTGGCATATGCTGGATAATAGCCTCTTGCCTGCACATCACTGAAAAAGAGTGAGGTTCGTTGACTTTCGACTGTTTTTTGGACATCATCTGGATCACAGCTGTACGGCGTTAATAATTGATAGCTGATCATACAGCCGACCTTGGCATCGGGAATCAATCGATGGCAATAGTCAGTCACGATTGCGCTGGCGACAAATTGATGGTGCGCCCCTTGGTACTTTTCTTGTTCAATATTAGGATGGCCTTCTTCAATGATCCCAACACTAACATATGGATGGTGTTTGACACAGTTGATTTCATTAAAAGTCACCCAGTATTTGACTTTCTTTTGGTATCGCTCAATCACCGTCTTGGCAAAACGGACATAAAAGTCGATCACTTGCCGATTCGGCCATCCTCCATACTCAGTCACTAAATACAAAGGCATCTCATAATGGGATAGTGATACCACTGGTTCAATCCCATACTTCAAACATTCATCAAAGACTGCGTCGTAAAATGCCAATCCAGCTTCGTTTGGCTCTACCTCATTCCCCTTTGGAAAGATCCGTGTCCAAGCAATTGACATCCGATAGGCTTTGAAGCCCATCTCAGCAAATAAGCGAATATCTTCTTTAAACTGATGATAAAAATCGATGCCCTGTCTTTTCGGATAGTATTTCGTGCTGTTAGGATCCTGTGCTTCTGCAACTTGCTGATGAGTCATCATATGCCATTGGTCAGTCCAACGTTCTTTCGGCATTGAGGAATCGAACAGATAGACATCAGAAACCGACAAGCCTTTTCCATCGATCCCAGAGCCTCCTTCAACTTGGTTGGCAGCTGTTGCTCCCCCCCAGAGGAAATCTTTTGGAAAATAACTTTTCATTTTACTTGCCGCCTTTCAAAAATGATTCGTACGCCAACGCTTCCCCATTCGTGGCGATCACTTGCTGATAATACGCAAAACTAGCTTTTTTCTTGCGGGAAAGATCTCCGCTACCATCATTTTGCTTATCGACATAGATAAAGCCGTATCGTTTTTCCATCTCTCCTGTCCCCGCAGAAACGATATCGATCGGTCCCCACCATGTATAGCCTAGAATCGTTGCGCCATCTTTGATCGATTCCGCCATTGCCTTTACATGGTCTTTCAAATAAGCCATCCGTTCTTCATCGACGATCGATCCATCTTCATTGACAACATCCTTTAAACCAATTCCGTTTTCAACGATAAATAATGGTTTTTGATAACGATCAGTCAATTCGCTGCAAACATAACGTAATGCCAACGGATCGATCGGCCATCCCCAAGCAGTTTCTTTTAGGTAAGGATTCTTTTTCCCCAATAATCCGCCAGTATTGCCTAAAATTTTCATGCCCGCTTCATGCAATGAGCTGCGGTAAAAACTAAAGCCTAAATAATCGCAGGTCCCCGCTTTAATGATCGCTAGATCTTCTTCTGTAATGTCCAGCAACAGATGATTATCCTTCACGATGCGGTCGAAGTATTCAGGATACGCTCCTCGCAATTGCACATCACTATAAAACAAAGAACGACGGCGCAGTTGATACGATTCAAAAACATCTTGCGGGTTGCACGTTGCAGGATAAATCGGACTCAGTGACAGCATACAGCCCATCTGATTGTTTTCATCTACTGCCTTCCCATTCAGAACTGCTTTGGCACTTGCAACAAACATATTATGACTCGCTTGATAAAGTGCCTGTAATTTTTCTTCTTCAGTCTCGAAAGAAAACACATCGATACCTGCTGCGAGTAAAGGGATCGTATGGGTATGGTTGATTTCATTAAAAGTCATCCAATATTTCACTTTCCCTTTATAGCGTGCAAAAACCACTTTTGTATACCGATCAAAAAAATCGATCAGTGCACGATTTTGCCAACCACCATATTTCGTTACCAAATGCAGTGGTGTCTCAAAGTGAGCTAACGTAACAACTGGTTGGATCCCTTTTTCATTCAAGGCATCAAATAAATCATCATAAAATTGTAAACCTGCTTCATTCGGTTCCGTCTCATCCCCATTCGGAAAAATGCGACTCCAAGCAATTGAGGTACGCAAACACTTCAAGCCCATTTCCGCAAACAGTTCAATGTCTTCTGGGTACCGATGATAAAAGTCGATGGCTTCATGGCTCGGATAAAAGTTTTCCTCTTCAAGCTGCAGTGAAACTTGCTCAATACGTTTTTCACCAACTGGTAAAATATCTGCTACGCTTAATCCTTTTCCTCCTTCCAAATAAGCTCCTTCGGCTTGATTTGCGGCGATTGCGCCGCCCCATAGGAAATTTTTTGGAAATACACTCATGAAATCGCTCCTTTTAATAAATCATTTGCTACCAATGCGGTAACGTCTTTTTTCGCTTGATCCACAACTGTCAATGCATCTTCTTTGATCACACTGGTAAAGACCAACATGGTTGTCGGATCATATCCTTTTTCAATAATTTTTGCTAAGTCAAAGGTGCCAATTTTTTGCCCCTTCACGACTTGATCCCCTTGTCTCACCGAAATCTCAAACACGCCTTTTGCTAAATCAACCGTGTCTAAGCCGATATGAACCAACACTTCCGTCCCAGCAGCTGATTGGATCCCAAAAGCATGTCCAGTTGGAAACACTGTCACAACCGTACCAGTAAGTGGCGCATAAATATCGCCGGCTGATGGATAAACGGCTAATCCATCTCCCATTGCTCGAGAAGAAAATACTTCATCTTTGACATCATCAAGCGTGATCGCTTCACCAGCAACTGGTGTCATCACTTGCAGCCCTGCACCATCTTCTAAAACAGGTTCTAGCGTTTCTTCAAATCCTAATACATAGGTCAAAATAGCAGTACCGAAGAACGCAAAGGCAATGCCGATCAAATAGTACACAAAGGTGTCCCCAAAGAAAGCTGGCAATGTCGTCAATGCTGGAAAAACATAGACGATGGCCTTGGTTTGCATCATGCCCATAAACGCACCAGCAATGGCACCAACGATGGTTTGAGCAATCAACGGCTTTTTAAATTTTACCGAAAGTCCATAGACGATGGGCTCTGTAATTCCTCCAAGCAATGCTGGAAGCAAGGAAGATAGCGCCAGGCCTTTGGTTTCTTTTCTGCGAGAGCGTAAAAATACACCTAAAGCAACCCCAGCACTCGCAAATGTTGCTGCTGCGATCATCGGGCGCAGCGTATCATAGCCATATACCGCTAGGTTATTGACCATGATCGGTACAACTCCCCAATGGATCCCGATCATTACTAAGAATGTCCAACCGCCACCGATCAACAAGCCAGCCAACAGCCCACTCTTATCGCTGATAAAGTTCATGGCATTGCCTAAACCGTCCCCAAGCATTACACCGACCGGTCCAATGATCAAAACGGTCAGAGGCACCATGATCAAAAGAGCCACTAGCGATAGAGCAAAAATCTCGATACTCTTAGGAATGATCCGTTTGAGTAGGCGTTCCAAGTGCGAGTAGATATAGATCGAAACGATCGCTGGAATCACGGTACCCGAATACCCCATCAGCACAGCTGGGATGCCAAAGAAATCAACCGTCACACCGTTTTCCGTCACCATTGCTGTAAAATTCGGCTCCAGCAACGCCCCAACGATTGCTAAAGCAATAAACATATTGACTTTGAAAATCCGCGCTGCACTGATCGCTAAAAATAAAGGCAAGAAATAAAAGACACTATTGCCAGCAGCAGCTAATATTTTATAGGTGCTTCCTTCTGCGTCCATCAAATGATAGGTCGTAAAAACAACTAGTAAAGCTTTCAACATCCCTGCCCCTGCAAGCGCAACAATGATTGGATTAAAGATCGCAGACAATACATTGAAGAATCGGATAAATACATTGCCTTGTTTTTCTGTTGATTCTTCGGCATCTCCATCACTTTCCAAAGCGTTTTGGATCGAATACTTGCTCATGATCGTTTGAAAAACATCTGCCACATGATTCCCGATCACGACTTGAAACTGGCCATTTCCTTCAATGACTGACAATACCCCATCAAGCTGCTGGATTTTGTTCTTATTTTTTCGTGCCAACTCGACATCTTTCAACTTAAAACGCAATCTAGTGATGCAATGATACAGGCTAACGATATTTTGTTCCCCACCGACCTGTGCTATAATTTCACTAGCAAGTTTTGAATAATCTTTTGCCAAATGACTCACTCCCGTGTTTGATTTATAAAGCGCTTTATGGCGTTACTATAGCAGATTTTTTTCTCTCACCTGCGAAAGTTCGCAATTTGGAAACTGCTTACAAGAAAGGAAAGAAAATGGGCCTCTTAATCATTCGTTTATTGAATCTTTTAAATAATGCACCCACTGATTCCACCAACTACTATATCGGTTTGACCATGATCAACTATTACGATCAGATCCAAACTCTAAGTATTGGTGAATTCGCCGCTCTTTGCCATGTGTCAAAGTCAACCGTTTCAAAATTCGCCCGTACCTTAGGCTTTGATGACTATGGTGATTTAAAAGACAACGCAGCTTTCATCGAGAACCGCTTCAACAATCCGCTAAATTATCGCTCGAATATTTTGTCTGCTTTGGAGCAAGAAGGCGTAGACTCCTATTTTGACGCAGTGATACAAGACATCGATTATCTGCGGCATCATCTTGATCTGCCAGCCATCGAACGGGTCGCACAAGCAATTGTTTCGCATAAAAATGTCTTTGCTTTTGGAATATTATTCTCAGAATCGGCTGCTATTGATTTCCAGATCAAACTAGCTTACAACGGCAAGTTCATTCGGACCTTCCAAGACGATCTCGTACAAGAAGAAATCATCAAATCTGCCGATGAAGAATCGCTTTTTATTATTTTTACCAATTCCGGTGACTACCTGACCAAGCAACAAATTCGAAATGGAACGCCTCGAAAAGATTTCTTTGATCGAACCAAAGCCAAAGTCATTGTGATCACCGCCAACCCACAGATCTCGGAACTTCCCTTTGTCCAAGAAGCCATCATCTTCCCTCATCAAACCCATTTCCAAACCCATGCCTTTATGTATCAGTTCATCATGGATTTGATCGTATCGAAGTTCAAGCAGTTGACTGATCGAAAGCGAATGTAGTAATGACCCTCCATTATAGAAGAAGTGCATTTCCTCCATAATGGAGGGTTCTTTGTGAATGAGATGTCTCATTCATTCGTAAGCGTCACGCATTTATTCCTAGTTTCTTTGAAATTTTTTTAATCCTAGGCTGATATTTATTAAATTTCTCCTCATTTATGTTTTTTGTTTCACAAACTTCACTTCGGTATGGTATAATCATTTTGTTTTTAAGAAAACTATGGGAATACAAAGGAGAAGGAAACATGAAAAAAACTAAAATCACTTTAATCGCTGCATCATTGCTTATGGGAGGCACTCTTTTAGCTGCATGTAGTTCAGATAACGACACAGCTGCAAGCTCATCATCAACAGCAGCTTCAACTGCTGCATCAACTGAATCATCAGATGATGTTGTTTCAACTGCTTCTATCAGTGACCAAACTTCAGTCATTGAAAAAGCATTGGGTGCAGATGGTAACTGGATCGTTGCTGTAACTGCTGACATGACATTTGATAACGATGTAACCGTTGATGGCGAATTCCATGATAAAGGCGATGACTCAGCTGATATCTACCGTAAATTTGCATTGTACTCACAAGATGAAGACCGCAACGTAACAGCTGAGTACACAGTAACTGTTCCTAAATTGATCGTTAACTCAGAAAACTTCAACATCGTTCACGGTGTAATCAAAGGTGACGTTGAAGTGAATGCAAACGGCTTTGTATTGAACGGTGCAAAAGTTGAAGGTAACGTAACATTCACTTCAAAAGAATTCCAAGATTCAGCAACACTTGACGAAGATGGCGCTTCTGTAACAGGCGACGTAACAGTTAGCGAATAATCTTTCACTGGATTTCTGTGAAATAGATGAAGAAAAAACGAGGTTGACAAGTTGATCATTGATCCTTGTCAACTTTTTTTTGTTTTTTTATAAACAATTGCATCCGCTCTCATTACTAACATTGTGTAAGTAAGAACAAAGCACAAGAAAAAAACTGGCTTGCTTACGCAAAACCAGCTTCTTCTTTAGGCGCTTATTCTTCAATAACTGCCCACTTGTAATCGTATTGCGCACCGGCACCGTGAGAAACGACCCCTTTTACTTTTGGTGCACGTAAATGAGCTTCAACGTTTTGGTACACAGGGATAACCCCTTGTTGATCCATGATGATTTTCTCTGCATCCAACAAATCTTGCCAGCGGGCATCTGGATTGCCAGCATTTGTCGTGGCAGATGATTTCACTGCTGCATCGTACTCATCGCTTGTCCAACGACCTCGGTTGTATGAATTATCGGTTACAAATAGATCTGTAAAACTGCTGGCATCCGCATAGTCAGCACCCCAGCCACCCATAACGACATCAAAATCACCTGAGTTTGAACGATCAAGGCGAACGGAGAAAGGTACTGGACTTAGGCTAACTTTCACCCCATCAAGCGTATCTTGAATCGCACTTTGAATATATTCAATGGCTTTTTTGGTTGAGTCTGTGTCAGAGGCCAAAATTTCAAAACTTAAAGAATCGATTCCCAAAGCCTCTTTGGCTTTTTCCCAATGTTCTTTGGCTTTTTCTTGATCGTATTCAATGACACTTTCCGCTTCATCGACAAAATCAGTATTATCAGTTGGGTTAAAGGTCATTCCTTTTGGTATCAATCCTGTGGAAGCCAATGAACCATCACCTAAAATCGATGTCACTAATGCATCACGATCGATGGCATAAGAGATTGCTTTACGCAGATCCTCATTGCGAAATGGCGAATCTTCTTCTCGCTGATTCAACTCGATATAGGAAGTACGGGCTAATGGTTCTGACACAAACGCTTCATCATTGGCCATTTGCTGCGCCAATTCTCCTGTTAAGATGACGTCGTCCGCTTGCCCATCCTGGAATAGATTCAAAGAGGTCGATGATTCTTTTACGACACTGACATTGATCGTATCAAGTTTCACCGTATCTTTATCCCAATATTGGTCGTTCTTTTCATATGACCATTCTGTATCGGTTCCTGGACCATCAAAGCCAGCTAACACAAACGGTCCATTGTAAACGGCATTGTCGCTTGTTGAAGCATATTGATCGCCGTTGTCTTCTACGACTGCTTGGCTTTGTGGGAAGAAGGATGGAAATGCCAATAAGTATTGGAAGTATGGCGTAGGTGTCGTCAGCGTGATTTCTAATTCATAGTCGCTGACTGCTTTGATCCCCAATTCTGAGGCATCTTTTTCACCTGCTGTTATCGCTTCGGCATTGGTTACGGGCGCAAATAAGTACGCATATTCAGAACCTGTTTCCGCACTTACGGTGCGTTGCCAGCCAAAGACATAATCCGCTGCTGTTACTGGTTCTCCATTTGACCATTTGGCATCTTCACGTAATTTCAATTTATAGGTCAGACCATCTTCACTGACTTCCGCTAATTCGGCGGCACCTGCTGGTTCGGGCTTACTATCAGCATCTAAGCGGTACAACCCTTCATACACATTATTTAAAGCACTGAAACTGATCGTATCGGTGGCTAAGGATAGATCAGCACTAGGCATTTCTTGTTGAACCACAACATTAAAAATTTGTTCGGCAGCTGCTGTCCCACTACCACTTGAACTTTCACCTGTACTTGATGTCCCTCCTGTTGAGCAACCTGCTAATACGATTCCACAAACAGCGATGACACCATATCCCCATTTTTTCTTCATCTTACCTACCCCTTATGAAAATCCAAAATTTTCAGAATTATTACAAAACTCTGAATGTAAATAAGATTTTAATAAATATTAATTATAAAAGCAAGCTATTTTTCTCATTTTATTATTATTTATTTTTTATGTTAACACTGCATGTTATTATTTATGACACAAAAACAAAAAACACAAAGCGAAAGAGATCGCGCTTTGCGTTTTTTTATCTTTGGATAGAAAAGTGGATTACTCCATTTTATAGCTTTGACGCGTCACTTTCCCCTCTCGTACCGCAGCGATAATAGTTGGAATAGCCCCAATCGCCGTAAAGAGATAGACCAGACCTAAGTTCCCGTAATATTGACTCGCTTCCAAATACCCTTCACGAATCAAATCAGGTAAAATACGGAAAGCGTAGAAGACATCAACGTCTGTGTAATAATTCGCTACACTGATCGACCAGTCGATACGATTCCCGACATAGACCATAATGATCATGACGATGATACTACTAATAATACCTTTTGTACTGAGTTTTCCACCTAATAATTCATACCCTTTGATGGCACAGATCGCCATTGCGATTCCAGACAATGCAGCTACATATCCCAGTTGTCCTAATAAAATAATTGCGCCGGCACCAATCAGTGAACCAAGAAACGCGCCCACTGTTCCAGCTAGCCAATTTTCTTTTTTCTGCCCTTTTTCCCGTTCTTGTGCAAGGACCGCTTCTTGTTGTTTCTTAAAGCAAGCTTCACACGCAATGACGGGAGTGCCGCTAATAGCATACAGCGAAACCGGCTCAGTGATCGTTCCGCAGAAGGTACAAGCATTTTGGTAAGCTTTCGTCTTCAAGAAATTCGTCAATTGGTCCAACGCAGTACGGATCTTGTCCACAGTTTTCCCTGCAGTCATCGCTCCGCGTAATGTATAGGCAACTTGATATCCTTGGATCACACAGTCGGTGATCTCTTTTGACTCACTTAAAACTTCTTTGACTTCTTCTTGGTTCGGAAGTTCCCCCTCTTTGCTAAGGGAAAAATGAGCCACAAGAGAATAACTATTGTTATTCTCTTGAACTAAAAAAAGTTTATAACTATGATACGTTCCATAAATCACCCCGGTGGAAGTATCAACTGAGAGCCCCAACGGCTCGGCAAATTTGGTCAATGTCTTCTCGATCTTCTTATTCATTTTTCTCCTTCTTTCCAACAAACACTTACCTTTTTAGGTATAGCTAAAAGTTTAAGGAGAGTAGAAATGAAAGTCAATCAATTTGTTCAAAAAACCTAGTTTTTTTATTTATTCTGTGACAAATCGCCGCAATGCATCAGCAACCCCATGGTCTGTATTGCTAGCCGTCACAAAATCAGCTTTTGCTTTGACCAAATCGGGCGCATTCTCCATCGCAACACCGATACCGGCTGAAGCAATCATTGGCAGGTCATTAAAATTATCGCCGATCGCTAAGGTTTGCGCCAGCGGCACTTGGAAATAGGCCGCTAATTCATTTAGCGCCTTATCTTTTCCCACAGCTTGATGAGTGACTTCCAAATAATTCTCTTTGGATAAATAAAAGGCGCTTTCTAAAAAGTCAGCGTTCTGGCAGGCAGCATGAAGCGCTTGGATTTCTGCCGTTGTGCCGATCAAAAGAAACTTATGTACCTCAAAAGCTTCTTGTGCCAACAGTTGTTCCAATGAAGTTTCCAAAGGGGTCTCTTTGGTAATCGCCGCTTCTGCCTGTGCCCACTGATCCACTCTTTCGCAATACCACTGATCACCAGAGTAGACATTGATGGAAACGGCAGGAAAATCAGCTTTGATGCGAGCAACCAAAGTCTTTGCTTCTGCTTTTTTGACCTCATGACTAAATATTGGTACAAGCGTACCCGTATGATCGTACCGTCCAATCAGGGCACCGTTGTAGCAAGCCAAGGGCCAGTCTTCTATCTCTAATTCTTCAGCTATCGGTAGCATTCCTTTCGGGGAGCGAGCGGAAGCCAAAACAAAAGGAATCGCTTGCTGCTTCAACCGTTTGATTTCTTCAATCAAAACCGGATCGATTTGATGTTTATGATCCAAGATCGTCCCATCGATATCACTTAAAATAAACCCAATCTGCTTTTTTTCCAAATAAACCATCCTTTCCCATTCCCATCCTTTTTACGAAAGCGAATTGATCCATCGCTTTCGACCAAAACAAGCGCCGTTTCCATAAAACGAAAACAGCTTTCTTGTCCTTCTTTGCTTCCAGTTTACCATACTAGCCAATGAAAAAAAGAGTGCATCGCTGCACTCTTAGGAAGTATAGATATAAAACTCGATTTCCTTCTTGATCGGCTTTTTGATCCAGCGTTTCACAGCAGCTGCCCGCTTCAAGCCCATATGCTCATAAAAACCGTAATTACAAGTGGTATCGGTATAAAGGAAAAACGGAGCTGTTTTATCATGCTGGACCATCGCTAAGAAGGAAGTAAAGAGTTGCTTGCCTACACCCAATCCTTGTGTTTTGGGACTAACGGCAAACAAACCAACTTCGGTCTGAAAAGGAATTTGTAAGTCTTTCAACATCGCTTGATTTAACTCAGCCACCTCTTTGGCATAATGCAGCAGCGTGTTTCTCCCTTGATTAGAAAGCACTAAGCAGCCAGCATGCCACATCGTTTTCCCCCAATAGCGCATTGGATGAAGCTTCTTCCCTCTTTTACTGTCTGCTAATAAGATACCGACAGCTTCACCATTTAAAAGAGCCACACGTGAATAGGTAGCACGGGCAAGTTCATAACACAAAAAGACATGAGCAAAGTGTTTGGCGGTCTTCTGGTCAAATTGCTTGTCGTAGTTCCAGCTATCAATAATTACTTGCACAAGCGCAGGCAGATCTTCTCGTTTAAATGGTCGATATGTTACTTGTTTATTCATTCTATCTTCCTCCCAGTAGTTGACTATCTTTAGTATAAAGTTTACAGTAACTGTAAAGTCAAGGAGGAGCGCCATGAAAACCAAATTAAAAGTATCGGAAATGGCACGCTTAGCGCGAATCAATCCTCGGACACTCCACTATTATGACGAGATTGGGCTATTTCAACCAAACAGCAAAGACGAGAACGGGTACCGGTATTATTCCCTTGATCAACTTTTGGATCTCGGATTGATCCTGTCATTGAAAGAATTATCGATGCCCTTAAAAGAGATTCAAACAGCGTTGCAGGGGGATGCCGAGACCATGAGAAACTTATTGGAAGCCAAGCGGCAAACCATCGATGAAAAAATTCAGCAGTTGTCCAACATCCAAAAAATCATCGAACGAAAAGCAGCGGACTTGCGTCTGGCTGCAGAAAAAACTTCCCCCTTCACCTTGAAGGAACAGCCAGAGGAGTATTTCTCCCTTAGTCCTAGATTAAACGGCAGCAGCATCCCAGAGATGATCACCCAAGCCTACGACCTTTTGATGGCACAGCCTTATCTTTTCTCGAATAACGAATACGGTTTTATGATTCGGACGAACAAAGACAATACGCAGGACATCGACTACGTTTATGTGCGGCAAGAAGAACCACAACGAGCTTCCTTCGTGAAACCAGCAGGTTGCTATTTAACCACCATTTATCAGGGGGATGACGAAGGATTGAAGCAGTTCTATCAAAAACTCAAGCAGCTGATTGCAGCGCACCAATGGAAAATCGATGACTACTTCTATGAACGATCGATCCATGAAACGACCCTTAGCAACGAGCAAGCTTATTTGACAGAGATCCAAGTACGGATTTTATCTGAGGAATAAGGATTCGTCTAAACAACACTAAAAAGTAAATGAAAAAACGCAACGACCACGAGCAGTTTCTTTCGCCTCGCCGTCGTTGTGTTTTAATTAAATCAAATGGTTTTCTTTCAACAGATCGCCAATGTAGGTATGTTCGGTTTTCTTAACGAATCCTTCCAATAGTTTCCGTTCGATAAATGGTAGCTCCATTTCCGTGATTTTTTTCTTATCGGTCAGATAATAGACAGCTTTGGCCAAGGTACGCAGATCATAAGCGGAAGCAAACACTTCTGGTACCCCGCGTTCCACATCTAATAGCTGATAAACAGCCTCCATTGCAGTCCGAACGGAATACTCTGTTGTAAAAACAGTGTCTCTTTCAGTCTCTGCGAAATTACCGATAAAAGCTAAGTTTTTGGAGCCATTTGGAATAACCAATGGCCGATCCCCTGGCTCACGCAGCATGAAGTAGGAAGTGATAAACGGCATGTAAACCGGAACTGCCACACTTGATTCTTTTGAAATGCGTTGGATTTCTGCTTCCGGCACGCCTAAATGGTAAAGCAGTTCTTGCACGATTTCTTGTCCCGAACATTGTTCAATTGGTTTTTTGATGTAGTTTCCTGGCGTATTTGACAACAATCCATACACCCATGTGATCGTTTGTTGGTCTTTTTGTTCTTTAAAGTGCGGTTGGCGATGGGTCGCAAAGCTCATCATCCAATTGGAATCTTTGATGGTGATGATCCCGCCAGTGACGATTCTGCCTGTTCGCAACTTGCGATGGGTCAATTTTTCTAAATAAGGTTCAACATCAAAATTTTGCCAAGTGACAGTTGCCGAAACAAACCAGCTTTCTTCAGGTAAGTTTTCATAAAAGACTTCTGGATGACCAAACTCAGGCGATTGCGCCGCCAAGTTTTTCCATAAACGCCAGCTACCACCAGGTGCTTTTGAGATAGGCGCTGGAGTATAATGGTCCCCTTGCGTGGAACTTTCAGTGATCGATCCGTTGGTAACAAAGACCAAGTCATCTTCTGACAAAGGAATTTCTTCGATTGCCCCCGCTTTTTCTAGCACAAGTTTTTGAGCAACTTTTTCCTCGCCCACGATCCGAACATCGATATTGCTGACTGTGCATTCATATTGGAAGTCGACTCCTTGTTCTTCCAAATAAGCAAGTAGTGGTTTGACCAATGACTCATATTGGTTGTAACGGGTAAATTTTAACGCGGTAAAATCAGGCAAGCCATCGATATGATGCACAAAACGCAACACATAGCGCCGCATTTCAATCGCCGAATGCCATTTTTCAAAGGCGAACATCGTACACCAGTATAGCCAAAAATTGGATTCAAAGAATTCTTCGCCAAAAACATCTTCGATTTTTTTCCCGATCAATTGATCTTCTGAAGTCATAAATAATTGAGTCAATTCTTTTTGTGCTGTAGCAGACAAGGTAAATTCTCCATCATCTGCTGCTCGTTGGCCGCGATTGTGGATGATCCGACAGTTAGACGAATTTGGATCATCGTGATCCAACCAGTAAAACTCATCTAACACCGAAGCATCTTCCACCTCCAAAGACGGAATCGAGCGAAATAAATCCCACAGACACTCAAAATGATTTTCCATTTCTCGACCGCCGCGGGTCACAAATCCATCATGGGGAATGAATTTTCCGTCTAATGAACCGCCTGATAAAGAAAGTTCTTCAAGGACGTGGATTTTCTCACCCGCCATATGGCCGTCACGGATCAAGAAGACTGCCGCAGCAAGTCCTGCTAATCCACCACCAACAATATAGGCTTCTTTCTTTTCGACATCTTTCGGTTTTCTGCTTCTTGCAAAAGCTTCGTAATTTCCGTTCGTATATCTCATGTAGATCCCTCCTAATATTGGTACGTTTTTATGGTATCAGTAACTATTTTTTTTGACAAAAATTTGTACTAGTAAAATCAAGTGATTTTGACAAATCGGCCTTTTTGTCAAAAAAACAAGGGCAAAGTCCCACCTTTTAGAAGATCTGCGCCCAGCACAAAAAGCGCCCCTAAGAAAACTGATTGCAGCTTTCTTAGGGGCGTTTCTAACAAAGGACAAACCCTTTGCCTTTTCAATAAAATATTTATTTCACGCGTAGAGCGAAGCTAGCAGTCGAAAAGCCTGATTGTGCTTCGGTGACTGTATAACCCGTGCTTGGCGCATGGATATAGCTTGTATTACTTGTAGCGATCGCTACATGGTAGGTATTCCCTTTTTGACCCCAGAACAGCAAGTCGCCAGCTTGTGCTTGCGAGACAGGAATGATCGTCCCTGCGCTTTCTTGTGGGACTGTCCAATCACCGATGTTTTTGCCCGTCACTTTTAAGAAGACGTAGCGTGTAAACCCAGAACAGTCGAAGACATCTGGTCCTTTGCCTCCCCATTGATAAGGAGTGCCGATATGTTTTCTAGCTTCTGCAACGATCGCTGCTCCGTTCACGCTCATCGGAACATTAGTATTGCCTGCGTTGTTATTGTTGCCAGGAGTCGTCGCACTGACTTCTTTGACATATGCTGCAGATACCCAGCCACCCGTTGATAACTTATACCAAGTGGTATTGCCATTGACTGACGTGCCTTGTTTTTGAGCCACTGCTTTGAAGGTCGCATTGCTGCCCAAACTGCTGACTACACTTGCAGAAGTTGATGCATTTGAGCGCACATTCATCCCAGTGGTTGTTTGGAACGTCTTATTGATGGCTTGCTCACTCGCATTGCTTGAGCCGTTTGATGAGCCAGTATTGTTTGAACCTGTGTTTGAATTATTATTACTTGTATTTCCAGAACTAGACGTGACATCACGCACATATGCCGCTGTGATCCAGCCACCGGTCGATACTTTGTACCAAACATTGGTGCCGCCAACGGATGTGCCATTTTTCTGGGCAACGACCTTCACCGTCGTGCTGTTGCTTAGGCTGCCAACGACACTGCCGCTTGTTGAGGCACTCGAACGAACATTTAATGCCGCTGTTGTTTTCACGTTCTTGCTGATAGCCGTTTCTGCAGAAACACTTGTATTGCCGCCAGAAGAACTATTGCCTGTGGAGCTACTGGACACATCTTTGACATAGGCTGCCGTGATCCAACCGCCTGTGGACAATTTGTACCAAGTGGTCGTGCCATTCACCGATGTCCCACTCTTTTGTGCAACGACTTGTACTGTCGCATTACTGCTCAAACCGCGTACGACACTAGAACTTGTCGTTGCATTTGAACGGACGTTCAATGCAGTAGTCGTTTTCACTGATTTCGAAATTGCTTTTTCCGATGAAGAAGACGACGAATTGGACGAGCCTGTATTGGCAGAAGAAGAACCTGAGGTGCTCTTCACATAAGCCCCTGAGATCCAGCCGCCTGTTGATAGCTTATACCATGTTGTATTGCCATTCACTGAGGTACCGTTCTTTTGAGCCACCGCAGTGATTGTTGTATTTGCTCCTACACCACTTACGATAGAGGCACTTGTTGAAGCATTTGAACGAACATTCAGTGAAGCTGTTGTTTTAAATTGTCGATTGATCGCCGTTTCAGCTGACGATCTGGCAAGAGTAGCAGTTGTGTTGGTTGATGACGAAGCGTTCGTCGTTTCGGTCGCATGAGCAAGAGACGTAAAGACACCTGATGTTGATGCTAACGCTGCTGTGATACCCAATCCTTTTTGTACGAAAAGGGACCGTTTTTGTTTCACTAAACGCTTCCGTTTGATTTTCCGAGATTCCAATAAAACACCCCCTGTACCCCATTTTAACAAAAATTAATATTTTTTGATATTGTTTTCGTTTTGTATTTTTTTAATTTGCGTTTAATAAAACGTGTCATTTATTTTCCTGCGTTATTCTTTTTAATCACTTTCTCTTTGACGCTGACCACTGACACTATATTTACAAAGATTTCTATAAACAACAAAAAAATGCTATTTCATTCAACGTTATTTTAATTCGCGAATAAAAACAGGATTTTTTTTGCAAACAAACCCACTTTTTGAAAATCAAGACTGTTATTTGAATAACATTTCTTTCCTGATCCCCTTTTTCAAAAATCGATACTAAAATCACCCATTTATCATTCCTTTTTTACACACGGGATTCTGTGAAAAAGTTTTTTCAAAAAGAATGCTTCTTTCACAAGTGTGATCGACGCTATGATGAAATCCTGTTACATCGCTTCCAACCGGATACGAATTTTTTGATAGAGAAGTCCCTCACTTCTACCGAAAGAAATATTTTCACAATGTATTTCATACGAAAGTTTATAATACCAAGGATAAAACCAAGAATTTGCATAAGTTTGTGAAATTATGCTATACTGTAAAAAAGGAAGAGGTGACCGAGTATGAAAACAAAGACGAAAGAAAAAGTTTATGCTGAACGACAACATAACTATAAAACGAAAAAAGAAGAGATTTTCAAAAAAGCCCTAGATTCCGTACCGACCACAGACAAGAAAAAAGAAGAACAGAAAAAGAAAGCGTAGACTCCTGCGTTTTCTTTTTCTGTTGATCTGTAAAAAGACGAGGCTTCGCCGAAGGGTGGCGAGTCTCGTCTTTATTGTAATCGAAAAAAAGCAGGCTATGATACTTTCTATCTCAACCATTGTCAAGTCACCTTGAAAATCACCGAATGACTACCATCAATGCAATAAAGGGAAACTCTTCCTCAAAAGAAGCGACAGTTTCTTATTCCAACGAGTCTTAAACACAATATTTAGTAGGCGAAAACACGTTCCTACAATATATTGTGGATAAACCTGTTGAAACTGTGCATAACTAAAAAGCCTGCGATTTTTTCGCAGACTTTTTTATTTATTGACATGCTTGAATTAATCTAGAGATAAATAATAGCTCACATTATCTGGTAACGGTTTAAAGCCATTCTTTTTGTAAAAATCCGCTGCGGGCATACTTTCTTCGGTATCTAACAGGATCGTTGGAATCTCTTTCTTGAGCAGATCCTCTTTGATCATTTCTAAGAAAGTGGAACCCAAGCCCTTTCCTTGGTGCGTGCCTGTAATTAAAAAGGTGTCGACCACATACTCTTTTCCTTGATACCAGGGCTTGATAAAGCCTAATGAAAGACCAATCAATTCATTCGATGCTCGGTTTGTTAGTCGATAACCAATAAAAGTATTCATTGTCATCATTGATGATACATAGTCGGTGATTTGCGGCACTGTCAATTGGTCATTCCATGGTTCTGCTGAAAATACAGCAATATAGTGGTCCACTACTTCTGCTAAATCTGCCGTTGTTAATTCACGCATGCTTACGTTCTTTTCCATCCTATCTCCTGCTTCCATTTCTATTTCGGTAAGAGCCTATACTCGAAGAATCCACTAATTTTTGTGCGTGTATCAATCATCGATTCGTTTTGCATAGCCATTGCCATAACTGATATAACGGCGCTTTTGGTTGACGGCCATTTTTTTATGAATCTCAGCTTCAAGATCGATGGAAAGGATTTCTGCTAACCCAAGAAGATAAATCGCCACATCCGCCAATTCTTCTCCTACCTCTTGTTGCTTCCGATACGCGTCAAAGGCTTCCCCTACTTCACCATATAAAGCCAAAAACTCTTTTTCAATATTTGTGACATTGAATTGGTGATCGATTTTGTTTTGATAAATCGCTTTTTGCATTTCTGATAGTTTCATAGTCGCTCCTTTTGGGATAGTATACCATTTTATCTTACCTAATTAACAATTCTGCCAATCAATAATTGTATAAAAAAGAAAAGCCCCTTCTAAGAAGTGAGCTTTCCTTTCGTTATTTGTTTTTTGCTTTGATACAGCGTTTGATATTTTTCAAAAACTTGAGAAAGTTCTGTTGCCCGCTTTGGATTCGGTTGGTAAGTTTTTGAAGGTAGTTTTGCAGTAAACGTCGGATAGGCGATTCTTAGTGCGCCAAAGGAAACTGCCTCATCGATATTAATGACTTTCAATTCTTTGTTCATCGCATCTGCTTTTAGTTGCAGCCATAACGGATTATTGATTGCTGGACCAATAACAACAATTCTGTCAGCAATATTATGCTCAAAACATTCAGTTACCAATTTTAGTTCTAAAACTAATCCTAAAACTAAGGCAAAAAGAATGTCCTTAGCTTGCGTCGTCAGGTCCAATCCATAAAGCATTCCCTTCGAACGTCCGTTTTTAAAAGGAGCACCTGAACCGTTTAAATGCGGAATAAAAAAACCAGTTTCTAATGGAACGATTTTATCTTTTAGATACTCATCAAGCAATTGGCCACATTCGCTAGTTAATTGTTCCTTGGATTTGTTAAATAACTGCTGATACCAAGCAAAGGCACTCCCTCCCGTTGGCATAGAGGAAAAAATCGTGTACATCTGCGCATCAATAAAAACACCATTTGACAATGATTTCCCGAAATTTTCTTGATTATTTGCTGGGCTTCTCATTAATTGAAGTAGGCCTTCTGTCGTACCAGTTGAATTTAAAAGCTCGTTTTCCTGTAATTCGATTCCAAAAGCACCCACCATGTGGTCATGTCCAGCAATACGTATAGCTATTCTTTCATCACTTAAAATAGGTAACCCAGAATCTGTGGTATAGCCAGCAATAGTGCTCGCAGAGATGACTTCTGGAAACTGAATCAACCCATCTAGACCAAAATAGCTCAGTAGTTCATCGGACCAGTCTTTTTTTTCAATGTCATAGCACATTGTTCTGCTGGCTAATGAATATTCCGTCACTTTTCTTTTCGTTAAATAGTACGCAAAAAGATCAGGCATATTCAACCACAAATACGGACCTTGCTCTTTGTTCTTAATTCGATCCATCAGCCACTTGATTTTCCCCAAACTATAATTGGAATGCGCCGGTAACCCAGTGATCCGATAAATCATTTCTTTCTGTTGTTTTGATAAGCATTCGATATATTCTCTTGCCCGTTGATCATACCAAGCGATCATTGGAGTTACAACTACTCCTTCTTGATCAAGCAAAACACCTGCCTCCCCAACGCTGGCTATAGTGATTGAATCGATTTTTTCCTTGTTTTGGACTACAAATGATTTTAAGATTGCTTCCAATTGTCCCCAAATTGCCTGATGATCAAATAATTCGCCCTCTTTATCCTCTATTTTTATCGTAGGAAAAGATGCTCTCTCACGAATTTCTCCTGTAGTATAGTCAAATAAAGTAACCTTCGCATTCGTTGTCCCTATGTCAACCGTAATGGCAAGATTTTTGGTCATTGTGCAGTTCCTTTATCAATTAAATGCGTTTGATTGTAAGTTACTTTATAAATCCAGAATATAACTACTCCAACTACAGGAATCAGACCAAGAGCAATGATATTCCCATTGAAAATCTGTAGTAACCAATATCGTAAAGGGTTCCCCCCGTCCAAGAAACTTGAAACAAGGCCGCTCGAACCTTCTGGAAAGTTGAAATTCACATCTTTTGCCATAGTAGTGATGAATGGGGCGATTGCTGAAGCAATATAAAGATCGCCAATCATGATTGGAATTGCAATCAAGACTGCTCTAAAAACATTTCCCTTAGTCGAAAGAACTACCATTGAAGCCATCACTGCTAAGTTAGCTAAATCTCCCAAAGGAAGAACCGTATTTCCTGGTAAGATAAATGCCAATACAACTGCGATTGGTGTTAAGAGCAATGCAGTAGAAATGATCGCAGGATTACCAATCGCCACGGCAATATCGAGACCTATATACAGATCATCTCTATCTGGATAACGTTCATTCAAAAACTTTTTGATTGCTTCTGATAGGGGAAGCAATCCTTCCATTAAAATACGAACCATTCGTGGCAAGATAAACATTACTGCTCCGATACTGATACCGGTCGTTAAAATCCCTTGTAAATCATATCCAGCAACGATTCCTAATAACAAACCTAAAATCGTTCCCACCATCATCGGTTCGCCAAAAATTCCAAATCTTTTTTGAATCGTCAGCGGATTGATATCAATTTTACGGATGCCTGGAATCATGTCGATCAGCTTGTTTCCAATCAAACCGATTGGAAAAAAAGTAATAGAAGAAACAGTCGGTAATGAAATTCCTTCTAGACCAAAATATTCTTCTCCCATTGGTGCTGCCCAGTCTGCCAATTTGAAAACAATGACTGCGATCACACCAGAAGCTAGTATTCCCAACCAAAAACTACCTGTGCTATAATAAACTAAGGTTCCTGCAAGCGCAAAATGCCAATAGTTCCACATATCAACGTCGACGGTTCTCGTTTGCTTGATTGCGATCATGATTACATTGATCAACATCGTTAGTGGAATAACAAATGGAGCAATCGGTGATCCCCATGTAATTGCTGATAAAGGCGGCCAACCTAAGTCAACTACTGGAAGATTGATCCCTGTTTGTTCTACCATTGCTTGTGCTGCAGGACCTACATTATTAGTCAATATATCGAAAATCGCATAAATGCCGACAAAACCAATTCCCACGGTTAAAGAAGACCTCAGTGCTTTCGCTGGCTTGATTTTGAAGAATAGTGCCAGAATAAACAATACTAAAGGTAGCATAACTGTTGGTCCAAATCCTAAAATATATTGCACACCATCATATAATTTCTGTGTAAGATCCCCCATTTTATTCTCCTTCTGTTAGTTTTTCATAAATACTGTTCAATACCTTCTCTTCGTTGATACCTGTAATAAGCGCTAATCCATTGATTACTGGAACATTTAACTCATAAGGTATTTTTGTTGTTGAAACGATCAAGTCTGCATCATCAGAATTCGATTGAACTGAAGCAACATTTGTTTGTGAATAATTAACTGAATTCAAGCCTTTTTCTTTTAAAAATTCCATTACCTTCTCAGTAACTGCTGTTGAAGTCGCAATACCTGTAGCACATACGAACAAAAGATTTTTAGCCATTTTTTTCCTCCTATTTTTAAAGGTTCAATTCATTTTTAGCAAAAGCAAAAATTTCTTTTTTGCTGCCATTCTTCAATGCCTTTAAGATTTCTTCTTGATTTAAGATCCCCATCAATTTTTGTAAAATATTCAATTGTTTATTTGATTCTCCCAGTGCTAAAAGAAAAACAATTGAAACCTCGACCGTATCTTCATCCATTCCCCCCATAATTTCCATTTGTATCGGAGCGTTCAGGGTGGCAATCGTTACTTTATTGTTATATACAAATTCTGGATTCGTGTGGGGAATCGCCACGCCTATCGGTTGTGTCGGTAATCCTGTGGGAAACACTCGTTCTCTTTGTATCACTTGCTTAGGGAAATCCACAGTCACATCATTGTTTTCAAGTAATGGTTGCGCGATCATTTCCACAAGCTCTTCAAAATTTGAAACCTCAATATCAACAAAAATGTTTTCTTCATTTGTTAATTCTTCTATCACTATTTTTGCACCACACTATTCATACTCAAGATTTTTTCGTGAACCGTCTCGAAAACCGAATCCTCTGCTTTTTGCAGCACTTTGATTAAGTTTGCTTCATTCGGGTTTTCTTCATACGCTCGCCCGACACTTCTAATAAAGCTTTGCCGCAAATCACTCGCAATATTGATTTTGGCAACATTGTATTCAACCATTTTTTGGATATGTTCATCTGGGATACCTGATCCACCATGGATCACTAATGGAACTGGGGATACTCCATTGATTTCTTTTAATAGATCAAAATCAATATTCGGTTCATCTTCTAATCCATGAACATTTCCGACAGAAACCGCTAACATGTGGCAACCTGTCCGTTCAACAAATTCTCTCACCTGTTGAGGATCTGTTTTTGCATCGGCTTCAGAAACATGGTCATCTTCTTTCCCAAGAATAGCACCAAGTTCCGCTTCAACTGGGATACCATACGATTTCGCAAAATCCACTGCTTGTTTAGTGAAAGCAATATTTTCTTCAAAATCAAAAGCAGCACCATCAATCATAACTGAGGTAAATCCTGCGCGTATCGCTTTCCTCACATCATCAAATTTTTTGCCATGGTCTAAGTGCAATGCAACAGGTGTGTCCATCTTTTCTGCATATCGTGAGACCATATCAACTAAGTATTCATACCCAGCAAGCGTTATATTAGTCGGCGCAACTTGAATAAATGTTGGGATGCGTGTCTTTTCAACTGCTTGTAATATTCCTATAGTTGTTTCTAAATTCGTCGTATTGAATGCTCCCGCAATGACTTTCCGTTCTTTTATGATATCTAACAATGTGAATCCGTTTACTAATGGCAATTAAATTTCCTCCCTTTGAAGGATCGTTCCAAGGTAGTATTTATTAGCCTTTAACCAGACATTTCCAAATTCGACAGGGGTTCCTCCTTCCAAATAAACTAATTGTTCCAAGTGAAGAACGGGCGAATCCGGCGAAACCTCTAATTCTAGCGCTCGCTTTTCTCCCATTACTCTCGCAGCATAACGACTTTCTGAATACGCGATTTTGCTGCCAGTCAATTGTTCGATTACACGAAATAGGCTTTCGTGATTAAAATCATGCGCTTCGATTCCCTTGCACAGCTCTGCATTTAAACGGTTCTCAATCAACATGACTTTTTCACCTTCAACATATCGAATCCGTTTCATGTACAGGTATTCATCGCCAACATTAATACTGAGTCTTGTCGCGATCTCTTTCGTAGCATTTCGAAATTCAGAAGTGATAACTTTTGTTTCATAAGACAATTTTTGACTTTCCAAAGATTCAGCAAAAGAAAGCAACCCTTTTCCTAAAGGATAGGAAATATTTCCTTCTGTTACATAGGTACCCTTCCCCTGTATCTGATGAAGAAGCCCTTCCTCAACTAACATATTCACTGCTTTTTTGACTGTACCTCGACTGACTTCAAGATCCGTCATAATTTGATTCTCTGACGGTATTTGTTCCCCCTTTCCCCATTCCTCAGCATAGATACCATTTCTCAAGTAGTCTGCCACTTGAAGATAAATCGGCTTGGAAACATTACGATTGATAATCATTCAATCACCTCCTACATTCTTTGCGTACATGTATACACCACTATAGACAACTTTAAACCAGTGTGTACAACCGAGTACAAGTTCATTGTAAACGGTGACATAACGAAAGTAAAGCGGTATTTTTTAACAAAACATTATTCGGTTTATAGTTTTTGCTTAAAAATCATTGAATCTCTGACTTTTGAACCATTCTTGAGGAGTTAAAGAACACTTTTTTATTCAGAACAATCAAAAAAGAGTAGATTTCTCTACTCTTTCGTTCTTTTACTTAAACGATAGCTTGTTTATTCTGCCCGCTCCAATTCAGCAGATTTGATTGCAACCCGCTGAGCGATTTTTAGAAATGGAAAATAGATTGCTACACAGACGACGATAATGATCACTTGAACCAAAACAACTTTAAAATCCCCTTTTGATGCCAATAATGCACTAAGAATTGGCGGTGTCGTCCAAGGAACCATGACTGAAAGTGGCTCAATGAATCCTACTGCGGTCGCAAAGTAGCCAATCAACGTCGCAACAATCGGACTTGCAACGAAGGGAATGATCATTGGTAGATTGAAGACGATCGGTAAACCAAAGATGATTGGCTCGTTGATATTAAAAATACCCGGAGCTAGGGATAGATTGACGACATCCCGAAAAGGTTGGTAATTGCGGACGAATAAGAGCACTGCAATGATCAAACTGATCGTAAATCCAGTCCCGCCTAGTTGTGCGAAAACCGTCACAAATGCTGAATTTAAGATATTGGGTGGCGTAGCACCGTCCTGCACAGCCTGCATGTTCTCATTCATATTGACTAACAGCAACGGATCTAACAAGGTGCCATTGATGACGGTTTGGTGAATGCCTAAAGTAAACAGAAAGTTGCCCGTTGAATAGATGATCAAGAACCCAAAAATCGATGTGTTCAATAAACGCAGTGGTTCTTGGATCACTGTTGAAATGATTTGAATCAGGTCGGTATCAAATGCTGCTAGCACGGTCGCAACTACGGCAAAGAAGGAAATCACTAAAATAGCAGGGATCAACGTACTGAAGGATTTGCTGACAGCAGGAGGAACTTGATCCCCTAAATTGATTTTTAAGTGCTTGTTTTCTGATAGCCGAATAAATAATTCCGTGGCAACTAGCCCACAAATGATTCCAGAAAACATCCCTTTGGTCCCGACATCATCAAACAGCATCACACCACTGATGGTCACTTCTGCTTGGGCGCCTTCTGGCATCACGGCATGAGCCATCGCCAACATGACCACTAAGCAAGTCGTTGCCACAAAAGTTGCATTGATAGCGCTTGGATTATTTTTGTTGCGACAAAGGAAGTAGGCGATCATCGGAGCAATCAGCAAACCGGCGATATTCAATGTTCCATTGGTGATGGAATTGCCAAACACTTGCATTCGCGCCAAGGCAGCCCCTTCTAAGAACCACGGAAAGAAGACATTATTAAACAACACAGCGATCCCTGCGATAATAAAGGCAGGCATTAAGGTCGCAAACGCATCACGAAGACTTTTGAGATGAACCTGATTGCCGAGACGGACCGAAAACTCTGTAAATTTATCTAAAAACGTGCGCTTTTCTGCTGCCATTTTCTGTTCCTCCTATTCTGCATATGGGTTTGTATAGATCGTACTACCATTCGTTTTGATCACTTCTTTGAACCATTCATACGATTTTTTCGGCACACGTTTCATATCTCGCAACTCATGATTGCCACGATTGACATACACAAGTCCGTATCGTTTCTCCATATCACCTTGAGAGCTCAAAATGTCGATCAGTCCCCAGCCAAGATAACCAAGACAGACCACTCCATCTTCCACCATCGCTGCAAACATCGCTCGAATATGCTCTTGATGGTAGGCAATCCGGTAATCATCTTGAATCGGTTCGTTGCCATTCCAATGCTCTCTGACACCAATTCCGTTTTCAATCGGAAACACTGGCAACCGGTACCGCTGATAGACTTTATTTAAGACATCACGGAAGCCGAGCGGATCAATTTGCCAATTCCATTCCGTCGTTTCAATATACGGATTGTCTTGTTTTCCAAAAGTCATGTACCGATTTGGCGGCGTTCCTTCAGGGATTTTTTCAGCGTTCAAGGTAGAAGAAGCATAATAGCTAAAGGCAATGTAATCATTTTTCTGCGCTGCGATCGCTTCTAATTCCCCAGGTAAAATATTCATATTGAGTTGATGATTTTTCACGTATCGGTCTTGTGCTGCCGAATACTTGCCGTGCGCATAGCAATCTAATAAAGTAAAATTCGCAAATTCATCAAACTCTCTTGCTGCTTTGATGTCTTGTGGACGACAAGTCGCTGGATACGCTTCAGAATACGCCAGCATGCCGCCAATCTTCGCATTTGTTGTTTCATGAAGATAGTTACAGATCTCTGCATGGCAAACCATGACATTGTGGAAAATTTGATACAATTCTTCTGTTGTTTCTTCCCCTTCTAAATAGCCGCTGATCTTAAAGCCATGGTCTTGGTGGAAAAGATTTTGTTCGTTAAAGGTTAACCAATAATAGACTTTATCCGCAAAACGATCCACCATTTCTTTTCCAAAGCGAATGAATGCGTCCTTCACTTCTTTACTGATGAAACCGTTATAGGTTTTCGCTAGATGCAGGGGCATATCAAAATGGTACAAACAAATCATAGGTTCGATTCCTCTAGCTAACAGATCATCAATAAAACGATCGTAATAGGCGATCCCTTCTTCATTAAAGGCACCATCTCCATCGTGAACGACCCTTGACCAAGAAATTTGAAAACGATACATGTTCATCCCCAAATCTTGCATATAATCAAAATCTTCTGTATACGCATGATAGTTATCATTTGCTACATGCCAATCGCTAGCCTGTTCCGAAGCTTCCCGTATATCATAAACGGATAAGCTTTTACCACCTTCATTCCAACCACCTTCTGTCTGCATACTGCTGACACTGTTCCCCCAATAAAATGTTGTCATAGTGATTCCTCCATCATTTGTATTCGCTTACAAAACCTATTATAATTAGGTGAAATCGGCATGTAAATTTTTCAAACACACATGTAAAGCTTTTTCTGTACATTTGAATTGCAGTTGATTCTTTAATGATATACCTTGTTTTTATCCCCTTCAAACAAAACTCAAGTCCATGAATTTCTTTACATAAGGAGTGATGACTATGACAAAATACAAAGAAATTGTTGATCAGTTGCGGACGAATATTTATGAAGGTGTTTTTCCAGCTTTATCAAAAATACCGGAACAAACGGCGTTAGCCAAACGATTTCAAACCTCGCGAATGACGATCCAAAAAGCGCTAAATCAACTGAAGCAAGAAGGCCTGATTTCCACCAAAAGAGGTCATGGCACCTATGTCAATTCAGCGACCTACCAAGGACAGATCAATGAGTATATCGGTCTAGTCAACCGATATGGCGGGCGGCATAAAGTGCAAAGTAAAATCATTAGTTTCAATGTTCGTTTCCCAGAAGCCAACGAAATGGATTACTTGTCCTTGCGAGAAAACGAACCTGTTTATGATATCGTACGACTGCGCTATGTTGATAACGAACCCTTTGAATTGGAGTACACGATCATGCCCATCAAAACCATTCCCGATATTGATATGGCGATCCTTGAACACTCGATTTATCGATATATCACTGATTCCTTACACCTCAAAATAGGCCCCGCCATACGTAAAATCCGTGCCGACAAAGCGGATTCCTATGATATCAAATATTTAGAAGTTGATCCCAATGATCCGATCTTAGAATTAGAACAAGTTGCTCGTCTCTCCGACGGGCGGCCCTTCGAATTTTCGCAAACTCGTTATCCTTACCAAAATCGTGAGATTTACTATCTTTCTGAACCTTAATGGCAAAAAAACAAGTCTGAAGAAAACTCAGACTTGTTTTTATTGTCTAGGAAAGGTGAACTCGTTAAGATTCTTCGTTTTTTTTCGCCGTTCGCTCGGGACTGACCCAAACGCCGCTACCGTAGCCAAGGATGGTTTTGACGGCTGGAATAAAGGTAGTGACGATCGTTATGGCATTAATCATCCAGTAAAACAGCATGTAAAAAGGGGCAAAGCGGAAATACTTCAGCTTGCTGCGGTTGTCATCCGCCAAAAGGCTGGTAAATAGCTGCATGACCCCTGCAATCATCTCAAAACAAACGAAGAGAAAGGCCATCGTAAACATATGGTAGATCCGCTCGTAATTCCCAGTTGCCCCATAATAAATCAGATAAAAAACAAACAAAGCCGAAGACAACCAGAAAAAGAATGACCAGATAATACTTAAGGACTGATCCACAAACATCGCGGTTCGTCCGATATTTTCAAATGGGTGTAAGAAAACTTTTTTAAAATTGGTCAACCACACTTCCGTTCCGCCTTTCGCCCAACGTTTCCGTTGCCGATAGAGCATCTTGAGTGTTTCTGGCACCTCCATGAAAAACATCACTCGTGACGCAAATAATGACAACCAACCATGGAATTGGTGGTCCCAGGCAATACTGATATCTTCCGTGGCACGATTTTGTCGAAAGAGACCAACATCCATCAATGCGGCTCTACGATACATTGTGTTGGCACCGCTATAGGCATAGATGACGCCGAAAACGGCTTGCTGGGTTCGTTTGATAATTCCTACGATACTTGAAAATTCAACGGTTTGTGATTTCCCGACGATCGTTGTGCGATTTTGAACGTCCATATTCGCCGTAATGGCAGAGATATTGATGGAATCTTGGCGGATGAAATAATTGACATATTTCCACAATGCATCAGGTTCAGGGACCGTATCTGCGTCGTTGCTCAAAATCAATTCCCCTTTAGCAAACCCTACACCAATATTAAAGGCATGGGCTTTCCCTTGGTTTTTTTCGATACGCAAAACCCTTAGATTCGGGTACTGTTCCATCAATCGATCTAGTATCACAGGAGTTTGATCCGTTGAGCCATCATCCGTCACCAACACCTCATAGTTGCTGTAGTTTAGATTGTTCATTAAATAATGAATCGTGTCTTCAATTACGACTTCTTCATTGTGAGCCGGTACCATAATGGTGATCATCGGCTCGATCTCTTCGGGGATTGGTATCCACTCTAATTGACGATAGCGGAACAAAAAACGATTGCAGATCACCCCGATGAACCAAGCAAAGCCACCTAAAATTGGGTACGTGAACAGAATCATTAAAACGACCGTTAAAAATGTATCCAACCACGGGAACCCAGTATCAAAATTGACAACCATCAGCCCACCCCATTTCTACGGAAAAGTTCTTGGATCTCCGTTTCTCCAATGTTTTGCTCAGGAGCAACGGCATAGTACTTGGCAGCGTGACGCTCTTCTTTCGTTCCGAAGCGTTCTTCGTAAAAAGCTTCTAATACTTCTTTGCGTTTTTCTAAGGCAACTTCGTCATGCATCGATTGCTTTTGCAACAATCGTTTGAAACGCCGGTTGTTCCTCAAGGTCAACAAAGTAAATGTCAGAACCAAGACCAAAAAAGAAATTCCTAAGAACAACGCCAAAAAATCAAAAGTCACTGCTTCTTCCAGATATGTCCGAAAGGCGATCCGATCCGCCAGATTCGGTAAAGTCAGCGGGATGGCCAGCCAGACAAACGGAACCAAGACCATCAGCCAAGCAAGAATCGTCAAAATCGTTTGGCGGGTCTTCAAAGCAGAACGACCTTTTTGAAAATACGCATCGGTGACCAACCGTTCTTTGACTTCTTCCCGTGTCACTCGTTGTTTCATTTTACTCACTCCTTAAAAAGTATTTTTTTGCTGTGAAGAAAAAGAAGCAACAAAAGCAAGTCGTCTTTTGATGGACCTGCTTCGTTCTTCTTTTTGACCTACTTGGATTTCTTGCCAACTTTCAACGCATTGAACAGCGTGTGAAATTGGCCTTTAAAGGACATCACTTGCTCAAACACATCTTCCCCATCATTCAGCATCTTGACAGTCACCCAGCCTAATGCTTCGGTGATACCACTAGCCACACTGGCATTGATCGCAGCTCCAGCAACGGTGCCTACTGCTGGGACAAATTTCAAGATATTGCCAACGGCACTGCGTCCAAAACTCACCACCACTAACTCTTTCGAGATACTCTTCGCTAACCCTTCACGCCACGTTCGCCCAAAAATGCGATACAAACGTGCCATCATCGTCATTTGAACCGGCACAAGTAACACTGCATCTGAAAAAGGAATCGGTGAACAGCCGATGATCGCCGCCGTCAAAGAAGCCGCATGGATCGTGCGGTGGGCTTTTTTCCGCGTTTCATCATCTACGCCAACCAAAAACTCCTCAAACACCTGATCAAATTGATCCTTGCTTTTCGCTAACACTTTTTCCGCCTGGGCTTTTGATCCGTCATAGCCTTTCATCACGAGGGCAGCCGATTTTTTCGGCATTCGCTTCATGACATCCGCAAAAAAAGAAGTAAACTCCGCTTCTTCTTGCAGCTCTTCTCTCGTTTGACTTTGCTCGACTTGAACGGACTGTTCCGTTAATAATTCATTTTCGTTTTGCTTCTTTTTGCGTTTTATCCATGGTTTTTTCAAAGAAATGTCTCCTTCTTTCGACTCGTTGTTCATTTAAAAAATCAAAGTGAGCCATGATTTTGTTCCTCTTTCTATTTTAGCTCAGGTTTTTCAAGATAGCGAAAATGTAGCTTGAGAGAGCTTACACTTGATGAAAAATGCAAATTTGCATCTTTAGATTATTTATTTATATTATCGTTTTTTTATGCTATGATACACAAAAGGAGTGGATCGAATGAAAAAGAAATTGAATTGGAAAGTCCTTTTTTATCTAGGCTTATTGACTTACTTTCTTTTAAGCGGGATCTTCGCATTCTTTGGAGTCGAAATACCGTTTCTTTATAAACGTTGATCTTCACGTTTTCTCAGAACCATATCATTCAACTCTCTGCTCTATGTTGAGAGAATCCATCATTCTATCGTCCATTCAATCTAATCAGAAAAGGTGATTTTCTTGTCCATTTTATTTGATCTATTGCAGCTGCTTGCCGTTATCTGTATCGCGTATTTATTGTTCACAAAAAACCACTTCCTCAAACAATTAACTGCTGTTCAGAAAATGGTCTTTGTCGTTTTATGTATTTCGGTGATACTGCCGGCTCTCTACGAATTTATTACTGGTTTTGCGCAGGGATTTTGGGAACGGTTGTAACAAATCTTTCGTTAACTAAAAATTATATAGAGCGCTAGCAAGTCTCTAACCTATGAAAAATAGCCAACTAACAGGAACAATCATTTGAAAGGGATATCCTGTTCTCACACCTGTTGCTTTTTCATTGCTGTTGCGAATAAAGAGTAAAAAAAGAGATAACAGAACCAGTTGGTTCTGTTATCTCTTTTTGCTTAAACAACTACTTCTCTCTTACAGATCCCTTCAATCGGAATCGGGATGTAAGCTGTACGAGTCACCACAGCTAATTCTACTTCATGAGTACCTGCGGGTAAACCGCCTGCTTGCTGAACATAAATGTATAAAGGCTCGCCATACTCCCACTTATAGGTGGTAACCGTCGTCATCTCATCTAGTGTGAACCAATCTTTTTGGTCAACACTGCAACGAATAGCTTCTCTTGCTACTTCTTCACCGTCTACAGTAACGCGAATATCATTGACCATTGATAAAGGAACACCACGATAATACGTGATGTGCGTCTGTAATTCAAACCCAGCCGTCTCTCCTTCAACGACTTTATTTTTGCAAGATCCGTTAATAAACACATTGTTATCAAACATTGCTCGTCGCCCCTTCCAATTCAGTGATTATCGACTTAATCAATTTCTGATGGGCAATCACTTGTTCTTTTTCGACCATTGGGTGTCCTGGCAAAATCCAACGGTTGCCTTCATATTCTGTCGCCACATAACCATCGTAGCCATGTTCATGCAAGTAAGTCAAAATCTTACGATAATCGATGGAATACTCTTCTCCTTCGTCCGTCATTTCCCACAGTTTAAAATGGAAATGTTTGATATACGGAAAAACGTCCTCTAAAACTGAGAGAGGTGTATTCTCATAACCGTCAGCCAACATAATGTAAGGCATGTCTTTTGGTTCAGCCATCGCAGCCAATTCTGGTTTTAATTGGTGAGCTTCATCAAAGGCTTGCGAGCCATCCAATCCTTGATCAAAAAAGGCATTGAAATAGTCGATAATAGCTGGATTGACTCCCAAAACTTGCTTATTGAATTCATTAAAAACACGGGGAATTCGATCACAGAAAATACCGGTATCAATCACCAAACCGCAATAGGGTGAATTGACTCGTTTCATTTCATCGATAAATGCTTTTGTTTCGGGAATATCAAAGCTCATCCCCGCGTGGATCTCCAGCGCGAAAGCCACATCATACTTTTCCGCATACGGTAGCAACGGTTCAATCACAAAACTTGGAACCATCGAGACCAGTCGAATGAGTTTGAAGCCTAAGCGAGAGGCAAGCTTGATTTCTTCGATTAAAAGATCCAGGCATTCCTTTTGCGTCAACTCACGATTGTTATACAAATTTGTATTAAGAAAGACATCTGCGCAAACCGGCTTGACCTGTGCTTTACTCATGATGCAATCCCATTCAGCCAGCGTTTCTTTACTTGGATGAGGTGTGTCATGGAGCATTTGATCCGGTAAGATTTCAAACCCCTCAACGTCATGTTCATCTAAAAATGCGATGATTTCTGCAAGGGTCATTCGTTTGTTCATATATTCGTCTTGCAAGCTGTATAAGCTTACACCTGATTTTATTCCCATACTAACTTCTCCTTTACTATTTTTATTATTGTCTTATTCTTTCAGCCAGCAGTGTTTCTGATTTTGACTAAATAAGCTGCGCCGAAGATCCCAGCATCTTTACCTAATGATGCCCTTTTGAGTTTCGTTGTCTTGCGAACCGCTGGGAAATTCCCTTGTTCGAATCGTGCACGAACACGGTCCATTAAAAAGTCCTTAGCTTCTGCTACCCCGCCGCCAATGATGATCGAATGGGGATTTAGCAGATTGGCAATCATACTACAGGCTTGTCCCAAATAGTTGGCAGCTTCATTCACCACTTTTAATGCAAGCAAATCCCCTTTCTCGGCTTCAGCAAAGATGATTGCACTGGTCAATTTAGGGCAATGATTCAACGTAGTCGCAGTGGTAAGCCGATAACTTTCTGCTAACTTGACGATACCGGTAGCACTGACTAACGTCTCTAAACAACTGCTGTTACCGCACGAACAATCAAACGAATGAGGATTTGTCACAGGAAAATGTCCGATCTCACCACCGGCACCGCCGACTCCGGTAACTAGTTGATCGTTCAAAATGACACCTCCACCGACTCCAGTTCCTAGTGTCAAAAAAACTACATCCTTTTCGCCATCCCCAGACCCCTGCCATTTCTCTCCTAAAGCCGCCGCGTTGGCATCATTTTCAAGAAAGAAAGGCAGACACAAGCTTTGTTCAAAGGCCGCACGAATCGGTTGCGCATGCGTCCATCCTAGGTTAAAGGCATTACTGACCGTTCCATGGACCCGGTCAACGGCGCCAGGACAGCCCATCCCGATACCTAAAATCCTTTTTTGCTTCAGTTCTGATGCCAGCTCTTTTTGAATACTTGCCAGACAGTCAGGAATGATCCGTGTTCCGTTCTGACGACAGTCTGTCGGAATCCACCATTCTTTTTTCAATCTGCCTTCGGTGGTGACCAACCCGAATTTAGTCGTAGTACCGCCTAAATCAATGCCAAGATAATAGTTTTCCATAGCAGCTTCTCCTAAACAAAATTTCGCAAGTAATGGGTACTTAGGGCAACTGATTTCTTGACGGCCTCATAACTATTCTCAAAGGCTTTGTCCTCGATCTCAATACAGCTGTATCCGTCAAAGCCGATATCTGTTAATGCCGAGACGTACTTGCCCCAATCCACATCGCCGAGACCAGGTAATTTAGGACTCATATAACTCAGAGGAACAGCCATCGTACCAACATCGTTTAGCTTTTCCTGATACACCTTGATGTCCTTATAATGAACATGAAAAATCTTTTCCTTAAATTCATATAAAGGTTGAATATAATCGATCTGCTGCCAAACAAAATGGGATGGATCATAGTTTAGACCAAGGTATTCGCTGTCGAGCAGCTGAAAAACCTGACGCCAAATCGTTGGTGTGGTCATCAGATTTTGTCCTCCCGGCCATTCATCTTCTGTAAAAAGCATCGGACAATTTTCGATGGCGATTCTCACTTTCTGCTTTTCGGCATAAGCAAGAATCGGTTGCCAGACGTTGACCACTTCCTCAAAGTTCTCTCGGATATTTTTCGTTGGCATTCTTCCTAAAAACGTTGTTACAAGATTGATTCCCATGCGTTTGGAAGCATCAATCAGCGTATACAAATGGTCAATCGCTTCTTGCCTTTTATTCAGGTTTTCGTCTAAAGGATTGGGATAATACGCCAATGCAGAAATTTCCACTCCCTTTATTTGGCAATAGTGTTGGATTTCTCGAATGCGTTCATCCGTCAACTGTTTCGTATCGATATGCGATACCCCTGCATAACGCCTTTGGGCTTTTCCTTGCGGCCAGCAAGCGACTTCCACGCACTCCAAGCCGTTAGCAGCAACGATATCGATCATTTCTTCAAAATTGCTTTGATCAAATATGGCACTTACAACACCAAGTTTCATCCTTATCTGCTCCTTCTTTTTTCCACCTGTTCAAGTGGGTTTTTCTCGTTTCAATCATTTTCCTTCTGTAGCTACTGTCTGAAATTTGTCTGATAAAACGACCAAGCGACTAGGCCAGCGCAACTGCCTGCTTCGTTTCGGCAGATACGCGAATAGCATCCAATACTTTCATCAAGAAAAAGATTTGATTTGGTTTAACAGCCAACTCTTCTTCTCCTTGGACAAAGCAATAATAATTATCAAAAAACATTTCATGATTTACATGAACCTTCGGCAGCGGTTCGCTGATGACTCGGCCTTCCGGCGGTGGGCCAAATGAACGGGTCGGACCTGCTGGGGTCATGGTTACTTTGCCACTAACACTTTGCAGCAGCTCAGAAGTACGAGTGATCGTACCTTGTGGATCAAACCCATCGATAACCGCACTTCCTTTGTTCCCACCAATAAACCAGTGGCGCTCAAACCAATGCTCCTTCTCACTCAGCATATAGGTGCCCAGCTCGACTTGCCCGGTCACTCCATTGTCAAAGCGAAGCATAATCGAAAAATAATCATCAACATTCTTATTAATGACGTTTTGCACATCGGCGTAAACAGATGTTAACCGACTCGGCGAGAGCATCGTCAACATTTGATCGATCAAATGAACGCCCCAATCATAAAGCATGCCACCACCAAATTCTGGATAAATATGCCAATCATGCATGTTGCCATTAAACCCATAGAGACTGTTTTTGACCGTAAAGATTTTTCCTAACGTCTGGCTTTGGTAAATTTCCTTGGCAATACAGAAATCTTTGTCCCAGCGACGTTGATGATGAATCGTAAAGCGGACATTGGCAGCTTGAGTGATCTGCATCATCTCGGAAAATTCGGCGGCATTCATAGCAGCTGGTTTTTCGCAAATAATGTCTTTGCCGGCTTCGGCTGCTTTTTTGACCATTTCTAAATGCAGGTGATTCGGAACTGCGATAATGACTGTGTTGATTTCAGGGACAGCCAACAACTCATCTGCTTTTAAAAAGGTTAAAATAGGATCGCTTGCTTCTTTAAACTGCAGTGCATTGGTATCGCATACTGCAAGCAGTTCTGCATAGTCCAATGTCTCGATCGTCTTTGCGTGGGTCTGGCCCATAAAACCAAAACCGATGATTCCAAATTTTAGCATCGTCTATTCCCCTCTTCTATAATTCCACGACTTGCCCGGTTTCTGCTGATTGATAAATTGCTTCTAAAATCTGTGTTACAACGATTGCCTGCTCCGGTTTTACCAACGGCTCAGTGTCATTTAAGATTGCTTCGACCCATTGTTTCGCTTCCGCATCTCTTTGTTCCAACGAAGCTCCTTCAAAACCGAAGACACCGCCAGCATCAGAAGGTTGTGTTTGTTCTAATTGATTATGATCGGCTTTATTGAAAACGACGTAGCCCTGATCAAGAAAGGCTTTGCCAAACATTTCCGCACCTGCCTTATCTCCGCATAAAGTAACTTGTGCTTCTTTCGGATTCACCATATTCAAGGCCCAAGCAGCTTCTAAAAAGATCGTGGCACCATTTTCCATTTTGATTAAACCGAACGCTGAATCTTCGGTTTCAAATGTTTCAGGATCCCAAGGACCAAACATATTCGCCATTGGATTATCCTTTAGTTTTTGATAGGTTGACCCTAAGACCATTTTTGGTTTGTAATTATCCATGCACCATAAAGTAAGGTCTAATGCGTGTGTCCCGATATCAATCAGCGGTCCGCCGCCTTGTTTTTCTTTGTCCGGAAACACACCCCAGGTTGGTACTCCTTTGCGTCTTACCGCGTGAGCTTTAGCAAAATAAATGTCTCCCAATTCCCCTTTGGCGCAGGCATCATGGGTAGCTAATGAATCCGAACGGAAGCGATTTTGATAGCCGATCGTTAATTTTTTACCTGTTCTTTTGGCTGCTTCCAACATTTTTTTTGCCTCTTCATAATTGATAGCCATTGGCTTTTCACACATCACGTGTTTACCAGCCTCCAGCGCTGCCACTGTGATTTCCGCATGAGAAACATTCGGTGTCAAGACGTGAATCACATCAATGTCTGGGCGTTGGGTCAATTCCTGATAGTCTGTCGTTACGAAAGCACCACCGATTCCATAGGTTTCCGCCGCTTGAACTGCTCGTTCTTCGATAATGTCACAAAAGGCGACCAGCTCTACTTGGTCAGCTAACTTAGCTAGTGCTGGAAAATGTTTTGTATTAGCAATTCCTCCGCATCCGATAAATCCAAAGCGTAATTTTGTCATGTTCGTTCCTCCTTGTTTTGTTTTACATTTATAGATTAACCGTTTTCAAAAAAATCCACTTCCTTATTTCAATAAATTTGCACACACAAATTTAACTAAAAAAAACTTCATCTCGATCCGAAGCAAAAAAACACCACACTTTCCATACTGCATTGTCACTGTTGCCTATCAAAAAAAACCGGACAAATCCTTCATTTGAAGAACGTCCGGCACGTTAGGGAACACAGATTAAGCTGATTTTGCACAAAATACCTTAGATCATGCAAAGAGCAATGATTAAGCACCTATGTTTCGACTTGCTCGATCCGTTGGTGGATCGCAATGATTTCTTTCGCTAAATCGCAAAACGCAATCGCTGTCATCAGATGATCCTGACTATGGATGGTCAGCAGCGTAATCTCGGCTGCGATTCCTTGGGCTTCATTTGTCAGCATAGTAGTTTGGGCATGATGCGCTTCTACAATCGCAGCTTCTGCGCTTTTCATCCGTTCTCTCGCCTGCTTAAAGTCTCTGTCTTTTGCCGCACTGATAGCTTCCATCGCGTCACTTTTTGCGTTACCACTATGGATGATTAATCCCATCACTGCTTCTAACTGTTCTTGATTCATCGGTTGATTCTCCTTTACACAGAAGGAATAAATCCCTTCTATGCGCTGTTTTTTAAGGTTTCCTGCTGTCTATCGCAAATTTTCGCTTTACTTGATTGGCAACAACGTAACTGACGAGTCTTCGAAAATTTGGGTTGCCTCCAGCTGATACATTGTTGATTTTACTAATCCTGTATTCGCAACTCGCTTTTTCTTTTCTTAACACTCGGTTACTGTGCTTGCGAGACCAATCCTAATGCTTGTTGTAGTACTTTTTCTCCGTTCATCGTTCCATATGCAGACATATCGATCACCGAAACCGGAATCTGGTCTTCTACCATTGCGCGAATCTGTTTTTCCTTAAATCGAACTTGTGGACCTAACAGAATCACCTCTTTGCCGGGAAGATAACTTTTGATATCTTCGATTGGTCGCGCATCAACACTAGCGTCAATTCCCTTGGCTACCCCGGCTTTCTCCATTTTTTCAATTAGAAGGCTAGTACTCATTCCCGCATTACAGACTAATAAAATGTTGATTTTTTTCATTTTCATTCGCTCCTTTATGTTTATTCTGTTACGACAGCACCTAAATTGACTGCTTTTTCTTCTGCTTGTTCCCGCTTGTATTCAAGATTGTCGGCTGCTTTGAAAAATGGGAAGTAAATTGCAGTGGCAACAATGACACAAATGACTTGTGCTAGCATCATTTTCCAGCCACCAACCACTATTGCATTAAAGAAAGTTGGAAACCCTGTTGGAAGATGGACCCCTTGCGGCCTAGGTACCAATCCGCTGACAATCGAGAAGTAGCCAATTAACCCCGTCACTAATGGCGTTACTAGGGTCGGTACAAGAAATATCGGATTCAAGCAAACCGGTGTTCCAAAAGTAATGGGTTCATTGATACTGAAGAAAGTTGGTATACTGGTGATCCGACCGATGTTTTTGTACTGACTACTTTTAGCAAAAAGAATAAAACAAATCGCAAGTCCTAAAACACAGGCTCCCCCGCCAATTTCCAAGAAGACATAAGTAAAACCAAGATCAATCACATTAGGCGGTACCTCACCAGCTGCTGCTGCAATCATGTTCTCGGTCGTCATTGCTTGTAAGATCGGCGCATATACTCCGAAAATAATCGCTTTTCCGTGCAGACCAAACCACCAGAACAAGCCAATCAATGAATAGGCGACTAAGACACCGGCAACCGACCCGCCAATCGATTGAATCGGCGCTTGAACAACTGTATAAACCATATTGTGAACGCTACCATAACTTGTGAAAGCAAATCCCCAAGAAATAACCGCCATCAATAAAGCGATCGAAAAACACGGGATGATGGAACTAAAAGATTTTTCTACAAAACTCGGCACACTTTCCGGCATTCGGATGGTAATATTATTTTCAATAAACCAACTGTATAACTTTGCTACGACTAAGCCGACAATGATTCCTACAAACATCCCTCTGGAACCGATAAAATCAAAGCTAATAAAATCGACTGGTTGCATGGCTCCGCGTACTTCTTGATCAATCGTTGCTAAAGGGGTCAGTAACAAGAACGAAACGATTGCTAAGAAACCGGGAACCATTCCGTCAAGTTTAAACGATTTTGCCAAATTGAAGGCAATAAAGTACACAACGATGACCCCCATGATATTGCTGGTAAAAATTCCCGGAAGCAGCAACAATGTTCTTAACCCATTAGCATCAATAAAATTTTGGTAACCATCAAAAGGTATATTTGCCAACAGAGTCAGCATCGATCCTGTGATACTAAAAGGGATCGTCATGACCATCCCTTTACTGACTGCCTTGAAATAACGATTATTCGACATTCCTTCTGCCGCCATTTGCAGCTTTTCAAGCTTATTTATAAAATTCATTTTTGAAGCCTCCCCATTCGTTTCTCTAATTTAACCCGATCTTCGATGACTTACTTTAACTTTATGAGTCACTCACCGCTTCAGTGTTTGTATAATAAGTACTACAGATTCCTTCCCATAGTAATCGTCTTTTCTCATTCTCGATAAAACTATACTTATAAATTCACGCTCTGGTTATAAAAGAGCAGTTTTTTTTCATGCTTTGTCAGTGCTATCTTTGTGATTGCTGCATTCAAGACAACCTCCGCACAATCTATCTGCGGATCAATTAAATAGGCGAGATTTCGGATCGTATTGCCGTGAGTCACGACTAAAATCTTGCTGTCAGAAGAAAACGTATTTTCGAGTTTTTCCAACCCAGCTTTGATTCGAGTGACAAAAGTTTCGTAATCCTCTGCGTCTTTTTGCGGATCAGCTTCATGAAAAGCATTCATCACCTCGTTGATTTTTAAATTTGCATAAAACTCATTGACGGTCTCGAAGCCTTTTGACTTTGCAACTTTGGGCCAAACATTTTGGTTCAATTCACCTTCAAAATAACCGAAAAATGTTTCGCGGAACTCTGGCATGAGATAGATCTCCTTTGTTATGTTTAACTGAGTTCTAATGATTTTGCTGGTTTCAATCGTTCTGCCTAAATCACTTGAAACAATCTGGCTGATTCCTTTAGAAGCCAAATAAGCTCCGCATTTTCCAGCACTTATTCTCCCTTGATGTGTCAGCGGGGTATCTGCCCATCCTTGCATACGATCGTATTTATTCAAATACGTTTCACCATGTCGAACAAAATAAATTTCCATCTTCACTCGCCTCGTTTTCTGTCATCACATCTGCTTACTTCTATAATCTCAAAATCTTGTAATCGATTACAATTGAATCATATCAAGTTCTCCTTGTGGTTACTTCGCAGGTTTCTCCTTATCTCTTGTATGTGTATGACACTACTATGCTTCGAAAATAAAACAAACAGGAAAGTATGATACTTTCCTGTTTATTTTACTTATTATTCTTCGATTACAATACATTTAAAAAGCAAATCATGGGTTTCCATCGCAAATTCGATCGTCAGCTTTTCCCCTAGTGGCAAATGTTCGATCCACATTTTTGGCAGACTTTGCGCTTGTAAATACGCCTCTTCTTCTCTTGTACTAAGAGTCTCAATCGCAATTTTTGCCATTTCTTCTAAGTGAGTCCCGTTTTTTAAGCCAATCTGCTGCGTAGTGATTTTAGCTTGTTGTCTTTTGTGAATCTCCGGCAAATCAATCGTCAGGCGAAATTTTTTATCTGGCATATTATTAAAAACTGCATAGACATTTTCTTTGCGGAAGGTTCCTTGAGAATTGTAATAGTATGCTGAATTTAAATGGGCATAACTGATCGCCAGAATATTGATCGTATACGGATCAGGCATTGTAACGAGCAGCTCTTCATTATAGTAGAGGGTTCGCCCTGTCATTTTCGCTAAAAATAAGAATGCATAGTAACCGATTTTCGGAATCGCATGACGGGTTATGAGACCTGCCCCGCCAAATACTTCCTTCTCCTGGCAATCAACAGCAACAGCTGAAATATCTGAAAGCAGCCAATAGCCGATCACTTTACAGTACGGGCTGACTTCTATCGCATTTTTAATGATATAACTGCCTTTATAAGCTGTATCATTGATCAGATCTCGATTCGCGATCGTGACATTAAACTCAGTAATATAAATCGGGATATCAGCTTGAAGGCGATTAAATATCTTTTTGACGGCTTTTACGTGGCGCGACATAAAGTACATATCTGGTGATATTGGATTGCTTCTTCTTTGTTCAGTAAAATCACTTTTGATCTCATCCATCGGATAAACCGCTAGACTAAAAAAATCCGGTTGCTGTTTTTGCTCTAGCCACAACTCGATAAATGTAGATAAATTTTCGTCACTATTTTTGATATCGACACTAATGCCGCAACCACCCACCTTCATGTTCGGAAGGATTTTCTTGATTTGCTCACTTATCTTGGTAAAAAAGCAATAGAAGTCCTTGGCTCGCGTAATTTTTAACCGCGTATCATCATAAAAGACTTCACCAAGAAATGGAGCTTGGATTGCTTGTAGGACGATGGGATGCGGTTTCCATACCTCGACCTGCCATTTTTCAACTGCGATCCGACCATAGCGGCTGATGCAGTGCTTATAAAACAGAGCAATGGTTTTTAGGTACGCTTCTAAGTGAAGGCTGTTTTTACTGAAAACTTGATTCGCCAAAATCGAAGTGTAATCTTTGTAGATTGTTTTCCCTTTAAAGCCAAGTTCCAGAAATGGAATTAAATCAGCATCAAGGATCGCATCAAGGATTTGGTCTGTCTGTGAAAAGTCCAGCTGATCTGGGTCACAACCGATAATTTCCGGCGACAATAGACCCCAAATCCGTCCGTAAGTAAATGGTCCATCTTTCTTCACACGTGCTAGCGCTACATGAAAATCCTTTCTTAACAAGTCCTGTGCAAACCCTAAATTTATCAAAAAAGTCGGTGCATAGCTTTCAAAACTTTTCTCATTGCTGATTTGGATGGCATAAGTGTCGGTTCCTTCATGGGAAGTTGTCGTATCGATCAGCTTCTTTAAATCCGCCAGATCTGTCTCCTCCTCTTCCACAGGATTCGATAAGATAACGATTGATTGCTTTACTTCTTTCCGATAATCAGTCGGCGTCAGGCCTTGATACTTTTTAAATATTCGATTGAAAGAATTGATATTGGAAAAACCGGCATCATAAGCAATTTCAATCACCGATTTTTCCGTATGAAGCAGTTCATTTCTGACTTTTTCCAGACGTTTCTGCACTAAATAATCACTGATCGATAGCCCAACTTCTTTAGAAAAGACTCGAGAAATATATTGTTCAGACAAGTACAGATTATTGGCGATATCCGCTAATTTGATATCCTTTTGAAAATTATTGTCGATGTAAAACTTGATTTCTTCAATTTTTTTCGTTGTACTTTTTTTACGGTCCATGGTCTCTTTTTTTCGAAAATGCTTTTCCAGATTTCCGATCAGCGCAAAATAATTTTGAAAGGCAAACGCATTCTGGTTATATTCTTTATAAACAAATAATTGCAACAAGCGATGAATGTATTTACGAATCTCATTGTTAACAGTACTTTGCTTTTCAATAGAGTTGCCTTGGAAGATATACTCAATATCAGTATCCTTTGTGTTCATGGGAAAATCATAAGACAAAGTCAGTGTGAACACTTCCGCATTGTTGTTCTGGATCAAAATTTTTTCTCCTTTAGGAACAACTAAAAAATCGTCTTTTTGCAAAACAAATAGCTGATCACTGTCTTGAATCGAAACATCGCCGATCAGAACGAACAGCAGATGAATATCATTATCAAAATAATAGAGCTCTGAAGTATTTAGTTTTTCTATCTTTATATTTTCCCAAGGATTTACCAGCTGCACAAAATCACCTTCTTCAAATTTTTTTTAGTATACCATGAAAAGAAATGATTATTGTTACCGCTTTCTAAAAAATCTTGGGATTTTCGAACCGAATCGATGCCTTAGTCTGTTCAGCTATCAGAAATCAGAGCCCTCGCTGAGTAGGTATTTCTCGCTTTAAAAAACAATTTGCTTTTTCTTGCCCCTAGTCACTAAACTTTTTCCACAAATAAAAAAAGAACCCCTCAAAAGAGGAGTTCTCAAGGCTTGCTTACATCATGCCGCCCATACCCATTGATGGGTCCATTGCAGGAGCTGCTGGCGCTGCTGGTTCTGGTTTGTCGGCAACGACTGCTTCAGTTGTTAACAATAATGCGGCAACAGAAGCTGCGTTTTGTAAGGCAGAACGCGTCACTTTTGTTGGGTCAACGATCCCAGCTTCTAGCATGTTTACCCATTCGCCAGTTGCTGCATTGAAACCAACGCCTAAGTCAGCGTTTTTCAATTTGTCGATGATGACTGAACCTTCGTAGCCTGCGTTTTCAGCAATTTGACGAACTGGTTCTTCTAATGCACGTAACACGATTTTGACACCTGTAGCTGCATCGCCATCTGTTTCGATTTCTGCAACTTTGTTGATGACATTGACTAAGGCAGTTCCCCCACCTGAGACCATGCCTTCTTCAACAGCGGCACGTGTTGCATTCAATGCATCTTCAATACGTAATTTCAATTCTTTCAATTCAGTCTCAGTTGGTGCCCCAACTTTGATCACTGCAACTCCACCAGCAAGTTTTGCTAAGCGTTCTTGTAGTTTTTCACGGTCAAAGTCAGAAGTTGTATCAGCGATTTGGTTTTTGATCAATTGAACACGTGCGTCAATTGCTTCTTTTTCACCAGCACCTTCAACGATCGTTGTGTTGTCTTTATCCACAACCACTTTGCTTGCTTGACCTAAGTTATCGATGGTTGCATCTTTCAACTCAAGACCTAAGTCTTCAGTGATCACTGTACCACCAGTTAAGATCGCAATGTCTTCTAGCATTGCTTTACGACGGTCACCAAATCCTGGTGCTTTCACTGCGACAACGTTGAATGTTCCACGGATTTTGTTCAAGACAAGTGTTGGTAATGCTTCGCCATCAACGTCATCAGCGATGATCAATAATGGTTTTGATTGTTGTAAGATTTGTTCTAACAATGGCAAGATATCTTGGATGTTAGAGATTTTTTTGTCAGTGATCAAGATGTATGGATTTTCTAACGCTGCTTCCATTTTATCGTTGTCAGTTACCATGTATTGTGATAAGTACCCACGATCAAACTGCATTCCTTCCACAACATCTAATTCTGTTTCGATCCCTTTTGATTCTTCAATAGTGATAACACCGTCATTGCCGACTTTTTCCATTGCATCAGCGATATATTGACCAACTTTTTCACTACCAGAAGAAACAGCACCAACTTGTGCGATCGCTTCTTTTGAATCAACGATTGATGAAATGTTGTGTAGCTCTTCTACAGCCACTTTTGTTGCCATTTCGATCCCACGACGAATACCTAATGGGTTCGCACCAGCGGTGACATTTTTCAATCCTTCACGAACGATTGCTTGTGTTAATAACGTAGCAGTCGTTGTTCCGTCACCAGCGATATCGTTTGTTTTTGAAGCAACTTCAGAAACAAGTTTTGCGCCCATGTTTTCAAAATGATCTTCTAATTCGATTTCTTTAGCGATCGTTACACCGTCATTTGTAATCAATGGTGAACCGTAAGATTTTTCTAAAACCACATTACGACCTTTAGGGCCTAAGGTTACTTTTACTGTATCTGCTAATTTATCTACCCCACGAAGCATTGCTGCACGTGCGTCTTCTGCAAATTTGATTTCTTTTGCCATGATTTCATCACCTCAAGTATTTTTTATTTTTCTTATTCTACTACTGCAATGATATCTTTTGCAGCAACGATCAAATATTCTGTTCCTTCATATTTCACTTCTGTGCCAGCGTATTTTTCAAACATTACTTGTTCGCCAACGTTGACAGCAACAGGAGCTTTTTCACCGTTTTCGAGCGTGCGTCCTTCGCCGACTGCAATAACGGTACCCGTTTGTGGTTTTTCTTTTGCTGCTGATGCAAGCACGATTCCGCCTACAGTTTTTTCTTCTTCTTTTGCGACTTCGATAATCACACGATCACCTAATGGTCTTAACACGATAAATCCCTCCAATGAATGTTATAGAATTTAGTATTAGCACTCTCTTGTATCGAGTGCTAACTTACAGTTTCAATATTACTCATTTTCCCAAATTTTTGCAAGCCTTTTGCTAAATTTTTTTTGCATTTCTATTTGATTGATAAAAATAGTAGGATTTTTTGTTTCTAGAAGCAACCTAGTCTATAATGAAGCAAAGGAGTGTGAGGAAACAACTATGTCTTTATCAAAATATTCTTTGTCCACGATTCTTACTTACGGCATCGTCTTTTTTCTACCGATCGCCTTCATCCCTAGCGGACATCAAGTGGCCGCAACAACGATTGGTTATTTAGTTGGTGCTGCGATCATGTTTTTCTTGTATTTCAAACAAACGGAACCGTTATCGTTTGAACACAAAAGATCAAAAATTTCATCGATTCTTATTTATGGACTGACAGGTATTATTGCAGCGATCTTGTTGCAAAATCTAGCCATTTTTATCGAATCGCTTTTCGGTGAAGTCAGTGCTTCGCAAAATACCGAAAATATCATTGCTATTGTGCTGCAAAACCCACTGTTCGCCCTCGCGGCAATGGTTGGTGGACCAATTATGGAAGAATTTGTCTTCCGCAGAGCCTTAGTTGGCATCATTGGGAAATACAGCAATGTTTGGGTCGGTGTAGTGGTCAGCGCTGTAGCCTTTGCCTTTGCCCATAATGACAATCATCTCTTAGTCTATATTTTCTTAGGACTGTTCTTTTCTGGGCTTTATGCCTTGACCGGCAGCATTTGGACTTCCATGATTACCCATGTGGGAATGAACACTTTAGTTATTATTATTCAGTTGTTGCTTCATTACGGCTATATCCAAATGCCCTAAAGAAAAAAACGCTACGCAGAAATTTTGCGTAACGTTTTTTTTCTTTATACCTTCATGCCATTGGACGCAATCACTTGCTGATACCATGCAAATGAATCTTTCTTCCGACGATCAAGGGTCCCATTTCCTTCATTGTCTTTGTCCACATAGATCACACCATAGCGTTTCTTCATTTCCCCTGTACCAGCAGAAACTAAGTCAATGATGCCCCACGGTGTATAACCTAATAAGTCGACGCCATCATAAGCTACTGCTTCTTTCATCATTTCGATATGGGCTTTCAGGTAATCAATACGGTAGTCATCATGGATCTGTCCATCCTCTTCCACTGTATCTACGGCACCAAAGCCATTTTCTACAATGAAGAGCGGCAATTCGTAGCGTTCGTTGAACCAATTCATGGCGTAGCGTAAGCCCACGGGATCAATCTGCCAGCCCCATTCGGAAGCATCAACATAGGGATTATCCACCAGATCTTGGCTCTCATCATAGTCATAGGTTGGATCATTTTCCTTACCTTTGATCGCAAAAGACATATAGTAACTAAAGCCGATGTAGTCAACACAGCCGTTTGCCAAAATTGCTTCATCTTCAGGGGTGATATCTAAATCAAATTGTTTTCTCTCAAAATAGCTGCGCATATATCTCGGATAGTGTCCACGGGCATGCACATCTGAAAACCAATAGCGGCGCTGCATGGCCACCGTGGCTGCCATCATGTCTTTGGGATCGCAAGAATACGGATAGATTGGACACATCGCGATCATCGATCCGATTTGAAACGCAGGATTGATTGCATGCCCTAGCGCCACCGTTTTCGCACTGGCAACGAGTTCGTAATGGGCTGCTTGGTACATGATTTTTTCTCGGTCTTCTCCTTCGGTAAAGAACAGACCGGAATTGGTAAACGGCGCAAAATCTTCTTTGTAGTTTGCTTGATTGTTGATTTCATTGAAAGTCATCCAATACTTCACTTTCTTTTGATAGCGCGTAAAACAAACTTCTGCAAAGCGGACAAACAAATCGATCAACTTACGGTTACGCCAACCTCCGTATTCGGTAACTAAATGATAGGGCATTTCAAAGTGAGAAAGGGTAATAACCGGCTCAATGCCATAGCGTAAACACTCATCGAATAATTGATCATAAAAGGCCAAGCCTTCCTCATTTGGCTCGCGTTCATCACCTTCTGGAAAAATACGGGTCCAGGCAATCGATGTTCGGAAGCACTTCAACCCTAATTCGGCAAAAAGCTTGATGTCTTCAGGATACCGATGATAAAAATCGATCGCTTCATGATTGGGATAACTTTCGCCCGGTTGGATACCTTCCGTGATTCGGCGAGGAATTCCGTTGCCTCCGACTGTCATGACATCAGCGACACTCACGCCTTTTCCGCCCGAACGATAGCCGCCTTCCAATTGGTGAGCAGCGACTGCGCCACCCCATAAAAAATCGTTTCTAAGTTTATTCATTTCTTTTCAACCTGCTTCCTTGGTATTAAACGATCTCTGTTTCTTGTTTATAGTTCAAACTATCGACCTTACGAATGAAAGGATAGTAAATAAAGAAGCCGATTGCTAAAACAACAAATTGTAAAATAGCGGTCCGGATGCCCCCTACTAGAAATCCTGAAATGATCGGTGGGGTCGTCCACGGAACTTGCACAGCAGTAAATAGCGGTACGATACCGGTATAAAGTGCAAAATACGTGATCACGCCTGAAACCATCGGTGTCAAAATAAATGGTAATACCATGATCGGATTCATGACGATCGGTGTCGCAAAAATAATTGGTTCATTGATATTAAAGAATGCTGGGATCAAGGAGAGACGTCCTAATTGTTTGAACTGCGCTGAACGGGCAAAAGCCACCATATATAGCACGATGCCAATCGTCATTCCTGCGCCAGTTACCGTCATAAATTGATCTAAAAACTGTTGGGTCACGATGTGTCCCCCATTTTCCAATGTCAATGCTTTACCAGATTCAAGAATAGCCGTATTTGCTAATGAATTGGCTTGTAAAATCGGCCCCATGATGCCGCCCACGATCGTCGAACCATGAACCCCGAAGAACCACAAGAATGGTACTAAGAAGCCTAGCATCATTGCACCGCCAAGAGAATCCGTCACACCTTGCATTGGACTTTGAATCACGGTGTAGATCCATTCGACCACGGTTGTCTGAAAGACTTTATCAAAGAAAACATAAATGCCTAATGCGATGGTCGTCAAAACAGCTGCCGGAATCAACGCTGTAAATGAGTTTGCAACATTGGTGGGTACTTGTTCTGGCAGTTTGATCCGGATGTCGCGTTTTAAGAACCAAGTATAGCCCCAACCCACAAAAAGCCCTACTAAGATGGCACTGATCATGCCTTGTCCACCAGTCCATGTTTTATCAATGACATTTGCGATGGTCACATTTGCTTCAGCATCCGTTACACTTGACTCCATAGTTAATAAGAAAATAACTAAACCAATCATTCCTGCAGGGAGTCCTTCGTAACCTTCTGCTTTTACATACGAATAGGCGATGCCCATTACGGCGAAAAAGGCCATAATTGCAAAAGAGGCGCCATAGGCTTGGTTGAAGTATTCACCTAAGCCGCTATTCGTTACCCAATCCGCAATCGACTGGACGGGAAAGTTTGCTAACAGTAAGAAAATCGATCCTACGATTGAAAAGGGCATCGTATAAAGCATACCGTTTCTTAATGCAGTGATTGCTTTCGTATTAACAAATTTTAATATTGGGGGTAATAATTTCTCATTGATCCATTCGTTCATCTCACATCACTCCTAAAATAAAATTCCATCCACCGGCCAGTGAATTCGCTTACAAATAAATCTTAATGGATAATATTCCCCTTGCCTATAGCTTTTCTAAGTTATGAAACATGTTCCAACAAAAAAAACAGCCGAAGCTGTTTTTTTACGATCGCTTAGATTTGCTTGTAGACTTGATGGGCTAGAAGTTCGATCAATGTAATCACCGGGACTTGCGTTGTCAGGTTCAAATCGACTTCTTTTCCGCCACTTACGACGGGCATATAATACGATATATTGTAGTCTGCCATTTGGGCGATCGTCGATTTTTCATCATTGGTGATGCTGAGTACTTTTGCTCCATAGCGTTTGAAGTCCTCCGTTTGCTTGATCATTTGAATGGTTTCACCCGACACCGATAAAATGATCGCTAACGTATTTTCCATTCCGCGGGGCGGTACTGGCAAAAAGGGATCAACGATGCTATAAGCATTGATGCCTAAGTTGGCAAAATAGCGACTGCCATAGGTGCCCAGAATGCCGCTTGTGCCGATACCGGAAAACGCCACATGGCGTGCGGAAAGAATCAATTCTACTGCCGGCTGGATAAACTTACGGTAATCTTCATTATTGACTTTTTTTAAGAATGTATTGACTTGAATCGTTGCATCATAGAAAAGATCAAACGCTCGTGCGTCTTGTTCCTTTTTTTGACAGATTGCATACTTTAACTCTGAATATCCACGATAGCCCAATTTCGTGATACATCGTAAAATCGTCGACGTTGAGACGTGGCATGCAGCTGACAATTCGCGAATCGTCAGCTGATCGATCTCTTCAAAATGCTGGACAATGTATTTATAAACTGCCATTTCAAGCTCGTTCAAAGTCTTGATTTTTTCTTCATCAAACATCCCACTGCCTCCACCCAACAAATTCATCGCTCTGATGATCGATTAGATCGCAAATAATTCCGTCGCTTTGTCAGGATCGGTATCATAGACTTCAAACGTTTCTCCAACACCTAGATCATGTTCTTTCATGGTATTGACCATCGTTAAGTGCGCCAACTCTTTCAGGTTGTTTTCTTTACTTAAATGACCAAGATAGACCCGTTTGGTGTTGTCGGTCAAGATATCCGTCATGACAAGTGCGCCATCTTCATTCGATAAGTGACCGCGATCTCCAAGAATCCGCTGCTTGAGACTCCATGGATAAGGGCCCATTCGCAGCATTTCTAGGTCATGGTTGCTTTCCACAAGGTACGCATCGGCGCCTTTGATGATGCCTCGCACATGATCGCTGCAATAACCGGTATCCGTCAACATCACGAATGATTTGCCGTCTTTATGGAAACGATAAAATTGCGGCGCTGCAGCATCGTGAGAGACGCCAAAGCTTTCAATGTCCAAGTCACCCAAGGTCAGCACTTTTCCCATTTCAAAGATATGTTTTTGTTCGACAGCGACGTTACCGATCATTGGATCCATCGCTTGCCATGTTTTTGTATTCGCATAGACATCAAGTTTGTATTTTCGTGCCAGTACTCCAACACCGTGGATGTGGTCCCGATGTTCGTGGGTCACAAGAATGGCGTCCAAGTCTTCTGGTTTGCGCCCTACTTCATCCAATAATGAAGTGATCTTCTTGCCGCTCAAACCGGCATCCACTAAGATCCGCTTTTTATTGCTTTCGATATAGAGCGAATTCCCTGAGCTTCCGCTGGCTAGAATACTTACTTGAAAGGCATTTTCCTTCATCATGGTTTACGTGACTTCCTCTCTGGTTGTTTCAACGAGTTCCATTATACCCGCTTTTTTATGGATTTTCTACCTTTTGAACGGCATTATTCGTGATGATCCGATTGCTGAAGGCATTGACCGTTTCGATTTGGATGGTGTCATCGCCATCTAATTGGAAAGCAATAAACCATGCAGGAATATACACATTTTTTTCCCTAACCTTCAAAATCATCGTATAGGCTAATTCCGTCCAGAGAATTTTCGAGTGACTTGGCAGCTTGTTGTTCAGATAAAGCGTATTTACTGCTTCTTTTTCTGAATAGACCGTCATCTTTTCCCTTAGAGGCGTAATATTGGAGATATGTGTTTGCGTATAACGGGCAATCTGCAGTAGATCATCCGTTTGTTCTAAGGTGATATCGATCCGACTTGAGCTGTCATTGAAAGGAATGCCTTCATACGACTGGACCGCCACCACCGTCGGATGATTGGCGTTCAAGACAGAGAGGTTTTCCAAATAGTCATATTCATCCCCAAACAGGACTTGGTCTTTACGTTGCAAGAAACCATTGACGGTTTCTTCCGTTTGAGAATCATCACTGATATAAAAGCCATTGGTTGAGACATGGATCAACTGCTGCCCTTTGACCGTCGACCCTCTTTTGAACTGAGTATTGAGTTGCGGATTTCGTAGTTCTGCCTCAAAATCCGTCTGTTCACCGCTCAAATAATAGCCACTCAAGACCTCGTCTGATAATTCACCAGAATACCGAATGTCCTCAGAATCGAGTCGTTGTTCGATAGGAATCGTTTGGTTTGATTGTGAAACCATCTGATGCTCGCTGCGAGCCTCACTATAAACATTGAATAAAAAGACATTCAGACCAAGAAAAGCGAGGAAAAAAATCCATTCGATTCGTTTAAAATCCAATTAATTCTCCTCCGTTTCTGCTAATTTTGTCATTAATGCATCATAGCTAATCCAAGACGAGTCATAATTGACATACCAAGCAGGTGTCAAATCAACCAGTGGTGCATCTTTGATCTCCCCCCATTGATAGCCGACGATGATCTGTTGCAACAGCTCTGGGTCAGCCCCTGCCGCAATCAAATCATTTTTGACTGACAAACTAGAAGGCAATTCAATCTCCGTTTCAGAAGGAATCGGCACTTGGATCGCATTCAAGCTGGCAGAAATCGTCATTTCACGACTGCCGGTCTGACCACTTTCTGAAAAAGCGACACTGATCACCCCTTGGCCGCCAGTACTAAAAACTGGATAGCCTTCGACGAAAACCCGATAATCCAAGTGTTTGTCTTGTTGATCAAAATAGCGGATCGTCCCAAAGTTATTGCCTAGACGAATAATGTAATCCGCACTCAACATTGCCAGATCCATTTCATCGGAACCGTCTGTGGTGGTTTCAAACTTGACTTGCTGCTGATCTTGCAAGACCGTCATGTTTTGCCCACCTTCATAATAGTAGGTATCGACACTTTCGTCGTTGATCTTGACATTTTTAGGATTGCTGAAAAAGGCTTCTCGGAACAAACTCTGAGACTGTGTCGAAGAATAGTAGCTGTATTTTTTTAGCTTGATCGAATCCTGCGTATAGTATTGATTGCTAGATCGTTCTTGATCAGTCCTCATTGCCGTCCATTCCCGAGGATTGTCTGCTAGCAAGTGTTTTACTTGGCTTTTATCCCAGTCGATCTTGCCTCGAACTACTCGTTGATGGGTAAAGTCAACAAATTGGATCGTATTTTCTTCGAGATCAAACTGGATGCGAGAAAACGGAAAATCCTCTGTTTCACTTTCGTCCTCTAAGGACAGTTCTTTATCAAAGGTTTTCTCGTAATCTTTCAAGTAAAATGTCGTATAGTAGTTTAAGGATATTCCTTGATCGACCTCTTGGGCTTTCGAAAAAGCCTGTTCTTCACCATAGGTTCGCAGGGTCAAATCACTGATCGTTGCCTCGTTGATCACCTCTTGGATCTCTCGAATCACCGCTTCAGAGTTGGTTTCTTTGATATCCTCTTCATCATTCCATGTTAGATATAGGGGCAAAAACAAATCGCTTTTTTGTTTGTACGTTTGAACCGAAGGATTGACGCCAGTATCTGTTTCGGTGCTGGCATTGTTGAACCCGGTCGGATTTAGCCAAATCATATAGGAGAAATAAAAACTCAATGCGATCATCACGATTAAACCTGCTCGAATGATTTTTTCTGAGATTCTCATACCCACCAATCCTCCTCATACGGTTCATACGGCAACATAATGTAAAATGTTGACCCGCGATTTTCTCGACTTTCCGCCCAAATCGCACCGCCATGAGCTTTGATGACTTCACGTGAGATCGCCAACCCTAAGCCGGTACCTCCTTGTTGCCGGGCTCGAGCTTTATCGACTCGGTAAAAACGATCAAAGATCTTCGTGAGATCTTTTTTCGGAATTCCTAGTCCTTGGTCATTGATGCTAAGGACGATGTTGTTATGAGTCTCCATCAATTTCACCGTAATAATCCCACCATCTGGAGAATATTTGATGGCATTATTCATGATGTTGTCGATCACTTGGATCATTTTGTCCGTATCGACTTCCACCCACAATTCTCGTTTGGTGAACTCCCGACGAATCAGATATTTTTTGCTTTCATTCGTCACCATCATGTCAAAACGGTCCAACACGAAATTAACCATCTCATTGAAATTGATATATTCCAATTGCAGTTGCGAATTGCCGCTATCCATCCGCGACAAACTCAATAGGTCATTGATCATGCGAATCATCCGATCCGTTTCATCCAAGGTCACTTTTAGAAAGTTCGGTGCAATTTCTGGATCTTTCCAAGCACCCTCACTCAGCGCTTCGATGTAACTACGCATACTCGTTAGAGGTGTTCGCAACTCATGGGAAACGTTGGAGACAAATTCTCGCCGTTCCTGCTCATTTTTTTCTTGTTCCGTGACATCGTGCATTACCGCAACTAGACCGGAAATGAACCCGGACTCTCGACGGATCATGGAGAAATCGATGCGCAAGATCAGATTTGTTCCCGTCAAATCATTGCTAGGACGTTCCAAAAGCATGTCTTCAGGATTTTCCAAAAGTTTTCGCAACGTGTATTCTTCATCGATTTCCAATAACGTCAAAATCGACTGCCCGATCGCTTCTTCGTTAGTGACATTCAACAAGGACATCGCCATCTCATTGATGGTTATGACTTTGCCTCGTCGGTCGGTGGCAACAACGCCGTCTGTCATGTGGGATAAGACACTATCCAAACGATTTCGCTCGGACTCCATCGCCTCTTGAGTCTCTTCGATTCGTTCCCCTAGTTGATTGAAGGTTTCCGCCAGTTGTCCCAATTCATCTTTCCCATGAATCGCGACCTTGCGGCTATAATCTCCTTTAGCGATGCGAATCGCTTGTTCCCGCATCTCTCCAATTGGTTGGGTAATCGAACGAGAGACCAATAGTGCCACAATGATCGAAATCACTGCCGCAATCAGCGAGGCGGTAACAAAAATGACCGCCGTCGTACTGACTTCATTGTACTTTGACTCTAGATTGCTCCGTAAATAAAGGGTTCCTAAAACGGTATCCCCTGTCGGTGATTGGATCGACTGGACGATATTGAACACCCGCTGACCGCTGGATTCATCATAAAGGACTTCACTGCGGTTCGTATCGTAATCACGGTAATCATTTTTTTCTCCCACCGAGCCACGATCATTGATATTGGTGGTTGCACGAATAATCCCTTGCTCATCCACCACCCGCATCTCCAAAATTTCTGAAGAGTTGGTACTCGTTAAGATTCGATTCAGGGAAGCATTCATGGAATCCCAATCCAACCCGTCTTCATTATCCATGCGACTCAATTCAGAGCCTAATGTCACCACTAACGTGCTGGCCCGTGCCTCCATGTCGCGTTTGAAGGCATCGACCGTTGTTCTTTCCAATTCGCGAATAAAATACGCCCCGATAATCTGGATCGCAATCAATAAGATCAAGATAAAAGTCAGGGCGATTTTGAAGTTCACCGATTGAAAAAAGCGAACCTTATTTTTCATAGCTTATTCCTGTTCTGGGTTCCGCAAGTAATAGCCCACTCCGCGACGAGTAACCAAATAGTTTGGATGGCTCGGGCTGTCTTCGATTTTTTCACGCAAACGGCGCACCGTCACGTCAACGGTTCGGACATCACCAAAGTAGTCATAGCCCCAGACAGTTTGCAATAAATGTTCTCGGGTCATCACTTGACCAAGATGTTTTGCCAAGTAGTGCATCAATTCAAACTCCCGGTGCGTCAGTTCGATGGCTGCACCATTTTTAGTGACCATGTAGGCATCGGGATGAATCGTTAAATCACCAATCGTTAATTCGCTGTTGGCATTGTCGTCTGCTTCCTTCGCAGCTGCCGAGCCGCGACGCAGATTGGCTTTGACGCGGGCCACCAATTCCCGGTTTGAAAATGGTTTGGTTACATAATCATCCGCACCAAGCTCAAGGCCTAGTACTTTATCGATTTCAGAATCTTTGGCTGTGACCATGATGATTGGCATGTCATGGGTTTTGCGCACTTCCCGTGCAACTTCCAACCCATCCATTTTTGGTAGCATCAAATCAAGCAAAATCAGATCAGGATCGACCTCGGCTACTTTTTCTAATGCCTCTTCTCCATCATAGGCGGTATATACTTCATATCCTTCTTTGGTTAAATTAAATTTGACGATATCAGAAATTGGTTTCTCATCGTCCACGACTAGGATCTTTTTCAAAAATGTCACCTCAATTTTTTTTGGTTTCTTACTTATTATACATTATTTAAACGGGCTTTTCATCTTTCCCAAAAACCGCGGCCTTATTCTTAAGTAAAGCACAAAAAAAGAAAGGCACGGGGCCTTTCTTTTTTACTCTTCTAAAAGCTGGATACCGATCCCTAACAACCCAGGACCCGTGTGGACGACTAATGCGGGAGAAATTTGTCCAAATAAGATTTCTTTGACCTTAGGAAATTCGGCTTCTAATCGTGCTTTCATTTCTTTGGCTTCTTGCAGTGCATCACCTTGCGCCACAGCTAAACGCACATGGCGATGATCACCGATGAATTGCTTGATCAAGTCAACGGTTTTGTCCAAGCTTTTCTTCCGTCCACGAGATTTTGCGACCGTATAGTAGATCCCTTCTTCATTACAAGAGATAATTGGATTCAATTTCAAGGCATTGCCTAAGATGGATGCAACCAGACCGATGCGGCCGCCTTTTTGTAAATACTCTAAGGTAGCTACGTTGAAAAAGACTTTGTTTTTCGGCACTTCATTCGTTAATTGTGCCCGCAGTTCTTCCCAAGTCACGCCTTTTTCTAACAGTTCTGCTGCACGAATCGCTTGCAGCCCTGCACCGATTCCGATATTTTTCGTATCAAGCACGAAAACCTCAAGATCCGTCCGTTGTTCACCTAACAGGCGAACAACATTAAACGTTCCACTCAATCCGCTGGAGATGGTTACAGCAAAGACTTTTTCATACCCATCGGCTTTGATCCGATCAAAGATTTCCCCGATCGCCGCGCCATCAGGTAATGAAGTACTAGGAATCTCTTGCGGCAAACGTTCGTAAATTTCTTCGGCAGTAATATCAACTTTATCGGTATAGGTCCGATCCTTGTAAATAATTTGCAATGGCAGCATATACATGCCGTATTGCTCCATGATCTGTGCGGGAACATCGGTACCTGAATCAACTAATAGGGCAATTTTCTCTTTATTCATGGGCTTCTCCTTTATGTGTTTCTAAATAAATGACTTCTAATTCGATGGTTTTTTCTGCCAACAATTTATTAGCAAAGGAACGCGTTGCACCTTTCATGGCCACTAATTCAATCGGGATTGGTTCCGATGCCATTTGCTCGGGCTCTCCCATTGCTTCTTTGCCAACAAGATGAATTGCTTTTTCTTGTTCTTCACAAAATACATTATAGGCATTTCTGATTCCGACAGCTTTCCCTTGAAAAAGGATGCCTGTCTTTATTTCTGGAATCGTCAACACTTGCTTCAGCATCGTGATCGCGATCAAAAATGCGAGATGCTTTTGGTTGTAACGTTTTTTTTCTGGTGCGGGGATCATCCCTTTTTTGACATAATTATTGACCATAGAAGAGGTCAATAGCGGATGTTTTTCTGTTTGGATCACAGGTGATAAATATTGGTCAATCAAAGTGATTACCTGATCCATATACAGTTCCAGGGTTGGCAACTCTTCCCACCTAGGCAGATGGAATTCCAGCAGCGATTCACCCCATGTTTTCATGTCCGATTGTAATTTTTCCATGTCATCCTCCATTTTGACGAACAGAAGGTTAGATTATCACAAACTAATCATCTAGTTTCGATAACTAGATACATTTTATCACGGTTTTCTGAGTTTTTAAAGCAATCTGATCAATCTTTTAAGAATTTCCTATCATTTGAAATTGGGGAACGAATGGTGTTTTTTTAAGATAACCCCTGTTTTCCAACTGAAAAAAGCGCACATTTTTTTCAAAAGAATGATTGATTTTTAAACACCGGAGTGCTAAGATAATGAAGTACTTTTGGTACGGGCCGTTAGCTCAGTTGGTAGAGCAGCTGACTCTTAATCAGCGGGTCGCGGGTTCGAGCCCCTCACGGCCCATTGGGTGCCAAACCCACGGAACAGGTAAATGTTGGTGCGAAAGCATTTCGAAAACATTTATGCTGTTCCATTTTTTTTGTTTATTATTATCACCTTGCGAATAAAGGGATTTTTTTTGATAAGAGGATTTCTTATTTGAAGAGGTCTGTGTAAAACTTCAAAAACTTTTGAGCGATGAAGAAGGCATCTCAATACGATTCTCTCCCTTACTCAAACGATGACTCATTTACCGATCACGAAACGAGTATTCTACAGATTTAAATCATTTGAGAACATGAGAATTAGAATCATTTTGATCAATCAACTAATCAAAGTAAGCTAACAAAAAATCTGAGCCAGAATGCTATTTATTCTGACCCAGATTTGATTTTGTACGACTCATCAGTCCTTATTGACAAAGAGTCGAAATAGTTTAGCATATTATATCCCACGTTCATAGTGTGACCAAACAGAGAGAATCGTGATCGTTTTACTCTCTTCTTCCACGCTGTAACCAACCTGTGTTTGATATTGAGACGTCTTGAACAGTAAGGTAATCCTGGTAATTTTTCGTAAGGCGGCGGTGTTTGAAAAAGATTTTCCTTAATGACTTTGATCAGTTCATCAAACTTACTAGTTAGATTGATACTCTTCAATTTAGACAAATCTTTGCGAGCATTCTTTTTGATCTTTACATTCTATCCCAATCAATTTCACCTAAGTCTTCACTTTCTTCATTCTCAAAGTGTTTGATCCGATCAAGTACACCCACATTTTGTAAGTTGAGCAGTTCTTGTAAGGAGTTCCAATCGCTCTTACTAATCATGCTGACGCTTTCTTCCTCTTTTGTACTCGCAATTTCTACAGGTTGACTGTCAGCCACAACATGCTTAATGATTCCATAAAGGTTTTTTCTTGCATTCGTTGGTGTAATTACTTCCATGTTTTCTCCTCCTTCTATTTAAAAATCTTAAGCATATTATAACGTACGTAAATAAAGAGGAAGAATATACTTAATTTTTCTTACAAGTCTTCAAGTCTTTTAGTAATCGTTTTTTGTGCCGTAATTTGTGGTTTCGATTGCTCAAATTGGTTACTGTTTGCCGTCCTATTTACCAAATGGGCGGTTTCTTGTATTGATTCTTGGTCTTTAACAGCTGCCATAGTCATTTTGTCTTCAGCGGCTTGCTTTTTGATCCGTTTATTAATCGAAGAATGCAACAAGAAAAGAAATTGCCAATCACTGTTTTGCTTCTAGTATGACTGTCCTTTGTGTCCTGCACAGTAATAAGACTAAATGTATTGAAAAGGAGTAAAAACATTTTGATGCTACTTCATTTATTCTTTTGCTCAATCACTACTTCATCTTCATTTATCGGTTCTTCGAATCCTGAAAAAAACCGTTGAAGGATTTCTTCTGTAATAGGAAAAGCGGAATTTGCAGTCTGGACTTTATTTCTGATCGCTAATCGTTTTCGTAAAGTGTCATAATCAGCTTTTAGATAGATTACTTTAATCGTCACATCATATGCTGCCAGTAGTTCTCTATAAGCGTCTCGGTGACTTTTAGCCCAAAAACTAGAATCGACAACTACGTTTTTTCCTTCTTGAACAGCCCTTACTGTAAGCTCTTTCAATTTAACTGAAGATAATGACGAAACTTTTGCATATTTTTCCGAAGGGTAATCAACACCATAAACGCCATAGTCTTCCCAAATTAATTCATCTATTGCTAATCTTACATAACCTTCTTGCTCTTTTTGTTTTGAGTAAGTGGTTTTGCCTGCACCACTAACGCCACACATCAAAAGTACCTCAACCATTATTCTCCTCCTACCTTTTCTGATCAATAAACAAAGAGAACGAAAAAACCTTATTTGTAATCAACGCTCGTGTTTTAGACCACTGTTCGCCACCCACATCTGATGATACAATGATAACATTGTTTTTATGAACAACAAGCAGATTGGGAAACAATCGCAAGAAAAATAGGAAGTAAAACCATATATTAGAGAATAGAAGCGTTAGCCACTTAAGCTAACGGATAATCAAATTTTTGTCCATTTCCACTCTACTATAAAAAAATTATTTTCTACAAAAAAAAGGAACGCAAGCCAAAATACGAAAGAAACATCATGGCTAAAACTTATGTATGTAATGGTATCTTTATTTCTATTATTCCAATTTTAAAATAAAATAAGCCACCACTCCAAACTATGATAGAAAAACAAGAATAGACTCTTGAATAGAACTTGAATGCAAAACTACCTCCAAAATCAACGCAAGAGTCTATCTGTATAGATAAAGATCTTTATGTGCAAGTTCTTTTGCACCAATAAAGATCCTTAGAATCAAACAAATCAGAATGCTTTCAAATCAAATGTAATGATATCATTGTTTTTTAAAATCAACTCTTGTGCCCCTTTATCGGTCATTTCGTCATTGACGGTATAGACCCAAAATAGATTGGCTTTTTGATCTTGGCTGATGCCGTTGATCGAGGTGATAAAGCCATCTTTTTCTTTGATTGCAAAGTTTTCTTTCATTACTTCCAGCAGCGACTCATTTTCTCGGAACATTACTTCTTTTGAGGTCACAGCTTCTTGATTTTGGATGACGATCGTAGCTGTTCCTTGTTCTTGCTTCAAGGAACTTTGCTGCGTGCTTTCTGGCGTTACACTTGCCTGTTGGCACCCTGTAGCGACGAGTAGTGTGCTCACTAGCATGAATACGACAAATACTTTTTTCATCTATTTCTTCCTCTCCAATAGTCAAAATACTAATCGTTTTTCTATCCAATATGCGGATAAGAGTTATTTTATCAATCCCGTTTTTTCTTAGAGCCCGCATTTTAATTGGATTTTACAGTTTGTGCAGGTACTACAGCCGCCGATTTCCTCAATGGTTCCTTCATGGCAGATGGGGCAGATTTCACCAGAGACGACGGGTTCATCTACTTGAACGACAGGCAGCGGTTCAACTTGTGCGGTCAGCTCATTTTCTACCGCTTCTAAGGTAAGTACTTGTGAATCTCGGCTGCCATCTACATAGACGGTTCCTCCTTTGGCTCCTCCTTCATAAAGATCTCGATAAACCTTGGCTACTTGGCTTACTGTATATCCTTTTGGTGCATTGACCGTTTTTGAAATGGAGCTATCCACCCAACGTTGAATGGTGCATTGCACACCGACATGTTCTTCGGGCGTCAACTCCATAGCGGAAATGAACCATGCCGGCAACTGCGCTTTGCTTCTTTCAGGATGATCCATCAGGTATTCGTCAACGATCTCCGCATTGATTTCAATAAACTTACCTAGTCGACCGCTTCTAAAATAAGAAAAGGAGTAGTAAGGTTCTAAACCGGTTGAAACTCCCGTCATCGTGCCTGTCGATCCTGTTGGTGCAACGGTCAAAAGATGAGAGTTACGAATGCCGAATCGCAGCACGCCTTCGCGGATGTGCGCTGGCATTTTTTTCATGTATCCTGTATCGACAAATTTCTTCCGCAACGCTTGCGTCTCTTGGTCATTTTTTCCAATCAGGAAGGGAAAGCTGCCTTTTTCTTTCGCCAATTCAATGGATGCCTCATAGGCAGTGACTGCCATTGCCTCGAAAATTTGATCAACGAATTGATTCCCTTCTGCCGATCCGTATTTTTTCCCACAGTAGATCAATAAATCTGCCAAACCCATGATCCCTAATCCAACACGTCTTTCCCCTTTCGCCTGCTGCTCATTTTTGTCAAAAAAGTAAGGCGTTGCGTCAATAACATTGTCTTGGAAACGAACTGCTTTTTTCACGGTTTCTTTTAGTTTGGCAAAATCAACGGTGCCTTTCTGGCGATCCGCCATGTTTGCGAGATTGATAGCTGCCAAGTTACAGACGGCATAAGGGGTTAGGGGCTGTTCACCGCACGGATTGGTTGCCACGACTTTTTGTCCGTATGCTGTAGCATTCGTCATCTTGTTGGCATTATCGATAAAGAAAATACCAGGCTCAGCAGAATACGTTGCACAAAAAGTAATCAAATCCCATAACTCACGAGCTTTGATCCTTTGATAGGTTTTGACTTTATGACCAGCAGCTGCCCATTCTCGCACATCCCCGACTTCCGCCCATTTTGCATCATATTGCGCCATCTCTGCTTCTGAATAATTGTCAATATCTGGAAAGCGCAGCTCATACCACCCATCTGTCTTCACTGCTTCCATGAATTCTCCTGTCAAGCAGACTGAAATATTCGCACCAGTTAAGAAATCACTTTCTTTTACCGTATGGCTGCCACCTATTCGCAATTTTTCTTTTGCCTTTTGGATCATGTCATTATGTTCCTTATCTGACGATTCAGGCAGTTGCGCTAGATAAGTGAACATTCTTTCTTCCATTTTTGTCAAAGGATCAAATTGCAGTTTTTCATTGATCAGTTGTTTGATTGCCGCATTCGTGACTGTTTTTTTCAGGTGAAGCAATACAGCAGGATTTTGAACTTTAGAAAGAATAAACGTAAAAATATCTGGATGCCAATCTGCCATCATAATCATCTGCGCTCCGCGACGACTACCTCCTTGTTCGACAAGGTTCGTCAAGTTCGCCAAATCATTCAGCCAAGAAACTGCCCCAGAAGACCGACCACTGACGCCGTGGACCACACTTGATTTTGGTCGCAAGGTCGACCCATTGGTTCCAACCCCGCCACCACGACTCATAATCTCCATGACTTCTTGTCGATGGACAGCAATCCCTTTTCGGGAATCATGGATGAAAGGCATCACAAAGCAATTGAAGTAGGTAACTTGAGAATTTGTTCCTGCTCCATAAAGTACTCTGCCTGCGGGAATTAGGTTTTGCGCCACGATTTGTTGGTAAAACGTCTCAAGGAAGCGCTCCTGGTCATGGGACTCGTTGGCAGAAATCCCTTTGGCAACACGATGCGCCACTTGCTCAAAAAAGAGTTCTAACGGTTTTTCAATGTCACTTTTTCTTCTTTTCACAAGTCCACTGGCTTGTTCATCAGTATCTTCTAACGCTGAACGATAGGCCTCTTCCACTTCGATAGAGACTAGTTCCCCATCGATTGCTTTCACAATGCCGATTCCTCGTGCAGGATATTTAGGATCAGCTTTCGTTGTCAAAATCACCAAATCATCCTTACCCAACGTTTGATGGGTTTGATCCTTGAATGAGTAACGATCCAACATAATCAAACGAGCGATTCCCTCAAATGTTTTGGTCATTTCCGGTGTGATCGCCGAAACTTCTTGGAACAACTTGATATCCTCGTTCAATTTCTCAATCGTTTGTTTTTTGTAGTCCATTTCTTTCCCTCTCCTTCTAAAAACACAACATATTGTGCTCCGTTTTTATTATCGTACTATATACTGTGTATTTCAATCTTGAATTATATTATTTTCCATGTATAATGAGAATGATTATCAATTAGAAAGTCGGCGATTTTCATGCTTCCTCCCCAATCCAAGGTATTCTCCGTTCAAAGAATTTCTCATTTAGCACTGCTCACCGCAGCGTGTATCGTTGGACGGTTGGTTTTTGTCTTTATCCCTAACGTTCAGCCTATGAGTGCCCTTTTATTTTTAGTGGCTTTTTCTTACTGCTTAACCGATGCGTTGATGATTGCCTTGCTAAGTTTGCTCGGAACAAATATCTATTTAGGCATGGGTCCCTGGACGATCAGTCAATTGGCTGCACTTACCGGCACCATCGTTCTTTTTCAACAGCTTGGAAAAACCCCGATCATCAAGAAAAATCGTATCCTGCAAGCTTTCTTTGCCTTTCTTTGCGGACTTCTTTATGGCTTGATCGTTTCGTTGATGGAGGTTTGGCTGTATCAGTTTCCTTCGTTTCTTGCCTATTACCTTCAAGGACTACTGTTCGATTTCTTCCATGCCAGTGGAAACTTCGTCTTTTATTTGCTTTTATGGCCAGTATTTGAGCGAATAACACCCAACTCCTATAAATTGAAGAAAAAAAACCAGTGATTTCGATGGAATGAAGAATCCGGCTAACTTTGTTTTCGTGTTTCTTTGAAAGAATGTTAGCGTAAAGTTATTGTTAGAAAAACAAAAAAGCTACGACTACTCTTCTGTTTCCTTTGCTTAAAAATCTATCCAAAAAGTACCAGTGAAAAGCTTTTCGAAAGGGTTTCTTTCATCTTTATGCGTCCATTCATTTAAATGAAACGTTCTCTATTTCATCCACGCCCTTGACCGAATGTAGTAGCATTTCTTTCAGATTATTAATGAATGATGATGTTTGCTTTTTCTATCATCAGAAATTTATTATTTTTTTTAAATAACAATTTAATTTTTCTTGACCAAAAGAATTCAGAGGTTTATCCTAACTATGGAAAATCAATGACTGGATAAAAAAGAGCAGCTGAAATTTTTTTATTCAATTTGACCTTTGACATTTGTGAAAAAGTGCATAAGAAACTTGATAGTGATCAAGCGCTTATGGAAAGAAATTTTTTTCTCACTAAATTTCAAAAAACGCTCTATTTTAACCAGTCAGAAAAATCATTTTAAGAAGGAGAAAGCGATGAATGAGAAACAATTACGCTGGTATAATATTGCGCTGATGGCGTTCGTCTCTGTTTGGGGACTGGGAAATGTTGTAAACAATTACGCTCAACAAGGATTGACTGTTGTTGTTTCGTGGCTATTAATTATGGCTCTTTATTTTGTACCCTATGCATTAAGTGTTGGTCAGTTAGGATCGACCTTCAAAGAGTCAAGTGGTGGGGTCTCCTCATGGATCAAAGAAACCTCAACAAAGCGGTTGGCTTTTTTTGCTGCTTGGACTTATTGGGTCGTTCACGTGCCCTACTTGGCACAAAAACCCCAAGGAATCTTAGTATCCTTGAGTTGGTTATTTAAAGGAAATGGTACATTTGTATCGACGATGGGTTCCATGGAAGTCTCGTTGATTTGTTTAGCTATTTTTCTATTCTTTTTATGGATTGCCTCTAAAGGATTGACGACCTTAAAAATGATTGGGAACATCGCGGGAACAGCCATGTTCGTGATGTCGATTCTTTTTATTCTTTTAGCAGTCACCGCTCCAGCAATGACTGGTGCTGAAATTGCTACACCAAACATGTCATCTGTTTCAACCTATATCCCTAAATTTGACTTTACCTATTTAACCACGATCTCGATGCTGGTATTTGCGGTAGGCGGCTGTGAAAAAATCTCGCCTTACGTAAATAACACAAAAAATCCTGCAAAAGAATTTCCAAAAGGCATGATCTTTTTAGCCGGTATGGTGGCGTTATGTGCCTTGCTCGGCTCGATTGCTATGGGGATGCTTTTTGATGCCAACCATATTCCAGAAGATTTGATGGTCAACGGCGCTTATGAAGCCTTTCAACGACTTGGAAACTTCTACGGAATCGGCAACTTCTTTGTCATTCTTTATTCCATCGCCAATGCGTTGGCGCAAATCTCTGCTTTGGCCTTTTCAATTGATGCCCCATTGAAAATATTACTGTCTGATGCTGATTCAGAATTTGTACCAAATGGCTTAGCAAAACTAAACAAAAAAGGAACACCAGTAAATGGATATATTATGACTGGTATCCTGGTAAGCATTTTGATCATTATTCCAGCACTAGGAATCGGCAATATGACCGAACTGTACCGTTGGTTGCTGAACTTGAATTCAGTTGTCATGCCACTGCGTTACTTATGGGTCTTCTTAGCCTTTATGCTAGTCAACAAACACGCCAATCGCTTTACTTCCGATTATAAATTCGTGAAAAACACCAAAGTTGGCTTTGGGATTGGCTTATGGTGCTTCTTGTTCACGGCCTTTGCCTGCATTTTAGGGATGGTTCCTAAGCTTGATTATGCGGCAGATCCGCAAGCTTGGTTCTTCCAATTGGCCTTAAATATCATTACGCCGATCGCCTTTCTTTTGATTGGCTTGATCTTGCCAATCATTGCGAAACGTGTAAATAAAAAATAATCATTTGCTCAAAAAAAAGGTGTCCGACAACTATTTCGGTTGTCGGGCACCTCTTTCTTTGTAAATGAACTTCTCCGCCGCGTGCGGTATTTGATCCATCCTCTTGCCGAAGCGTTCATTCCTCTTTGTTGTACTCTTTGTTGTCCTTTTTGATTCCATACTTGATCCACTGCACCTTATAGCGGAAATCTTTGATCAGCTCTTTTGCGGTCCATTCATTCGAAATAAAATCTGTCAGACTATCCATCACGACCGCCATAATAAAGTAAAGGAAACTGACGGCTTCTTGCGTATCATGGATCGTGAAGCGATTTTCTTCCAACAGCTCCAACCATTGGCGAATCATGGGCGAATCGTCAGGGATCGCATCGCGCTTCGTCCAGGCATTGCTTTGGGTACATAAGTGGATCATTTTCCAATGATCATCTTCAGGTGACCATTGACTGCACCAAGCCAAGTATTCTTCGATCCCTTTGAAAAAATCATTTTTGTTGCGATTGATAAACGTAAAAATCGCAGAATGGATTTGGTTGGAATAGTTGGTGATCGCATAGTCATAGGCATCTTCTAAGTTTTGAAAGTACTTGTAAAACGCCCCTCTAGAAATGTGCGATTTTTCGACGATGGCAGAGACCTTGACTTGACTGATATGCTTGCTAAAAAATTCTTCTAAAAGCACGGCATCGATTTTTTCTTTTTTCTCTTGTTTTAAATGAAAAAATGTTGTACTTGGCAAGGGATTCTCCTCCATCATTCGCAATCTACTCCCTCTATTATAAACAAATCCCTCTACTTTTCCACTCAGACTTGTGCAGTTTCTCTTGATGGGGCGTTTTGTTCGATCAGATTGCCATCTTCCATTCGGAAAATGCGATCACTCCATTGGATCATTCGCTCGTCGTGGGTGACCATAACTGTCGCTTTCTTTTTCTCATGCGCTTCTTTCACTAATAACTTCACGACTTCATACGCATGATCGGTGTCTAAGCTGGCAGTTGGTTCATCCGCTAAAATCAAGCTTGGGTCATTAAACAAGGCCCTGCCGATCGCTACTCGTTGACGTTCCCCACCAGATAAATCGCGGGGAAACTTGTCTTGAAGATCGAGAATATCTAATGAAGCAAGCAATTCATCAATCCGTTCCTTTTCCTTGGCTTTTCCTGAAACTTTGTCGACCAAATAAAATTGTTCCTTTACTGTTAGAAAAGGGATCAAATTCGAGCTTTGCAAGATAAACCCAATCTCTTTAAAACGCAACTTCCCTCGTTGCTTTTCATTTAATTGGGAAAAGTTGACCTGGTTGATGATGATCTCTCCGGCTGTTGGACTTTGTAAGCCGCCAGCGATGGTCAAAAAGGTACTTTTTCCTGAACCAGAAGGACCGATGATACTGACAAACTCCCCTTCTTGAACGTGAAAATTCAGTCCTTTTAGTGCCGTTACTTCGGTATGCTGCTTGCCAAATTTTTTTATAATATCCTTCATTACTAAAATGTCTTTCATCTTTGTTACCCTCCTATTGCCGTTATTGGATCGACTTTTGTGACCGTCCGAATGGAGAATAAGCCGCCTAGAACTGCCACGAGAATCAAGATGCCGCTATAAAGCAGCCATTGCTTTAATTCAAAGAAAAATGGCATGGCATCTGGTAAAAACAAGCTGGTGCCGTATGCCGCCGCAAAGGCTAGGGCTACCCCGATCACTCCTACCATAAATGCTTGCGCAATAATTGATTTGGCAATGAAGCTGGTCCGAATCCCTTGGGCTTTCATCACACCAAAAATCGCTGTTTTTTGTAGGGTGATCACATACATGAAAATCCCCACGATTGCCGTTGCAACAACAAACAAGAAGTAGATCATGGCATTTAAGGTCAAGTTTTGGGCAGAAAATCCGGGAAGCTTTTCAATAAAGTCTTCCGTTGCCAACACTTTGAGCTGGGTTCCTTCCTGGTTATTGACTTTCGGATCACTTGATTTGGTCACAATGATATTGATTGGCTGCTCCTTGTCAGATGCAAATGGTTGATTAGCAAACTTCATTTTCGTCCAAGTATCGAGGGAAGTATAAATCACTGGTGACACCGTATAAGACGTTTCTGGGGTGATCCCAACGACTTTGAAGGTTTCATCTGAGCGTCCGATTTTCACTTGATCCCCGACCTTGATACCTTCTTCTGCTAAGTTTTCTGAAATCGTGATCTCATTTTCTTTTGAAAACAGCTTGCCCTCTAAGACTTCTGGTAACAAGAACGCATCGTCTTGTGTACCAAAAACAGTCACATTGACTTGTTCATCGTTGACCGTAATGACACTGCTGTATAAACCAATTGGGGCTTTTTGTGTCCCTTCTACACGGTCTAAATCCCCTCTCGTCAATTGCGAAGCCGCAAATGTGTCATTCGCATCTTCTGATAAAACGATCGCGGATGAATCCCAGTCGACGATGGCCTTTTTAAAATCCCAGTTAAGTCCGGTAGCTAAGCCAGACAATATAAAAACAACATAGGCGATCAAAAACATGATTCCTACGATCAACCCATATCTTAATTTTGAATAACGCATTTCTTTTATAGCCAGAAACATTGTTCTTTCCTCCTACTTTCCAAATATTGACAAAGTGTCACTTTTTGAAGAATACCACACAAGGTGACACTTTGTCACTTTTTACCACTCGGAAAGTTTGTAAGGTTGATCGATCATTCTTTTTCTGTCATTCACTGAGGATGTTTTTTCCTAAAGGAGTGTGAATAAAGAGAGTTGAATATTGGGCGTTTCGCGTAAAATACGCCATTTCCTTTTAACATTCTTTGCTAGATGAAAAAAAGCATGGCAGACCGTAAATAGTCGAACCATGCTTTGGCAAAAACGAACACGAGGATTTCATTATTGGTGTTCTAGAGATCAGCTGACTTTGCTTTGTCCAATTGTGGAAATTACTGCTCGTAACTGATGACACGAAGTATCAAATTGCCGTTTTTCCTCAGGTGTAAGCGTCAATTCAATAATTTCGCGGACGCCGTTTTGGTCCACGACTGCAGGAACCCCTGTGAATAAATCGTTGATGCCATATTCCCCATTAAGGTAGGAAGATACCGGCAGAATCGCTTGCTCATCATTTAAGATCGCTCGAACGATTCTTGCGACACTCATCCCTATCCCGTAAAAAGTTGCTTGTTTTCGATCGATGATTTCATAGGCAGCATTTTTTACTCGTTCAGAAAGAACCGCTAGATCGGCAACGGTCAAACGATCCTTTTGCTTGATCAATTCTACGATCGGTTTCCCACCGATCGTTGTATGGGACCAGACAGCGACTTCCGAGTCACCGTGTTCCCCAATGATGTACCCATGAATATTCCGTGGATCGATGGCTAATTTTGCCGCCACTTCTTTTCGAAGTCTTGTGGTATCGAGGGTCGTTCCCGTACCAACGACCCGATTGGCTGGCAACCCGGACACACGCCATGCTTGATAAGTTAAGACATCGACTGGGTTTGAAGCGATAACAAGCACGCCATCAAAGCCTGAATCCATCACTTGTTTTGTGACGCTTGCCATAATTTCGGCGTTCACATCAATCAATTCAAGCCGTGTTTGTCCTGGCTTTTGGTTGACCCCTGCGGTAATAACCACGATGCCAGCATCTTTACATTCCGAGTACTCTCCAGCCCAAACTTTGATGTTTTCTTGCCCCCATGACATACCGTCTAACAAATCGAGGGCTTCTCCTTCTGCTTTGTCCCGATTGACATCGATCAAGACCAATTCATTGATCAGTCCTTGATTGATCATGGAATACGCAATGCTCGTTCCAACGAAACCTGTTCCGACAACGACAACTTTTCTGCTTGTACTTTTCATGTGCGATCCCTTCCTTTTCTTTTCAAATACTTGTGCTATTGTTTTGCGTATATTACGTATTTTCTCAAAAAATGTATGATCTCTTGTGCTTCCTTAGTAACTATGACCGGCAATCAGCGCTTTGGCTTGCTGATACAAATGAATTGCATATTTTCCTAACACATAGCAGACGACAATCACGGCAAAGCTTGTTTCAATAATCGTTAAGGCTTGTAGAAACCCAAATATCAGTGGGTGATTCGCAAAAAACAGCGCTGATTTGAACATAGCAGTCGCTGAAATCACAAGAGGAAACGTAAATGCCGCATAGCTTGGGTAAAAGCCGACTGCCAGCATGTTTTTCATATAAGCGACGACACAAAAATAAATCGTTTGTGACAATAACAGCATAAAGGCGACAAACCAAGCAGAGCCTTGTTCAAATACGGAAAGGTAACCTGCTAAGCAAAGAGAACCTGGTGCTGTTAAAATCGTGATCAAAGGAACTGCCGCACGTTCCGTCAGCTTCTGATGGACGATTCGTTTTAAAATAATCGGCAAAAGCGCAAAATACAATACCAATGCGATCCAGACGATCACTTCCCCCAGCTCTTTAAAAAAGACAGCAGAAGTATTGGGAATGACGCCAATACCGACGAAGGTAATAAACCAGCTCGGATAAATGTATTCCAGCGAAAGGTCGACAGGCAAAATATGCACGACAACAAAATAGATCATTAAAGCAAAATGTAAGCCGATAGCCCCCCACCAGAGCAGATCATTCATCACTGCATCGGGAATGACCCGTTCAAAAACAGTGGAAATCACCATCAGCGCCATCGTAAAGGTCGGCGCCACAGAAGCAACGATTGGGTTTTGCAACTCTGACATCGTGTGCTTAAATGTAAAGCATACTTTCAGAAGGAAGAGCCCCATGATGAAAATACCAAGGGTACAAAACGCATTTCCAACCGTCTCCATTCCTTCTGAATACAATAAATTCCCCAAAGACACAGTGCCTAAAATCAAGCCACAAATCGGGATTGGCAATGAATGTAAAAAATGCTGGATCGATGTTTTCATCAACTCATCCTTTCTAAACGTATGAAAATTTCAACTAAATTTGCTTTCTTTTTTCTCTACACTTATACTATAATCACCTGATAACTATTTGTAAAATTATACTTTTAAATACTAATTATAAATATTATTAATAATAAAGGAGTCCCCAAAATGATTGAATTGCTCAAAACCTTCATTGTTGTTTATGAAACGAGAAACTTTAGTCTTGCCGCCAAACAACTCTATAAAACTCAACCAACGATTTCCTTGCAAATCCAACGCTTAGAGGCCGAACTTGGCTTCAAACTTTTTGAACGTAAAGGAAAACAATTGATTTTACCCACCAGCCAAGCGGAGTTTTTGTATCCTCGTGTGGTCGAGTCTCTCCGCTCAATGTCCACTATTTTTTCGCAAGCCAAAGACACCAAAAATTTTAAAACAGAGTGTGTGCTCGCTTGTTCGAATACCACCGCCGTCTACTTACTGCCCAGCATCATGGCGCAGCTGATTGCAGAATTTCCAACGTTTGCTTTTGAAATCAAAATCATGAATTCTCAAGAAGTAATCGATGCCGTCGAATCAAACAAAGCCCATATTGGCCTGATCGAAAAATCAATCGTTTCGCCATTGATCCAAAAAGAATTCGTTTATCGCGATGAATTGGTGTTAGCAGGCAACCTCGCTTCTGATTTTTGGGTCTTGCGGGAAAACGACTCGGGGATGTACTACATTAACGAAACCTATCTGTACGCACAGCACTTGCATCCGCAAATCATCAAAGCCAATAACAGCGAAGTGATTTTGTCCCTACTAAAACAAAACATCGGCAAATCGATCATCTCGAAACTTTCACTACCAGAAGAGTTGCCTTGGCAGGAACTTGATCCAGAGTACCGCTATCGTGATCTTTTTATCATTCAGAATCGTCAGCGTGCGACGCCGGAGACCGGAGAGATTTATGAGGAGATTAAACGGCTGTTGTTGGCTTTGATTCCATAAATACTAGACTTTTGAAACAATTATAGTGAATACAAAAAAGACGCTGAAGAGTCGTTTGTCACTCCTCCAGCGTCTTTGCATTTTTATAATTCCTTGATAAACCGTTTCTGTTCATGACTGCTGTGATAGCCATGGTTTTCATAAAACTTGTGGGCAGCATGGCGTTTGACATTCGAATTTAATCGAATGCCTTGCATTCCTCGCTGTCGGGCTTCTGCTTCAATTGCCGACAGTAGTTTCCCGCCAACGCCTTGCTTTTGCACTTGATCATCCACTACCAAACCTAGGACATTAAAAAATCGCCCGGCAGAATAAACTGTTGAATATGGCTGTGCTTCAATCATTCCAACTGCTTTTCCCTCTATTTCAGCGACCAGCAAGAGATGATCCTCCTCAGCTAAAATTCTCTTTAGGCCTTCGATCAATACTTCTTCTTCGATTGGATAGCCTAGTACTTTCGACAAATGAGCTAGTTCTTTATGATCAGACAATGCAGCAGCTCTAATTCTCATAGTATTCTCCCACCTTTTGGCTTTTTATTCGGTCTTGTTTTAGATAACTCACATTCATTTATCAACTTAGAAATAAATGACAGCTAGTTGATTTGTACAAGTGCAATAGAAAAAAAGTATACAGACAATGTACTAGAAATCCCTTTGCTATGATCTTTTATGTTATTTAGCTAAACCAGTTTTTAATTTTGATCAAATGAAATGAGTGCATATTCGTTAGGAATATACCTGATTGTCGTATATTCGAATAATTTTCCCATATCATTATAGACCGCATTTTCCAATATTCCCACACAATTATTTTTTCCTAAAGCTAATTCTTTAAAGTCAGAATCTTTTGCAGATTCAACTTTCATTATAGACTTTGATGCAGCGATTTTAAAATCTAAGTTTTGTTTGATATGGTCGTAGATTGATCCGGCTATGATTTTCTCATTAAGCCCCTTAACGATACTTTTTTTGAAATAACTCGTATCTGACATCATCGCTTTCCCATCAATGAGGCGTAATCGTTTCACAAGGTATACTCTTTCACCAACCGGAAATGAAATTTTTTTTGCTAATGAATCATCAACAGTCAACTCGTGAAATTCTTGCACAATTGTTTTTTTTTCGACCTCAGTATCTGCGGATAGTGCCTTCAATCCTTGAAAATTTCCTACCTTGAAAGACTTCTTGTCAATCTCGATTCTTTCAAGAATAACTACCCCTCTTCCTTTCACACTATAAACCAATCCATCTTCATTAAGCAGTTGAATCGCTCTGCGAACTGTATTTCTACTAGTACCAAATCGCTCAATTAACGCCATTTCGGTCGGTAAAACCATTGTATCGTTATAGAGTCCCTCATTAATTTCATTTTTCAAAGTGTCATATATATCCCGAAACTTATTCACCATAGTTCCACCTCACTCTTTCAGTTGATTATAACATGATATCATTCTACCTATACAAATAACTTAAATTTGTTTAAACAAATGCTTGATTATTTGTTTAAACAAATTTAAAATGGGCCTAACCGGTTAAAAGAAATGAGGAGGTTTCATTATGAGTGACAAACAGTTAGCGGAGTACATGATTGAGTACGTTGGTGGAAAAAATAATATCAAAAATGTGATCCACTGCATTACACGTGTTCGTTTCTATCTAGTGGACAAAGAGAAAGCCGATACAACTAAGATAAAAGAGTTGGATGATGTAATGGGCGTAGTAGAAGCTCAAGGACAATATCAGGTGGTTGTTGGAAACAAAGTAAATGCTATTTACGAGGAAGTAATGCGCCAGTTAAACAATGATCAAGTCTTTGATTCTACAGAGGGAGTGGTGGAAAATGATTCCAATAGTGATTTTCTTCAGCTATTTCGAAATGGCTTCAATCAGTTTATTGGCATAATTACAGGTTCAATGATGCCCGTCATCGGTCTTCTTGCAGGAGCTGGAATAATCAAAGGATTACAAGCTTCGTTGGTGACGTTTGGTTTATTACAAGATAGTTCGCAATCTTATCTATTGATTAGCACGATTGCAGATGGCATTTTTTATTTTTTACCTGTCATCTTAGGTTTTACTGCAGCTCAAAAATTAAAGGTGAATCCTATTGTTCTGGCAGTCGTGGGTGCGATACTCATTCATCCAAATATAGTCACTATTGCTTCAAGTACAGCTGCGAAGGTCGTTATTTTTGGCATAGAATTCCCCATTATGAATTATACAGCTTCGGTTTTCCCTATTCTGGTCGCTGCTTGGTTAGCAACGTATGTTGAAAAGTTTTTAAAGAAAATTGTTCCTCTCGTGATTTCTTCCATTGTGTCACCAATCGTTGAAGTTCTGGTACTAAGCTTAGCCGTTCTTCTTATCATCGGACCAATCATAACGATTATTAGTGATGGGCTAGCATTCGGAATTAGTACCATTTTTGACTTTAACACGATTATTGGCGGAGCAGTCTATTGCGCACTTTTTCCAGTCTTAGTGGTCTTCGGCATGCATTGGCCATTGATTCCGATCATCGTCAACGATTTAACTGTTAACGGATTTAGTATGATGAATGCCTTCTCGTCTGTATTGATGATGGGTATTGCGGGTGCAACGTGCTCAATCGCATTGAAAACAAAAAAAGCTCAACTAAAACAAGTTGCCTTTGCTGCCACTCTTTCACAAATATGCGGTGTTGGCGAACCTGCAATCTATGGTATTCTACTAAAATACAAAAAAGTCTTCTATCTCGTGACCCTTTCAAATATTTTTGGTGGTGCTCTAGCAGGTTTCCTTCACTTGGTCAACTATGGATTCGCAGGTGGGGTTATAGGATTTGCCTCTTTTATCAACCCGGTTGCAGGGATCGATAAAAACTTCTATGCTTATCTACTCTCTCATATAGGAACATTTTTGCTATCCTTTCTTTTGACTTGGCTTTTTGGTTTCAATGATAAAATGAAAGCTGCAGATGAACTGTAAGGTGATATATGATGAAAAAAATAATTTGGCATCAAGTATTTTCTAATTACCAAGTACTAAACTTTTCTCCTAATGGACGTAAATTACGTTTAAGAATCAAGCAGCCGCTTTCTGGACAACAATTAGCACTCGAACTTTGTAACCGCTATGATTCTTTTGATTTAAACGTAGAGTCGATAAAAATCAGTAGTAATCCGGGAAACCAACAATCCAGTGTTATTACCTTAGATAATCGACCACAATTCATTGTCCCAGCTGGGTTCACTTTATGGACAGATGAAATTGTTTTTTCAGTAACCAAAGGAGCCGATATTCTGATAGAGGCATTATTTTCCAACGAGATCAATCGAGTATCTTCCTCGGCAAACTTACTATCTGATCAAGTAGTCCATTCGAATATAAGAGAAACCAATAACTTTATTTTTGGGATTACTTCAGTTGCTCTAGAAACGAAAGTTGATGCAAAAGTCATTGCTTTTTTTGGCGACTCTTTGACGAATCAAGGATATTTTAGTGATAGTGTCATCGACAATCTAAACAAACGTGGTCTGATTGCAACAAGCTTTAATGCTGGCATATCAGGCAATCGTCTGACACATGCTGGTTCAGGGATTTCTCGTTGGAAAGACAGCTTTGGGGTTGCTGGGATAAACAGGTTCCAAGAAGATGTCGTGGATCAAAAGCCAGATTTGATTGTTTCTTTGATTGGGTTAAATGACTTATTTCATCCAGGAACGGGCTCACCACTTTCAGAATTACCTACCAAAGAGGAGTTGATCAAACACTACAAAGTTCTAATGAATCTGGCAAAAAAAGCAGACATTCCGTTTGTTCCCCTCACGCTTCCCCCTTTTAACTATTCTTACAACCAAGGAAAGCCGAGTTGGACCGAGGAAAAAGAAGCTATCCGAACTGCGTTTAATCAATGGTTAATGACGCAAGAAAATACGATCGATATCAATGATATGGTAAGAGATTCTTCTGATAAAACGAGATTAGCTTCTGCATTTGATTCGGGGGATCATCTGCATTTTTCTCAAACTGGAGGGGAAATTTTAGGAAAAGCTGTTGCTGAGAAAATTCTTTGCCTTTCATTGCTGTGAATTGATAGACTCTCAACAAAAACTGTTAAAAATAGTCAAAAATAAAACCTACCTCCCATACACATCTGGTTAAAATGTATACGGGAGGTTGACCTTTTCACTATGAATTTTCTTCAACTCTGTGTTTGAATATCCTTACTCTCGATCACTAGCAATTACTCCACATACAATGTCACAAATTTTGCATGGTCTATTTTTTCAAGAGTGACTACATTCTTTTCCACAACAAGTGCTTCTTTTGTAGCTTCTTTTAAATCGACTGTTTCTACTACGTTCACTGGATGGTTAAATGTGATCGTCGCGTGTCCAACTTCATCTAAAAGCCCATTGTATAGACGCAAAATATAACCTGGACGAGCTTCGGCTTTTTTCAATACACTTAGGGTCAAATTGCCATTGTTCTCAAAAAGACTAAAGTTTGCCGGTAAGGTTGGTTCAACCGGCCCTAAAGTAAATATCAAGCGGGAATTCAGGAATTCTGCGGATTGATAAAGAGTGATCGGTGTTACTGCTTGTTTGGCACGCTGTGCAACATTTGCTTGATCAAATCCTTTAGCAAAGTAAGCAACAGAGAAATCAAAATGCATCTTTTTGTGACACTGCGCAGCTGGTGTTGCAATCACTGATTCTCCTGAAGCACGCCCTGGTCGATACAGTAGATTCTCTTTCCCCATGAAGCCATAGGTTCGGAAAATCGTTAAGCGAATCGTGTCAAACGCTTTCCCCACGATCTCATATTCACGTACACCCTTGGGCATGACTGATACGCCATGGGATGCATCGAATAAACCGACAAACGATTGACAAGTTTCTATGGCGATCGGCTGCTCATTCCATTGCTCTTTATTAGCTTCCCAAAGAGCCATTTCTTTTTCAAACACAACGGGGCGCTGCAACGTACCAAACTGTTGGTCAGCCAGCGAAAATTTCGAGGCAATTCCGGTATCAAATAGCACACATACCCGATGACTATCCACTTGTTGGTTTTCAACCGTTAAGTTGAAATCAATTTGTTGCGATTGTTTTTTCAACACGATCGTCAATTGGATCGGCAGTGAAGCCGAGACCTTCTTTTCTGCACGTTCAGCTAAATCCTTCGGAACCCTCAGCGTGAATGCCACATCAATCTTTTGGTAGATTGCTGATTGCTGAATCGAGATCGTTGGTTGCGCATCAATTGATGAAATCACAAAATCTTTCACAGGTGGTGAATAATTGAATGAATCACCATCGTCGCCATTTTCTTCAATAATCCCTTGATTTTGATAAAGTACTTGATTGGTTTTATCTAGAATATCCAACGAACCATTGCTATTGACAGTGATCTGATAGTACTCATTTTCGATCGTATTGGTTGTAATCTCCTGCAATGGTGCGCTTGTATCACCTTTTAAATCAATCGTCAGCTGGGTATACCCCATACTCGGCACGTCAGTCGTTTCTATGGCAATTTTTGCTTTATAGACTTTCTCCGGCAAATAGATCTCCTTGACTGGATCTAATATGTTCCCCTGATTCAACACATACTCCGTTTGGTCGGTAAGCTCTAAAATCGTATAAGGTAACGCCTGACCTGACTGGTCAAGGATCGCAAACTCTTTTTGCGGCAAATAAACCTCTGCTTCGATCACCCCATTACGTTTTGTGTCATAGGTATTGAAAAGCGTAAAAGTAATTTCTTTTGCTTGTGGGTTGTTGATTGCAGTAGAAATCTGTCGTAACGTCAATTCGACAAGATTCATAGAAATATCTCGCGCTTGCTTATAGCGCATATAGATATCTTCGTTGGTCGTATCAGAAACACAAGAACCAATCGAATCATGCGCCGCATTTTCAAACATTAACTTCCAAATCTCTATGACTGTTTCTACGGGGTACTCAAATCCTAATTGCATAGCCATGGTTAAGATAGGCTCCATGACATTGACTAAGTAATGTTGGATCTGGGTGTTCATCGCCTTCAAATCAGGACGTGAAGAAAAAATCGTTTTGTGGATTCGCATCAATTTGCCGTTGATCAGTTCACCAGCGATTTCTTCCAACTCAGGATGGCGTGCTTTGACCGCAGCAATGTATTTTTCGATCGTTGAAAATTGTAACACATACTCATCCTGATACAGTTGATTCATTCGATCAACCAATTCTGGAAGATTTTCTCTAACTGGTGCTTGATCGAAACCATTTGGAAAATACACTTGATCCGTTGCACTGCGTCCCCAAGTCGTTTTAAACGGTTCTTGATGTAAGAACTTTGCTAATTCTACTTCTCGCTCAGGAATGGCACCTCCAATGTAGTACCCACTTGGGATCTGATAAACATTGACCACAGAACCATCTTCTCCACGCCATTTGTACTCTGTGCATTTAACATCGTCATCACTGACACCGCGCCAAAACATCGTGTCAGTGATACCAAACTCACGATAGATTTGCGGCATACTAGCTGCTTGTCCGAAAGAATCTGGCACATAGCCGACATTCATGTAGGTTCCGAATGCTTCACAAATTTTCATGCCATATAACATATTTCGAACAATGCTTTCTCCCGAAATCACTAATTGATCGGTTTGTGTGTACCATGGACCAATGATCAACTTCCCTTGTTGAACAAGTTGTTGAATCCTTTCTTTGTCCTGCGGACGCCATTTCAAGTAATCATCTAACAGAGAAGCCTGTCCATCTAAGATAAAACTTTCATAAGGATCATCCTTTTCTAGTTGTTCAATGACGTTTTTTAGATCGTGCATCAAATAGATTTTCGAGCGACTCGTCGTAAAATACCATTCGCGATCCCAATGACTGTGGGGTACGACATGTACTGTTTTTTTCATTCAATCATTCCTCTCCCGTGATTAGAAAAGGCACGTAACGATGGGTGTCGTTCGTGCCTATTAATTTTTCTCAATTTTTTTACCATCTGGTACACATAATTTGATTCTTACACAAATACTTCGAATTTTGAAAATCGATTCTCTTCAAATACTCTCGTTTTCTTCCCCAAGTCTTGACATTGTCAGATGCCTTAAAGCGTTCTTGAAAAATCACCTGCTCGTGCCTTTTCTTTTGCTACTATTTAGCTAATCAGCCTTGTTGCTTAATTTTCAAAGCTCACTTCAATATCATCGAGGGCAATATCTTCTGTTTGTTCTTCTTGCTTATTGAAATTCACGAATAAAGGCGCGACAAAACCGATGAAGGCTGCTCCTGCAAATAGTCCAATCAAATACGCCCAACCGTTTCCAACAGTGAAGAAGCCGTATATTCCCCCAACTGGCGGCATTTTGTCATACATTCCTAATGCGATCCCCAAACCAGAAGCGATTGCTCCTCCCAACATGTTGATCGGCACAAGCCGTAATGGATTGACTAATGTAAAAGGAATTGCTCCTTCTGTGATTCCGATGAACCCCATAATAAAGTTATTACGCCCAGCATCCAGTAGCTCTTTGTTGAATCGATTTTTGTGGAACAAAGTTGCTAAGGCATATCCAAATGGTACCGCACAAATCGCAACATTCACGATGATAGCTGGCAAAAAGACCCCTTCCGCTAGTAACACATTTCCTGCCATCCAAGCAGCTTTGTTTACAGGTCCCCCTAAGTCAGAGCCAATCATTGCCCCCATGATGACTGCCAGTAAAATTTTGTTAACGTCATTTTCAATCATGGTTCGGATCCATTCAACCAAACTAGTATTGATCCACGCCAATGGCTCAGAGAGTAAGGCGCCCATGACGATTGCTACAGACAATGTAGCAATCAAGGGTAAAATTACCAGCGGCATCACCCCAGCAAACGACTCCGGTAATTTGATATGTTCTTTCGCCCACTTCACTAAGTATCCTGCTAAGAACCCAGCAATAACTGCCCCTAAAAACCCAGCATTGGTGCTAGAAGCGACTGCACCACCGATAAAGCCGGCACCTAGCGCAGCCTTATCTCCAACAGAATACGCGATAAAACCAGCCAAGACAGTATTGATCAAGCCGATTCCTGTCCACCCTACTTGTTCAATCAAATAAAGCGCATGTTTAAAGCCTTCCGTGTCAGCATAAGGATCTAAGCTTGTGATCCCCATACCAAGAGCAATCATTTTCGGAATGGCAACAACCAGTGAAGCACCAATAATCAATGGCAGTACAAAACTAATTCCACTCATCAAGTGGCCTTTTAAATCTGCTAGAACTCTTTTCATCATCCTTGCCTCTTTCCTTTAGTTTGCGTTTCTTTGTTCAACAGCAGCGACACATTTCTTCAGCACCGCTTCCGGTGCTTTGATACACGTATTGATATTTACTCGAATTTGCGGTTTTCCTTCAAACCGTTCCATCCCAACAACTTTTTGGTCAGTCGCTAAAAGCAAGAAATCTGCTTCTTTTGCTTCGGCTGCAGTGATCTCATTGACTTGCCCTAACGAGCCTTGCTGTTCGATCTTGACCTCATAGCCAAGTTTCGCACCAGCTTTTTCTAAAGCTTTTGCCGCCATCGGTGTATGTGCCAATCCTGCTGGACAGGCGGAAATCCCTACTATTTTCATATAATTTTCTCTCCCATCATTTCCTTTTTGATCAATTCTGCTAAATAAGCTTTGTCTTCTGATTGTTGAATCTGCTGGATGAATGTCTCTTCAAGCAATGCGGTTGCTAGACGACTCAGCATTTGCAGATGCACCGTTCCTTCATCTTTTTTAGGGACCATCAAAGCAAACACATTTTTGACTGCCGAATCATCGAAAGTTTCCCATTCGATGGCTTGCTCTAAACGAATAAACAAAACGGTCGGTTCCAAAACCGGTTCAGCTTTTGCATGTGGAATAGCAAAGCCTTCTTGTAAGCCGGTTGAATATTGTGCTTCCCGTTCAATGAATGCCTCACATGTATCTGCTGCATTGGTAACGATCCCTGATTCATAGGCATGATGCGCAATTACGTGAAACAGTTCTTCTTTTGATGTAACAGCCACATTCAAGAGAATACTTTTTTCCTGAAAATCCATCTCATCTGCTCCTTTCCTTTATTATGAAACCATTAGCGTAATTCGTGTGGTTTATTTTCTGTACACGTTTAATTTACGGTTTCTGATTCACCATGTAAACACAACAAATTTCCAATTCAAGCGGCACTCATTAGTAAAGCGTTTTCCAAAATGATTGCCAACTCTTCTGGAAACTTTCGGTACTGGTGAAGCATTTCCTTCTTATTCTTTCTATTGTATGATGAGAAAGAGCACGGAGGTGAAACAAGTGTCAAAACTTGCTTATCAACGATTAGATGATCTAATGGAAGTATTAACTAGACAAACGGCGCCGCTACCAATGAAGGAGTTAACAAAAAGCTTCTCGATTTCTGAGCGAACGGTTCGGACCGACATTGCAAATTTGAATGATTTGTTAACAAATGTAGGAGCCTCCATCAAGTTGATTCGAGGACAAGGCTATTTGTTGTCTATTGGTTCAAAAGAACGATTTCATGACTGGTGGACTGAAAGTATGTCGACTACCGAGTCCTTTCTAACTACGAGTGAAGAACGACAAGCTTATCTACTTTTCCTTTTATTTAAGAATGAAACCCCTTTATCCTTGGATGATTTTCTTGATCGATTATTTATTAGTAAAAACACCTTTTACTCATACTTAAAAACGGCTCGAGACAATTTAGCGACCTATCAATTAAAAATAGTAAATCGTCCAAATATTGGCTTTGAAGTCTTGGGTAACGAATTCGCCAAACGCCAAGCAATCAGTGATCTGTTGATTGAAAAAGATCTCCAAGAGTATTTGGTCGGCTTCACGGAAATGGAACTTGAGTTGTTTGATACGATTGATCTAACCCGCTTGCAAGAATTGTCATTAAATCATCTGGCACCCTTAGACTTATTAGACTCTGATTACTATCATAAAAACATTCTTTCTCATTTTGCTTTAGCAATCAGTCGCTTTATAGCCGGTCATCAGATCAACGAATTTCCCTTGCATGTGCCCGCGCTCAAAAAAGACGCCCAGAAAGTTGTAGGTCACTTCTTAGAAGAAATCGATCATGCATTTGATATACAATTGACTGCTGGAGAAAAACAATACTTCATTTACTATCTCGCGATGAACGCACCACGTTTAGTTGAAACAGGCGATGCAAGCGATTCTTCCACGAAAACTGCGAAAGCCATTGTGGAAGAATTATTAACTGCGATCAAACAGACGTCAAACTATGCATTAGAGACAGACAAGATGCTAATAGAAGATCTGACATCTCATATTGAGGGCTTTATCAATATGAATCTAATGGATGCACGCCGTAGCAATCCATTGCTGACAACGATCAAAAAATCTTTTCCACAGGCTTATGATTTATGTTTGACTCATTTAGAAACGGTAAGCCTGAAACACGGTTTTTATTTTTCTCCTGATGAGATCGGCTATATCGCTTTGCACATCGCAGGTGCTATGGAAAGGAATTCCATCAGAAATCATCATAAACATCGCGTCATCCTTGTTTGTGGAACTGGTCGAGCCATGAGTCGTATTATTGAAGCAAAAATTATCAAGCACTATCAAGAAACGATCGAAGTCGTTGATCGCTTTTCTTACGTCGAGCTACAACAATGTGATCTTTCTGCGATTGATTTTGTGATCACAACCGTTCCATTAGAACAGTTTTCGGTTCCCTCTATTTACATCAACATGGCCAAGCTAGATAAAGAAATTGGCAAAATCGAACCGTTCATTGAAACGCTCAGTGAAACAAAAGACGGCATCTATTCATTGTTTCAAAAAGCATTTTTTCTTCATGAAAATCATGCAGATAAAGAAACCTTACTAAAGAAAATGGCGCAGCAATTGTACCAAAAAGATTTTGTGCCCCAAGATTTTTATGACAGTGTGAAAAAACGAGAAGCAATCAATCAGACCAATATTAACGAGTGGCTTGCTATCCCCCACCCCATGACATTGCTGGCAAAACGCTCAGCCGTTTCAGTGGCGATCATTCCTGATGGTGTTGATTGGGGAAATGGTGATTTGGTTAAATTTGTCTTTCTCTTTGCGATTCAAAAAGACGAATATGAAGATACCGAAGAAATCTATAGTCTTTTATTAGAATTGATGGATCGTGAAGATATTCAACAAGCAATCTTACAAAAAAGTGACTATCACCACTTTTTGAGCTGTATCAAGCAATTATAAAAGGAGCTGGGGAATCCAGCTCCTTTTGTTGATTCTAACTTTTGTGAAATGCATGCAAACTATGGTTAGTAAATGAAAAGATTCTGAATTCAGAGAGTTTGACAATCTCTCCCTTTTCAGCTAAGATTTTATTATTGTTACATTAATTGAATATCCAAAACACCACCGGGTGATAGAAGTGTTTGGTAAACTCATTAGGTCCTTGAAGAGTTTACTGAATGCTTATTTTTTTTTGAGGAGGAGAATAAATTATGACATGGATTTATTTACTTTTAGGAGGATTTTTTGAGGTCGTATGGGCATCTACCATGAAACTGAGCAACGGGTTTAGCCACTTTTGGTATAGTATTTCAACAGTCATCGGAATGCTTTTCAGTTTTGGCTTCTTGGCTTTAGCGGTCAAAAACCTACCATTAAGTATCGCTTATCCTGTTTGGACAGGGATAGGTGCGGTGGGATCGATTATTGTGGGGGTCGTGTTCTTTAAAGACCAGCTATCCCTTCTGACTTGGGTTTTCGTCGTCTTATTAATAGTTGGTATTTTGGGCATCAAGTTTACCAGCGGACATTGATTTAGCCATTTGATAATAGTTTTGCTAGCCTTTTTGTAGGTACCTTCATCAATCAAGCGCCTTGACTCCTATAACGAAACACGGATCCAAATCGCCATTTTCAGCCCATCTAAAGAATTTTTTTTGCAATTAGCCTATAGGTAAAAAATATTTTCAAAAAACGTTTGACCTTATAGTCACTCTAACCTTTATGCTATTCATGTAAAGAAAACGGAGGGAAAATAATGAAACAATGGCATAATTTGGATATTGAAAAGGTGCAGTCAGCGACAAGTAAGACGCTTATCACAAATGAGGTACGTAAAGCGTATCAAGAAAAACACGGGAAAAATAAATTACAAGCATCAGAAAAGACACCCGAATGGAAGAAGTTTTTATCTTACTTCCACGATGCGTTAATGTATGTCTTGATCGGTGCAGCTGTTTTAAAATTTATTACGGGAAGTTTAGTTGAAGGAGCGATCGTTTTACTCGTTGTCGTTTTAAACGCAATGATTGGTTACTACCAAGAGAGAAAAGCAGATGATTCACTATCTAGCATTTCAAAATTACTTAGTTCAAAGGCGACAGTCGAATCTGAAAACGGACGTCTTTCAATCGATGCAGAAGATTTGATTCCAGGGGACCGTGTTTATTTATCACCTGGTGATGTTATTCCTGCTGATTTGCGTATGGAAACCGTGAATGAACTAAAAATCGATGAATCGATTCTGACTGGAGAGCCTGATGCAGTCGTAAAAACAAGTGCTCGTTTAGAGGGGCAAATAGCACTTGCTGAACGAACCAATATGGCGTATTCAGGTACGCAAGTACAGTCAGGAACTGGAAAAGGGCTCGTTGTTGAAATTGGCTCGGACACTGAGATTGGTAAAATCAATGCTTCTTTAGCAACCATTGAAGTGAAAGAAACCCCTTTATTGAAAAAAGTGAACGAAATGAATCATGCTATTTTTAAAGGGATCGGCGTCTTTATCTTCTTATTAGGATTGATCAGCTACTTCATTTATGGCATGAGTCCGATGTATATCGTGTCAGCAATCATTGCTTTGATCGTTTCTTCTATTCCTGAGGGATTGCCTTCTATCTTGACGATTATTCTGTCTTCCGGCGTGAAAAATATGTCTGAGCAAAATGCGATCGTAAAGGGATTGCCTACTGTCGAAACACTTGGCTCAATGACAGTCATCTGTTCTGATAAAACAGGTACTTTGACCAAAAACGATATGACCCTTACCAATGTGTTTTCTAATAATCAGGTAACAGTGATTGATCATGAAGACCAAACAGATTCTTCGAACAACGAACTGCTAGCCAAAATCATGCAAAACTGTCAAGAAACACAGAGTTTCGATGATCGCCACTGTCCAGTGACCGGAAATGCAACAGAATTAGCTTTATTACGTTGGACCAATCGTATTGGCACACCGCGGATCAAGAGTCTAGAAACATTACCTTTTGACTCAAAATATAAGTATATGGCAACAAGCCATTTGATCAATGGGAAAAAGCGGATTTTTGTAAAGGGTGCTCCAGATATCGTTTTAAATAAAGCGACTGCTGCACATATTGATGGGCAGATAGCGGAGTTTGATCATGCACAGTGGGAAAAGATCAATTTGGCTTTTGCTTCAGAGGGACAACGAGTGATCGCGTTTGCTTATAAAGATGTAGATACAACGACTGAATTGACTCATGAAGAGATGGACGAGCTCGTAATCATCGGATTAGCTGGCATTATCGATCCAGCAAAAGAATCAGCGATCGAAGCGGTAGCAGATTGTAAAAAAGCCGGGGTCAGAGTCGTAATGATCACCGGGGATCACCCAACGACCGCAAAAGCGATTGCCAAAAAATTAGGAATCGACCATTCTGAACGGGCAATCACTGGAACTGAATTGGATCGTTTATCCACAGATGAGTGGCAAAGAGTGGTAAAAAATACCAATATTTTTGCCCGAACGACACCTGAGCATAAACTGATGATCGTTACTTATTTACAAGAACAAGGCGAAATCGTTGGAATGACTGGTGATGGGGTCAATGACGCACCCGCACTTAGAAAAGCAGATGTAGGGATCGCCATGGGAATTAAAGGAAGCGATGTTAGTAAACAAGCTGCCGACATGATCCTCATTGACGATAATTTTGAAACGATTGCAAAAGCAATCAAAGAAGGCCGTCGAATTTTTGATAATTTAAAAAAGACGATCCTCTTCTACTTGCCAACCTGTCTGGCCCAGGGGCTTTTGCTGATCGTTTCTATGTTGGGAAATCTTCCTTTACCACTAAGCACAGTGCAGATTCTTTGGTTAAATCTAGTTGCGTCAATTACACTCTCCTATGCGTTAGGTTTTGAACCAGCTCACAAAATGATCATGAATCGAGCACCTCGTGATATGAAAGAAAAAATCATTTCCAAATATACACTCTTTCGAATCGTTTATGTCGGCCTACTCTTGACCTTCTTCGGCTTTCTAACGATGAATGCATTCGGCGACGAAGCTGTCAGACAAACCGTTTTGATCAATGCGATCGTTTTCGGTCAAGCTTTTTACATGATCAACTGTCGTGAGATCACGGATTCAGCCTTCAGTAACAAAATCAAGCAGAATAAAGCCTTGATTTACTCATTACTTGTTATGGCGATTCTCCAATTAGGAATGGTCTATTTTTCACCATTGCAAAGTATCTTACAGACCACCTCTTTAACTTTATCCGAACTGCTTATCAGTGTTCTCCCAGCAACTCTACTTTTCTTATTAGTAGAATCTGAAAAGCACGTAACACGAGTCATTCTAAAGGAAACTACTCCCACCTACTCAATGGATACCAAAGTAGAGAAATAAGAACAGTTCTATTTCATAAGTCATCTTATCGATAAACTTGCTGAATCACTAAGTACCAATAGATACGTTTCTCCTTGATCGATTCCGTTTTAATCGGGTTGATCAAGGAGAATTTCTATTTTACTCACGTATTCTTCCGGTAAATTCGTCTCATGAAAATCAATCAAGTAGAACTCATAAAAATTTCCTTTCGCGACCAGTCTATTTTTCTTTAGGTAACTTTTTAGTTCTGCTAAAGCAGCTAAGCGCTGCTTATATGTGCCCGTATAATAAATAGCGAGATACTCTCCTGCAGGCATTGTAAATGCCTTCTCATCTGCCAAATCGTTTGTCAGACAATAGAAAACTTGATGCCTAAATGCGTCTTCGTGCGGCAGTAAAATCGTTCCGAAAACATTTTGATTATTGGCATGCAGTTCTTTTTCAAATTGTTTGTGCAGGCGTTTAAGTTCAAAGTACAAGTCTTTCCCCATTGTGTCTTTCTCTTGACTTAAAACAAGGTACCGTTCTTCATAAAATGTACGTTCAATTTCATGGTTTTGCTTTTTTTCAGCGTAGACAAGCAAGTCAATTCGCTCTTTTAACAAATCTTGTTTCTCTTTTAACGCATGGATTCTGTCTTCTAATTGCTCCATCTCGAAATGAAGGATTTCTTTAGTCAGCGCTTTATTCTTTGTATCCAAGTAGTTCTTAATTTCCTCAAGTGACACATCAAAAAAACGCAGGTCTCTAATGGTATTTAATCGCTCAATATCCTCGTATGAGTAATCTCGATACCCATTCTCAGTATAGTTGGGTGATAGCAAACCAATTTGTTCATAGTACCTAAGAGTATGTGGTGTGATATCATAGTTTTCACTCACTTGTTTTATCTTCATAGTTCCATCCCTCCCTTTATCTTTCATAGCGTGTCTCTGTCACAAAATCATATCATAATTTTCTTCAGAAAACGAAGGAGTTTTTCTATTGAAGTGGTCAGAAGGTTTGGTGTGTGATAGTACTTGAACAAGCTTCAAATCATAATGAAAAGACTGCTGATAAATTTCCAAGATTAGTATGGGAAATTATCAGCAGTCTTCTACTTCGCCAGTATTCTATTCCATTTCATAAGAAAGCTTTTTCTGATTTCTTATTTTCGTTTCTGTCTTAAGCGTCTTAAGAAAAATGCTAGCAGGGATGATACCGCCATAGTCACTCCAGCGTATAATATGAAGGGTTCCTCTTTCTCTCCTGTTTTTGGAAGACTTTTTTCACTCGTGACTGTTCTTGTTGTTTCTGATACGTTAGTCGTTATTTTCATATCAGTAGACGATGTGTTATCATCTGTTTTTGTCTGATCATTTGGCGTGTTGCTTGACTCTTTTGATGAGTCTGTTGGATTGGCTTCGTCTGTTGCATTTTTTATATACGTCACAGTCAGCTCCGTATCTTCATCTTCTGCAGTCATTCCTGTTTGTTCTTTGACTGTCGTCTGGTCTGCCGTGTAGCCCTCAATTTGCTTGCTTTTCACCTCATCAAATGTCGTGTCACCATTTGTGGCTGCCCAGTCACTATATGCGACTTCACCAGTCAGCAGATTGGTTGTTCCCGTGCGTGTATAGGTTAAGGTTTCCGTATAACTTTCTGCCGCTTGGCTACCATCTTCATAAACATAATGAATCGTCCGCGAAACCTCTTTACTTTCCTCTTTCGTTTCCGTATTTGCTTTGTAGATCACAGTCAACTCGGTATCTTTTGCATCGGGTTGAATATTCGTAATTGCTTCGATCAACTCATTATCTGGTGTGCAATATTCAATCATTGGGCTGGAAATTTCAGCAAAAGTCGTGTCGTTGTCTTTTGCCTTCCATTCGCCATAGGTCACTACACCAGTTGCCAAATTCTTTGCTATCACCCGGGTGAACGTGACTTTATCGGTATGATCGTCCGCCGCTTTGCTACCATCTTCATAGACGTAATGAATCGTTTGCTTGACTTCCTCAGTTTCTGTTGCGGTTTCCATTTTTGGCACATACGTAACGGTGACTTCGATGTCTTGATTATCAACCGCTACTCCTGTAACTGCTTCGATCGTTTCCTTATCGACGGTATAGTTCTTAATCTCAGGACTCTTCACTTCGTCAAATGTCGTATCGTTTTCTTTGGCTTGCCATTCGCCATAGGTCTTATCACCTGTTGCTTCGTTGGTGGTGACCGTCCGCGTGAACGTGACCGTGTCTACTTTATCTGGCGCGGCTTCTTTGCCATCTTCATACACATAATGGATTGCTTGGTTGACTTCTTTGGTCTCCGTAGATTCAATCATGTTTGGCGAATAAGTAACAGTCACTTCACGATTTTTGTCCTCTGCCGTCAAACCTGTGACTTCCTCGATGCTTGTTTTGTCTGCGTGATAGTTCTTAATCTCAGGACTCTTCACTTCGTCAAATGTCGTATCGTTTTCTTTGGCTTGCCATTCGCCATAGGTCTTGTCACCAGTTGCTTCGTTGGCGGTGACCGTCCGCGTGAACGTGACCGTGTCTACTTTATCTGGCGCGGCTTCTTTGCCGTCTTCATACATATAATGGATCGTTTGCTTGACTTCTTTGGTTTCTGTTGTTTCGGTCATATTTGGTGAGTAAGTGATTGTTACTTCACGATTTTCTGATTTTTCTGTCAGCCCTGTAACTTCTTCGACTGTTGCTTTGTCTGCATAATGGTTCTTAATTTCTGGGCTCTTCACTTCGTTAAATGTCGTATCGTTTTCTTTGGCTTGCCATTCGCCATAGGTCTTGTCACCAGTTGCTTCGTTGGCGGTGACCGTCCGCGTGAACGTGACCGTGTCTACTTTATCTGGCGCGGCTTCTTTGCCGTCTTCATACATATAATGGATCGTTTGCTTGACTTCTTTGGTTTCTGTTGTTTCGGTCATATTTGGTGAGTAAGTGATTGTTACTTCACGATTTTCTGATTTTTCTGTCAGCCCTGTAACTTCTTCGACTGTTGCTTTGTCTGCATGATAGTTCTTGATTTCAGGACTCTTCACTTCATCAAATGTTGTATCATCACCTTTGGCTTGCCATTCTCCATAGGTCTTGTCACCAGTTGCTTCGTTGGCGGTGACCGTCCGCGTGAACGTGACCGTGTCTACTTTATCTGGCGCGGCTTCTTTGCCGTCTTCATACATATAATGGATCGTTTGTTTGACCTCTTTGGTCTCCGTAGATTCGATCATATTTGGCGAATAAGTGACAGTCACTTCGCGATCTTCTGATTCTGCAGTCAGACCTGTGACTTTATCAACCGTTTTTTGGTCCGCATTGTATTTGTCAATTTCTGGACTTAACACTTCATCAAACATCGTATCATCATCTTGGGCTTGCCATTCGCCATAGGTCTTGTTGCCAGTTGCTTCGTTCGTGGTGACCGTTCGAGTGAACGTAACCGTGTCTACTTTGTCTGGGGCGGCTTCTTTGCCGTCTTCATATACAAAATGGATCATTCGTTTGACTTCTTTGGTTTCTGTTGACTCGGTCATATTTGGTGAGTAAGTAACAGTCACTTCACGATCCTTGTCTTCTGCTGTCAAACCTGTGACTTCCTCGATGCTTGTTTTGTCTGCGTGATAGTTCTTGATCTCAGGACTCTTCACTTCGTCAAATTTCGTGTCATCATCTTTCGCTTGCCATTCGCCAAAAGTTTTGTCACCTGTTGCTTCATTTATTGTGACAGTTCGTGTAAAAGTAACAGTGTCCGTTTTGTCTGGCGCGGCTTCTTTGCCATCTCCATACACATAATGGATCATTCGTTTGACTTCTTTGGTTTCTGTTGACTCGGTCATATTTGGTGAGTAAGTAACAGTCACTTCACGATCCTTGTCTTCTGCTGTCAAACCTGTGACTTCCTCGATGCTTGTTTTGTCTGCGTGATAGTTCTTGATCTCAGGACTCTTCACTTCGTCAAATTTCGTGTCATCATCTTTCGCTTGCCATTCGCCAAAAGTTTTGTCACCTGTTGCTTCATTTATTGTGACAGTTCGTGTAAAAGTAACAGTGTCCGTTTTGTCTGGCGCGGCTTCTTTGCCATCTCCATACACATAATGGATCGTTTGGTTGACTTCTTTGGTCTCCGTAGATTCGGTCATGTTTGGCGAATAAGTGACAGTCACTTCGCGATCTTCTGATTCTGCAGTCAACTCAGTGACTTTCTCAACCATTTTTTGGTCTGCATTGTACTTGTCTATTTCTGGACTTAACACTTCATCAAACATCGTGTCATCATCTTGGGCTTGCCATTCGCCATAGGTATTTTTCCCTGTTGCTTCATTCGTTGTCACTGTGCGTGTAAAGGTGACCGTGTCGACACTGTCTGGCGCGGCTTCTTTACCATCTTCATACACATAATGGATCATTCGCTTGACTTCTTTGGTCTCCGTAGATTCGATCATGTTTGGCAAATAAGTCACAGTTATTTCGAGATCTTCTGATTCTGCCGTCAAATCTGTGACTTTATCAACCGTTTTTTGATCTGCATTGTATTTGTCAATTTCTGGACTTAACACTTCGTCAAACGTCGTATCATCATCTTTGGCTTGCCATTCGCCATAGGTATTTTTCCCTGTTGCTTCATTCGTTGTCACTGTGCGTGTAAAGGTGACCGTATCGACATTGTCTGGCGCGGCTTCTTTACCATCTTCATACACATAATGGATCATTCGCTTGACTTCTTTGGTCTCCGTAGATTCGACTATCTTTGGCGAGTACATGACAAATTCTTCAATATCTTCTGAATCGGCCTTTACATCGATAACTTCATCGATAAACTCCCTGTCTGTATAGTAGTTGACTATCTCTGGACTCTTGACTAAATCAAATATCGTATCATCATCTCTTGCTTGCCATTCACCAAAGGTTTCTTCGCCAGTGGCTAGATTCGTCCTTACTTCTCGAGTAAATTCAACTGTGTCTACTTTATCTGGAGCAGCTTCTGTACCGTCTTCATGCAAATAGTGAATGACTCGTGCGACAATTTTTCTTTCCTCATTACTTTCTATTTTAGGATTATAGATATACGTGACCGTTTGCGGAACATTGCTAAAGACAATTTTTTCCTCTCCTTGAACTTCCTTCAATGTATAGTTAGGAATATCCTCAGGAACAACTTCAATTGAATCGCCAATATTTCCACCAGTCAATACATTAGGTGGCAATAATTCATTACCCTCTTCATCTAGGTAATTGACTGTGACTGGTGCTCCTTCAATAAACCGAGGCTGCCATACATAGGTGTCAGCCATCGTCGTGCCATCGTAAATCAGCACTAGCTCCTCTGATTTTAATATATGTTCACCGTATGGCGCATCTATGGTACCTGTCCCTACATTTTGCCAGTAGCCGGTATAATAACTTGAATTCCATCCGTACATCCCACTTGGGTCAACCAAGTTCACCGGATAGGAATTGCCTGGCCAATTGTTCCACCCAACAAAACTGAATTTTGGTCCTAATGTTAATTCTCTTAGATAGCGTACATTTGCTAAAAACTGGTTCATCCCAGCACCTAAAGAATTTATAACACCGGTGCTATCAAAATTCGATAAATCTAATGTAGATCCGCTATAGCCATAAAACATACTATTCATCGTGGTGGCTTGACTCGTATCAAGATAAGTCAGCCCAACAATCTCATTCAATTGAGAGGGTACAGTGCCATAGTGGGAGTAGCTCTCGAACAAACCTGCCACATCGGCTGGCAGAATGACGGGCGCAGTGAGAATAACTTTTTTTATGACCATATTTTTAAGTTCTTCCGTTAAAGGAATCACTTGGTCCACCGCCGTTGTCAATGTACCTGCTCCTACAGTCAAAACCCCTTCAATATCTAATGTGGCTGGAGCGGTTCCCCAGTTACCTGACCAAAGGATATTTTCTGCTTCCGCTACTTTTGTTTTCGACTCCTCATCAGATGTTGTACTGCTCTCAGCGGCTTCTGGCTCACTGGAGGATTCTGTCATTTGCTCTGTGGATGGTTCCACTTGATCTTCACTTGCTTGTGATGACTCCGATGCCCCATGTTCCCCTGTACTTTCTACTACTTGTGTTTCTGAATCGACGGTTTCTTCACCTGTAGCTTGTTCGACTATTCCTTCTTGTTGTTCAGATATGAATTCATTTGTACTTCGTGTTACTTCTTCTGTCGTTGAAGTGCTGATCGTTTCAGCTACTGCCGGAACACTGACAATTGCTTGCGTGATCAATGGGCTGCCTAATATAAAAACAGAAGAACTGATCAGAATACGTGATAAAAGTTCTTTCTTCGCTGGTTTTTTCATTGCTTTTCCCTCTTTCAAATTAAGTAAATAAGATCAGCTACACTCTCTCCAATTAAAAAAAGCTGCCCATTGACAACTACTTCTTACATCTATGTAATACGTTCGCTGACTCATTCCTTATGACTGCATTATTGCATGGTTTTCAGGGACGAACACGACAATAATTGTCATGAAAATGACAAAATAAGTCCTATTTTATAAAACGAAAATAAAGAATATGAACAACTGCGTCTCTGAAAGTGTGAACAAATTAAAGAAATATAGCTTAACTTGCTTCCTAGAACTGGTTCACACTATGTTTACAAAGCGTTCGGAGTCCTCGTAAAAAACTTTGGGTTTATCCGATCAATCCAATTATCTCGAAGGAAAAAATAGCTGTATAGAGATAAAAAAAAAGAGACTGGATATTCAGCCCCTTTTGTTTATCATTCTTATTCATAGAAACAGCCAAGACGCCCTTGATCTTCTCCCCTTATCCTACGGCTAACAAGCAAAAACATCGAAGCCCATTTTGATTTCTAGGTACTTACTTTCCCTGATCTTCCTTAAAAGCAATGGCATCGATTTGAAAAAGAATGCCTACCTCTCCAGAATGAGCGAAAGCTGTCTGAATTGATTTTCTAACCGGAAATTTCCCATGGAAGGTTTCTTTCAAGATCTTCTCCATCACTGGAATATCAAACACATCTTTAAAAAGTACATCCATTTGAACCACATTTGCAAATGTCAAATCGACTAATTTCAAACGTTCTTCTAAATGATTCAATGCCCCTACAATCTGTTGCTCTATTGGCTGCCCGATGTTCCCCACGCAATAGCCCACGAAAACAAAATTTCCCGCTTCAATCACACCTGAAAGTGCCCAGTCCTCATTGATATCGTATCGCTTCATTCGTTTTGTTTCCCCTTTCTATTTATTTTCATAATAAAAACCATGTCTGTTAATTGACTTGGTCATATTATTGCTTTTTTTGTCTTTGAGCGTCAATCCGTACATTCCAACTGATAAATTCCTACTCCACCGAAAAATGCAAGGAATGAGGGGTTGGGGCGATCAATGTCAGCCCGCACCTTTCTTTAAAGTAAGTCTTGCTGTCTTCTTTTGCCACTTGCAAGATTTCCGCTTCAGTAAAAGGCACAACACTGTCACTGCCTCGAAGCTCACTACACTCTAAAATAATCAAAATCTCTGCTTCAAGGGTATTGATTTTCGCAAGCTGTTCGAAAAAATTTTTTTGATTGATTTCTTGAATCGCCATGCGAATTTCTAAACAGTTTCTATGGATTTTTTCTTTGATTTTTCCATACTCATCTTTACTGAAAAGCCGTTCAGATTCCTCAATATAAAAGTTCAAATATTCTTGCAATGTGTGGATTTTAAATGGTTCCTCCATCTCCAGCACCTCCTGTATTTTAATGGTTGATTCTTATGTAAAATGATTTATTCCAGCTTTGTATGTCTGTATTATCACACGATTTTTAGCTGGAAACGCGTCAATATGTGACTGATTAAATACAAAATACGTCCTGTTATATAAATACTGATTCTAGTTAGTACAGTTCATTTACATAATCACCTTTATCTCCGAACATACTTCGCAAGCTATAGAAGGTGTGACACTGTTGTTCAGCAAATTTCTATCCTCTGGCTATAAAGAAAAACAGGCAGTCCTCTCAGATTTGAGAATACTGCCTGTTTGCTGATCTTGGGTAAATCAATCATTTTCATTGTATTTTTTATTGGAGGTATTTTGAAATGTTTCCACCGCTTCAATTAGTTCCAGCCACCGGTCACCGGTTGGAAAGCTATTCCACTTAAAAAATTGGACGTTTGGATTTTGGTCCAAAAAGGCTTGCCAATCAACTGGATAATCGGTCACCACAAAATCTGGTTTTTCTGAAACGAAAGCGAGGGTATAGCCAAACCAGCGTTTCAATCGTTCTTTTTGTCTGATTTCTTGAATTTTTCCAAATTTTGATTCATGAAAGATGCGGACTGTCGTTCGATCGATTTTTGCTACAATTGAAAGAAGCATGCTGTATTGAAAAAGCAGTCGATTATTGGAAGCATACATGGTAGTAAAAATTGGGGATTGTTGGGCTAACGATTGGTACATCTCCTGCACGAGTGGAAAAATTTTGGGAAAGACTCTGCGATAATCTTTATCCGTTGTCGTTTTTCCAAAAGCATCAATTTTATTTTTCGACGCAAAGAGGAGTGACACAGAATGAATGTTCAAGGCATTAACGAAAAGATACTCGATCTCCCCTTCAGGGACGAGAAAGATCTTCTGAGCAGTTTTTGCAAACAGTCTTGCTGTTGCAATTGATCCTTCCGAGAAGTGATCAACAACTCTTAGTTGGCTAGGAATCTCTTCAGGCAAATACGTCGTCATCACAGAAAACATATAATATAAGAAGAGAAACTCTGTTTCTGGAACGTCACTTAGAATCAAGTTAGCGTTTAGCAATGGTTTTATGAGCTCTTCTTTGAATTGCTCGTAGGAAATCGTGTGATGGACCATTTTCTTCATCTCTTGAGGAATCTCTTTTACCGGAAAACCTCTTTTAAAACGATAAAGACTTAGTGCAAGCAGTTGAATAAATTTTTCCTGATCGATACCACGATAAAAACTAGGATAACTTGTCAACTTCTCCTTCAATGCACGAACACTTTGCTTCGACAATCCAATATAACGCACATTCGTCGCATCATAGATCTGCCAATACATGATATGGAAAAAATGACGAATTCGGTATTCTTCCGCTACAAATAACGGTTTCTTTTTTAAATTCAATTTGATTTGATAATTCTCAAGAATCGTTTCTACTTCCTTGAGCTTTCTTTGAACCGTTCGATTACTGACATAATGTTGTTGGGCGGTTTCTTCCAAAGACACGTATTTATCACTAAAGAGTCTGTCTAAAATTTGAAAGGGCATACTTTCTGCTAACATAACCGAATAGAATTTTGACAACAAAAAATTAGGCGCAAAATCAAGGGCTAGCTCCCTTCCTTCTCGCATGTCGATTTCAAAAAAAGGGTATGATTTTTGTAAGTCTCTGGCACGCTCAAAAACTAAAACGATTCTTCTTTTTGATAAATGCACATGATCCGCAAGGTCACTCAGTAGTTCACGATCAATGGCATGTTCAAAAAAATACGCAAATAGCTCATAGACATCTTGATCCAATTTAGTTAAAAGAAATTTATACATAGTAATACCTCTTAACTTTAGTTTTACAGTAATTATACTCTTTTAAACGTGCATTTTCATTTCCTAGGTGTTGATTCATTCGTTTCTCTCAATGAAACATTCTTGCTAAATAATTCTGTTATTCGAGATTGTCTTGGAACGTTAGTCTGATAAAGAATCAGAGTCTCAAATGATCAGAAATTCTTTGAGCTACTGGGAATAGTCAGATAAAATCCATTCAAAGATTAAGGAGACGAGGAAACCGTCCAATCCATCCTACAAAAAAGGAGTGGATCGCCCCACTCCATAAAAGGTTAACTTTTTAAACCAATCGTCCATTCTGGACATATTTTACTCTTTATAGAGAAGCTTTAATTCTCAGTTTTTCTTTTTCTTCGCCAAATTGCTAAGAAAGAAAATAGAACAATGATCGTTCCCAAAAAGCCCATGATTCGTTGACCTGTTAGTTGCTCTCCTGTGGCAGGTAATTTACTTTTCCCGTCGGTTTGTGTGTTGGTTTGTGTGTTCATTTGATTGTCTTTGTTTCCTGATTTATCCTCTTTTTCTTCTTCAGGGGTTTTGTTTTCTGATTCAGGCGTATCTGCTCCTGAATCATCCTCTGGTTTATTCTCTTTTTCAGCACCGTACACATAGATGACTTCTTGTGCGGTAGTACTGAACATCCCTTTGGCATTGCTTGGTATTTGAGAAACCGTCCAGCCTGAAAGTTCTTTGGCTTCACTCTCATACGGCAAACCTACTTTGCCGTTCAGAATCGTTGGTTCGGCTAACTGATTGCCTTCTGTATCTTCGTATTTTACCGTCACGGGTGCAGCATCACTACGTTCATACACATAGACCACTTCTTGCGCGGTGTCGCCGAAGATGCCTTTGGCATTCGCTGGCGTTTGAGTCACCGTCCAGCCTGAAAGTTCTTTGGCTTCACTCTCATACGGCAAACCTGCTTTGCCGTTCAGAATCGTTGGTTCGGCTAACTGATTGCCTTCTGTATCTTCGTATCTTACCGTCACGGGTGCGGCATCACTACGTTCGTACACATAGACCACTTCTTGCGCGGTGTCACTGAAGATGCCTTTGGCATTGTCGGGTGTTTGGGCTACATACCAACCAGAAATAGATTCTGACTTGCTCTCATACGGCAAACCTACTTTGCCGTTCAGAATCGTTGGTTCGGCTAACTGATTACCTTCTGTATCTTCGTATTTTACCGTCACTGGTGCAGCATCACTGCGTTTGTATACATAAACGACTTCTTGCGAGGTATCACTGAAAGTACCTGTTTTATCCCCTTGGATTTCTTTCAATGTATAGCCAGCAATCGGCTCTTCTTGTGTCGTATACGGTTCACCAACAACCCCTGATAAAGTGACGTCTGGTAACAATGTCTTTTTATTTTCATCAACATACTTGACGGTCACATCTTCTGCAGTATTCACATACTTCACTGGTATTTGATAATTCACTAAATATTGAATGGTACCTGTACTAGCAGCTCTCTCGGTGGATAAACGATTAGGAACAAGAGAAGTGATTGATAAATAATCAACATTGGCGGGAATATTTTTAAATTGAATCCCTTCTTCAGTAAGTTCAAACCCATCATTTTCATATAAGGGAAAGATATAGCCATTTTTATCTATCCCCCGAATCGAATAAGAATACTTTTTGTTGGACAAAGAAGAGAGCAACGCATTTCCTTGGGTATCAACCATCATACGGTCTTTATAAAGAACATCAGATTGGCCGTCTTTTACTAACATTGGCTCTAATAGTATTTTCTCCTGAGTCATAATAGATAGTTGGGAATTTTGATGGTGTTCTGCAGATAGCTCTAACTTAGAAAAATCCGTCATGCTACTTGCATAGACCGTCAGATAGTCTGTAACCCATCCACTAAGATATTGACCAACCCCAATTAATTCTTGGGCTGTCAAATAGGCATCATAATTTCCTATGTGGATATTTGAAAAAGATCCTTTTGGAAAAATTTGTGCTAGTACATTAGGACGGGTAAACAATGTTGCATTGTCCGCCATAGTGATTTTGGGAACATTCGCAGCAATAATAGACGTCGTATATAACGCTTGTAAGTTGCTAGCGTATTCTAAGCCAGTAAAATCGACTACTGTGTCTTTGACTAAAGAAGAAAAATCTAGCTGTTTTAGATTCGCCATATCTTCTTGAGTGATTGTATCAACTGTTTTGTTTAGCCCTTTCGCTACCTCATTTTGCAAATTCTTATCCGGCATCCAAGCGTCCAATGGAACGCTGCGATCAGAGAATGCCTCTTTCATTTCTGCTGACGATTCGGTTGCCAAGCTAGCTGTGTCTTCACTTGAATCAGGTAGTTTTTTTTCTGTACTTTCCGTCGAGCCATTTTTCTCATCATCATTAAATACTTCTTGCGATTCTGAGTTACTTGTGGTGTCCCCGTTGAATTCTTCTATACGAGAAGAAGCGACTGTTTCAGTAGTCTCCTCCACTTTTTCTAATGTTCCTAGTGTCGTTATTTCCTTGTTTGATGGAACGGTTTCCTGTTCCTCAGCCATAACTTGTGCCAAAGGTGCCAACACAGGCTGACTTAACAAGATCGCCAATGACAAATAGCCCCAAAATTTCCTTTTCATAACATTCTCCTTTTATATTCGTTTAAATACGATACGCTTTCCTATCTTTCACCTATCTACAAACTTCGCCTTCTGATGATGGTGATGACTTGTTAATTACAACCTTTAGACACAGGATGCTCCTGTTCATTTTGATAGTATTGCATGGTTCATCATTCTGAACACGTCAACATTTGTATCAGAAATGACCAAACTTGTCAGGTTTCAACGAACAGGTTATTCAAGCAATCAGATCGTTCACTTAACCTGCTTCTTCATGCTCCAAGCTTGGACTCGGTCAGTGTTCCAATCACTTATTTAAATTGTTATTTTTACACACATAAAAAGAGACACATAACATGCATCTCTTTAGGCGCCCCATTGTAAGTTCAGTCTATTATTGATTTTTTACTAGTTATCCCGATACTCGATCGTCAATCCTTTTAAAAAGTTGCGGGCATATTTGTCTAAGCATGGCTTGTAATTGCGATGGCCTTCTTTGCGTAAAATGGCGCCCAGTTCACCTTTTGAAACCGTAACTCCCGCTTGCTCGAAAATGTTCAGCATTTCATCCGTTGTTAGGGAAAGGGCGATTTTTATTTTCTTCAGCATCAAATTATTCACATTGCCATTGTTCAACTCTAAGACAGGTTCTGCAGCATCTGACTTTGTTCCTCGTTGCGAGCGAATCAAACCATTTAAGAAACGCTCAAAGGCTTCATTGGTACACTCAATCTCGTAGGTCTCAGGGTCTTTTTTCTTCAATAATTGTCTTACTTCTTCTTTCGTGAAAGAAGCGCCGCCAAGTTCAAAAATTTTCACCATGTCAGTATCTTTGATATCCAAAGCATAGCGTAAACGCGTCAAGCGATCATTGTGATTCATTCTATACACCATCCATTTCTTAGGTTGATTATAACAAATAAAGGAGCAAGTGATATAGTTTATTAATTTTCCCGGTAATATCGTTACCTTATTCCAACAAACTATAAAAATTTCTAACAGAAAAATATTAATTGTTTAGAGTGACGGCTCAATAAGAAAAGTTGGATTCGAAATAGAACTGAAAATTCTCTCGGCTAACCAATCATCATCTACTATGGTATTATTCCTCCCGAAGTATCCTCCCACAAGTTTGTATTGCCCATTTGAATTGTAGGGATATCCTGATCGTGGATTTTCTGTAATTTTTCCTATTCCATTTTTACCAATTTCAAAATAGTCATCTCTATACTCATGTTCAAAATTCATATAAGATACATTATAAAATCTATTGATTATCATCCCTGTAATAGTTGCATCTACCCCACTTTGATCAATCATTTCATTAATTTTTCTTGTGGTCTCTAAAGTGTCAAATCTTTTCGGAAATAATGCTTCAAACTCATATTGTTCTTGTGACTGTTCATATTGTAACTCTTTTTGAATATACAAACTCTTATTATTATAAGTACCATATACATAAATAATTTCAAAAACAGAAAAGTTCACATTATTCATTTCTCCTTTTTTTTGATTTAATGTGTAAAGAATCGTATTCTCAGATTCGTTTAAGTCAAATGTAAATGCAGGATGTGTATTGGCTTTATTGAGCTCAAACTCCTCTCTTTTAAGCAAATTTTGTTCTTCTTGAATTATCCTACTATTTTCAGAGATTTTCATTTGAACATCGTTTGATTTATAACTTATAAAAATTGATCCTAATATTGATAATGAAATAGGAATAATTTCTAAACAAATTTTTCTTAGTTCTTTACCAACTTTTTTATTATTTTTTTCTCTAGTTAGTTGGTTATATCTTCTATAATATCTTTTCATCGTCACACCTCAATTTTATTTTTTTAACATAATTAAAACGTTAATTATATATTTAATATTTTTTTTAATCAAATCCAATATTCTTATCTTGCTAGACTCTTATTTACAATCTACGCATAATAAAGCTTTATATACCAAAGTATTAACATAATAATGTATATCGCTTCTCTCATTCTACTTCCTCCGCTATACTTGATTTAGGGAGTAAATTTATTCTAACAGAACAATAAACGAAAAAAAGCATCTGGTACGATGATGTTTTGGATTGCTTTATTGTTTTTATTTTGTATACAAAAGGGAGAGGAAAGAAATGAAGAAGTATGGGAAATTTTTGGTAATGATTGGGGTATCGACGGTGATTATGTTTTGTATGATGTATTTCAATGTCTATGCCCTCGATCATATTTTTTTCAGCCAAACCCGCCTGTTTATGGCACTTATGATGGGCGCGATGATGGCAATCATCATGCTATTGTTTATGTGGAAGATGTATGACAACAAGAAAATGAATATCGGCATTCTAGTTGTCAGTGTTGCACTCTTTTTTAGTTCACTTTTTATGGTCAGAAGCCAAACTGCCGTGGGAGATACAGCCTGGATGAAAGCCATGATTCCCCATCATTCGATTGCGATTCTAACCAGTAAAAATGCCGATTTGTCTGATCCAAGAGTAAAAGAACTTGCAGAAAAAATCATCGACGCACAGGAAAAAGAAATCAAAGAAATGAAAGAATTGATCGAAGAGTTAGAAAACAAATAGCAATTTTATGTGCTCACTTAAAGAACCAGCAGATCAACTTTTTCCTCACGGATGAGAAGCCCTTCAAGCAATAGCTGAAGGGCTTCTTTTTTATCGTCAGCTACTTTCTTTCTACTGAAAAATCCTGACCGTTATTGCATCCGCTCTTGTTTGACTTTCTTATCCACAACATGACGCTTGGCAAGCTCTTGGCGAATAGCCGCTAAATCAATCCCCATTTCTGCCATTAAAACCAATGTATGATACGCCAAATCAGCAATCTCATAAACGGTTTCTTGACGGTCTTCCTTCATCGCCCCAATTACGACCTCGGTTGCTTCCTCGCCGATTTTTTTTAAGATTTTTTCACTGCCTTTTTCAAACAAGTAGCTGGTATAGCTGCCTTCTTGTGGCGTACCTTTACGACCTTTTATCAGCTCATACAACGCATCGATGGTTGGAGAGGATTTTGTACCATAAAGCACCTCTGTAAAGCAGCTTTCTGTGCCTGTATGGCAAGCAGGTCCGTCTTTTTTTACTTTGGCGACTAAGGCATCTTGATCGCAATCTGCGGTCAATGATACTAAATGCTGGTAATTGCCGCTAGTTTCTCCTTTGCGCCACAATTCTTGGCGACTGCGGGAATAAAAGGTCATCAATCGGTCCTTCAAGGTCAAGGTCAAACTTTCTTGGTTCATATAAGCCAAGGTCAAAACTTCATTCGTTTCCACATCTTGCACGATCACTGGAACCAATCCTTGTTTATCAAATCGTACTTGCACCATGTTATCCACTCCTTCTATTGCCTGTCAAAACGCCAACGCTATACGGTTCGTACGGGAATATCGACGGCCTGTAATTGTGTTTTTAGCTCTGGGATTTTTACCTCGCCATAGTGAAAAATCGAGGCTGCCAACCCTGCTTCAATATTTGGCAATTGAAACAGCTCGATAAAATCGGCACTTTTGCCAGCACCACCGGATGCGACGATCGGTAATTTGGTGATTTCGCTGACAGCTTTCAGCAAGTCGAGATCAAACCCCTGCTTCACGCCATCGGTATCCATGCTGTTGATGACTAGTTCACCAGCACCTAACTGCTCAGCTTGGTGAATCCACGCCAATACTTCTAAGCCTGTATCTTCCCGTCCGCCTTTGGCAAACACATGCCAGTTCTCACCGACACGGCGAACATCAACGGATAAAACAACGCACTGGCTGCCATAGCGTTTCGCGCCTTCTGCGATCAGCTCTGGTCGGCGAAGCGCTCCCGAATTGACGCTGACTTTGTCGGCGCCACAGTTTAAGACTCGCTCAAAATCTGCTACTTGATTGATGCCGCCCCCCACCGTCAAAGGAATAAACACTTCTGACGCCACGCGCTGCAAAATGTCCGTGAATAAGCCGCGTTCTTCTGCAGAAGCAGTAATGTCATAAAAAACCAGCTCATCGGCGCCTTGTTCATTGTAAAAACGCGCCAAAGTCACCGGATCATTGACATCTTTTAAGCCAGCAAAGTTGACCCCTTTCACGACTCGCCCATCTCGCACATCAAGGCAAGGAATGATTCGTTTGGCGATCATGACCTTTCCTCCCCTGCTGCTAAGACATCGGCCAATTGGAGACTGCCGTTATATAAGGATTTCCCGACGATCACGCCAGAGATCCCCAACTGTTTTAATCCTTTGATATCTGCCAATGAAGCCACGCCGCCAGAAGCCACGATGTCGCAATCCAATTGATTGAGTTTTTCGTATAAGGGCAGATTGATGCCTTCTCCTGTACCGTCACGGGAGATTTCGGTAAAGATGATCGTTTGCGCGCCCCATGCCACCAATTGTTGGCAAAAAGTAAACGCGTCTGTTGCCGTTTTCTCGAGCCAGCCTTCCACTGCCACTTTTTCTTCCTTGGCATCGACTCCAATGGCGATCTTATTGCCGTATTTCTTGAGCATCGCTTTTGTGAATGCTGGGTCTTTCTGGGCAATCGTGCCGAGGATCACCCGATGAACGCCTGCTGCCAAACAATGCTGGATCGTTTCTTCCTCACGAATCCCGCCGCCAACTTCGACAAACAGATTGGTCTGCTGGACGATGTTTTTTGCGATATCAAAGTAATGGAGTTTGCCGGCTTTGGCACCATCTAAGTCGACGAGGTGCAGATAGTTGGCACCCGCTTCTTCAAATGAACGAGCAAATGCCACTGGATCATCCCCAAACACTTCTTTTTGCTCATAGTCTCCTTGGTACAAACGGACCACTTTTTGATCTAACAGATCGATTGCTGGAAAAATTTTCATAGCGGCACCTCCGTAAATGCTTTTAAAATCTTCAACCCGACTGCCCCGCTTTTTTCTGGGTGAAACTGAGTGCCGAAGACATTGTCTTTTTGCACGATACCGGGAATTGCTAGACCATAGTCACTGTCTGCCACGACATACTCTTGGCAATCAGTAGCAAAATAACTGTGGACATAGTAGACAAAGTCTTGTTCCCCTAGCCCGCTGACGAGGGGACTTTCTTTTCTGACAGTCAAACGATTCCAACCAATCTGCGGCACTTTCAGATTCAGTTTGGCTTCTTCAAAGGCGCATTGCATGGAAACGATCCGTCCTGGAATCAAACCGAGCCCCGCATGTGTGCCAAACTCCTCACTGCTATCAAACAACAGCTGCATCCCTAAACAAATGCCTAAAAAGGGTTTGCCAGCTGCTGCCAATTCTTGGATCGGTTCGATCAGCGACAACTCTGCTAACTTTTGGCGGGCATCGCCAAAAGCGCCTACGCCGGGTAAAAGAATGCGGTCGGCAGCTTTTAATTCTGCTAGTGAACGCGTGATTCGGCACTCAACACCCAAGAAGTCCAGCGAACGAGACAAGCTGAACAAATTGCCGACCCCATAGTCGATGATTGCTAACATAATACGCCCCTTTCCTTATCTCATCCCTCTGTGTGGAAGATACGTAATCATTTTCCCCCTCATGAATCACTGAATCGTCCCTTTGGTTGAAGGGATCTCATCTGGGGCTGCTTGATTGATCGCCACCGCTTCACCTAAAGCACGCCCAAACCCTTTAAAGCAAGCTTCCACAATGTGGTGGCTGTTTTTGCCAGCGATTTGATGGAGATGAATCGTAGCACCTAATTCACGGGCAAAAGCAATGAAGAATTCTTCAACCAACTCCGTATCAAACTGCTGCCCGATTTTTTCACTCGGTATCGCCAACTCTACGACTGCCATGCCGCGACCGCTAATATCGATCGCTGTCATAACTAAGGCTTCGTCCATCGGCAGCAGCATACTACCATAGCGTTTGATGCCTCGTCGCTCCCCAAGACTTTCTGAAAACGCTCGGCCAATGGCGATGGCAACGTCTTCTGTTGTGTGATGGGCATCCACTTCTGTATCGCCATCACAAACCAACGTCAAATCAAAGCGACCGTGGCGGACAAATAATTCCAGCATGTGGTCTAAAAACCCCACACCAGTCTTGATTGATTGCTGACCAGTACCATCGATCGTCAACTGCAGGTGGATCTTGGTTTCCGTCGTATTGCGGGTAACTTCTGCTTTTCTCATTCCTTCACCTCTTCTATGATCGTTGTTAGCACCGTCATCAGTCGTTCCATCTGGGCCTTCGTTCCTACCGTAATTCGTAAATACTCTTTGATGCGGGGCTGATTGAACCAGCGGACGAAGATTTTCTGCTCTTTCAGTGCCTGATACAACTCTTCACCGGCAATCGCAGGGTGCCTTGCAAACAAAAAATTCCCTTGGCTGTCGGTCTGCTCAAAGCCGAATTTCGCTAGGGCTTGCTTGCTCCACTCACGCACGTGGATTGTGGCTTGGATTTTCTCATCGACATACGCTTGTTCCTGCAAAACGGCTGCACCAGCGGATTGGGTCAAACTATTGACATTGTACGGATTCAAGCTAAATTTCAACCGATTCAAGTCTTGGATCAGTCCTTCATTGGCAACCGCAAAGCCTAAGCGTGCTCCTGCCAGCTGCCGAGATTTCGAAAACGTCCCCACAACCAAGAGATTTGGGTATTGATCGATCAAAGAAACCATTGAAGAGCCGCCAAAATCGATATAGGCCTCATCGACTATCACTAAGCGATCGGGATGCCGTTTTAGAAAGGCACAGATTTCGCTTTGTTCTTGATAAACCCCAGTCGGGGCATTGGGATTGGCAAAAATGACGGTCCCTTTGAGTGAATCGTAGTCCGTTAACGCGATCGAGAAATCTTCTTGCAGCGGAACAACGGTGGCAGCGACTTGGTACAAGGCACTATACACTTGATAAAACCCGTAGGTCACATCGGGAAAGGCGATGCCGTTTTCCGTGAAGCCTTGAAAGAGGTAGGACAAGACTTCGTCACTGCCATTACCGAGAAACAGTTGGGCTGGTGTAACGCCAAGATAGGCAGCCAGAGGGTTTGTCACCACTTCAGCAGCAATATCCGAGTAACGATTCAGCTTTTGGGCGGCATCAGCAACCGCTGCTTGAACACTTGGCGCTGGCGGATAAGGACTTTCATTGGTGTTCAGTTTAATAATGACTTGCTCATCTACTTGTTCCCCCGGTGTATAAGGAGTCAGCTTGTGATACTTTTGATGTAAAAAGGTCATTTTTCTCCCTCTCTTCGTACATTGATCGAACGGGCATGGCCGATCAAGTCTTCGGTTTCCGCGAACAACGCTACAGCTGGACCAGCTGCTTTCATGGCTGCCTCTGGGTAATACAAATAACTGCTTTTCTTAATAAAATCATCCACTGATAACGGCGAATAGAAACGAGCCGTCCCTTCTGTCGGTAGGGTATGGTTTGGTCCAGCAAAATAATCTCCCAGTACTTCCGGTGTATGGTGACCTAAAAAGACGCTACCCGCATTTTCTACTTGTCCCAATAATGCAAAAGGATCAGCCACCGCTAATTCAAGGTGTTCTGGAGCAATTTGATTGGCAATGGTAAGTGCTTCGGTCAAATCTTTGACCAGAATCAGCTTTCCGCTAGATTCAAGCGCCGCAGCAGCAATGTCTTTACGGGGGAGTTGCTTCAGCTGCAAGTCAAGCTCGGCTTGTACTTCTTCAATCAAAACTGCTTCTGTTGTGACTAAGATGGCTTGCGCTAAGGGATCATGCTCGGCTTGTGCCAAAAGATCCGCCGCCAGCCAGCGAGGATTTGCGCTGGCATCAGCGAGGATCAGCACATCGCTGGGCCCTGCGATCATATCGATATCAACTTCGCCGTACACCATTTTTTTCGCTGTGGCGACATAAATATTTCCCGGTCCGACGATTTTGTCGACTTTGGGAATCGTTTCTGTTCCATAAGCCAATGCCGCTACGCCATGAGCACCACCGACTTTGTAGATTTCATCCACTCCGGCAACGGAAGCTGCCGCTAAAATAGCAGCCGGAACTTTTCCCTGACTGTCCGTCGGTGTGATCATAACGATTTTTTTGACCCCGGCGATTTTTGCCGGCAGGACATCCATCAAAACCGTACTTGGATAAGCTGCTGTGCCGCCAGGAACATAGACCCCGACTTTTGCTAATGGTAAGACCCGCTGTCCCATCACAACGCCATTTTCCTTCGTTAAGACAAAGCCTTGCTGGACTTGTTTTTGATGAAATGCCAAAATGTTTTCTTTCGCCTGTTCCATCACATTAAGCAGCTCGGGTGAGACGGCATGGACAGCCGCGTCTATCTCCCCTGGACTGACGGTTAAGGAAGACAAGGTCACTTGATCGATTTCCTCAATTAATTGAAACAACCCCTGATCTCCTTGCTGCTGAACACGGGCAATGATTTGGGCGACAATGGTTGAAACATCTTTCGTTTCCGACTGTTTCCTTGCCACAATCGTTTCGATCGTATCTTTTTGGGTCGAAAAAATTCTCATAATTGCTCCCTCACCTTCTCAATCACTGTTTGAATGCGTTCTTGCTTGAAACGCCACGTGGCGTGGTTGATCACTAAGCGCGCTGAAGACGGCGCGATGTCTTGGATCACTTCTAAATCATTTTCTTTTAGTGTCGTCCCCGTTTCGACGATGTCAACGATCACATCGGAGAGACCTAATAAAGGGGCCAATTCAATCGATCCATGCAGTTGGATCAATTCCACTGAGCGACCTAACCCTTGATAAAACTGGCGGGTGATCTGCGGATATTTTGTAGAGACCCGCAACGGTCGGGAGAAATCTTCCTCGAAATCCTTACGCGCCGCTACGGCCAAACGGCAGACCCCCATATGCAAATCAAGAAATTCGATGACTTCCGCCTTGCTTTCCATTAAAATATCTTTGCCTACGACACCGATATCCGCCACTCCGTGCTCCACATAGATTGCTACATCGCTAGGCTTGACTAAGAAAAAGCGCAGCTTGTTTTCTTCATCACAAAAAATTAGTTGGCGATTGTCTTTAAAGACGCCTTGCGCAGCGACTCCGGCTTTCGTGAACAAATCGTATACGGCATCCCCCATACGGCCTTTTGGCAGCGCAATGTTCAAATAGCCTGAACTTTCGTTGTCAGTCGGCAACTTTTGCCCTACATGGTTGAGCTTCATACCAAACCCGATCGCCCCTTGCGCTTTGCCTTGCCGACTCATCAAGCGATCATAACGGCCGCCATATAAAATCGTCTCTCTTGCTTCTTCGATAAATCCTTGAAACAGCAAACCACTGTAATAATCGGCATCATTTAAAATCGAAAAATCCAACCTTATCCGAATGGAGGCTGACAGTTGTTCTTTTTGCAATGCTTGATACAGTTGGTTCAGTTCTGCTAAACCAGCTTGAGCTTGGGGATATTCTGCCAGCAGTTCTTTGGCTTTTTGATACTTGGTTTCAAAATCACCTGACAAACGTACCAGTTTCGCTAATTTTTCAGCTTCTGTTGCTGACAAGCCAGCCTTTTCAGTCAGTGCATCCATGCCATGAGAACTCTTGTCCCGTAGGCAGTGCAGTACCTTTTGTCGATCCGCTTCGGGGAAGCGTTGGCAGATACCGTCCAAAATCCCCATATGGGACAGATCTAAGGTCCCTTTTCCCACCTGAGCCAAACTTTCCCACGCCAGTTTTACAACCTCCAGTTGATCTTCCCACGTGATTTGGTCAATGAGCTCCAAACCGATTTGATCGATTTTTTGGTATTCCCCAGCTTGACGATCCTGTCGATAGACATCTTCCACGTAATACACTCTGCGCGCCTCTCCAGACGGTGTATTTTTGGCAATAGACAAGGTAACATCGGGTTTTAGCGCCATCGTCCTGCCATCCGTGCCTGTAAACGTGATGATGGAAGAACCACGCAAAAACTGATCATTTTGCTGATAGTTGCGATACTCTTCAAAGTTGTTCGAGTGATAAGGTGAAAAATGATGCTGCGTATACAATTTTCTTAATTTCAGTTCGACTTGTTCGGCTGGTTTCAATACATTCCATAACTCTTCCACACTTATCACTCCTATTTCATGCCACTGATCCGGCTTTCTCACTGTTAAAGCCACGCTTTATCATCGATTCACCATCAGTTTTTCTAATAATACTAATGGTTTTGCCATAAATAAGCAATGGTATTTTTCGAAATATTCTGGATTTTTTCGATACAATTCATTGGTAGAGACAAAGAAAGGACATCAAATAAAAAAGCCCTGCTGAAAATTCAGGACAGGGCTTTCACTTGAAGGTATAGTTGATGTCCGCGTTAAGAAGCTTGAAAAAGAAATGATTGGGAACCCATTATTGAACTGAAAATAAATAATCGCTGCTATTTACTTTTTGCTGTATCGTCTGAGCAAATGGTTCATGATCAGCTGTGTTTGTGACAATGATGGGGATCGTTAGATCATAGCCTGCTGCACTGATTTCTTTTTCGTCAAAAGAAATCAGTTTTTCTCCAGCTTTAACGTATTGATTTTCAGCTACATAAAGAGTAAATCCTTTTCCATCTAAATGAACCGTGTCGATCCCGATGTGGATCAAAAGTTCGACCCCATTTTCACCTCTTAAGCCAATCGCATGCTTGGTGGGTGTAGTCATAATCACATAACCATCAAAAGGAGCGACTATGGTCTCATCAGAAGGAATGATCGCCACTCCGTCCCCCATCATTTTTTCCGAAAACATCGGGTCCTTGACTGTCTCAAGGGAAACAACGCTTCCCGATATTGGACTGCTGACTTTCAAAGCATCTTCGGCTTTACTCATTTGACTTACTTGAACTCTTTTTCGTTCTAAGAGAATCGTTGTAGTAAAAGAAACGCATACTGCTAGAAGAATGACGACAATTGCAAACCAAAAATTGCTATTGAATCCAGAACCATCTGTCGGGATAAAAGTCGGGATCGCAACCAGACCTGGTGAAACAACTGCATATTGTTTTAGTTGAACAAATCCTGCCATGATCCCACCTACTGCACCACCTAGAATCGCTCCTATAAAAGCACTTCGATAGTTGATCAAGATGCCAAAAATAGCCGGCTCGGTGATCCCCATCACACCAGTCAGTCCTGAAGAAAGAGCCAATGCTCGTTTTTCAGTATTTTTTTCTGTATAAGAAATAGCTAAGGCTGATGCACCCACGGCAACGTTAGCTGCTAGCATAGCCGGCATAACAAATGAATCATAGCCGTAGTCCCCTAACATAGCAAAGACCAAGGGGAACAACGCTTGATTGGTGCCGGTCATGACCAATAGCGGAGTCATTGCTCCTAAGACACCAACTGAAAACCAACCGAGTTTGTCGTATAAAAAGCTCAACCCACTAGCAATGTATCCGCCCACTGCATTTCCAATTGGCCCTAATACAATTAATGTGACAGGCACTGTAATTAAAATAACTAATAATGGCTTGACGAAATACTTGATCGATTGCGGAATACACTTATCCCCGATTCGATCCATTACCGCCATAAACAAAACACCAAATATTACGGGAATAGTCGTTGTATTATAGCTCATCGTTGGGATAACGATTCCTAAGAAATTCAATCCTTCCACGCCATTGATCAATGAGTGGACGAGGATCGCACCTAGGAACATACCCATCAAACCATTGATACCAAGTTTTCTAGCAGCACTATACCCAATATAAATCGGCAGAAAATAAAAACCCGCATCGTTGATGGCATTTAAAATCGTGTAGGTCCCGCTGTCAGCTGCAAGTCCGAAAAAGGTCACACCAATATTCAATACCGCCGATACCAGCCCAGCAGCTACCAATACGGGCAGAACCGGAACGAAGGTTCCACTGATAAAATCGACAATCAGTAAGCCGTAGTCTTTGAGGGTGCGCTTAGTTTTTCGTTCCTCCTTCGCCTGACCATTCATTTGATTTCGCTCTTCTGTAAAAATTGCATACACTTTTGGCACATCCGGACCGATGATCAGTTGAACTTCATGTCCTCTTCTCACTGTGCCCAAAATGAGTTTGTTTTCTTTTAATTGCTTGTCATCAAAAGCGGTCGGATCACTTAGCTGTAGACGAAGCCTAGTAGCACAGTGATTGACTGTTTGAACATTTTCGATTCCTCCGATATTTTTTATAATATACGCAACCAGTTCATGATAGTTTGACATAGTGATTCATCCTCACTTTATTTTATAAACCGCTTTCATTAAAGTAGTTTTTGGAGCGATAGAAGCTCTTTCTTCTATCGCTCATTTCTCATCCTTTTGGACGTGCTAACGTTTGACCATTTGATTGGATCACTTCTTTATACCAATAGTAAGAATCTTTCGGGATTCTACGTAAATCCAGTAACTCTTCATCAGTTGTATTGATATAGACAAGTCCATACCGTTTCGCCATCCCATTGCCCGTACTCAAAAGATCAGTAAAGGACCATGGATTATAACCAAAGACTTTTGCGCCATCTTCAATCGCCAATCCGACTTGATAAATCTGATCATTTAAAAAATCAATTCGTTCTTGATCATGTACTTTTCCATCCTCACCTAGCTTCTCATGCGCCCCGTAACCATTCTCAGTAATCACCATTGGTAAATGATAGTGGTCTTCCATGTAGCGTAACAAGTAACGCATAGCAACTGGATCGATCTCCCAATCCCAATCGGTTGTCTCGACAAAAGGATTGACCGTTTGCGCAAAAATCCCTGGATAATTTGGGTAAACAAATTCCCCTTTTCTCCCCGATTTGTTCAACCCAATTTCTTGATGATCGGATGCCACTGGTGACTCCTTCGCTACATTGCTACGGTAACAATTGATGCCGAAAAAGTCGATTTTTGCTTGTGCAACCAATTCCATATCCCCAGGGCGAATATCTGGGTCAATATTATTTTCTTTCCAATAACGTTTAATAAAACCATTGTATTCACGATTTGCATTAAAATCATTCCAGATTTTTTCCGTCAGTTCTTCTGCATTCATCGCTGCAATCTGATCTGCTGGTTTTGCTGACTCAGGATAAAACGGAACCATCCCAGGAACCGGGCCGATCTTGCCGTCTTCAACCAATTCATGACACGCAATCACCGCTTTTGCATGACATAGGTTCATAATATGATTGACTTTCCACTTATCTTCGAACCAAGTCTCTGGGTATTTGCATACTCCTAACCAGTCTCCATAGACAATTTGCATGTTCTGCTCATTAATTGCCAGCCAGTATTTCACACGATCGCCGAATGACTCAAAACAGGTTCTAACATATTGGTCAAATGCATCAATGATGCCTCGGTCGTACCAACCATTAAATTCTTCATCAACCCAGACTGGCATATCGTAGTGATACAAAGTGACGATTGGAGTAATGCCATGTTCAACTAATTCATCAATCAGCTGATTGTAAAAGTCAATGCCTAATTGATTGGGCACCCCTGAATTATCAGGATAGATCCTAGGCCAAGCAATCGAAAAGCGATATGAAGTAAAGCCCGCATCAGCCATTAATTGGACATCTTCTTTGTATTTATGGTAATGATCAGCGGCGATCGAATTATCTGTATAGGGCTTTTTCTTTTTGCTGTTTAAGTCGATGATCGCAGTTGAACGCCCATCTTCTGCTACAGCCCCTTCAACTTGCCACGCCGCACTTGAAGCGCCCCATAAAAAATCCTTTGGAAATAGTGGTTTATCTTTATAATGCATGCCCATTGCCTTCTCTCTTAAATTTAAGTAAATAACCATTGAATAGCAGATCAAGTACGAAATCAATGCCATACGTATAGTAAAGCAGCTCATTAATTTCTTTTTCATGTGTTTGTGAACTTAAATGATACAATTTATCAAAATAGCGGTTATAGATTGGGTTTCTATTATTTGTAAACAAAATCGTTGGTGCCTTGACTTCTTTTAGTATTTCAAGCATGGAAGAAACGAAGAGACCCGATAGCGAAAAAACAATGATCAAGGGATCTTGGTAGTGTTCCAAGGCTAACGTCAGATCGCTCTTTGACGTTAATAGAGTAATTCTTTTGCCGAAGATAACCATTCGCTGTTGGAATGTTTTTACACTACCTGTAATATTGCTTGAACACAAAATCATAACTTCTCGACTATCATTGATTAATCGGACAAGACGATCGACTTCTTGTGTATTAAAACGCAGACTTAATTCTTCCATTAAGGAAGTAATATTGTCTTGAAGCTTAGTCAAAAAATTGGGGTAGCCGTAAAACCTCAGAAATTCATTGATTCCATCATCAAAAGTTTCCGCATTCTTTTTCATATCTAAAAAGTTTTCGTAGCCCAATTGTTTCGCAAATCGTCGAATGGAGGCCCGCGATACATGCTGCTCTTCTGCAATCTGATAAATGTTCCATCGAGTCACGCTTTTGAAGTTCTCTAAGAAAAATTTAGCAAGTTCAAATTCAACCGTCCCTACTTCATTTTCGTTCACAATATGATTTAACTTATAAATGAAATTCAATCGATTATTATCCATTTTTTTAATCTCCCTTGGCCAAGTTTGATTGTATCTAAATTATAACGTATCCGTTTCCAATATTGGGGTGCATGTCTTGTCCCCAGTTAAATCTTATCTAGAAATAAAAAAAGAGGCACAGAATTCGGCTTCTGTCCCCTTTTACCTATTGTATGTTGTATAGTCACTGATAGTACTTCTTTCTAATCAGAGCCTTCTTCACAAGAATGAAGCAAAAAACTACTCTGTCGATCACTTTACAGGTCTTCTGAACTTTGTTGCTATGAAACCTGACTAGCATAAAAAAGCATGTGCTAATCATGTTTTTTAGTAGCTACACGAGGCCGTGCTTTTGGAGCGCTTGCGCAATCCCGCCGTCTTCTGGTCGAGCCGTCACCTCGTCAGCTACTGCCAATAGCTGTTCACAGGCATTGCCCATTGCAATTCCCGTCGCAACAGCTTCAAACATTTCGACATCATTATGGCCGTCACCAAACGCCAAGGTATCTTTGTTATCGATCCCTAAATGGTTCAAGAGAAAATCGATGGCTGTTTTCTTGTGGATATTCTTGATGCCGATCTCGCCGCTATCTTTGCCAAAAACAGGTACCGTACTGCGAATCATTTGGAATTGTTCGTGGTATTGGTCATGGACCCGTTCATAAGGAATGGAATGATTGATAAAGGAAACTTTGTTCACGTCATCGTAATCGATTTTCGCTTCGTCCTCAATCAGTAAATCAAGGAACCACTGAATAGTTTGAACGCGTTGTTTTCCTGCTTCACTTTCAACAGACTCACCTGCTAAGACGATCTCCAGCAAACGATTTCTTAGATTGGTACTTGCAAATAAACCTTGGTTCGATTCCAAGTAATACTCGATTTGGTTTTCTTTTAAGAAATCAATCAATCTTAATAAAGCTTCTTTTTCAAAAACTTTGTGCAAAATCACCTCATTATGCACCTCACAATAACCGCCGCCGGCACCAATCATCCCACTTAGGGGCAGTGCCAACACGTCTTCTGTAATTTCGGCCTTTGAACGACCGGTACATAAGAAAAATTCATGGCCTTTCTTATGCGCCGCTGTGATCGCTTGGCGTGCACTTTCTGGTACATTTCCAGCATCATCACATAATGTTCCATCTACATCTAAAAAGACAATTTTTTTCGTCAAATCATTCCCTCTTTTCTCACTCAATCAATAAAGCGCTCACATGAACGTACTTGCCGAACACAAGGTGTCAAGATCAGCTCCTTAGAATTAGTATAACAAATCACAAGGAAAGTGCGCTAGACTATTTTACTAGATCATAAGATGGGATTCTGTTATTATGATCCCTCTTTCTATTCCTCTACTCCCGTGTTCATCGCGTTATTGCTCCATGTGTTCTTTCTTGAGATGGTTGAATTATCCTAAAATATGCTTACTCCTCACTTAAATAAATTAAACTCCATTTTGGTACTTGATTGTTTTTTTGACCTGTAAGCTCGCGATAATAAGATTTTTTATCATTTTTGATCATACAAATAATTTCATGCTCATCCATACAAAACTCTTTGCATAGGTTTGTTCTACTATTTTCAAAAAGTTCCAGTAAAATTTGAATCTGCGCATCTATTGCTAGAAGTGCTTTGAGCTGAACAAATAAACTCTTTGATTGATCATAGTAAATGTGCTCAAATTCATTGCAGAGTTCTTGATAAAAATGAAAAATTTTGGGGAAATCTGTCATTACCCCTAAACTTAGCAACACTTCTTTTGAATAACACAAATAGTCTTTCGGTTCCTTGATATTTTCTGATATCATATCCTTACTCCTTTACATCTATTTTTTTTTGGTGAAAGTAGCGCTATCCCTTCTGCTCGCTTTGATTTTCTTCCGATAGGTTTTTTAATTGAAGCTTAGCTGTCCAAAAACCACTAAAAATGATTGGGTCTTTAGCTCTTACCAATGCAGACACATTAAGAAAATCAGTTACGCCTATTATAGTTTCCCTTTCAGATTCTCTTATAATTACTTTTTATTAAATAAAAGAAATAAGAGTGAAAAAGAGGCGGCCCCGTTCCCTTCTGCTAAAAAGTAGTGCCCGAATGCAACTAGATCGTCTCTAATGACAAGAAAATGACTATAATATCCACAAAAATCAACAGATAGCTAAAATTGTTGCTTCATGTAAATAGACGCCCCATATCCATACCAACAAAAAAAACCAATAATCGAATCTATCGATCATTGGTCGAAACCTCAAATATACTGCTGGAAGAAGACGTTCAGTCCATTCTATTTTTCACGCTACAGATCAAAAATAGAAATGATTTTTAAACTGTATCAGTAAAAATAGATCAAGCATAGATATAATCTAAAATATCCTGCGGCGCTTCTGCCAAAGCATCTGGTTTTTCAGCGGAAAGTTTTTTCGCATCGTGGCTGCCCCAGGTAACAGCGATGGTTTTGACACCGGCTGCTTTGCCCATCTGGATATCAAAAATAGCATCTCCTACCATGATCGTCCTTGTCGGATCAAACTGATACTGAGTTACTACTTTATTGATTCCTTCTGGATGAGGCTTGTAGTGGGACACCGCATCTGAGCCGATGATTTCTTCAAAGAACGCCACCAGGTTCTGAGCAGCCAAATTTCGTTTGACGACCGCTGTCTTCTTACTTGAAACCACGAAACAAGGAACCTTTCGTTTCATTAAGATTTCTAGGACATGGGGAATTTCAGGAAATACGTTCAAGGTACTTTCCTCGTATGTTTGATAATAGGTACGAAAAACCCGAATCAGTTCCGTTGCTGTTTCTTGATCCAATGGCTGTTCTGACATTTTAAAAAACGATTCTTCGATCGGTATCCCCATGTAATGTTCAATGACTACCTCACTCGGTACTTTGAGTCCCATCTCTGTAAAAGCTGCTTTTGTCGCCTTGATGCTGCATTCTCTCGAATCTAATAGGGTTCCGTCTAAATCAAATATCACACACTCAATCTTCTTCACGACATTTCCTCCTCTGAAAGATACTACAGCACGTTTCTCCAAAGTGCTTTTTAAATCCTGTAGTATTCCTTTTCATTACTGATTATCTCTATTTTAACACTAAAAAAAAGCATTATCATAATTTTCGATACCATCATTTATTTAATACTAATATTTTTATATAAAAAACGACTCAATTTGAAAACAGAGTCGTTTCTACCTGAAAAGCAGTCGAAGCTACAAAGAGGTCTATTCGTGAGAAATAAGGCTTCGATGCTCTTTTGATCACACAATTTTCTTTTTATTGTAAGATATAGCCTTTGCCCCAAGCGGTACGAACCCGTTTTTCAGTGTAGTCGTATTCATCTAATTTTTCATTGATTCGTTTCGCTAATATTGACAACTGAGATTTTCTCGAGTTTGTTCCACCATTTCCCCAAATTTTCCAACACAGGTCTTCTCGGTTAATAAATTGCTCTTCTCCTAAATTGTTAAAAAAGATCTGTTCTTGCAGACTAAGAAATTTAGGAAAGGATTCTTTCGTGACGGATGCTTTTTCTAACTTACGACTAATTGGTGGTAGTGCAGCCAAAAATTCTCTCAGCTCGACAAAAGAGCGATTCAGGTACGTGGCATTTTCAGCTTTTTCCATCCTACCTTCTTGTTCAATATTCCCTGGCAAGATACGGACGATTCGTTTTTGATAATAAGGAGCCAACGCCTGATTGATCAATAAAAATTCTGGATCTGCAATCGTTTCACTGACAAATAAGCAGTCAAATAATTTGGCGCTTTCTATCAACCATTCCGCCTCTTCTGTATTTTTCCCTACGAACACTTCATGACTCAAAATCTGTAACTCCCGCTGCAAATCAATCTCATATGATATATTTTTCGTCAGTATAATAATTCTCATGACACATCCTGCTTTCTTTCCCTTTTATTCAGAAATCATCTACTGAATCCTTTCCGACTCATTTCTGAATGCTTTATGTTGACATTATTACTTATTTTTATCAGTTTGAGGTGTCATTTTTTGTTCATAAATGATAGTCTACTGTCATGTTTTGTTGGAAGGAGCACCATTCGTTTCATGATTCGTTTTCTCGAGAGCTAATAAAAAAGCAACCTGTTGGTCAGGTTGCCTTATTAGTCATTTTGATTTTCTTTTTGCTGCTCCCACTTCAAATCTAACAGCTCCAGCATTTCATGGTAGGCGGTTTCTATGCGCTGTCGTTTTTCTTCAGGAACACGTTTGGCGTATTGTCCATCCGGTAGATAATCTTCGGCCAAGTAAACTTGAAAATCAAAGGCCTGTAAGACGCCGTATTCTGGATCATAATAGGTACGATCAGGGATCGGCTCTTTGGAGACCCAAGTTGGATGTAAGGCAATCTTACTTAAATAGGTCCGAGCTCCCTGTTTGGTGATCTCAACTTCTGGAATGACGCCGCGTTCGGTCCAATAGTTGTTATTGACGGTTTCATAACGTTGATTCGACAATAAGTTCCCCATTGAATAAATGATAAATTTCTTTTCACCGTCCTTTTCGATGATTTCGGTTGGTTCTGCTACATGCGGATGGCCGCCGAAGATAATATCAGCACCAAAATTGATCATCTTCCGATAAACTGTTTGTTGTTCTTCCGTTGGTTCTAAAGAATACTCGACACCAGACTGAGGCATCACGATGGTGATATCCGCCAAGGTTTCCGCTTCTTTGATCTCTGCTTCCACTTTATCGAGGGACAAGTCTTTCAAAAAGGTGTCATACTCTGCTTGAGTTAAGCTTTCTTCAAGGCCATTGAAGCCGTAGGCACAGGCCAAGAGAGCAACTTTGATCCCGTTGACTTCTTTGACCAGGATTCCACTGTTGTCGACCGTGACACCAATCGTTGCCAAGCCTTGGTCGTGAAAAGCAGCCGCCGTCGTTTTGATTCCTTCGATCCCCGTATCTAAAATATGGTTATGGGCAAGATCGATCACATCAAAGCCCGCGTCTTTGATGCTGGTAACAGCATCGATAGGGGCGTTGAATAGGGGAAAACCGCCAAGCGGTTTATTAGGATTGATGGTTCCTTCAAAATCACCTAAAGCAAGGTCCGCCGATGCAATCAACGGTTTGACCTGCTCAAAATCGTTGTCAAAATCATAACGCTTTCCGTCGTAAGCGCTTAAATAAACAGGTGTATGATAAAGCATATCACCACTAGCTGTCACTGTGATGGTTTTTACTTCTGACTTTGTTTCGATAGAACTACTTGATTCTTGCATTGTTTTTGTCGGTTTTGTCGATTCTGCTGTAAGACGCTGTTCGGGGATGCTTGTCGCTTGAATCACTAGATAAATCACTCCGAATGTGATCGCCAATAATGCTACACTTAACCCAGCAATGATCCGCTGGCGTTTCTGACGCTCCCGTCTTCGTTGTTGTCTCATGCCCTCACCCTTTCACTCTGCTTTATCAAAAGCCTATCTTCGTTTACGTTCTAACTAGGTTCCCTGCTCCCTTTCCTACAAATCCCACTAAATAATATCTTTTCATTAAATAATTATACTATATTTAAGATCCCTTTAATAGATCGTTTTTTAAAGAATAAAAAAACAGCCCGATCGTGATCGAACTGTTTCTCCACTTCTATGGTAGCTGATTTCCGAGTGAATCTTTCTTGTAGAACTGGACTAACCTCAAACAGCATAAATTAGTATCATTAGATAGTTCTTCGGCTGTTAACAGTTCTGGAGGACATCCCTCGCTTTCGGATGAACAGCAGCAAACGATGAAGGCAAATTACTCCCCTTCGCACACTTCTCTCAATAAAGACCAAAGAGTATATGCTTTATTCTATAATACTTACAGTTTTTTCGAAAAAATTTATACAGCAGCAGTACGTAAAATCTCTGCAAACCAGTGATAAACGGTTTCCGGACATTCATGTTTTTCTAATTCTCGAAAAAAGTCTTTGGATTCAATAAGGGTAATAAACTGAGTCATCGCATTTAGATGCTGCTTGCTGTCTAACGCAGAAAGAGTAAAGATGTACTTTACAGGAATCGTTCCTAAGACATATACTTCAGATTCTAATGTTGTCAATCCCATGCCAAGTTTTTTTGCACCTGCTTCAGGAACCGTATGCGGTAAGGCAACTTGATCGAATATCACCATATAAGCACCTTCTGATCTAGTTTGTTGAATGATCGAATCGATGTAATTTCTAGTGATGATCTTTCTTTCAATCAATGGATTGGCTGCGAGATAAAAGGCCTCTTCCCATGTTCTGGCTTTTTTGTTTAATTGTATCAATTCTGGACGCATCATATCCAACAGCATTGCAGGTTCTTTTGACTTTTTCTCTTTTTGAGACATGATAGATGCCGTTGGCGAGCAGGTCTCTTGTACAAATTTCTCTAAATGATGCCGCAGAGCTGACTCACTAGTAACTGTTGAATATTGTTGAATAACCTGCATCAAGCCGTCGATCGTCACAGTATTGGGCTTGATGCTTGTACTGGTTTCGAATTTGACATCTAAAAACAACTGGGTTCGTTCCTCGTAAGACATGATCGGGTTTACTACAAAAATCGGCTTTTTTAACGGATAAAGTTGAAAGTTGGGTTTTGTCGTAAAAATGATATCGTAAGACTGATCAAATGAATGCAGTTCGCTTGTTTCAATCGGTCCCAATAAGATAAAAGAGGGAAAGATTTCCTTTAATTCATTGTAAATGATTGCTGAGCTTCCAATACCATTTGGGCAAACAACGACCCCCACTTTTTGTTGCACCATGTATTCTTCAGAATTCCTGATCAAAAGCGCAAAGTGCATTGTCAAAAAGGCTACTTCTTCATCTGGAAGCTTTGAATCAAAGCTATCACTGATTGGTCTCAAGGTTTCTTTTACGATCTGATAAAGGTCATTATATTTTTCAAAAATTTTCTCCTGCATAGGATTGATGATCGGTAATCGAAACAGCATCCGGAAATAGGTCGGTCGAAAATGACTATATAATTGCTTGATGACAGAGTGTTTATCCTTGAAACGAATACCTGAAAGCAATTCAAATCGCTCGACGATTCTTTCTACCAAGTCAATGATGACCAAATTTCCTTGAAGCCATTCCTTTTCATTCCCTAATGCCATTCCCAGGACCCACCCACAGAGATAGTTCTTTTCTATAGTATTCATCACCCCTGCGTTTTCTAAAACTTCTTCAGCAAAGCGGTACTCCTTCATTTTTACTAACTCATGATCATTAGAAAAGGGCTTTAGATTAAATTCATTCAAGCCCATTCTTGGGTATAAAAAAATAAGGATATAGTTCAATTCAATCAATCTATTTTCAACTAACTCTATCGCATGTTTTTCTAAAAGAAGAGAAAGATAGGTGTCCTGCTCATCCGCCAATTGTATTCGTTCGTTATGAATAAAGTAACGGTAAATAAAATCATCGTCCTTGCTAGTCACATCTTCCAAAATCATTCGAAATAAAGCGTAACGAATCATCAGTTCATCACCTGCTAAGTGATACCCCTCTTTTCTCGAGTAACTGATTGAAATATCGTACCCATGTAATTCCGCTTGTAATTTGCGCAGATCACTCATAAAGGTTGTTTTGCCGATTTTTAACGCATCTAAAAAATGATTGACCGACAGATAGTCTTTCTCGTAGTAAAAGAGCGTCAAAAAGATATATTTTCCTCGTTCTTTTGAACTCATCTCATAATACTTAAACATACGCTCACGTAAAAATGACTCCAACAAATATTCCTTGCTTTTTTCAGGCAGTCGAATCACACTTTCCTTATTCACGCTAAGTGGTAGTTTTTGGGCAGATAGAAACTGGTTGATTTTATCAATGGTATACTCTATTTGAGTGCGGTTCATAGAATAATTCCGCTGAAGATAATCGTAACTGATGGTCGGTTTTTCAATCAGAGCCATCATCATCTTTCTCGTCCTATAGTCAATTTTTACCATCAATGTTCCCCCATTTCTGCAGCCTACTGTTCTACTTTCAATGTAAATCCTTCCGCTTGTACATATTTTTGAAGCACTTGATCTACCTGCTGCTTTTCTTCTTTCGTAAGATCTAGAACAGGCAGTTTCGGTAACCCAACATCCTGTCCGATTGCCCGCAAACAGTATTTCAGCCCAGACGGAATCGTTGAGCATTTGCAGGCTTCTCTAAAATCATCAATACTTGCTTGTTCTTGCCGCGCTTGCTCTATGTTTCCAGCTACAAATTGTTCATAGATCGACACATCTGTTTTCGTCACAACATTTGCGGTTGAAGCCACAGAGCCATCTGCTCCTAACTGTAATGCTTCTAAAATCTTAGAGTCGCTTCCCATCAGCAAAGAGAAATCCTCTCGATGATTTAATTCAAGATAGCCCTTGAAGTTTTCTAGATCACCGCTTGAATCTTTTATCCCAATGATCGAATCAATTTTGAGTAATTCCGAGAAAACATGACGATTGATGAAATTTCTAGTATTTGGCGGAATATTGTACAAAATGATTGGTAGTGTCGTTTGCTCAGCAATCATTCGGTAGTGATGGATCAACTCCTCATCGGTATATTTCAAAAGATACGGCGTAATGATGGAAGCAGCATCAACGCCGATTTTTGCAAACTCATTTACTAACTCAATCACTTTATTCGTTGCGATATCTCCGGCACCTGCAAATACTGGTACTCTGCCCGATACTTCATCGACAACGATTTTGGCAAACTGGATTTTCTCTTCTTTGCTTAAGGTATGAAATTCGCCATTGGTTCCTAAAATAAACAACCCGTGGACACCACCAGCAATCAAATGCCTTACAAGCTTTCTGGTGCCCTCTTCATTGATGCCGTTCTCATTTAATGGTGTGACCATTGCTGGTATAATTCCTCTGATTTTCATTGCGTAAGCTCCTTTTTTGTCGTTGCTCCTAAGCTCCCCCCTGGATGCCATTTAAGGTAATCTTCTAAATTGATTTCTTTTGCTTCTTGCAGCAACACCGACAGAACCTGCAGCTGGATCATTTGGGCGATCACAGAGGAACGTGGCGGTTTATTCAATGAGTCCCCTTCTTGGGAAACATAAGAAGACAATGTGACTTCAGCACAGGAAGCTAGGGAAGAATCTTCATTTCCTGTTACCGCTAAAATTACAGCGCCATTGGCTTTTAAGGCAGCAAGTGCATATTCTAATTCTTTGGTGTTCCCACTATTACTTATCGCAATCACTACATCGCCAGCCACGACTTGTCCTGCCGATCCGTGCACAGTTTCGGTTGTGTCTAAAAAATAGGTTGGCGTGCCGACAGATGAGAAAAGTGAAGCTGCATAGCCTGCTACATAGGAACATTTTCCCACGCCTGTTACATGAACACGCTTATGATTTTTTTCTGCATGGAGAATAAGTTCTTTGGCCTTCACCATCTGTTGATAGACTTCTTCTTCTTCAAGCCGATAAAATTGAGCATCGCTTTGGGCTTTTAAATTCGTACTATATTCAAACAAAACGTTTTTTTCATTCAATACAGATTTTCCTTCCTTATAGCAAGGAGAAATTGTATCCACCTTTCTCCTTGCTAATCATACTGTTTAACTAAATAGTTTTAAGATTTTATCTAGTAAAATTCCGATAATATTGTAGTCGATTTGAGGAAATCCAGCGTCTGTGATGCCTAATTCAGAAAAAGCTGGGAAAAGCACCAAAGGCAATGCAGTCAGCAAAATACCGCCTAAGAAGGATGCGATGATCGCCCCTTTCAACCCGCCTCTTATTGAACCAAAGACACCCATTGTTCCACCCGAGAAAAAAGCAATCCCAGCTGCTGGCAAAAGTACAACGGGAGAACCCATAGCAGCCATGGCAAACGTCGCTGTTAAGCCACCTATAAACGAGGTAATAAAACCGACAGGAACCATGGTTGGCGCATATTGGAAAAACACAGGAACATCTACTGCCGGCATTGATCCCGGGATATATTTTTCAGAGATCGCCACGAAGGCAGCCGTTAATTCAGCAATAAATTGACGCACACCATAAATCAGTACAGACATACCCGCCGCAAATTGCAACCCTTGAATCAACGGATACAAGAACCATAAGTCGTTGCCAGCCATTTCTTGAACGACATCCATATGACCACTTAAAACTGCTGCGATCGTTGCAATGTAGAAAAGAATAATCATGAAAAATGCAACAGAGAAGACAAAATCTCGGAATACGGAGAAGAAATCAGGAAGCTCACGATTGGCTGCTTTCTCTTTCTTTGCTTGCCAATTTTTCCCGCCAATGACACTGCCGATGACACCTGAGAACCAGTAAAAAATCAAGTTAAAGTGACCTAGTGCAACCCCTGCATTACCTGTCAGCTCATCTGTATATTTCTGAGCCAATTTGGGCAACCCTGCTCCTGCAAAACCTAGTACCAAAGAACCAAAGATAACTGTTACCCAAGTGGGCATACCATTCGAAATAAAAATCAACCCAATGACAGCAGCAAAGAAAAGATAATGCTGACCGGTTAAGAAAATTGATTTTAAAGGCGTCAATTTCGCAATAACTAATCCGAATATGAACCCTAGCCCCATAATCATTGATATTTCAAAACCATATACATCCATAGCTAACGCTGTAGCAGGCTCTACTGCCAGAACCGTCCCTTGAACACCAAATGCGGTCTGAAACAACGTGGCGAAATTTGCAGCAATCGTTCCTACATGACCACCACCAATATTAAAAATCATAAACCCAATGCCCACTTTGAGGACACCGCTCAGGGTCTCCTTCGCAGGCTTTCTTTGTGCAAGTAACCCGATCAAAGCTAAAATCATTAGCAACACAGCAGTATTTCTGAATTGGTTCATTACTAAAATTGCCATTCAATTTATTCCTCGCTCCATCAATTTATTTTGTTTGCATCGTTTCAAGAAATGTTTCTAGTTTTCCTTGGATCTCTTCTTTACTCATAATATTTTGAATACCTATGACTTCATAAGGTTTGTTTTGAAAATCAGGTTCCGCTGCGATATCTGCCATACTCATAAAGGCATCACCCGTAAAACCAATGAGAACATCTAGATTTCCATGAATCGTTTCAATGGGATAGCCGTTTTCTTCAATCACTGATTTTACTTTTATGTGAAGCAGCGTTGAACTCCCCATCCCAGCACGGCATGCAACCGCTATCAAAAATTTCTTGCCATTACTCGCCTTAGGTTTTGCATCTGATTGGATCGATGCATCATTTTTCTTTTTTTGAAAGAATCCCATCTTAACTCCTCGTTTCTTCTAATAGTTTTATAAATGCTTCTGGTGTCTCCACATTTGCTAAACGATCAATGATATTGTCCCTTGCTAAAACCTCTGCTAACTCACCCATCAGTTCCAAATGACTGGTCGGGTCTATCGCTGCCAAACAGAAAATGACTTTAACTGGATCATTGGGCGAACCAAATGAGATGGGGGTATTTAAGGTCATCGCACTTAGTCCTAAACGACAAACCCCATCTTCTGATCGGGCATGGGCCAAAGCAAACCCAGGCATAAGCACGATATACGGCCCGGCATCTAAGACGGATTGAATCATCGCTTCGACATACTGTTTTGAAACACTGCCATTCCTCAATAACGGCTGGGCAGCTTTTTTGATTGCTTCTTGCCAACTGGTACTGTCTTGCTGAAGTAAAATGTTTTCTTTTGTTAATAATGTAGTTTGCAAACGACGATTTCCTTTCTAAAAAAATTTCTTTAGGTTTTAGTAAAAGAATTTCTCGAGATAATTCCTATACACACACTATAAGTGAAAAGTTCTGACCTGAATAGACGATTTGCGACCACATATTTGTACACGCTTCCAGATTAAGTGAACTGCTCTTCTCAAAAAGACCAGGAATACTGCCTATTTTTTTTGATAGCCTCCAGTTTTTCTCGATAACCTTCTTGAGCAGTTCACAAAACTTATTCTATCAAGGAAAAAATGAACCAAAAATGGACAGATCTTTTGCTTGCACCCACAATAAAAAAAAGAAGCTCTTAAATAAACTAAGAACTTCTTAAAGCAAACACTCTATTCATGGCTATAGATCTACCGTTTCAATTGTATTTCTACCCGTAGGTGTTTTCACACGAATTTTTACTTACAACCGCTATTTTCTACTTTGCTTCCTCATGCTTCACGGGACAACTGCTGTGGCAATCAGAACAATGATCCTTTTTCACCATGCGGTACACCACACGACCGCCATAGCCAAAAATCAGTCCGCTTAGAATTACTGTAGCAATCATTTTTCGCCTCCTACGACTTGGATCAAGGGCGCACTCCCTCGGAATGGTTTCTTCACCAGAGCAAATACTAATAGACCAGCAATGACTATTGCCGCAAAAACACCTAGCGTGAGGTGTCCGCCTTCAAAGATGACGTGTCCGAATTGGTAGACCAGAAAACTGGCGCAGTACGCCAAGCCGCATTGATAGCCAATGGCTAACCACGTCCACTTGCTGTCCCCCATTTCACGGTGAATCGCACCGATGGCAGCAAAACAGGGGGCACATAGTAAATTAAAGACGAGGAAAGAGTATGCCGCCACAGCAGTGTAATCGCCGCGCAACACTTGCCAAATCTCCGTCCCACTTTCTGACAACTCACCGGTTTGTCCGTAGAGAATCCCGAATGTGCCGATCACATTTTCTTTGGCCACCAAGCCAGTGATCGTCGCCACGGCGCCTCGCCAAGTTCCCCAGCCTAGGGGAGCGAAGAGGGGCGCCAAAAGTCGACCGAAAAAGGCCAAAATGCTTTGGTCTTCACTGACCCGCTGCAAGGCAAAGCTGTAGCTGGAGGTAAACCAGACAAAGATACAAGCTACAAAAATTATCGTACCGGCTTTTTTTACAAAAGCAACGGCTCGATCACAGGCACTTTTCAAAATCGTTGTGAGCTGCGGCAAATGATACGCTGGCAGTTCCATAATGAATGGTGCCAGATCACCTGCAAAAAGCGGCGTTTTTTTCAAGACGATCCCTGAAAAAATCACAGCGCCCATGCCGACAAAATAGGCCGATGGTGCGACCCAACTATAATGAGGGAAAAAGGCACCCGAAATCAATGCAATGATCGGCAATTTGGCAGAACAAGGCATAAAGGTCGTGACCATCACCGTCAACCGACGATCCTTTTCGTTTTCAATCGTTCGGCTTGCCATCACCCCCGGCACGCCGCAACCTGTAGCGATTAACATGGGGATAAACGACTTGCCGGATAGGCCAAATTTGCGAAACAACCGGTCCATGACAAATGCCACCCGTGCCATGTATCCACAGTCCTCCAAGATAGCCAAGCAAAAAAACAACACGAAAATCTGCGGCAAAAATCCTAAGACCGCACCGACCCCTGCCACGATGCCATCCAAAATCAATTCTTGCAGCCACTGGGCGACCCGCAGCTGTTCTAGCCAGTGCGCTGCTGTTTCGGGTATCCAGCTGCCAAATAATACATCATTGATCCAATCGGTGCCGATCGTGCCAATCGTCTGAATCGATAAATAGTAGATTCCCCACATAATGAAGGCAAAAATTGGTAGCGCCAATACGCGATGGGTCAACACGCGGTCGATTTTGTCGCTGAAGGCTAAGTGCTGATCTGTTTCCTTGATGACTGCCAGCGCCAACAATTCTTCAATGAAGCCATAGCGCTCATTGACGAGAATGGCGTCACTGCTGTCTTTAAAGATCATCTCTAAAATCGAAATCGTCTCCTGAATGACTGCTTGCTGGGAATCAGTCAGTTTACACATTGTTTGAATCGCTTCATCTTTTTCGAAGAGTTTTATGGCAAACCAGCGTTTTCGCTGCTGAGGGATCGTCTCTGGCAAAATCGCCATGATCTCGGTCAAGCCAGCCTCTAGACGAGCATCGTAGCGGGGAGGGAGCTGTAGTGTGTTGGCTGCTTGCTTCGCTGCCTCGATCATTTTGGCTAAACCACGTTGTTTCAAAGCACTGATCCCCACTACAGGAATCCCTAATCCGTAAGCCAATTTTTCGAAGTTGATCTGCAAGCCTTTTTTCTTTAATAGATCGATCATGTTGATGGCTGCCACGGTCGGAACATTCATTTCTAATAATTGCAATGTTAAATACAGATTTCGCTCAAGATTAGTTCCGTCAATAATATTGATCACCGCATCCAGCGATGCTTCCATCAAATAATTGCGGGAAATCAGTTCTTCAGGAGTATAAGGCGACAAGGAATAGATCCCGGGCAGATCTTGGATCAGCACGTGCCGGTCTTTTCGCAGTCGCCCCGCTTTACGTTCTACGGTGACACCCGGCCAATTGCCCACTGTTTGTTTGGCACCAGTCAATTGATTGAAAGTACTTGTTTTCCCGCTATTGGGATTTCCTGCTAATGCAAATTGATAGGTCATCAAGCTTCGACTCCTTTTTCGATAAAAACCAACGCTGCTTCTTGCTTTCTCAAAGACAATTCATAGCCGCGGAGCCGAATCTCCATTGGATCACCCAATGGAGCCAGTTTCACTACTTCCAAATGAACGTTTTTCGTAAGACCCATATCCATCAAACGACGGCGCAAAGCACCTTTTGCACCAATCTGGTTGACCTTCCCACTTTCACCGACTTGTAGCTGATCCAAAGAGGTAATGACGGTTTGCTGCTGGATTTCTGTGACATCGATTTGTTCCATGACCCGTGCATCTAAAGCAATCCGCGTCCCTTGGTGCAAAATGATGCCGCCTTTGCGATCTTTTTGCACCACAACGATTTCAACCCCCGTGCGAATGCCAAGATCGTTTAAATGAACCGTGATTTCTTTGGTTGTTGCCAACGAGTCGATTTTGTATGTCCCAGAAGCCCAAGTTTGCGCCATTTTCATTGGTTCTTACTCCTTTTGTGAAGTGTTTTTTAATTAACCTACTTTAATTGAGAATGATTATCATTATAATAGAGCCATTTCCATAGGAAGTCAATCTGTTTTCGACTTAACTTTGAATCTTCCTTCACAATAGAGATTTTTTTTACTCATTTTGATTGCATATCCCCTCTAATAATTACGCAAAAACCTTGTAATTCTAAGTATTTTCCGCTTTTTTCATTTGCATAAAAAACACAGAAACACTATAAATTGTGTATGCCGAATTCACAAGCACAAGATATAGTGTTTTTTCGTTGACTTTCTCCGAGACTTATTTATACTAGGTTTATAACTATTACAACTCGGAGGAAACAATTATGAATATCAAACTATTTTCTAAAAACAACTGCATGCAATGTAAAATGGCGAAACGCTTTTTAAGTGAAAATCAGATTGCCTTTGAAGAAATCAATATCGATAATGAGCCTGAAGCATTAGAATTTTTGAAAGAACAAGGATTTCAAAGTGTGCCAGTCATTACCTCTGATGCGCAAACGATCATCGGTTTCCGTCCAGATCAACTACGTCAATTAGCGAGCTAAGATTTTTCTCAATGTGATGCTTTTGAGGGATTTGTCAGTCGTCCAGACCGCAAGTCCTTTTTTATACGAACAAAACAAGAAAAGAGGTTAGCCATTTATGAGCTTGAAAGAAATCAAAGATGTCAGTTATTTCAAATTGAATAATGAGATCAACCGTCCAGTAGATGGTCAAATTCCATTAAATAAAGACAAAGAAGCCCTAGCGGCATTCTTTAAAGAAAACGTTGAACCAAATACCTTAACCTTTGCGACTGCAATGGACAAAATCAATTATTTGATTGAAAATGATTATTTAGAAGAAGAATTTATCAAAAAGTACCGTCCTGCTTTTATTGAGGACTTGTATCAATTCTTAGATGAGCAACACTTTACTTTCAAATCATTTATGGCTGCTTACAAGTTTTATTCACAATATGCATTAAAAACGAATGATGGTACCGCGTATCTTGAGCGTTACGAAGATCGGGTGGCGTTCAACGCCCTTTACTTTGCGGATGGGAATGAAGAGTTAGCCATGAGCTTGGCAGATGAAATGATCTACCAACGTTACCAACCAGCAACCCCTTCTTTCTTGAACGCAGGACGCAAACGTCGCGGTGAATTAGTTTCTTGTTTCTTGATCCAAATCACTGATGACATGAACGCGATCGGTCGTGGGATCAACTCCGCGCTGCAACTTTCACGGATCGGCGGCGGTGTCGGGATCACATTATCAAACTTGCGGGAAGCTGGCGCGCCTATCAAAGGCTACGAAGGTGCAGCAAGTGGTGTGATGCCTGTAATGAAATTGTTTGAAGATAGCTTCAGCTATTCAAACCAATTGGGTCAACGGCAAGGGGCTGGTGTGGTCTACTTGAACGTCTTCCACCCAGACATCATCAGCTTTTTATCAGCGAAAAAAGAAAATGCAGATGAAAAAATCCGTGTCAAAACCTTATCATTAGGTGTGATCGTACCTGACAAATTTTACGAATTGACGCGTAAAAATGAAGAGATGTATCTCTTTAGTCCGTACAGTGTCGAAAAAGAATATGGCGTACCATTTTCTTATGTCGATATCACCAAGGAATACGACAACTTAGTCATGAATCCACGGATTCGCAAGACTAAAATCAGAGCTCGCGATTTAGAAAATGAAATTTCTAAATTGCAACAAGAATCTGGTTATCCTTATATCATTAATATCGATACAGCAAACCGCAGCAACCCAATCGATGGCAAGATCATCATGAGTAATCTTTGTTCCGAGATCCTTCAAGTTCAAGCACCATCTGAGATCAACGGCAAGCAAGAATACGAGGTTTTAGGAACAGATATCAGCTGTAACTTAGGTTCCACCAATATCGTGAACCTGATGGACAGCCCTGACTTTGGGAAATCTGTTCGAGCAATGACTCGTGCCTTGACCTTCGTTACTGATGCGTCTGACATTGACGTGGTACCATCGATCCAAAATGGGAATGCCTTGAACCACACGATCGGTTTAGGCGCAATGGGCTTGCATACCTATTTTGCAAAAAATCAAATGGAATACGGTTCACCAGAATCCCTTGAATTTACTGATCTTTATTTCATGTTGTTGAACTATTGGACATTGGTTGAAAGCAATGCCATCGCCAAAGAAAAAGGCGAAGTTTTCCATAACTTTGAAAAATCAGCTTATGCAGATGGCAGCTACTTCACTGATTATATCCAAGGTGACTACCAACCAAAATCGGAAAAAGTCAAAGCATTGTTTGAAGGCGTCTTTTTACCAACTGGTGAAGATTGGGCAGCCTTGGCACAAACCGTCAAAGAAACCGGCTTGTATCACCAAAACCGCTTAGCCGTTGCACCAAATGGTTCGATCTCTTATATCAATGATACGAGTGCCAGCATCCACCCGATCACTCGGATGATCGAAGAACGCCAAGAAAAGAAAATCGGCAAGATCTATTATCCAGCACCTTACTTGAGCAATGAGACGATCGGCTACTACAAATCAGCCTACGATATGGATATGCGCAAAGTGATCGATGTTTACGCAACTGCTCAAAAACACGTCGATCAAGGGATGAGTATGACCTTGTTTATGCGTTCAGATATTCCAGAAGGTCTTTACGAATGGAAAGAAACGACAAAACAAACCACCCGTGATTTGAACATCTTGCGTCACTATGCTTTCCACAAAGGGATCAAATCGATCTACTATGTACGGACCTTTACAGATGATGCAGAAGAGATCGGCAGCAACCAATGTGAAAGCTGTGTCATCTAATCCAACTTTTGCCTGAAAACGAACCAATAGCCTGCCCCTGCTCTCTATTGAGAGCGGGTCGGCTGTTGTCTTGATACGATTATTGGAGGAACCGACTATGGGTAAGACTTACTATGAAGCAATCAACTGGAATGAGATCGAAGATATCATCGATAAATCCACTTGGGAAAAATTAACAGAGCAATTCTGGTTAGATACGCGGATCCCTTTATCAAATGACCTTGATGATTGGCGGACGCTATCACCATTAGAAAAAACGACGGTGGGCTACGTCTTTGGCGGCTTGACCTTATTAGATACCGTTCAATCAGAAAGCGGTATGGATCAACTGCGTAAAGATGTCCGCACCCCACATGAAGAAGCGGTCTTGAACAACATCCAATTTATGGAATCTGTCCATGCAAAAAGCTATTCATCGATTTTCAGCACCTTGAATACAAAAGCGGAGATCGCCGATATTTTTGAATGGACCAATACCAATCCTTACTTACAAAAGAAAGCCGAACGAATCAATGAGATTTACAAAAATGGGACACCGCTAGAGAAAAAAATCGCCAGTGTGTTTCTAGAGACCTTCTTATTCTATTCAGGTTTCTATACACCCCTTTACTACTTAGGTAATAACAAACTAGCGAACGTAGCGGAGATCATCAAATTGATCATTCGTGACGAATCCGTTCATGGCACGTATATCGGCTACAAATTCCAATTAGGTTTCAACGAATTACCAGAAGACGAACAGCAAAAGCTGAAAGACTGGATGTACGACTTGTTGTATGAGTTGTATGAAAACGAAGAGCGTTATACCGAAGAATTATACGATGAGATCGGCTGGACCGAGGAAGTCAAAACCTTCTTGCGTTACAATGCCAATAAGGCTTTGATGAATCTAGGACAAGACCCGCTTTTCCCAGACACCGCCAACGATGTCAATCCAATCGTCATGAACGGTATTTCAACTGGTACCAGCAATCACGACTTCTTCTCACAAGTTGGGAACGGGTATCTGCTTGGTTCCGTTGAAGCGATGAAAGACGATGACTACTTCATCGGACTTGATTGATTTGCTTACAAATAAACACCTTGTTTCTCGCCAATAGAGGGTGAGAAACAAGGTGTTTTTAGTTAGCCAGCTGGTCTTTGATAAAGGTCAACGTTTCTGTCAAACATTCCTGTGCTTGCGGCAAGCTATAATCAAATTGGTATTCGTGGGTCACTGTTTCCGAATCCCCTTTGTAAAAACGACTTGTCACGGGAATATCAAGAGCTTGCAGCTGGTTGGCAAAGGCAATGCCTTGGTCTTCAAAGGAATAGGCGTTGCCATCAGTGATATACGTTGGTGGAAAATCAGCCGTCAATTTATCCACCAGTGAGATCTCCTGCAGTTGGGGACTATCTTGCCATTCTTTTTTGCCTAATAACGACCAAGCCACCGTTTTAACAAAGAATTTCATAAAACGATCATCCGAAGAAGTTCCAACGATCTGCTTCAAATCAAGGGGGCCGCAATAGGAAATAAACCCTTTCAGGGCCGATGTAGGAATGTCTTGATCAAAGGACATTTCCTTCGCATACGCTGGATTGGTTTGCAGCGCCACATATTGCCCGGCAATTTGGGCACCTGCAGAATCTCCACCAAAGAAGAGTTGATCGAAATCAAGCATGGGGTATGCTTGGGCATCTGCTTTGATCGAGTCTACCGCTTGGGCTAATTGTTTGACCTGTCCCGGATAATGCAAACTTGGTGCCCATTCATAATTAATCGAAATCACAGCGGCTTTGGTTTCATCGACGACATAGGTCGCAAATTCTTTGACGCCTTCTTTGTCTCCCCCGACATATCCGCCCCCATGGACCCAAAAAATGACTGGAACAGGGCCTTGTGCATCTTTGGGATAATAAAGATCAAAGGTACTGCGTTGATAATCCGATTGATAAGCCAAGTCCTGTTTGACCGTCACATTCGGCAAACTTTTTTGATAAGCCGCCTCATCCTTGATGGTCACTTCTTGGTTAAACATATGACCGATCAAAAAAGCCCCCGGTCGTGGGGAGAGTTGAAAAGCCAGAAAAACGGCAGCTAAGAGTCCGATCAGGACAATCGCCACCCACATGAAAAAGCGCAGAATTTTTTTCACGCAAAAGCTCCTTCCTTCGTTCTGTTTCAGCTTTTTCATTTAACCATGTTTTTTTAGCAAATTCAATGACAATCGCTAAAGATTAAAAAAGGATGATACCAATAGGCACCATCCTTAAAATAACATCGTTTATAATGGCAACATCATAAACAAACCAGCTGCGATCGCTGCACCGATCATTGGACCGATGATTGGTACTAACGCATAGCCCCAATCGGAAGTCCCTTTGTTTTTGATTGGTAAGATTTGGTGAGCGATCCGTGGTCCTAAGTCCCGTGCCGGGTTGATGGCATAGCCTGTTGGTCCACCAAGAGACAGTCCGATCGCTAAGATCAAGATCCCAACAACGATGGGATTTAATCCATCCGTAAAGGTATTGGCACCAAAAGCCAATAAGCCAAAGACTAAGACAAAGGTACCAATCACTTCAGTGATCGTATTCGATACTAAATTACGAACTGCAGGCCCTGTTGCAAAGGTACCTAAAATCGCGCCTTGGTCTTTTGTTTCATCCCATAATGGCAAGTAGTTGAGCCAAACGAGGATTGCTCCTACGATCGCACCAGCAATCTGCGCCAGCATAAACGGTATAGCCAAACTCCAAGAAAAATTCCCTGTCATCGCCATGCCTAATGTAACGGCTGGATTCAAGTGAGCAGGTCCCATGTACCCTGAAACGTATACGGCGATGGTCACCGCCGTTGCCCAGCCCATCGCGATCACGATCCAGCCAGAGGCTTCTGCTTTACTCTTTTTCAGATTGACAGCCGCACACACGCCATCCCCTAACAAAACCAAAATAGCCGTTCCTAGAAATTCACTAAAGATCTGTGTTGCTTCATTCATCTTTTTTTCCTCCTTTTAAGGCTGTTAAATCTGATTCTGCGATCACTTGGTTCAATTCTAATACATGGGCTGCTTTTTCTTCTTCGCTCCAGCCAAAGAAGTCGGTCATAGCTGCAACGACACCGGCTTTGACATCATCTAAGGTGTCTCGCATAAATAGGATATGGTTGGTCCGACGCAATAGATAATCAACGGGCGTCAGAACCATTTCTTCATGCAAGGAATAGTTCAAGGCAGTGCTTTCTTTTTCATCTAAGCCTTCAAACTTCGTCTTGTAGTTCAACACTTGGGGAAGATTCGACCCATAAAGATGAGCCAAATACGTCGCAGCTGCTTCATTGAACCCAGCGGTTTGTGCTTGGTCAGCCAGCTTCGCTAATTCTTCCTCTACATTGGCTGCATCAAGCTCACCACCAGAAACTGGGTACGTGGTTGAATCCACCAACTCGAAGGAAGCACCGCTTTCTTGGAGCAATTCATTGATCCGTTTGACTGCTCCTTCCGCCATCAAACGATAGTCGGTGATTTTTCCGCCTGCCAACGTCAATAGTCCGTCTTTTGAGCGTTCCAAACTGCTGCCGCGAGAAACTTGCGATGGATCCACTTTGCTGGCTTCTACTCGTTCTTGCGCTTGTTTTACAGCTTTTTCTACAACTGGTCGCTGCCGCTCATCTGCAAGATATTCTTTGACGCTTTCAACGATCTGCTCAAAGCTTTCATCAGATAATTTGCCTTTACCACCACCATTGTAATCCGAACCACCATTATTCGTAATCAATGGACGTAGACCAGCCCAGCTCGCTTCGATATCATCAAGGGTGATCTGTGCATGTGGAAAGCGTTCATTCACGATGGTCAGTAGATAATCGACATCTTCTTGTGTGACCGTCGGATGGGCAAAATCGCCTGTATAGTCCGTATCGGTTGTGCCAAAATAGGTCTTGTTTTCTCTTGGTACCACGAAAACCATCCGACCATCATTTTTCCCAGTATCAAAATAGGTTGGTTGTGGCACTTTTAGTTTTTCCCGATCGACCACTAAATGGACACCTTTCGTCGGACGCATTTGTGGTGGCAGCTCATCATTCTTGTCTAATTGACGAACGATATCTGACCAAGGGCCGGTCGTGTTGATCACGACTTTGGCGTGAACCTCAAAGCGCTCGTTTGTCAGTTGATCCTCCACTTCTACCCCATTGATGATGCCTTGCTCATCATGTAAGATGCCGACGACTTTGGCTTTACTGATCATTGCTGCCCCATCGGCTTGTGCTCGTTTAATGTTTTCGATCACCAAGCGGGCATCGTTGTTGCGAAAATCAAGATAGACTCCGCCACCAACTAAGTTTTCCGCCTGCAGCTGTGGTTCGCGTGCTAAGACCTCTTCTTTCGTCAGCAGATAATTTTCGTATTTACTGCCTGTCACATTTGCTAAGCGATCATAAAGATCCATCGCCACTTTGACAGAAAACAAGGAGAAGGTTGCCCCCGGTTCATCGTAAATCGGTAAAAGCATCGGATCTGGTTTCGGGATATGCGGAGCAATTTGTTGGACGATCGCCCGTTCCCGCACGGTGTCAGCGACCACTTCCACGTCAAAGGTTTTCAAATAGCGAATACCGCCATGAACGAGTTTCGTGGACCGCGAAGACGTCCCTTCGGCAAAGTCTTGCATTTCCAAAAGAACCGTCTTCATCCCAGCCGCTGCTGTTTGAACGGCAACCCCTGCGCCGGTAATCCCACCACCAATGATCAACACATCATAGGTGGTCTTTGCCGTTTCTTGAATGGTTTCCTTCCGATCTTTCTGAGAAAAGGTCATGGCTTACTCGCCTTCTTTCTTCGCTTTGAATTTGAAGGTCTGAGTAGCCGCCACCGCTTGTTTCCAACCTTCGTACAAATTGTCTCTTTCTTCTGCTGGCATTTCTGGCGTAAACATTTGCCCTTCTTCTGCCATTGATTTCAATTCATCTAAGTCTTTCCAGAAGCCAACCGCTAGTCCTGCCAAATAGGCTGCACCTAATGCGGTTGTTTCCAGATTCGCTGCTCGTTGTACGTCAATGTCTAAAATGTCCGCTTGGAACTGCATCAATAAATCGTTTTTGGCTGCCCCTCCATCGACTTTCAGCAATGGGATATCGATACCGGAATCTTTTTTCATCGTATCGATGACGTCTTTTGATTGGTACGCAACAGCTTGCAATGTTGCCCGAACAAAATCTTCCTTCGTCGTCCCACGAGTCAAGCCGAAGACTGCTCCTCTTGCATCTGAATCCCAGTAAGGCGCACCTAATCCAGTAAAGGCAGGTACCACATAGACTTCATTATCTCCTTTTGCTTTGGCAGCTAGTTCTTCTGATTGTGGCGAAGTCTCGATCATGCGTAGACCATCCCGCAGCCATTGGATCGCTGATCCAGCAACGAAGATACTTCCTTCTAAGGCATAATAGACTTTGCCGTTGATGCCATACCCGATAGTCGTCAGTAGGTCATTGTCAGACAATTGTGGTTCTTCACCCGTATTCATGACAATAAATGCCCCAGTGCCGTAAGTATTTTTGATCATACCTTTTTCAAAGGCCATTTGTCCAAAGAGGGCGGCTTGTTGGTCTCCAGCCATTCCAGCGATTGGTACTTCACTGCCGTAAAAATGGTAGCTGCGGGTGTGACCATAGACTTCTGAGTTGCTTTTGACTTCTGGTAGCATCGAGCTTGGAATGTTCAAAAGATCCAAAATTTCTTGATCCCACTCTAATTTATGAATGTTGTAAAGCATCGTCCGACTAGCATTGGAGTAGTCGGTGACATGGACTTGTCCATCTGTCAGTTTCCACACAAGCCATGAATCGATCGTTCCGAAGAGTAACTCACCATTATCCGCCTTTTCTTGTGCCCCTTCGATATTGTCTAAAAGCCAACGCACCTTGGTCGCTGAGAAATACGCATCAATGACTAAACCAGTTTTTTCATGGATCATCTCTGTATGGCCATCTGCTTTTAATTGGTCAGCGATCGGTGAAGATTGACGGGATTGCCAAACAATCGCATTCGCGATTGGCTGCCCCGTCGTTTTATCCCAAACCACTGTCGTTTCACGCTGGTTGGTGATCCCGATGCCGGCGATTGCTTCTGGTCGGATACCTGATTCAATAAATGCCCCTGCGATGACTGATTGGACAGAGTTCCAAATTTCGTTGGCGTTGTGTTCTACCCAACCGGATTTTGGAAAGTATTGCGGAAACTCTTTTTGTGAACTGCCGATTTTTTTCCCATTACGATCAAAAATAATTGCTCTTGAACTAGTGGTTCCTTGGTCGATCGCCATTACATAATTTTTTTCTGCCATTTGATTCGCTCCCTTTGGTTTTATACGCGCTTTTTTTGTTAGCGCTTTCTGACTTGCTTTTATTTTAGCTGAACTTTTGCTATATGGTTCGTCAATTTTTTTTCAAATCTCTAAGAAATTGACGAAATCCACTATTTAAAGCGTTCACGGATCATTTTTTTGATTGTCTCACGATCATAAGCAGTCCCTAATTCACTGATTCGATAAGTCGGTGTTTTGGTCTCGATGGCGTAATTCGCCAAGATCAAATCATATTCTTGTTCTGGACGATAGCGTTCGACAACTACGCCATTCAAATTTTTGAGATACAGCAGCCACATATAATAGAGCGCTTCTTTAAATAGCTCATCCATTTTCAAGGCGATCCCAACACGAAATTCTCGATTGATTTGATAGTCGATGATCGTGATGACACTCAAGTATTTGACCATCGTCATCATCAGTAGACTATTTTTCTCGGACGGCTTGATATTTAACTCTGTTAAGGCCTTACCTAATAGTTCATGACTGATTTGCTGAATGTTGCGGCTGGATAACTGCGCTTCTAACTGCCAAATATTTTCTCGATCAAAAACCTCCACATCCCCTTTGAAAAAATAGACGCGGCTGTGGATCTGCAGCAGGTGACCATAGCAAGTGGCTTCCATTTCACGAGGAACAAACGATGGGCGGTAAAGATGCAAAATATGTTCCAAAATCAATGTATCCGTCAAGGCAGTTGGCGTAAACCGAGAACGCTGCAGCATATACACCTGCAGATCGTGTTCGGATAACACCGAGAACGACAACAAAAAGACAAAATGCAGCATCGCCTCCTCTTCTCTGACTTCTAATGCGTAATGGCCAAAGCCACGAAATACCAACTCACGTAATTGTTGAAACAAAGGGTCTTTCATGTAAGGTGCCATTTTCTCCCGTAAAACTTGAAAGGATTGAGTAGCAATTTTAAGTCGCGCCTTCATGATCCTCAGCCATAGGGACAAGCGCTGCTGGGCTTCTTTCGTAAAGCGCATGTTCAGGCCGCGAGTGATCAGACCGACATATTTCTCATCGATCGGCAATGGCTGACTGTCAAAAGAATGAACATACCAAAAGAGTTCAAAATAGAAATAACGAATTTGGGTTTCTTCTCCAATCAGCTTTCCTTGCCAGATCTCTAACTCAAATTCTGCTAGCAAACCATTTAGCTCTTTGATTTTGCGAAACAAGGATGACTCGCTGACTGTTAATTTTTGTGCCAGCTGGACAGTTGTCACTTCTTGATGTTGTAAAAGATGCTCGAGAATTTGAAATTTCAAGGCCGAACGATAAAATGCCCATTCAATTTGGTTAAGAGAAAAGGTGGGACTCATTTCAAAAACCAGTGAACCATTTCGGTAATACAATCGACACTGCTCATGATAGTGCGTCAACTCATCTTGCAGCTCATCCACATACTTTTCCAGAGAAGGCTTACTGATGCCAAGATAGAGCGCTAATTCATGTAGCTCCATTTGACCGCCAACTAGTAAAAGTTTTTTGAGCAGCTGCAATTGTTTTGCTTCTTTTTTTTCTAATAACTGATCAAGTCTCATCGGCATCACTTCCCGACCATATGAAGGTTTGATCCAACACATTAGTGAATCGTGGATGGAAGAAAAAGTCTTTTTGGGTCAGCTCCTCCATCGTTGCCTGCTGCTCGATCGCAAACGCTAGTAAATTGATTTTTTCCAAAATATTGGCTTTTGATAAAAGCTGTGCACCAACGATTCGACCGCTGGCTTGTTCGATCATCACTTTTCCATGAACCTGCGTCGAATCAAAAAGGGAAACGGTAGCCGTAAAAGTGTGACAAACGATCGGTGATTCATAGAAAAACTGATCCGACTCGGTCAAGCCGGTACTGGCTAAATACCACTCAAACAATTGTGTACCGACTGTCCGCAATCCACCACGAAACGGGGTCGTTTTGTTTGCTAGATTGCGAGCTGCCGCAATCCCTGAGCGAACAGCATTATTGACTAAGGGCATGTAGACCGTGTCTTTCGTAATAGCATTTGGAATTTGGATCAAGTCGCCGACCGCAAAAATATCCGTGGCAGAAGTTTCCAAGTAGGCATCTGTCCAGATAGTTTGATCACTGTGTAATTCAAAGACCGTAAATGCCTCTGGCAAGCGAGGATGAACGTTAACTGTCGTCAATACCAGATCGCTTTCATAACCTTGATCGGCGGTTTCGATCCGAAAGCCTGTTTCCGTTTTAACGACTGCCAAAGTTGGCTCCGACCAATGCAGCTGCAAGTTGGGGATTTTTTCGATCTCCGTTAAAAAGGGCTGCAAAAAATCGCGATCAAAGTATTTGAATAAAGGATACGACATTGATTCGATCACACTGACTTTTTTGCCGATCATCGTTAAGGTATTCGCCGCTTCCATCCCGGCTTGACCAGCACCGACGATGGTAATCGACTCTGCTTGGGGCAATTGCTGTAAGAAATGCTTCGCTGCTTCATATTCTTTGTAGGTCAGCAGTGCTTCTTCTGGTTGCGGCAAAACAGTGGAATCTTGACTAGAACCTGCCGCCAAGACGAGTCGATCATAGCTTAGTTCCCGCTGATCCGTCCGAATCCGATGATCAGAAGGAAAGACTTCTAGAAAGGTTTCTTCTAAGGCTACGTCGATTGTTTCTGCCTCCAGCTGCTCCTTCGTACAAAAGAATGCTTCATCCAGTGAAGCGATCCTGCCTTCGATCAGCAATAACAAACCGCTTGGAACAAACCCAAGATGGGCTTTTTTTTCTATCAGTAGAATCTCTGCGTTAGGGTATAATCGGCGTGCTTCACGGGCGCAGCTGACACCACCAAAGGACCCGCCTACGATAATGATTTTCATTGGATCACCTCTCTCCCTTAGCTTAAATGAAACGCTCTCATTTGACGAGTAAAAAGCTATCTTCCTTACTATTTTTTTGTTAACTGCGGTAAAATAAATGAGACCTATGCTACACTATACGCAAAGGAGTGTTCAAATGGTTTTCTTTTATCAATTCATGCTAGGATTGTTTGCCAGCATATTCGTTGCAGCGGCAGCATTCGTCTTTCAGTGGCTGACTATTTCTGGCGCACTGGCTGCGATTCTTTGCGGCACACTGGTCATTGGCTTTGGTCCGTGGTACAGCATCTTTTTGATTGGCTTTTTCTTTGCCAGCTCTGGCATCATTGGTCTTTTAAAGAAAATGCGCCGTCAGCCAGAGTTAGCTGTGCTTGCCAAAGGTGCTCGCCGTGATGCAAAACAAGTCTTTGCGAACATCGCACCAAGCATCTTTGCTCTACTGCTTGCCTTTTGGACGAAAGAACCGCTATTCCTTTGGGGATTTGTGGCGGGAATCGCTAGCTGTACGGCTGACACTTGGGGCTCAGAAATCGGCGTGCTGAGTCCAAGTCCACCGCGTCACTTACTAACGGGAAAAAAATTACCACCGGGACTTTCCGGCGGTGTCAGTTGGTTGGGAACTGCCGCTTCCCTAGCAGGGAGTCTCGCCATCACTGGTTTATTCGCAGCAGCCTTATGGTTGAACGGCAAGCCGTTCTCCCTTGATCACTGGTTGACTTTGACTGCTTTAGGCTTTTGCGGTAGTCTTTTGGACAGCTTACTGGGCGCAGCGATTCAGGTGCGCTATCAATGCCCTGTCTGTCACCAATACACCGAAAAAAAAGTCCACCACGACGTTGCGACCAAGCAAGTCGGCGGTCTTTCCTTTGTAACGAATGAAGGGGTCAATTTGCTGACTTCAATAGTGATCGTTTTTGTATCAGTCTTGCTAACTGGCTCTTTTTTCAAGTAATCAGGCAATCCACTGCGATGACAATTCCTTCATACAAAAAACCTTCGAGAGCTACACGTTTGTGTTTCTCTTGAAGGTTTTTATTTGTTTAGTGAAAGTATGATACGGGTGCTCACTCCATGAGGAGCCTGATTAAGATGCAGACGAATGATTCGTCACTTTATAATAAGCAAAATCAGCATAGGATTGATGTTGGTGTGCATCCACGGCACCAATGAAATTAAATAATCCTGTGAAGCCGCCTATTTCTCCTGGCATTCCATTGACTCCTTCATCAGATAAGTACGCCACTGACAGATCTTGGAGCAAAACTTGCCAAGTCTCTTGTTCCTCTAATCGATAGTAGACGTTTGCGATCCCATGCTCGTATCTAATTTTCAGGTGAATATTTCCTTCGGGAACAACGACGCGAGTATTTACATATTCGATCCTTTGTCCTAATTTTGCCTGTAAGAGAGTCAAATAAGGACATCGCTTTTCTTCTGAATAGGTAACATGAGCATATAACCAATTGTTTGAATCATAATAAAGCCCAAGTCCTGCTGTTTGTGAATAATGGTTCGGTTGAAACTCCAACAAGGTCTCCACCTCATAGGTGAAAGAGGTTGCTCGTGTTGCCATGATGGCAGGATTCATCTGTGAAAACAAGGAATTGCCCCCATAGATCCGTAAGTACCCCTGCCGCTTTTGCGTACTGACCCATGACTGATGCTGTTGGCGATACGGTGTCATAAATTCTAACAGATACTGCGCCTCTTGAAATGAATCAAATAAATCAGTGTTTGGTTCATTGTCAATTGGAACACCAGCTAATCCTTTAAAAGTCATTTTTGCCAAATTGCTTCCATCTTCCATTTCCAACCAATTGTCTTCGGTCCAGTGCATCCTTTGAATAGAAGCTTCTCTTCCAAGAGGATTCAACAGCTCCCCCTCTAAGGGTCTTGCCATTAAATGAGCCATGAACCATTCATCAGTATGGGTATGGACGAGCGAACCATGTCCTGCTTTTTGCATCACTGAATGAGGATTGACCATTTCAAAATGCCCAGCATCAGGGTCGCCCAAAGAAAACAGATGCCTTGGAGAAGAAGTAAGGATTGGTTCGCCAGAAGGATGCGCTTCATAAGGACCAAAAATAGTCTCTGCGCGACCGACTTCCACACCATGAGCATAGCCCGTGCCTCCAGATGCCAGCAATAAAAAGTATGCCCCTTCATGCTTGTATATTTGGGGTGCTTCCGCACACCCTCTGGTGGTGAACCCTTGTGTTACGCGATGCCAAGGGGACAGTAATTTACCTGAAGGCAAGTCGATCTCCGCAAGAACAATATGTCCCGGCGCTTGATAGCCTTCTCTTGTTTCCCATTCCAAAATCGTTAAATAATGCCGCCCATCCTCGTCATGAAATAGCGCTGGATCAAAGCCAATTGAGGTAAAATAAATCGGTTCTGACCATGGTCCTCGGATGTCAGTCGCCCAAATGGCATAGGAATCAGCATTAAATTCACGTCCTGCCATGTTGACCATATGTGAATACGCCAGCCAAAATCGTTTTGTTTGTGGATCATAAGATAAATGTGGTGCCCAGATACCAGCTGGTGTATTGGTTCCACGTAAATTCACTTCTTCATTGTTCAAGGCATAACCAACAAGTTGCCAATTCGCAAGATCCTTTGATTCGAAAAGTTGAATCGCAGGTGTCCAATGGAAGGTTGAAGTTGCGATATAATAACGCTCATCCACACAAATGATAGAGGGATCAGGCGCCATTCCAGGAATAACTGGATTTTTGATGATTGTCATAAGCTTCCTTCCTATTCTTAACTTTTTATTCGTTTTGCAACCAAACAACAGTTTTTTTATCATCGTTTGCAGGCGAATGCGATAAATTGAAACCGTTTTATTCGATTGCTACATTTATCTTACGAAACTTTTAGGGTAGAATGAATATCAAAAAAAAGCCAATACTTACCATTTTTCATTTTTAAGGAGGTCGTACCGAATGAACCCAACACCTAAATGGCTAGAACAGCTGGTCAAATTACCCGATATCGACATCAATTTAAAAACCTTTGGTGGACACAAGCAATGCGTTTCCGAAGGATGGTGTGCACCGCAAGAGACCCACTTTGCTTTTGAGATCATGATGATCATTGATGGAGAGCAGCGCACAATATTTGAAGGCAGGCAGTTTGATTTTGTGGCAAATGATGTGATCCTGATACCGCCTGGTACCGCTCATGAAAATACTTGTCTCGTAGCAGAAGGTTTAGAGTATTTTTGTATGCATTTCGATCTTGATGATCCTGAGATTCAGCAACAGTTGTTGATGTATTGTCCTTTACTACTAAAAAAGACAAATCCCGCTTACCAAGCGATCGTTGAGATCCTTCAGCAATACATTGCGTTTTTGGCAAGCGGATACTTTGGAATGAAAGAAAAAATCGCCATTGAGATCTTACTGTTAGAACTGATGCGTGTCTTACTAGACTATGTCGAAGATGAAAAAAATCAGTTAGCGCATACAGATAACACTTCCCTTGTTTTAGCAAAAGCGATCGCAGAATCGATCCAACAAAATTTTCGTACGTACACACAAAGCCCTACGGAAGAAAACAAAGCCTTGCTTTCCATGAGTTATACGGCCAATTCATTGAACATTAGTAATAGTACGATGCTGACGGTTTTCAAAAAAGTTTATGCTAGTAGTCCAAAACAGTACTTAGATCAATTACGCTTCAACCAAGCAAAATTCTATCTCCATCAACCCAAATTGGCCATCGCCGAAATCGCAGAGATCATTGGCTATCAAAATGCCGCCCACTTTACGAGACAATTCAAAAAATGGGCAAACATGTCGCCGAATAAATACCGTAAGCTCCAGTTAGAAGCAGCAAAATAAGTAATCGACAAATAATGATTCGAGAAAAGCGACTTCTACTTCTTCCTCTGAGGATTCGAAAAAAGCTTTTTTCACATAATAAATGAAAAATGGTAAATTTCCCCTTTTTTTTGATATTTCAAGTCCTGTCAGCATTCTTTATGATTAATACCAAGAAATCGTTTGCAGGAATAAAAATAGTTAGTTGCAAAATAGCAAGATGGGAGATATTCTCAGCACACTTGCTTTGCACTACATTAAGGGGAATATGTATGCTTTCAGAAAATTCAATGTCAATCAAAAGTCGGTTGCCGTTAAAAATCGGAATTTTGAGTCTTTCATTGGTCGTACAAGCTGCTGGTGCAGTAGCAGCAGCCGTACCTTTTATTATGAACGATTTTTCTGACCGAACCACCGCACAAGTCCAATCTATTTTGACACTGCCATCAATGGCAATCTTGATTTTCATTCTGCTAAGTTCATGGTTTATCAAAGCACTTGGCAAAAAGCGAACGGTCTGTTTAGGCTTGATGATCGCTTTAGTCGGTGGTATCTTACCGGCATTTACAATGAACTTTGGCTTGATTTTATTTGCCCGTATTTTGTTTGGCGCAGGTCTGGGGCTCTTTAACTCAATGACCGTCTCCTTGATCGGCGACAACTTTACAGGTGCCGAGCAAAAAAACTTATTAGGTATTCAATCAGCCGTGATGACTTTAGGAAATAGCCTAGCAACGTTTGCTGCGGGCTTACTGTTAACGATCTCGTGGCAAGCTTCATTCTTAGTGTACTTGGTCATCTTACCGATTCTGTTTCTTTTTCTTTTCGGTTATCGTAACGTCAATGAAAATCCAGTTGAAACAACGCAGTCATCAACCATCGATACAAAAAGAAGAAAGCTGCCATTAAGCGTAACTTTAGGTATTTTGACTCTCTTTTTATTCTTCATTAGTTTGATGGTCGTCATTACTTCTTCCGCACTACTGATTCAAGAATTGGCGCTGACGAATCAAGGATTTCTTTCCACCGCACTAGCGATCGCCGGTATTTTTAGCAGCTTGGTCGCATTAGCTTTTGGTCAAATCACCAAATTATTAAAGCGCTTTACACCAGTTGTCGTCATCAGTTTCGCAATGGTTGGTTTTTTCACGATAACTTTAGCACCTACGATGACCGTCTTTTTCATTGGTCTATTAGTGGTTTATCTTGCCAATCTTGTAGTTCCTTATGTATACAGTGTCATTCTTAGCGATGTAGATCCAGAAGCCAATAACTTAGTTGTTTCTTTGGCAATGGTCGCTTGTAATCTTGGTGCTTTTTCCTCCCCCTATGTCATAAACTTTATCAGTCAACTGTTTGGCATGACAACGGCGGTCATGCAAGTCAGAATCGCTGCCGGAATCATGGCAATCATTGCTCTGATTTTTCTATTTCTCGCTTTCAATAAAACAACCACACCTATTAGTAAGGAGGAACTATAAGATGGAACAAAAACTTAGAGGCGTCAACCTAGGCGGTTGGCTTGTATTAGAAAAATGGATGGCACCTAGTCTCTTTCAAGGAACACCTGCCGATGACGAGTATTATTTAGCCTATGATCTACCTGAAGCTGAATACCAAGCACGGCTGTTGATTCATCGTGAAACATTCATCACTGAAGCTGACTTCTTGCGCATTTCAGCAGCTGGCTTCAATACCGTTCGAATACCTGTCCCTTATTTTATTTTTGGTGATCGTACCCCCTTTATTGGCTGTATCGACTATTTGGATAAAGCCTTCGCTTGGGCAAAGGCTTATGACCTAAAAATCTTGATCGATCTGCATACCGCACCCTTCAGCCAAAATGGTTTTGACAATGGTGGTCTCTCGGGTGTGGTCAGATGGGCACAAATGCCCGAAGAAGTGGCGTTCGAATTAACGGTCTTGGAACGTTTGGCGCAAAGATATGCGGATCACGAAGCATTGTGGGGCATTGAAGTATTAAACGAACCGATCACAGATGGTGAAGTGTGGCACAGCATGAATCCCATGGATCGTTTCCCACCTCGTGATCTTGCGTTAGCAAAAGGTAGTGCACCGATCTCTTTAGACTTTTTGAGAACTTTTTATCAAGATGCCTATCGAAGAATGCGTAACTATTTAAGCGATGACAAAGTGATCGTCTTTCATGATGGCTTCCAATTGCATGCTTGGAAAGAGTTTTTCACCCAAAACGATTTTCACAATGTCATGCTAGATACGCACCAATACGTTATGATGGCAGAAATGGCCGGCACAGAGCAATCCTTGGAAGCATACGTGTCTTTCATTGATGGCTTAGCCAAAGAGATCGCCACGGTTGCACAATATGTCGAGGTTTTTGTTGGAGAATGGTCCTTGTTCAACTCCTATGCTGTTGGTACAGATACCAAAGGCGGTATCAATCCCACACAAGAGGAATTCAGTAGCAACCGTAGTTTGACAAAAAGTGAATTAGAAGAAGTTTATCAAACTTTGTGGCGTGCTTCAATCACAGCGTGGAACCAAGGAGCCGGACATATGTACTGGACCTATAAGTTATCCATCGATACGATCAATGAGCCTGCTTGGTATGGCTGGGATTCCTGGGATGCTAGTCGAGCTATGGCAAAAAACTGGATCGATCCACGTTTCTAAAACACAACAAAAAACGAGATTGAAACGAAGCAAACGATACTGTTTTCGTTACGTTTCAATCTCGCTTTTTTGTTGCTTTTAAGCAATATCCACCAAGCGGATCTTCGTGACATTTTTGTAGACAGACAATTCTTCGATCACTTCAGAAAAGCCTAGTCCTCGCGGGAGATCAATCGTATAAATGTTGGTATAAATGCGATAGTCTTCCATGAATTTGACATCAAAATTGACATCTTCGATCACGATATTTTTCTCTTGGAAGTACTCCGTCAAAAACTCTTTGGTCTCGGTGCGATGAATGTACTGGATCTCCAATTTCTTTGCTGTTGGTACGCGGACGATCCGCTTAACGATCGTCAATGCAAAGAAGATCCCGATAAAACTGCTTAATGCGATGGTGTAAAAGCCCATCCCGATGGCAATTCCTAAACCGGCGATCGCCCATAAGGAAGCAGCCGTCGTCAACCCCGTCACCGAGCGCTTCGTCACAATGATCGTTCCGGCGCCTAGAAAACCGACCCCGCTGACGACTTGTGCAATCAATCGTGCTTCGTCCGAACGAATCACGCCTGCTAAATCTGGATGATCCAGCGCATCTCGCATGGCACCTGTGGCAATCTCCACTTGGATCAAAGCAATGACACAAGCCCCCATGCAAACCAAGATATGGGTTCTAAGACCAGCTGGTCGGCTTTTGTACTGCCGCTCGTACCCAATCGCGCCACCCATGACCATCGCCAACAGCAACCTCAGTGCTACTTCAGGAATGGATAAATGCATATCAACCATTTGCATCCCTCTTTTCTTCGTATTCTCTCTTTTAACTATAGCATCTCTGATGGAAAAAAGGAAAAAACATCGCTAGAGCGGCCAAATAAAAAAAGCCTCCTCAGAAATAAGCAAGATAGATCCGAACCATCGCTCGCAGCTGCGCTGGCATTACTGCACAAGCGCAGGGGGAAGCTGCAAGGATGGCGCGTTTTCCTTCTGACTTATTTCTGAAAAGGGCTGATTTTGTTTTACAGGTTGCTGGCAGCAGCCTCATCGATGATCACGATCACGTCATCATGCTTTTGTAAAACTGAAGCTGGTAATTCGTTGGTTACGGGTCCTTCGATCATTTTTTGGATCGCATCCGCTTTGACTTCGCCAAATGCCATCAAAATGATCTTTTTGCTTTGCATGATTGAACCGATCCCCATGGAAATTGCCGTCGTTGGGACGTCTTCGACTTTATCAAAATAGCGTTTGTTGGCATTGATGGTTGATTCAGTCAAATCAACGACTGAGGTCGTTCCTTCAAAGGATGCACCAGGTTCGTTGAAGCCGATATGTCCGTTTTGACCAATACCCAAGATTTGGATATCAACTGGGTGATCCGCAATCACGCCATCGTAGCGTTGACATTCCGCTTCTAAATCTTCCGCTTTGCCGTTTGGTACGAAGGTTTCTTTGAATGGTTTTTTGTTGAATAAATGTGCATTCATGAAGTAACGATAGCTTTGTTCGTCTTCGCCGCCTAATCCAACATATTCATCTAAGTTGACTGAAGTCATTTCTGAAAAATCAACTTCACTGGCAGTCATTTCTGCATAAAGGGTTTCTGGCGTGCTTCCTGTTGCTAAGCCTAGGACTTTGGCACCATTTGCCATACCTTCTTGTATCAATTCAAAAGCTTTCTTTCCGCCTTGAGCAGCATCTTTAACGCGAATAATTTCCATGATCAGCGCTCCGTTTCTATTTGGTATAGTCCAATAATACCACAGGTTGTGTTGAATTACAATAATTAGTCTAGACCAGATGACGATTTTTTCTCGGCAATCAAAAAAAGACGAGCTCTAAAATGCGCTCGTCTCTACTCGTATTCTACTTGTTTACCAATTCGTATAAACATCAATACCGCTATGACCGACACCTGTGTCATAGACTTTGTAGGCACCTAAGGATGATTGACCGGTCGAACCTTTCGGTTGATTGTCACTGGCAACAACGATGTACCCATCGGCATCACGGATCGTTCCGTCAGAGGCTACATGGCGTCCAGGGATGTTCAATCCGCCTCCTGGCAAAACTTTTTGTGAGTAGTACGATTCTCTCACACCATTGAAGTAGTTGATCCCATCCACTGGATTCAGGACTCCAGAACCAGCACCAGGAATGCTTGAACGGGTTTGACTCACGTTAGCAGTCGCTGTAGATTCACTTTTTTCTGTGCTTTCTTTCGTACTTGTTTCTTTGTTTTCTACTGATTGGCCATCGTTAGAAACCAACAATGTTTCGCCATCAAAAATCATATTTGGATTTTCGATCGAATCATTCAAAGCTAAAAGGTCTTCGATCGTTGTTTGATAAGTAGCAGCGATCCCAGATAGGGTGTCTCCTGGTTCGACAACATGGGTTTGTTCTGCTGCTGAAACAACTGTTCCTCCAACGAATAAACCAAATCCTGCAACAACTGTAAATGCAAATTTTTTCAAATGAAAAAACCTCTCTTTTGATTATTTGTCCCGCTATCGGGCACAAGTAAGAGAATAACATTACAATGTTGCAGGAAGGTTTCAGAAATGTTTTTCATTATCACAATTGTTAAACAGAAAATTACAAGCTTTTTGATAATAAACAGTAAACTTACAATATTGTTATCCATTTCGATGAATGATTTCGGCTCCATCATGCTATAGTAAACCCAGTAATTGAAAGGATCGATGCACATGAAAAAACTACTTTTGACGCTTGGCGTTTTGATTTTAGCAGTAGGTGGCTATTTTGGCTACACTTACTATACAACAACTTATCAAGGGATAACGGCCTATGCCATCACGCCCAACAAAGTCCCAGAAAAGACCCCAACGTACAGCGATTCCGGTGAAAAAATCGATGGCTCCTTTACGTATAAGTACACGTTTGAGTTTGTTAAGAAAAACGGCGAGAAAGAACTCATGACCTATGATCTTTCTGGTGAAAATGTGAAGCCATTCGCGCCAAATACCTTAGTCAAAGCAGAGATCAGTAAAACCCGTGTCATCTCGGGTCCCAATGAAGTCCCTCAATCAGAAGTCCCAGCAAAAATACTGTCTGAGCTGGAAACCTTTGACGAATAAGGACTTCTTACAAGAAACTTTCTACTTTTTAAGGTTCATTTTACTTTGACCGGCTATGCTAGCTTTATACCAAAACTATTTTTCTTCCTCTTACCAGTCCTCGCCCGACTGGTATTTTTTATTTTTTCTCAATGATCAGGCAAAATTTACGCGCCTTATAGACAGAACCGCTCTAGCTTCGCAATGTTTTTCTGTTCAAATTTTGATCAACCAGTTATTGACTATCGGAAATAAATAAACCGAGAATTATTAGGATAAAAGCTGAGTTCATCATAAAAAAACCGCTAGATTGTTTATCTCTAGCGGTTTTCTTGCGATTTTAGTATAGTTCCAAGTATTGTTCTCTTTCCCACTCGGAGACTGTTTGGCGGAAGGCTGCCCATTCTAATCGTTTTGCTTCGACAAAGTTGGCATAGATGTGTTTGCCTAAAGCATCGATCATCACTTGATCTTTGCGCAATGCTTTGATGGCATTGTGGATCGTTGATGGCAGATCTTCGATTTGTGCTTCTGCACGTTCTGTTTCGTTCATGATGTAGATGTTGCGGTCGACTGCTGGTGGTGGTGTCAACTCACGTCTAACGCCATCAAGTCCTGCTTGCAGTAAAACAGCCATTGCTAAGTATGGGTTGGCTGATGGGTCAACCGAACGCAATTCCAAACGCGTTGACAAGCCTCTTGATTCTGGTACCCGAATCAATGGTGAACGGTTGCGTCCTGACCATGCCACGTATACAGGCGCTTCGTAACCTGGCACTAAGCGTTTGTAAGAGTTGACGGTTGGGTTGCAGACAGCTGTGTAAGCACGGGCGTGTTCGATCAAACCGCCTAAGAAGTGATACGCTGTTTGGCTTAATTGCATTGGCCCTTCTTCATCAAAGAAGACATTTTCATCGCCTTTGAACAAGGACATGTTGCAGTGCATGCCTGAACCGTTGATGCCGAATAATGGTTTTGGCATGAAGGTTGCATGCAAGCCGTGTTTACGAGCAATAGTTTTCACGACAAGTTTGAAGGTTTGGATGTTGTCACATGCTTCCACTGCATCCGCATATTTAAAATCGATCTCGTGTTGCCCTGGTGCTACCTCATGGTGAGACGCTTCAACTTCAAAGCCAAGGCTTTCTAATTCTAATACGATATCGCGACGGCAGTTTTCCCCTAGATCGGTTGGGGCAAAATCGAAGTAGCCGCCTTTGTCGTTTAATTCCGTTGTGATTTCGCCTGCTTCATCTAATTTGAATAGGAAAAATTCTGGTTCTGGTCCAAGATTGAAAGAAGTAAAGCCAAGGGATTGCATGTCCGCTAATGCCCGTTTTAAATTGCCGCGAGGGTCGCCTGCAAATGGGGTGCCATCTGGATTGTAGATATCACAGATCAAACGAGCCACTTTGCCATGTTCACTTTCCCAAGGGAAGATCATCCATGTCGACAAATCAGGATACAGATACATGTCACTTTCTTCAATACGGACAAATCCTTCAATAGAAGAACCGTCAAACATCATTTTGTTTTCCAGTACTTTATCTAATTGACTTACAGGTACTTCAACGTTCTTGTTTGTTCCTAAAATATCAGTAAACATCAAGCGTAAAAAGCGCACGTTCTCATCCTTTACGATTTGTTTGATGTCTTCGGCAGTTCTTTCAAATTTTGGCATAGTATCCCTTCCTTTTTCCCAATTCTTTTTTTATATCACAGCAATGATCTACAAGTGTTCTACATTCGTGGACCTTTTTGCTGGTATGGCTGTTGTTGATTCAATCCACCTTGAGCCAAGAGTTCATCATAAAAAATTCGACGAACATCTTCATCGGTCAGCGGCGGTTTGTTCTTCGCTTCTTTTTCTTTGGCAACTTTCATTTCATAAACTCGTTTGATCCCAGCCATGTTCAGTCCATCGGAAAGATAGTCTTTGATCTCTAGCAAGGTATCAATATCATTCAGCGAATACATGCGTCGATTGCCATCGCTGCGTTCCGGGTGGATCAATTCTTGTTCTTCGTAATAACGAATTTGACGGGCGGTGAGATCGGTCAATTTCATGACTGTTCCGATAGGAAAGACTGACATTGAGCGCCGCAATTCTTTTTCCCGCATAACTTGGCTCCCCTCCGTTTCAATGATGCTGCGTAACTTTATGGAAACTATACCAATTCTTTTTTTGCGTGTCAACCCCTCATGTTAGAAAAAGTGACATGAATGCAAATTTTTTTGATTTTTTCATTAGGTCCTTGATTTGATCGTATGTTCAAGCAGTTGTTTTTATGGAAGAAATGGTGCTTTAGCCAAAAATGTTCGGTTTTTGCGTTCAAAGCAAGCCAAACCACTTATACTTCATAATTTTGTCACGACAAAAAAACGGTGCATCGGTTGCACCGTTTCTGCTTATTCCTGTTCTTGCGCCATTCTGCGTAGTGGATAGGTATCCTCAAGCGCAAATCCTTTGATATGATAGGTCTGTGTTGCTTCATCGAAGGCATTGCTCAAAACTAGTGACTCCCGTTTTAAACGATTCAGCGCATTGCCTTCATCGGCTTGCAGCACTAGATGATAAGGCTGCATGATCTGCATCAATTCCATTTTGATCGCCTGAGTCAAGCGTTCTTTGCCTTTGGTACTCTTTGCCGAAATCAAGACGTTGGGAAAGAGCGTTGGGACAAACTGATCGGCGTCGATGCGATCCGCCTTATTATAGACCGTCAACATCGGTAATTGGGTCAAAGAAAGTTCTTCCATTAACTTCAAGACGGTCTCCTCTTGCTGAACCCGTTCTTCGGAACTGGCATCGACGACATGCAGCAAGAAGTCCATGTTTTGACTTTCTTCCAGTGTGGAATGAAACGCATCGATCAATTGGGTCGGCAATTCTTGGATAAAGCCAACCGTATCGGTAATGGTGACTTCAAATCCTTCCGGCATCCGCCAGCGTTTCGTCAAAGGATCGAGTGTTGCGAACAGCTGGTCTTGTTCATAGGTATCCGCACTGGTTAAAATATTTAAAATAGTTGATTTTCCGGCATTGGTATAACCAATCAAGCCCATTTGAAAGACTTGGCTGTCTTTGCGCTTTTGGCGTGTCCGTTCTCGATGGGCGGCCACTTCCTTCAATTCCCGTTTGATGATGGTGATGCGGTTGCGGATGTGTCGACGATCGGTCTCCAGCTTGGTTTCCCCTGGCCCTCTCGTTCCGATTCCGCCCCCTAGCCGAGACATGTTCTTTCCTTGCCCTATCAAACGTGGAAGCAAATAATCCAGCTGCGCCAATTCTACTTGTAGCTTTCCTTCTTTGGAACGGGCACGCATCGCAAAAATATCGAGGATCAGCTGGACGCGATCAATCACTGGCACTTCTAGCGCATCACCGATCAACTGGCTTTGCCTTGGTGTCAGTTCATGATTGAAGATCACTAGATCTGCTTCATGTGCTTCTGCCAACTGCTGCAATTCCGCAACTTTCCCCTTGCCAATCACGGTTTGTCGATCGACTTGCTGCCGTTTTTGCACCAGTGAAAAAACAACTTCACCATTGGCGGTTTTTGTTAAGCTTTTCAATTCTTTCATTGACGAATCAAAATGAAGATAGTTTTTCTCCGTTTCTACTCCGACAAGAATCACACGTTCTTGGCTCATCTTTTCTCCTCCAACCATTGGTTGATTTCTGTTTCAAGGGTACGTTGTTCTTCAGGCTGTCTCACTAAATCAATCCATCGGGGCTGTGCTCGGTTATTGAACCACGTCAGCTGCCGCTTGGCATAGCGGCGTGAGTTTTGCTTGATTTGCTCAATTGTTTCATCCAATGTGGCCTGCCCGTGAAAATAGGGCAAAAATTCCTTGTAGCCGATCCCTTTGGCGGCTTGCGTTTCTGGATACTGCAAAACAGCTTTTGCTTCTTCGATCAAACCTTGATCCATCATTAAGTCCACTCGCTGATTGATTCGCTGGTATAACAATTCTCGCTCAGTGGTTAAACCGATCATGAAGAAATCGTACAAAACTTGCGGTGTTTCTTTTGGTGCAGCAATACTTTCGCCAGTCATTTCAAAAACCTCCAACGCACGAATCACTTTCCGCTCATTGTTGTAGTGGATCTTCGCTGCTGCCAAGGGATCGACCGCCTGCAGCTTTTTCCATAGAGCTTCTTTGCCGATGGCTGCTGCTTCTTGTTCATAGCGCTGACGAATCGTTGGGTCGCCTTCTTCTGCCCCTAAACGAAAGTCATACAAAAGCGCTTGGATGTATAGCCCTGTCCCCCCCACAACGATCGGCAGCTTTCCTTGCTGCTGGATCGTCTCAATGGCCTCACGCCCCATTTGCTGGAAATCAGCCGCAGAATACGTTTCCGTCATTGCACGAATATCGATCAAATGATGAGGAATCCCTGCCATTTCTTCCTTCGTCACTTTGGCGGTACCGATATCTAATTGTCGATAAATTTGCATGGAATCCCCGCTGATGATCTCCCCATGGTATTTTTGAGCTAATTGGATACTCAAGGCGGTTTTACCGACTGCGGTCGGTCCCACGATCACTAAGACTTTTTTCATCCTTTTGTTTCCTCGCGGACCTGCTGCACAATTGCCCGAGCGTTTTCTGGAAAATCGGTGATGATCCCGGTCAACCCCAAAGCCAAGCAGGTGCGAATCGCCGCTTCTTCATCGACAGTCCACGGACGGATCGCAATCGGAAAATCAGTCAAGACCGTTGCTGTCTCTTGGACCCAGCGATAGGCCGGATGAATTCCTTCGATATACGGTCGGCTGAGCGCCAACGGTGGTTTGTCTTCCCCGCGTCCCATAATAAAATCAAGGATCGCATCCGGTTCGATCGCATGCATCCGATCCAAAGTCTCGATATTAAAGGAACAATACCAATGAGTAAAAGGCCATTCTTGGCTATTCAATAAATCGGATACTTTGGCTTCGATTCCTTCATACTCATAATGATCGGTTTTTAATTCGATCGTCAAAATGCCACGATAATTCTTCGCTGCAAGTAAATCCAACACTTCTTTTAGCGTGGGGACTTTGGCGGCTTGGAATTCCTCAGAAAACCAGCTGCCGGCATTGAGTTCTTTTAGTTCAGCAACCGTCAGGTCACAGATCCGACCTTTGCCGTTGGTCGTTCGATCAACCGTTTCATCATGCATGACGATCAAGCCGCCATCTTTTGATAGATGTACATCTAACTCAATGATATCAGCTTTGACCCGCACCGCTTCCGCGAATGCCGGTAGCGTGTTTTCAGGTCGGTTGCCGCTACTCCCGCGGTGGGCAACGATTTGTACCATCATTCTTTCACTCCATTCTCACTCTTTATTTTACCATGGAATCTGCTAGAACCAAAAAGCCTCTGTTTGTTTTGATCCTTTTAAGGGGACAGCGCTTTGTTTCGGTCAAAGAAAAACACTCTTACTATGATCGCAGTAAGAGTGTGTGTGATCAGTTGAAAAAGTGCAATCGTCGATACTATGGTTTGGTTACCTTAACCAAGGCGACCGACTGACCAGAAGAATCAAATCGTTTTTGAAAAATAGGTCAACGGTTCGCTCGTCATGTTTTTCATTTGGTTTTTACGCTCATTGACCATTTCAACCAATTGATCAAGGAAATTTTCCATAATGATCCGACCGCCTTTATACGTATACCCACCGATCTTAACGGTTTCCTCTGGCGACAAAATCACCCGACGTGTCCCGATTTTTTTGAAAAATTCTTCCAAGAAAAAATTCGGTAGATAAAAACTGTTTTGCGCCGCAAAAGATTGTAGATAGGCAAAATCATCGATGGTGATATAACAGTCGTCAAAGGCATCAAAGCTGACATACTCATCCATCAGCATGACCCGTTTTTGTAGAATCTCACTGATTTTTTGATTCAATAAAACCAGCGTTTCGATTTCTTTGACTTTATGCTCCAACAAACGGCGTTGTTTTTCTTTTTGTTCCTCATACCGTATGCGTAAATTAAAAATGATGGTTACTAACAATGCGCCCACTAAGACGCCAATCAAACCTGCTATTGCTACTGCCATTCTTCGATCCTTCCTCATTCCTTTTTTAATATTGTATCATATTTGAAAGTTTCGCAAAAAAGATAACGAACTTTTTATTTGACCTTTCTTGACCTAATCGGTATACTATCTCTTAGATATTGCGAAAACTTTATGCTAAACTATATCTATAACGATTTTTAGGAGGACTATCACTATGAATTTAATTCCTACTGTCATTGAACAATCATCTCGCGGTGAAAGAGCGTATGACATCTATTCTCGTCTATTAAAAGACCGGATCATTATGTTGAGTGGTCAAGTAACCGATGACTTAGCAAACTCGATCATTGCTCAGCTTTTATTCTTAGACGCGCAAGATTCTGAAAAAGACATCTACTTGTACATCAACTCGCCTGGCGGAAGCGTTACTGCTGGTCTAGCGATCTTTGATACCATGAACTTTATCAAAGCCGATGTCCAAACCATCGTTATGGGGATGGCTGCTTCTATGGGTTCATTCTTATTGACCGCTGGCGAAAAAGGCAAACGCTTTGCGTTACCAAATGCCGAAATCATGATTCACCAACCATTAGGTGGCGCACAAGGTCAAGCAACTGAAATCGAAATTGCTGCCCGCCACATTTTGGCAACCCGCGAACGTCTGAACAAAATCTTGTCAGAACGTACTGGTCAACCAATCGAAGTGATTGAACGCGATACCGATCGCGACAACTTCATGACCGCACAAGAAGCCAAAGACTACGGCTTGATCGACGAGATCATGGAATCAAACAAATTGAAATAAGCTTGCATAAAAAGGTGTACGAAGCAATTCGTACACCTTTTTGCGTCTTTTGGTTCATCGTCAGACTTCGCCATATTGGCCTTGTTGGTAAGCATGCCCATTTTCCACGTAATGCGTGATGTTTGCCTGATTTTTGGCGATCTCTTCTTCTGTCAACGGGCGGATCACTCGTGCCGGACGACCAAACGCCAACACATTAGGAGGAATGACGGTTCCTTCCGTCACTAACGAACCGGCACCTAACAAACTATTTTCGCCGATCACGGCATGATTCAAAACGATCGAGCTCATGCCGACCAGAGCCCCTTTTTTGATGGTACAGCCATGGAGCATACACTGATGCCCAACAGTCACATCGTCTTCAACGATCGTCGGGGCATCGTGATCAACGTGGATGATCGTTCCATCTTGAATATTGGTACGCGCGCCGATTTCGATTCGATTGGCATCGCCTCGAATCACTGCTTGAAACCAGACCGTACTATCTTTTCCTAGAGTCACGTTTCCTACGATCGTCGCATTTTTTGCCACAAAACAAGGTGTCGCTTGCGGCGAGGCGGGCGAAACTGTTTTTGGGGTTTCATTCCCTGATTGTTCTTTGTCCATCAACTTCTCCTTCCAATCCATAAACGGATCTGCGCTTTCTTTTTTCACTATAGCACCACCCTTGCTACAATGCAAAAAGAGCGCCAGTCAGACTGGACGCTCTTTTCGGCTTACTCGGCTTCTTCTGAAAATTGACTTTGATACAGTTGGCTATAAAAGCCGCCAGCTGCCAACAAGGTCTCGTGATTGCCTTTTTCAATGATCGACCCTTGATCCATCACTAAGATCAGATCCGCTTCACGAATCGTTGACAAACGATGGGCGATCACAAAGCTGGTACGACCTTCCATCACTTTATCCATTGCTTTTTGAATCAGCGCTTCTAAGCGGGTATCTACCGAACTGGTGGCTTCATCGAGAATCAAAATCTTCGGATCAGAGATGACTGCCCGGGCGATGGTCAACAATTGTTTTTGTCCCAAAGAGACATTGTCGCCTTCAGAATTGATGATCATCTCGTAGCCATCTGGCATCGTACGAATGAAGTGATCCACATTGGCGGTTTTCGCTGCATCAACGACTTCATAATCGGTGGCATCTAATTTCCCAAAGCGAATGTTATCGCCGATCGTGCCTTCATACAACCACGCATCTTGTAAAACCATCCCAAACAGTGAGCGGACATCGTGACGTTCCATCTTCTTCGTGTCGATGCCGTCGATCTTGATGGCCCCTTCATTGACATCATAAAAACGCATCAACAAATTGATCAAGGTCGTTTTCCCAGCACCTGTTGGTCCAACGATCGCCACAGTTTGTCCAGCTTTGACTTCAAAGTTCAAGTCTTTGATCAATGGTTTTTTCGGATCATAAGCAAAGCCGACATGTTCAAAGGTCACGTCGCCTCTGATTTGTTCCGGTAATTGGATATCGGTTCGATTGACTGGCTCTTCTTCCTCATCTAAGATTTCAAAGACCCGTTTTGCTGCTGCTGAGGCACTTTGTAAGACGGAAGACAACTGGGTAATGTTCCCCATTGGCTGACTGACTTGCCAAATGTATTGAATGAACGCTTGCAGCTGACCAACAACGATCACGCCGCTGATCACGTAAAAACTACCCATGACTGCCATTGCGATATAGGTAAAGTAAGCGGTCATTTGCACCAGTGGCATCATCAATCCTGACACAAAGGCAGAACGAAAACCGTAATAGCGCAACTGGTGGTTAACGTTTTTAAACCCTTCAAGTGTTTGCTTTTCCCGTCCATACACTTTCAACACACTGAATCCAGTCATGTTTTCTTGTACGTAGCCGTTCAGATCTCCTAACGCATTTTGCATGCCTTGGAAGTCCTTTTGCGACTTTTTGACGATTGTGCGAGAAATTAATAAGGAGGCTGGGATCATGATCAATGAAACCAACGCCATGTAAGTATTGATATAAAACATCATAGAAACCGCCATAATGATTCCTAAGAAGGCATTGACGATCCCGATCAAGGCTTGCTGCATCGCACCGCTGACGGCATCCACGTCATTGGTCACCCTTGACAGGATATTCCCTTGCTGGTTGCGGTCGAAGTAAGAAACGGGCAGACGATTGATTTTTTCTTCAATGTCTTGCCGCAAATCTCGCATCGCAGATTGGACAACGTTGGTGATCAGCAGCCCTGACATCAATTGTGAGAAACAGTAACCGACACCAACGACTGCGATCCAGATCAAGCAAAGGATCACGTAATCAAAATTAACGCCTTCGCCTGCAGCGATGTTGCGGCTGATCTCTGTCGTCGGCAATCCAGAAACATACGGCATTGCCGCATTGAAGCCGACGGTTGCAACTGTAAACAGCAAGACTAGGATAAATTGTACTTTGTATGGTTTGATGTAAGCACCTAACCGTTTTAAAGAAGAGATTGCTTTCATTGTGCCAACTCCTCCTCTGATAATTGTGACGCCGCAATGTCGTAGTATACTGGACAAGTTTGCAGCAGTTCTTTGTGGGTACCGATCCCAACCACATCGCCTTCATTCAAGACGACGATCTTATCGGCATTCATGATCGTTCCTACTCGTTGAGCAACGATCAAAACGGTCGATTCCGTGGTTTCTTTTTTCAAACGTGCCCGCAATTTTGCATCCGTTTGGTAATCCAATGCAGAAAAACTATCATCAAAAATATAGATCTCTGGTTGGCGAATCACCGCACGGGCAATCGCTAGACGTTGTTTTTGTCCGCCAGAGAAGTTGCTTCCGCCTTCTGCCAAATGAGCATCAAAGCCATCTGGTGTGCGAGAAATGAAATCGGCCGCTTGCGCAATCTCGGCTGCTCGTTCCAGCTCTGCTTGCGTGGCATCTTCTTTCCCATAGCGCAGGTTTTCTGCGATCGTCCCTGTAAATAGCAACGCTTTTTGAGGGATAAACCCGATCTTGTTGCGCAAAGTCGTTAAACTGTAATCCCGAACGTCAACGCCATCCACCAAGACTTGGCCTTCACTGACGTCGTAAAAACGCGGAATCAATTGGATCAAGGTCGATTTCCCGCTCCCGGTACTACCGATAAACGCCACAGTTTCACCTGGTGAAGCGGTAAAGCTAACATTACGAATCACTGGACTTTGGGCATGTCCCGGATAAGCAAAGGTAACATTTTTAAATTCCAAGAAACCTTTTGTCTTAGTTTCTGTCACTGGCTGTTCTGACTCTTTGATTTCAGAAGTCGCATCTAACGCTTCTTGGATTCGGCGAGCAGAAACCGCCGCTCGTGGATACATCGTAAAGACGGTCGCAAACAGCATGAAAGAAAACAGCGCATGGAAGATGTATTCGATAAACGCAATCAAGTCACCGACTTGCAGTTGCCCTTGATCGATTTGAATACTTCCCGTCCAAATAATCAAGATCATCACGATATTGAATAAGAAGAAAAAGCCCGGTTGTGCCGTTGCCATCAAGCGAAACAAGCTGCGAGAACTAGACGCATAGGCTTGGTTGACTTTGCCAAAGCGTTTTTCTTCAAATTTTTCATTGACGAAGGCACGGATCACTCGTAAACCAGAGAGATTTTCCCGCAAAATGCCATTGATTTTATCTAGATTGGCTTGTTGCTTGGTGGATAATGGTTCCGAGATTTTGGCAATGGCGATGACTGCCATTAGCAATATCGGCAATGCCCCCAAGACATATAATCCTAGTTGTGTACTTGTCCGCATGACCATGTACAAGCTGACCACAAACATCATGGGTGTCATCAAACCCGTCCGTAAGATGCTTTGCATAAACAGCATGATTTGATACGCATCATTGGTCACACGGGTGATCAATGATGAAACCCCGATTTTTTCATATTCAGTATGTGAATAGCCTTGGACTTTTTCAAAAAGATCGTCACGAATATCTGCCACAATGTTAGTGGTGATACGTGACGTGAAATAGCCTAACAAAATGTTCATCGTGATCCCCACAATGGTGATCGCGATCATCGCCGCACCCATTTTCCATATGTAGTCGCGATCACCAGCGGCGATCCCTTTGTCGATCATTCTTGCCAATAACGTCGGCAAACCTAATTCAATCAAAATAAAACCAAAAACACAGATGAAATTAAAAACCAGCAGTTTTTTGTTTCTCATCGTATAGTGCCACATTAATTTCAAAAAATCCCCTCCTTTTTTACTTCATTACTTCTACTATAGCATAGGAATATTCTTATTGTAATGCACTTTCAACGAAAAAAAGTAAACTTCGGAAATAGTCGTTTCATTTTCTTTCAGTAAGCCTTTTCAAAAATGACGTGTTTCTATACTTATTCGTTTTTCTGTGATAAACTAGGGATACTTGTAGTGGAACGACTTACAAACCCGGTGAATTTTTTATGACGACATTTGGAAAGCAAAGACGAGGCTTTCTCTTTTTTCTCACAACGATTGTCTGAAAAAAGCATGCAGCGGCTCTCGAAGCCTTCTTTTCAGGTCACTTTATTCGGACCTCGATTTTTTGATGCAGCGAATTCATCAACCAAATAGACTACTGCGAAAAGCAGATAAAGGAGAAAAGATATGATTTACAAAATTTATTACCAAGAAACAAAAGACCGCAACCCAAAGAGAGAACAAACCCACTCTTTGTACATTGAAGCAGACGATGCAGTGATCGCACGCCGTCTAGTGGAACAAAATACCCCATACAACATCGAGTTCGTTCAAGAACTAGATGAAAAACATTTAGCTTACGAAAAAGAAAACGCTGATTTCAAATTAGCGGAGTTTTAAGATGAAAGTTTCGCTGAAAAATAATGAGACCGGCGTATTCGGCGTCGGTGGACTTGGCGAAATCGGAAAAAACTGTTATGGGGTTCAATTCCAAGATGAGATCATCTTAATTGACGCGGGAATCAAATTCCCCGAAGATGAACTGCTTGGGATCGACTATGTCATTTCCGATTATAGCTACATCGTTCAAAATTTACCGAAAGTCAAAGGCTTGATCGTTACTCATGGTCACGAAGACCATATTGGCGGAATCCCTTACTTGTTGCGGGAAGCCAATATCCCGATCTATGCGGGACCATTGGCACTTGCTTTGATCACCAACAAATTAGATGAGCATGGCTTATTGCGGGACGCGGAATTACACGAAATCAATGAAGATACGGTGATTCGTTTCCGTAAAACGTCCATCAGCTTCTTCCGAACGACCCACAGTATCCCTGATGCTTTAGGTGTCGTTGTCAAAACGCCTTCTGGCAATATCGTCGCAACTGGCGATTTCAAGTTTGACTTTACGCCTGTGGGCGAACCAGCAAACTTGCACAAAATGGCAAAAATTGGTGAAGAAGGCGTCCTTTGCCTCCTTTCCGATAGTACCAATGCAGAAATTCCAACCTTTACCAAATCAGAAAAAACGATCGGCAGCTCGATTCAAAAGATTTTTGAAAAAATCGATGGTCGGATCATTTTTGCCAGCTTTGCTTCCAATATATTCCGGCTCCAACAAGCTGCAGATGCGGCGGTTGCGACTGGACGTAAAATCGCCGTTTTTGGACGCAGTATGGAAAATGCGATCGTCAACGGACAGCGCCTTGGCTATATCAAGGTGCCAGATGGTACATTTGTGGAATCTCATGAGATCAATCGTTTGCCTGCAAATGAAACGATGATCCTTTGTACGGGTTCTCAAGGAGAGCCGATGGCTGCTTTGAGTCGGATTGCCAACGGGACTCACCGTCAAATCCAAATTCACCCAGATGATACCGTGATTTTCTCAAGCTCACCGATTCCAGGAAATACCACGAGTGTCAATCAGCTGATTAACTTGCTGTTGGAAGCTGGCGCAAACGTGATCCATGGCAAATTGAACAACATCCATACTTCTGGTCACGGTGGCCAAGAAGAACAAAAACTGATGTTGCGTCTAATGAAGCCAAAATTCTTCATGCCTGTCCACGGGGAATTTCGGATGCTGAACATCCACACCCAGTTGGCACAAGATGTCGGTGTACCAAAAGAAAATTGTTTCATTATGGAAAATGGTGACATGTTGGCCTTAACAGCGGATACCGCTCGCTTGGCTGGTCATTTCAATGCCAATGATGTTTATGTTGACGGCAGCGGTATCGGTGATATCGGAAATGTCGTCTTACGAGATCGTCGTATTCTTTCAGAAGAAGGCCTCGTCTTAGCGGTAGCGACAGTCGATGTGGCGAAGAAAGAAGTTCTTGCTGGACCAGATATTCTTTCTCGTGGGTTTGTTTACATGCGGGAATCCGGCGAGATGATCAACGAAGCCCAACAAATTCTCTTCCGTGCGTTGCGAGAAGTCTTGAACCAACCAGACCCAACAGAACACAAATTAAGAGAAGCGATGTCATCGGCGTTACAGCCATTCCTATTTGAAAAAACCGAGCGTCATCCAATGATCCTTTCAATGATCATGACACCGGATGATTTATAGTCTCACATGCAAGGGGAGTTCTCAGGTTACTGGGAACTCCCCTTTTTCCTTTCCGTTGCAAAAAGCAAAAAAAAGACCATCGAATCGATGGTCTTTTGGGTTTTTGATTTCAAAGTGCTCTTACTGGCAGTTTGTTTGAAAGCTTACGCTTTGTTTACGTTAACTGCTTGAGGTCCACGATCAGAATCTTCCACGTCGAAAGTTACTGCTTGACCTTCTTCTAAAGTTTTGAATCCTTCACCTTGGATCGCTGAAAAGTGTACAAATACGTCTGTACCGTCTTCGCGAGAGATAAAACCAAACCCTTTTTCAGCATTGAACCATTTTACTGTACCTTGTTCCATTATAAAAAAACCTCCTCGTGCATAAGCACTTAATTATGTGTAACATTGCCTTTGTGCGATAGAGGCCTAACGTGCGTTTCAACATCTATTCAGCAAACAAAATTACAATAATATTTTACACTTGCCCGTATTTTTTTGCAAGACAGACGATTAGACAATTCACCTTTATTTTTAATAATGTTCGCAAATTAGCCGTTGTGTCAGCAAATTTCTTGATGCCAGAGGCCTTCTTCTCGCAAACTAACATAGGCATTGTCGCCAATAATTAAATGATCCAGTAGTTCGATCCCCATCAAGTCTCCGCACTTGATCAAGCGGCGTGTAAACAGCAGATCTGCCTCTGAGGCTTGAGGACTTCCACTTGGGTGGTTGTGAACGACGATCACTCGTGCGGCACTGTAGCGTACCGCCCAATGAAAAATCTCCCGTGGGTGAGCGATCGACTGATTCAACGATCCGATGAAGATCGTCTTTTTTTGAATGATCTCATTTTTGGTATTCAAATAAATCCCGAGCAAGTGCTCCTGACGAAAGTCTTTTAATTCTTGGATCAGCTGATGAGCGATCGCCATACTGGAGTTGATCTTGCCGTACTTTGGTTGAACAGACCGCTGGATCCGCACACCTAATTCAATCATCGCTTTGATCTCGATGGCTTTGATTTGTCCGACGCCGCGAATTTCTTGTAATTCATCGATTGTCGCTTCTTTTAATTCATACAATTCTTCAAAACGATTCAAGACACTAGCCGCTAATTCCAAGACATTTAGGGGCCGTGAGCCAGTCCGCAACAAAATTGCCAACAGTTCTTGGTTCGAAAGGGCATCAACCCCATATTGCACTAAGCGCTCTCGTGGAAACGAGCTTTGGGGAATCTCTGTTTCATTGATCATAAAAAAACTCCTTTGCGTCGGTCTAATAAAAGATACGCAAAGGAGAGAGTATTTCATGAATAAGATGCGCAAAAAATCACAGTTAAATCGAAAAAGCCGTTTCTAGAAAATCTGGGACATCCTCTAGTGAAGGCAAGACTTTCAAGACTTTTTCTTCAATGATGGTCGTCGGCGCGATCAAATCGGGAATCATAATGACTGAGATCCCAGCCCCATGAGCAGCATGAATACCGTTAGCCGAATCCTCAAGGATCACCAATTCTTCTTTTGGTACCGCCAGTAATGCATGAGCTTTTTCAAAAATCTCAGGATCTGGTTTTGCCCGTGTGACATCATCAAAGCAGACGATCTTAGGAAATTCCGCCGTTAAGTCTGCTGCTTCCAGCAAGGTGTCGATCACTTTGCGCTGGTTACTAGACGCCAACACTCGGGGAATCTTTTTCTCATCAAGATAATGCAATAACTCGTGGATCCCCGGCTTCAATTCAGCCTCGCCCCGTTGGAACATTTCCAACGTTTGCTGAAAAGCCGCTTGAATAAATTCTTCAATCATCTGATGACCAAAGGCTTCATCGAATCTCTCATGATAAGCTGCCCAGACTTCTTCATCCGAAACACCTACATAGGCTAGGTATAACTCTTTTGTATAGGGAATACCCATTTGATCAGCCACGATTTGAGTCGCTTGGTAATAAAGCAGCTCCGTGTCAAAAATCAAGCCGTCCATATCGAAAATCACACCACGTAACTTAGCCATTTCTTCCTCCTATTGCCAACAACAATTCACGAACTTCTGAAACAAAATACAAGGATCCTGTCACCAGCAGCAAATCTTCATTGGTCATTTTTTCTAATAATTCTGCCAAGCCAAACTGCCATAAAGAAACGGTTGAGATTCGTTTTTCATCGAGTTCCTGATAGCCGTCTGCCAAATGCAGTGCTTTGGGAAAATCGAAGGTCGTTAAATAAATCTCGGCTTGGGGAATCGATAGCAATTGCTGAAGCATCTCATTGACGTTTTTGGTTTCAAGCGCTGAAAACAGTACATGGATGCGATAGTCGCTGAACTCTTCTTTCATCGTATCTACTAAACGAGCCATGGCGTGTACGTTATGGGCACCATCGATAATCACTAGTGGCTCACTACTGATTCGTTCCATCCGCGCGGGCCAATAGGCTTTTCGCAAGCCATTGCGAATCTCTTTGGCCGAAAAGGGCAGTTGCCGCAGGTCGCAATACAGGCTGTATAATTGGATCGCAACACCGGCATTTTCTGGTTGATGGCGGCCTAACATCGGTGTTTTCAATCCTTTGATTTTGCCATGCTCATTTTCAAAATCAAATAATTCGCCCCATTCTTCATCGGGACGACGATAGGTCACACGGTACTCTTGCCCTGCATGATAAGCGGGTGCCTGTGCTTCTGTAGCTTTCAAATCGATCACCGAAAGCGCACTTTCAACGATATTGCCAGTAACAAGGGGTGTTTGCGGCTTGATGATCCCTGCCTTATGGGCAGCGATCGCTTCAATGGTATCCCCTAAGACATCCATGTGATCCATGCCGATCGTCGTGATCGCGGTCAAAATAGGAGAAATAACGTTGGTACTATCTAAGAGTCCCCCTAAGCCAACTTCAATAATCGCAACATCGACCTTTTTTTCTTCAAAATAGCCTAATGCCATAGCGGTAATGATCTCGAACTGGGTAATGCCCGTCAACGTTTCATCGCGATCAATTTCAGCAACCAGCGGCTGGATTTTTTCCACCCAAGCGACCAAGTCCTCATCTGATATAAATTGTCCGTTGATTTCAATTCGTTCATTGAACGCTTCAATGTGTGGGGAAGTAAAGGTCCCCACTTGCTGCCCAGCTTCTTCTAAAAGACTACGCAAATAACTGACGGTCGATCCTTTGCCATTCGTACCGGCGATATGGATCATGGTCACCTTTTTTTCAGGATTACCCATCCGTTTTAATAATGCTTCGACACGCATCAATCCAGGTCTTTGCCCAAATGTCAAACGCGAATGGATCCACGCTGTTGCTTCTTCGCTTGTCATCTCGCTCACCTCGCTCCTATTTTAACAAAAAATGAACGGCTTTCCCAATTTCTTTCCTTTAAACGAGAAAATTGTTCGCCCTGTTTCTATTGAATAAGCAAAAACAAGCATCTCCGAAAGATGCTTGTTTGCGTATGATGTGCTCATCCTATTGGATTGTGCGTAATTGTTCGATCCGTTCTTGAACGGCTTTTTGTTTTTCAAGATAATCGGCTTCTTTGCTGCGTTCTTGTGCCACGACTTCCTCTGGTGCATTGGCAACGAAGCGTTCATTCGCCAGTTTGCCTTGTACCCGTTGAACTTCTTGGGTGAACTTCGCTAGTTCTTTCTCCAAACGCGCGATTTCTTCTTCAATGTTGATCAACCCAGCTAGTGGCAAGTAGATCGTCGCACCTGATAGGATGGCAGACATCGCCAATTCAGGGGCTTGCAAGCTGTTAGAGATTTCTAGTTCTTCTGGATTACAGAAGCGTTCGATATAGTTTTTGTTAGCGATCAAGAATTCTTCGATCTCAGGCTCATTTGCTTGGATCAGCAAAGTGATTGGTTTCGAAAGTGGTGTATTTACTTCTGCTCGGATGTTTCGAACCGAACGAATCAATTCTTTCAACACTTCCATCCCTTGCGCCGCTTTTTCATCCGTCCATTCTGGAGCCACTTGTGGATACTCAGCAACGACTAATGATTCCCCTGTATGCGGCAGCTTGCTCCAGATTTCTTCTGTAACAAATGGCATGATTGGGTGCAACAAGCGTAAAATTTGATCAAGAACATGGACTAAGATGCTCTTATTAACTTGTTTCGCTGCTTCATTGTCACCGTATAACGTTTCTTTCGACATTTCAATGTACCAGTCACAGAAATCATCCCAGATAAAGTTGTATAATTGACGACCTGCTTCACCAAATTCGAAGCGTTCAAAAAGGTCAGTGACTTTTTCAATCGTTTCATTCAAGCGCGTCAAGATCCAACGATCCGCCACTGATTTTTCACCAGAAAAATCAATGTCTTCTGCAGTCATTTCGCTGACATTCATTAAGACAAAACGGGAAGCATTCCAAATTTTATTGATGAAGTTCCAAGCAGCATCCATTTTCTCATAGCTGAAACGCACGTCTTGTCCCGGTGCAGAGCCATTTGATAAGAACCAACGCAATGCATCAGCACCGTATTGTTCAATGACTTCCATCGGATCGATCCCGTTTCCAAGAGACTTACTCATTTTGCGACCTTGTTCATCACGGATCAATCCGTGGATCAAGACATTTTCAAATGGTCGTTTGCCAGTAAATTCCAAACTTTGGAAAATCATACGGCTTACCCAGAAGAAAATGATGTCGTAACCAGTTACTAATGTATTCGTTGGGAAGTAGCGTTGGAAATCTTCATTGTTTTCATCTGGCCACCCCATCGTTGAAAACGGCCATAAAGCAGAACTAAACCATGTATCCAATACGTCTGGATCTTGCTGCCAATTTTCGGCATCTGCTGGCGCTTCAAGTCCTACATACATTTCCCCCGTTTCTTTGTGGTACCAAGCTGGGATTTGATGGCCCCACCACAACTGACGAGAGATAACCCAGTCATGGACATTTTCCATCCAACGTAAGAATGTTTGGTTGAAACGTGGCGGATAAAAGTCCACCGCATCGTCGGTTTCTTGGTTGTCGATGGCTTGTTTTGCTAATGGTTCCATTTTTACGAACCATTGTGTCGATAAACGAGGTTCGACTACTACGCCTGTCCGTTCTGAGTGACCTACGCTATGGACCATTTTTTCGATTTTGATTAGACGACCTAACGCCTCTAAATCTTTCACGATTTGCTTGCGAGCAGCAAATCGATCCATGCCTGCATAGGTACCTGCTAAGTCATTCATTGTTCCGTCATCATTCATGACATTGACCCGTGGTAGGTCATGGCGGTTACCGACCTCGAAGTCATTCGGGTCATGGGCAGGAGTGATTTTTACGACCCCTGTTCCAAATTCTTGGTCCACGTACTCATCAGCGATGATTGGGATCTCTTTATTGACCAAAGGCAAGATCACTTTCTTACCAATCAATGCTTGATAGCGTTCATCTTCTGGATGAACCGCGACTGCTGTATCCCCCAACATCGTTTCTGGGCGAGTCGTTGCGATCTCCACCACACCGCTGCCATCTGCTAATTCGTAAGACATGTGGTAAAAAGCACCTTCGATGTCTTTGTGGATCACTTCAATATCAGATAATGCCGTGCGGGCTTGTGGATCCCAGTTGATGATGTACTCGCCACGATAGATCAAGCCTTTTTCATATAGCGTCACGAAAACTTTACGAACCGCTTCGGATAATCCATCATCTAATGTGAACCGTTCACGGCTATAGTCTAGGGATAACCCTAGTTTCGCCCATTGTTCCCGAATGTGACCGGCATATTCTTCTTTCCAATCCCATACTTGTTCAACAAATTTTTCCCGACCAAGGTCATAGCGAGAAATTCCTTGTTCCCGCAGCTTTTCTTCTACTTTGGCTTGGGTAGCGATCCCGGCATGGTCCATTCCTGGCAGCCATAAGGTGTCATACCCTTGCATCCGTTTTTGACGAATGATGATGTCTTGTAACGTGGTATCCCAGGCATGACCTAAGTGCAATTTTCCTGTTACGTTTGGTGGTGGAATCACGATAGAATAAGGTTTTGCTTCTTTGTTGCCGCTTGGTTTAAAACGGTCATGCTCTAACCAATCTTGGTAACGCCCGGCTTCTACTTCTTGGGGATTGTACTTGGTGGATAGATTCTCAGTTTCTGTCATAGTTGGTCCTCCTAAAGTTACTTTTTTTAAACGTAATGGTTGGTGTGGTTTTTTGGTGCCTGTTGCTGGGTAAAGCACGAAAATGTTCGAATCGTTCAGGATGAGTGCAGTGGTAGAGATGATTATCCGTTGTTTGTTGACGCCTCGTTTGTTGTTCGTAAAAAGTACGTTTCTTACAGAGTTCATGGCTCACTTCCGTGATCCTCTATTGTGTCTTAGGGCCTTTGGCAACCGATCTAACTCGCTTCGTGAACCAATTTTGGTGACTTCGCGTACTGTTCATCATCTGCTCTGTCCACTTTGTGGGCCAATCATAGTGATTCCTAGTATGGTTACTACGCTCCCTATGGTCGCCTAGTACTGTTCATCATCTGCTCTGTCCCTCTTTGTGGGCCACTCGCAGTGATTCACAGCAAAAAGCGCCCTAATGCCGAGGCATTAGGGCGCTGATACGCGGTACCACCTAAATTGCAGATTGCTCTGCCACTTTGACGTGAGGTAACGTTCACGACGCGCTTGATCTTACTGTGCGGCTTTATCTGCAAGAAACAAACCGTGGTTCGGATCAAAGACCTTCAAGCTACCTTTTCAGTGTCTGGGGAAGTCTTGCACCGACCGACTTCTCTCTGACCGCCAGGGTCACTGATACTCCTCTTGAACATTGTCTTGCTATCATAGATTCTTGTTTCATCTTGCTACATTCTACAATGAACTTTTTTGAAAGTCAATCAGAGGTTTGCTTTCGCCGCATCAATGGCTGCTTGATAATCCGGTTCGTGGGAGATCTCAGGCACGATCTCAACGTGTTGAATCACGCCTTCACGGTCCAAAACGAAAATTGCTCGGGCAAAATGACCGAAGTCTGGGATCATGATTTGATAGGCCTCACCGAAGGTATTCGCCGGATCATGAAGCATGATCATGTCGACGCCTTCTTGGCCGCACCATTGTGCTTGTTCTTCTTTTGTATTGTTAGAGATCGTTACAAAATTTATATCATCCAATTGACTTGCCTCTTGGTTGAAACGCTTGGTCTGCAACGCACAAACGCGTGTCACGATATCGGGAACAACGCTGATGATCGTTGGTTTTCCTAAAAAATCAGTCAGTGTATATTCCTTGTCCTCTAAACTTTTCAAGCGAAAATCAGCTGCTTTATCCCCTACTTTTGGTTGGTTGCCGGGCATCTCATAAACCGTTTCTTTGCGTGTAACTTGCATAACATCTCTCCTATAGCATTTTCTCCCAGTATAAGAAAGATTGTCAAAAAACGAAAAGGATTTGCTCAGACTTTCGATTTTTGCGAGTAGGTCGTATCAAAAAAGATCAATGTTTGCAATTCTGTCGTCAAATCAATGTATTGGATATTGACATCTTTTGGCACGATGACGGGATCAGGGGCAAAATTCAGGATTGCTGTGATCCCAGCATCCACGATCGCATCGATCGCCATTTGTGAATAGCGGCTAGGAACAGTCGAAATCGCTACGGTGATCCCTTTTTCTGCTACGACTTCCGCCAATTGGTCCATTCCATAGACATAACGTCCACTAATGGTCTGGCCAATCATTTCTGGATCATTGTCAAAAACCGCGATGACGGAAAGATTTTCATTTCTGCGAAAATTGTTGTTAGCTAACGCTTTTCCTAAATTTCCATAACCAATCAAGGCGATTTTTTTCTCCTCATTGGTTTCTAAAATATAGCTCAAAACCTCAATCAAATAAGGAACATCATAGCCATACCCACTTCTACCCAATTCTCCTAGATGAGAAAAATCCCGGCGGATCGTGGCTGAAGGAACTTGCGTGATTTCTGCAAACTCTTTTGATTTGATTCGCTGAATACCTGAGGCATCCAGTAATTTTAAGTGTCGTAAATAAGCTGGCAAACGTTTTGCCGTTGCTTTCGGAAGTTTTTTATCTCTTAATGCTTCCATCCTGTCCACCCTCCTTGTTAAATGATTCACATATTGAGTGTAGCATGTTCCATTTTCAATAGCAAGAAAATATTCACAAACTCTCTCACACGATGAAAAACGACCACAAATGTTCCATAACAGTTGTGGTCTTAGTTTAAAAAAGAGAGTTTATTATAAGAATTCAGCGAATTCAGTTGCTGATTTTTCTTGATTTGCCGTGATTGCTTCCAGTTTCAACCCAGCCATCGCCCGTTCCATCATCCCTTCGATATCGAGACGCTCTTCATATTGGTGTACCTTATCCAGTCTTGGGCGCGTCTTTGGTTGAGGAGGTGCAAAGATTGTGCAGCAATCCTCAAAGGGCTGAACCGATAACTCAAAGGTATCAATGGCTTCGGCAACTTCAATGATCTCCAATTTGTCCATCGTTGCCACTGGGCGCACGATTGGCGTATTGGTTACTTCATTGATGGCGACCATGCTATGCAAAGTTTGTGAAGCGACTTGTCCTAATGATTCGCCGTTTAAGATGATTAAACCGTGACGAGCCTCACGAATCGCATCTGTCAAACGCAGCATCATCCGACGGGTGATGGTCATCCAATAGCCTTGCGGCACACGGTTTTTGATTTCTTCTTGGATTTCCGTAAACGGAACTTCGATAAATTGGATGCTTCCCACATAAGGCGCAAGCTTCTTCGTTAAATCTTTGGCTTTTTGTAATGCTTGTTCACTCGTATAAGGAGGACTTGCAAAATGGACTGCTTCGATCTCAACACCGCGTTTCATGGCAAAGTAGCCTGCAACGGGCGAATCGATACCACCAGAAAGCATCAACATTCCCTTACCGCTGGTGCCAACGGGTAAGCCGGCTGCCCCTTGGATCGTTTCATAGGACAGATAGGCGCCATCGATCCGTATTTCCACCCGCAGATTGATGTCTGGTTTTTTCATTTGGACTTTGATATCAGGAAAACGGTCGATCACCGCATTACCTAAGGTCAAATTCAACTGGTTGCTATCTTGCACAAACGAGTGATCGCTGCGCTTAGCTGTGATTTTGAAGGTCTCAACACCGGTGTAGATCTCTGCCATAACGTCTTGAACGGCTTTCTTTAATAACTCAATGTCTTTTTCAACCCGAATACTAGGGGAAAAGTTTTGAATCCCAAAGACTTTTTGCAGCTTAGGAATGATCTCTTGGCTGTTTTCACCGTTCAATAGCAAGTGCATGCGATCTCGCTCGGCATGAACTTTGACATGGGGATAATCGGCTAAGGTACGTTTGACGTTTGAAGCTAATTGCATAATAAAACTACGACGATTTTTGCCCTTTGTTGACAGTTCGCCGTAACGAACCATGATTTCTGAATAATTCACGAGAAAACTCCTTTGATTTGGATTGATTTTATAGTGCTATGTCGTGCTTAATTGATTTTCGAAAATTTTTGGTACAACTGGTGGAAGACGATTAGAAACTGCTCGACTTCTGCCATTGTATTGCTCTCATCTAAACTGATACGAACAGCGGATGTCGCTAACTGTTCCGGAACGTGCATCGCATGAAGCGTACTGCTGGCCATCTTTTTACGAGAGGAACAAGCGCTCGTCGTCGAAAGATAGATCTGCTTTTCTTCAAAGGCATGGACTAAGACTTCTCCTCTGATCCCTTTTAATGAGAAACAAAGTATATGTGGCGCAAACCCTTCAGTGCCAGAAAAAAGCGTGACTTTCTCATAGCCAGCCAGTGCTTCTTGCAAATAGCCTTTTAATAATTGAACATGGTTCGGCTTTTCAGCCTTGTGTTCCGTCGCTAAACGCAGGGCTTTTGCCATGGCAACGATTGCTGGTACATTTTCGGTACCGCTGCGCTGGTTTTGCTCTTGCCCACCGCCAGTCATCAATGGCGCCAACTTACGACCTTGTTTCCAATAGATAAATCCGGCGCCACGAGGTCCGTGAAATTTATGTGCAGAGAACACGGCAAAATCGACTCGCTCATTGAACCATTGCTCTTGCGGGACCTTTGTGATGGCTTGGACGGCATCTACATGGAAATGGATCGTTGGGTAGTCCGCCAACACGGTTGCGATCTCATGGATCGGTTGAATCGATCCTACCTCATTATTGACCGCCATCACCGAAACCAAAATCGTTTCTTTGCGAATCATGTTTGCTAATTCTGACACGTTGACAAAGCCTTGAGCATCAACAGGGACCACACTGACCTCAAATCCTAATTCGGCTAATTGAGCCGCTGTTTCACTGACGGCAGGGTGTTCAATACTGGAAATAATCAGGTGATTCCCATAGGCTTTTTTCGCTAAAGCAGTCCCTTTGATGACCCAGTTGTCTCCTTCGGTCCCCCCACTGGTAAATGCGATCTCTTTGGAAGAAACGTTTAACAGATCGGCGATCTGCTGACGTGATTGCTGTAGCAGGCGATTGGCTTGATTTCCTAAATCATGCAAGCTTGAGGGATTGCCGATGATTCGCTGACTGACTTGGACATATGTATTTAAAGCTTGTGGATAAATAGCGGTTGTTGCACTGTTGTCAAAATAGATCAATGATAGGACCCTTTCTCTAAAAAAATTCTTTCCCATTATAACTGCTCTTGGGCTGAGTTTCAAGGTGACTCGCTGGCTTTGGCTTTATTTAAAGGAAACTTTCCCTTCCTTCGTAAGCGTTAATCATGCAGCGAGCCATTCTTTCCATGAAAAAAGCCAGTCAGTTTTTCACTGCTGGCTTTCGTATTATACTAAGTCGCGGTTATTGAAGTAGAAGTTTTCGATCCTTTTGAAGGCACCTGGTTCTACTCGTTCCAACGCTGTGCCGATTTCATCTAGCGCATCTTGATAGCGATATTCTTTACTGAACAAGTAAAGTGATTTGTCGATCGCTGCCTTGATATCTGGATGAGAATGACGATAACGGTTGGCATATTGCATCATTTGCTCAGTCAATGCCGCAGCATCCACCAAGTCTTTCGTTTGTTCATCTAAAAGATCAAGATCTTCTTCACAGACAGAAACCAATTTATTGATTTCTTGCATGTTGATGCGAATCTTGTTCAATTCTTTGCCTAGTTCTTCCACCCGATCTGTTGCCACGAAGAAGAATTCTAAGTACTCACCTGGCAAACCAGGTAAGCGTTGCTTCTCAACAAACCGCTTCAAGTTGCGTAGACGGAATTCGAAGCTTTCCACTTTTTCTTGTGCAACTTTTTCGCCACGACGTAATTCCGCAAGGGAATCATCGATTTCGACTTGCTGGCTTTCCACATCATCCAAAATCTTGTAGGCATCTTTGTAGAAGCTTTGCACTTCTGAATAAGGAATTTCGTGCTTTTCTAATTGTGGTAGGTACTCGTTATTGCGACGAGCCAATTCGTCGACTTCCGTTTGGAAACCACGGACGCGACCTAACTCATTATGATTCAATGTATAGCTTTGTGCCGTATGATCCAACTCGATCAACAACTGACGGTTGTTCTTTGTTGCGTGGTCAATATAGTCTTCAATGATTTGGCGATTTTTCATGACATATTTCTTGGCATTGATCTCACGTTCCATCACCGTATACAAGGCATCGATATCACTTGCAGTATCACGACTTGCCACTTCAACGGAAGCGACTTCTGTTTTCGCTAGATCGTTCATGGAGTTTTCAACTCGTTTTTTCACACGGTTGATTTCTTCTTGGAAGTTTGCTTCTGGGAACACATATTTTTGTTCTAATAATTTTTTGTAGCCATCTTGGATTTCTTTCAACTGATCTGGGAAGGTACGGTTTAATTCTTCGTAGGCCGCTGGGATCCGTTTCATTAAGTCTTCTACTTCATAGGTGTGTTTTTCTGCTTGGTCTAACACTTCCCGTGCTTCCACAGGATCGCCTGAAGTATTTAAGGTAACAAATTGGGTGAACTCAATTTCAATGTTTTTGATTTGTTTTTGCAGCTCATTGTAAGCAGGACCGAATTCTTCGCCTTGATCCCGTAGCTTCTTCTTCAAGTCTTCGTAAACGTCCAACGCTTTTTGGACTTCCAGTGAATTTCGTTCTTCACTTTCTCGTAATTCTTTCAAGCCGGCGCGAATCTCTTCTACTTGGCGTTCCATCTCATCCATGGTCGCTTCCGCTTGAACGATCGCCCCTTTTGCTTTGAAAAAGCGGATGCGTTCGTTTAGTTCTTCCACTTCAAAGATTTGACTCTCAAGTTCAGCAAAAGATTTTGTGGAGATATCTGTCCATTGTTGGTTCCACTCACGAAAGGTATTTTGACTTTGACCAACCAAGTGCATTCTTTTTACTTCATCGACTTCTTCGATCACCGGTAAGTCAAACAGATTTTCTTTGCGTTTTTCCAAGTCATTTAGCTTTTCTTGGTTTTTCTTCCGCATGAAAAAGCCAATTGCATACAAGACCGCTGCGATGATGATGATGGCAATGACAATTCCAAAGATGATATTAGTTCCCATTTTGTGGTTCCTCCAATTTTCAAATATACATGTTTCGTCTAAAATCTGCTGATCAGCAGATTGATTGATAAGTTCATTGAGTATAAAAAGGACAGACAGTCCCTTTATAAAAAAGCATCTACGCTAGATTATAGCATAAAGAAAAAAATCAAGCATTAGATTGAGGCAAAAAAGATCGACTTTTTTCGCATCGAATAAAATCATTCACGGCTTTTCCATCGATAATGAAAACAAATCGTGAAATTTACATCAACAAGTGACTTTTTTTCTGATTTTTCCGATTTTTTTCAAGAAACCGCTTGATTTCTCCCTATTGAAATTGTACTCTAGTAAAAAGCTTGAACAGGAGTAATGTCAAATGAAAGTAGCGAAATTCGGAGGCAGTTCCCTTGCCTCAGCCGAACAAGTCGAAAAAGTTGTTGCGATAATTGAAAGTGATCCTAAAAGACGGTTTGTTGTTGTTTCAGCGCCTGGTAAGCGTTCCAGCGACGATCAGAAAGTCACCGATCTGTTACTAGCAGTCTGTACCCGTCTGTCTGCCCAAGAAGAAATCACTGATTTAATCGAAGAAATCTATGCCCGCTATACAGCGATCGCCGCCCCCTTTGGTATCGAACAAGTCCATTTAGACCGCATCTGGCAATCATTGGCGGCTTTTCAAACACTGCCTACTCAAGACAATCCGCATCTTTATGATACGGTTTTGGCAAGCGGCGAAGACAACAATGCCAAATTGATCGCAGGGATTTTACAAAGCCGTGGATTAGCTGCTCGCTACATGAATCCACAAGAACTTGGGTTGCTGGTGACGGATGAACCCCAAAACGCCCGTATCTTGAACAAATCGTACGCTAAGATCGCACAATGGCGCGATAGTCCTGAAATCTTAGTGATTCCTGGCTTCTTTGGTTACACAGAAGCCGGCGAAATCTGTACCTTCTCTCGAGGGGGATCTGATATTTCTGGTGCCATCGTGGCGGCTGGTCTGCAAGTAGAATTGTACGAAAACTTTACCGATGTCGATGGGATTTTTTCTGCTCATCCAGGCTACGTTCATCATCCAGAGTCCATCAAAGAAGTGACTTACCGAGAAATGCGGGAGCTGTCTTATGCCGGCTTTACTGTTTTGCACGATGAGGCGTTGATGCCTTCATACCATGCGAAAATTCCCGTGGTGATCAAAAACACCAATAACCCAAGTCATCCCGGCACCTTGATCACCAACCAAAGAGACAATTTGGATCAGCCGGTGATCGGCGTTGCCAGTGACGAAGGCTTTTGTATGATCTATATCCGCAAATACTTGATGAACCGCGAAGTTGGGTTCACGTTACGGGTCTTAGAGATTTTCCGGGAATTTGATTTAAATTATGAACACATGCCTTCAGGAATCGATGATATCTCGATCATTATGCGCTCCAACCAGTTGAATCCAGTATTGGAAGAAGAACTGCTGCGCAAGATCGCCTACGAGATCGATCCCGATGAACTGCGAATGACCCACGATCTATCCATGGTCGTCGTCGTTGGTGAAGGGATGCGTCAAAGAGTCGGGATCACTGCCGACAGTACCGCTGCCCTTGCGCGAAAAAATATCAACTTAGAGATGATCAACCAGGGGTCCTCTGAGGTCAGCATCATGTTCGGCATCCACAAAGAACAAGAAAAAGCCGCTGTCAGAACCCTTTACTACACTTTCTTTGATTAAACCAAACGTGCCAGTTGCACCACTCCTTTTGCTGATAAGCAATCGGAACGGGCAACTGGCACGTTTCTTTATTATTCTGACGATTCTTGGGCTTGCGCTTGTTTTTGTGCCAATTGGCGTTTGATTTCTGCCTTGATTCGCGGTTCAGGAGCAAACCGTTCTTCCCAATCGCTAGGCTTCATGACTTTGTGGGTCTCAGGATCATAATGGGGCTGCCCATCTGGAAAAAGTTTCCCCATGTTGGCGTCATGAACGATAGCCAGGATCGGCGCTGGATCGACCCCTACCAGTGAAAAAGAGCCATAGGTAAAATACAGCAGATCACAGAGCGCATCGACTTGTTCTACTAGAGAATCACTGACAGGCTGTTGTTTGGCAGCCAGCTTGGCTTGGGCTTGATCAATTGCTTGATGCAAATGGGTCACCCCTGCTTGAAAGGTCTCTTCGTCATTGTTGCTGGCAGCATAAAGGAACTCAACTAATTCTTCAATTTTAAAACCAGCACGATACTGGGCTTTTTCCGCTGAAAAAGCTTGTGGATATGGCGGTCGTGTTGGATCAAAGGTTTTATGAAACTCTTCCGTCATTTCAAATGGACTCATTTCTCTCGCTTCTTTCTGCTTTTTCTAATGGTTCTGTTTCATGGTTCTGCGCTGTCTCCTACGTTGCTTCATGGATTGGCTACACCTTGTTTATTTTTTTTAATTCAATCCCTTGCTTGGGCATCCTCGACAATGATCCCAAAATGGATCAAGGCTTTCTTGATGCCGTCATGATCGTTGGTGTCCGTCACAAAGTCAGCACTGGCTTTGGTGATGGGCTGGGCATTGCCCATCGCAACCCCGATCCCCACACCTTCTAACATTTCCACATCATTAAAATGATCCCCAAAGGCCATCGCTTCTTCCATCGCGATCCCTTCATAGGCCAAAAATTCTTTGATCCCTTTGATTTTCGAACCGTTTTTCGGCACGATATCAACAGAATAGGCATTGGATCGCTTAAAATCACATTGCGGCAGCTTGGAGCGTAATTTTTCGCGCTCTGATTCAGGGCTCAGCATAATGCACTGATAGATTGGCTCTCGTAAAATGTCCAATGATTCATAACGTTTGGCGTTGCGATTGGGACTGAAGCGCTGCAAGACTTTCTTTAAAAAGCCGACGGGAAATTTTTTCGGTACATAGCGCAAATAGCGCTGCATGACGGGTGATTGGCTTAAACGGATCGTCAAGCTGCCAGCCACTTGCGTTTCTCCGCCAAACATGACTTGACGATAATTTTCATCGGCGTATTCTACGATCGCTTCCAGCGTTTGTTTTGGAAAAGGTTTGGCATAAATCAAGGTTTCCTTCGTGTAAACATATTGGCCGTTATAGGTGATAAACATGTCTAACGACAAGTAATCGATCACCTTCTCTAAATCAACCGGACCACGTCCGGTGGCAATGCCGCAGAGGACGCCATTGGCTTGGGCTTGTTTGATGGCTTCACGGGTACTGGCAAGCGCCTTGCCGTTACTGGCAATCAGTGTGCCATCAATATCAAAAAAGATTGCTTTTATCATATGACTCCTCAAAATAATTTCAACTGATTAGGATTTAATGCTTCGTAATCGATCTGCAGCGCATCGATCAATGCACGAGCATTGTCAGCGGCATCACGACCGGCATTATTATTGAAGACCACTGCGACTTCTTTGGCATTGGCTTCGATGGCTTGAATCGCTTGTTTTAACTCCGTTAGTTCGGCTTGGTCATAGCGATACAAGGTCCGCAGATTTTTGGCATCTGGCCCCGTCGCTGTCCAGCCGCTGTCGTTGCGTCCATGAAAACGGCACAGGACAAACGCAGGATTGGTCACGGTTGGATCAAGGGGAATCGTGGTCGATAGCTTTTTCGGCTGATCAACGACTACTAAGGAAAACTGTTTTCGCTTCATATAATCGATCATTCCCGGATACAGTTTCGGCTGATACCAGCTGCTGTCTCTCAGCTCAATCGCCACTGGGTAACCCGCAAACCATTCTCGCACTTGATCTAAATAGGCGACATTTTCTTTCGTACATTTAAAGCTGTTGGGAAATTGCGCCAATAGGCAAAACAGTTTGCCCGCTTCTACCATTGGCGCGATCGCTTCTTTATAAAGCTGCAGCGCTTCGGTCATGGTCAACTGATCTGGCAAATCCCCTTGGGTGGTCACACTTTGATGGACTTTCAACACAAAGCGGAAATTTTCGGGAATCTGGGTCAACCAATTGCGCACGTCTTTTTCTTTTGGCAAAAAATGATAGGTGGTATCCAGCTCAACTAACGGAAAATAACGGGCATACTCAAATAATTTCGAGTTTTTTCTTTGCACGAGACTGCCATGTTCACTAAATGTGGTACAACCAATTCGAATCATTTTTTCCCATCGCTCCTTGTTTTCTTATTTTAATAGTATACAATAGTTTTGAGTTAAGAGTAAATAAATCATTGCAGGTGATGAAAAAATGAAACGAATTCTCGTGTTGCACACTGGCGGCACCATCGCCATGAAAGAAGATACCCTGACAGGCGGCGTCAGCCCCGATGTCAGCAATCCGCTGATGGATGCACCGATCCACATTGATGACGATGTTGAATTGATCGTCGAAGACATTTTTAATATTCCTAGTCCTCATATGACGCCAAAAGAAATGCTGCAACTGAAAGAACGTATCCAGCTGGCGCATTTAAGCGGTGTCGATGGGGTCGTGATCACTCACGGAACCGATACGCTGGAAGAAACGGCCTTCTTTTTAGATACCACGATCGGCGGTCAGTTACCGATCGTGGTGACTGGTGCCATGCGCTCAAGTAATGAAATCGGCAGTGACGGGCTTTATAACTTTGAAAGTGCGATTCGGGTCGCCAAGTCCCCCGATGCCATAGGAAAAGGTGTCTTAGTCGTCATGAACGATGAGATCCATTCCGCACGTTATGTTACGAAAACCCACACCACCAATATTGCGACGTTCCGCACCCCGACATTAGGTCCGATCGGCTTAGTCACAAAGCACCGAATCTTGTTTATGCAAGAGCTGTTAAATAACCGCCATTTGGATGTTGATCGTGTCGATGGTTTGTTTCCGATCGTCAAAGCCTATGCTGGGATGACCGGGGAATTGTTCGATGCTTTAGCCGACTCGCTGATCGATGGATTAGTGATCGAAGCTTTAGGCGCTGGCAATCTGCCGCCGCAAACCATTGAGCCTTTGAAAAAACTGATTGCTAGAAACATTCCGGTCGTCTTAGTTTCTCGCTGCTTCAACGGAGTTGCCGAGCCGGTCTATGACTACTTAGGCGGCGGGATCGAATTGCAAGCTCTTGGGGTGATTTTCTGCAATAGCATCAATAGCCAAAAAGCCCGCATCAAATTGTTGATAGCGAAAAACCGTGGATTGACCATGGATGAGCTACCTGATTTCATGGAGAATTGACCAAACAAAAACCCTTTTGCCATTCCGTTAACGGAGGCAAAAGGGTTGTTTTATTTTTCTCGCCAAGTAAACACGGCTTCGCAGTAAGTATCCTCACCGATCTTGATCTCGTGGATCGTTTGCAGCGGCACAGCCTCGCCGGCTTCATCGACTGTCTTTTCATTGATTTGAAAATGGCTTTCGATCAAATGGCCGTAAGCAACTTCCCGATCAAAGCGGATCGTCACTTGTGTCACTTCATGTTTTGTTAAAAACTCATAGCCTAAGACGTCCATCAGCCAATTGAAATACATGGCGTTGTTGACATGCTGATTGCTATCGATATCGTAGAAACGCACCCGATACGGCAAAAATTGTCCTTGTGTGATAGGGGTGATCTTCGGATAGCGTTTGATTCGCTTAATTTTTTCACTGCCAAAAGGCACCACGATCTCATCCGGAACACTGCTGACTTTGCGCGTCTCCGGGTCCATCAACGCAAAAACCGCTTCGATTTTGACCAATTCCGTTCCGTCTTCTGCCAATAACCAAAAGTAACGGTAGCAGAAAAACTTATTGTATTCTCTCGCCTGGGTCGCCACTTGGATCTGCTCCCCTACGCGCGGCAAACGAGTTACCGTTATGTGATAGCTGGTAATGATCCAGGTCAAGCCATAACTAGCGATGACTTCCGGTCCGCGGTTTAACGTCGCACTTTGTTCTTCTGATGTCTTGATGGCGATGCCTAGCATGGCTGGAAACGTCATCGTTTGGTTGACATCACATTCATAATACGCCACTTCATGCGTGGTTTGATACTTTGCTGCCATAGTTCTAATTGCCTCCTAAAAACGACTCAATATTTCATCGACAGTTGGTCCATAACTTTCGCCAAATTGATTCAAATGGACCAATAAATAATACAATTGATACACTGGCAGTCGCTCTTTCCAATTCTCATCTAATGGATAGACTTCTTGATAGCCTTCCAAAAATTCCTGACGAAAACCGCCGAAAAGCTGGGACATCGCAATATCCATCTCTCGATCCCCATAGGCGACTGCCGCATCAAGAAACACTGGTTCTCCTTGTTGATCGAACAGCACATTCCCCCGCCAAAAATCACCGTGTAATAAAGCAGGTGTGACGCTGCGATCACGCCAATTCTCATGCAAAAATTCTTTCAAACGCAGATAAGCGGCTTCCCGTTTGGCATGCCAGTGATTACCCAGCTTCGCTAATTCGACTTGCACATCCAAACGGCAGACTGTGTAAAAATCAAGCCAATCGGTGGTTTTCGGATTGACTTGCGGCAAAAAGCCGATGTAATTGTCTTCGTAAAAACCAAAAGTCTCCTGCGTCTGCTGATGAAGCCGAGCCAAGCTTTGGCCTAAGCGCCGCTGCTGTCCTTCCCCACTATCGATCCATTCCATCAATAAAAACGCCCCCTCTTCGGTCTGACCGAGACGTTCGATTTTTGGCACCCGCACGAAAGGAGCTAATTCAGCTAAGCCGTTGATTTCTGCTTGAAAGAACATCGATGAAACATGAGGATGGGTCTTTAAAAAATAGCGATTTTCTGCTGTCGTGAAACGATACGTTTGATTGACATCCCCACCACTGATGGGCGTTAGCGAGCCGGTCATCCCGATTGCTGCGAACAATGCTTCCTCCATACGGATCTCCCTTTCTTTACTCAGTCAGTTGGGCAGTCAAGTACGCTTGTTCCTCTTTCGTCACCCCTAGTCCTTGCAGAAGATACTGATCGACCGAACCGAAATGCTGATCGATTGCAGCCAAACTTTCCTCAAGAAAACTCTCTTTGGCACTCATCAAAACCGTGATCGCCGTTAACAGCTCTTGCGGCAAATGCTGGGTCATTGGGGCAAATTTTTCTTTTAGCATTGGGGCTAGATAGCGATTGGTCGCTAAATAATCTTCTTTGATCGTCGCTGGTGCCACCGCCAACACATGCAGCAATAAAAAGGCGCCAAAGCCTGTGCGATCTTTGCCGGCGGTACAGTGGAACAAGGTTGCTCCTTCGCCTTCCGCATTGTCGATCACATGATCAAAGAACTGCCGATATTGTTGGCGGGCATAGTCGCTTTCAACAAAGTGACGGTAGACTTTTTTCATCTGCTCTTCGGCATCTTCCCCATCTTCCAAGCGCTGCTTCAAGCTTTCTGGCGACAAGGAAACCATCGTTTCGTCTTCTTTGAAAATAGGTAAAAAAAGCTGCTTTGCTGTGGCGATCGGTCGATCAGGCTGTGCATTGGCTTCAGCGATGGAGCGAAAATCAATGACCTGATTGACCCCATAGTTTGCCAGTACTGCTTGATCTGAAGCAGTCAATTCATTGATCGCCGCACTGCGGATCAATTTTTTTCGTTTGATCGTCGTGCCGTTTGTCGTTTGATAGCCGCCAAGTTCTCTGACGTTTGCTGCTCGTTCTAGTTGAATCAATTGTGTCATTGCTTATCCCTCCCGCGATGTTCTAGTTAAAAGTATAGCAGAAACTTCGCTATTAAGGGCACTGAAACCTAGATTTTTCTATGAGCTGAGCTTTAACGGACAAAAAAAAGAAAGACCACACGCAGTCTTTCTTTGCTTTCGCTTGTTAAAAAATGTTTCTATTCGGTTTCGATCACGGCGGCAGAATCATCTAAGATCGAACGATCCAGTTCGTTGATACGGCTGCTGGTCACCATTCCCGCAACCATACTGTCGCTGACATTAACGAGTGTCCGTGCCATATCGATCAATGGTTCAACAGAAATAACTAAGCCTACGATGGCGATCGGCAAGTTCATTGAGCCTAAGACGATCAATGAAGCAAAGGTTGCGCCACCGCCGACACCGGCAACGCCGAATGAGCTGATTGTAACAACGGCAACTAACAGCAGGATAAACTGCCAATCAAAGACATTGATCCCAACCGTTGGTGCAACGATCGTTGCCAACATCGCTGGATAAACACCCGCACAGCCGTTTTGACCAATCGATAACCCAAAGCTGCCTGCAAAGTTAGCCGTGGCTTCATCAACACCTAACGCTTTGGTTTGGGTTTCGATGTTCAATGGCAAGGCACCCGCACTTGAACGAGAAGTAAAGGCGAAGCTCAAGACTGGAAAGGCCTTTTTGAAATACGTTACTGGATTGACCCGAACAGCGATCAGCAATAATGAATGAACGAGTAAGACCAAAATCAAAGCGGCATAAGAAGCGATGATAAATTTTCCTAAGTTCAAGATGGCTTCAAAATCACTTGAAGCTAATACGTTTGTCATCAATGCCAAAACGCCATAAGGTGTCAGGCGCAAAACTAACGTGACGATACGCATCACGATTTTATATAAGCTGTCCATCAAATTCGCAAAAGTTTCCGCTTCTTTCGGTGATTTGCGTTTGACACCAAGAAAGGCGATCCCAACAAAGGCTGAGAAAATCACGACCCCGATCGTACTTGTCGAACGAGTACCAGCAAAGTCGGCGAAGACATTACTTGGGATGAAAGAAACGATTTGTTGTGGGATCGATAGATCTTGGACTTGTGTCGAACGTTCCGCTAATTCTGCGATCCGCGCTGTTTCCGTTGCCCCTTCGGTAAAGCTGGCACCGTCAAGACCAAAGACCATGACCATCACGATCCCGATCAAGGCAGCGATCGCCGTTGTCCCTAGCAAAGTCGCAAGAACCGTAAAACTGATCTTCTTGATTTTTTCGCTTTCTTTCATCTTAGTGAAAGCGCCAACGATCGAAACGAAGATCAAGGGCATGATCAGCATTTGCAAGAGGGCCACATAGCCGCTACCGACCATCGTGATCCAGTCAAGAGCTTGCGTGACAACATCAGAGCCTGTCCCAAAAATCAGCTGTAGCACACCACCAAAAACGATCCCGACGAACAACGCCGCAAAGACCCGCGTTGAAAACTTCAGGTGACGCTTTTGCAATAAGTAGAACCCATAAATAAGGGCAGCAAAAAGTAGAACAACAATAATAGTTAACAGATTTGTCATTTGAATCCTCCTTTTGTTCAATAAACATGACAAAGTCTGTCAGAGGAAGTAAAGGTTCCCAGTGACCATTCTTCAACAGTTCACTCTAATGAGACGTGTGGCATCATTAGTGACTATTCCATTTTAAAGAAGTTTGCTTCATCTTACAATAAATAAGTTCCCACTTTTCTGGGATGGTACCGCTTTTTTGTCAGTAAATAAAAAAAGAACCGTTGCCACACTCCCATGCTGCTAGGATTTCTGCTTTCCTAACGGTTGGATTGCGGCAACTGGTTCGTTATTTTTTCATTTCGTCTTTTTGAAAAATTTCAGAAAATATTCAGGCAATCATTAGAAATTGCTGACTTACGCCAAAGCGCCCATTGGATCCCAAGGTGCTAAGACCGTTGGTTCTGCTTCAAAGGCAGCCAATTGTTCTGCTGTCAGGAATTCTTTGCGAACCACGATTTGATAGGTGTATTCATCCATCCATGCATCGCTCATGACGAAGAAGCCATTCGTTCCGACTTTTTCACCCCAGCTGTTTTCGACTTTCCATTTGGTTGATTCGCCGTCGATCAAGTCAACGCCAGTCAAGACCATCGCATGGGTCATTAAGCTTTCGCCAAAATCTAAGCGTTCTGCTTTGGTCATCGTAAAGTCGATATCAAATAAGTCGTTGATATCATAGGCATCTAATGCCATGATCCCAGTATCTCTGGTAGAAGATTGACCGACATCACAACCGAACCACACGGACTCCCCTTGTTCCAATTGAGCAATCGCTAATTTTTTGAAGGTCGGCATATCGACGTTCAAGTATTTGACTTCTTTGCCGCCAACCACGTTGCCTAGCATTTCTACGGTATACGATTGATTGTAAGGTTTGTCGGCAGTTGGTGCGTTGATGATACTGACATAATCGTCAAGATCCACCCCGACATATTTTTCATAAAAGCTTTGTGGTGTTAAGTTGCGATCAATGTGATAGTTTTTGTCTTCATCACGGTATTCAAAATCAAAGGTTTCTGGCGGTGTGCCTAAAGAAGTCGCTAAGAAACGATAAATGTCTTCCAACATCGCTTCTTTGGCTGTTTGGATGTCTTCAGCTGTTTTGCCTTCAGCCACTAGCTGACGCAAAGCAACCGCATCTTTACGCAGTTTTTTGTTCAAGTAATTGTTTAGGTCACGAGAATTGGAAGAGTTGCTGCTTTCTGGCATGACCGTTTTTGGTACGACACCATATTTTTGGAAAATCGAAACGATCATGTCCCATTGCCCACCATCTTGTTGTGGTGTTTGCAATAAGAAAGCAACTTTGCGACTTGTTAAAGGTTCGTTAGCAGTTGCTAAAATATTTTCATAGAAATAGTTGGCTTTTTCGTATTTGTCCCAAAAGAAGGTATGGTTTTGCGACAATTCAAATTCTTTTAAATTGAAATCATTCAGCATCTTATGACGGAATGTATTCAATGCGGCAAACATCCAGCAGCGGCCTGATTGTTTTTGGTTTGAGACTTTCCCTGTTGTCACATCGACTGAGAAAACCGGCACATTGTTGACTTTTGCTGACACGTTTTCTGCAGAAGCGGTGATCCCATTTTTCACAACACTCCGTTGCAGTGCCGTTTGTTTATTATTTTCTTGATACGCTTGCGCAAAGGCAGCGGTGGTCTTTTTTGAAATTTCTGACATATTTCTTCATCCTTTCACTTTCCGTTCCTTCCATTTTACGCCTCTGCCTCTCAAATAACAACCGCTCCTAGAAAAATGAAAAAATCATCTTTCTAAGAGCGGTTGCTCGTATCAAGGATTTAAAGGGTTAGCATCAAAAGCAAAAAGCCAAGTAAAACAAAGGATAGTCCGCGTTCAAATCGTGCATACAGGAAGCGGATCGGGCGGCTAGCTAGCAAGATCGTCAGTAAAACACTGGCTAACACCAACGTCACAAAGCCTAATACCGACAGATTCAAGTCGGTGATGGCTAATGCCCGCAAGCCCTTGATGAAGATCCCCTGTAAAAGATAGACCAGCAGTGTGTTTTTGCCCCACTTCGTAAAAAATAGGTGCTCTCTGGGCACGAGGCTCAGAAAACCGATGATCCCCATCAGCCCGATCACGAAAAAGACCGCACGCAAGGGACCGCCGAACAACGGATAGCTCAAGTAATCGTCATAAGGCTTGGAACCAAAAACCATGTACTTGTTCATCCCATGAAAAAACGCGATAAAGGTGTAGATGATCGGTAGGAAAAGCAAACTGATGGTTCGAATCTTTGGTTTCAATAAAAAGCGCATCTCATTTTTGGGAAAATAAAACCCGATAATGAAAAACGGCAAAAAGACAAAGGTCCGCTGCAAGGTCAACACTTGATTTAAAAACGGCACGTAGCCAGCAAAGATGCTCAAGCCAATACTCAGCAGGATCGCCTGCTTTTTGGACATTTTTTGAAAGATCAACAGCGAGAGCTGCCAAAAGAACATGCTAAGCAAAAACCAAAGTGCCCATTGCGGATTCAACAGTTGGATTTTTAGCGACTCCCGTAGACCGATCAACCAGTAATAGACGGTGTAAAACACCTGAAAGAAGACATAAGGCAGCAAGAACTTTTTCATCAACTCACGAAGCTTGTGTCCCTTCGTCAACGGTTTGGCAAAGTACCCAGCCAGAAAAACAAAAGCTGGCATGTGGAAAGTGAAGATAAAATAATATAGGTCATGATAAAACTTCTGATCGCCGATAAAAGGCTGCAGCAAGTGACTGAAGACGACCAAGATCATCAGTAAAAATTTTGCATTATCAAAGTAAGCCGTTCTTTGCGATTGGCTCATAAAAAGTTCCTCCTCTAAGTTGTATCTGTCAAAGGATACCTGATCCATGAAACAGAACTGTAACAAGCTATTTACTTTTTTCTAACGATTCTTGTTCATTTGATTACCAGTTGCTATTTTGTATAGTTTGTATTAATATATATAATACAAAGGAGCTGTTTTCGATGATATTTGATATTCAAACCCAAAGCAACCAACCCATCTACCAGCAGTTGCGGGAACAGATCATTGTCGGTATCGCAAAAGGCGATTTGGCCGCTGGCGAATTGCTGCCATCCGTCCGTCAATTAGCCGAAGAGATCGGCATCAATACCATGACGATCTCAAAAGCCTACAATTCCCTCAAAGAAGAAGGCTTGTTAGTCACAGATCGCCGCAAAGGAACCGCCGTTGCCGCGCCACCACCGTTTACTTCCGGACAAGAAGCGGAGTATCGCCAAAACTTACAGCTACAGCTAGCAACCGCTCTCTTACACGGCAAAAGCAAGCAAGCGCTTTTAACGGATGTTCAACAACTTCTGGACCAATTTCCTGAAAGGAATGAATGCAAATGACTTATCTTTTTTTCATTATTGCCCTCGTCCTCTGTGGGACGACCGCCTTTGGTTTACGCTTGATCAGTAAACCCCACAAAAATGTTTTACTCGAAAATACCCTTGCCCCTGAGCATCTGGATGATCCTAGCGTCCACAGCTTGATCACAGAATTTCGCAAGCGTATCTTACAAATCGTTGGTACATTTAGTGTAGCAAGTCTCCTTTTTTTGTTCAATTTATCTGACTCCATCATCCTTACCCTGTTCTGGCTTTATATGGCCGCTTTGCTGGGGACAGCTTACTTGGTGCAAGTACATTACATCGGAAAAATGCGGCAATTGATCCTTACCAATGGATGGGAACTACCCATCGATCCGATTCGGATCGATACGAAACTCGTTCAAACCAAAAATAAGCGGATGCTGCCGTGGTATAGCCTCGTTCCAGCGGGGATTTTGTTGATGATCAGTTTGTACCAAGCATGGCAGTTGCCTGATCTTTCTACAGGATACTTGATGGGCGGTGTCTCCTTAGCAATTTTTGCGCTGTTCCTCTATCTCTGGGTGATCATCAGCCGCTTACCCGTTCGCGGGATCAGCGGCAATTCAACTATCGATCAACACATCAATGATTTAACAAAGCGTTATTGGTCCTTAATGATCGCCGTGACTTGCACCATTACGCTGCTCTTGTTGACTGTCCCGCTGGCGTCCATGTCCGCTACCGGAGCATTCAGTACTATCCTCTTAGTGCTCTTTGTTGTTTTGGTGGTTTTCTTGATCGTCTTTACCTTCTTCTTATTGCTTGATCTGCGTAAAAAACAAGATCAGCTCTTAGAACCAGCAGCACAACCGCGCTATTATGGCGAAGATGCTTACTGGCGATATGGTTTTTACATCAATCCTAATGATGCGCGTCTGTTCGTTCCTGACCGTGTTGGGATGAATATCGGCATCAATTTAGGCAAACGCAGCGGACAAATCGTCGCAGGCATCACCGCGGTCTTCTTACTTGTGTTAATGATCGGGACCATCATTCCGATGTATCGCTTAGATTTTACTGCTGATGCGATCACTGGTGAAGTGCAAGGACAAGAAGTCACCTTCGATGCACCAATGACCGGGAAAACTACGGTCTCTTTGGCAGATATAGAGACAGTGGAATTGATCGAAACATTGCCGTCTCCTCGTGTTCGTACCATGGGTGTAGGAACCGCCAGTTACCAAATCGGTCAGTTTACCGTTGCCGGCAAACCTGCCAGAATGTTTGTCGACACGAAGGTGACGCCCATTTTAAAAGTCACTACTAACGATGGCCCAACTGTTTTTTACACAAATAAAAAAGCCGCCGAAACGACGGATTTATACGAGGAACTATTACAGAAGATTTCCTCAGCGGAGTGAGTGTTCTGGAGAAAAAACTGGGCAACCCATTATCCCCAGGCTATCGACAACCAACAAAAGAACGGACTCTTTCCAACAAAAAAACGACCTTCCGAAACGAAGGTCGTTTTTGATACTCCGGCAGTAGGACTCGAACCTACGACATCATGATTAACAGTCATGCGCTACTACCAACTGAGCTATGCCGGAAGAATCTATCTGTACTATACCAAATAGTCAGATAATTTAGCAAGAGCAAAAATCAATTTTTTGATCCTTTTTTTCAAGAAAATCCCCTTTTAGAAACTTCCCTTCCCGCAAAGCGTTTTTCTCAAGAAATATCCGAAAATCTCATTGACAAAGTAGCGCCTTTACGGTATTCTATATCTTGTGTTAAATAACACGCCGCTTTAGCTCAGTTGGTAGAGCGCATCCATGGTAAGGATGAGGTCGACGGTTCAAGCCCGTCAAGTGGCTTTGGTAGGACAACGTTTGTCGAACGTTGTCTTTTTTTGTACATCTCATTCCCAATATATAGCGATAATTTCTAAAGTTAACAATTCGTATTGCCTCTAATTACTTGCGATATACAAAAGAAATAAGATCGTAAAACCCAATAGTACGAAAGATACAACTGCTTTCACCATTCTCGCTGCATCTTTAAATTTGAACAAGAGCGTATAAAGATTAATAAAGTAAATGATCGACAGGACTGCTTCTTGCGAATATTCCTTCACTTGGATCAAGCCTAACCATATACTCAGCAAAAGAATCGAAAAAACAACCAAATAGTTTTCTGCAACACGCTTCATTTCATTCTCCTTTCCAATGATAGACACTTGCAACCAGCTGAATCATGGAAACTCAGTAAATTATCAGCCCCTCTCTCCAATACTTTTCCTACATCCTTTGCTTATTAAAAGTGTAACAAACTATTTTTTCTAACGGTCAACCTAGTTCAATTTACATAAATATTTTTTTGATAAAACGACGAAAAGACGTTTTCAATCGTTACTCACAGCTCCATTTTAGGCACTTCTTTTTTACAACAAAAAACCTGCTCTCCTAAAGCCAAGAGAGCGGGTTTTTCAACTAAACTGAATTTTTTTGAAAGGAGATGCCTTATGCTGACTTAAAAAATAACATATTTTTTCCGTTTGATTCAACTTCTTACTTCACGACCAGCACCGTACATTTCGAATGATTAACGACATAATCGGTGGTTGAGCCCACGACAGCTCGAGTCAATGTACCTTTGCCAGTTGCACCGATAACGATCAAATCAATTGGATACAATTCAGTCGCTGCATGAATGATAAAACGCTTTGGGTCACCGACTTCAACGATCACCTCAACATCTTCTACCCCATGCTGATTGGCATCATAGATTTTTTTCAACATGTCCGTTTCCACACGCAATTTTTCTTGGTCAAAAATTTTTGCAAAAGCATAGGCACTTGTGGATAACTCAGCATTGTTGATAACAGAGAGGACATACAATTTGGCTTTGTTCCTACGACAAATCGCGAGTGCTTCTTGGAACGCTTTTTCTGACTGATCCGACCCATCTAAGGCAACAAGTACATTTTGAGAATTACGTAACATCCAAATCGCCTCCTTTTCTTTATTTTACCACAAAAAATGGAAGCGTTACAAAAAAGGACGAGGTCTACTCTTAAGAGACCTAAAACTTCCTTTAAGATTTGTGAAGGTCCTTACTTGATTCCGCAATTATGCAGTAAAATAAGGAGAACAATGATTCGAGGTGAAAGAAATGCGCTCTTTTTTCCATGCTGCAGTCACTGTGCTCTTGTACTTAGGGCTTTTCTTGCTGATAATCGGTATTATCGCCTTTTTCTTGCTAAAACTTTAAGCTTGGCTTGTGGAAAAGCAAGTTGCTGTCACATCCCTAAGAGGAGTGATACACTTGGTTTATCAACAATTATCGAAACGAAACAGCTTGTTGCTCATTCGTTTCAAAAAGGAGATCATGCATAATGGACTTACATATTACCCCTAGTGCCGTTGCTCGCTTTCCAGAAGGACACGACTTATATATTCTGACGAGTAATGACGGATCGAACCAATTTTCTTCAGCAGCTGGATGCTGTATGATCGGCGAACGTTTTTTGATCACACCGATCGACGAACCGTTAGACCCATACAATGAGTTAGTCTCAAGCAATCAGTTTACTTTTTTTACATCAACCTATGATCAAATGTTCTTGTCTGGTCATCTAATTCTAGATGTTCACCCAACTTCAGGAACCTTGATTTTGAAAAACGAAAGCGGCTATTTGGATACCAATCTTTTATTGGAAGCCTCTCCGCAGTTGAAGCAAACGAATGTGTAACAAAAGAGCTGACAAACGCCTTGTAAGGTGCTTGTCAGCTCTTTTTCTCTATACGGAATGGGAAATCAACGAAAGAAGTTCTTGTGTCTCAGCGGCTAGAGCGATTGCACCAGCATCAAGCAATTCTTCTCGTGACCCAAAACCATATAAAACACCGATTGCCGGTAACTGGTTTTCTTTTGCACCTAAAATATCATGCTCACGGTCGCCGATCATGATGGCTTCCTGCGCTTTTTGCTCCTTTTCGATCTCAGTAAGTGCGTAGCGGATAACCGCCGCTTTTTCCCCACGTTTATTCTCAAGATCCGCCCCATAGATTCCTTTGAAATAGCCATCATACTTGAGATGGGTCAGGATCTCTTTTGCAAAAACTTCTGGTTTCGACGTAGCGATATACAAATCGTGATCCTGCGCCAGCTCCTGCAATGTTTCTTCAATGAACGGATATGGTTGTACTTGAAACATCCCCGCTTGACGATAATTTTCCCGGTAGAAGGCAACGGCTTGCTGGGCAGCAGCTTCATCTAAGCCCAAGCCACGGAAGGATGCAATCAAAGGTGGCCCCACAAAGCTTCGCAGTATGTCTTGCGCTAATTGCTCTTTTCCCATTTTTTCCATCGCATATTGAATCGATCCATAGATTCCTTCACTCGAATCAATGATCGTTCCATCTAAATCAAAAAGTACTTTCTTTCTCACGCCATCGTCTCCTTTTCTAATAGTATAGAAAAAAACAGCAGGACAAGCAACACTTCTTCCTTTTCGTTCTGATCTCATCTAAATAAAAAAGACGCTGCCCCATCAAAGGCAACGTCTTTATTTTTGTCATTTTATGTAAAAAAAAAAGATAGCAGATGCTATCAAGCAACTCCGGCAGTAGGACTCGAACCTACGACATCATGATTAACAGTCATGCGCTACTACCAACTGAGCTATGCCGGAAAAATTGAAATGCGTGGCGACGTCCTACTCTCACA
>NZ_CP172954.1:0-702500 GCF_050547225.1 Enterococcus sp. AZ089 | reverse complement strand
CATTAACGGGCTCTAACTTGTTGTAGGCACACGGTTTCAGGATCTATTTCACTCCCCTTCCGGGGTGCTTTTCACCTTTCCCTCACGGTACTGGTTCACTATCGGTCACTAGGGAGTATTTAGCCTTGGGAGATGGTCCTCCCGGATTCCGACGGAATTCCTCGTGTTCCGCCGTACTCAGGATCCTCCTAGGTGTTATCCAAATTTCGCCTACGGGGTTTTTACCCTCTTTGACATACTTTTCCAAGTATTTCGACTATCTGAATAGACTACCATATCGGAGTCCTACAACCCCAACAAGCAAGCTTGTTGGTTTGGGCTTTTCCCGTTTCGCTCGCCGCTACTCAGGGAATCGAATTTTCTTTCTCTTCCTGCAGGTACTTAGATGTTTCAGTTCTCTGCGTCTACCTCGACTGCGCTATGTATTCACGCAGACGTAACATCCTATAAAAGATGCTGGGTTTCCCCATTCGGAAATCTCTGGATCATAGCTTACTTACAGCTCCCCAAAGCATATCGGTGTTAGTCCCGTCCTTCATCGGCTCCTAGTGCCAAGGCATCCACCGTGCGCCCTTATTCACTTAACCTTTGACCTTACGGTCGGTTTTGAGTACTTCTTCTAGCGATAGAAGGTTGCTCAAGAAAATAAGCGTTGAACTTATTAAAAAACTCTTTTAACATTTCAACTCGGTGTGTGTTACTTGTTTTGATTTTTTCTTCGATATCCAGTTTTCAATGAACAAATTTGTTTGAGAGTAAACCTCTCAAAACTGAACAAAGGCAAACGATGTGTAGTCTTCCGAAATATTCCTTAGAAAGGAGGTGATCCAGCCGCACCTTCCGATACGGCTACCTTGTTACGACTTCACCCCAATCATCTATCCCACCTTAGGCGGCTGGCTCCAAAAAGGTTACCTCACCGACTTCGGGTGTTACAAACTCTCGTGGTGTGACGGGCGGTGTGTACAAGGCCCGGGAACGTATTCACCGCGGCGTGCTGATCCGCGATTACTAGCGATTCCGGCTTCATGTAGGCGAGTTGCAGCCTACAATCCGAACTGAGAGAAGCTTTAAGAGATTAGCTTAGCCTCGCGACTTCGCAACTCGTTGTACTTCCCATTGTAGCACGTGTGTAGCCCAGGTCATAAGGGGCATGATGATTTGACGTCATCCCCACCTTCCTCCGGTTTGTCACCGGCAGTCTCGCTAGAGTGCCCAACTAAATGATGGCAACTAACAATAAGGGTTGCGCTCGTTGCGGGACTTAACCCAACATCTCACGACACGAGCTGACGACAACCATGCACCACCTGTCACTTTGCCCCCGAAGGGGAAGCTCTATCTCTAGAGTGGTCAAAGGATGTCAAGACCTGGTAAGGTTCTTCGCGTTGCTTCGAATTAAACCACATGCTCCACCGCTTGTGCGGGCCCCCGTCAATTCCTTTGAGTTTCAACCTTGCGGTCGTACTCCCCAGGCGGAGTGCTTAATGCGTTTGCTGCAGCACTGAAGGGCGGAAACCCTCCAACACTTAGCACTCATCGTTTACGGCGTGGACTACCAGGGTATCTAATCCTGTTCGCTCCCCACGCTTTCGAGCCTCAGCGTCAGTTACAGACCAGAGAGCCGCCTTCGCCACTGGTGTTCCTCCATATATCTACGCATTTCACCGCTACACATGGAATTCCACTCTCCTCTTCTGCACTCAAGTCTCCCAGTTTCCAATGACCCTCCCCGGTTGAGCCGGGGGCTTTCACATCAGACTTAAGAAACCGCCTGCGCTCGCTTTACGCCCAATAAATCCGGACAACGCTTGCCACCTACGTATTACCGCGGCTGCTGGCACGTAGTTAGCCGTGGCTTTCTGGTTAGATACCGTCAAGGGATGAACGTTTTACTCTCATCCTTGTTCTTCTCTAACAACAGAGTTTTACGATCCGAAAACCTTCTTCACTCACGCGGCGTTGCTCGGTCAGACTTTCGTCCATTGCCGAAGATTCCCTACTGCTGCCTCCCGTAGGAGTCTGGGCCGTGTCTCAGTCCCAGTGTGGCCGATCACCCTCTCAGGTCGGCTATGCATCGTTGCCTTGGTGAGCCGTTACCTCACCAACTAGCTAATGCACCGCGGGTCCATCCATCAGTGACGCAAAAGCGCCTTTCAACTTTCTTCCATGCGGAAAATAGTGTTATACGGTATTAGCACCTGTTTCCAAGTGTTATCCCCTTCTGATGGGCAGGTTACCCACGTGTTACTCACCCGTTCGCCACTCTTTTTCTTTCGGTGGAGCAAGCTCCGGTGAAAGAAAAAGCGTTCGACTTGCATGTATTAGGCACGCCGCCAGCGTTCGTCCTGAGCCAGGATCAAACTCTCATAATGATTTGTTTGAATGACCATACGGTCATTAAGCTCATAAAAATTAACTTTGCTAGCTATTGCTTGCATGTATTTGTTTCAATAAATTGAAACGTCCTACACATTGGTTCGTTTGCTTGCTTTGTTCAGTTTTCAAAGGTCTACCGTGCTGTGTTAGCAACTTTTATATCATATCAGAGCGACAATTGATTGTCAACTCTTTTTTAAAAGTTTTTTTCGCTCGTTGTTTTTCAACTTCGCAGCGGCTGTCTCAGCGACTTCATTAGAATAACAAATGATTTGTTATTTGTCAACAACTTTTTTTTAATTAATTTTGTTGATTTATCAACATCGATTAACTATTTTATTGTTGCGACTTCGTTATAATATCATCTGTTTCATTTTTGGTCAAGCATTTTTTTGAAGTTTTTTCAAACGCTCTTTTGACCCGCTGACTCAATTGCCAACGTTGACTAATTTACCATTCTTCTTGACTTAGGTCAAGGAAATATTTCATTTTATTTACAAAAAGTTTTCAATAAAAAAAGACCGTTGTAACGGTCTTCAGTCTTTTCGCTAGTATTCAGGTGCTAAAAGAACGGAACGCCTTCGATCTTATAGTCTTCAATGATCTTACGAAAGATATTGGGCTCTTCCCACGCATACCCCTCTGGCAGCTGTTGCGTTTGTCCTGCTTCTTGAGTTTCAAAAACAAATAAAGGAATATTTTGCGTATCAATATTTCCGTTTGTGAGTTCAACGAGTTCGATCGCTGTCACATCAAGGTGAATACGGTCTTTAAACAATTGTAAGATCGTAGCCAAGCCGGTTTTATCTTCAGAAAAATCCGTTGACGCTAATTCCGCAGTGCCTTCGTGTATTTGCATCAAAAATCGTTTCGAACCATTTGTTAAGTGCATCATAACTGTACCCGCTACTTTTTTGGATCCCAAAATACCCACCTCAGTTATTCATCTGTTTGTAAACTAATTTTAGCACATTTTCAGAAAATATGCACGATTATCTGTTGCTGTTTTCTTTTTCTAACATTTCTTTAGCTTCTTTCACCCACACTGGTAAAGCTTCTCCAACCGTACGGAAACCAATCCGCTTATTCTTATTTGTAAAGTAGCGTTTACGCTTAAAGGGTGGCTGAACAAAACTTGTTTCCAATGTACGGCGGGACAAACTGATCTTTTGGCTGTATTCGTCAATATCAATGATTTGTACACGGATTTTTTGGCCGATCTGTAAGACTTCATGGATATTTTTAGTAAACCCGGATTGGATCTCTGAAACATGGATCAAGCCTTGCGTTTCTTTATCTAACGAAACAAATGCACCATAGGGTTGAATCCCAGTGACTGTTCCTTCTATAATGTTCCCGATTTGATAATTCATAGTCTTTCCTCTCTTTTCCACTTTCATTATACTTGAACTAGTGGTAGATTTGAAGCATCAGAAACAACGTTACACAATATAGGAGGGAAACGCATGATCAATTTTGACAAAGTTCATCCGCGCTTAAATACCAATAGCGTCAAATGGGATACAATTGCAAAAACCTATAAGGAAGAAAACTTATTGCCGCTTTGGGTAGCCGACATGGATTTTCTGGCACCAGAACCAGTGAAAAAAGCGTTAGAAAAAGCAGTTGCCCAAGGGATCTATGGGTACTCCACCATCCCTGATTCGCTGCTTGAATCCATCATCGATTGGCAACAAAGACGTCATGGTTATACCATCAATAAAGAAGCGATCCTTTTTAATAGCGGTGTCGTTCCTAGTATTGCACTAGCGATCCAAAGTTACACCCAAGAAGGAGATGCCGTATTGATCCACGATCCGGTTTACCATCCCTTTGCCCATGTTGTCAAAAACAATCAGCGTACCTTAATTCAAGAACCCTTATTGGAAAAAGATGGACGCTTCGTCATCGATTTTGATGCGATGGAACGAACGATCATCGAAAAGAAGGTAAAATTGTTTCTTCTATGTAATCCGCATAATCCTGGTGGCCGGGTATGGTCCAAAGAAGAACTACTGGCGATCGGCCGTATTTGTCAAAAACATCAAGTGATCGTTGTCAGTGATGAGATTCATCAAGACATCGTTTTTGCACCAAATCACTTTGTTTCTTTCCAAACAGTTGAGCCAAACTTTGCCGATTTTTCAATCATCTTGACTTCAGCAACCAAGACCTTTAATTTAGCTGGGATCAAAAATTCGATGGTATTCATCAAAGATAAAAACTTGCGCAGCCAATTTGCAAAAACACAGGAGCGTAACGTTCAAGGGGAGATCAATACGTTTGGATTGATCGCTACTGAAGCAGCGTATCGTGAATCTGAAGAATGGTTAGAAGAACTATTGTCCTACTTAGAGGCGAATCGCACCTTTGTCTGTGACTTTTTGACTGACCAACTGCCAACCGTGTCGTTTCAAAAGCCTGAAGGAACTTACTTGATCTGGCTAGATTTTTCTGCCTATGGCCTAACGGACAATCAGCTACATAGAAAACTGATCAAAGAAGCCAACGTCGTGTTGAATCAAGGAAGTATCTTTGGTCCCCACGGGAGTCACCATATGCGACTAAACTTTGCCTGCCCTAAAGAGCTATTAGAAAAAGCACTCAATCAAATCGCCGCCGCGTTTAAAGACCAATCGATCGATTAACGCTTACGTGTAAAAAAAGAACCCTAAAGCTGCCATTTCAACGGTCTCCTGAGGATGACCGTTGAAACTGCTTTTGGGTTCTTTTTGTTTTATTCGCTGATTTCGATCGTTTCGATCACTACATCGTGCACCGGACGATCTTGTGGTCCCCGTTGCACACCAGCAATTTCATCAACAACTGACATTCCTTCGATCACATGACCGAAGACTGTGTGACGGAAATCTAACCAAGGAGTACCACCTGCTTGATAGGCTTCGATGATTTCAGCTGGATAACCAGCACCTTCTAATTGACCTAACATGTTTCTAGGAACATTTTGGTTGTTTACGATGAAAAACTGACTGCCGTTAGTATTCGGACCAGCGTTTGCCATGGATAAAGCGCCACGAAGATTGAACAACTCTTTTGAAAATTCATCTTCAAAGCTGCCACCATAGATGCTTTCGCCGCCCATCCCTGTACCAGTTGGATCGCCGCCTTGAATCATAAAATCAGGAATGACACGGTGGAAGATGATCCCATCGTAATACCCTTTTTTCGCTAATTCAACGAAGTTTTTCACTGTTTTTGGTGCCAATTCTGGGAACAATTGTACAACTACATCCCCACGATTGGTTTTGATGACTGCTTTATGGCCAGTTTGTTTTTCTAATGCTAACTGTGGAAATTCAGACACATTAACTCCTCCTTCTCTCTCATAAATCCATGATAGCAGAAAATTGAAAAAATGCTAGTTTGGATAATTTTTGCTATAATGAAGCTATTCGTACAATACGAACACGCTTCACCCCAACGTGGTTAGAAAAGAGGAATAACATGGATATTTTTGATATAACGATTATCGGCGCGGGACCTAGCGGGATGTTTTCTGCTTTCTATGCCGGTATGCGTAACGCCAAAACCAAGATCATCGACAGCTTGCCGCAATTAGGCGGTCAGCTTGCTACTTTATACCCAGAAAAATACATCTACGATATCCCAGGTTATCCGAAAATCAAAGCGGGCGATCTTGTCCAAAACCTGGAAAAACAGTTGACGACCTTCAATCACCAATATTGTTTAGAAGAGACCGTCTTGTCGGTCGAAAAACAAGAAGACTATATCGAAGTCACTACCGACAAAGGAATCCATTACTCGAAAGCCGTGATTTTGGCTTTAGGAAACGGCTCCTTCCAGCCGCGCAAACTGACTTTGCCAGAAAGCGAGCGGTTTGAAGGATACGGCTTAGACTATTTTGTCACCGATTTGATGAAGTATGCCGGACGCAAAGTAGCGATCGCCGGTGGCGGCGATTCTGCCATCGATTGGGCATTGATGCTGGAGCCGATCGCTAGTGAAGTCTACTTGATCCATCGCCGTCCTGAATTTCGTGCCCATGAACATAGCGTCAGCAAATTGCAAGCTTCTGCCGTCAACATTTTGACTCCCTATGTGATCCAAGAGATTCAAGGAGAGCAACGTTTGACTGGTGTCTCGTTGCAGCAAGTCAAAGGTGATGAAACGGTCAGCCTTTCATTGGATGCTTTAATCGTCAATTACGGTTTTTCTTCCACATTGAACATCAAGGATTGGGGCATGAAAAGCAGCCGCCAAGGAGTCTTCGTCTCTTCAGATATGAGCACGTCTGTTCCTGGGATCTATGGCTGTGGGGATGTCGTTTTATACGATGGAAAAGTCGACCTGATCGCTACTGGTTTCGGGGAAGCCCCAACTGCGGTGAACAATGCGCTCCACTACATTGATCCCAAAACGCGGACACAACCTGCCCATAGTACAAGTCTTTTTAAGGAGTAGCTGAGATGAAACAAGCTGGTCAACGTCAACTTGCCGCCTATAACCACCCTTTACAGGGGGAGACCATCACCGAGCAAATGGTTCAGTATCTGGAAGCCTTCGATCATGCCGAAACGGCGGTCCACAATCTGGCCGTTGCCCAAGAAGCCAAAGGATTGGCAGAACGGTTTCAAGTCAATGCGGATAAAGCTTACTTGGCAGGACTGCTGCACGATGTCAGCGTCGTCATCCCTAATGAACAACGAATTTCCTTGCAAATAGCGGTAGGCGAACCGATCTTAGACGCGGAGAGGCAAGCACCTTTTTTGCTGCATCAGCAGCAATCCGCTTTGTTGGCAAAAACGGTTTTTCAGGTGTCTGATCCAGACATTCTGTCCGCCATCAGCTGTCATACCACCTTAAAGACCCATTATAGTCGTCTCGATCTACTCGTTTTTTTAGCCGACAAAATCAAATGGGATCGCAAAGATCAAGCGCCTTTCTTAATCGGCTTATTAGACCGCCTCGATGATTCCTTGGAAGCCGCCGCTGGGTATTATATGGACTGGCTTTTTGCTGGTGACTTGGTGGTCCCCCATCCTTGGGCAGTGGCAGCCAAAGCAGAACTAGCAAAAACCTGTGCTTCAATGGATGTCAGAAGGGACTAAAACCCAAATGGCATTGGTTGCAACTGGAATAAGGCACTACTTATGATTGCAATCCATCAGTCGCACGTTGACTTTTGAATAAACTATTTTTACATGGAGGGGAACTATATGGTATTAGAAAGCAAAACACTTGAAGACAAAGCAAGAGAATTGTTGGCCGACCGCGGTGTCTCACTGCAAGACATCGGCGAATTGGTGATGTTCTTGCAAAAAGATTACATTGAAGGCATCACGTTGGAGATGTGTATCGAAAGCGTCAACGCTGTCTTAAGCAAGCGGGAAGTCCACAACACGATTTTGACGGGTGTCCAATTGGATATTTTGGCAGAAGAAAATCAACTGCTGCATCCACTGCAAGAAATCGTCAAAGAAGACGAAGGGCTTTATGGGATCGATGAGATCCTCGCACTATCCATCGTCAATGTGTACGGCTCCATCGGTTTTACTAACTACGGATACATTGATAAAGTCAAGCCGGGCATTTTGAAAGAACTGAATAGGCACGACGGTCCCCGCGTTCACACCTTTTTAGATGATATCGTAGGTGCCATTGCCGCTTCTGCCGCAAGTCGCTTAGCCCATCAACACCCAAGTAAATCTCATTACATCACGCAATAAAAAAAGACCAACGATCCGCCTTCTGCAAAGGAAGTGGATCGTTGGTCTTTTTTTCATTACGCTGTTTTTTTCAAGCCTCGTTTGCCCCACCAATAGAAAGCAAAAAAGAAGACTTCAATCAAGACAAAAAAGAGAATAAAGCAATGCATGAAAAACGTTTCTGGCAATACATTGATGATCGGATCGGTGGCTGGATTAAATAGCCAATCGTCGTTACTGAAGAAAATCTCATGGAACGTAACGAAAAAGCGATCAAAGCCGACTGCCATCAAAAACCCGAAAATCAGCGGCAAAATCATCCCCCATTGAAAGGGACGAATCAAGCGCCATTGCTGTTGTTTTTGCCGTAACCGATTGACGAACCAGATACTGGGCAGCACCGTGACGATCATCACGGCATAATTTAATAGAAACAACTGCTTCACATCGTAAAAATGCCCAGCGCCAGCTTCAGACATTGGAAAATCGGGCAAGGCGAGCGTACTTGCAAAGGGATTGTTTAGAAAATCTAGCAATAAGCCATAGTTCTTCAACAACTCTTCTCTTGTTAGCGAGGTATAATCCAGCAGATTTAAGTGATCGACATCAAACCAATATAACGGTCGAAAATTGATCGTTAGGGTGATCGCTAGACTGACCAAAAACAAAAACAAGCAGACAAATCCTAAGCGTTCAAGCCACACTTGTTTTTTCATTGTTCAAAATCCCACTCATCTAAAGAATCAACCACATAGGTTGGTGCTACTGGTAATGTCGGAACTGCCGCTTTCGGGGTAAATCCAGATAATACGAGCAAAGAATCGATCCCGTTTTGGATCCCCGAACGGATATCCGTTTCATAATTGTCCCCCACCATCAAGACCTCTTCTTTTGATAAGCCGATGTGTGCCACCGCTTTTTCCATAATGATGGCTTCTGGTTTGCCAATAAAAATCGGTTGCATTTGGGTGGCAGTCTCCACCATTGCAATCAGTGAACCCGCACCTGGCAACAAGCCTCTTTCCGTCGGGATATTTTTGTCTGGATTGGTCCCGATAAAGGTAGCTCCTTTTTGGATCGCTAACGTTGCTAAAACAAATTTTTCATACGTCACGTGGTTGTCTAAACCAACCACGACATAATCCGGATTGGTTTCTTCCCACTCAAACCCAGCAGCTAAGATCAAATCGATCAACCCCGCTTCGCCGATCACAAACACTTTGCGGCCTTTGCCATGGTCTTTCATAAAATCGATCGTTGCCAAGCTTGCGGTATAGATCGTTTCTGGTGCCACGTGAATCGAAAATTCATCCGCCAATCGCTGTGCCACGACTTCGGGACTGCGGGTCGTATTGTTGGTCACAAATAAATAAGGCAGTCCTTTTTCTTGTAAGGATTCTACGAAGCGTTTCCCAGCAGGGATCGGCTCTTTTCCTAAATAAATCGTGCCGTCTAGATCAATCAAATAGCCTTTATATTTCATCTTATTCTTCCCTTTGTCGAATCGTAAACTCTTTTTTGCCTTTTTTCACCGTAGTTGTTTCGGTTTTTTTGACGTTTTTTTCTTTTGGTTTACGATTTTTAATCGTTGGTTTGCTTTTCTTCTGCGGAATTGCTTCACGCTTTTCTTCTATATGTGCGTTTTGTTGTGTAGTTTGATTTTGATTCGTTTGAGCTGGCTTTTTCTTACGTCTTCGGGAGGTACTTTTTTCTTTCTTGCCGCCAACCCTCTGGATCACGAAATAGGCACAACCGAAGTTGCAATACTCATACAAATAGTCTTCCAGCATGTCAATGCGCTGATCGGGTAATGCTTTGCGGTTATCCTTTTCAAAAAAGCCTTTCAAGCGTAGCTGTTCATAACCCCAATCACCTACGATATAATCATAGCGTGCCAAAACTTCACTGTAACGCTCACCAAGTTTTTCAGGATCGAAGCCTTCACGATAATCCATGACCAATTTGTATTGTCGATTGCCAATCATTAATTCTTCATCATTCAACAAAGTCACCAACTCGCCTTTTTGCGGTTGTTTCGCTGGTTCTTCAATAATTTCTTCTAGTACAGATGTCATTTCATCTGTGATCGTTTGTTTTTCGGTCATTTTTTCACCACCTGCTGTTTATTATACCTTGTTTTATTCCTCAATGATAGTCGCGGTTTTCCTCAAAAAACCACTGGAGGAGTACCAACTACTGAATAGGGTATTTCTGACTCAAGTAATCACCGACCACCGTCCGAATAAAGTCTGGAAAAAGAAACTCAACAGTTCCAGCAATCTCGATCGTCGGGAAAAACGGAATAAACAAGTAGTGATCAACAAGAGTCAACGTGTAGCTTTGAGAGACATCAACTGGTTCTTGCTTCCACAAAACTTGGTGGTTTTTTTCATCAAAGCGAATGCCTTCATAAACCAGTTCGCCAAAAATCTTCCCTCGAAAGCCCATCCCCATAATTGGGAAATTGCGCAAAAAGTTGCGATTTTTTTCCATCTCTAAGACCAATCGAATGACATCCGCGCCTTGCAGCGTCACTCGAATCAAATGCATCGGATGGGGCAAAATCGTGTGCAGCTGATCTTGATCGACCCGTCCTTGTGGTAAATCATCTAAAAATAGCCCCGTATTTAAGATGGCGGCATCCGTCTGTCCTTTGGCACATAATGCCAAAAGAGCCTCCCGAACCAAGGAATGTTCACTTTGCCAATCCCTCGTAAACGCTGCTGGAATTTCTGCCACCTGATTTGCCCGCAGCAAGCGATGGCCGATTGATAGATATTCGGCGATCTCGTCCTCATCTTGCGGAAAAGCCACCAACGAATCCGTCGGAATCACACGTGCGCGATGCTTGATCGGGCGGTGGTGATCATCTAAGACCACTTCGACTTCGCCAATGTTAAAACCAAACTTGCCAGCTGCGCCAATTTGAACCCCATTGATGACTTCGCCCTTTTCAAACAAATGGTGCGTGTGGGAACCTAATATAACATCTAACTCTGGAAAGTCCCTCGCAATCTGGCGGTCAGCATTGATGCCTAGATGGCTCATCAAGACCAGCAGATCGACCTCGGGGCGCAAATGCTGCACCAATGAAGGCAAAATCTCCAAGGGTTCGCGAATGTCCCAACCGTTGGGGGCATATGTTAGCGGAAACGGTGCCGTAAAAGCGATCAAGCCGATTTTGGCTCCTTGATTGCTTTCCATGATTTTGTATTCTTGTGCCCACTTTGGCGGACGCAAATCCTTTTTATCAAATAAGTTGCCTAAAATGACCGGAAATGCTGCTTGGTCATACAGATGCTGCAAGACCTCTTTGGGATTGCCGACTCCCTCATTGTTCCCAATCGTCACCGCATCATAATGCCCTTGATTCATCAAGTCGACATTCGCCTTGCCGTCAGTTGCTTCTGTCAAAGGATGCCAGCGATCGACAAAGTCGCCTAAGTCGACCGCGATCACTGTCTCTTCGGTCGTATCCGCTTCTCGTTTTCTTTGATCCAAATAACGCCGCATCTTCGGCCAATGTTCTAGGTGGGAATGCAGATCGTTGGTATGGATAATCGTAATTTTTTCCATTGTGCGCCTCTTTTCAAATACGTCGCCTGAAATCACTATCCGTTTCTCTTGGCATCAAGGGTTGCCAGTAGAAAGACGACGGAATTCTCTACAAAATAAGCATAGCATAAAATCTCTGGGAAACCATTGGAATGCTTGGAAAAGAATGGTGACTTTTTGTAAAAAAGAAACAGTTACAGTGACAGTTGTTCAAAAGAAAAAATCACTTTTCTGACTGTAAAAAGGAAAGTGATTTTTTCTGGTTATTTGGGGGAATTGCAACCGATAACACGGCGGAGGCAATTCGTTGAAGCGAAAATAAAGAGTTCTTGAAACGAAGATTCTATCGAATATCGAGAGCAGGTAATCCATGTTTCAGTTCGTCAGAACTACTGATTCTTTGAGAGTATAAAAATCGCCAACGGAAAAGTTATCAGAGTAAGGTTCTAAACAGGAATAAAGCCTTTGTATCAAAAATACAACTTAACCCTCTGAGAGCTGCTATCGATTGCCTAGATTTAAAGCAGAATACAATTAGAACAGCCCTTGGTATCACAAAGACTTTCAGACAATAAAAAAACCTAAGACAGTCTGTCTCAGGTTTGAATGATCATCGATTCAATTAGTACTACTGCTTTCTTCAAAAGCAGGCAGTTTTTCAATCAGACACATGGAGAATCCTGCTTAGTGCTGCTTCCTTCCGGATCTGACACGCTTCACAAGACCTCCATTGTCCTAGCCTTTCGGCAAAACTTAGTATAACGTATTTCGTTAGAGATTGCCAGCCTTTTTTTGTTTTTTCTTTTCTCGTAATGCTCGGAAAAAATCTGTTAGCAGCTGGCCGCATGCTTCTTCTAAAATGCCGCCTTCCACATAGGACCAATGGTTGAAGCGCTCATCTTCCAATAAATTCATCAATGTACCAGCAGTGCCGCCTTTGGGATCGTAGGCACCAAAATACACTTCTTCCACCCGTGCCAATAACATCGCCCCACTGCACATCGGGCATGGTTCCAAGGTCACAAACAGCTGCGCTTGTTCTAAGCGCCAACTTCCGACAGTGCGACAGGCTTCCTCGATCGCAAACATCTCCGCATGCGCTGCGGCTTGTTGCTGCGTTTCTCGTAGATTGTGCCCACGACCAATGATTTTGCCATCCAAGACGACGACAGCACCGATCGGTACTTCTGCCACACCTTCTGCTTTTCGGGCTTCTTTGATTGCTTCTTCCATAAAGAACGCTTTTTCCTCGGCAGTCAAGGTACTTGTTTTTTCCACGACTTCACTTTCACTCCTCTACCTCGCACCATTTCGTGCATTTCCTTGTTAGTATAACGAAAAACGCTTAGAAAGACGAGAAAAACTCGCAAAGACCGATGTCCCTGCGAGTTTCAAATGGAATGATTGGCTTAAAAGACGGAATCAACAAAGCTCGTCAACTTGTCTTTGACATGTTCTGTCGAATCTTTGATGTTGTCTCCGTAAACAGAGATTTTGTTGCGGCCCTCATTGACTTTTTTCATCACACCTAACAACGAATCCAATTCATTGTCAGACAAGCCGTCTACGACATCCAACAATTTTTCATTGCCGTTGAATTTGTCATCGACAAATTTCTTTACTTTGTGTCGGTTGCAAGCGAAGCGTACTTTATTGAATACTTTGTCTGATACAACGACGGCAGTAGTGATCCCAGCGATCGCTGCAATGCTTAATCCAATCGTTACTTTTGATGATGTTTTCATATCGATCAGCTCCCTTATTTTGCTACTTCCATCATAGCACGAGGACTGAAATAAAAACACTATTTCGTTTAAATCGCTTTGAATCTTAATCCTTTTGGAAAGAAGTTTTTCACAGTTCCTTGGACTTGTTTTCCAAAACCGACGGGGATCTCATCGACTGTCAAAATCACCCATCCAGCATTTCCTGGCACGCTCATGGTTTCACCTGCCACATACTGCTGCCATTGCGGCAAAGTGATCGGCACTGTCGGTGCCCCTTCTTCTGCATGGATCGCCAATGCCAACGCATAACTAGGTTCGATCCGATTCTTTTTAACGACGCCGACATGCAAACCTGGGCGCATAAACTTGATCCCTTTTAAAGAAGGCATTTCTTCAGGAACGAGCCAGAGGTTTTCTCCTAGCAGCTGAGGTGTCGCATTCAGTGCCTGTAAAAAAGGAAACTCCTTGCGAAAGGCTTGCCACAACTTTTGAGTCGTTGCATCCAATGGGCTCTTGGCTGTCGCTCCTTTGCCTTTTTTCTTCTTTTTCACTGGCGCTGCTTCTGCTTGGGAGGTCAATTTCGCAGCGAAATGACCTTCTCCTTGGTTTAAATGCGGCCATAAGCGGATGGTTTTCTCGATCCCAGATGCAGCTCCCCACTCGCTGCGCCCATGAGATACATTGGCCAAGTCGATCGCTTCGATTGTGAAGGGATACTCCTCCATTAACCAAGCCATCATCGCTTCGTTTTCTTCAGGGGCAAAGGTACAGGTGGAATAGATCAGCTGGCCCCCCGGTTTTAGCATCGCAACGGCTTGTGCCAAAATGTCTTTTTGCCTGATCGCACACTGATCAGGTGTTTCTGCCTGCCATTCTTCTAAGGCGACGGGATCTTTACGAAACATCCCTTCACCAGAACATGGGGCGTCCACCACGATCTTGTCAAAAAACTGAGGAAAATGGCGGCTCAATTCTTGTGGAGCCTGATTGGTGACGACTACATTCGGAAAGCCCCAACGCTCCACATTTTCTGATAGGATTTTGGCACGCTTCGGGAAAATCTCATTTGCTACAAGCAGCCCTTTTCCTTGTAATTGGCTTGCCAGCTGCGTTGTTTTGCCTCCCGGTGCCGCACATAAATCTAAGACCCGCTCCCCTGGTTGAGCGGCTGCGATCGTTGCCACGATCATCGCACTAGGTTCTTGGCTGTAGACATAGCCAGCTTGATGGAGCAACGAACGGCCTTTGACTTCGCCAATATAAGCCGCTTCTGCATAGGGGGCGGGTACAGCAGCTGGTCCATATTTTGCCAGCATCGCTTGTGCGTGCGGCTTAGCAACATTCAAGCGAAAGCCTTTGACTGGCTGATTATCGGTTAAAGCGGTAAAAAAAGCTGGTGCTTCTTCTCCTAGCAACCGTTGGTATTTTTCAATAAATGGTGTTGGTAATTGCATACTACCCCTCCTCGGCTTTTTTATTCTAGCGACTGAGAAGCAATTATGCAAGAATTCCTTGAGCAAATGGCAAAAAAACTGCAGCTGAGTGAAGTGGGCGACTAAATCGCTTCGACTTCTCTTTGCTGCAGACCTTTTTTTATTTAAAAATCGCTTTTTTGACACTGCTTTCGATGAATGGCTCAGAGACACGGTTGTCCCAGAATTTGATCAGTGGGCCCACTAAAAAGGCACTGATGAAGGTTCCGATCCCGATTGGCCCGCCTGTGAAGAGCCCAATCAAGGCAAAGGCAACGTCTTGAATCACCCGCACCACTCGATAGTTGGCTTTCGTCTGATCGACGATGGTTGGGGCGATCGCGTCGTAGGGGGCGCTACCCAAATTCGCTGACATATAAAACGAAGCACCGAAGGTAAAGAAGATGATCCCGATCAACAAGAACAAGCCTTGCTGCCACCAGTTATTTGGACCGACGGATAACCAATCAAAAACGTTGGTATAAAAGTCGATGAAAAATCCTGTCAGCACCATATTGATGACCGTCCCGATGCCGATATGGCGACGGCCAAAGATAAAAATCAATACTAGGACAGCGATATTGATCATCAATTGATAGACCCCAAGGGATAACCCTAGCAGCTCGCCGACACCGATATTGGCTGCTGTGTATGGGTCTAGCCCTACTCCGCCAACCCGCAGCAATGCCGCCCCGAATCCTAAAATGGCGACACCAATCAACGCATAAAGCGAGCGTATTCCTGTTTCTTTTTTCATTAAAATTTCCCCTTTTTTCTCATCTGTTCTTTCAAGTATAACGAGAAAAAAGCAAAATGGGAATTTCAACGCTTCACAGGGCTTTTTGTATGGAAGGGATCTGGCTTAGTCATCTCCTTTGCTTCTATTGAAAAGCCAGCGGCAATAATCATTGCTATTGCGTATCTTAGTTTTCGTTTCTTACAGATACGCGTGCCTCGTCCATTACTCGGGCTTCACTGGAACCATCACTTCAAATATCTGCAATTCTTTTTGTGTGGTAAAGACTTCATCTTGCCATAACAATTCCCAAACATCGCCATCGATTTTCAACTGCTTCTCTTTTAGAAAGGCTTGGATGCGGTGGGTAAAAGCGGCAATTTGTTCTTCTCCCTCACTGACAAATCCAGAAACATACGTACCAGCGGGACGTGTGATGATCAGCTTTTCCGGATAGAGATGTAGCCGATCTTGGGGAATCAAGATCAATGCCCGATAAGGCGATGCGTGAAAAGTCTGATCCTCCAACGTCGTTCCTGCACTTAAAAAGCCGATGGGATAGCCACTGAAGGCATCTTTATAATCCACTAGCGGATAAAAACGGGCGTACACTTGATAAGCAGATTCTGGATCATCGCCAGCGATCTCTTCGGAAACGATAAACGCCTCTGCTTCGTGCTGCGCTATCGTAAAGGTCTCAAAATCGGCTTTCTGTACTTTTTCATAGCGCTGGATGTAGCGATCGAAGGTTCGTTCCAATTCTTGTAGCGCAGCGATTTTGTCACGGACTTGTCCTCGCCGTTCCACAAGTTCCTTTTGCGTATATTCCGGGTTGCGGTTTTTCAAAAATTGGCGAATGTCTTGCAAGGGCATGTCTAAAGAACGCAACATCAAAATCACGTCTAACTCAAGGCATTGTTCAAAGCCGTAATAGCGATAGCTGTTTTCACCAATCGATTGCGGTTTGAACAAATCGATTTGATCATAATAAATCAATGTGCGCCGACTCACGCCAGCATAAGCGGACATCTCACTGATGGTCAATTGTTTTTTCAAAAAAATTTCACTCCTTGCTTGACTGTAACGTAACGTTACAGTTTATTCTACCATAGAACGACATTTTTGGAGGGAAATCATGAAACAATTACAGTTATTTTATAAAGAAGAACGACGCTTCTTTTTCAGTTTATTTCTTTTGATGCTAGTCCAATCCTTCGGCACACTCTTGTTGCCGTATTTTTTGGCAAAAATCATTGATGAAGGGATCTTAAAAGTCGACACGACGGCCATTTGGCACAATGGCTGGTGGATGTTTGCCATTGCCATCGGCACCGTGATCGTCTCGGTAGGCGGTAGTTATTTATCTGCCCACCTTTCAGGAAAATTCGGGCATTTTTTGCGGATGCGCTTTTTCAAAAAAACACAAGAACTCTCTGTATCCGCTGTTGATGGCTATGGTACACCCACTTTGCTGGCACGTACCACCAGCGACATCAACAACATCCAACAAATTTTGATGATGGCGCTGCAAATGATTTTGCCAGCCCCAATGATCGTCGCAGCTTCGATTTTTCTAACCGGCACCGTCTCTTTACGGATGATTTGGGTCCCAATCGTAGCGATCCTATGTTTTTCAATGATCGCTTATGGGGTGATTCGCAAAGCGATCCCATTATCACAAATCACGCAAAAACTAGTCGATAACATGATGCGGATCTTACGAGAAACCTTTACCGGCGCTCGGGTGATTCGGGCATTTGACAAAGCGGCTTACGAAAAAGAACGGACAGATCAAACCTTGACGGAATATGCGAAAACCATGATTAAAGTCAATCGCCTCTTTGCTGTCTTGAATCCGACCGTCAACTTAGTAATGGGACTCTCGATTTCGACCATCCTAGTCTACGGCGGCTATCAAAGTCTTCAGGGCCACCTAGCTATTGGTAGTATTACTGCCATTATCGAATACACGATTTTGAGCCTTTGGTTTTTGACCATGGCAGCGATGGTGATCGTGATGGTGCCTAAAGGCTTGACTTCCTTACAACGAATCGAAGAAGTCTTAGAAGAACCAATTGATTTGATTGACGGTGACCAAACCTTAAAAAAATCCGCCTTGTCAGAAACGATCGCCGCTTTCAATCACGTGCAATTTACGTATGAAGGCGCCGAAGAACCTGTCTTAGAAGATATCAGCTTCGAGATCCACCGAGGCAAAACGACAGCGATCGTTGGCGGAACCGGCTCTGGCAAAAGCACCATCGCCAAAGCGCTGTTGCGTTTCAAAGATGTGACTGCTGGTTCGATCACGCTTTTTGGCCGCAACATCAAAGAGATCTCACAAGCCGAATTACGGGACCAAATTAGTTATGTCCCGCAAAAAGCGCTCTTGCTTAGCGGCACGATTCAAGAAACCTTGCGTTTCGGCAATCGTCCAGCAACCCATGAGGCGATGGCAAAAGCCGCTGAAGTTGCTCAAGCCAAGTCATTTATTGAAGGCTTGCCTGAAGGTTATGAAAGTCCGGTTGCTCAAAAAGGCAGCAATTTCTCTGGCGGTCAAAAGCAACGATTGAGTATTGCCCGAGCGCTGACAAAGCCCGCAGAAATCTACTTCTTTGACGACAGCTTTTCTGCTTTGGATTATCAAACAGACGCCAACTTGCGGCGTGCATTGAAAGAATACACGAAAGATGCCGCCGTCATTATCGTGGCTCAACGGGTATCGACCGTCAAAAATGCCGATCAAATCATTGTCTTGGATAACGGCAAAATGGTCGGTAATGGAACCCACGAAGAATTATTACGCACTTGCCAAACTTATCAAGAGTTTGCCTCATCTCAAGGAATGGGAGGAATGAAGGATGAGTAAACAAACAATGGATACACCAAAAAACATGAAACATACAAGCCGGCGCCTACTTCGATTACTAATGGAACAAAAAGCCCGCTTTCTGCTGATCATCGTCTCTGCCTTGTTCTTTTCCTTACTAATGTCCATCGCCCCTTTGATCTTGGGACGTGGACTGGATAATCTGATCGCCTTGTTTCAACAAGAAGGCTGGCAAATCAATGATTTTTGGCAAAGTATTTTAGGCCCGGTCGTCCTATTAGCGGGAACATGGCTTTTGATCAGTCTCTTTTCCTTGCTACAAGAGTATACGATGGCCAGTGTCAGTGAAACCCTGACCTTGACTTTACGCAAACAAATCAGTGACAAATTCAATCGCCTGCCTATCAGTTTTTACGACAAACATCATACCGGCGATATTTTAAGCCGAGTGATTCTCGATTTAGATAAAGTGTCCGAAGTCTTACAAGTCGGTTTGATGCAGCTGATCACCGCAACCATCAGCATTACCTTCGGCTTGATCGCCATGCTTTATCTCAGCCCATTACTGACGATCGGTGTGGTCCTGATTTTGCTTTTGAGTGCTTTTGTGACCACCGTTCTCGCACGAAAAAACTTGAGCTACTTTACCAAAAACCAAGAAACATTAGGTGCAGTCAGCAGTCGTGCGGAAGAGTTTTATACCGCAAATCCGCTGATCAAATCCTACAACCAGCAAATTGCCGTTGAAGCGGAAATGGCGGAATTGAGCGAAGCTCAATTTAAAGCTTTTCGGAAAGCACAGTTCGTCAGTGCAGCTATCAATCCTTTCGTGCGCTTTATCAATCAAATCGGCTTTATCTTAAGCGCCGTCGTTGGTGGTCTGATGGTGTTGCAAGGGCAATTATCCATTGGTCTTGTACAAGCCTATCTGCAATACATCAACCAAGTGTCTGAACCGATCACGCAAGCTTCTTATATTATGAATACCTTGCAAAGTGCCTTAGCATCTCTCGAACGAATTTTTGAGATCCTTGATTATCCTGAAGAAGAAACAGCGACCCAGCAACTGCCGGTACCGCAAACCATCAAAGGAAAAATCGATTTCCAACACGTATCCTTCGGCTACAACAAGGAAAAACTCCTGATGGAAAACGTCGAATTTTCCGTCAAACCAAAACAAACGGTTGCGATCGTCGGACCAACAGGCGCTGGAAAAACCACCATGATCAATCTTTTGATGCGCTTTTATCCTTTGAACGGTGGAAAGATTTTGCTGGACGATCAAGACATGATGTCCTTTTCGGCACCGGCAGTACGGAAAAAATTCGGTATGGTGCTGCAGGATACATGGCTGTTCCAAGGAACCATTGCTGAAAATATCGCATATGGCAATCCCGATGCCACTCGGGAAGACATCTTGGCTGCAGCCAAAGCCGCCCAATGCGACCACTTCGTGCGGACCCTGCCCAACGGTTACGATACCGTCATTGGCTCCGAAAGCGAACTGTCTCAAGGACAACAACAATTATTGACGATCGCCCGGGCGATTTTAGCGGACCCAACGATCCTGATCCTTGATGAAGCCACCTCCAGTGTCGACACTCGGACGGAACAAATGATCCAAACGGCAATGGATCGTTTGACCCAAGGAAGGACCAGTTTTATCATCGCCCATCGTCTTTCTACCATCAAAAATGCCGACTTGATTCTAGTGATGAAAGACGGCTCCGTCGTCGAAAAAGGCTCCCATACTCAATTGCTGGCACAAGATTCCCTTTACGCCCAACTATATAACAGCCAGTTTGCAACAGCTTGATGAAAAAGCCGAACCACCAACCAATGACTTTATAAACTGTCGAGGTTGTGGTTCGGCTTTTTTCTTTTTCCTTAAAAATCTGTGAGCACCAAAGCTAACTACTATTACCTTCAATTGTTTCTTTTTTACTCAACTTTTTTTAGTGCTGCTTGGATAAGTGGTACTTTTCCTGGTTCTTTTTTTATGATTGCCATTAATTTTCCTGAAAAAAGTTTTTTCTCTTGGCAATTATACCCGTCTAGATCTGCGGGATCGCCATTAGCAAGTCCGAGGATTGTTCCATTCTTTACCAAAACCGCTACAAGTTCGTCTGCAGTTGGCACCTCGATCCCTTCTGAATCGATTCCTTGGATCTCAAATAGAGAGTAGTCCGATCCACAGAATCGTTCTTTAACTGTGACAGAATCAGTCGGACCGCTTGTTTTTCTAGTTGCTTCAATTGTTTGATCCTCTTTGATACCAATGGCTTTTAAACAACCTGGTTCATAAGGAATACGCCAAGATAGGCCATCTTTATCATTTTTTTTCTTTCCAAAACTCTTCCCGTTCAGAAACAACTCAACAGTATGACAATTAGAAAAAATCCTCACCTCCGTAACCCCTTGGTCAATTGTTAAACCTTCTTTGTTCCAGTGAGGAAACACATGAACCATTGGTGTTTCAGTCCACCTTGATTGATAATAATAAAAAGAATCCTTTTCAAATCCGACCGTATCTGTAATTCCAAATTGAGAACTGATTCCAGGCCAGTGAAACGGTGCTGGCTCACCGTAGTAATCCATAAATGTCCACAAAAAGACACCTCCCATATAGGCATGTTCTTCTAAGTAACGCAGTACTTCTGTCGGTTTAGCCGTACCACCGGTTCCTGGCTCTTCAGGCTTTCGTTTCCCAGGTAAGACCATAGAATAAAGAGAGCCAAAGTTTGAAGTATGACATTTTTCGCTGTTATCTTGATAGACCCCTCTTGTCGAAAAGTAAGAAGCACTTTCCGTACTAAGATATGAAAATAGCGGATACTTTTCCTTTACAGAAACTAAACCTGTCCCATTTACAGCAGACTCAGGATAATTGACCCCGTTCACATCAAAAATACGCATATAAGAAGCATCCACCTGACCAGCAGGATTAAGTAATTCCGCTGAAACAATGAGACTTTGCGAAGTATGGGTTCGGATCACAGCTGCTAATTTTTGTGCCATTCGGTAAGCAAGCGGCGTATGACCAATCACCTCTTCATTACAAAGGGACCAAAAACAAAGAGAAGGATGATTACGTGTTTGCTTCACCATTTTTACCAGCTCATTTGTCCGCCACTCACTAGATTCCAAGATGCGGTTCTCGTTCATAACGATGATACCTAACTCATCACATAATTCAAGGAGATCTTTGGAAGCAAAGTGATGTGCACTGCGATAGGCGTTTCCCCCCATTTCTTTCATTTTCAACAGCTTATACCGTAAAATATCTTTTGGTAATGCGACACCTAGACCACCAAAATCTTGATGCTCACAGACCCCTCTTAATTCTTTACGTTCCCCATTAAGCAGAAAACCTTTCGTAGTATATGCGACTGTCCTAATACCAAAACAAAGCTGATAGTCATCGATTTGGTTCTCGCCATCAAATAGTTGAAAAGTAGCTTGGTATAGATGTGGATTCTCGAGAGACCATAGCTGAGGCGCGCAGATTTTTTGACAATAACTCCATTCTGTTGTCGCCAAAGGATCCACGTTACACTCATGGATATTTTGTTGATCAGCCACCTGACTTTTGATCGTTATCTTTTGTTTTTTCTCAAAATGATGGTTAGCAAGACCAATGGTGATTTTAAGGAGCGCTTCCTGCTGGTTTATTTCAGTTGTTTCGATAAACGATGCTTCTGCCACAATCTGAAGCTTTGGTTTTATTTCTAAATATACATCCTTATATATACCTGCTCCCTCATACCACCAGCCTTCCGCGCCTTTCGTCGTATCCACTTTGATCAACACCACATTCACTCCCTCTGAGCCGATGCGTATCAGTTCAGAGACATCAAAAGAAAAATCAGAGTATCCACTGTAATGATCACCTAGAAATACACCATTAAACCAGACAGATGCCATACGCATGACGCCCATAAAGTGGAGAGTCACTTGCTTTTCGTTCACTTCATCTAGAGTTAACGCAAAAGTCTTACGGTAATAGGCAATGCCATCTGGCTTTGATCCACTCATCAGTAAATCGGGATCATTAACATACGGAAGTTCATTTTTCCAATCATGAGGGAGATCAACAGATACCCAATCTTCGTCAAGTTCACTTTCCAAAGCAGTATTCGCCAACATTCTCAAGCCTTTTTCACGATCACCTTGAGCAATCAGCCGTAGAAAATGTTCTCCACCAGCACCTATCAAAACAGTATCCCCCGCTTCATTTTCAAGCGGAGCTGCCAAGCCACCGATAGCTGCGGCTTTTCTGACTGTTTTCATTGGCTCTTCTATCTCACCTAAGTGAAATTGCCAGCCATCATTCAGTAATCGATTTTGTCTCATTTTTTCTCCTCCTTCTTATAAAAGTTATTTTGCTCTAGCTAAAAAGTCCCCACAAAATGGATCGATCGGGCTCTTACCTTTAAACGGTTCTTTCCCTAGCAATTTCTGGATTACAGCCTCCACTGTTTCTGGATTTCCTGTATACGCATTGATAAAAGTTGAAACATAAGGGATGTCAAATAAGTGATAGGGATTGGCAGTAGAAACAAAAATGGTAGGGAGATCCTTTTCATACCAGGGAGCATTTGCGGCCATCAAATGATTCCAATCCAAACGAACTGTTGTCTGATTGCTGGCGGTCTCAACATTAGCAACATACAATGCCAAATCAAATTTATTTCTAAGATCCTCAACCCCTGCCTCGAAAACCTCTTGGAAATCCAATTGTTGATTATCGAAAAGGTTGACTTCAAATCCAGCAGCTTCTAATCCAGCTTTAAAAAGCGGACCCACTCGTCCTCCCTCTTTAAATCCACCGTCGTCAGAATCACCCAAAATAACGAGACGGATTCGAGGGTATCGTTTTGGGGTGAGTGGTAAGTGTTTTTCTCTGTCTTTGACCAATGTAATCGACTCATCAGCAATTTTTTTCGTTACCCACTGATATTCAGTACGATCGATGACACTTTTAGGAGTACTATTGACTGTCTCTTCCCTTACTTCAGTAAATAAACCATGGTACATCTTGACTGCTAAAATTCGTGCGACTGCTTCATCCAAACGTTCCATACGAATGCTTCCCTCTTTTACAGCAGATGCGATCACTTCATAATCTTCATCAATATTTTTATTAAAAAGCAACATATCGATTCCTGCATTGATTGAAGCAACGAGTCGCTCTCTATGAGGCATGATCGTCGTGTAACCGACCATTGGTGTTGCATCAGTGATAGCCAAACCATTGAAGCCCAGTGTATCTCTTAGTAACCCGTTAACTAGAAGTTTCGAGCAAGAAGCAGGCATCAATTCGGTTTCTCTGATAGTTGGTGAAAGTTTTCGCTCCCACGCAGGCTGATAAATGTGTCCCACCATGATACAGCTGACGTTTTTTTCAATAAACTGGCGATAAATAGTCCCATACGATTCCATCCACTCATTCGCGGAGAGTGAATTGATCGAACTCAGTAAATGTTGATCCCTTTCATCAACACCATCCCCAGGAAAATGCTTGATCACTGGAATGATGTTACTCTCAGAAAAACCGTCTATCTGCGCTTGAGCCATGCGAATAATTCGTTTTTGATTACTTCCAAATGTGCGAGTATTCGTGATTGGGTTCTTGAAGTTATAATCAATATCGACAATCGGTGAAAAAGCCATATTAATACCAATTCGAGCCGCTTCCAGCCCAGCAATTTTTCCTAAGTAATAGGCATTTTCGGTGCAATCTGTAGCGGCGATCTGCATAGGATTACCGACCCATGTCCCTTCCGTAAGAATACCATTCCCACCTGACTCTAAATTTGCTGAAAGAAATAACGGTATTGTGCTAGCATCTTGGACTGCTCTTAACTGATCCTTCAATTTTTCAGCATTGTCGGGGCGATACATCATTCCTCCCGGTTGGTATTTCTTAATAAAAGCCGTCAATTCCTTTACAGAACCTGATTGTCCAATCACGAAAAAAAGCTGACCAATTTTTTCCATAACTGACATGTTTTCTACGATCTTCTTAATTTGTCGTTTTCTTGTCTCTGTAAATTTGAAAAGTGTTTCTCTTGTCTCTCTCACTGAGTTGTCCTCCAATCGATAGTTTCACAGACGACGAGCGCAAGAATCACTTCACTCTTGCGCTCGTTTGTTGTTATTATAGTTAACTGTAAATCCTGTGCGAGTTTCTTATCCAGCTTGTTCTTGTGCTAAACGTTCTTCTTGAACTGCTTGATTATCTAAGGTTTTAAAGAACGGGTAATAGATAGCCATAGAAATAGCAACTGCAAATAGTTGATAGATACCAAAAGAGAGACTCCCTTGAACGATGCCGTGGATCAGCGGAGGTAACGAGCCCGCCCCTAGGATGCCAATCGGTGCGGTAATGATTCCCATAGAAATCAATGCGTACCCAAGAGAAGTGATCACTAATGGCGTCAATAAGAACGGAATCAAAAGCATCACATTCAACATCACCGGCATTCCAAAGACAACTGGTTCATTTACACCAAAAAGACCGCTTGGAAATACGATTTTTGAAAATGATTTGTAACGCTTACTCTTGGAAAATAAAAACATGTCAGTCACTAAACCAATCGTTGCACCGCTCCCCCCTAAACATGCCAAATCGTATAACCCAAAATTAATGGCATGAGGGACTGCTTCTCCCGCCGCCACAGCAGCACTATTGTCTGCAAGATAACCCAAGAAAATCGGCATGAGAATCGGCAATACGGTCATTGAACCATGAATCCCGAAAAACCATAAGAGATTCGAGATCAAAATAAGAATCAAAAAGGCAGTTAAGGAACCCGTCAATCGCTGCAATGGTTCTTGAAGCAATGTATAAACAAAATCTGTCGCTGAATTATAACTAGTTACGCTAAAACCAAATTTAACAATTCCAAAAAGTGACGCAATCACAACTGCTGGAATTAAAGAAGTAAATGACTTGGTCACCATTTCTGGCACCCCATCGGGCATTTTGATCGTAATATTTTTTTCCACAAACAATTTCATCAGTTGAATCGTGATCAGTGAAACGAAAATTGCCACGAAGACCCCGCGCGCGCCTAAATAATTGGTACTTAAAAATGAAGCTCTTGCTTCGGGATTTTCAGTGAGTGGCGTTAATAACAGGAAACATACCAATGAGATGAACCCCGTCCCCAAGGCTTGTTCTTTGATCCCGAATATTCCTGCTCCACAGTAGGCAATACTAAATGCCATATACAAACCTAATAAATCAATTGTGTAAGCTGGAATATAATTCATTACTGTCCCAATGTTGGTCACTGATAGAAAGTTTTGATACGGTTCCCAGCTTAAACTAGAAATAACTGTAAAGATGGCACCTAACATAATAACGCCTAGTAATGACATCGAACCTGTACTCACACTTTTTAAATAGCGATTCGAAGAAATTTTATTCGCAACGGGAATAAATCTTTTTTCCATAAAGTGGATAAATGCATTCATTTTTCTTACCCCTTTTTAGTGTTTTTTATTTTATTTTGGTACCAATAGTAACTGTCTTTGGGAATTCGTCGACATTCTTTTGGATCTTCATCTGTGCGATCAACAAAAATCAAACCATATCGCTTTTTAAACCCTTGGTGTGAACTAACCAGATCAAGTAGTGACCAAGGACTATAACCCAATAAAGGATATCCTTCCTCCATAAAACGCTCACATTGCTTAATATGCTGTTCTAAGTAATCAATACGATAGACATCGTGAATTTGCCCATCTTCAATACGATCAGAATACGCTAAACCGTTTTCAGTCACCATCATTGGTAAATGGTATTTTTCATAAATCGACCGCATACCTATATATAATCCTTCAGGGTCAATACCAAATTCCATCCATTTCGTCTTCGTTAAATAAGGATTGTTCCCTAAGGTAAATCGCTCATTTCGATAAAATGGTGGTAGTTTGCTTGTATCTTCTCCCGGTTCAACGGCACGTATACAGGTACTACAGTAATAGTTTATCCCTATAAGATCTGGTTTATTCTTCTTCAAAATTTCTTGATCAGCTGGTTCCGTTTCTGGATACCAACCTTTCTCATTCAAATAATTGCAGTAGCTTTTCGGGTACTCGCCGAATACTGACATGTCGAGAAAACAATTTTGTAAAAAGTCTTCGGCGTTCTTAGCTGCTAAGATGTTCCTTGGCGAAGGTGTTTCAGGATAAACAACTTGCATAGAGCACACCGGTCCAATTTTCCCATCTCTTACGATTTTTCGAAAAACTTGAATTGTCTTTTTCTCAGCTAGCGACATATTGTAACTCATTTGATACATCTGCTTCATTTTTTCATCTGCATCCGTTTCGTGATTGCCATTTAAATCAGAAGCTGCTGTGACGATCAATTGCTCGTTGATCGTTCCCCACAACTTGACTCGATCACCGAAATGCTGAAAGCAAACTTTTGCATAAGCAACAAAGTAATCAATACATTTTCTTGATTTCCATCCGCCAAATTTGGTTACCAATGCTTGCGGCATTTCAAAATGATAGAGGGTAGGAAAAGGTGTGATTCCTTTTTCAAGACACCCATCAATCAAACGATTATAAAAATCGATGCCTTCTTGATTCGGCTGATCACCATCACCCATCACACGTGTCCAATTGAACGAAAAACGATAGAGATCGATCCCTAAGTCTGCCATTAATTCAATGTCTTCGCTTAGATGATGATAGTGATCGGACGCGATCTTCGAATCTGCAATTCCCTCCGGTACGTGACGCACATCTGTTGTTGCAATCCCTTTTCCACCTTCACCAAAGCCTCCTTCTACTTGAAATGCTGAAGTTGATGCCCCCCAATAAAAATCTTTTTTAACCATTGTTCCTTCCACCTTTCCCTTATAAGAAAACGATACCATCCGGGATTAATTCTAACGACAACAAAACAAGACCTCTGGTTTCAAATCCAAAGGTCTTGTTTCAAAATATGAAACTATTGAGGCAAATAGAACTTTTTCATATACATATAAATCAGTAACTCCATCGTGTATAGAATAGCAATCCGTCCTTCGGTGTTTTCGTTGATCTCTCCACAGAGGATAATTTGGTCTGCACTTCGCTCAATGATTGGAGAATGCTTAAACGTAAAGACGATAATTTTGATTCCCTTTTTCTTCAATGCTGCAATCACTTTTTCACTAAAGTAAAAGAAACCACCCTCCATCGAAAAAATCAAAACCAAGCTATCTGGCGAGCTTTCTTCCACAATTTTTAATTGCTCTTCCACTGTAAAACCAATCCGAATAATTTTATCCATGCTTGCTAATTTGCTTTGCAAATGCTGTCCCATAAAAGCAGCAAATTCTAAGCCAAACACAGCAACGTTTTCTGTTTCATGGATCGTAGAGACCACTGTTTCAAGTTCTGAAATCGAGAGATGTTCTTTGGCGTACCTCAAATTGATCAAAAGATTTGAGGTGAATTCGTCCAGAAATTCCTCCCTTTGTTCCACGGGCTGGATTACTTTTTTGGAATAATCGCTGACGATATCGATCTCTTTTTCAACCGCTTGTTTGAATTCTGTATAAGATGAAAAAGCCAAAATTCGAATGAATCGCGAAATCGCTGCAGTCGACACAAAGCATTCTTCTGCGAGTTCATAAATGGTCATCTTAGGGATTTTCGAAAAACTTCTTAGAATCGCCTGTGCAATAAAGTAATTATTGTCTTGTTTTTTCTGATTATTTAAATAGCGCAACAAAAGACTTCTGACTGAGGTTCCTTTATTTTCCATTCGTGCTACCTCCTAAATACGCTTTCACCTAAATATACAATGAAAGCTAGGGAAAGCAAAGTTGAATTGGTGAAATTCTCCTTATACTCTGCGCCCATTTCGATAATTTGAATCTAAAAACCTTTCCCTTGCCTTGCCCGTATCCATATTCCATAATCAGACGTGAGAGACGATCCACCAAACAGACCATATGGGAGTGTTATGAATGAAAAATTTTCAGATGACGTTTATTACTTCTACTACCACCATTCGTTGGTTGAAACTATTGAATCTCTTGGAACGGCATAAGACCCTTTCGAATCGTGAGTTATCAAAAGCTGTCCAGAGTTCGCGGCGCACGATCATTTATGATATGGAGGGGCTACGGAGCTACTTTGGAAGTACTTTAATGATCGAATCCACGTCGAATGGCTATTCTCTTCACGAATTACTACCGAAGGAATATCTTGAACGAAAACGAGCGCTCCTTCAGAATGAACCGTTATTCGTTATTCTTGAGCATCTGTTTAAGGGAGAATATCGGACAGTTTCCGAATGGGCAGACTATTTTTATCTTTCTGAAAGTTCCCTTTTACGCTATTTAACGCTTTTTGAAAAAGCCCTGAGGCCCTTTCAGTTATCTGTTGATCACAAGAATTTCCGTCTGATCGGATCAGAAGCGGATATTCGCAAATTTTTTCATACCTTTTATTATGAGTCAGACGCTACGCCTCATACGGTACGTCCAACGATCGCTGTGCAAAACATCGTCTTAGATTTTTTTCGAAATATACGCGGCAAAACCAATAATACGGCTTCATTTTGGTATATCAGTTATTGGTTGTATATTGTCCTTGAGCGTACTCAAGCAGGAGAAACTGTCATTGTCTCCGATCAATTAAAAAAGATCGTCTTGGCAGATGAGCTCTTCCAAGAAATCCAGCCCCTCAATCAACGACTCCAAACGGCTTTTTCCTTGTCTTTACCGTCAGAGGAGCTGGTCTACCTTTTCGCTCTACTAGCAAGTAACCGTGGGATAAACAACTATCTCAGGGAAATATCATTTGTTAACCGCTTTGACCATTGGCCTGAGCTAAAAGAACTGACTGCCAATTTTTGCCAGTTTCAGCAAATATCCGATCATGATCAGTCCCGAGAGTTTATTTTTCTCCATTCTTTCTTTATAACAGAAAAAATAAAACAGCTGATTTCCCCTACCTATAATCTAAGCATGGAAGAAATTTCCAATTACGCACAAACACAATACCCTAAAGAGTATGAGGAAAATACACGGTTTCTTTTTAGACAGCCTCTCTTTGAAGCAACTGCTCTGCCAGCAATCAGTGCCCGCTTCACTTTGTACTTTGAAGGATTAAAAGAAAAATACTGGGGCAACCCACGCCGAATCGCCTTTCTTTTAGAAGGGGATGCGCATATTTGCCTTCACATCAATGCTTTTGCCGTAAAATATTTTGGTCGATATCATGTTTTACAATTCCCTGATTCCAGTGAGTTTTCTTTGGATTATGTGGAACGAAACAAGATTGATCTAGTCGTGACGAATTACGCAGAGTATTTGGAAGAGTATATTCTGGATATTGAATGCCTCCTAATAAAATCGATCCCAGATGCAGATGATTGGAACAATTTCTTGAAAATCATCAACCCAAAAATCATCCATAATTTTGCGTTGCGAAACATCGAAAAAAGCACCTTTTATAAGTGAAAAGACGTGTGCGGCACTTGAACGCCGCACACGTCTTTTCAATTCGTTTCTTATTGCCGACTAGTATTCTTTCTTCACTCTGGCACACTACTTAACGACCATTCAATCGTTGCACGGTACCATCCCAACTTGGGATTTGCACCAGCAGGCACTTCCAAGGCGACACTGGTGGCTGCCGTCTCTTGATCACCAAAACGATAGACCCATGTTCCCGTACTCTGACTGTCGCCAGTTAGTAGAGGCTGCGCTTCACCTGGCGTCAAAGTTACACTATCATTCACCGTGGAAAGCTCTGGCATACTGGCATTGGAATTTGCTGAGGTCGTCATAAGCCGTTGATTGGCTAAGCTGATTTGAGCACCGATCAAGGGCTCATTGTCTTCATTTTGGAAGCCCTGCGAATCAAGAGTCGCCGAGAAATACTCGCTTTTTCTGAGAGCTGTTTGACACTCAAAATCTGTTCGTTTTCCATGTACGCCAATAGTATAAGGCTTCTTCGATTCACTGAGTTCGTTACCAATTGGAATGTAAGACTGTTCACGGGCGTAATCTCCTTTAGCAAATTTCCTATAAATTTTCCATCAAATCGTAGGTCCCTCCTTTAGTGCTGCCTTCGAATCGTTGCAATGTTTCTTGTTTGATTCTAACAAAATTACCACCTATTTTTTATCCAGCATTTGCACACGAGGGTGCAAAAATATTGACTTTCCGCAAAGAATCATTTGTTCTGCGGGCTCTCAACGGTAAATATTAGATGTTATTTTAAATAATTCAGACACGTTTTTGTTTATTGTTTCTCTTTTATAAATTGCTAGCTGTACTCACCAATAAGCCGCAGCTTTTTTAGTAACAGCGCCGATTTCAACTGCCTAAAGCACAAAAAAACAGCTAGACACTTGTCTAGCTGACTTTATAGAATTATAAGTTAGAGCTAACTCCTATTTCCTTTTCAGTACTCTTGTAAACACACCGCCTACCATGATTGCGCCTAGAATCACCAGCCATGCAGCTCGTTGCTCATTCGTTTGAGGAAGAGCCTTTGCTTTTTCTTGACTGGAAGATTTCGTGGTTTCGCTACTAGCACTTGTTTCAGTAGACTGGCTCTCATGGGGATTTACTAGCGTGGCACCGTCATGGTTTGTGGTCGTTGTACTTGGTTCTGCTATACTTGGCTCGGTCGTACTTGGTTCTGTGGTACTTGGTTCCGTGATACTTGGCTCCGTTGTACTTGGTTCGGTAATGCTTGGTTCTGTGGTACTTGGCTCCGTTGTACTTGGTTCGGTTGTGCTCGGTTCTGTTGTGCTTGGTTCCGTGGTACTCGGCTCCGTCGTACTTGGTTCCGTTGTACTTGGTTCGGTTGTGCTTGGTTCTGTGGTACTTGGCTCCGTTGTACTTGGTTCTGTTGTGCTTGGTTCGGTTGTGCTTGGTTCTGTGGTACTTGGCTCCGTTGTACTTGGTTCGGTTGTGCTTGGTTCCGTTGTACTTGGCTCCGTCGTACTCGGTTCTGTGGTACTTGGTTCCGTGGTACTCGGCTCCGTCGTACTTGGTTCCGTTGTACTTGGCTCCGTTGTACTTGGCTCGGTTGTGCTTGGCTCCGTCGTACTTGGTTCTGTTGTGCTTGGCTCCGTTGTACTTGGTTCGGTTGTGCTTGGTTCCGTGGTACTTGGCTCGGTTGTACTTGGCTCCGTCGTACTTGGTTCGGTTTCTTTTTTTGTATTGGTGATTACAAGGGTATCTCCCTCAGTCGTCACACTGCTTTCGAAGCCGTCGGGGATATTGATTTCTTCAACCTGATACACGAAGTCTTCCCCTTGATTGTTGTATTTTGGTAAGTCTGCCATTTGACCAGCAACGGGTATCTTTGTTAATGATGCTTGAAAATCATTGGCTTTTTCAAGGGTCAAACGGTCTGACTGCTGCCAACTGTCTGCTGCCGTAGTGGTGGTTCTTTTGACTTGATAATCGATTTGGTCTGGAATCTCAGCTGCTGAGACATTGACCCACTTTTTGAGAACAGCAAGGGAAACATTGGGTGCCTTGATGGAAGGTATCGGAAAATCCAACGCTTCATCATCGCTTGCTGGTGTTAAGGTCGTACGGCCATTGCACAACACCCACGCCTCTCCTTTAAAATCTGGGGCTTCCGTATTCAAGCGAACTTGGTAGGTCAAGGTCAATTTTTCATTTTCACCTAAGGCTATCCCACTGACGGTAATAGTCTGATCCTTTTCAGAAACGGTTACTCCAGTTGCAACTTCCGGCGCTTCGACCCACTCTCCTTGCGCATTTTTGCGCCATCCGACTAACTGATACTGATCAGCATCAAAATTACCTGCCCCTTGCAAAAGAATGCCCTCACCCATCGGATCTGTAATCGTCCCGTCAGGGATGGTTTTATCGATATGATTGGCGATTTCTGTCAATGCTGAACCCAATCCGCTCAGGTTTTCATCCGTTGTTAAGTAATTGCTCGGTGCAGACGCCAGATTGCGCCCAATGTATTCCCCTCGTGCGGAAGGCGCCGTTGCTACCGAATAATAGGTAAAACCAGATTTTTTAAGCGCGACGATCGTGCCAAGGGTCTCGTCTGTCACCACAGTGTTGCTAACAGGAATGGCTTGCGAATCTGATGGATTTTTACTTGTCGTATGGTAAGCAGTGGCTGACGTTTGAAATTCTTCAATATAGCTTTCCGTGTGATAACCGTTATAGTCACTGATTGCGCCGGTATTTTGATAAACCGCTGCCTCATCTACTGGCAAATAACTACGATTAGCACTGTCGTCACCGACATGAATAAACAGCTTTTCCGCTTCTGGACGACTTTCTTCCAGTAACAGTTGTTGTCCAGCCAATAAGCCTTTTTGCATAAAAGTTCCAGAATGGGATTCGGCCGTCTCACGCAGAAATTGTTCCAAGTAGGCGATATCGGTAGAAAAACCGTTGGTAGTGTAAACTTCTCGATTGTAGGCAACGATCCCGATCCGAATGGAGCCATTCGCTAGCGAATCAGCTAATTCATTTCCAAACTGTTGCAGCCCCAACAAGGCGTTGGTTAATTTTTCTCCAGTCATGGAGGAAGAATAATCGATCACCATGACCAGATCAACAGGGGTACTGGTCTGATTGCCTTTGACAGCTAACGTTACATCAAATAGTCCTTGGTCCGCAGCTTCTTTGACACTTTTTTTCAGATAAGCTTCATCTGCATAATTGACATAGTTCTCTTCATCAAAAGCAACCCCCGGCGCCTGTCCATACTTGTAGTTGTACGTATCTCCTTGCGCCGTTCCATTTGTCAAATACTGTCCGGTCGCATCAGTTTGATAGTCAAAATCATACGTGGTGGTTTCACTGTTTACAGTCAGACTGCCCATGAGAACCCCCATCAACAATAGGAAAAAAATCCCTGCATGCTTTTGCCAACCTCTTTTGTGTTTCATCACTTTCGCTCCTTTATTTCCGCACTGCTTTCCTCAGCAGATCCATGAATGCTGAGGAAAGCGAGTCTTTGTCAGAAAACAGTATAGAAGGTTTTGCTGCGAAAAGGAGACAAAAAATTGCTGATTTCATTTACAAAAAAATCACGTTTTTTGTGCTATCATAAGAGAATCGAGTACATAGAGAAACCTTTAGAACGGAGCTTGAATTATGGAACGGTTTTATCCATTTTTTGGACACACTCTCAAGAGAGATATCGACTTGTTGCGGTTTTTGTATCTTCAAAAACGTTTTGTTCCCATTGAAGAGATCAGTCAAGCGTTGGCTTTGGATCGCCGCTCCATCCAAAAAAGCTTCGACACTTTAAGCAAACGCTCGCTTTCCTTACAAGACGATCCCTCACCGCTTTTGGTTGCCAAACATGGCTTTGGGTTATCCTTCATTGGGACTAAGCGAGACTACAAGCGATTGAGTCGGCAGTTGCTGGAAGCGAATCCCTTTTTTTATTTACTGGAAACCCTTTTGCTGCAAAATGAGATCAATTTGATCCAATTCGCCGCTGACCATTACTTCTCCGAATCAACCGTTCGTAAACGAATCTATGCGTTGCAAAAACTGCTTGCTCCATTGGGATTTCAGCTGCAAAAGCAAAAAGGGACGGTTCGACTCGTAGGCAGCGAAGCCCGTATCCGCTACTTTATGATGGTCTTCTTTTGGCGAACATTTGCCGGTCTGCATTGGCCCTTTACTGGTCTTTCCCAGAAAAAATGTGAAACCATCGCACAAGACTTCTACCAAAACAATCAGATTCCCTTTAACCCGATCGAATTGAAAATGACCACATACATTTTGGCTGTCACTATTTTGCGGTTTCGCAAAGGACAACGGATTTCAGCAGAAGCAGTAGCGATCGAAGCCCCTTTGATTGGGGAAGATCTTTCCCTGTTTCAATCCCTGATTGATGAAGAGACCGCCATCTACAACCATTTATCGTCAGAACTAGCGGAACACTTCTTTCTTGATGAGAATGAACGCCGCTTTTGTTTTCTATGGCTAGCATCGAATCTCGATCGAACGTTTGCCGATGCGCAACTGAACGCTGCGTTTTCCCCAAAAAAACCAACGACGAGCATCCAAAAACTTCTCTGGTCGATGACCGCGTTCGCACCAAAATCCGAGTTGACCCGCCCTTGCAAAAGTAGGATCGTGAATACCCTCTTGAATGGGCTTTTGACTGTCGAATTGTTTGGACCGGTCGACCATACATTAGCCGGCTATAATACTGCACAGTTTTTAACAGAACATTTTCCTGATTTGCAAAAGCAAGCCGAAAAGCTAGTGATAAAAACTTCGTTATACCAAAAAGAGCCGCTGAAACAAAGCGGATTTTCTCTTCATGTCGCTATGGCGTGGACGCTGATTTTGCCGCCAGCTACTTTTCAGCAGAAAATCAAGATCAAACTGGAAACAGACTTGCCGCTGGCGATTTCGCTGACCATCAGAGAACTGATCAAAGCGCCCTTTCAAGGGTTCTACAACCTTGATATTCGTGATCAGTTTGTCGACGACGACTACGATCTCTGTCTAAGCACCACTCCATTGTCTGAAACCTATGAAAAAGCACCGGTCCTATTGATCAATGCACAAGTCACCGTCCCTGATTTGTTAGCAATTCATCAGGCGATTGAAGTATTCCAATCGCAAAAATAATGATTGCTCTGCTCAAATCACTCCAACAAAACGAGACGACGAAGTAATGAAAGTAGGTACTTCGTCGTCTCGTTTTGTTTCATTCATTCAATACAGTATTACTTTTATACAACCAATAGTTAAATCTGTTGCTAGTTCCTTTAACGAAAAGGAACACTCGAGTGTTGCAACTGGATTCGAACGTTGCCGTCTTCATCCAACATATACCCAAATGTATATTCGACCTTTACCTCTTCTCCGGTCTCACCGGATGTAAAATAATAATTTCCTGAAGAAAGTGCTGTATCACCATTTAGAATCGTATCGTGATTGTCAAAGCGTACATTTGTCCACGGCTCTAAAGCAAACCCGCTGTCTTCTTCAATATCACCACCAACGAAATAAGACAAGGCTTCTTCCTTTGTTGAGCGGAAAGGAATTTCAGCAGCTTTCGTCGGTTTAAAAAGGACTGTTCCTTCATCAAATGCATACAACGTATCAAGGGTTTCTTTAGCTTGTTCTTCTGCAGCTTCCTCACTCTGCGTACTTGCTTCCCCAATAGCTACGATGCTCTCAGCCCAAGCTTCTTGTGCTTCTTCGATTGCAGCGAGAGTGATCGTTGGCACTTCAACCGTATCTGCTTGTGCTATGTCGTCTTCATTTTGAGCCCCACACCCTGTTAAAGTAACTAAGATTATTGGTAAAATCAGTGTTTTTTTATTCATTTTATTCCTCCTTCTTTATCAATCAGTCTAATAAAGAATAGGTTTAATTGAAATAATAATCATAAAATCTTAACAAAAATAGAAAAATACTCGTATTTTGATTATTAAATGCATTTATCGCAGCTGATAATGAGAGCTCATTTTTCAATCCGTTGTCTGCTTTTCTGCATATGTCAAAAAATACTGTTTATACGGACGCCCAATTTTTGTATACACATTTTCACTGCGAATGGCTTTGGTCTTTTCTAAGTGGGCGACATACTTTCTTACCGATACATGGGACAATGCGCAAGCTTGCGCCAATTCTTGGACTGTAAATGGCTGTTTGATGGTACGAATCGTTTCTTGGATCAGCTGAAGCGTGTCTTCTGTCAACCCTTTTTCTAGTTCGATCCACGGACTTTTTTGGTTTCCCTGCAGCAGCAGATCGATTTGTTGCTGAGCGATCCGTGGATGTTTGAGGCTTTCCCGTCGTTGCTGAAATACTTGGATACTTTGGGCAAATCGTTCGAAGGAAAACGGCTTGATCAAATAATCCAACATCCCCAAATGTAGGCTTTGGCTGATCAATCGTGTTTCATCGGCCGCCGTGATCATGATCACATCCACAGCCTGTTGTTGTTCCCGTAATGTTTGCAACAGCTCCAAGCCATTGCCATCTTTCAAATGGATATCCAGCAAGAGCAGCTCAATGGTTTCTTTTTGCAACATTTCTTGTGCTTCTTCCACTGTTTCCACCGAAAAAATTCGCTCAAAAACCGCTAAACGTTCTAAATAGCTGCGATGAATAAATTGAACCATCGGATCGTCTTCAACAATCAAAATATTGGCTTTCATAGCTGCTCCTTCCGATAATCATTCGTGATCGTCACTTCTAGGACGCCTTGCGCTTCCTGAAAAGTGATCGTCCCATTGACTTCATGCAGTAATTGCTGAAAATAGCCTACTTGCTGTAAAGTCACTTGTTCCGCGGGTGTCAACATTTCTTCCGCTAGCTGCCAACTCGTTTGCAACTGATTTTCTTGGTACTCGATTTTCATAAATACCTCTTGAGTCAAATGCTTTTGCAGCAAAAGATGATGTATATATTGATAAAGGTTTAATAAGACTTTGGTTTCATGTGCAACGGCCCCTTGGGGAATCTCTGGAAAAATTTCTAACAACAGCTGGCATTTCTTTTCTAAAAATTTTTGCCGCTCGCCAATCAAAAACCCTGCCAACAAAGGGTTTTTAATAAGAATCGCTAGCCGATGAGCAAATTCTTTCTCTGGTTTCAAAATATCATCCAAATAGATCGTCAACTCTTCATAGGCTTCTAAGTCCACCAAACCATAGATGACATGCAGCTTGTTCATAAATTCGTGGGCTTGACTTTGCAGTGCCGTCGCATAGGCTGTCGTATTTGCCAACTGATCCGCAATAAATAAAGACTCTGTCGCATTTCTTAGAAAAATAATATGCCCTATCTGCTGATTTCTCACGATGATCGGCGCCGATGAAAAGACATAGTCCTGCCCTTCTTGCTGTACTAACCGCTCTTGCTTCTTGTCAAAATCGACGTGCTGCAAAGCAGGCAAGATCGTTAGCAGGGATTGGCCAACCAAGCCATCTTCTGATGCAGTAGCAAGCGGCAATGCCGTGGCAGCTCGATTTGCCAGCAAGATGTTCTTCGCTAAGTCTAAGACAAAAACAACATCCTTGGTTTCTTCCAGCATACTATTGCGTTCTTCTAACAAACGTGAGATTTCTTGCGGTTCCAGATTATGCAGTTGTCGTTTCAAATAAAATGCCACGAATAATGCAATCCCCCCGCCTAATAGCAAACTGATGAACAATGCTTTCCGATAGCCTTTTTGCGATAGTAAGATTAGCGATTGCAGTGAAGTCATTTTAATCCCTAATGCCACGACGCCAAGTTGTTCTCCATCTTCTTTCACTGGAACGAACCCACGTAAGGACTGTCCTAAGGTGCCGTTGCCAATGGAGAGAGACTCCTTGCCTTCAATTGCCGGTGTTTCATCGCCACCAGTAAAAGGTTGACCAATCTTTTCAGGGTCTGGGTGCGTGATCCGAATAGCGTCTTGATCCATCAAAACAATAAAATCCAACCCATAATTTTTTGCTAATTCATTGGTATATGATTGCAACTGGGGACTGGCTTTCTTTTCCCGCAGTGCTTGCTTGACCTCCGCTTCTGATGCTAACTGACGACCGATCGATAGCAGCAGCGTTTCTTCATCCCGGTGCATTTGCTCTTTTTGTTCCATCATCATCAGTACATAAAATAATGTTAGAACGATACATAAGGTACTGGTAAAAATTCCTACTAACAGCACCCACAGCCGAACTGGCCGCTCTCGCATAGTCGTTCCTCCTCAATTGCTAATAAGCGTTCATTACACGCTCATTTTAACATAGGAATCTTTTTCCGAAGGTCTTTTTTTAAGTTGTATTTAATTAAATTAGTTAAATAATCTTCTTTGTTTGTGAGCGCTTCCTTATACTGGAAACATCCAAAGGAGGTATTTGAATGAAACAAGTCGTCGCAAAACAACCCGTTGTTGAAAAAAAGCAAACCAAAGCAAAGTGGTGGTCTTTCTATGTTGGTTCCGTTCCTTTGCCCGTCTATCTGGTAATGTCTGCCATTATCTTGATTACTGCTTTTCTACAGCAACTGCCTGTCAATATGTTGGGGGGGTTCGCCGTTATCCTAAGTTTAGGCTGGTTATTAGGAACGATTGGTGCCAACATCCCCATCATCAAGAATTTTGGTGGTCCCGCTATTTTTTCTTTGTTGATTCCGTCAATCCTGGTCTTTTTTAATCTCATCAATCAAAACGTATTGGAATCAACTAATATCTTAATGAAGCAAGCAAACTTCCTTTATTTCTATATCGCCTGCCTGGTTTGCGGCAGCATTTTAGGTATGAATCGCAAAATCTTAGTCCAAGGGTTGATGCGAATGATCATTCCTATGATGTTAGGCATGGTCTTAGCGATGGGCGTAGGTACCCTTGTCGGTGTCCTGTTAGGGCTAGATTGGAAACACACTTTGTTCTTTATTGTGACTCCTGTTTTAGCCGGCGGTATTGGGGAAGGAATCTTACCACTTTCCTTAGGCTATAGTGCCATCACTGGTTTAGGTAGCGAGCAATTGGTCGGTCAGTTGATTCCAGCCACTATCATCGGCAACTTTTTCGCGATCGTTTGTACTGGCTTGTTGACTCGCTTAGGGGAACAAAAACCGAAGCTTTCAGGAAAAGGCCAACTCGTCAAAATGAGTGATGGGGATGATTTGAAAGATGCGTTGGTTGAAGATCAATCACCGATCGACGTCAAATTGATGGGTGCCGGTGTGCTGACCGCTTGTACGCTCTTTATTCTCGGCGGTTTGCTGGAACACGTCACTGGGTTTCCTGGACCTGTTCTCATGATCGTAGCAGCCGCTTTCTTGAAATACTTGAATGTCGTACCAAAAGAAACACAAAAAGGATCAAAACAGCTTTACAAATTCATCTCTGGTAACTTTACATTTCCACTCATGGCAGGATTAGGACTGCTTTATATTCCTTTGAAAGATGTCGTCGGTATGCTGACCTGGCAATACTTTTTAGTCGTTATTAGCGTTGTTTTCACTGTGATTGCCACGGGATTTATCGTTTCTCGCTTTATGAACATGTACCCCATCGAAGCAGCCATCGTTTCTGCTTGTCAAAGCGGAATGGGTGGAACCGGCGATGTCGCGATCTTAAGTACCGCCGACCGCATGAATTTGATGCCATTTGCCCAAGTAGCTACACGTTTGGGTGGCGCGATCACGGTTATCTCAATGACCGCACTTTTACGACTATTATTTTAATTGTTTGAAATCGGAAGGGAGAAATCAAGAATGTCAACGATGAATGTCAAAGAAGCAGCTATGAAACAAGCCAAGGAAAATGGGGGCAAATTAGCCGTCGTTTCTAAAGTCACTATTGATTCAAAAGAAGATTTAAGTATCGCCTACACCCCAGGAGTCGCAGCTGTTTCATCAGCAATTGCTGAAAACGAAGAACTCGCCTACACCTTGACCACTAAGAAAAATACTGTCGCCGTGATCAGCGATGGCTCAGCGGTGTTAGGTTTGGGCAATATCGGTGCCAAAGCAGCTATGCCGGTCATGGAAGGCAAAGCGGCCTTGTTCCAGCGCTTTGCCGGAATCGATTCGATTCCGATCGTCCTAGATACGCAAGACACCGAAGAAATCATTCAAACGATCAAAGCGATCGCACCAACCTTTGGTGGGATCAACCTAGAAGATATCAGCGCCCCTCGCTGCTTTGAGATCGAACGACGCTTGATTGAAGAATTACCGATCCCCGTGTTCCACGATGACCAGCACGGAACTGCCATCGTGGTATTAGCCGCTTTGATCAATAGCCTGAAGCTGATCGACAAATCCTTTGAAGAGGTCAAAATCGTGATCAACGGCGGTGGTTCTGCTGGCCTTGCCATTACCCGAAAATTTTTGGCTGCTGGCATCAGACACATCACTGTTGTCGACAAAGCAGGGATCATTTCAGAAACGAACCATGAACTTGCGCCCCATCACGCAGAAATTGCCAAAGTCACCAATCGTCAACATCTAACAGGAACACTAGAAGATGCCCTCAAAGGAGCAGATGTCTTCGTAGGCGTTTCAGCTCCCGGTGTGCTGCACCCTGAGTGGATCAAAACGATGGCAGAAAAACCAGTGATTTTTGCTATGGCGAATCCAACGCCAGAGATTTTCCCTGATGAGGCACTAGCAGCTGGCGCCTTTATCGTCGGTACTGGTCGCAGTGATTTCCCTAACCAGATCAATAATGTCTTGGCCTTTCCGGGAATCTTCCGAGGCGCATTAGACGCTCGAGCAAGAGACATCACGATCGAGATGCAGATCGCAGCAGCACAAGGGATCGCTAGTTTGATCCCCGAATCAGCATTGACTCCAACCACTATCATTCCAGATGCGTTTCAGCCTGATGTCGCTAAAGTCGTGGCAGAAAGCGTGAAGAATGCGGGGAAAAAAGATTAAATAGATTGGTATCATTAGTGACTGCAGCGCTAGTTGTTTGATACCAATAAAATGAAAAATAGCTACAAAAATGTACCGACTAAGAAAACTAGTCGGTACATTTTTGTGTCGGATTTTACAGATAATCGAAAGTTTCCTCCCAGAAGACAGTCCGAAAAAATACTCCCTAACTTCCCATTCACTATTGCTTCACTTGGTTCACTTCACAGAGGGCACTCTTTAGTTTGAGGATACAATCGACAAATCACACGCTCCCAATCTTTCTTCGTTGGTATGCTACTTAACAAGATATAATCATCCGTCAAACCATAATCCAGGATATAGGGACGATAATTTGTGACGATCAAAACCTTCTGGTCCGCTTTTAATCGTTCTTCTGTTAATTCGTGCAATGAAAGAAAAATGACTTGATACTTTTTTGCAAAGAGCCGAATTGCTTGTAGTCGAATCATTTGAACGACCATTGAGTCCCCTTCTATAAGAAACAAAATATTTTTTTTCGGTTGATAATAGTCGCGTAGTAAATCACTTACCGTTGTAAAACTGATAGCAATATCTTCCATAAATTCTGTCGCAAAAGCTAACTCTTCTTTGTACTTTTCCAAAAATGCTTTATTTTTGTAGTAAGACTCTCGATGGTATGTTTTTATTGAGGCGACTTCTTCAGCTTGTCGCTTGTTCAAAGATGGACAAATCACTTCATTAAGTTTTCTAGACACCAGAAAGGAGATTAGATAATCTTCTAGCAGTGACTGATCCCAGCCCTTAAATTCGGCACCAGCAAAATACGCTTTTACGATCGGCTTCACTTCTGGCCAGAAATTAAATCGAGCTAGAAAAGTTTTTTCTCGATCGTATTGATTGATTGTCCGCGTACATATAATCATGTAGTGAAGCCAAGCAAGTTCTTCTTTGGGTAAAGATACCCCATACTCTTTGAAAATGACTTCTTTCAGAATCTCTAGCAATTTAAAATCATTTTCTTGATAGACAAGCTCTTTTGCCCAGTCAGGAATCGAAACATAGTGCTCCTTTTGCGCCCGTACAATCGTTATATACAGCAGTGAATAAAAAGCCGAGATCGTCAAGCCAGTCCCTACTTCATATTTTCCCAATTTATCAGAAAGTCCCTTTAGAATTACATGATGCAGGCCTTCTGGTGGTCTGATCGTATAGGGGGTGGGCTCACCTACATAGTAAAAATCAAAAAAGAATTTACGAATATTTGCTTCATCGCCTACCAAAGTAACCGGTGTGAAACTTAGAGAAAGTCCATACTCTTTTAAGGCTGGTTGCACACGTGCAATAAACCTTCGTAATGTTGTTTCCGCATAATTGTATCGATAAGCCAATTCATTCAGATCAACTACTTCTCCATAAAAAATGTTCCCAATGATTTCAAATAAAACTTCCTGATTTAATAGCTGCTCTTTTTTTTCTTTAAAGAGAACACGATTTCGTTCTTCGAAATGAAATCCGCTATTACCTGATACCAATTCAATACATTCGCCAAAATGCTCTTTGATCAAGCGTAGGTCTTTCACCAATGTCCGCTGAGAAATAGCCAATCGCTCAGAAAGAATCCCAACTTTAAAAACTTGTTCTCGTTCAATAATCGTTAATATCTGCATCCAACGCTTTGTACTCGGACTTGTAATAAAAGACATCTGAAGTTCCCTCATGCCATCTCTTCACTCATTTCCTTTTCTGACTTGGCTCTATTCATTCTACCATACAACAGAAACCCCTTTCTTCGCTACGTCAAATGAACTTCTTTCTAAAAACATAAGATGTGGCACGAAACATCCATTGTCAGAAAAGTTCGCTTTTGCTTTTTTGAACTTGCTGCGGGCTTTCTTTCAATCCATAGCAAGGCAAGCACCATTCTTTTCCTGGATCAAATGATAGCACTGCGACACGCGACAAATAAGAAAAGTGCTGACACCCATGTATACACACAACCTTTTGCCTGTGCGCAACAGATTTTCTATTGCAGATTCAAATAAAAAAGCTTAACACCTCGTAGATGTTAAGCAGAATCAGCTATCATTCTATGTTTGTTCAATACTCGGTGCCCGATTTTCATTTGGTATTCTTCTCTGGATCGGATTTAAAACCTCACAACCGCTTTGACCAATGGATCATCTTCTAACGTTTGGCGTTCTAGCACCTCTTGCAGTTTTTCCAATGGGTATTCATCCGTGATATATTTTGTGGGATCGATCATGCCACTAGCAATCAAGTCGATCGTTTGTTCAAACTCTTGGCGGGTGCATGAAACGCTGCCGATGAGCTTGATTTCCTGCAAGACCAACCGATTTAATGAAAAAGGAATTTCGGGAGCAACGGAATTTCCGATCGCCACGATCGTTGCACCAGGACGAGCAGCCTCAATGCACGTCGCTAAGGAACTGCTGGAACCGACTGCTTCAAAAATCAAATCGAATCCACCAGCAGAGGCGTCTTTCAATACTTCCCCACGTTTTGGATCCTTGGCATCAAAGTAGTCATCAAAGATTCCCAATTCCTTGGCTTTCTCAATTTTTGTATCGTTGATTTTGGACATGGCCACATAAGAAGCCCCAGCTTTTTTGGCCAATTCGCCAATCAATTGCCCAATGATCCCACTTCCAGAAACCAAGACTTTGTCATTTAACTTAATATTGGATTTACGGACGGCATGATAGGCAACCATCAAGGGATCAATCAAGCTAGCTGCTGTATCTGAAACTGTATCTGGCAATTTATAAGCATTGGACGCTTTTCCGACAAACCGTTCGGCATAGGCGCCATTGCAGACAAAGCCGATATAATTGGTGCCATTTACTTCCCGACACAAATGCTCTTGCCCTTTTTGGCACATATCACATTTCCCACAATAAAGATTGGCCCAAAAAGCAACGCGATCGCCGATTTTAAAGGAACTATCGCCTGCATCCGTCACGACACCGCAAAACTCGTGACCCATGATAAAATCGGACTCCCCTGTTTTGCCCCAACCTTTCCCTGCTTGCCACATATGCACGTCACTGCCGCAGACGCCGCAAGCTGAAACTTGGATCTCGATCAGTCCTTCTTCCACTTTCGGCACAGGTACTTGTTTGACCTCGATCGTTTCTGGTCCTTTTAATACAGCAGCTTTCATGTTTTTTTCTGTCATCTCTGTTTCCTCCTCATTGCTTTTTCCTTTGCTTACTGTCATACTAACATTAAAGTTAACTTTAAAGTCAACGTTAAGGAGTGAAAAAAATGACCTATACGATATCCCAAGTTGCGAAAGCCTTAAATATCCCCACGTCAACCATCCGCTATTACGACAAAGAAGGCCTTTTGCCGACGTTAGCGCGCAAAGAATCTGGCTACCGTTTATTTTCAGATACCGAAATTGAGATGCTGGAATTGATCGAATGTCTGAAGGAAACAGGCATGACCATTAAAGAGATCAAAGATTATGCACAATTGACACGCCTTGGTGATGACTCGCTGCAAGAACGCCATAAAATGTTTCTTGAACAAAAAAAAGCGCTGCAAGCGCAGATAGACGCTTTGCAGCAATCGATGGCGTTGATCGACCATAAGTGCTGGTATTATGAATCAGCGATCGCAGCCGGTACAGAACAAATCCATTTCCCAATCAAAATGTCGTTGAGAAACAAAGAAAAGTTTCAAGCGATCACCGCCCAAAGCGAAGAGCGCTAACGTTATGTAACGTTCACAGGACTATCTGCCTGCTTCTAGTGATCCGAAGCAAACCTATTCTTGGTACTTTTCAAATACTTGCTTGTCTGCTAGTGAATAGACTTGTTCATACAAATAATCAAAGAGAGTATTCATGTTCTCTTTCGTATCGCTCACTTCATCAAGGATCTCTTTTGCCGTACGATGGGCGATATTCAAGCGCATTTCAGCGTTGTAGATCATCCGTTCTGCTTCAACCTGCGCTTCTTCAAGTGTCCGGTCTGCTTTCTTTCTAGCAAACAGCAAGATCTCTCGCATCTCCGCTTGAAACTGCTGATTTTCTTTTTGTAACTCTTGGTTTTCTTTTTGCAGCTCATTGACCGCTTTGCGAAGCGCAGCGGCTTCTTCTTCCTGAGGGCCTCGAGCCTGCTCCTCCAGCTGTGCTTCTTTTTCAGCGAGTTGGTTAGCCAAATTTGTGATGACCTCTTCTTTTTGGAGCAGCAGCTGTTTTTGTTCTTGGGCTTTGCTTTCATACCATTGTTTTTCTCTTGCCCAATCCAAGCGTTCAAAAATCGCTTTTTCTTTCACTTGCTGGATATCCGACTGTGAGCGATGCAAGGTTTCTGCATGGAGCCGCTTTTCAAGTTCTGTGATTCTCGTTCGTGCCAACACTAACTCTTGATGGGTTTGTTCAAAGCTCATATCTGCTGGTGAGACAGGCGCCAGCTCCATCTGCTCCCCGTTCGCTTCCTCGGTAAACGCTTCAAAAGAGCGTTTTTCTTGATAGCCAGGCAAGGGCGCATTGACAGTTTCATTACGCTTTTTGGTGCTTTTACGCTTTCTCTTCCCTTTACTGCTTACAGGATGTGGCATGCCAGTTTCTGAGGACCAGAGTTGCGTCGAGTGCTTAGGCGATCCTTCTGGCTCCAATCGTTCCTCTAGTTCCGCTTGTACTGAAGGAGAAGGTGCCGGCGCCTGTCCACTTCGTTGCCCTTGTTTTTTGCCTTTTTGGGGTTTACTACTGGTACCCGTCATTTCTTGATCATTGCTAGTAGCTTTCTTTTTTGCGGTATCGGCGAAGGCTTCTTTCGACGGTCCATTGGCAACAGCTGTCTCAGCGGTTCTGTTTTCTTTCTCATACGTTTCTTCAAATCCTTTTAATTCTTTCAATGACACTTGGTTCATTTCGTCGAATAGCGTCTGAGCAGAAAACCACCCACGTCCCTTCTTCTTACTCATCCCTTGAATCCCTCCCTTTCGTCAATAACTCTTTTGATTGTTTCATTCTAAGTTCCCGTGTCTGAAGCTTGGACAAGCTCTTTTCGGTTGAGTACTTGCCACTGTCCCTGAGCATTGCGGACGATCGTTTGTTCAAATGACGTATCGGGCGTATCTGCTACTTGCAACACGAAATGGCACCGTTTCACGCCTTGCGCCTGCGATAGATCATCGATGATTCGCTGCAAATTAGCTTCCCAAGCAGGAAAGTCCGCAGAAGAGTTCAAATGACTTGAACTCGTTAGGGTGATTTCTTGCAGCGGTTGGTCAATATGGATCAGCACGACTGTCGGTCCTAAAAAAGGCGTCACTTGCGTCCCAAATTCTTCTTCTAGCTGAAAACGCGCTTCTCGATCATCCGCCATCAGCAGCGTCTGCCAAGCAAGATTTTCAAAAGGGAGACCTGCAGACGGGTACACCGATAACGGTCGTTGCGTCCCTTCCATCTGTTCTTTTTGTAAATGTAAGATTTCCTGTTTCATCTGCTCCCTTTCCTCTGCTATCCTGCGGCTTTGCGCATGTATGGAAACATGAGTAAAAGTCAAAAGCAGCAAACTCATAAGAAACAGACCACTCACCATCAGTAACGCTAACGGATGTTCATTACGAATCTTATGCTTAAAAAAAGCCAGTTTTCTTTTTTCCAACTCCGTCATCTTTGTTCGTCGCTCAAGTCTTCGAACAAAGATTTCGAGGTATCCCCGTTGAGCAAGCACCCCGATTGCCACAAAACAAAGCAGCAGTATGCTGACATAAACAATCTTCACGGACATCCCCCTTTCCATCTTTTGTCCATAATTGAGCCTCGATTTTCAAACAGACACGCTGACTGACCTCGTTGAATCCTTAAAAGAAATTCAAGACGACCCCACGAAGGGCCTCGCTCGTCACCATACCAAATTCACGACTATCGATCGAGTGCATGATCGCATCCCCAACGACGAAATACTCTCCTGGCTGCAAGATGCCTCCGACCGGCAATTCCCTCGCCGTTTCTTGCGTCAGTGTAAAGGTATAGGAAAAATCATAATAGGACCCTGATGCACCCAATAGCAAACGATTGCCACTGCGCGCATAGGAATCCCCAGGAACCCCGATCACTCGTTTTACGATCAGCAGCCCTTCATGCTCAAAAGCGATGAGATCATAACGATGCGGCAACTGATTCTTTTGAATAACGACTAACTCGTTGTTTTGAATAATGGGGGCCATCGAATCACCGCTGACACGAGCCATTTTGTAGTTTGAAAAGAAATAGAACAGCAGCAGTAGCAGACAACTTATCCCCAACACACGAAGTACCAATTGTTTTTGGAATCGACCCATGATACCTGTTGCTCCTCTACCATAATTTTACGTCGTACGTAACGTTTGACTGATTCTACCGTTGGCTCTACCGTTTTTGCGAGAGGCAGACGCTGCTTGAAGCTCTTCACTAGGAACAGAGCCTTTACATTGACCAAGAAAATCGGCTAAAATCGCCTTGCCGAGACGTTCAATGGAATTTGGCTCAATCGGTCGTTCCAACCGATAGATGGGCTGTTCCAATTCCAGCAAAAAGAGCGGTTGATCAGTGACTACCACCTGGCGGGCGGTGAAAATCGACAGCTCACTCGTAGTCTCGACGACAACATCCACTCCTTGGGCAGCCAGCCAATCACTCAGACGTTGTTTGATCCAGCCTTTGATTTTCTCATTTCCACACAAATGATAGGTGATCATCAGCTGGTTGTTTTTTAACTGCTGCTTCTTTAGATAGGACTCGCCTATTGTCAGCAAATGGTGAGAAGCAGCGCTAGAAAGTGCCTTCGGCTTTCCAATACCAGACACTTCTGGCTTTTGACGATCCCGCAGCAAAGGAGGTGGCACATGGAAGAGCCGATCCAGTAACATGACTGCTAACGTCACTTGCACGAATACGCGATCTTCTCTCAATGTCTCTGCTTGCTTAGGAAACGTCTCTCGCAAGCTATCGATTGGATCAAAGGGCACCGTTTCTTCGACCCACGGATGTTTCAATAAAAACGAAAGTACCCCTTCATCTGCCATCATCAAAAACAATAGGACACACCGTTCTTGCTGCGACAAGGACCTGCAGACCTCCAAGCCTTCGATGACAAAACCCGTTTTTTCTAGAAACAACCGACAAAAGTCAGCCATTTCCCAATTTTCTTCCAAGCGTCCACCTTGTTGCGCCCGTAAAAGAAAGACCTTCGTCCACTGCAACGAAACCACTGGATCGATCGGCAAGGACGGACGATACCGCAGTATCAACGTTTCAGCCAGCTGCTCAAAGATTTGGTAGGGCTGTTCCTCTTCTTCAAAATAAAAGGCTTTATAGAAATACCGTATGTTTCCTTCTGCCCCTTCTAGGCACCACTGCTTTTTATTCAAGGTCAGTTCATAAGCAGCGAACAAGGTCTGAAGCTGACGACATTGTTTCAAAAAGGTTTGATTGCCTAATCCGGTGATCGCAACAAGTTTTTCCGGTATCGCCGTTTCTTGCTGACACAAGAAATGCAGAAACAACAGATTCGGGTCATCCGCCAACAATGCTCGCTTTTTTTCCTGATACTCTGCCAATTCTTGGATCATCAATTCATAACCATTGCTGGCAGATGCGAGGATCGTCGAAGCCCCAAAGAGTTGGCGCAGTTCCTCAATGTCTGAAATAATCGTCCGCCGAGAAGCGCCGCAAGCATGTGCCAGCTGTTTCCCACTTAAAGGACCGCAACATTCCAACTGCCGCAAAATCGTCAATTGCCGCTTGCACGTCATTGAAAATAAACTGTTCATCAATAAAGACGGCTTGTTTCTCATCGTTTCACCTCCCCACACATTCGAAAGAAGAGAAGCTGCAGGCGACTTCCAGCAGCTTCTGCTTCCTTCTTATTCAAACTTTTATGACTCAGGTCTCGGAACAAAGCTTAATTCCCAATAAATCGTGCCGCGATAAGCAGTTGCTTGGGGGTTGGCACCAATCGGGACTTCCAGTTCCACACTGTTTTCCATTGTTTCACTTGAGCCATAATGTTGGATCCACGTCCCTCCACCATGATTCTCTTGAGCCGAAGCCAAGGTTTTACTTTGACCTGCAATAAGTTCAATGGCTTCTTGATAGTCTGGCGTCTCCGACTCATTCGAACCAGTGGTTACCATATGGATATTTGACAAATAAACGCTTGCCCCTCTTAGTCGTTGCCTTTCATCATGCGTACCCACAAAACCCTCTTCAGATAAGCGAGCACTCAGTGTCCAACCAGTAGTAGCGACCCTCCGATCCGATACTTGGATATAATTGGGACGGTCCCCTTCATGCACATCCTCATAAACTTCCCGCAACGCCTGCGGCTTTGCGGGATATCGAGTGGTACTTGAAAGAATTGGTACTTCTCCAAAATCGAATTGAGAAATAAAGTCGATGCTGACAAATCCCTGGTTTTCTGGCAAAACAGGAGGATTCACAGGATCGACCGTTTCATCCGGGCGAAAAGGATCCCGCGGGTCCACAATGTCGATTTTCTCTACAATCACCGAATCCTTTCCCCATCTCCCATTCAAAAACGCCTCGGCTGTCACTAGCTCTTCGTGACGAAAATGTTGGAAGTTTGGAAATTCGGATAAATCAAACTGAAAGTTTCCCTCTTCATCAGCTTGGACGTGAAAGAATTCTCTGCGTCCATCTGGATCCGTTACAGTACCAAGGGAAGGATTTGGTTCGGGCATAAATGCTTCCCGCTCAAAACGAATATAGCTATTGGGATTTGCTCTTCCAGAGATGATCCGAGAATTTGATAAGGTCGGATCTTCCGTTAATGGATTCAACTCTATTTCAACTTCAGAAACTTGCTCGAAAAGCAATCGTTGGCTATGAGTCGAAAAATGACTACGTACCCCTTGTTCCACTGTTGGATCCAAAGTTACGACACTGTTGATTGTTGGATTGATCCAAGTAAGGTTGGTACTCATATGAATCAAAGGCATCCACTCATGGGTAGACTGCACCTCATCAAACTCACCGTATTGCCATTGTTTGATTCCTTGAAATTCGATTTCCAGTTCATTGGTTCCATTTAAGTTGATCAAACTTCCGTTATTAAAAGAAAGCGGCGCCGTTCGTTCTAAATTGACCTTTCGGGCCTCATTGAACGTCAACTTCGAAAGATTTCCAAAAAAGATCAAATTTTGAGAATCATTGCGACTGTCCGAACGAATATCTAAAATAGCATCTTTACCAACAGTGATACTGTTTTGAGGTTCCCAGAAGCCAACAACATGTGCCGATAAGTTGGGTTGATTTTCCGCATCAATTTTTAACATACTACGTTCCTTTAGATTGATATGGGTGTTGCCTCCTTGAAATGAAAGAATATTCCAATTCCATCCATTCGTGTGGCTTCGATTCTCTAAGGATTGGATATGCACTTTGCTGTCTTCCAAGAGATCGATGGTATGGTTTCCATGAAGTGTGGAAATCGCAGAGGCGTTGATCTGAGTGTCAAGTTTTAATTCTGCTCCCTTGCCAACAGTCAGATTCCCACCACCATTTCCAAAATAGACATTCACACCATCGGCTTCCCCTCTAGTCCCTTCAAAATTTGCTTTCATGGAAACTTTGGCATTCTCTCCAATAACCAGTTCTGGATGATTCAAACCATGATAAAATATATTTCCTGAACTGATGGTCGACAATTCTACTTCTGCATTGGGACTGATCAAAAGTCGATGGACTTCAAAATTTGCTTGATTCCAAGCATTGATCTGCCAATTTTCATTAAAAGTCGAACGGTAGCTTCGTGCTTGATGTGAGGTAACCTTTCCTGAAAGCACTGCGGTTGTACCAACGGAATGCAAAAGCTGATTCCCAATGTTTTCAACATTATGGTACCGCATGGTCGATATGGCTTGATTGTTAACACCCAAAGTAGTAACGTTCATAGGTCCGTAATAATTCCCATGATAAAGGGTAATATTTTGATACGAAATATCCCAAGGAGATTCTGGTACCATCGTACTATCCAAGAAGCCAACAGCAACCGCACGAAAATCAATTTGGTATTTTCCTTGTCCATCAATAATAAGAGTTCTTGAGATTCCCGGTTGGCTGATATAGACATACGAGTCTCCACTCGAAATATTAATTGTACTTCCTGATACGCCTGAAGCTATACCTTCAATCGGATTATCACTAGATTCAAAGCTGTCGATCAACTTTATATGATTCACCTCTGGGTCCATGACAGCTTCTAAAAATTCTAGCCAGGAGCCTACTTCTTGTTCTCTTCGCCTATCTTCCAAAAGATCAAGATTGCCTTCATCCACCTCGATGTCATCAAAAAATGAACCATCTGATGTGACAGGATCCGCTGCTAAGTTAGTGCCAATCGGGTGGTCGTCCGTTTCCATAGGGGGCCTCTCCCCCTCATCTCCGGATTTTCTTTCTTCCACGTTCAAGGTAAACACTGTCTCTGCTACCGTTATTTCATAAGTACCTACGGATTCTATTGTCAGTGGTAGACTAAACGACGTCAACGGCACTTCGGAGTTCAGAAGCCATTGCTCGGGATCCTCGGTTTGGGTGATCACTATTTCTTCCATTAAAAATGTTTCTTCTATGATCGTGGCTGCAGGCAGCTGGATGTCGATGCTTGTTAGTGGGCGGTTTGTTAAAAACATGATCGGAAACACTTCTCCAACATAGGCTTGCTGGATTTCTTCCAGAAAAGAAACCACCAACTCCTCTTGATCCTCTAAAGATTCTTCAAAAGAAGATCCAGTGAACACCTCGCCTAACGTACCTTCTCTTCCTTGCCATGCATGTAGTGGTTCAAAAAAGAACACACGAATAGACGGAAAAAACAAGTAAACACTAAATAGTCCTACCATAAGTGATAGTACTATCTTTAGTGTTTTCTTTTTCATTTTACTGATCCCCACCTTCCTTTGTCTTTTTTTTCTTGTTAATGATTAAAACAACAACGATGATCAATAACAAAACAAGTGCGGCGATTCCGCCAATCAGCCACCAATTGGTTTCTGGTTCCAATGTCACGTCTTCCTCATTTAAACGTCTCGCATCAGCAGCCGCAATCGTGAAGGGCTCTTCCCAATGCCATTCCTCCCCTTGTGAACGGGCCGTCAGAGTCAGGACATAGTCTCCCGGACGGAAACGCTCGCCATTTAGCGGGATCGGAAAATCCATCTGCGAATTTGGTGCCATCTGCATGCTTGTGCGCTGGGTTTCATACAAGACGGTGTCGCTGCCGCTGGCACGAACCTCAGCATCAATTTCTATGTGGTTGACGAAAGTCGGTGTGTAATTTTGAATCTTGGCACTGATCACGTTCCGATAATTGACTTGACTGGCAAAAACGTCCAGCAATTCAAGTCCCGGATCCGTTGACGAGCGGTTATTGCTTACGACGACTCCTAAAATAAAGGCAAACTCATTACGAATCCCGATGCCTTCTGTTTCTGACTCCGTTGCCGTAGCATCGCGGACCTCTTCTACTCGGATCGCCCCTGCCAGTATCCCATCAAATTCTTCCTCAGGCATCGTCAGAGGCAGTGTAAGGATCCGTTCTTCTTGGGCTTCTAAGGTGATGACCCCTGGTGCTTCAATCAATTCGGCAATCGAGGCAGGCAATGTCGGGTCAGGAGCTTCGGCATCACGACCGTATTCTACTACCCCATTGACATTCGTGAAAGCAGTATGAGCCGATACTTCGACGTCGATGGTTTCTTCCGATGTATTTTGGACGCGCAACTGCAATTCTTCTTGTTCCCCTGCGCCTAAATTCAGATCAAAATAACCGCTAGCACCGCCTTCGATCTGACTGTCAGGGAATATCGGGGTTACAAAAAAATTCAACTCTGATTCAATGTCATCATTTGCTCGTACTGGTGTCGGCCAAGCAATCAATGAGCATAGCACGATCATTGTAGTCAAAAGCCGCAGCCAGCGTTGGTTTGTTGGTTGTTCAATCACTGTTGTTTCTCCTTCCAAAAAAGGCAGGAATAACGGTCTACTCCTGCCAGTTGTTTCACATTATTGTTGCGTTGCTTTGAAGATTAGTCGTCTTAGTCTGGCACTGTTTCACCATTGGCATCCATCGCACTTGTTAAATGCCAAGTTAGTGTTGCCGTATATTCAGCAGCTTGTGGTGTAGCCGTTCCCGGGATATGCAGGCGAATAGCATGATTCAAAACTGGATCTGTTTCTGACTCGTGAGCAGCATTTAATTCTTCTTGATCCCCCCAGTAAATTGACGATACACCTTGCCCTTGCCCATCGGTAGCAGACATCACTGGAACGTTGGTCGAGTTTGCAGGGATAATCAAACTCTGGTTTCCTAATTCGTTTGGTGTGGTAAAGGCATTAGGAAGTAATTGCAGTAAATAATCCTTATCCTCATGGTCATCAGGCAGTGCCTGCAGCTCTTCCTCAGTAGCCCCATTGTGAACAATAGTTGGTTCAAGGAGTTCTAAATAAGCCCCTCTCAAATTACTCCCGCTTGATGTAGTAAACTCTGTTAAATCAAGATTCAGTTCCCACTGTGAATCAATTAATCCGCGAGTATCAACGATTTGTGCAAAGGATACAAATGGTACTCTTACCTCTTCGCCATTATCTCTTGAGATTTCCTCCCCCTCATCATCACCGGTGACAAGCTTTTCTTGTTCAGCGATTATTGGATAAAATTCATTAGTAGTTGAAATTCTTTGTATGCCAAAATCAAATTTTTTCGGTACATGGGCAATCGTTAACGGTCCGGTTGGTGGATCTGGATCAACGATTGTTACTGGTGGATACGGTACAGGAGGAACGACCTCTACGCTCTCCCCATCACCAGCTCGGAACTCAATATTATTTTCTGTATTCTGACGACGTCTTTCTCCACTCGGCTCTTGGTTCGGTGTGGGTTCATCATTTGCTACTGCTTGTACACCGCCTGCGAAGATCGTAGAGGTCAGTGTTGCGACTGTTGCTAATCGAATCCATTTCATTTTTATTCCTTCTTTCTTTTCTTTTAGTTTGTTTCATCGGCTTGCGCCGTTGGAACTGTTTCTCCTGATTGCGAGGTAGTGGTCGTCAATTGCCACGTCAAAGTCGCCACATACAAGGCTGCATCTTTAGCAGTCGCTCCCGGGACGAACAATTGGATCGCCTCATTGCGAACCACCGGCGCCTGGGCTTGGACCTGCGCATTCAACTCATCTTGGTAGCCCCAAACGACGGATGAAGTGCCTGCCCCTTTGCCGGCATCAGCAGTCAGAACAGCTTGTGCTGAACCATTGGCATCCAAACGCAAGCCTGCTTCATGTGCGGCCGGTGCGTTTTCTTGGTTGTGGCTATTGTAGTCAACTTCTCGTGAGGCAAAGATGATTTGTGCCCCTCGCAGTTCGTTGTGTTGCGTCCCTGATTCAAACGCACTTAGTGCTACAGTCAAACGCCAGCCAGCATTTGACCCACGGGTATCTTGTACTTGGGCGAAGGAAACATACGGTACTTTGTTTTCTTCCCCTTGGGTATCCGCTAATTGTTGCTTTTCTGCCACCATCGAATAGACGGCATCTCGGTTGGAGATTTCTTGGGTACCAAAATCCAAAGTCGGCGCATAAGCGATCGTCAATGGTCCTGTTTGTCCATCTGGTCCGATCGGCGGTATCTCCACATCGGGGCCATCGGGTCCTGGATCAGGCGGTAACACTTCCGTCGGTTCTCGATCATTGGGCACAAAACTTACTTGCCCATCGGTTTCAGCGACTCTTACTTCAGCGGCGGTCCCTTGGATCCCACCAGTCAAAAGGGTTGCGGCAAGTACGGTGCTCGTTGCAAATCGCAAAAATCTCATAAGATCATTCCCTTATTCTCTATTACTCAACTTTTCTTGTGTTCTTGAGGTTGTTCGTTCTTTTTGGTACCTGCGTGTCTTCTTCACTGTTGAATAGCCAGCGATCAATAGCAGCAATGATCCGAGTGCCGTGGCACTGGAACTTTTTCGGGTATTCGTCTGCGGCAAACGTTCCCCATCCCCGCCAGGTTGTGTCGGTCCGGTCGGTGGTGAAGGTTCTGGTTTGTCTGGTTCATAGACACCCGTGAACTGGACTGAGCCTTCTGTATCGACGGAACGCTCCTCTTGTGCCGAAACTAAAATCGTCGAAGCACTGATCACTTGAAAAAAAGCCGCGAAGATCATCAGCTTGACCCAAAAATTCCCCCTCGCTCTTTTCATTCTCCCTCCCCCTTTTTGACATCATCAAGCCTAAAAACCACCCTTTTTTAGACACCTTTACTTAGACGGTAACCTTGAACAAAGTCGATTGATCTTTGTTTCAGTTGGCTTCCAAAAACGCTGGTTTTTATCCTCGATATACTTCATTATAGCTATCTTTGTGATGCGGGAAAAATCAATAAATTCACTGGCTGATGAAATCTATGCCTAAATAAAAAAACAAACCCCCGTTTTAAATAAATTATTCAACATAGGATATGGCTAAAGTGAGAAATCCTTAACATCTACCAAAGTGCTTGTTACCATAGAAAAATCATATATCAATCTCCAAAGCACCTGCAGTTCTCCATTCTATAAAAGCCACAATAAAATAACGGTAAAAAAAGAGGGAGGGGGACTATCCTTATTAAGAACGTTCCTCTCTTTTCATCTGATCCCCCAAGTTACGTTTGGCGGGTATTCTTTCTTTTATGTTGTTTTTCTTAGAATCACTAAACTGATAAGAACATGAAGCATGCCTGTCAGTGGTCATCTCCTGCTCGTTTGGTATTTCTCTACGGAAAACAGTTGGGTGGTCCCTCGACGATTGGCGGATCATCAGCTATGGTTCTTCTTTTGGAGCGCCACCTTTCCCATTCATTTTCACTTATCCAGCCCTTTCCCGGTACTCTGTTGTTGCCAATACAGATGCAGCCAAACCAACGCATACTCCAATAGCTATTGCAGCGCTAAAAACTTTGGCGTCTCTGTCCATTGCTTTATCTTCTCTATCTAATATCCTTCGGTACTCCCTTGAAATGCCGCTTGGCTAAATCAGCCATTCCTCCATGAAGCATTTTATTGACTCTCTCGTATGTAGTTCTTCGGCCATCCATTTTTTGATTACTATTTACAGAACGAATCGATTCTTCCAGCCTCCCCCTTAAGAATTTTTCATTTCCTTGAAAAAAGCTCTCCACGGGACATTTGAAAACAGGCCTATTTGTTAGCACAAAAAAACAGCAAACGATCCCTTCTTGGTTTCACCAAAAGAAGCAAACGTTTGCTGCAGATTTGTTTATGTTAAGTAAGAGCCCGCGAAAGGCTCGTCTCGGTCGTACTATTTATGTATACTTTTGCTTACAAACAAGCGATTTCTTCCTATGAAAAAACGCTTCTTTGCTGATCATTGCTGTTTAATTCTTGATCATTCTCCTAAAGATTGCTTCTCTTTCCTTGTTCTGCCACGCTGGACCCAAAAATACATAACCAGCAGAAAGAAATAGCCAAGCAAAAGAATGGTTTGCCCCAATTGAAGCCAGCTGCGAAGGATCGCAGATATGCTGGGAAGAAATCATACATGCCGTATTGTGCCACCGATATGCCTACCGACAAGGAGGCAAAAATAATAAAAAGTTTCATTCCGTTCATGTCCTACCTTCAAGCGCTTTTTGCTTTTTTTCACGTCTTACACAGTAATTATTTTAATGAAGAGAAAAAAACATTCGCCTTTGTCGTTGACTTTAGCGGTCAATCTGTTGTTTCTTAAAAACAACTCTTACTCAAGCAAGGAAGACCAACCAATTGCCTTCCCCACTGCGTTGTTTGAGTAGTCCATCTGCTCTCTGTCATTCTCAAGGGTACGTTCCACCTGAAAATCATCCTTTTAGCCCCACTACTACTCTCCATTTATTTCTCCAAAAAACTATCTATAAAACTTCCCCAATAGTCTATTGAACATCATCGTTTCCCATTTATCTCAATTTTTTTCCTAACTCTCAGGTCTACTCGACGTATTAGACATAAAACTTCAGGACTCCGCTAAGTGTTCACTCAAATAAATCAAGCCCATTTTGGGTTTTTGCGTTAACTTTGCCCCCGTGATCTCACGGTAAAAATACTTATGGTCATTTTCTATCATTTCAATGACTTCTTCCTCACTCATCCCAAGGTCATCTAGCAATCCCTCTTTGCGATTGTTGCTGATTTCCATCAATATTTGCAATTGTGCATCAATCGCCAATAAGTGGCCCCACTGAACAAACAGGTTTTCTTCCTTGCTATGAAAAATCGTTAAAAACTCTTTTGCTAACCGATGATAAAAGGCATTTATTTTAGGAAAAAAGCGTAACACCCCTTGTTTTTCTAGCTCTGTTTGAAAATGCGCCAAATATTCTTCTGCTCCCGCTATCTTTTCTGCCAGCATATTAGCCTCCTCGTAATCTATCTGCATGTTCGTTTCCAGTTTACACTTTCTGGTAACCGTAGATGTTCTTCAACCAATCAATGTCTTCTATTTTCTTTCTCTCTCATTCGTGGATACCCCTCAAGTACACTGCATTTCTAGGTATTGATGGCACATTCACTCATTTGCTAGTTACATTTACTGTTTATTTTCTCCCTTTTGATCCAACCAACAGTTCACAGGTTTCCTCTTGAGAAAAAACAAATACTCCTAAGCATCGGACTATGGTCTCACTATAGCGTCAAATATCCTTAAAAAAAAATAGCAATTTTCACCTGTCGGTGAAAAAACCTACATTGTATCAATTAGTTTCAAACGTTTACATCCACCAGAATAATAAAAATGGGATATTTAGTCAAATATAATAAAATTAAACATAAAAATTGAAGTTTTTTAACCAATTGTTTATAATGTGTTTAATTCTTTTTTAAATTCAACGGGGGCAACTATGAAAAATTTTCAGCTAAAATTTATCAAAAATCGTTCTTTAATCCGACGATTGCAATTATTAAATGAATTTGAGAAGAATCCATCTGCAACATTGGGCGATTTATCAGAAGTAACAAAAAGCAGTACCCGTACGATCATTGCGGATATTGCCATGATTCGCGACTATTTTAATGACGCGATCGAAATCTATTCCTCTAAGTTTGGGTATTTATTTGAAGAACTTGATCCCGAGGGGTATATCAAACAAAAACAAAATTTAGTTAAAGACGAGCCATTTTTTATGATTTTGGAGAGTATTTTTTTTGATGAATTACAATCTGCTCTGGATTGGAGCTTGACCCTTAATCTTTCGGAACAAGCATTGCTCAGTTACTTAAAAAAAATGAACGAATTATTAAAGCCCTTCAAACTTCGTCTATCAACAAACCCTGTCACATTGATAGGTTCCGAAATCGATATTCGCCGCTTTTTTTGTCTGTTTTATTATGAGTCAGATATCAATGTCAATACTATCTTCCCATCGCTGGATGTCCAAGATGCTGTCATTGAGATCACCAATCTTTTGCATTCAAAAAAGCAACCGGCTTCTACCTTTTCTTACTTTTCCTATATTCTCTACATTACACTGGAACGCAGCAAGAAAGGGTTACAGGTCGAACTTTCACCTGAACTAAAGGACATCTTTTATGCTTATCATTCATTGATTGCTCCAGATACGTTAAGAGAGATCCTTTATTCCTATTTTCATTACCATCTGCCAGAGGACGAAATCATTTATTTGTTGCTTTGTCTCATCTGTCGCCGAAAAATCAATCATCCCTCGATCGAAGAATTTTGCCGAATGTATAATCGCTGGCCTGAGATCAAACAAGTGACAAAAGATTTCTATGCCCTAAATCAAGGCAATTCCTATGATGAACAAAAAGATTTACACTGGTTAGAATCATTTTTTACGATTGTGAAAATACGCGATATGCTCTCGCCCATCATGAATGTCAATATTGACGATCTTACGCAATTCGTCAAAGAGAAGTTTTCCTACGAATATAAGAGAAACTATGCATTTTTGGCAAAACACAAGCTAGTCAAAAAGCTGTATTCATCCTCCTATCTTGACGATTTCTGTGCCAGCTTAACGATTCATATGGAAGCGATCAAAGAAGAAAATTGGGGATCACAACGGACGATCGCCGTGATTTTTGAAGGAAACGAATATGTTTGTGAATATGCCGAAAGTATCGTGCGAAAATATTTGGGTCGCTTCCATACATTGTATTATCCTAATGCCAGTGAACTCTCTCCAACCTATTTAAAAGAAAAGCAAATTGATCTATTAGTCACCAATTATTCGGAGTATACGACAGAATACTTACTGGAAGTAGAATGCGTTCTTCTAAAATCTTTTCCAGATGCGACAGATTGGAATCGATTACTTAATCAAATCAATCCACGGATCTTGCGTCTGGTTGTGTTGGACAATGCGTAAGTCAACTTGCTAGACACTATCTTGTGGAATCATTACGGTCACAAAGCATTTCGAAGTGTTATTTTATAAAAACCATTCTTACCCAACGAGTGGTTGACACTCTGATTTATCTCAGCGATCACAGTGTTCATTTCTCGCTGAGATAAATCAAGCCATGGGGCGCTTTCTGGTTTGTGCCGATCCCTGCCATTTGTCTGTAATAGACATTTTTGTCTTTTTTGATCATTTCGACGATCTCTTCTTCTGCTAATTCGATTTCTTTAAAAAAGTCGTGTCGGAAAAAATCTAAAAACATTTGCAGTTGGGCATCGATTTCTAGCAAATCCGCCATTTGTTGTAGCACATTATCGTACTCGGTATAGCAAATTTCTTTGAATCGTGTTTGCAACTCTGTACATACTTGTTTGATTAAGGGAAATTCCTGCAAGTAACAAAGTTCGCTGTAATTTTTTAAATAGGCTTCTGGTGTCATATGTCCTTTTTTCATCATGATTGCATCATTCCTATCTTTCATCTGAGAATTATTTTGCACCTGGACCATTGTTAAAGTTTAAAGTCGATCAATGACATGAGTCTGCGCCAATCGGTTGAGTTCGGGATTTTATTGAACAATAAATACACGCCAGAACAAGAAAAATTCGACATATGCTCATTATAATTTGTGACGACGATATCAAATTGGTTCGCCTCAAAATAGCCGGGATTGATATCTAATACATTCGGAAAAAAGAGTTTCTGATAACTGCCTAGATACTTACGAGCAGTGACCTGAATTCGTTGCGAGATAAATTGATTCCCTTCTAACAGGAACGCAATTTTTTTAGGCTTCCCCCAGTACAATTCTTTCACACAGTCCATATGAATGGTAAACACTGCGCTGATATCTACGATCATGTCTAAAGACAGACACTTCACTTGTTTGAATTGTTTTTGTAAGAACGCTGTGTTTTGTGCCATTTCCTCTGGAAAATGTTTTTTTACAAATGAGATCAAATCGGGAATCACTTTGTTCAAGACCGGTGAAAGTTTATTTTTTAGTAAGATCGTCGCAAAAAAAGACTGGATCAAAACCGTACTATATTCCAGCGCATACGGCGGTACGCCTGCCTCCTTTAGATAACGTTGGGTTAGTTGCAGGATCTGCGAGTCTTTGCCTAACTTGTTGCAAAAGTCCCTTTCCATATCAATATCAAACACCGTCCGTTTTCCCATCGATAACGCATAAAAGTAGATGATTTCTTTTTCGGCGATCGTCGTTTGCAAATGGTTCGATAGCATCGTCTTTAATTTTTTCAGCTCAAGATAATACTCTTTACGAAACTGCTTGACGATGGCTGGATCGATCGTGACGTAATGGCCATGAGAGGTTCGCTCTAAAATGATATAAAGCATGTAACTGATTTCCTCAAAGGCAAGATTAGAGAAATTGCTATCGAATTCTTCTTTTTTCAAGTTTAAACCGATCTCATGAATGATCAACGGCGGAAATACGGTATGCGGCGTACTATCGGATTCATAATAAAAGTTCAGAAAAAAATGGCGAATATTGACTTCCTCACCAGTAAGATCAACGGTGGTTTTGTTTAATGTCAGTTGGTACTGTGCTAAAATTGGGTCGATCTTTCGAAAATACCGCATCAACGTGGCAGGGGAAATAAACAAAATGTCTGACCACTCATTGATGGTCAATATTTCCCCTAAAAAAATGCTCTCAAAGATGCGAAACAACGGCTCGTTACTGATCAAATTCCGTTTTTTTTCTAAGTAGCTTTCTGTATCGATGACTTGTAGCTGATAGCCACTATTTGACGTTTCCATTTCGATAGCATCTTCGAAATACTCTTTAATGTTTTGTAAATCTTCAATGATGGTTCGGCTAGAGCTTTTGATCACTTTTGACAACCCACGGATCGGTGTATGAGAAGCGTGCTCCATATGTTCTAGCAAATGTAGCCACCTTAGCGTCGTTTTACTAATGACAAAAGATGATTGGAATTGTCTCATAGGTTCGCCTTCCTCTACTCGAAATAACTTTTTAATTCAGCCACGATCCGCTCACTGGCTTGTCCATCTCCATAGGGATTTTTGGCTTGCGCCATCTGTTTGTATGCTGCCTCATCAGACAATAAATGAACGATTTCTGAATACACATGCTCCTCATGGGTACCAATCAGTTTCAAAGTCCCTGCTGCCACCCCTTCTGGGCGTTCCGTCGTTTCACGTACGATCAAGACAGGAATCCCCAAGGAGGGTGCTTCTTCTTGAATCCCTCCTGAATCGGTCAAAACAAGGTAGCTGTCTGCCAGTAACTGATAGAATGCAGGGGCATCCAATGGTTCGATCAGCTCGATATTTTGCTGCCCTTCTAAATAGCGCTTGGCTAGTGCACGGACACGAGGGTTTTTATGCATCGGAAAGACGATCGTCAGTGCGGGATAAGCAACAGCGATGCGTTTTAGTGCACGAAACACTTGTTCCATGGGTTGCCCAATGTTTTCTCGCCGGTGCATCGTAACTAAAAGGATTTTTTTCTCACTAATTGGTTTTCGGTCTTTTTTTTGTGCCAACGTATGGTACAAAGCATCAATAGACGTATTGCCAGTAACTACGATGCGGTCGTGTGGGTGGTTTTCCTTTAACAGATTAACCTGACTTTGATCCGTCGGTGCAAAGAGAAAATCTGCTAGTTGATCAATCAACCGGCGATTCATTTCTTCTGGAAACGGATCATTCTTGTTACCTGTTCGTAGCCCAGCCTCCACATGACCAATCAAGATCTGCTGATAAAAAGCGGCCAGCGCAGCTGCCACTGCCGTCGTCGTATCGCCATGGACCAACACTACGTCTGGTTCTTCTGATTGAAAAATACCTTCGAGTCCTTCTAAAATACGACTGGTGATACTAGACAAGGTTTGATTTTCTCGCATGATAGCCAAGTCGTAATCAGGGGTCAGCTCAAACGCCGCTAATGTTTGCTCAAGCATTTCTCGATGCTGCCCTGTCACGACGATCTTTGATAGGAAGCGTGGATCATTTGCTAGTTTTTTTATGACCGGTGCCATCTTGATGGCTTCTGGTCGTGTACCAAAAATAGATAATACCTTTATTTTTTGCATCGTACTTCTCCTTTTTTTCAGCAATTTGAGCATTAATCAAGTTGCTTTTTGTAAATCTTCTGCCAGCGCTTCATATACGACGTTAAGGCATACTGTTGCTCAATCGTTGCTCTGGCTTGTTGGCTGCTTTTGATTCGTTCTTCCTCGTTAGCTAACAGACCGCTCAACGTCTCGATCATTGCTTGAATATCACCGGCAGCTACTAGGTAGCCGTTTTCACCCGATTGGATCAACTCTGGGATTCCCCCAACCTTCGTCGTTACATTGGGGATACCTGCCGCCATGGTTTCTAAGATCGCCATCGGCAAGCCTTCGTGATAAGAAGGGAGAAAATGGATGGCTGCCTTACGAAAAACAGCTGGTAACGCATCGGTTGCTACCCACTCATTTAAGAACACATTGGTGAGAGCCTCTTCTTGGAGCTGTTGGGCAACCTGTTGATTTTCTTGATCGCCAAATAACATAAAGCGAATCTCGGGAAAGGAAACAGCCATTGCTTTTGCAACTGCCAACAGATCAAAACTGCCTTTTCTTTGCCCGATCCTGCCAAGAGTGATGATCCATTTTGCGGTGGGGTCATAAAAGGATTCCTCCGGCACCGCTACGGCATTTGGCAAGACCTCGATTGAGGTATCGGTAATCGTTTGGTAAAATGCTGACCAGCTACTACTTAGCACTACGAGCTGATCCACCCGAGCTAAGGTAAAACGGACCCACCACTTTGCCCACGAAGGACTGTTTTGATAAAACTGGTCAAATTGCGAAGCATGCATATGAAAAATCGTCTTGCAATGTTTTGGTGCTAGCAACAACAGCAAACTCTTGCGATAGAAACTGCCCTTTTGCGCAACGTGGAAATGAAGGATCTGGCACCTTTCTTTTTTGATGTGCCGACGAAACGTAAGAAACGCTTTGAGCTGCGTCCAATATTTTCCTTTTTCCGACCAAGTCTTATGGACGACGAAACGCACGTCCTCTGGCGCTTTTGCTTTTTGGAAATTATAAATGACCGTTGCGATCCCCCCTTTTGCTGCTGGATCTGGACCGATAAGTAAGATATTCATGCTTTGTTGATTTTCCTTTCTTGTACAAATCTAGTTACCTGCTTTAGTTCCTTGCGATAAAGAACAACGACGAAGAGCATCAGCAGCAAAACGAGGCTCTTTTCCAGCCAAAGAGTCCGATTGAATGCCGTAAACAGCGCAAAGCAATACAGCATGATCGAAAGGCTGATTTGGCGTTTGACTGAGAACCCCTGCCAATAGGTCATCGAAAAATATGTACGGGCAAAAAAGAAGACCAAGTACCCTAATGCCGTAGCACAAGCCGCTCCTGTGGCGCCAATTGTCGGTACGAGTAGGAGATGACCAAGGGATGCGGATAAGACCGCCAGCAAAGAGGCAGCAATATTCAAATGACTTTTCTTATAAAAAACGATCCCGAGATTGGTCGTTTCACTGATCGTCATCATCAAGGGATAAAAACATAACAAGGGAAACAAGTACTGGGCCTCTAAGTAGTCTTGCGACAATAAGATGACGATCGTTTCTTTGAAAAAGACCATCAGTAAAAAGAAAATCGACAAGACGAACATGATAAAGTGACTGACTCGTTCGTAATAAATCAATGGTTTGCCTTTTTTGAACCATTCATAGGAGGTGGGAATCCAAAAATTGGCAAAACTAACTTGTAGAATCATCAAGGCACTTGCCACTTTGAATGCAGCCGTGTAGATGCCCAAAGCGGCAAAATCAGCAAAATAGCGCAGCATCATTTTGTCGATAATCATTAACAGGCTATAGAGGAACGTTCCCACCACCGTCGGCAAGCCAAAACGACTCAGCTTTTTGATCAGGTTGCGATCGATTTGGCGAATGAGCGGCATAAAAAGCGCCAGGTTTGCCAGAATCAACAGACAATCACCGATAATCTGACCGAAGAGCATGCCATAGACCACCGTAATAAACGTCGGCGGACCAAAAAAGAGAAACAGCAACGTGATGAACAAGACCATGAATTTCACCAAAATACTGTAAACGGAGAACTGGATCGCTTTGTTTTGCATTCGAACCGTTAACAAAAGAAACCGTTCAAAAATCAGCAGTCCCGACGAAAGAGCAAATAAATAAATCGCACGGGTGTACTGTGGAGATTCAAATAAAAGCTGCGAAAAATCTACCGCAAAAACCACTAGGATCAGCTGAAAGAAAAATGAACCGAGCAACGGGACGAGCATCGCTTGTCGCAATAACTCGCGTTTGTTTTCGTGGTCATGGTATTCCCTCGTAAAGGCTTGGTCGAAGCCGAGATAGATCACGTATATCAAAAAGGTCTGTGCAAGGAAAAACATACTGGTCTTCCCATATTCTTCGGGTGTCAAAAAGCTGGTCGTTACGGGCAAAAGCACCAAGTTTAAGACCGCCGAACCTAACGAACCGAGGGAGAAAAAGCCCAGCCTCAAAAGTAATTTTTTCAATCAGTTGTTCACTCTTTCTCTGTTAAAATAATGCCTCCACAAATCAATCCTAAAAAGGTGGAAGACAATGCCGAATACAAAACATGCCCGGCAAAAAAACTATAAAAAAGCACCACGATCAAGGCAAAACTATAAACCGATCGTTTTCGTGGCTGAAAGGCCAAATAGACAAAATAGGCGAGCATTAGCAGCAATAACGCTATTCCCAGTAGGCCTTGCCCGAAAAGGGTGTCGAAGAAGTCCATTTCAATTAAGCCAAGACGACCAAAGTGTGCCAAACGGTATTCAAAGCCTTGGCCAAAGATCATGATAAAGTGTCGGGCCTCATCATTTAAGAAGGCGTTCATCCCACCAATCAAAAAATCACTTCTTGAACTAGAAAATAGCCGGATCAAGTCCCCGTCGAAAAGATGATAAAAATACACCATGCGAAGATAGGTTCCTTCGACGGCTTGGATCAGCAATGGTAGTCCTTGAATAAGCAGCCAAGCAATCGTAATAAAACTCATAAACCAGATAAACAATTGTTGCAGAAATGCTTTACGTTCAATGCCTAGCACCAATCGGATTAAAAGATAGAACAACACACCGACACCATAAAACACGCCGGTTTTCGTACCGACCAAGACCAAACAGACGAAATTTCCAGCGAATAAACTAGCCAAAAACAGTGAAAACTTATGGGTCTGTTCTTTGATCGAAACAATTAGTGCCTGGACTGTAAAGGTGATTGAAACAATAAAGGCAAAGCTCGTATCATTATTGGCAAAGAAATAGCCTTTATACCCAGCATCAGAATTGTCATAAGTTTGGTAGCCTAGCCCTAAAAAATAAGGAATCAGTAGCCCCAAGGTGAAGCAGACACTGATAACAATAAATAAGCTGTCGTAGTGCAGTTTGGAGAAGTCGTTTTTTCGTTGATAGACATAATAAGGAATCAGTACCCATAAGAGGTATTTGATATACACCGATAGATCCTCGATCACCCACTGCCAGCTGTACCCTAGAAAAAGTGCTTGTAACAGAAAAATCGTAAGCGTCACAGCGATAAACCCATACGTTAAATATGTATAGTAGCTATGGGGAATCTTTTCTGTCACGATCATAATCACTAAGAACAAAAAGAACAGCAAACGGTAGAACACGCCAATGGGAAAAGGAATGGCCAGACTTAGAAATAAGCCGTTTAAGACGTCGATTATCGGAAAAATGGCCACAATCCCCAGGAAGAAGCGGTGATGGCTTTGCTGTTTTGATTTCATGCGTTTCTTCTTTTTTCTCCCCACACATACTGTAAAAAGCGTAAATTTCCTATGATATAGCGATCAAACATCCTGACTGGCTCTTGCGCAAAGCGATAAAACCATTCCAAACCTGCCCGCTGCATCCACAAAGGCGCTCGTTTGGTTTTGCCTGCGACGATATCAAAGCTGCCGCCAACGCCCATCGCAAATGGCACTTGCAACACTTCGCTGAATGTATCGAGCCAAATCTCTTTTTGCGGGCTAGAAAAAGCGACAAACAGCAAGTCTGGTTGCGTCCGTGCAATCTCTTTTGCCACGTCCAATGATTCGACTTCGGAAAAATAGCCATGGTGAAAACCCGCTATGTTCAGGTCGGGATAGAGCTGTTGGTCATGTTTGACGACGGCTTCTACGACTTCGGCAGTTGCTCCTAAATAATAAGGACGCCAGCCTTTTTCTGCTGCCAATTTGACCAGCTCGCGAAAAAGATCGATGCCTGTTACCCTTTCTGGTACCGGGCACCCTAAATATTTCGCTGCCCAGACAATCGACTGCCCATCAGCCGTGATCAAAGCTGCCCGATTGACGATCGATCGCAACGAGGGATCTTTTCGCATCAAGTTTATTTTTCCCGCGTTAATTGAAACATGCTGTGCGGGCATCCCCTGTTCGATCATTGCCTCGATCTTAGTAATGGTTTCCTGAAAGTTTAAGGAATCGAGATTGCTGCCTAAAAGTGATACACGTACTTGTTGCTCCATTAGAATGCTCCTTTGGGTAAGAAAACAACGCCAATCGTTTTCATAATTATTTTCAAGTCCAATAACCAGCTCAGGTTATTGATGTAATAGAGATCCAATGCGACCATCTCTTGAAAGCTCAATTCGTTTCGTCCACTGACTTGCCACAACCCTGTGCACCCGGGTGTGACACACAATCGTTGCTTGTCTTTTTCTGAATAACTGACGACTTCTCTTTCTAAAGGAGGACGGGGGCCGACCAGTGCCATCTCCCCTTTCAAGACATTGATCAATTGGGGCAGTTCATCAAGACTCGTTTTTCTTAAAAAACGGCCTAAGCGCGTCACTCGCGGATCTTTCTTCAGCTTGAACATGGCCCCTTCAATTTCGTTTTTATCAAGGTACTGCCCTAATAATTGATCGGCATCAGGCACCATCGTTCGAAATTTGTACATCACAAACGTGGCCTCATTTTTGCCAACACGAACTTGCTTAAAAATAATCGGTGCCTGCCAGTTAGAAAATTTGATCCCTATACAAATCAGCAGTAACAGCGGGCTAAGGACGACTAATAAGCCCAAGCTAAAGATAGTTTCTATCGTGCGTTTCCAACGTAAATAACTAGTCGCTTGAACCCTTGACTGCTTGTCTAAAGCGGGTCTTTCCACAAAGTTCCCCTCCTTAATAATAGTAATTTTCGCCCGTGTCCGTGCCATTCGCCACGACACCTAAGATGTTTGCGTTAACTAGGCGTAGCTTTTTGACGGCATTTTTTGCGGATTGTTTGTTCGTTTTATCCGCATGAACGACTAAAAGTACACCGTCGACTTTCTTGGCTAGGATCAAGGCATCCGAAACGACATTGACTGGTGGCGTATCAATAATGACCACATCGTATAGTTGTTTGACCTCTTGCAAGGCTGCGGTCATTTTCGAAGAAGCGAGCAGATCATTAGGGTTTGACATAATGGCTCCGCTAGTAATGATTGAAAATTCGCAATCTTCTAAAATCACTTGTTGGACACAGCTTTCGATCGAGATGTCCCGTCGGATATAGTTGGACAAGCCCACGTGCATTTCTTGTGAAAACAAATAATGTTGGGTGGGTTTACGCAGATCCGCATCGATCAATAAGGTTCGGTTCCCTTTTTGGGCATAGGCGACCGCCAAATTTGCCGAGACCGTGGATTTTCCCGTACCGCTTTCTCCTGAAGTAATCAAAATCGTTTGAGCATTTTGTTGTTGGCATAAATAGTCGACATTTTCGCGAATCAACTTGACTTGTTCACTGATGATGGAATAATTTTCCTTCATGCTACGCATCACACACGCTTCCTTCCTCTAAAGCTTCTCGACTGGATGGTTTTAAACGAAGCAACTCGTTTTTCTTTGCTTATCTCACCGATGACTTTTACCCCTAAGACCTCTTCGATTTCCGTATTCGAAGCAAAGCTGCGCTCAAAAACCAACAGGAGGAACACATACGTAAAAGCGAAAAGAAGACTTAAAAAAGTGGTCAAACTGTACAACAAAAACTTGTTTGGACGAGCAGGCGTTTCTTGTGGCAAAACGGTTCCTTCTGCTAAGATCGTGACATTATCAATGTTCATGATCTTAGGGATCTCTTCACTAAAAACGCTGGCGGTCGTATTGGCGATTTCGGCTGCGATCTTCGGACTTTGATGGTAAGCGTTGATTTCGATGATCTGCGAGTTGGTGGCATTGGTAACACTCAAAATCTCCGACAATTCAGCCACATCGTAGCTTCCCTCTAGCGCCTCACTGACTTCATTTAAGATGCGAGGACTCATGATGATGGTGCTATAGGTACTGACGAGCTGAAGGTCTGCCTGAATCGTCTGGTTTTCCAGACGATTGCCAGCTATCGTTTCTGACTGACTAATCAGCAACTGTGCACTTTTTTGATAAATGGGTTCAGCAAACAGGGTTAGATAAAGCAACATCGCTAGTAAGGGAATACTAATGATCATGAGGATCCAGCCTATTCGTTGCTGAAGGACTTGCTTCAATTTTTTCATATTTATTTCTTTATTCATTGGTTTTCCCTTTCAATAACAGAAATAGCAATCAAACCATTTACTGGGCGCTTGGTAATGACCCAAGAGAATAGGCAGCCTCGAACCTCGTTTTACCTGTCACAATATTTTTCGTGTCAAAAACGATTTTTTGTTTCATCGCTTGAATGGCTGCCGGCGCTATGTCTTTAAAGGCATCATGGTCACAGAGGATCAATGCCAGATCACTGTCTGTTAGTGCTGCTTCAATTTGTGCAACATCAGAAGTGGCGACATAAGGATCATAGGTAGTGACTTGCAGAGCTTTCTTTTGTTTCAATCTTTTGGCGATCTCAACAGCCGGACTTTCTCTGGCATCGTCAATGTTGCCCTTATACGCCAACCCTAGGACCGCGATTTTGTTTCCACCATGAATCGCTAAGATTTCTTCGACTTTTTTTATAATGAATTCAGGCATCTCTGTATTGATCATCCGCCCCAATTGAATTAACTTCGCGTCATCAGGTGCTGCCGCGACAACAAAATACGGATCGACTGCTAAGCAATGACCGCCGACACCAGGTCCCGGTTGATGGATATTGACCCGTGGATGCTGATTGGCTAACTCAATCACTTGGAGTGCATCAATGTTTAGGCGATCCCCAATTTGGACCAATTCATTGGCTAGTGCAATGTTCAAGTCGCGATAGGTGTTTTCCATCAATTTCGATAGCTCAGCGATACTTGCAGAAGTCTCCAGCACGTTTCCTTTGACGAAGGTCTGATAAATGCGTTTGCCTTGTTGGGTGCAAGCGCTCGTCATGCCACCAATGATTCGATTGTTCATCACCAGCTCTTCAAAGATTTTCCCTGGCAAAACTCGCTCTGGGCAATGCAACAAATAGAGATCTTCTCCAATGGTATAACCTGCTTTTTCAAAAAAGGGTCCAACGATGTCTTCCATCGTGCGGGGTTGAATGGTCGATTCAACAATGACTGTGTTGCCTTTTTCAAGATAGGGTAAGATAGCAGCCATCGCCGCTTTCACGTAGGACAAGTCGCAACTACCAAATTGATCGGCGATATTTGGCGTTGGTACGGCAATAATAAAGACATCCGCTTTTTCTGGTACCAACTGTGCCTTGAATGTCTTTTTCGCTAAAGCTTGTGCTAGATAGCGATCAATGTCGGGTTCTTCGATTGGTGCCTGACCTGCTTGAAGTGATTGAACGACTGTTTCTGACACATCAACCCCAACGACTTCAATCCCATGGTTTGCAAAAGTAAGTGCTGTGGGTAGCCCGATATACCCCAATCCAATAACGTTTACCTTCATTCGCTCTTAACATCCCATTCTGCTAATTGTTCTTCACCGGGTTTATAAATCAGTTTTTTCGCCACTTGTCCTTCTTCTAAAGCAAAGGAAACTTGTCCAGTGATGGTTTCACCTACAGCGATCTCATTGCCAAACATCGCCATGGTATGATCAAGTTCAAGAAATTCTCCCTCTTCAGTTTCTAAAAGAAAATCAATCGAACCTAATCCAGCGGCAACTGATCCCATATTTTCTGCTGTGATGGTAAATGTATGTAATACTTGTTCCCCATCTTCTGTTTTCTTTTGATTGATTTCTTGTTTGTCGATGATGATCTTTAATCCACCAATGATCGATTGCGGCTCGGCATTGCTTTGATCCGTGATTTGTTCGATTGGTTCGCTGCCTTGGGTAGTATCCGTCTTTGCTTGGTCATCCGTCGAGCAAGCCGCTAAAAAACTCCCCATGAGGGCAAGGCTAAAGAGGCTAACGATTTTTTTCTTCATGTTCATTTGCTTTCTCTCTTTCTATCAATGAAGAGCCCCTTGCAACAGGCAAGGTACAAGGGGCTCTCGTAGTTTCTGTTTCTTATTCTGTGATTGAAACGGTTGCTTGTGCAATCTCTCGTGTACTTAAGTCAGCAAAGCGATGCAATGCATAGATCGTCATCTGGCTGTCTTTTGTCACACTGTTGGCTTGTTCTTGGTTCAAGTAGGCGGTAAAGGTACCATCCGCAAAACCGCTCACCCACAGGATCATGCCATCAATTTCAAGTCGACCAAAGTTGATGTCATCTCCTGTATAGGTTCCCGTAACGATTCGATCACCTAATGTGTAAGGGTTTGGCGTAATTGTGCCAACAAATTCTTTGTCGATAGTGACTACACTGCGATCCAATTCGGTGTCTACCGGACGGCCACTAACAACCTCCCGATGGTAAGCAACCAATTCAACTGTTTCCGCATCGCGAATCAAGTCGCGGGTCGTTTGATTGACAAAGTAAGTAAACGTCTGGTTTGCGGTGTTAAAGGTGCCTCCCCATGAAATTGAACGTCCATCAACGATCAAGTTGGCGAAATTCACATCTCCTGTAAAGGTTCCAGTAATTTCACTCTCTGTCACTTTGAAGGCTGCTGGTTGAATCGTGCCTGCTGCTTTGACGATTTCTATCGGCTGCAACACCAGCTTATGATCAATCGTTTGTCCATCGACTGTTTCACGATGGTAGGTTTGCAATTCTACTTTCGTTGCCGTTCTGATCTGTTCTCTAAATTGTGCGTGAACAAAGAATTCAAAGCGGCCAGTTTCTTTATTGAATGTGCCACCCCAGTTCCCTACTGACTGTCCATCAATCACTAAGTTGGCAAAATTGATATCTCCCGTAAAGGTTCCCGTAATCATGGTATCGGTGTAACTGTATTGATCCGGTGTGATCGTCCCTTGAAGTTGATCAATCACTGTTACTTCTTTGGTTTCTAGCACTTCGATGGCTTCCGTGTTACCGTTAATTTGGCGGTTCAACGCTTGGATCTCAACTTTATCGCCCGCTTTGATTCCAAGATTCGCTACATAAAACGAGAAGGTGCCATCGGCATTGAAGGTACCACCCCATGCATTAGAAGGCGTGCCATTGATCACTAAACGTGCAAAATTGACATCACCCGTAAAGGTCCCTGTAATCATTGTTTCGCCAACACGGTATTGATCCGGTGTGATCGAACCAGCCAAATCTCTAGTTAATTCAACGGTTGTCCGATCAAGTACTTTGCCATATTGATCCAAGGCTTCGATTTCTACGACATCATCTACGGATTGGATGCGATTGCCGATAAAGAATTCAAACGAACCATCAGCAAAATTCCCACCACGAACGGATGATCCATTTACATACACACGGGCAGATACAACATCACCGGTATACGACCCTCTCAGGAACTGATCGGCCGAAGAAACATTGTAGCTTGCTGGTGTAATCGTGCCTTCAGTGTTTGCTGGATCAGTGACAACGATCGTTGAAGCAATATTTGATTGCAATCCATCGATGCTTGCTTGAGCAGTAATAATTGTTCCCGCTGCTTGTTGATCAATCTCTACTTCAAAATTGCCATCACTGTCAACAGTGGCATTTTTCGTTTCAGAATCGCCTATAGTAATTTCCACATGTGCATCTGGTTCGGCTGTTCCGCTAACGGTAGTGGATGTGGTTGTCACCTCATTCAATGTTGTTTCGGCGATCGTTGCTCGATCAACCATGGTTTCTGCAATATTTGATGAAATGCCATTTAAGGTTGCTTGGGCGGTAACTACCGTACCAGCTTGTTGTTTCTCAATCGTCAATGCATAGATGCCATCACTACCCACTCGTCCATTCGCAATGATCGTGTCACCGGCTTTGATCGTAATCTCAGCATTCGGCTCAGCCGTTCCCGTCACACTTGTGGAGTCAGTATTTAGCTCGGAAATCGTTGTTTCGGCAATCGTTTCTTTTTCACTATCCTCTACAACTGTTTCTGCAACCGATTGAATACCATTGGACGTTGCGGTAACAGTCACTTTTGTTCCAACTGCTAATGGTGCGTTCGGAATCGCAAATTGATAAGTTCCATCACTTGCAACGCGTCCCGTTAAACTTCCTTGTCCTTCAATAGTGACTGCTAAATCGGCATTTGGCTCAGCTCGCCCCGTAATGTGCGTTGAGCTTGTGGTTAAGTCGTCAATGGTCGTTTGTTGAATCGTTGCGCTATCCACAAAGTCACCAAAAGCGATTTTTCCGATTTGAGAACTATTGAATGTTGCGTTGAAGATTGAGTCATTGGATTCAATTCGCGAAGTAACTTGTTTGTTCGTATAAGTATTTAGTGAGAAAGAACCTTGTCTAAACTCTGGATAATTAAAGCTGGGCTCTCCTGAAAAATCAGCTGATCTTCTCCAAGTTTGCATTCCTGTCGATGAGTGGATCGTGTAGTTCGTTGTTCCTGGATAGGACCCAATTGCGGTTCCATTCGTATGATTGTTTTGGATTCGAACATTTGATCCTTCGTGGAAAGTGCTTGATTGTCCAACGTTTACCGTTGAATACGTGCTTCTTCCCACGACATCCAGTGTTCCCCCAGATAATACGGTCAAAGCACCTCGCAACCCCAATGCTTCTTGTGTTTTTTGCGTATTTGGCGCACTTGTGATCTTAAACGTTGCATTCGAATTAACTACTACGCTTGAGGCACTTCCTTCGATCAAGACTGCTTTTGCTGTATTTGAAGGATTGTTTTGAGTAACGTCTAATAAACTGCCTTCACCTAAATCAATTCGACCACCACTTGCAAGATAAATCGCACGAGCTGTTCCATTGTTATTTGCAACTACAGAAGCACCACTGCCGATATTCATTCGGACATTCGAAGTAGCCCAAATCAAGGAACCTGCATTTAATCGGTTTTCGCCAAAGAAATTAGCTGAAGAATTGCTAGCGGCTAAATAGAGTAAGCGCCCCGTTGCATGACTATTTTCATGAGTAACGTTTGTGAAGGAAACACTGGACGTTCTATTTTGATAGATCGTATTTGTTGCATGAGCCACGATTCTCACATTTCTGATACTTAATCCTTGATTTACCGTATTTCCATACAACCGAACATTATTCCCGAAGGTTAACGTATGACCATTACCTTCAATCGTTTTGGTCGTCCCTGTCCATGTCACACTACTGGTCATCGTGATGTTATTGGCTAAGCTGATTTGTGTAACCGTCGCATTGGCTAACGCTGTCCGTAATTCAGCATCAGATGTTACTTGGACACTTGCCCTTGTTGAACGGGTTTCAGCAGCGTCTTCTGATGATTCGTTAGAATTACTTTCTGAGGTTTCTTCATTTGGTGCATCCGCTTGTTCATCATTTTCTGCGACTTCATTATTTTCTGAAGAGTTCTCAGTAGAAACTTCTGTTTGAGCTTCTTCACTTTCAGTAGGAGAACCCTCTGTTTCCTGAACTGCTTGCTCATTGGTTGCTGTATGGTCATTTTCTGTGCTTTGAGTTGCTTCACTATCTGATAATAAATTTGGAGCTTCTATTCTCTCTTGTGTCACTCCTGAAGAATTATCAGTTTTTTCTGTCGCCATCGCATTTATTGGCAACGCCGATAAAGTTAAATGACTAATCAACAATAAACCTGTGACTTTTTTACTAAATTTGTTATTCATAAGTAACTCCTTTTTCTCTATTCTTTCTCTTGTACTTTAAAGATTCATTTCACGTTTTTATCAGTCACCCTTTCTTACTCCCTCGAAAAAAATCAGTTATAGCTCTTATCGGAACAACCTATTCGATACAAACTCTCTAAAAACCTAAATTAGAGCTATAAAATAATGCTTTTTTGACGAAATTTTATCGTTTTTAACGAGATTAAATTTACCATGGTTGATCATCAATCGATAAATCAAGATTTGCAAACCTGTATGAATAAATTGATTTTCATTTTCTTTTTAAATAAGGCATTTTAAAAGTTTGTGCAAAAAAAAGTGTTATAAAAAAAGACGATTCCTTATCATTTAAAAAGGATCGTCCATTTTTGTTATTACCTGTAACCACTTGACTCAATACGATGGATACAAGGTTTCTGCCTACTAATTCTTAGTATTATCACAAACATTTTTAACAACAGTTCCTTTCAACAGAACGCTTCTTTTCTTCAAAAAAGGTCCCAAAAAAAGCAAAATAAAAGAAATTGTATGTAATTTTACACATCTTCTAAAAAAATTCATTTTTCTTTGGTATACTAAACATAGATCTGCATATCATTAGATTTACGTTGCCCGTTAGTGAAGTTTCAGGCAACGTTTCTTTATGGGGGATAGATAAAAATGGAAGAGAAAAAGATTTTTGAGAAGCGGTGGTTATTAGCTACCAGTGAACAACGAGAGAAATACCATGCCTTGATTGCCTCTTACCCTTCGATCGAATGGACATTCAAAGAAAAAAGCTACCTTTTATGGCTTTGTCAGTTAGATAGTGATACGTTCAAAACCTTTGAAGCAATTTTTGATAAACTAGTAAATGCCAACTAACTGTTTCAACGTAGGCTGTTCTTTCACCAAAATAACCCAATCTTTTGGTATTCAGGAACAGTGGGCCTATTTTCAGATAACTCCCTTTTTTATTAGATGAACGAATAAAAGCCGCAACCGTTGATCGCAACGGTTGCGGCTTTTCCTTTTAATTTATCCACACATGTCCTCGTCATGCTCTTTTTCAACACGTATATTAGGCTGTGGGAGCGTTTAACGCTTGCCCTAACTGAGGATCGATTTTTTCAATCACTCTTTGCCAATCTTGATGATCGGGGATTGCTTTGAGCAAAAGATAATCAGTCGATAAGATGAACTCTGATAAATATTCACTATAATTTGTAACCACAAGATCAATGGCATTTCCCTTCAAATAATCGGTCGTCAATTCATTGATTTTTGGAAAAAATACCAGATGATCATTGCCGACATAACGCAAAAAGCGCGCACGAATCGTGTGACAGGCATAGAGATCACCTTCTATTATCAATGCGATCCGTCTGACTTTTTGAGCATAGAGCTCCCTGATTGCTTCACTGTAAAGGGTCAGTGCCGCACAAATATCTACCAGATACTCCTGCTTGATCCCAAGAATCGCTTGGTGCTGCTTCATAAATGCCAGATTCCTTTGATAAGCGGCAGAACGATGCTTCTGCGCTTCATTTTTTACTTCTGTTAGCAAGTGATTTAAAACGGGCGCCAGTTGCTCATTGATTTTCTTTGACAGGAAAAAGGCGTGGATCATCGTCTTGACCCGTTGGGGCTCTTGAAAGGAAATGCCCCATTCTTGAACGAAGCGCTGACTCAGTTCTTCGAGTTCAGGATACAGTCCAAACGATGCAACGAATTGCTGCTCTTTTTCAGGCTCGGTCAAAGTCCGTTTCATCACGGTCACTAAATAAAGCCACATAATTTCTTGTTGCGGCAGTCTTACTCGGTATAGCGCTTCGATTTTAGGTGCTAAGTCATTCATTACGGCAAATGCCTCATGGGTTTCGATGATTTTTGCCAACGATTGAGGAATCTGAACCGTCTTTCCCAATTGGTAACGCTTGATCGCAATATACAAGCTATAATAAAAATCACTCGGAGAAACGCCTGTATTCACCAGCTCTGCGGGCATTTCTGAGAAGACATCACTGACTAGTGCAATCAGTTCTTTGGGGGGCAATAGCGTATGAGGGGTGACATCTGATTCATAATAAAAATCTTTAAAGAACTTGCGAATATTGGCTTCGGAGCCACTCAAATTAACCGGTTGCAAGATCCACTCCACATGATACTTTCGCAACGTCACAGAAGCAGTATTCAAATAACGACGCATCGTACTTTCTGATACATACAAGCGCTGCGCCCACTCTTCAACCGAACAGAATTCACCGTGGAAAATGGCTTCCACGATTTGATACATTCCTTCTTCTGCAACAAGCTCCTTTTTTTGGGACAAGTATTTTTTCGGATTCGTTTCCCTAAAATGATAGCCATTGGCTACAAGCGAAAATTCGGCTGCCTCTTGTAAATAGGTTTTCAATTCTTTGATATCCGAGCTGATCGTCCGTTGGGTCACATCAAGTTTGTTTGCTAAACTTGCGATGGAACAAGTCCGTTCTCGCTCAAAAGTATTTAACATTTGAAGCCAGCGAACGGTCGTCTTATTTAGCATAAAATTTAACTGCAATTCTCTCATTTTCCCCTCCGTGTTTCTTCCTCACCGACTAGTGTCTTTACTATAGTACAATATTTAGGTGCATAAAAAAACCTTCCTATTTCCCAAATTCACATTAAGAAGCTTCTTGAATGTGTACTTAAGTGAACAAACAAGGTATTCTCTATGTAGACTTATTTTTGTGCAACTGGAGGAATTCGTATGACAAATATGGTTTATGGGTACGCACGTGTCTCCACAAGACAACAGGATCTCTCGCGTCAGTTAGATTTACTTGACCGGTATGAGTGCAATAAAATTTATACGGAAAAGATCAGTGGTGTTCGTGCGAATCGTCCTGAATTAAATAAATTAAAAAAACGAGTGAAAGAAAACGATAAAATCATCATTGAAAGTTTCTCGCGACTAGGAAGAAGTACCAAAGATCTCATTGATCTTGTCTACTTTTTTGAAAAAAAAGGAGTAAAGCTTATCAGTATCAAAGAAAATTTTGATACGCAAACCCCACAAGGGAAATTGATGATGACTGTTTTCCAAGCCTTTAGCCAATTCGAACGAGACATCATCGTCGAACGGACCAAAGAAGGCTTAGAATCCGCTCGTGCTAGAGGAAATATCGGTGGTCGCCCACGAATCGATCCTGGACTGATTCAACACGCATTGAACCTTTATCAAAAAGAAGGAAAAGCTGTTGTGGATATCTGTGCCCAAACAGGGTTAAAACGATCAACTTTTTATCGTTATCTTAGTCTGGAAAAAGAGGAGATCGTTTCTTGAACGAATAGGTTCTTCTAGATTTTTAGTTCAAATCAGGGTAGATCAGGAAAATTATGTAAATACGAGTAGCAAAAAATCACAGGAAGAGAACTATATCCTAACTCTTCCTGTAATTTTTTCGATTATTTATTGTTCTTTCCTTTATTTGGAACGAAAATTGTTAATTGATAGTAATATTTATCGTTATGATCATTAACTTTCACACTAGCTTGTCCAAAGATGATGATTGTCTTAAATCAGCGAGAATCTCATCGTATCGCTCGCTATTCAAAAACTCATCTACTGACTGAAAATGCGCAGACGGTGCAGCTTTTTTTGCTCTTTCTTGAAGCTCTTTTTGAGTAATCACTAATGACGTTTCATCTGCTGATAAATCACGAATAGCAACATTTGTAACCTCAATATCATAACCGAGTTCTTGAACTTTTTTTCTAACAATCGCTGCCCCCATTGCTGAAGAGCCCATTCCTGCATCACAAGCAAATATAATTTTTTTAATTGAAAAATCTTTGCTAATTTTCCCTTTTCGCTTCATTTCCTTGGTCTTTTCTTCTGCTAGGAGAAATTCTTCATTGTTCTTATCCGACGTTCGATTTGTTAATTTATGAACAAGGGAAGCACCAATAAATGTGACCGCAGTTGCAACAGTGATTGCTAATAAAATACCAAAGTGGCTCCCCCGAGGAGTCACAGCCATGAAGGCAAAGATAGAGCCGGGCGAAGCTGGGGAAATCATTCCTGCTCCAGTAATCATTAGTGTTGCAACGCCACTCATTCCTCCTAATATAGCTGGAATCAGCAATAACGGATTCATCAGTACATAAGGAAAGAAAATTTCTGCTATTCCTCCAAAAAAATGGATAACGATGGCCCCAGGAGCGGTTTTCTTAGCTGTTCCTTTTCCAAAAACCATATATGATAACAAAATACCTAGCCCAACACCTGGATTATCAATTGCAAACATCATGGAACGACCATTTTCAGCTACTTGCTCTAAACCGATTGGTGCAAAAACACCAAAGTTAATGGCATTGTTCAAAAACAAGACTTTTGCTGGCTCCATAAAGATGCTTACTAAGGGCAAAAGATGGTTTTCAACGAGTACATTGACTGCATCAGTCATCATATAGTTCAATGTATTGAATATTGGACCTACTAATACATAGCCAATAATTGTCAAAATAGCAGCATAAATGCCCCCACTAAAGTTTTTAACAAGCATTTCAAACCCAGTTTTTACCTTTTCTTCATAAAGGGAATCGATTTTTTTCATCCCCCAGGCAGCACTCGGTCCTACTATCATTGCGCCTAAAAACATCGTAACATCAGCACCTACGATCAACCCCATAGTCACCATTGAGGCTACTACTGCCCCTCGAGTACCATACACTTGTTTCCCACCTGTATATGCTACTAGCAATGGTAGCAAATAGTTTAGCGTAGGTGGCACGATTTCATTAAATTTTTCATTAGGAAGCCAACCCGTGGGAATAAATAATGCCGCTAATAGTCCCCAAGCTATAAAAGCTAATATGTTCGGCATGATCATACCGCTTAAAAATGAGCCCATTTTTTGAAGTTTTACCCGGATCCCAGCACTTGACACCATATTTGTCCTATTCATCTTCTTCTCCTCTATCCTTAATTTTTAGTGACTTCGTCTTCCTCTATATCTTGATAACTAAAATATTCAAAAGCAGCTTCTTGCCTCATCCCTGTTAAATCATTGCAGTGAACGCCTACAAAAGCACCCGTAAACGCACTTCCTGTAGGTCCCAAGAATGGTTTTGTAATGTAATCATCTGAAAGTTTGTAAGTATCAAAAATGAAAGAAAGTTCTTTCCAATTCTTCCCATCCAATGAATAAAAAAACTGATAAAAACGAGCATTGACCTTAACTCTCAGATACACATTCCCTTCTTCAGTTAAAACGATCGGAACTCTCAAGGGCCAACTAAGTTTTGCTCCTTCACATTTTAAAATTGTCAAAACTTTCCCTAATTGCTCGTTAGCCGTTACCTGTAGTGAGGTCCAATTCTTACTGTTGTAGTAACAGACCAAACCAGCACTTTGTTGAAAATACGAAGGGGAAAAATCAACCGCCGTTTCAGCTATAAAATTTACAGATTCAAATCTACGGGCAAGTAAGGATTGTTCGAAAACTGAATACAAGGATTCCTGTCCGTATAAAATCAATCCTTTCTTTGTTATCTGCCCTATTTTTTGGCTAAACGGAATTCTTAGGGTTTGAAACTCAGAAGGAATCCCCGAAGCGAAATAATTCTTTTTAGGTTTGCTGGACCAAGGGCACTCTGGTAAGTTTGGTTTGGGTACATACTTTTGCGCAACTTTTCCACCAGTCACGATCGGCCAATCGTCTGGTGTCCATTCAATTTTTGCTAATGCCGATTCACGCCCTAAGGTACAAAATCCTCTTTCTTCAAATAAGCCTTTTCCTTTTCGTTTAATTGGACGGCTTGCTAAGTATGCGATATACCATTCCTCACTATCCGTTTTAATTAATGACGCATGTCCCGTTTTTTGCAAATCATTTTCGGGAGAATACCAAGCGGTCAGGATAGGATTATCAGGGTGTACTTCATACGGTCCATACAATGATTTCGAGCGGGCCACAGTAACTGAATGCCCCCACTGGGATCCTCCCTCCGCTGTGAAAAGATAATAATAACCATTGATAAAATAAATATGTGGCCCCTCTGTTTTCTCTAAATGGGTTCCTTTAAAAATAATTTCTGGTTTTCCTACCAATTGTTCTTTTCCCTCATCAAATTCCTGAATAGCGATTCCGTAATTCCAAGGATGATCATTTCTAAAATCATAGATCATATTCAATAGATACTTTTTCCCGTCATTATCGTGGAAAAGCGACGGATCAAAACCACTCGCATTTAGAAAGATTGGTTCACTCCATGGACCTTCTATATCATCAGCGGTTACTAAATAGTTGCGGACATCTTTAAAGGCACGGTGTTCACGCATAATTGAATACACCAACCAAAATTTTCCGTCTGCGTATGTCAAACAAGGAGCCCAGACGCCACCACTATCTGGAACACCAACCATATCCAGCTGACTTATTCTATTTAACGGACGAACAAGTAAACGCCAGTTCTTTAAATCTTTCGACTCGTATATCTGTACACCGGGAAACCACTCGAATGTCGATGTGGCAATATAATAAGTATCCCCCCTTTTACAAATTGATGGATCTGGGTTAAAGCCTTTTAATATTGGATTTTGAATCATAAAATCATCCCCTTTTTTTGAAACCACTTTCATTCAGTTCCTATCTAAAGTATACTTTTATTAATAAATTTAGAAATGGTTTTTACCACGTTAAACTTACCAAAAACCACGGAGATCAAACTATGAAAAAGAGCTTATATAATCATCTAGCGTTTCTACCGAATTTAGATACTAGTGTCCGTTTCTTTTCTGCGCATACACAAAAAGTTCCTTATGGCTGGACTAGCTACTTAGACTCTCATAATGCTTTTGAAATCCTACTTATTTTATCTGGGAAGCAGAAAACCACGATCAACCAAAAGGAGTATTTATTGGATGCAGGAGATATCTTGATTATCCCTCCGGGTATGCTCCACTTAAATGCCTGTTACTCAGAAAATGGCTTACGCTACTTTACCGCACATTTCGATATCGATGAACCCGTTTTACGCTATGTACTAATGAAGAATATTCCCTTGATCTTCGAAAAACACACAGCTGAGAACACTACACTCCAAGTAATCATCAATGAATGGATCGATCTCTATGATAAAGCACCTAGTTTTTCACTTTCTGATAAAATCTTAACCATTCAAATTTTAACAAAACTGATTTTTGAACTTATAAGATTCACTGAACTGGATCCTAAAAAAAATGCCAACATTCAAACGCTTAGTATCGCTAGAAGTATTGCAGAAGTTATCAATCACAATTTTCATCACTTTTTTGAAAGAAAAAATACTGAAAAGATCGATATCTTGATTAAAAAAATTTATGCTGAAGCGAATGTGTCTCCAAGTTATGGTCTTGAAGCTTTTAAAAAAATTTACGGTATTTCACCAAAAAATTATTTGGACTCACTTAAATTAAAAGAAGCCAAACGACTGTTAACTATCCCTGATATTACGATAGAAAGTATCTCGGAAAGACTTGGCTATTCGCACCCCGCACACTTTAGTCGACAATTCAAAAATTGGGTAGGCGTTTCACCAAACAGCTATCGCAAAACGAATATTGCCAATTTTGTATCCTGAATCATTTGTTACTAACAAATAAGGAATAGCGTAACAGCACCTTTATCTGCTGTCACTCTATTCCTCTCCTATATTCTACTGATGAACCCTGTCATTCCTCTAGACTGGTTACCCAAATACGAATTTAAACTACAATTCAATCGTTCCTTAATAGAAAACTACCCTCGCAGATAAAGGAACAAGTTGAAATTTAGCCGGTAGCTTCGTTGATCCAACTGCTATTTTCTACGTGATTTTTTTCGATAAAAAAGATCATCCCATCGATTAAGAAAAAAATCTCGGGAATGCTGAGGCTGTTTTCTATAAAACAGCTAACATAAAGGATTGTTCTTCAAGAGATTAAATGAGTGATGCATCTTTAACATGAAATCCTTCAATTTTCAAGGGATTAGACTTCTTGATTGGCCCAGAGTATTATATAATTTACTTAAAACGAACGATTTTTTATTCAATCCTTGATTCTTCCCACAGGATCTTAAAAGGCGGTGACATCAATGTTAGAGAATTTATCCATCAACCTGCATCGCGACAAGGCATTTTCCCGTCAAGTAAAAATTCTGCAAGTGCTAAATGCCGCACCAGCGGGGTATCATCCGCAAGAGTTGGCGACATTATTAGGACTTTCCTTGCCTACAGTCACTAAAGAATTAAGTATTTTAAGCGACAGCTTGCCGAAAGATCTGGTCAAGATCAAACTTTCTGGAAGCAACCTCGTTTCGATCGAGTATGCCCCAAATGCGTCGATCAATTCTGCCATTCAGCTTTTGGGCATGGAAACGCTGGAGTTTAAAATCATGTCTAGTATCATTGATAATAAAAAATACTCTATTCACCGAGCAACGATCGAATTCGGCTATTCCCGCAGCCATCTGTTGCGAACGATCAGTTACATGAACAAGTCTTTACAAACCTATTCTGTGACCATCGCCACGAATCATCTTGACTTTATCGGTACCGAAGCCGATATTCGCTTTTGTCTGTTTGTCTTCTTCTCTGCTTACGGCGATAGCACGATCTTAGATAAAGACAGCCCCGCTGATGCGCGTCTGCTGGTTAAAAAAGCCAAGGAAGCCAACAAAAAAGATTTGCATTACAGCCATTATCGCCTTGCTCTATGGCTGAGTATTGCCAAGCGCAGATGGCGCTATTCTTACTTTTTGACCTTGCCACCTTCTTTAGAACGAAATCTATTGGAGAAAGAACGTTATAGCATTTTCTCACAATTGCTGAATGACCATTATTTAAAGAAATATCGGATCATCCACTTGCCGCAGCAAGAACTCCTTTGGATCTTCGTCAATGCTCTCCACTGCATTTCGTATAGTACGATGGATATTAATGGAGAAAGCGATGCGGATTACATTTTTCACCATACAGAAAAACCAGAAATTCTCGCTGAAGTGACTGCCTTTTTAAAGAAATCCGGGATAGCGATTCCTCCTGCAGCAGCACATAAAATCATCGCTTATCTCGTGAATCTTCGCTTGTTAACGATGATTTCGGCAAATTACGAGTTTGCCGATCCCCAGATCAAAACCTTTGTTGAAGCGACTTTCAAGACAGATTATCTTGCTTGGAATGAATGGTTGAAACATTTCAATGACCAAAGCCGCTTCTTTTCATTTACTCACTTGGAGCACGTCGCAGTCACGCTGACCTTGTTAAGCGAACTATCCCCTAGCACTCAGCTGAAAAAACATTTAAAAGTTGCCTTTGCTTTTCAAGGAGGTGCTGGATTAGATACCTTTTTAGCGGTATCAACGGAGCTATTCAAAAATGACCATACGGAAATCAGTTACTTTTTTGAAGTGGCTCCTGACGAGCAGGAATTGATCCAAAGAGAAATTGATTTGATCGTCAGCAATTTTGATTTGCATCTGAAAAGCAACCCCAAATTTCAGCAATTACGAATTTCGAATGTTCCCACCCTGTCGGACTGGACGATCATTCACAAAACGATTGAAAAATTGATTCAGCCACGGTTTACTCCACTTCATTGAAATAAGAAAACTGACGGTCTTCTTAACCAGAGCTCCGTCAGTTTTTTCTCAATTACTTAGTTAGGCGCTATCAGAAATAGTTTCTGCTATTTTTGCCCCTTACTAAGTAGTCATTTTTTCTACTTTTTAGCTTGTCTATTTTTTTATCTCAGAAAAAAATCAGAATCATTTTGCTTGAATACCCTTCTATCAGCTACTTTTTAAACATCAGTGTCTTAGAGACCAGTTACTTTTGGCTGTTTGAGATCGGTGGTCAAAATCAATTTGGGGATAAGAAAGGAACGACCCCTCAGTTTCCCTAGTGAGCCGATGTAAGCTCCGTTATTTTAAAACCCTTATATCCTTTACCAGAAGGGGGATACACGTTTTAAATAACATTTGTATCTATTTTTTTGATTTACTCTAAAAAAAAGAAATTTTTTCTTCTGACATTTTTTGTATAATTTGGAAAAAGAGAGGGGGACCAATGTGGATTTTATCAAAGAGCTGCACTCCTTTAAAACGATCGTTGAAGAAGGTACGTTTACGAAAGCTGCTGCTAAATTAAACTATGCCCAATCGACGGTTACGAACCATATCAAAAAGTTAGAAGAAGAGTTAGAAGTAGCGTTATTTTTGGAAGGAAAAAGCAATGTACTCACGTTGGAAGGTGAATTGTTGAAACAGGCGGTTCCTGGTCTGATCGCTCAGTGGGAGGAGGTCAAAGAACAGTTGCTCAATGCTTCGAACACAGTCGAATATTCTTTACGGATGGGCATCGTCCCCCCTTATGACATGTTGATTTTACCGGAGCTTCTCCATGTATTTTCCCACCAATACCCAAAAATAAAATTCGAGATCATGGTGGGATCCACGCTGGCATTAGCCGATGCATTAAAAGAAAATCGTATTGATTTTGCGTTATGCTCACTTCCTCACGAAGATTCCTTTGTCTATGAAGAACTTTTACAAGAAGAAATCTGCTGCATCACTTCGATCACGAACCCATTGATCATTAAGGAATTAGCCGACCTTACAGGAATCCATCTATACAGTTCCGGCGGTGACTGTCCTGCACTTAGAAATATCGAGGGCTACCTTGACCAGTGTGTACCTTCGCTCCAATGGGAATATGTCAGCAGCAGCACGACGATTCCTTATTTGATTGAACAAACAGGCTTCTGCGGTCTAGTCCCGCGTTCGATCATTGATCAAACATGCGCTCAAGTAAAAATTTTATCACTGCCTTTACCGAATCTCCGCATGACGATTGGCTTACTGTCAAAGCAACCATTGACACTTTTCCCGAATATTACAAAAAAGTTTGTCTTTGAGTTAAAAATGCGCTTACTGTAATTGTTATAAAATCAGTTTGATCACGATCGATTTTTATGCAGTTATTCTTCAAAAAAAAATAATAGTATTTATTCTAGCAGCAAAGAAGCAGCGTGAAAACAAATAGCCGCACAACCTCTTTCTGTTCTACAGACGTTGTGCAGCATAGCTTTTCATTTCGCTTATTATTATTCAATCAGATGATTACCTCTTGTTTCGCCACTCACTTTTTGTTATCATTTTACTTTTTTTATGCAAACTGGTACGATTATTCATGCTATCCGCAGGAGATAAAAAAGCCACTGTTGTTCTTTACATTTCAGAATTTTTTACCGATTATAAAAAATAGAAACGTTCTTTCATCCTTTCCAATGTATACTCTACTTTGGAAAAGAACAATCACCAAAAAAGGCTGGACTTGAAAACCGTTCGATCATGTTTTTAGTAGCAGGCAGTTATTGCTCAAGGAGCCTATTTTTGCAATTGTCAGAAAAAATAGACGATGAGAAAAGGAGGAAAAACTATGTTTATCATTGAAGCGATCTTCAGCTTTCTAAGAGACACATTAGGTGTGATCCTGGCCATTCTCTTAGGGACGCTTTGTTTGTCGATGGTGATCAATCTGATCGTTATCGTTGTAAAAAACACCTATTCAAAATTTAAAAAGAATTATTAACGAATCGCTGTCTTCTAATAGATAGCTTTTTTAGATAGTTTTTTCAACCTCTCAGGTCTCTTTTTTGCCTTTGTAGTATCTTTTTTCAAATTCAATCCAAGATTTGCTGAATTCATGGTTGGAAAAGGCACTTTTTAAGCCTGAGCGCTGCTTAAAGCGAAAGACCTCTTCGCGGTCCATCCCCAATTCCTTGGCAATTCGTTCGTCCGACCACTCGTTGGCGACCAACTGTTGCACGATGTTTCCCATCTTCTCGATGCCATGGGTACCACGTGCTCGATTGTGGCGAATCGTTGAAGCGATGCGATTCTCAAAAGGCTTATCGATCACTGTGACCGGAACGCTTGGCAATTCTAAGCGATCTTTTGCTACGACATACCGATGAAACCCATCGATCAAAATATACTTGTCCTGCTCCTTATCGTGGTAACAAACCAGTGGCTGCGTAAAGCCATCTTCCCGAATCGACAGTTCCAGCAAATCCATCTCTGGAGCAGCCACGGTGTTGGGATTATACGTATTCGCGTGAATCTTGCTGACTGGGATCAGCTTCGCCGCTAACACTGGAAAATCGATATCGCTCATGAGGTACTACACTCCTTTTTAGAAATGAATAATTTTTTGTTTGTCGATAGACCGCAAACCCTTTTGACTCCAAAAGTGCAATTTCACTAGGCTGGTTACTAGAAGCGAGAATCTCTGCTTCTGGGTAGTTGCGGCTGATATCCACCAACATTTTCCGTAAAAGAAACTTTTTAAATTGAGCAGTTGGATCTTTTTCATAAAATTCCCCTAGCTCCACTTTATTGACGCCTTTTTCATAATAAGAAAAAGCGGTCACCCGTTTTTCGTCATCAAGAATCACATACCAGTAGCAGTTCTCATCATTGACTAAGTACGGAAATTGCTGCTGATACACCCGTTCCGCAAAAAATGCCCCCATCAATTGATAGAATTGGCTTTTCTTATACGGTGGAAAAAACAAAACCAATCGTTCGTTCACAAAACCCTTCCTCTCTAGGGACACATTCGTCCATCGTTAGGTGATTTTTTTCGTTAAATACTCATATTTGGCATTCAATTTTTTTAACTGATACTTGGGTAAATGCTCGATTCCCAACGCCGCCCCAAAATCGACCGCCAACTCATACAATTCCGTCTCATCTTTTTTCGTCAGACTGTATTGTCGCGTGCTCAAAGAAAAATCATTTTTTTCTAACGCACGAGCGATCCCTTTCCAGTCATGCCAGAGTACTTCGTTTTTCAGCCACTCCTTACGTTTGGTCACATCGGGGATGTCTTCCACTTCGATCCCGTGCTTTTCTCGATAATGATCAATCAAGATTGTGATTTTGCGGTAATAATGGTCCTGTAATTTCTTTGAATAAAGTCCAATTGATTCCAGTAAAAAGACCGCATACTCTTGCCAAGTCATATGACTTGGCTTTCTCGTATTGTAATGCGCCAATAATCCCGTCTGGGCATACAATCGACCAAAATTGGCTCCTGACACGCGGTTGACGACGCGTTCCCACGTTTCCGGTTCCACCAGAGCATATTGGTATAAGCCTTTTCGTTGTTGCATACCATAAGGCTGACAGATTCGCATTTGATGAATCGGAACGCCATGATCATATAATTTTTCATAAAAGCCATTGATCGGCCAGTCAAAATGGGCATAGGCGCCCCAGACATCTTCTGTCTTCCAATCATAGATGGGGTAAAAATTGACGACCATGGAATCTGCTACTTGCCGTTTGATCCAGCATTGCTTCCGAAAGTTATACTTTGGCGAAGTGATCGACCGATATCGGTATAGACTTTCCTGTGTTCGGATGCCAACGCCACAAGCAACGGGTTCACACTGATGATAGTTTGCGTACCAGTGAGCAAAGTTTCGTAAGAACTTATCTGGATTCATATTTGCACTCTGATAGATTTCCATCAATGATTCATCTAAATCAGCAAGTGAAATTGCATCTTTTGGCATCATCTGTACCCACTTCTCACGTTCTTGTTCATCCCACATCAGCCATTGTGGCTGAAATACGCTAGTGTTGTTGTCCTCGTAAAAGGGCAAACAGAAGTGAAAGGTTTGATTGATAGTTGGTAACGCTTTGATTTTTTCCATGAACGTTCTCGTAGCATCATAATTTGCCTCGATATCTAAAATCAGCAGATCAAAAGTTTTCTTTTTTTGTCGGGCGACTTGGTCAGCCAACTGAATCATGGCACCGCTATCTTTTCCACCACTGAAAGAGAAATAAACATGGGGAAAGGTATCAAAAATATATTCCAGGCGCGTCATCGCCGCTTCCAGCACATTATCCTTACAATATTTCTTCATAAAAGCTCATGTCCTCATTTTATTTGTCCTTTTTTTGAATAAGTATTACATTCTAGTATAAAGTTTCACTTAGCTTCTTACAAGGACTTAAGGGAGATTTTGCATTCGATACATGCAAATAATTGTTAGCTATCATTGCAATGTGTTCCCCATTGCTCACTACTATTCCTAGTAATCAAGAAAAATAGTAGAAAAATTCCTTCTGAAACAAGTTTTATTGCTTTTCTTGATTCATTCAGCCAAAAGGGTTTGAAGGACTTTTTCAATACGCTTCACTTGTTTTTCATTGAAGTGGGACAGCCATTCTTGATCCGCAAGTAAACGCTGAATCTCTTGCTGAAGGTCTTTGTATCGACTGGCTTCCTGGATGTTTTCAGTCATTTTCAAGAAATTACTAATTTTTTCTCCTTTAGGCAGCAGTACATACTCTTGCTTGATCCCTTCAAACTTGTCTTCATGATCAATCACCAAAAGTTGAGTGATCAAATCATGAGCGATCCACCGATGATAGGAGTTTTTATGGGTATGCAATGCCCAGATCCGTTCCCATTCATCATAAATCAGCTCAGGGTTTTTAACGGCTACTTCTTTAATGATCAAATAACTATTAAAATACTCATTGATATGATTTTGACCATCAACGATATTCTCCACTAGCCTCTCTCTTACCTTTCGATCATCGATCGCCGTTTGCACAAACGGTTGGGGATCAAAGGATGTTGTCTGGAAATGACCTGCGATTTCTGGGTAATCCATGCTTTCACCTTCTTTAAAAATTATAAGATTATTTTACAGGTTTGAACCTCTAAGTTTATTTTAACAGAATCTATGTGCGAAAAAAGTGGCTTTTATATTCCCCTTCTTTTATCAATCATCCATTCTGATAACGTAGGTAGACTAACGCCACTTTGAATATCATACTTTTTGGAAAACCCAATTTAAAATTGAAAACAGCTGGAAAGAATCCTTTCGATCCTTTATCCACTAACACTGCTATCTATTGATTTCTTCGGTTCGTCTATTGAGCGCTAGGAAAAGTGCAAGCTTCCTTTTATATCCTTTTCTGAAAGGAGCCCTTCACAAGAGAACCTGCTGGCAACTACTTTCTCGTTAAATTCCCAATGTCACTGACACAAAAAAAGGAAGTCCCGCGTTCGGGACTTCCTAACGTTCTTTTCTCTTCAAATACTATTTCACGCATAGCTGCGAGATGCTGGATCACGCGTCCTTTCTCCGAATACCTCGGTCGGTAGGCATTTTGATCCATTGTTCTGGTGGACGCTTTCTGATTTTTTTTGGTGCAAACATCAGTTGAATAGTTCTTTTGACAAAGTTATTTCGGTATACGTTTTCCATAACTTCCACGCCCTTTTCAATTGATTTAGGAAGCGGTGACGTCGATCCTTCTTCCTATTTTTATTATAAGCCCCAATCCGGTACAAAACAAACAATTCAGCTGCTGTTTTCTCCCATTCGTTTAGATGAAATCTGTGGTTGCTGCTAAAAAAAGAGGTACATATTCTTGAATAAAGTTCAATAAGCCACCGCATATTTATTGAAAAAAATAATGAAAAATTGCAGAAAAAGATCGAAACTACTCGAGACAAACGCCAAAGGGCTGTGTTTTTGAATGAAAAATCGTTTCACTTTACTTTTTCTTAAATTTTAATTATTATTCTTTTGAAATAAGAATAATGAAGGAGATAAAAACATGGAAAAATACCAAGTGTTCCCTGGTCAAAACTATCAGGCAAATGTTATTGGCTTTACCGGTTTACAAGAAGTTAGTGTGATTCATGTTTACGAAAATACTGCAACTGTTCTAATCAAAGAAACAGCTGAAACAGGTGTTGCTAAGCTATGTAATTTTCTAGTTGGTGCCACACAATTAGTTAGTTGATCCTCTTTTATTAACCAAAACATGAGGAGCCATTTGCCATCCAACATGTTGTAGGAAAACGATCTGAAAGTAGTCCTTTGTGAGCTTGCTCTTTTCCTATTCATCAATTACAGCAGTATTTTTATTTATCTACTCAATATCTCTCTACTTTATATATAAATAGTGTTAGAATGAACAAAAGGAAACGTATCAGGCTTCCCCCAAGAGAATCTTCCCCAAGTACTCTTGTCTGATACGTTTCCTATTTTTGTGGCGAAAAAGCCACAGACCAATGGTAGCCCTTTACTCTGTGAAAAGCAAGCATTCAAAATTGATTTTTTCTTTATTTTTTTATTTTATCTCCTCAAATTCCCTTTAAAAATCAGGCAAAAACACACCTCTCGTAATAAGGTGTGTTCTTTTTTTGACAATGATTATTCACGAATAATAAGTTCATAAGGCAGAATGATCTGTTCTTGTTTTCTTTCTTGAAACAAGCGAAAGGCTTCTTTGCCGCACTGATTCAGATGAAACTCAACGGAAGAAAAATGCAGCATTTGACTGATAAGCAGGTTTTCTTGTCCAATCACGATGGGTGCTGTCCCGTGGGAGTATTGATTCAAAATCATTGCTGCGATTTCGTCTCCATTTGTGATCACCCCATCGATTCCTCGTTCTTTAAAAAAGGCTGCTGCGGAAATCCCGTCTTGGGCTTTGATACAATCCCAATAAATATCGGCTTCCGAAAAAGCAGGAAACAGCTCCTTGGCTTTTGCGATGGTATTGACTGAATTGCAGCTAAGACGTTTGCTGCGCCCGAGCGTCAGTCCCAAACGTTTTACGCCTTGTTCTTTTAAATAATTGATACTAGCTGTCACAGAGCCGACCAAGTCGATCGCAACGAAAGGAACAGCAGTACCGGTCGAATTTTCACAAAAAACGATCGGTCCTTTTTCCATGTAGGGATAAAACGTCTCGATATGATTTGCGCGGGTAATGACGATCAATCCGTCAAACCCTTTTGCAGCGAATTCTTCTAGATATTCTAGTTCCAATTTCCGATCAAAATTGGTCGGCAATAACGTCACTTTGTATTTTTTAGCAAAGGCTTCTTCCATAATGCCATTTAGAATCCCATCAAAAAAGGCGTGATTGACAAACGGCACGATGACCCCAATATTATAGGTTTTCCCCGAGCTGAGCTTTTGGGCTATTTTATTCGGTTTGTAATCCAGTTCTTCCATCACCGCCAAAATCGCTGCTCGCTTTTGCTCATCGACATAAGGATGGCCATTGATCACACGAGAGACTGTCGTGATCGAAAAACCAGTGATTTTGGCTATATCGCGTATCGTTGCCATTTCCTTCATTCCTATCTGTTTGTTTTACGATTGACCTAAGTCTACCATAGAAAATTTACTGATTCACTTTCGATAAATTTTCTGAAAAGGTCCCTCGGTTGATTGTACGGTATGAAACGAGTTTCATAGCAAGACTTAGACTCCTTGAAAATAAAAGAAATTTATTTATAAACAAAAACTGATTGCTTAGCAAGCTACAAGCGCTACTTAAGCAATCAGTTTTTCTACCATTTACTGAATCATTTCTTTTGACAAGCTTTTACGTTTCTTCGTATACCTTCGCATCAGTAACTCGATTCCCTTATCCGCAAAGCGTTGCATATAGGCGGAAAAATTCAACAAGGCAATCAAGAGAATGAGGTTGAGATAGCTGGTATTGCCTAGGTTAAAGAGGTCACGACCTACGATCAAGGCAGCAAAGTACAAGATCTGGGTGCTGAAAAAAATCATCGTTCGATAGCTGTTGATAGCTGGATAGACTTTTTTCTGGATCAAGCGATAGTTCCAAGCGGTAAAAATAATGCTCATGATCGATAGAGCTTTGCTGCTACTGTTGAACCAATAGCCAAAGTTGATGATCAGCAGAGTTCCTACCGTAATCGTCAATGCTGTTGGAAAAGCATTTTTGAAAATCGTTGTCATAAAGTCCCCTTTGATCCGATTGAAGTCTGGTTCAAAGTTTAAAAAGAAGGTCGGAATGCCGACAAAGCAGGCATTGATGATCGTTAATTGGATCGGCTCAAAAGGATAGGTCGTTCCTGATAACAACGTCCCCATAGTGATCATGATGGAGAATAAGACTTGCACTAGCACCAATGAACCTGAGCGAGTAATGTTATTGATTACTCGGCGGCCTTCATCCATGACCGAGGGCAAAGCATCGAATTGATTTTCCAAAAGCACCAAATTTGATACTTGGCGCGCAGCATCGACACCGGAAGCCATCGCGATGGAGCAGTCGGCTTCTTTCAGCGCCAAAACATCATTGACGCCATCGCCAGTCATCGCGACAGTATGCCCTTGTTCTTTCAAGTAGAGTACCATTTCTTTCTTTTGTTGCGGCGTCACTCGACCAAAAATCTGATAGTTGCTGACAGCTTCTTTTAATTCGGCTGCAGTTAATTTTGATACATCGATAAAATCAGCAGCCCCTGGTAGATTGACTTTTTTCGCGATTTGACTGACTGTCACTGGATCATCGCCAGAGATGATCTTGCATTGGATTGCTTGTGAACGAAAATACTCCAAGGTCTCTTTGGCATCTTCACGGATCGTGTCTGACAGTAAATAAAATCCTAACGGTTCAATATCCGTCGGCAGTCCTGCCTCCTCATAGCCTTGCGCACTGTGCGCCAAAACGATCACCCGGTAGCCTTCTTCTGCCAGCTGTCTTTCCTGTTTTAAGACAGCTTCATGGTTGGTTCCCAGTAAAATCGACGCAGCTCCGATGAAATAAGTGCCTTGCCCTTCAAACGTGACGCAACTGAATTTGCGGTCAGATGAAAAGGGGACGACTTGCTGCATCTGGTACGTCTTTTTTTCTGGGAAAAAGGTTCGCAGCGCCATTGCCGTTGGGTTCTGATCGGGTAGCTGCGCCATTAAGTTACCAGTGATTTCTGCCAACGGTGTTTCTGAATGAAAGGAAATCGTCTTTTCCACCGTCATCTTGCCTTCGGTGATCGTGCCCGTTTTATCTAAGCAAAGAACATCGACCCGTGCCAAGGCATCAATGCAGTTCAATTCCTGCACCATCACTTTTTTGCGCGCCAGATAGACGGCACTGATGGTCAACGTGACACTCGTCAATAAAAACAAACCTTCGGGGAACATCCCTACAGCTGCCGCCACCGTCCGTAAGATGGCGGTGTTGAAAGCCGCATGAGAGAAATAGAACTGTTTGACAAACAAGAGGGTACATAACGGTACCAAAATCAAGCTGATCCAACGAATGATTTTATTCAAACTGCCTTGGATCAAGTATTTTTGTCGTTTGATGGTCTTGGCTTCTTTGTTGATTTTTGCGATATAGTTATCAGCGCCTACGTGGATCACTTGGCACAACGCTTCACCAGCAGTGATAAAACTGCCAGAAAACAACTCGTCTGCCGGCTGTTTGTGGATCGTATCCATTTCACCAGTCAGCAAGGATTCATTGACTTCTAAAGATCCTTGAATGACTTTGGCATCCGTCGGCACTTGATCCCCGCTTTTCAGTCGTAACACATCATCCATTACGAGTTTGTGGATCGGCAAATTCTCCAGCTTACCATCCCGATAAACATCGGCTTTGGCAACTTTTAGCAGTGCCAGCTTATCTAGCGTTCGTTTGGAACGAACTTCTTGAAAGAGATTGATGATCACATTGCTGAAGACAACAAAGACGAACAAACCGTTTTGATAAGAACCCGTCAAACAGACGAGAAAGAATAGGACACAGTTGATTAAATTGAAAAAGGTAAAGATATTAGTAAACAGGATTTTCGGGTACGTATTCGTCGTATCCTTTTTTGTCTTATTGACTTGACCGCGCTGCACCCGCGCCTTGACTTCCCCTGACGTTAAGCCAATGGTTTGGTTGTTTTCGATGATCCTCACCCTTTCTAATCATAGTCATTTACTTTTCGTTTGCTGAATATTCTGCAAACGTGCATCGGACTTGGGAATGGTTATGTGTTTTTTCTATAAAACCAATTGGCGGCGATTGCGTAAGTTACGCCATCATCTATCGGCTTTTTTCCGTAAAAAAACAAGTACTGTCTAAAATATAGCATACCCTTTTAAGTAATGGCGTTTCATTTTTGTCACCTTCGCGTCACTTTAGGAATTAAAATAACAGTTTATTTTGTTAACTCACCCCCCTACACATCAAGCGATCACAGGCTTCATCGGTTGTTTCTTACGATGACACAAAACAAAAAAACAGCTGATCTTCACAGATCAACTGTTTAACAATTCTTTAAGTCAGCTTTTTCTAGCAGCTATTAGCAGCATCATTGGTCGGCGCATTTCGTCTTTCATTCCCGGTACTTCCAGTAATTCTTCTGGCGGCTGCGGCTCAATCACTTTTTCTAAAATGAAGCCGTTTTGCAATAAGGTCATTAAATAGGTTGTCAGGGTACGATGGTATTTGGTCACCGTTTCACCTAAAAATTGCGCTTCCCGCTTGCCTTCATAATAGTAATGATCGACTGGGAAATGCTGGATTTCCCCCTGCATATCATACTGCCAATCTTGCGATCCTTCCGCAGTATAAACCGGATGCTCCACCGAAAATACGAGTACACCACCAGGTTTCAGCCAGACCGATATGCTTTTGATCAATGTTTCGAACGTTGCCACATAGTGAAACGCCAATGAACTTAAAACAACGTCTATTGTGGCTGGAGGAAGTGTCACTTCTTCCATTGCGACACATTGATACGTTATTTTCGGATCAGGGTGCCTTTTCTTGGCCTCCTCGAGCATCCGTTGAGATATGTCAGTTCCTAGTACTGCTGCCGCTCCATGGTTTACAGCATATTGGCAATGCCATCCATACCCGCAGCCTAAATCAAGTACCTGCTTTTTTTCGAAATCAGGCAACATTTTTTCTAGCGTCTGCCATTCCCCAGCTCCTTGCAGGCCTTTTTGCGAACGAGTCATTTCACTGTATTTCGTAAAAAACGTTTGGTCATCATATTTGTTTTCTTTCATCATTTGTTCCTCCCATGTAAATCGTTTTTTGCTGGTCTTGATCTACATGGGCTTAGGCAATTTTTTGGGAAATAATGCCACCACACATCAGCTTTTTCCTCCTTGCTCTGATTAACGCCATCATAGCACGATTTTCAGTCTCTCACAATTGATAGCAAGTCGCTGGCGCTTCTTTGCCATTGTTTCTCAATAAACCGTTTTTTTATGTACAGCAAAAAATCACACTATGAAAAGGGTGTGATTTTCCTGTTCGATTCATTCATTTCTCTATTGATCAATGCAGTACTTCCTTTTTCCATTTTCGGATTTTCGTTCGGAAATTGGTAAAGGGTGCTACTGTATTGATATGGATCCATTTATAGACTGGCCACTGTGCTTTGGTGGTTGCCCAATCCCGCTGCCCTGCTTCAAACAATTCCTGATCGGATAAGCCTTCGATCCACTGGCAAAGGGCCGTCACTTTTTGGTCTAAGAGCTCTTGCTGCTGTGCTAAGGTCAAACTGCCATATGTCTGATAAAAGGATTGATACAATCCGCCAAGGTTGTTCCATTTATACCCTTCAGCAGGTGTGTGAACGCTCATCCCTTGTTGTTCCTGTGCTTCCCATGACAATAACAAACTGACCCAGCCGATTTGGTAAGACAAGTTTTCTGAAGGCGTCTTATCGACCCCAGCTGTTCGCTGATTTCGTAACGCTTCGGGAATTTCAACAAATTCTTGGCGAAATTTTTGGTAACGTTCTGTGATCTCTTGGATCAAGTCTGCTTTGCTTTCGTACTGTCTCATTGACTGTCCTCCTATTCAGGAAAATGGTTACTCTTTGTCGCTTTCTTCAATGGCGATAAAAATCGTTACTTCGCCGTCTGGCGCATACTGTTCGAAATCAAAGGAATACCTGCGCTGCAACTGCCGGTTTTCTTCCTCTGACCAGACTTGACGCCAAGTAGTCAGAATGCCCTGCGCATCGCGCCGATCGACCGGATACTTTTTCCAAGTATATTTTTCTGTATCAAAGTCTGCTTGCTCCGTTTCTTCGCAACAAAGCGAAACGGCATAGTCTCCTTGATAGTTTGACTCATACTCGTGGTAAACGCAAGCGATGACCGTTCCTTTTTCTGCGGCTTTCTTGACCGCCTCGCTGTTTTTCTCCCATAAGCCAGTGATTTTTGCTTGAATCGCTGGATCAGTAAAATTATTGGTTCTTTCCGTTGCCATTATCGAAAATTTCATTAGTGTTCCTCCTTCTTTGTCTTTATGATACGATAGAAACCTAGACACCTTCTGTCAGTGTTTTATCATCTTTTATAAAAGGAGTAAACCAAGTGAGCACGACACGCCTGTTCGGCCTTATCTACCACCTGTTGAATCATGAAAAAGCAACTACAGCTGAATTAGCCAAACAATTTGAAGTCTCGACTCGCACCATCACCAGAGATATCAATACCCTAAGCAGTATTGGCGTGCCCATCTATACCGAAACGGGTCGAAATGGCGGCGTTTATCTGTTAAGCAGTTTTGTGTTGGATAAAGTGTTATTATCAGAGGAAGAACGGAAAAACCTGCTTTTGGCGTTGAAAGGGATTCGCCAGCTGACGCCACAGATCAGCGGAGAATCATTGGCAAAACTGCAATCCTTATTCCAGCAAAACGATGCAGACTGGCTAGAAGTTGATTTTTCCACTTGGCATCGGCGAGAAAACGGCAACGACACGTTTGATTTATTAAAAAAGAGTATTTTAACGAACCACGTGATCACCTTTGACTATATCAGTAAACAGGGACCGCAAAAACGCGTCTGTCAGCCTTACAAACTGCTTTTTCGTTCGCAAGCATGGTATCTGCAAGCCTTCGACCAGCAAAAGAATGCCTTTCGGACATTTAAAATCAGCCGTATGAGTCAGGTCCACGTCACTGAACAGCATTTTTTTCCGGTCACTGCGCCTAATTCTGCCATTGAATTGACTGTTGACACCTATCCCGCTCGTCTATTCTTTCAAGCCGACGTTCTTTATCGGGTATATGATGAGTTCGATCATCAGGATATTACTTTGACGGAGGAAGGCACTGCTGTGGTTACCGTTGATTTACCCGAGGAAAGCTGGGTGGTGCCCTATTTGTTCTCTTTTGGAAAAAGCCTACGCATTTTAAGTCCCCCTCGACTAAAGAAGCGTTACCAAGAAGAAGTTGCTGCGATTTATGCCAATTTGACTGAGAACGAGGGTGCGAACTGATTTTTCAAGAAATGGATCCCTATTGAAAGGAGTGTTTGATTTGAAAGAAGTGATCGTAGACTATGGCGGGGTTTCGCTAGCCCGCCTTTGCCAGCAGTTGGAAGAACAGCAGATTCACTTAAACGCGTATGCCAACCAGCTCTTGCGCCATCCCCACCTCTCCCTCAGTGCCGATAAACAGCGTACTACTTGTGTGATTGTTTCCCTTAAAGAACTGGGACTCACACAAGGTGGCTCGTTGACGGAGATTTTTGCAGCTGCACCTTCTTATGGACTGACCGATTGTACATTGGAAATGGCCTTACACTTTCGCCTCAGTTATCATCAACTGGCAAATAGCACCGGACTGAAATCCCAAGGAAAAGCGCCAGCTGCCGCAATCACGATCGCTTCTATGCCTTTGGAGAAAACCGACGATTTCCCCAAAGGATTCTACGTTCGCCGCATCGATGGTTGTGACTGGTTGCGAGGCTATACTTGCGATGCACGCCACCAGTTTGCACCGGATGACCTGTTTTTGTTTCAACGACGAGACCCGCTGTCAGAGACCTTCAACTGAAGGGGGAACAAATAGTTACCAATCAAGCGTCCCCATTTCCCCTTACTGCAATCATTCTGCAAGATAGGGAGAATCCAAAAGGACGAAAGGAGAAATAGATGAACTTAATACCAATGAAAGACAGCGACTACGCTGCCTACTTAGCCAATGCTGTTTTCGAATACGCCAATGACAAAGTCCAAGCAGGCACATGGGCCAAAGACGAGGCCCTCTCCCTCGCCAAAGAAAGCTTTGCTTCTTTACTTCCTCAAGGGACTGCCACTGAAAACAATCACTTGTTTTCTTTATTTGCAGCTGATTTTAGTGAACCGATCGGGGTGATTTGGATCAACACAGCTGCCCAGAAAGCCTTCATCTATGACTTTATCATCGAGGAAGACCAGCGAGGAAAAGGCTATGGCACCAAAGCGTTACAAGCTTTGGAAAAGTGGGCGATCCAGCAAGGCATCACTGAGATCGGCTTGCACGTTTTTGCCCATAATCAATCTGCGTATCAGCTATACAAAAAAATGGGCTATTTGGAAACAGATATTACGATGGTTCGACGTTTCGCTGAATGAGTAGTGTTGAATAGGCCCGATCATTAGTACGAAAAAATTGATCGATCAGTTCCGAGCCAAACAAAAAGAAACGACGAAAAATCATCGTTTCTTTTTGTTTCTATTTACAGAAAACTACTCTTTCAGTTGTGGCTTCTTCAAAAGTATCGCCATTGTTGAATCTTCTTCGCTATAAGGACTGCCTTTAGCATCGCCAAATACCTCACAGATATCAAAGCCTGCAGCCTGAACTTCCCTCAGCAATGCATCTTTTGTAAAATAGGTCGTCCATAAGTAATAATTTGTGGTCTCACCTTCTGCTAAAATCGTTGTTTGCTCCAGCAAGACGTGATCAGGATATTTCCATCGTTGATATAGCACAAGATGGGGCTCCCCCCGCCAAAACCCTTCTGATTCGTGACTTTCCCAGGTCTGCTCTTCATTAAGCGTTAAAAACTGTGCAATCGTAAATACATCGAACAAAAATTTGCCACCCGGTTTTAGATGCGCCAGCACATTTTTTAGCAGTAGTTTGCGTTCCTCTGGATTTAAGGCACCATAGTCGCAATAAATCAAGGTAATAAAATCAAATTGCTGAGGCAATGCCATCTCCAAATAGTTATCAAATAGATAGGTAATATTTAGTTCCCGCTTATTCGCAGAATCTCTCGCATAGGTAAGGGATCTTCTGGAGTAATCAACGCCTGTCACTTCATAGCCCAGCGCTGCAAATTTTTCCGCGTAGATCCCTGGTCCGCAGCCGATATCAAGAAGTTGCGTCTGTTTTTCTGGCGGAACAAGGCGACTGATCCATCGAACGGATTCGTTGATAAAGTCAACCTTTCTACTAGCTCCCTCAAAATCAGGATCCAAATGAGCCTTTAACATTTGCTTGGAAATATACGCATCGTCCCAAAACGCCTCTGCCATTTTTTTATAGAGCGGTGGCCGCTCGATTGCCTTTCTCAATTCTTGGTACATCTTATTTTCCCCTTTCAAAATAATTGAAAAACAAAAAAGACCGCAGATTTCACTCTGCGGTCAACCTTCAAACGATGAAGATCAAAAAGCGAAGAGTAAAATAAAATCAATGATAGGCACTTCAAATAAAACTGCATGCAGTCAATTTTTTGCCTATGAAATTGATTTTATTTACTCTTTTCCAGTCCTACCCCTGTTAACGAAGGAATAACAGCAGATAGGCCGGAGCCATCACCTTTTCCTCTTGTTTTTCTGCTTTTAGTTTAGAAGGCGCCAGTCGATTTGTCAATGGGAATTGACTGTAGACACTCGATTAAAAGATGGTCTTGCCGAAATTCACGCCTTACGGAGTAGAAATTTTGCAAGAACGCTGATTTTTTGCTTCCCTTCACCTGCTGATTTTTTCAACAGGAAGCTGGATCTCAGTCAGCCATTCCTCTTCACTTTCTTTATTCCAAATACCATCAATATAGCTTTCACGAAAAGGCCCTGTGATTCGATAGCCGTTATTTTCAGCAAACTGGATCACCGCAGCATAGGCTTTCGGAAATTCAGTGTAGGCTCCTTTATGGACCGTGCAAACTGCCTCTGGTACTTCTTCTATCTGCTTGAAGGTCAAATTCCCTTGATTATCTTTCATTTCTGTGACCGCTTCGCAAACTTCCACATCAATGTTTTCTTCTTTGTACTCGTTGTCATGATAGATAGTAAAGCAATATTCGGGCAATGCGCAGACGCAACCAGCTGTTTCCATCTGCAGCCCCATTTCTGGGATGATAGAAAACAACCGATCGAAGCTTGGCACGACCATTCTCATTGAAGCGACGATAACCGCTGGCAAACGTTTAACGATCATTTGGTAATTGGCTTCTTCCTGTTGCAAATACCCTTCGATCTGCGTGAGCATCGCCATCCGTTCCGTGATCTCTCTCATCAGTTGCTGTCTCTTGCGATGCAGTATTCGCCTTTCGCTTTCTCCTGCTTGCACTTGTTTGATTTCATCGATGTTATACCCCATTCTGCGTAAAGCTAATAACCGATGCAATGGTGCCAACTGACTAGAGATATAATAGCGATACCCATTATCTCGATCGATAAAATGGGGCTTAAGCAGCCCCACCTCATCATAATAACGCAGTGTTTTTATCGTCACTTGATTCATTTTAGAAAACATGCCGATTCGATACAGCTTATCTGGTGTTTTTTCACATTCTTGTGTCATAACTCTTTCCTCCGTTTCCTGTTATTCCCAACGGAAAAGCTTAACTGCCAAACCAAATCCTATGATCGTCACCACTGTCAATAGAAAAAGAATGAATCGAGGGTCACCGATTGGTTGATCGAGACTCACACTCTTTAACAATTTAACGCCTTGTGTCAATGGCAGAACATTAGCGACTTTTTGCACACCTTCTGGAAAGAGCTCAAAGGGAATCACTGCCCCAGAAAGAAACAACATGGGAAAATAAACCACTGTGCATACGAGATTGGCAATCTTGATATTTTTACACAAACTAGCAATCAATAGTCCTAGGCTATACATGGCAATCATAACGAAAAAATAGCTAGCTATCAATCCTATCCAGCTGCCTTTCATTTGATAGTCGAGAAATACCACCGACACGAATGCGACACCTATCGCTGAGAGTAGTGCAGTCGCTGCAGCTACTACCACTTGAGCCGCAATCAGATGAACTGGAGAAGCTGGGGTAACAAAAAAGTGTTTCAAAATCTTTTTGTCTCGATAATCACAGATAGTTAACGGAATCCCCATAAAGGCTGTTGCGCAAATCCCCACCACCAGCAACGAAGCAAAACTGCCCTCTTGAAATGTATATGAAGTAGCACCAATCACTTTCTCTCCACCGATCATATTCGTCAAAAACAGGACGACCAGCGGCATGCCAATGCCAAAGACGATCCCATCAATTCCTCGCAACGCTAACTTTCCTTCAATTTTTGCTAGTTTCATTACTTTGCTCATTCTATCTCCTCCCCTACAAACCAAAGATATGCCTCTTCAAGTTTTTGCTGACCGCTTCGTTTTAACAGCTCCTTCGTGCTGCCTTCAACTACCTTGCGCCCATGAGCGATGATGCATAGCCGATCACAAAGAATCTCCGCCTCCTCCATATAGTGGGTCGTCAATAGAATCGTCATTTGTGCTTCTTTTAGTTTGAGGAGCGTTTGCCAGACACTTCTCCGTGCTTTTGTATCCAGTCCCGTTGTCAATTCATCCAAAAAAATCACCTCGGGATTCGGGATCAACGCGAGTACAATTGAAAGCTTTTGTTTTTCCCCACCAGAAAGTTTGTCGATGAATTGCGATTCGAATGGTTCCAGCTGAAACAAACGCAAAAGCTCTTGATAGTCTTGAGGCTGTCGATACAAGAGCGTCATCTCTTTGCACAATTCTCCGACGCGAATATTGTTCTGATAACTTGAAGATTGAAGCTGTACCCCCACTTTTTCAAATACCTCACGTCGCTTTTTTTGAGGATCTGATCCGAGAATTTTGACAGAACCTTCCTCTGGTGTTTTGATACCTAAAATTGTTTCAATCGTTGTTGTTTTTCCTGCTCCATTTGGTCCTAATAAGCCGAACACCTCGCCTTTTTTTACGGTGAAGGTAAGTTGATCAATAATTTTCCGACCGTTGATTTTCTTAGATAGCTCGGCAACCTCAATCATTTTTTCCACAGCAATCGCCCCTTTCTACTAAAGCATACTGTCTCCTCTTGAGGGAGAGTCAATAGCCTACTTGCCTTTTTTCATGACGAACAACCCCATACTCATTGGTTAGCTAAAAGCGGCTTTTTCTTTTTGTTCGATAGAGCTACACTATTTAAATCACAATTAACTATTTTTAATTTCTAAGCTTGTTTTTTTCTTCTATCTCCACTATATTTGTGGGTAACCCTATTTATTTCTATGTAGAGAGGATGTTTCCCTTGAACTATCCCTTATTAAATGAACAAATGCCTCAAACCATCATTCGTGTTTGGCGGTTGCGAAGGATTACGTCACTGATTATTTTCAGCCTGATTTTCGCTGCTTCTTTTTGGTTTCTAGCCACGCAAAACTGGCTGCATTTCTGGGTGATCACGCTTTGGTCAAGCATATTGGCGCTGACTTTGATCAGCCATCTGCTTTCTTTTGTGCTGATGAGCTACCGTTACAAATTCCATCGCTACGAGATTCAAGAAAATGATATCGCCATTCAACACGGCTATCTATTTCGCAGCACCACGTATATTCCGATCCGCCGAATTCAGCATATCGAAACAGACCAAGGGATCTTTTTGCGAAAATACTCCTTAGTCTCCTTACAGATTCATACGGCTGCCACCAACCACACCATTGAAGGCCTACCAGTGGCGCAAGCCGAACGCTTGCGAGAAACCATTATGACTTTAGTCGAGGTGGTCAAAGATGATCTATGAAAAACAACGACTGCCGTTGCTGTGCATTGGCCTTTACTGGTTCAAAAATTGCAAAAATTTTCTGGTACTAGCGTTTCTGCTTGTATTCAAATTATTCAACGACGCCCCTTCTTTGCCGATGATTCTGGGCGGCATTCTGCTATTTTTACTGGTCTGTCTGATTTTTGCGGTACTGTCTTACACCCGCTTTACCTTTCAAATCGATCAAACAAGTGTGCTAGTCAACAAAGGACTCTTTATCCAAAAACAAACGATTTTGCCGTTTGAACGCATCCAAACGATTCAAGAGAATCATTACTTTTATTTACGTCCGTTTAAACTAGCTGAAGTGAAGTTGGAAAGCGCCGCAAGTTCGAATGGCGAAGCCGAAATTCTTTTCCCTGCATTGCCGCTGGCTCTCATTGCCTCCATCGAAGCGTCAAAAAAAGCGGCTGCGACACCACAACAGCCGACTACCCAAGCAGTTAGTGGAGAAGAAACAACCCACGATTACGCTACTGTTTTTTCGGGTGAGGAAACAGCAAATCCGCCGTTAGAAACATTCACTTTGAAATTCAAGGAGATTTTCTTGTTTTCTATCACTGATTTTTCTGTTTTCACCTTGGTTCTAGTCATCGGCTACAACGTGATCGACAACATTCCCAATCTCTTTACCTATGCATCGGAATTGCAACAACTCGGCCTTTTATTTGGTGCTGCGCTTTTGCTGGGGCTGTTAATTTTGTTTTTCTTTCTTGCGATTGCTAGAAATCTTTTCCGCTATTATGGCTTTACGGTGGAAACGAACCAACAACAGCTGCTGATCACGCAAGGCTTGTTTTCTAAACGACACCAAACGATACCCCTCGCTAGGATCCAAGGGCTAAGTGTCGAACAAAATCTTTATCGCCGAATCTTTCATCTAAGCTCCGTCAAGTTACTGCTGGCTGCTGGCAGTTCTTCAGAAAGCGATGATACGGTCTATCTGTTCCCCATTTTGAAAGAGGCGCAGCTGACCGAAACATTGGCCCGCTTTTTACCTGAATGGTCGTTTCAACAAACCGCTCTAGTGAAAAATCCGCGACCCAACTTTTGGTACTTTTGCCGTTGGCCACTGCTTATCGGGCTGCTTGTTGTAGGAATCTCCGCCTTCTTTTTCTGGTGGTTAGCGCTGATTTTCTTCGTGTTCTTTGGCTCCTTCGTGTTATCAAGCATCTGGCGGGGCAAAATACAAGGGTATCAATTTTTAGATAACCATGTATTGTTGTGTCAAACGATTCGCGGCTTAACAAAGGTGACCGCTTATCTGAAGAAAAATAAAATCCAAGATTTCACCGTCACCACGACGTATTGGCAGCACAAAAAAGGTCTGGGCAAGTCACAGTTGACCATCAAAACCGAAGATACCTTCACCGAAAGTAAGTTTTTCTACTTCCCATTAACCGAAGCAGAAAAGTTACGGCGCTGGTTTTTGTCGTAGTTCATAAAAAAACGTCAAACAGCAGAACTGACGCGTTGTTTGACGTTTTTTGCAAGTCCTGAAATAAATGAGAAGGAAGCACCAACCATTGATTCGTTGATGCTTCCTTTTTCTATCCCCTGACCTTCCCCTCAACGATTTGCTGCTTTATTGAAGCAGCATCTAAGCCATATTCTTTTTGCAGGAAATCGGGTGTGCCGACTTGACCGAATCGTTCGTTGACACCAATACGTTTTAAGGGGACAGCACTGCCAGTTTCAGCAAGCACTTCGGCGACGGCACTCCCTAGTCCACCGGTGATAGAATGATTTTCGATGGTGATGACTTGCCGTTTTCCCTGAACTTCGCGGATGATCAATTCTTTATCGATCGGTTTGATGGTGAACATGTCGATCACTTCGCAGCTGATTCCTATTTCTGCTAATTCTTCTGCCACTTGCAGTGTTTCAGAAACCAGTTGGCCACTGGCAATCAACAACAGTTCATCGCCTGGTCTTAAAACATTGCCTTTCCCTAGTTCAAAGGTCGAGCCTTTTTCATAAATCGTCGGAACCGCTTTCCGATTGCCTCGTACGTAATGAATGCCGGATAATTGGCTAAAGGTTTTTATGATCCACGCCATTTGGACTTCATCCGCTGCATCGCAGACGATCGATTGGGGAATCATTCGCATCAAAGCCACATCTTCCCATGTCGTATGGGTGCCGCCGTTGTGTCCGACTGCAAACCCCGGATCAGAACCGTAAATATTGATCGTATTGCCGCCATAGCCTCCAGAAATAAACAGCTGATCGAATACCCGGCGCGTTGCAAATGGCCCAAAAGTGTGGATAAAAGGTGTATAGCCAGTTAAACTCAAGCCAGCCGCAACGCCAACCATATTGGCTTCCGCGATCCCCATGTTGATAAAGCGTTGGGGATGTTTGTTGGCAATCGCTGTCCAGCCGCTGGCAGAGCCAAGGTCGGCATCCAACGCAACTAGCTGGTTATTTTCATCCATGAGTTCCACCAATGTGTCAACGACACATGTTCGCAGCTCTTTACCAGCAGCAGTGGTTTTGCTTAATGTAAACATGCCTTAGCGTCCTCCTTCGATTTTTATCGTCAACTCTTTGATTGCCGCTTCTGCCGCTTGATTGATTTCATCCGTGGTAAACTTCACGGAGTGATTGGCATCTAATTCTTCAAAGAAAGGAACGCCTTGTCCTTTCACGCTGTCCAAGACAATGCAAACCGCTTGGTCTTCGATCGCTTTGCAGCGCTCGATTGCCTCATCAATGGCTTGCATGTCTGCTCCTGGAACTTTTTCTGTATAAAAGCCAAATGCAGTCATCTTCTGCTGGATGTCAAAGGGATCAAGAATGTCTTTGGTTGGCCCATCTAGCTGTTTTTTATTGTCATCAATAATGACGATACAGTGATTCAGTTTGAAGTGGGCAATGTATTGGAAGGCTTCCCAGCACTGTCCTTCATTTAGTTCGCCGTCCCCGACGATCAAATAAACAAAATTGTCCTTCCCTGCCAAGCGCAGACCCGTCGCGATCCCGGCAGCCATGGAAGTCCCCTGCCCCAGTGAACCTGTGGTGGCATCAACCCCCGGCGTTTTCCAGCGATCCGGATGGGAAGGCAGTCTCGTGCCGCCCTCATTGATCGTCCATAACCACGACCGATCAAAATAGCCCGTATTTGCTAATGCACTGTACAGTGCGGCGCCAGCATGTCCTTTTGATAAAACGAGTCGGTCACGATCCGCCCACTGTGGATCTTGTGGATTGACCCGCAGCTGTTTGCCGTACAAAACGGCTAATAATTCAACAATTGAAAAGGAACCGCCCAGATGACCTTGCCCCATTTTCTTGATGCTGCAAAGGGTATCTAAACGAATCTTTGCCGCTAAACTTTCGAGTTCGTGGTATTCTTGTTCACTGATTGCCACTATTTATCCCTCCATCCTCTATTTATTCAGAAACAGATTTTGCCCGGCTGTTTTTCTTGAAAATCGTCAATCCGATCAAGACCGCGACTACCGCAATTATCCCTGAGAAGATGGCGATTTGACCGCCCATATTGGCTAAGTTTCCTAGGAAGATCCCTGCAACTCCATAGTCGGTATCAGAGAAAGTTGATCCTTGGAACCCAAGATCCCCCATGACTGGCATCAACAAGATCGGCATGAAGCTGATAATGATCCCATGAATAAAGGAACCAATCACGGCGCCTCGCACACCACCCGTTGCATTGCCGTAAACACCTGCCGTTGCGCCACAGAAGAAATGGGGCACGACACCTGGAATAATAACGGTTGTTCCTGTGAAGACCATGATGATCAAACTAACGATTCCACCGACAAAGCTGGTTAGAAAACCAATCAGAACAGCATTTGGCGCATAAGGAAAGACGATAGGGCAATCCAATGCAGGAATTGCATTAGGAACAAGCTTTTCGGAAATCCCTTTAAAGGCTGGTACGATTTCTGCCAAAATCAGACGGACACCAGCTAAAATCACAAAGACACCAGCGGCAAACGAACCGGCTTGCTGCAACGAATAAATGATCGAGTTCGTGCCATTGCTAAGATTTTCTGTAATAAATTCACTCCCAGCAAAAATTGCTACGATCACGTATACAACAGCCATCGTAATCGTGATACTAACAGTAGAGTCCCGCAAGAAAGACAGGCCTTTCGGAAAATTAATGTCTTCTGTGGATTTTTCCTTATTGCCGACGTATTTCCCAATCAACCCGCTCAATGCGTAGCCGAAGTTCCCCGTATGCCCCAATGCGACGGAATCATTTTTAGTAATTTCTCGAGTAAACGGTTGTGCGATCGCTGGGAAAATCGTGTTACAGATCCCTAACGCTAAGCCGCCAAATAAAACTAGATTAAAAGTATTCATTCCAGTAACGCTCAAAATCACCGCAATCATGCAAGCCATATACAACGTGGCATGCCCAGTCAAATAAATGTATTTAAAGCGAGTGATACGGGCAATCAAAATATTGAAGGCCATTCCGGCTAACATAATAAGTGCGGTATAGGTGCCGTAAGTCGTCAACGCCAGCGCAACGATCGCTTCGTTATTTGGGACGACCCCTTGCATGTTAAAGGCTGCTTGGAACATCTCCCCAAATGGCGCCAGAGAGCTTTCGATCACCCCAGCCCCGGCAGTGACCACGAGAAACCCAACAAAGGTTTTGATGCCCCCTTTGACGATCGTGGCAATGTCTTTTTTCTGCAGCACATTCCCCAAAACGGCGATCAGCGCAACTAAGATCGCTGGGGTACTCGCGATATCAACAAGAATATCTAAAAATTCGTTCATGACTGTCTACTCCTTTTTATAGTAATCCTTTTTCCTGACAAACGGCTTGAACCTTTTGCTTCAATTCATCGAGATCGATAATACTGTCTAACACCACGATCTCACCTAGATGCTGCGCACTATCGGCTAAATCGCCACCAACAAAGAAAACATCCGCCATATCGGGTGCGGCACTTCCTAAATCATAATGGGACACTTCCACACCTGAGACACCCAATTCATTTAAAACAGAATTGATATTCATCTCCACCATAAAACTTGATCCTAATCCTGACCCACACACTGCTGCAAATTTCATTTTTCATCTTCTCCTTCTCTGATCACTTCAATTATTTGATCCGCATTGGTTGCGGAAAGTAACGCAGTTAGTTTTTCATTATTCGACAAAATTTTTGTTAAACTCGCTAACGCTTTTAGATGGAGCTCATTGTCAACTGCTGCCAAACATATAAACACTTGAATGGGGTGTTGCGGATCATCATTTAAAAGCACTGGCTCTTTGACTTTTAATAACGACATCCCGATCGCATTGACCCCATCTTCTGGACGCGCATGAGGCAAAGCGATGCCTTTTCCAATATGGATAAAAGGCCCATGATCCACCACTTTATTGATCATGGCGGTTATATACTGTTCCTCAATTTTATTGGTCTTTTTTAATGGCGCAGCAGCTTCTCGAATGGCTTCTTGCCAAGCCAGCGGCACCTCAGTAAATTGGATGGTTTCTGCTGTTAATAAATCTGATAACATCGGACGTTGGTCTTCCCTTCTATTCAATTCTCGATTGATTTTTCTTTGCAAAATTTTTCTCAGCTTTTGCTTACTGATGCCTGCTTTTAAATCAACATAGGGCAAAATCACTTCTAACACATCGTCAATGGAATGCAAACCAGTTTTTGAAGGAAAGAATGCCGCTTGTACGTTTCTAAACAGTTCATCCTTCTCAATGGGGGTCATAATCGGATTGATCACATAACATGGTCGTTTGGTTTTGATCGGGGCACTGGAAAAAATCAGATCAATCTCTTCATTGAAACGAACATTTTCATACTCTTCGATCGAACGAGCCGGCAAAAAATGGATCTGGGGAAACAGTTCCTTTAATTCTGATTCCAAAATCAAGGATGAACTGATGCCGCTTGGGCAGACAACTAATGCATTCAATTGGAAGTAATCGCGTTTGGCCTTTTGTTTACTGATTTCCCCACCAAACAAAATCGTAAAATAACCGATTTCTTCATCAGGGATCGTACCGACTAGGTCTTCTAAAGAACCCAGTGCTCGTCTCGTCAGTTCAAACAACTCATTGTATTGCAGCTTGATTTCTTCAATCAGTACATTCTCCAGTGGAAAACCGTAGCGGATTCGAAAATACGCCGGGACAAGATGATAGAATGTGTTCATCAAAAGGGTGCGATAGTCCACAAACTCGATAGCTGCCAGCCGTTCCATTTCATGAATGATCTTACTGGCACATTCCAATAAAAACTCTAATGAAGTATCTTCGATATCTCCTTGCAGAATCGTTTTCAACAGGATCGTTACATAAAGTTCTTCTGTTTTCCGATCTTTGATGGCAGGAAATTCTGCTAAAAACTGCTGACTAACTTGATGGACATGCAGCGACTGTAGCAGCGATGTTTCTGTCTCCGCTAAAGAAACAGCCGTTTCTGCCATCCGAAAGGATAAATAATTAAGAAAATAAAGCATTTCTTCGAAGCGGCTCGGTACGATCACCAGATTGAAGGCAGTCAATGTTGCGGACAAACGATCTTTTATTTGAATATATATCGTTTTATTCTGCTCATAGATTCCCTCAAATAAAAGCAAATTCCCATTTTTCGTATTGGATAACGCACTGACTTTTCGAAAAGCAAGAGCGCGAATCTGATATTCCTCTCCCTCTAGATAAAAGCCATATTTTCGAGAGTACAATAGTTGAATCTTGAAAGCTGCAAGTTCCTCTCTGATCCCCTTTAAATCCTTCAAAATCGTATTTTTACTGACATAGAACAGCTCTTGAAACTGGTAGACGGATAAGTCTTTCACTGCTGAAAAAGTCAGAAGATAAATCATGGACCGCCGCTCTTCTTCCGAAAAAAACAACGTGTTCTTCTGGACATCGAAAAGAATTTCCGGCCATTTTCGTTGAATCAACGAAGGAATCAAAACTTCTCCCTCATGCATCGTGATTCGTTGATTCAACCGCTGTTCAGTGATTTGATTGATCTTGGCAATCTCCGCCAGAAATTCCTCATCCCTCCACTTCGTCAACTGAAGAAACGCCTCAATATTTGGTTCTGAAAACAGATACGTCAATTTGAAATGAATCATATTTGCTACCCCCACCTAAACTATAGCTTGCACAAAATGAAATCGCCATCATTTATCGGTACAACTGAAGCTCCGTTTTTTTTTAAACGATGGACCGAAGAGGAGATTTCAAGGATTACCATAACATCCAATAAAGTATTCGAGAAGGTTTTATTGATAGAAGCAAATGATAAAAAATACAACATTAAAAAAAGCGAATCATTTACTGATTCGCTTAGATAATGATGCTATTTGTTGTTTTATTATTGAAACTATCAGAATCATGAAGGACAATCGTCTTTTTTCCAATATACTTTTTTAAAGTTATTTTCTGATACCTAAAAATACTTATCTTAATGAATGATGGAAAATAGGCTTCTTCTATCTACTCACTTATACTCACAGGAATCGTTGTTTCCGTTTCTTGCGCCTCTGCGGTTTCATTTTTCACTTGCTGCTTTTCCAATATTTTGAAAAATGGCATATAAATAAAATATGAAATGAAAATAGATACAAAAGACCAAACGGCTGCTCCAATACTACCATTAGTAGCTAAATAAGGACCAATAATAGGAGGAATAGTCCATGGAACTTGAATAACAATCGGTCCTACTATACCAATATTCATTAAGATATACGTACCGATACATAGGACCATAGGCGTTGCTATAAACGGAATAAGCATTACAGGATTCATCACAATAGGCAAACCAAAAATAACCGGTTCATTGATACAAAAAATAGCTGACGGCAAAGATAATCGTCCAATCGACTTATACATCTTACTTCTGGAGTGGAGCATATTTAACACTAGACCGAGTGTTGCTCCAGTTCCGCCTAAACACATAAAGACAATCCAAAATCCATCGGCAAAAACATGAGGTACTTCTGCACCACTTTGAAAAGCTGCCGTATTATCAGCAAGATAACTTAGGAAAACAGGGGTCGCAATTCCAGACAAAACATTGTCTCCGTGGATTCCACATATCCATAGCAAACAAACGAGAAGTGTGTATAACAGCATGCCTGGGAGTGTTCCCATCCCTTGCATTAAAGGTTGGAAAACAATAGTAATGATTTCATTGATATCAACCCCTAATAAAGTTCTGACGATCCATATAACGGTCAGAATAAATGCCCCTGGGATTAACGTTGCAAAAGAAGTTGCTACAGTGGGCGGCACACCTTCTGGCATTTTTATTACAATATTATGAGTGACAAACCATTTAAAAGCATGAGTGACAAATACCCCAACAATGATCGCGGTAAACATACCACTAGCACCAAAATTAGCCAAATTTATCGTCCAGTCATCGTTTAATGTTGCTAGAAGAAAGCCGATAGTTGTGAGCATCGAATTAGAAATAGCATCAACACCAAACTCTTTTCCTAAATGATAGCCTATGCCAATGGCAGATATCAGTCCAAGGATTCCGAACGTAACATTGACTGGTGCATTCAACTGCGGTCCCCAATTTGACACAAAATCCATCCATGACTGTATTGGAAAGTTACCAATGATTAGGAAGATACTTCCAACAATAGTAAAAGGAATCGTCATGGAAATCCCATTTCTTATAGCAACTAAGTGTTTACTATTGCCTATTTTCAGCAATATAGGCAATACCTTGTTCTCAATGACCTGCATCTTTTTTCCTCCTTTTAGTTCACGACTTCCTTATCAACCACCAATACAGGATCTTTGTGCAACCATAGAGAAGTAACTGGACACTCTTTTGTAATCGTACCGCATAGAAATTGTTGTATCGCAGATTTCTTTTTTGCTCCACTAGCTTGTACGATCATTGTTCCAGATTGTAATAATTGTCCTATCCCTAACGTAATTCCTTTCGTACGATCAACTTTCTCGTCTGAAAAATATTTTTTCCCAACACTTTGGGTTGATTCGTCTAAGTTCACTATATGAGCTTTATCTTCGAAGGACGAACCAGGCTCATTAAAACCTAAGTGACCATTTACTCCAACCCCAAGCAAACTCAGTGTTAATCCTCCATTCTCCTCGATAAATTTATCAGCTTTTTTGCATTCCTCATTTAAATCATCGGCTAAAGGATCAAATGTGTGAAGTTGCTTTAGGTCAATAGGAACCCGATTGAATAAGTTTCTTTTTAAATAGGATAGACAACTGCCTTCATTTTTCGGATCGATTCCAACCCATTCATCTAGTTCAATAAACTTTGCCTGGGATAAATCTATTTCTTTGTTGATTGCTGCTTCTGCAATGATGTTAAGCGTTCCTACGGGTGTATCACCACCTGCAAAGCAATATAACCCATTTGGCTTTTCTTTTAAGACATCTAAAATGAGTTTTGCACAGATCTTACTGACTTCTTGGTAATTTGCCTCAACATAGTATTTTACTTTCATTGTCATTCTCCTTTAAAAAAATTCGGCAGATATTCTTTGTGTGCTAAAAGCATTTCATCAAGTAGTTGCTTTGCTGTCCTATCACTTGGAACTAAGGGATTGATCGTCATCGCTAATAAAGCAGTGTTATAGTCTCCCGTAACAGCTGCTTGGGCCGCTATACGTTCAAAAGACTTAATTTGTTGAACTAGTCCTTTGATAGGAATAGGTAATTCACCTGTAGTCAAAGGGATCGGTCCTTGTTTTGTAATCAAACAATTTACTTCAACCGCTGAATCACAATCGATATCACTGATGGCACCATTATTTCTTGTATTGACCGTTTGAATATCACGTTTGTCATTATAGATGGAATTAATTAAATTACATGCTGCTTCACTATAATAAGCGCCCCCACGTTCTGACAATTGAGGTGGTTTGATTGCTAGATGTTCATCTTTATAAAGTTCAAACAACTCATGTTCGATTTTCTGCACAACTTCTGCACGAGTTCCTTCTTTCTCTGCTGATCGTTTTTGCTCAGACAACATAGTAGCTGTTTGATAGTAATACCTTAAATAGCCGATGGGAATCATGCCAAGTGTTCGGAAAAAATTTGGTTCCCATTCTAAATCAGCAATGTTTTTCAGACCAACTGCATCGCCAGTATCTTGCGTCATCAATGTAAGTACTTTTTGGGTCACATCAATCCCTTTATGATAAATCTTTTTCGCAAAAACCATATGATTTAGCCCAGTAAATTCAACATATAATTCTTGTTTGGGTACTTTTAATGTTTCTGCAATGCCACGTTCTATTCCAATTGGTCCATTACACAAACCTACTACTCTACGCATATTGCTATGGCGTAAGACAGCTTCTGTCACCATGCCAGCTGGATTAGTGAAGTTGATCAGCCATGCTTCTGGGCAAAGGCGCTCCATATCTTTCACTATTTCTAAGATAACAGGAATCGTGCGTAATCCTTTAAAAAGCCCTCCTGGACCATTCGTTTCTTGTCCAATCGTGTCATATGTTAAAGGAATTCTCTCGTCTTTCGCTCGCGCTTCCAAAAGACCTACACGAAATTGCGTCGTAACGAAGTCCGCATCCTTTAATGCCGCTTCACGATCAAGAGTCATATAAATTTTCATTGGAAGGTTCGCTTTTTTTACCATACGTTTAGCAAGTTCCCCAACTATTTCTAATTTCTCTCTTCCTTGTTCAATATCCACAAGCCATAATTCTGAAATCGGTAATTCAGCATATCGTTTAATAAATCCTTCTATCAATTCTGGTGTATAACTTGATCCACCGCCAATTGTTGCAATTTTTATTCCTTTATCCATCCTGAAACACTCCTTTAACTTAACTACATGGTCAGTATAGATTATTTTTATCCCCTTAAATACCGCTTTTAAGTAAACGGTTACAAAAACAGACGATTGACACCGGTTACAATCCTGTTACAATTTGTAACAGGAGGGGATTACTATGTTGTTTCTTGACTATCAACCAGACTTAAATGAAACGGATATTGAGGTATATAAAGCAATTATTTCAGAGGTAAATGCAGTTGCTTCCATGAGTATTCGAGAATTAGCTGAGAAAAGTCATACGAGTACTGCCAGCGTATTACGCTTTTGTAAAAAATTTCGCTGTACCGGTTTTTCTGAATTTAAAATTTACCTTAGTGCGTATCTCGAATCTCTTAAAGAAGAAAAAGAGGTAAAAACACTTGATTTTGAGAGTGAACTCTTGAATTTTTTAGCACGGACACAAGACAAATTCTTTGAAGATAAATTTGATGAGGCAGTTCACTTATTGATGGAAAAAGAGCTGATTATTTTTATTGGCGTAGGCTCCTCAAATGTTGTTGCTGAATATGGTTCTCTTTATTTCTCGTCACTATTTAACATGGCGATTCGCATTGAAGATCCTAGTAATTATCCTATTAATTACCTATCCACTGAGTTAGCAAAAAAAATGTGTATCGTCGCTTTATCCGTTTCCGGCGAGACCACAGAAATCATTCAATATTTAAATCATTTGAATCTATCAGAAAGCTCAGTAATAGGAATTACCAGCAGCTCTAATTCAACACTTTCTAAATTAGCTGATATTTCAATAACCTATAATATTTCGCTAGAAAAAATTAATGAAGCTGATATTACAACCCAGATACCGGCAATGTATATTATTGAAAAGTTAGCCAAAACCGTGAGAAATAGAATGGAAACTCAATAGATTTGTATAAAAAAATTCTTGCTAATAAATTCTTCAGGTAATTCTTTCCGTCTAAACACAAGTTCACCGACCGATATTTCCACAAAAAAAGAGACTCACATACATCTATGTGGTCTCTTTTTGTTATATAGATTTGTTCAGTTTATTTGTTTCACTTCCCTTTGGTTTGAGACGACTTCAAAAAATCTTGTGAAGTTTCCTCTTCTCAATCATTTGCCTCTTCATTTCCTATTGTTGAGGTAACTTTTTCATCGATACGTAAAAATGGTAAGTAGATAAAAACACTCACAGCAATGATCGCAATTTGTAAGACTGATGCTCGCCAATCGCCACCAGTTGCTAAAAATCCAGATATGACGGGAGGAGTGGTCCAAGGTATCTGCACGACTACATGATTGATCAAACCAACAGCTGTCGCAAAATATGCAACTGTTAGGGAAAAAATCGGTGCCAATACAAATGGAATAATCAAACTAATATTGAAAACAATTGGTAAACCAAAAATGATTGGTTCACTGATATTAAAAAGTGCTGGAGTTACGGATAATTTTGCAAAGTCTTTGTAATCTTTACGACGACTAAAGATAAAAATAGCAATTAGCAAAGCAATAGTATTTCCTGACCCTCCCATAACAGCAAACGTATCTTTAAATGCCATGTTTATGATATGTGGAATATCTTCCCTATTCGCATAAGCAGCCATATTCTCTTGCATATTTTGAATCAAGAACGGATCGAGAAGTGAACCTGATATCACTGCTTGATGAATTCCAAACCCAAAAAAGAGATTTGCAATTGAGGTAATTAAGAGGAACCCTGGTAAACCTGTCGTTACCCTACTTAAAGGCCCAGTGATTAGAGTAGTAATCAACGAATTAACATCCATATTGAATAATTGATTGACAGCAAATGAACCAATTGCGAAGGTAGTCACGGTAATCATGATTGGAATAAGGACGTTAAAAGACTTCAACACAGCTGGAGGGATATTTCCTGACAATTGAATTTGTAACTTTTTATTATTAGATAACTTAATAAAGAGTTCCGTAGCAGCTAAGCCCACAAAAATTCCAACGAACATTCCTGACGCACCAGTATGAGTGACAGGAATAACCCCACCTACTTCCAGCGCTTCTTGACTTCCTTCTGGTGTAAACATCGTCATCATAGGGGTGAGAACAATAAACGTTGAAATAGCGACTAGAACAGCAGCAATATGATTTGTATAATTTCTGCTAACACACATATGATAAGAAACTGCCGCAACAACTAATAGTGTCGTTATACTTAGCGTTCCATTACTGATGGAAGTCCCGATCTCTTGAATCGTCGTTAATGTTGCTGGATCAATAATATTTCCCATAAATCCTGTTGGCTCTAAAATAACATAGTTGATCAATGTAACAAATCCCGCCAACATCATAAAAGGCATAAAAGTGGCGAAAGCATCCCTTAGTGTTCGAAGATGAATCTGGTTCCCTAACCTTGTGGCTATTATTCCGAACTTTTCAAAAATAGCATCTTTTTTACTCATAATTCCAATCAGTCTCCTTTTTTAGTTGTAAGCGATTGCTTATGGGATGATCATACACCAGCTCCCCTAAAAAGTAAATATCTTTATTCAAAATTATATATCTTTTTTTGAAAGTCAAAAAAAAGACCAACGAAATTCGTTAGTCTTCACTTCTCAACAAAAACTGCTTCAAAAATAAAATCTTTGTATAAATGTCTCGAAAGAGAATATTCAAACGGTATACCAGAAGACAATGACACCACTTTGTCTACCTCTATCATAAACTCGCCTGGTTTTACAGAAAGAATTTCCGCATCGAAATCATTTGCCACATCCCCTTTGATCCAAATATGGGAAGATTTAATCTCTAGACCAAGCTCATTTGTAATGTAGCCATATACAGAACGTTTCAAATGCTTTGGTTCTAACCCCGGTATAACAGAAAGTGGCATAAACGTTTGCTCAATAGAATAAGGCTGTTCATCAATAAAACGACTTCTAATAATATTATAGACATACTCTTTTTGATTTATTTCTAAAATTTCTGCAACTTCATTCGATGGCAATTCAATTGAGAACGTATGGATTTCAGAAGTCACATGTTCTTCCCCTACTAAATCAAAAAGACCTTCATTTGGTCCAAACACTTTCGAATTATCAATTGGTCTGCGTAGAACTTCCGTTCCAAATCCACTACGTGTTCGTAAAACTCCCTCTGATACTAGCATATCAATACCTTTCTTCACAGTGAGCTTACTTGTTTGATACTCATGCGCAAGTTCATCGCCCGTAGGTAATTTTTCACCGATTTGATAGGTTCCATTGGCAATTTTTTTCTTTACCTCCGTATAAACCTCCATATATTTTGGCTGTTTCTTCATAACTTACTCCCTCATACTCATCTCTATTACTTATACTTTAACATAAAAATTGTCTTTTTACAGCTAAAACCATACCCACCATAAAAAGATATATATTTTTAATAAAAAGTATTTATTTATATCAAAAGCAATGTTACACTGTTAAAAACGAACAGGAGGAAACGATAATGTCAATACATACTCAGTTAACATTTCCAGATGACTTTTGGTGGGGATCCGCTTGGTCAGCAGAACAATCTGAAGGGCGTGGAGAAACAGGAAAAGCAGAGACCGTATGGGATCGGTGGTTTCACGAAGAACCTCATCGTTTTTATAAACGAATTGGACCTAGTATTACGACAGACCATATCCATCGTTACCACGAAGATATTCAATTGATGAAACAAACCGGGCACAATTCATTTCGGGTGTCTATCTCATGGGCACGAATGTTTCCAAATGATGGGGTTGGTAAAGCGAACGAGAAAGCGATAGCCTATTATCGAGATCTTTTTACCGAAATGAAAAATAATAATATCAAAGTTTTTGCGAATCTCTATCATTTTGACATGCCAGCAAAATTACAAGATAAAGGGGGATGGGAATCACGTGAAGTTGTTGAAGCTTATGTAAATTTTGCTGATACCTGTTTTCTAGCGTTTGGCGACTTAGTTTATCATTGGTTCACCTTTAACGAACCTTTGGGGCCAATCTTGGGCTCTTATTTAGAAGATTTTCACTATCCAAATCTCATTGATTTTAAACGTGGTGCTCAAGCAGCATTCTTTACCATATTAGCCCATGCAAAAGCCATTCAAACTTTTAAAAAATACCAGCTATCTAGCAAAATCGGAGTAATTCTCAATTTGAGTCCGACTTTCCCAAGAAGCCAAAATTCAGCAGATAAAAAAGCAGCAGAAATTGCGGATCTTTTTTATACTCGTAGTTTCTTAGATCCCATGGTCAAAGGAGTATTTCCAGAAAAACTAGTCTCTTTGCTGGAGGAATATGACCAATTACCCGTTGATTTCAATGACACAGACCTAAAAATTATTGAAGAGAATACCGCGCAGATACTTGGTCTAAACTACTATGAACCACGCCGTGTCAAAGCAAGAACTTCTGCCGTTAATTTAGAAAGTCCATTCTTACCAGAATGGTTCTTTGAACCGCATATTATGCCTGGTCGTCGAATGAATGAATATCGTGGATGGGAAATCTATGAAAAAGGAATTTATGATTTATGTATGGACATCAAAAATAACTATGGAAATATTGAATCCTTTATCTCAGAAAACGGTATGGGTGTTGCTAATGAAGAACGGTTCATGGATGAAAATGGTCAGGTGATTGATGACTATCGCATTGAATTTATCCAAGATCATCTCGCCTATTTATGGAAAGCAATTCAAGATGGCTGTAATATAAAAGGGTATCATCTATGGACATTCATTGATTGTTGGTCATGGATCAATGCATATAAAAACCGCTACGGCTTAGTTTCTTTAGATTTAGCCACACAGAAACGTACAATAAAGAAAAGTGGCTTGTTTTACAAGGAACTAAGTAAGCAAAACGGTTTTTCCTACGATCTCGAGCGATTGGTAGATTAGCATTCACGAATATGATCGATAGTGATCTGTATAGAAGAAACCTGTTGCCACAACTCCTCTCTAGCACCTTTTAAGAAGGCGACAGGGTTTTATTAGTAAAAAAATAACCGTTTCCTTGCTAAAGTCGACGGTTATTTTTTTGTCATTTTTCACTGTGGCTAGGATACGAAAGAGCAGCACGGCAATAAATGTACCAGAATTTATCTGGAACTTATTAGCCGCTAGTTTCGATAATAATGCTTCCCTTTTCTTTAAACATTGCATTCGTTTTTAGATGTTCGAACACTTTTCAAAAATGACTACATCGAACACCTTATTCCAATTGAGAATAAGGTTTTGCCTATGTCGCTTATCGATTTTGTTTGAAAATATCCTTGTTAAAGTTGAAAAATCACTCTCTTCTTGCTATACTAACTATGTAAAGAGGAGTTGTTGCCACAACCCCTCTGCAGCGCCATTTAAGACGGTGACAGTTTTTTTAACTTAAAAGATAACCGTTTCCCTGTTAAAGTCGACGGTTATTTTTTTTTGTCATTTTTCACTGCGGCTAGGATACCAAAGATCAGCATGGCGGTAAATGTACCAAAACTGATCATTAGCCCGATTGCTTCCGCTGTGGACAAAAAGGCTTCTCCTTTCTGAGGAGTTAGTACTTACATTCATAAGCACCACCACCTTTCAAAGATAGCCACCGTCACAAACTTTACTGCAGTCAAATGGTACCATACTTCCATCAATAAAACTTTCAAATGCCAAGGATTTGTCATTATTTTTTCACGGTGCATGGTCCATTTGCTTTGATTCATTACATAAAATCGTCAAAATAACCCGCTGTTCTCTCTTCAATCCTGGTCCACTCTTTTCCGACCTTCTCCAGCCCCTTTTCTCAATCCCAATCAAGGGCCTTCCATCAAGAAAAATAGTCAAAAGTCAATATCATTCTATTCACCAAAAACCACTTTTGTTATAGTAACAAAAAGGAGAATGCAGATGAGAAATGAACGAAAAATCATTCAAGATAGCACCCTTGGTGTAGAGGCTTTATTATTTAACGGCATCCAGCAGGAGTTTCCTAACCATTGGCACGAATATTATGTGATTGGCTTGATGGAAGCTGGAACGCGTCAATTCACCTGTCAAAATACCTGCTATATCGTTGAAGCAGGCGACTTGATTTTGATTCCACCAAAGGCTGCCCATCGCTGCCAGCAACTCACGGAGGAGAAGCTGGTTTACCGCAATATCCACTTAACCCCGGAGAACATGGCGGTACAAGTACAAAAAATTTTTAACACTCAATTGACGCCCCACTTTCCTGAACCGGTCATTCGCCAAGTGAAAGAAAAAGAGGAACTTCATGCAGTTCATCGGCTGCTGCTGTCGGATCGCGGCGATGAGTTTGAAAGGCAAGAACGCTTTACTTGTCTCCTTCACGACCTGCTTGTTCAGTATGCGGATTTCACCCACGAACAAACAGATCCGGTTTCAAATAAAGCCGCAGCGGCAAAAACCTATATCGATCAGCATTATGCCGAAAAATTGTCCTTGAGTGAATTAAGTGACGTTCTTGGAATGAATCAGTACGTCTTGATTCGGCAATTTACCAAAGCGTATGGGCTGTCGCCGTTTCAATATTTAAGTACGGTGCGCATCAGTGCTGCCAAGAAAAGACTGGAAGCACAAGAAGCAATTGCAGAAGTCGCTTTTCTGACAGGTTTTAGTGACCAAAGTCATTTTACCCGTATCTTTAAAAGCTTGATTGGGGTCACCCCGAAAGCTTACCAAACAATTTACCAAGAAGATGGAGTGAGAACGTATGAATAACCAAGAAAAATGTGTCATGATTATCGATGAACAATTACCGATTGGCTTAGTTGCAAATACTGCTGCAATTTTAGGCGCAACCTTGGGCAAATTGTTTCCCGAAGGAATCGGAGAAGATATTTACGATTCGACAGGCAGAAAACACCTTGGCATTGTCAACTTTCCCATTCCTATCTTAAAAACGAACAAGGAGCAGTTGCAGACCATTCGTGAATCGATCAGTCAGCAAGCAGATCCAGAAGTAACCATCATTGATTTTTCCGACGTTGCTCAGACCACCAATTCTTACGAGCAATACCGTCAGACGCTTGAGACGATTCCCACAGAAACACTGGCTTATTTTGGTCTTTGTTTAAAAGGCAAGAAAAAGAGTATCAATAAAGTCGCTGGTAGTTTGCCGTTGTATCGGTAAAGCGCTAGTAAGAAAACGGTCGTTTAAAACAAATTTTCTTTTTGTCGGCCGAACAGTCTTCTTGCTATATACGTTATTTATAAACAGTCTTACAAAAAAACAAACACTTTTGAGGTGTTTGTTTTTTTGTAAGAGATTTTCTAGCATACATTTTCTTGCTCTTTGATTTTGCCAAGATCAATTGAAAAAATAAACTACTCTCCTTGATAAATATTCAACCCCACTTCAGTATCTTCTACACAACTGTTCGCTGGTGCTTTAACAATCAGAAAAAGAAAGTAAAAGTCTCCCACACAAGAAGCGGCATGTGCGGTAGCAATCAAGGTAAAAAGAGATGCCGTCAACCAGCCAAATAAATATAATAGAAAGAGGCCCACAGAAATGCCAATGAATGGCGCCAATAAAATGATGGCAAATTTCCCTTTTGAATAAAAGGAATGGGGACTCGTGGCATATGCTACCCCATTTTTGAACCCAAACTTTACCTTCCCTTTAGGGTCAAAAAGCTTGAAGAAGGCACCATGAATCAATTCATGAACAATGATGAGAATAAAATACGCAACCATTAAGAGCAAAAGATCGAAAATAAACGAAGTTTCAGCATTTGACCCATGACCACCTAAGACAAAGAGTGTAAAGAACACATAGAAAAAAATAAAACTAGGGATCGCCGCGAGATTCAATCTCTTTATTGTTTTTTTATCATCCATTAAATTAATTTGTTTGAGTAATTTCATCGCTGTTCTCCTTTTCTTTTCGACATTCTTCTTAGTACTTAATTTCTATGAATTCCCTTTACCCAACCAACAAGAGCAGCAAACACAAAACCAGTGCCGTTAAAACGAAGAGGAAATTGATCGTTTCTGGCGCACCTTCGATCCTTCTCTTTAATGGCGGAGGACGAAAACTTGGATTCATGCTTTTCGTTTGGTAGTCCACGCTGCTTGATAAAAAGCTGTCGGAAGGGATCATAAACACCAAGAGAACGCCATAAATAATGGATGCAGGAATCAGGAGTGAGCATTTGGCTAAGTAGCCAATCAGTAGACTCACGATCAAAGGAATAGCTACGTATAAAGCACTTTGGTACAGTGATCGCCGAATTGGTTTCATAGGGAAGTCTCCTTAGTCAGTCTTCGTTACACACAGGAAAAAAATAATTTTATTTACTTATCAAATAAATATACCATTGCTTTTAAAGACTGTAAACACGCCAGAAAAACAAGTCGATGCTGCCAAGCGCGGCTGCCCAATGCTTGGTGCAAAAAAAGAAGTGGTTTCTTCCCACTTCTTAAAGAGCACTCTACTTGCCTTTCTATCCTCGCTTAACCTCTCAAGATAATCGGAAACCGTTTAGTAAACCGTTATACTTACCAGATTGCTTCCCCTCTTCCTTTTGAAAAAGCTACGACGCTGGACAAAGAAGCCTGCGAACATTGTCTCTTTATTAAAACTTCTTCTGAAAAGCATTCGTCTAAAAAAATCATACGGCCTTGTCTCTCCTTTTGGCTTCCTACAACACCTATCCACTTGAGAAAAGACTGCGGAACCTTCTTTAGAAAAGCAAGAGTCTCAAGAAAAAATAATCGTGCGGTTTCTGCCTTTCCTTTTGGCTTCGTACAATGCTTGATCTGCTTGGTAAAAGGTTTCTGAAATGTCTAACGCAGAGGCTGCTTCTGAAATCCCTGCTGAAAAGTAAAGGGTCAGTTGTGTTCCCTCTAGTTTCAACTGTTCATTGCTTAAGAACAAATGAAATTCTTCAATAATTTTTTTCACTGACACGGAAGTATTCTCTTTAAATAGGACTAAAAATTCTTCGCCACCATACCGATAGACTTCGACTAAATGGGAAGGACTTTTTTGATAGAGAAATGTCGTCAGTTTATCCGAAAAGAAGGTTAAGGCTTGATTGCCGATTTGATGTCCATGGTGATCATTGATCTGCTTAAAATGATCTAAATCCATCATCACCACGACCAGCTGATCCTTCTCGTTTATCACCAATTTTGAAATATCTTCGTTCAAACTACGGAAATTTTTTACCTTCGTCAACTCATCATAATTGCGCTCAATGATCTTCGTATTGATTTTTTCGAGAAAGTTTTTTTGATTCTGCAGATAATACTTCCATAAAGAAACGATTGCCACTGATCCAATCCCTAAAGTGACAGCATCCCAAAGACCAACTTCACGGCGGTGAAAAAGCAATGCGTTGACCATCGGCGAGACAACCGTAACCACAATCGAAAATAGATAAAAGACAATATGATTTGTCTGTCCGTAAAATCTTTTCTTTAATAAGCAAGTAACGATTAAAATGATGTAATTTAATCCGATAATAAAGAGCATGGCTCCCCATTCGAATTTATTGATCAATGCAAAAAAAGTTAGCAAGATGACGGGGACCAGCCCAATCAGATATATTTTTTCTTTGAGGATACCAAAATAATAAATAAAGATTGGAATCGTATATTCATACGCAACATAACCGATACTGTTCAAAGAAAATGATATAATAAAGTAGACTTGCGAAATAAACAGAACGACACCGATAAGAATTTTAAATGACAAGCGTAAATTCAATTCTTTGAAGTTCTTGATAAACAGATCATACGAAATGAGCAAGCTTACAACTAAAACAGAATAGATCGCTGCATAAATCAGATGGACAAACACACTATTCCTTCTTTCTTTCATAGATTTTTCTTTAAAATCCTTCGCCCATGATTTGGAAAGGCTCGATTCTTTAACAATGCAGGTAAAGAACTCGATCTTCCTTTCCTGCACTTCATGAAACCAAAAATAAAACTACCCCAGAAAGGAGCAGAAACCAATGTCTGAGAAAATAGAACAAGAACTCTTATCGATATTTCCCCAATTATATTTTGATGCCCAGCCTATCTTTCAAATGAAAGCAGATAGTCAGAAAGTGATTGGCTACGAATTATTATTGAGAAGTACCGAAAGAAATAGGTTTCCCCTTTCCTTCTTCCAGCAAGTGATCAAATACAAAAAGCTACACACTCGCTTACTGCAATGGTACCGAAATGAAATTTTCAGCTTACTTCACCCGAATGAAGAAACAAAAATCAGTCTTAATATCCACCCGCAACAACTCAGCTACCCAGAAACCTTTCTGATGTTAGCTGACTTAGCACCCTACCATGATCGTATTTTGATTGAGATCACCGAAGACGATACGGAACCTTCTATCGCCTGTGATCCCAAGTCTTTTCTTATGAACAAAATCAACCAAATAAAAAAGATGCGCTTTTCTGTCGCATTGGATGATGTAGGGACAGGCATTCATTCACTGACAAATATTGCACCGATGCTGGATAAAATCGATGTGATCAAATTTTCGCCTATCTCGTTGCGAGTGCTGTCCCAAAAGGAGATTTTCTTTTTGATCGACTTCTGGCGAAATATCGCCAGCAATCGTAAAATCCAATTTATTGTCGAAGGGGTCGAAACCTCGGATATCCATGAGTACTTGCTTGAAGAAGAGATTTTTCTTCAACAAGGGTTTTATTTGGACAAACCTTCCCCAGCTAATCAATTAAAGCGAAAAAAATAGCCATCGCGTCGTTTATTTTTCTCACTATACGCGATTAAAAATAAACGAATATTAAAAAAATGAACAGATGCCCTTCAAATATAACACAAATAATTTTATTTGCAGAATTTTTGCTGATTCGGCATCGTTTTAACGGTGATTTTACATGAGAGGGAGTAGAAACCAAAGCAAAGACCTTTTTCAGATAAATGAATAGACAAAAAGCATTCAAGAAACCAATTCCTGAATGCTTTTTGTCTATTCACCCTTTTCTTCGATACAAACCTTCTATTTCAATCGCTCACCTTTACTAATTGCAGAAACATTAAAAATACTCATCACTTCTTACCAAATCGTTTTGCTAGAAGTGATTCCGACTATTCCCCTCCTTGATTTATCTCACGTTGAAAACCAGAGAATGCTTCGTTTCCATTCCTAGATTGTAACCGCACAATTCTTTCAGATAAAAGCGATAATCTTTTTCGACGATTCGGATGATCTCGTCATCGGAAAAATCGTCAAATCGCATCATTTCTGTGACTAAAACCAGTTTGGCATCGATTCCCAGAATATCTGGGGTGATCGCCCAAAATGTTTCTGGAGAAATCTCTGCTATCAATTGATCAAGTAACGTTAATTGCTTTTCTACATAAGAGGCTAAGGCACCATTTTCACGATTGGAATCCGTAAATTTCTTTTGAAATCCATCAAGATATTCTATCTTTGAAGTAAATACAGTCATGCTTCTTTGCTCCTTTCTTTGAGGGGAACAAGCCCCCTTATTTTCTTCCTAAGTCTCAGCCTATTCTTTCTCGTTATCTATTCACTACTTTTTCTAGCTACTGAGAAAACACCAAGGTCCAGTAGTCAATGAAGAATATCCAGCAACCCTCTGACCAGCTGCTTGTAATGCTCTTTTTGATCCTTCGCCTCATCTTCTGCCTTGATTGAAAGACTTTGCTCAATTGCTTCTTGAGGCATCAACAAATGGGTGTTCAAATTTGAGATGTACGAGACGCATTCTTCCAACAACTGATACTCTTTTTGTAGGACACTAGGTACTTTATACGTACGAAAAATGAACAAATAGCGAGCATTCGCTTTTATTTCTTCTATGTGATTATTTTCTAATAAGTAACGCATCTTATCTATTTGTTCCCCTCGGGGATAGGGGCTAGAATCTGCAGTCAGCAGATGATAGTAGTAGCCAATATATTCACTATTTATGATGGTTCTTTCAAACGCTTCTTTCCTGATCTTCATCTTCTGTATCCTTTCAAAACTATCACTGACCTCACTTATACAGCGTTTGTGGTATCACTAAGGACTGCTTACCTTTTTGATTCATTTTTTATCCGCTCTACTCTTTCATTAAAAAAGAGAAACTGTAAGTTTTCCTCACAGTTTCTCCTTTACGCTTCTAGCGATGACGATAGTTAAGGAGCGACGCTTTCACCGTGCTTCTTTTTTCTTGTCGCTGCAATGACAAACAGTACTAAGAGTGCATACCCAAGGATGATCAAACGAGTGGTGTTTGAAGAACCTGTTTGCGGTAATTTCCCTTGTCCGATTTGAGAAGCATCTGCGACGATCGTTTTCTTATTGTCATCGTCTGCTTCTTCCTCTTCCTTCGCTGTTTCACCAATTCGACCAGTCACAGTGACCTGCCCTGTTGTCGCCTCTGCGACAATGGTTTCTGATAGATCCCAGACAGTCAGAGCCAGTAATGCAGCGATGAAAAAAATGATTCTTTTTCGTTTTTTCATACGATAGATCCCTTCTTTACTGGGATTTCAGTTTTTAGTCTTCCTCTACATCCGGCGCAAAACTCAAGACCAATTTGAAACTTGGGTTTGATTCTTCTGATGCATTGACAGGTGTTGCTTCACCAGTGAACGCAAACGTCCCTTCATTCGTTCCTTGGTTGCCTTCAAGGGTAAACAATTCTGTTTCTGTTACAGTTGGTGTGCCGTTTTCAAACAACTCAATCCCGTTTACGTTTAACAAGTCTACTTCAGACATATTCAATGGTGTATCAACACCTGCAACAGAAGCGATCACACCAACTGCTGAGTTATTTGTCACCGTGTACGTAGGCGAAACGATCTCTGTATGACTTGACGCTTCTGTCGTATAGAACAAAGCAGTCGTTGGAATCGTTACATTGATCCATTGGTTCAAATCATCGGGATTTGGTCCAGGTGTTGTATTATCGAATTCACCGATGATCCCGTTTACTTGGACATCTCCTGACGTATCGCCTTCACGTCCGTCAATAGTTTGTGTCGCAAAAGCGGTGGTGCCGCTTGCGATTACTCCTGCGATCGTTGCTGTACTTAGAATAGCTGCTACAAATTTTTTCATTTTTATTTCCTCACTTTTCCTTTTTTTAATTCTTAACGATAATCGTTAATTCAGCTTCAGTGACCCCTTGTTTTTCTTTGCTTTCAGGGTCATAAATATTGATGGTGGCTTTGGCAGGATACTCGCCTTTTGCCAATGGTGTCGCCAAGGCGACATTTTCAACAAATTGATTTGGATAGATCGCACCGGAAGAATAGATGACTTCCCCGCTCGACAGTAAAGAGATATCCACGGCGATTGGGTACACATTGGTGCCTGGATTAACGATTTCGATGGATCCCGTGCTTTGACCATCTTCAAAAATGGCTTCTGGATTGATTTGCAGGGTGAAATAATTCGCATCTGCAATTTCCTGCGCCCGTTCAGATAATCGCTGATCGGTGGCATCGCCAGATTCAGGCAAAAGGTCTGCACTGATCAACGGAACTGCTTCTTTTGATTGATAGAAATAGTACCCGAGTCCACCGGCAAGTACTGCCAATAGCAACAACCACCAGAGCCATTTCCGTCGTTTTTTGTTTTCGGTTTGATTCGTTTGCTCCAATGGATTCACCTCCTTCACATTTGGTACGATCTTTTTTTCTTAGTCTCGTGGAACAAAGCGTAAGACGATGCGATAATTCGGTACAAGCAAGTCTTCATAATACCCGCCTTGATCGGCTTCTGAATCAACGACCCACTGGGGATAGTCCCCATAGAAATCCCCCGTTAAAGAAATCGGCACGCGGCTTCTTTCTTCTAAGCGAACCAAGTGTTGTTCTTCCATCGCTTCATAGAGTTGAATCTGGGTCTCTTCCGTTTTTAGGTTCAATCGCAACAGCGGGGTTGAGATATCGTCATAAGTAAGGGTTGGGTCTTCCTCTTCGCTTTCACTTTCAGCGTAATCGAGGGGATCTTCTCCCTCTTCTAACAAGACGATTCCGGCATGATCATCGATCGCCAATTGATTGATATAGGTATCCACAGCAAGTGGCGATTGATTGCGGATCTCATACGCTTGGCTTTCAAAATTACGATTCGATTCCGCCGTATTGTACAAGGATTCAAAGACCATTTTGGTCGGGATCGTCACTCGCATATGCTCCAATTTCGATGTCACATCGATACCGATGGTCATCTGGTAGGCTTTATTCCCCACCTCAAGAACAGCGAAGTAGCTGCCGTCTTCGTCCACTTCTCGTGTAAGATCCGTTTCTACGATGCGAAAGTCATCCGTCATATCCGCTTCCGTCAACACATTTGCGGCTTGCGCGCGACTTTCTTGAAGGATCAAAGCATCTAATTCTTCTTGCGTGCTTAATTCATTAATTTCATAGCGATCTAAGGTGATATTGTATGCTTCAAAATTCACACCTTTAATCACGGTTTGACGAGCGGTCACATCGACATAGGTCTCAATCGAAGGTTTCGATAAGAAAATCGACACTTCTGTCTCTGTTTCCAATCGCTCATTTTCTCTTAAGGGAATGCGGAAATAGCGATACAGCTGATTTTCATCCCGATAGTCGCCCCATTCGATTCGTTCAGAGTTTTTGTCCAATTCGACGATTTCTCCATCGGTATTTGTATAAGAGATCAAGGTGACATCGGTATCCTCGTACATGGAACCAGTGATTTCAGTCGACTGATCACTCAATGCATCAATTCTGGCAATGAGGCCTTCTGGTTCTGAAAAACGAATTTTATTGAAGTTATTCTTAGCAATCACTTGGTAAATATCCGTTTGTTTTTCCAGACTTTCCAAAGAACCCTCTAATTGCTCGCCACTCAGTAATCTGGAACGCGCTTCGCCATTTCCTGTGCCGCCATAAGGGAATGTATTCCCCCCATTTCGATTGATTCGCATCGTTCCGGAAATATTGATAAATTCTTCTGTTGGTTCATCTAAAGAAGCATTTTCCCAAACTGCTAGTTTTTGACTCGCAACATTGATTCTCAAACCGTTCGCAACCGTATTTTGTGCAGATCGGATCAAACGCTGCAATTGCGCATTGGCTTGACCAGTTCTTGTCGTAGGATGACTAATTTCAAACAAATTCACATTGTTTATATTCAATCGTGCATTGGCAAGTCTGAAATAAAGAACTTCAGATTTATTTCTTATGGTTTCCAATACAACCGTAGAATCTTCTCCTGCCGAAAATGAATTCCGCACATTGACTAACGGGCGATTGATAAATTCCGCCGATGTTCCCATGCCTGTCCGATTATCGGTCATGGAAAAATTAGCTCTGGCCCCTACTGTGATATTCGCAAATGAATTCGAATGATTGCTTGAGGCATTGCCTCCCGCCTGAGTATTTAAACCTCTCGCAACACCTTTAAATGTTGCCTCATCATTGAGAATGAAATTAGAGGAAGTCGTTACTCTAAAGATTCCTCCAGATTGATCCACGTCGAGGGTAGCCCCTTTACCAATCCGAACAAATGAATTACTAGCAGTCAACCAAATAAATCGGGAATCTGAAGTCGTTCGATCTCTTCTTGACGTCATGGTAGCATTGTCTTGCAACTCCACTCTTTGTGATACTCGGATTCTGGAATAATTTTGACTTGTTGCTGAATTTTGAATCGCCGTCGTTGTTGGCTCTGTCAAATGCACTTCAGCATGTTGCGCAAGCGTAACTGAACGAACAGTGGTGTTTCCTGTCATTCCTCTAGCAGCGTTTATTCTCGTATAGGAATTTTCGCCGAATAACAGATCTGTTGTTCCGACTCCCTGTAGAAATCGTCCACCAGTATCAACTTCGACTTTACTTCCTTCTTCCATCGTAAATTTCGAATTCGCCAAGGTTAAACGAAAAACGGCTCGTGCAGCTTGTCGCGTTGTATGATTGACCGTTACTTCCGCTTCACGACCTAGTTTGATTTCTTCTCTAAACCGGAAAAAATCAACATTTGCATTGCTTCGTCCAGAAACGGTGATTTCAGAGTGATCGCCCACATGCAACCGGCGAATGGTTGAAGAAGCAGCAGATGAGGTACCACCGGTAAAGCCTTGTGCGGTTTGTAGGCTGATCGTATTTGCTTCACCAATATAGATATCTGTTGTGCTGCGACCGGTCACCAATGGTCCTACTTGATTGAGGGTGATGGTTGCATTTGCTTCTGACAAAAATTGTGAAGCCGTCGACGTTGAACCCAGTGCAATGAAAGGATTGGCTGCTGATGATGTGCGAGAATAATTGATCGCTGCTTTTTCTCCTAGGAAGAAACGTCGTTGCACGGAAAAAGAATTGGCTGCTGTGCTCGTTGAATGCTCAGCAACATTGATTTCAGCCCCTTCAAGCAGCTCAAATTGATCGACCATCGTTCCAGCGGTAAAACCATTCCCTAATACGCCCGTTAGTTTTGAGTATTTCCCTAAAGTGACATGGGACAAACTTGCGTTGACAAACGCCCCTCGCTGGTTCACGGCTATTTCAGAATAGTCACCAATGGTGATTTTCCCGTTGCTTGATGCTAAGCCGATGACGACATTCGATGTACTTGCTGAAGAGGTCGTTCGCGTTCTCGGCACGTCAATTGTTGTATGACTTCCGATTTGAACCGAAGACGTTGCGAAAAAGGTTCGATACGCTTGACCAACAGTGGCATTACTAGGTTCACTTATGGTTATATCCACCTGATCACCAATCGCAATACTGTTGACTGCTACGTTGCCATTAAACCCGTTGCTATGCTGATTGTTCATTTTCACGTGGTCTTGAATCACTATCGTGGTACTAGCCACACCCGTAAACATCGGTCCATGCTGCGATATTCGCGTTTGTGTATTCTCCCCAAAATCGATGGAGGAATTTGCACTTTGGAGCTGGATAAAAGCTCCGGTCGTTGTGCCCGTCCGCGTTCCTTCAATAATGGTAGGTTGGTCCGCGGTACTATTTTCAACGATGAAGCGGTGTCCGACATTGATGGCGGGCGTCCCGCTGACCGTCCCGTACTCAGATAGTTTTAACTGACTCCCTGCTTGTAACCTTACTTCGCCTAGCGTGCTGGTGGAATTACCAGAAAGCCCCTGTCCCGTGCCAACATCTAGTGTTGCCCCGGTTGCTAGCGTCAACCGACTATCTTGATTGGCATTTGGTAGGGAAACCATTGCGCCAGATTGGCGAATCGTGGTCATACTTCCTTGACCAAAATCAAGGCTTGCTGCGGTACCTGTCATGTGAAAGACAGTGCCAGTATTGCTGTTGGTACTTCGGGTGACAGAAATTTCAGCTTGGCTAGCGACTGCTACTTGATTCATTTCAAAGATTGGTGTGGCATTTGATGAGCGATGATTGATCGTCAATTGGCCTTCGACCAAGAGTCCTTCAGCCGTGAATAACGTTGGAATGGAAGACGTCGCTGTCGTCACCACATTGGTTCCTTTGAAATGAAGATGTGCTTGGTTGTTATTCACCACGCGTCCTGCGGTAGTGGTCAGCTCCAGTTGGGTATCTTCAAAGGTAATCGTTGAAGCCCCAGTTGTTTGAGCCAGCCCTTGCGCCGACTGAATGCCTTGTTGTTGTACCCCTTGCCAAGTCAGTTGAACAGGTGCCGCAAACTGCATCAGGTTCTCTGCCGCCGTCTGCGAAACGATCACAGGTGTATCTTGACTACGAAAAGTAACGTCTGACCGTTGGATACCACTGATTGGCTCAGTTAATGCCAAGTTGTTGGCAAAAGTAAGCACCAAGGATTGATCATTGGCGATTTCTTCGTAATGATACTCCGTGCCATCTTCATCGGTGAAGGATTCCCCAAGTAAAATTGCCCGCAATTGCGCCTCACTTGCTACAGTCAATGCGACCGCTGAAGCTTCAGCATCAAACCTTTCGACTTGCTCATTCTCAGCTTCTGTTTCCGCTTCATCTTCTGAGCTATCTGGCGTTTCTGCTTCGGGCAGTGCTTCATTTTCCTCTGCTTCTTCTTGGCTAGCTGTCGTGGAATCATCCGTGGCTTCCGAAGAAGATTGTTCTTCACTGCTTTCTTCGGTTGTTTCTTGGTCTTCCGATAGATCAGCAGAATTAGTGGTTTCCTCAGTTGAGGAGTGTTGCGTCTCTTCAGAAAGTGACTCTGTTTCTGCATAAGCAACTTGCTGGAACGCCAGCGTCGTGTTGACCGCCGTGCTGCTTAGTAGGAATACTGCAGAAAACAATGTAAGTAGTTTCATCATATCCTCCTTTCTTCAAGTCTTTGGTGCGTCAAGAAGGTTGAAGCTAAGAAACAGCCTCCTCCTTTTCACACAAAGTTGTCTCAATATTCTTCGTTTTTGGGGGAACGACAAAAAAAGACATTTGGACGAATCAAATGTCTGAAGAAAGTTGTTAGATTGGGTTTTTGTAAAATAATATCTACATACGAGTTCCTATTTCTTAAAAACGAAGGTTATTGAGACGAAAAAAACTGTAAGTGTATCACGCGTGGTCCTTACTAAACTAAGAATAGCGTGGTCCTTTAGCAAAAGAAAATCATTATTTTCATAAACACCTGAAATAGATGAATAAATAACCTACCTCTTTCACTGTGTGAAAGGTACGGGAATGGGTTTAAAAAAGCGGTTTTTGATACGGGTTTATTTTCCGTTCAAGATGTTCCCAATCTCGATCATCTGGAAGAGATTTTAATAATAAATAATCTGTTTTGACTTTGTAATCGACGAGATAGCGATTGTAATTGGTCACGATCAAATCAATATGTGATCCATTTAGCGTCTTCTTTGTTAAATATTGCAGCTGCACAAAGGTCAACTCGTGCTTGCTGCCAAACCGCTGGATTGCTCGAGTTTGAATGTGCTGGCACACAAAATGATCTCCTTCTAGGAGAAAATAAATGGTTTTTGCTGGTGCGTAATAATCGAAAATCAACTCGCTATAAATTGTTAAACTGACACAGATGTCTTCTAAGTAAGCACTAGACAAAGAGAGTTTTTTGCTCTGCTCCTTAAGAAATTGTAAGTTCTTTTGATAATTCTCGCTGTTGGAACGCATGATCACTTCTTTGATATCATCCATTTCCTTGTTCAAAACCGGCGCAATCGCATAGTTTATTTTCCTCGATAAAAAGAAAGAACGTAAAAACGTCGCCACCGTAATGGCTTGCTCTTTGGGCACATCATGGTTCTGCAGAAACAATTCGGCCACGTTTGCAATCGCTGTACCTTGATGAAACTGACGGTAAAATTTTTGCTCTCGTTCTTCTTGATCCAAGGTTCGCTTACACAGGGTGACCAAGTAAATCCAAGCAAATTCTTCTTTGGGCAACTGGGTCTGATAGATTTCTTCAATGCCTTTTTTCAAGGAATAAAGTTTGGCGAAACTATTCCCTTTATACGCTTGCCTGACCAGTTCTTTGGGCACAGTGATATGATAGCCAAGGCTCGCGCGTTTGATGGCAATATAAAACGTATAGTAAAACGCTGCGGGGGTCGCCCCAGATCCGATTTCATAATAGCCGAACTTGTCATCCAATTGCCCTAAAATCAAGTCATGCAATGCTTGGTCTGGGACCAATGTATAGATCGTTTCGACCCCTTCATAATAAAAATCTTTGAAAAACTTACGTAAGTTGGCTTCGCTTCCTTCAATCGTTAAAGGATTGGAGGTCCATTGTAAGCCATAGCTTTTCAAAATAGGGTTGCGCTGATTAAGTAAGCGCCGAAATGTACTCTCTGAAAAATGGTAATGATGTGCTAGCTCATCCACCTTAGCTAACTTGCCATGAAAGATATTCCCGATAATTTCAAATAAGCATTCATTTTTTAACAAACTTTGTTTTCTTTTTTGATATTCTGTAGGCTTTTTCTCTTCGAAAACAAACCCGCTATTGCCGGAAACAAGAACTATACTGTCCCCAAAATATTCTTTCATGTATTTGATATCATTGGCAATCGTCCGCTGAGTTACCTGATTGCGCTCAGCTAAGTCGCCAATCGTAAACACCCGATCTCGCTCAATCGTACTCAACAGCCGAAACAACCGCGCGGTTGTGCGGTTGCTGATGAAGGCCAATTGCAGCTCTCTCATCCACTCCACTCCTTTTTCAAGAGATTCTTTTCTATACTATTACATAAATAGACCACTATTTGGTAATTATATACTCAAATTTACAGTATTTTTATCAAAAAACCTACTAATAATGAAAAAAATAGCGTTCTGAATTTTATTTTCTAACTTGTAATCGCTTCTTCGATGGAATGAAAAAAAGCCGCAAGCAACACTCGATGAAAAGAGCTGCTTACGGCTAGTCTTGGCTTTTTCGTTAAAATAAATACTGCGCAGTAATCGACGATTGACAATTGATCAGTTGTTCTGGGGTTCCTTCGTACAAGATTTCACCACCGCGAATCCCACCATCAACACCGACATCGATCAGCCAATCCGCTGCTTTCATGACCTCAAGGTTGTGTTCGATCACGATCACCGTGTTGCCTTTTTCTACTAATCGTTCGATGATCGCCAAGATGCTTTTGATGTCGGCCATGTGCAATCCGGTCGTTGGTTCATCCATAATGTAGATATTGCCTTTTTTGCTTAATTCTTTTGCTAACTTCAGTCGTTGGCATTCACCGCCAGACAAGGTATTTAATGGCTGTCCGAGGGTCATGTATCCTAGACCTACAGCCAAAATCTGTTTTAGTTTTCTTTGAATCGCTTTTTCCTCAAAAAACTCCACCGCTTCCGTGATACTCATGGCAAGGACTTCATCGATCGACTTGCCTTTCAAGCGATACTGGTAGACTTCTTCTTTAAACCGTTTGCCGCCGCATGCCTGACACAAAACCTCGACGGAATCCATAAAGGACAGCTCCATCTTGATGGTCCCGTGGCCCTTACACGTTTCACAAGCACCTTCGGAATTGTAGGAAAAAAGACCTGCTGAAACCTTGTTTTCTTGCGAAAACAACTTGCGAATGTCATTCATGATTCCTGAATAGGTTGCAGGATTAGAGCGAATATTCCCCGCCACCGCTGATTGATCGATCGTAATGGCTTCAGGGTATTCTTTGGCAAAAACACCATTTACCAAACTGCTCTTTCCAGAACCAGCGACACCGGTCACCACCGTAAATACCCCTAATGGCACCCGCAGTGCTGTATTTTTCAAGTTATGCAGCGTCGATTTTTTCGTTTCGATAAACTGTTGGCTTCTGCGAGGGGCTTCTTTGAAATCCACCATCTGTCCAAAGGCTTTGCCAGTCAGTGTATCTGATCGCAGCAAACCTTCAAAGGTTCCTTCGTAAGTAATATAGCCGCCATTTTTTCCAGCTTTAGGACCAACATCGATAATGTGATCGGCTGCTTTAATGACATCTGGGTCATGCTCCACTACGATGACGGTGTTCCCTTTGTCCCGTAGTTTGACTAACAATTCATTCAATCGATGGACATCCCTTGGATGCAGCCCAATACTCGGTTCATCAAAAATGTAGATCACATCGTTCAAGCTAGAAGACAAGTGTTTGACCATTTTTACCCGCTGACTTTCCCCACCAGAAAGCGTCGTTGTTTCACGGTCTAAGGAAACATAATCCAACCCGATATTGATCAGATCAGTGATTCTCGCTTGGATGTTTTGAAGCAGGGGTTGGACACTCTCCTCCGAGATTTCTTGAAGAACCGTCAATAGTTCATCCACTTGCATCGCCAAAACGTCCGCAATCGAATAGCCCGCGATTTTACACGCGAGTACTTGTGGATTGAATCGCTTTCCCTGACAGTCAGGACACTTCTGCTCATTCATGAAAGAAGCGATTTTCTTCTGCGTAGCAGCGGAGCTTTCATTGCCACCTTTGATATTGGAGCGATTAAAACGAGCGACTAAGCCTTCATAGGTGGAACTCATGCCTTCCATATACAAGGAATCGATTTTTTCTCCTTGGGCATACAAAAAGCGGTTCATTTCCTCTTCGCTATATTCTTCCAACGGCTTGTCATTGTCAAAAAAGCCCGTATTGGTGAAGGACTTCAGTAGCCAAGAGCCGACTTTGTAGCCAGGAAGCAGGATCGCCCCTTCGTTCAAGGACTTTTCAAGATCCAGTGCCTTTTCTAAATCTAACCCGACGATCCGCCCAATCCCTTCGCAAGTGAGACACATCCCATGAGGGTCATTGAAGGAAAAATTCCATGCAGGACCTAAATACGGTTGACCAAGACGAGAAAAAAGCAAGCGGATCAAGGGGTTGATATCCGTGATCGTCCCTAATGTAGAGCGGGAATTGCCGCCTAAACGGCTTTGATCAACTACTACCGCCATCGAAAGATTGTCGATGGCATCCGCATCGGGCTGGCTGTATTTTGGCAAAAAGTTGCGGACAAATTTCGAAAAGTTCTCATTCAGCTGTCGACCAGCTTCTTGTGCGATCGTGTCAAAGACGATCGATGACTTGCCAGAACCAGAGACACCCGTGAAAATCGTGATTTTTCTTTTGGGAATCTTCAAGTCAAAGCCCTTCAAATTGTTCTGCCTGGCGTTGTGGATCGTAATGTATTCCTGCATGCTATACCCTCCCAGATTCTATTGAATTTTTACAGTGAGCGACCATTATAGCACAAACATTCTCGCTGTTTCTCGGAATTTTGCAAAAAAACTATGTTTATTTTATGTTTTGTTCTCAATGTTGGAATAGCAAGGATAGAGGGCTTATGCAATTTTTCAATAACTGTTGCATAGGAAGGAATTTAGAGTGCGAACGAAGTTAGAAGATAGAGCGAAGAAGGAGTATTTTGAATGACCTTAAATTGCTAAAAGGTAAAAAACAGTCCATTTCCCCTTGCTTGCAAAGTGAAATGGACTGTTTTCATGAAATAACCTTTAATCGTTTGAAGCCGAATGTTAGAGATCGGCCAGATCAGCCAGATCAGCTCAATACAGTTGACGGAAACATTTTGATCAATGTCACCGTTTCTTCTGCCCCATAATCCCCTTCGGCATAAAAAGCAAGATACTCTTCCAACAAATAGTCAGCAAGGTCTTGGGTAGATTGCGTAAAACCAGCCTTTTCGTAAGATCTGACTGCAGGGATATTTTTTCTCGACGGCCGCATCATCAATTTTTGAATGCCGAATGTTTCATGTAAATGATCACCGAGGGTGACGATCGCATCGGTACCAAATCCTTTGCCGCAATGATCTTCTCGATTCAACCAGATATCCAATTCTGCTATGCCGTCTTTTAGATGAGACGAGGAGTAACTAATAAAGCCAATAGGTTCACCTGCATGTAGAATCAAAAAGCCTCTGCCATCTTGCGGTTGGGCACCAGTAAAGTAATACTCTTGATAGTCCTCAAAAAACTCTGCTTCAGTGGCGATCGGTGCATTAGGATAAGAAGGTGGTCCGGAATGATATTTTGTGGTTTCAGAATGAAAACACCATTGATAGACCGCTTCTTTATCTTTGATTTCCGCAGGGGTTAAAGTGACTTTGTTGCCTGTTAGCATGTGGTGTACTCCTTTCGCTCTTCCTAATGTTCCCCCCAATTATAGCGGAGGATGTCCCTTAAAAACAAACCGCGTTTTTTCTTTACTTGAATCGAACATCGACATTGCTTAAATTTTCATTGTTGCGCCAACAATCTTCCGATTGATTCCTCTATTTTTTCATCCTCTAAAAATTAAATTCATTTTCCCAATTAAAATCAGCAGATTCTTCTAAACTGTTCGGCCAATGATGGCACCAGGAAGGAACTCTGGGCACTTCTACTCGATCCAAACTTGGTGTGTACGGTTTGATATCTATTAGTGGCGTTTGGTCGTTTGCATCAATATAAGGAATAGAAAGAATTCCTTTCTCAACATCGACTGATAATACTTGAACAACACTTAATGCAATTGGATTTGGTCGGATGGGTGATCTCGTAGCAAAAATCCCCATTTTTTCAGGCGCATGTTTATAGGGTTGCTCAGCATCCAAAATCATTCGATACTTTGCATCCGCAAAATCACTGAACCACCATACTAATTGAAAGTGACTAAATCCTTCAATCCCTGCCAAAGCTGGAACATATTCTTTCTTTAGCTTGAGCAAGCATCCGTCCTCATTGTTTTGAATGATTCCGATCGGTTGTAGTTTATATTCTGTCATTTTCTTTCCTCCATTTCCTCTTTGTGCTCTTAGAATAGTGCCTGACACAATGTGAGAGTCAAGAGAAAATAGAAAAAATCTGCTACTCATCGTTTTAAGAGTGGTATTTGTATTTCAGTCAAATAATTGCTTTCCTCCTGCTCATTCCAAGGACCGCGATGCACGATTTGCCTGTCTGGTCCGTCCATTTGGTAATAAGGATGTTCTTGTAGCCACTCAGCCAAGGACAAATAGACGTTGGCTATGTTGGAGAATGCACCGTACACCATCGTGCACGCCATAATTGGCACTGCTTCCGTTTCGTAGATGGAAAATACTTTGGAATCTACTTGCAGGCCTGCTTTCACTTGCACACACAATTCAACATCGACATTTTTTTCTTTAAACTCTTGGTCGTGATAAATCGAAAATGATTGTCCGAAATTCTTTATTTTATGAAGCTCCATAAAAGTGGCTAGTTCTCTCCACAGTTCCTCTTCAGCAAAATAATTTGGTATGACTTTGCGAAGGGAGAGCACATGATAACTCGGGACTGCTTTCATTGTGACCTGATAATGGCGCTCTGTTCGTTCCTTCGTCAATTCTAATTTAGCCACTTCTAGTTTGATTAATTTTTGTTTTTCCGCCTCTATAGTTGTCTCAATTTCATCTTTTTTTCTTTCTAATTGTTCTGCAAGGAAGTCCTGCTCTTGGTTTTTCAGCAACACCGCAATTTCTGCTACACTAAAGCCGCTATCACGTAAATAGAGTATTTTATTGAGTTCAGGCAATTGAACAGCCGAATACAGTCGATAACCAGTAAACATATCAATCCTACCGGGCTTTAATAGACCCATCTCATCATAGTAACGCAACATTCTGATACTCACTTGAGAGAGCTTTGAAAATTCACCTATCTTAAACATACGCACCTCCGATAGATTTATTATAAAAACACTTTATCCACACTTCAATGCTACTCACTATAAAAAACCGAAACAAAGAACTCACTCTCTGTTTCGGTCTTGCTTCATTATTCAACACTCAACGAAAAATTCTTCTAACAATTCTTGCCTTTCATAGGCATGTGACCATTTGTTCCACCTAACGGTTCACTGAGACGGCCATTCGGTGATAGGTATGGCGCTTGCCTCTGATGGCGATCGATAGTTGCAAGATGTTCTCGGGATCAGCGGTCCCAGAAAAACCCGCATCTCCGATATGATGAAGGTCGCAACCGGCACGTTTGCTAGTCAATGCCAAGGCACGGATCGTGCCTCTATCTGCACCTTCTTGTGTAGTACCGATGGTGCCCATGACCAACTGCCCTTTTTGGTGAATAAAGGCTACAAGATCACTCATGTGTTGTTCACTCAGACCAGGAATCGTGCCTGCAATGGGTACAAGAATAACATTGGCTCCTGCTTGAATGAATGCAGACGCAATTTCTTCATCTAACACGGGTTCATTGACACCAGCTCCGTGCATTTTTCCAGCAATAATGATCCCAGAGAAAACGGCTCTTGCTTGTTGGATTGCCGCTGTGATTTCCTTATTTGAAACGCCAGTGGAAGGATTTCCTGTCAGACAGATAAAATCAAATCCAAGTGCTTCTGCACGAGCCATGTTTTTCTTTGTTGCCAAACGCCCAGTAGCGATAGTTGTCAACTGTTCCATCTGTTCCGCACAATCGTCGACAGGCTCAAGATTGACCCCAATAGGCCGCCCCGTTAAGCACTGCAAAAAGCGAATGGGGTCATCCGTTGTCGGTAATCCTTTGATAGCGCCGTTTTCGCAATCAAATAGATTCAGCAAAATCAAATCCGCCCCAAATGCAGCGACGAATTCAGCATTAGTGATTCCTCTAGACATCGGATCGATTTGGACATCATTTTCTGCTACGATCGTCCGACCGGCACTTCCTCGGATACTTTCCAATAGTTGGTCTTTATCAAATGATTTAAAATCAGCTGCCGTGCAATTCAATAATCGTTTTGTCTTCATTTTATGCCCCACTTTCTGAACCGAGTTCACTGGCTAATGTCCGATTATCTAGCATTTTGAAGAATGGATAATAGATGGCGATAGAAATCGTCAGATTCACCAGCTGTAAGATTGCCCCCGAAATATGTCCGCCTGTGGCTAGATAACCGCCGATGATTGGCGGCATCGACCAGGGAACCAAAACGACGGCAGGTTGGACGATCCCCATGGCAACTGTCGTATAAGAGATGACATAGCACACGACCGGCGTCAGAATATATGGGAACAAAATCAATGGATTCATGACAACAGGCAACCCAAACATGATGGGTTCATTGACATTAAAAACCGTTGATGGAAATCCGAGTTTCCCCAACTCTTTTAAATACTTACTTTTACTTCTGACTAATAGCAAGATCGCCAAGCCCAAAATCACGCCACTCCCACCAATCCAGACAAAGGTATTCATAAAAGTATAATTGATGATATGCGGAATCGTTTCGCCGTTTTGAAAAGCGATCCGATTCTCATCGATCATTTGAATCCATGTCGGCTGCAGGACGCTCAGAACCAAGTCCCAACCGTGGATGCCCACTGACCAAAACAATGACGTAAACATAATGGCAAACAGTCCGCCTATAAAGCCTCCGCCAATGATCGACAATGGCTGTCCCACAAGACTGTACAGCAGATCATGAACATTCGTGTTGCCGAATGATTCCACTAATAAACGAATCACCCAGAAAAGCGAGAGGCAAAAGAATGAGGGGATCAATGCAATAAAGGAGCGACTGACCGCCGGGGGAACGTTTTCTGGCATGCGAATCACGATATTCTTTTGTACGAATAATCGGAAAATCTCCGCCGTGATCAGGCTGGTGATGATTGCTACGATCAGCCCGCGGCTACCAAGATAAGACATTTGAATGCCGCCATCTTCAATCGGAGTGACTAAAAGAAAAATCGACGCTGCCAATACACCGGCAGATAAACCGCTGACGCGGTAAGTGGTTGCTAAACTATACGCAATAGCAAAGGAATTGAACAGCGCCATCACACCAAAGGTCACTTGAACGACAAAGTCTAATTTGCTGCGCCATTCCCCGCCAAAAATACTCGTAACAAATAGGTTAAAGCCTTCCCATGGAACGTTAGATAAAATAACAAAAATGGAGCCGATAATAATCAAAGGCATCGTGGTGACAAGTCCATCACGGATGGCAACCAGATGCTTTTCACCGCCAATTTTCATTCCCCATGGCAGCATTTTTTCTTCCATAAATTTCTTTAACGAATCCTTCATAAGCTTCCTCCTTAACCTTAAAAGATCGCTGAAAGAGTGCGTTCAGGTATCTTTTCGAAGTGTGAATAGAAACCAAGGCTTGCCACCTTCAAGAACCTAGGATTGAAGTGCTGATCGCCAAAACGCTATTGTTATGAACACAGTAAGAACGCAAGGCATTGGATTTCTCAACTATGACTGCCTATTTTCCATGCAACTGTTCTCAACTGATCTTCACACCTTTTATTTGCCGCAAACGATCCTGCGCATGAACCGTTTCAAACGACAAAAAAGGCATTGGACAAGATTGTCCAATGCCTTTGGCATAGCAAAATAAGCGTCCAGCATCCCACGGTTTTTGCCCAAAAACCTGCCTGAATCTACTAGAAATCGACAAGGAAATCGGGTACAATAAACACGTTGATGCCTTTGGCGATCAACTATGGCAACTTGATTGGTCATCCTGCTTAGGGGTCTGACTGATCAGGGCCTCGTAAGTCTGCGCCAACAGAATTACGGGGTGCCTATTTTTTTGGTTTCTATTCGCTTACATTTTATAGAATGTTTTTGGGAAAAGCAAGCGAACATTGCAATAAAATTGTAAATAATGGTCAAAAAAATAAAAAACTATTGTGATTTGTTCGATTGAAATAGAAAATAGTGATTGCTTTGCGTATTTATAAAAAAAGGAGGACCGAATCATCCATGATTCAGTCCTCCTTTTCGCGCTAGACAAATACAAACAAAATTCCAGAGCAGATCGTGCCTACCAATAGCCCACGAATACTGCCTTCCCCTTCATTGGGTAACTCAAATTTGATGATATTCACCAGCAAAGCGCCGGTGATCAAGGCTTCAATGATGACCACCAAATAGTAGGGCAATGATACAAAGAGGGAGAACGCCGCTCCCGCGAAAATACTGAAGGAAAGCACAAAGCGGCCATATTTGTTATAAAGGGCACCATGATGGTGATAGAGCAACCAATCGTTCATGAGAAAGTGCAAACCAAAAGCGATAAAGTAGGTCAAAATGTAGAAACGCTCTGATAGCGTATTGGCAATCACGATATAGCCGATCATAATATTATAAATCACATGAAAAGCGATATCCGACCAAAAAAAGGCGTTTTTGGCACTGGTGATGTCTTTCTTTTCTAACACCATAAACGTCCGCTCATCGATTTTGTAGATCACGTAACTGAAGACTAAGCCAAACAAAACGATGCCATAGACCCCATGACTATAAAAAATCCCCGAGTCCCAGCCAAATTCATCAATCAACACCGTTTGAAAATACGCCAAATGGGGCAATAGATGAACGATCGCATAGGAGATTCCTACCCCAGCGGCAAAGGAGCTCATGTATTGCACGTTTAGTTTTCTGGATGAGATAACATTTGAAAATAGATGGATGAAGATAAACCCTAAAGTGATCATGCAATTCACAAAATTGTTTGTTAAATACGTCATTGTTTTCTCCTTCTTACATTCCGTTTACAGCATCGTTTAATCGCAATTTTCAATAACAAAGTCTTTTTAATTATTTGTTTTTGGTTATTTTCACGAAATATTCTTGTTTACTATACAGTAAGAGGGCTTGGGGGGCAATAGGTTTTTTAGGTTTTTGGGGAGAAATATTTTTGATAGAAAACGACCTTCATTGTTGCCGATTTTTTACCGATGATCTTGTCTTCATTTTCGGATAGGATAATCTTGTTTTTGCTCTAGCAGATACTAGGTCTAACTTCATTTTTTATCAAAAATTGCGCTTATTTGAAGTTAACTTCAAATTTCCGAAAAATTGTAACCAATTTGAAGTTATCTTCAACTTTCTCAATTATGACAGATTTTTGACGTTCGTAACCAATCGCAGATGAATTCAGAAAGCCGTTGCTGCTCCTATTCCATCAAAAAAAGAAGCAAGAACTTGCAGCGTCCTTGCTTCTTTTTTGTTACAATTCATTATACTTCTTTTTCGAATCTTTACTTTCTTTCACCGGATACTTCATGTTGTTTTTTTCCAGCTTTTCTTTGATGATCTCATCAATATCAAGACCCAAATTGTCTGCCAGCATATAAGAATAAATCAGAACATCGGCAATTTCTTCTTTTAGATGTTCGAAATTTTGAGTGGCTTCTTTAGGTGTTTTCCATTGAAAAATCTCCAACAATTCGGCGGCTTCGATGGAGATAGAAATAGCTAGATCTTTTTCATTATGAAATTGTCGCCAATTGCGATCATCTCGGAATTTATTGATCCGTTCCATTGAAGAGGGGTGGTTTTGCATGGTAGGCCTGGCTCCTTTCGTTTTGTAGGGTTAAGAGTTTTTGGATGATCGGTTTTTATCATCTCTGAATGATTGGCGAATAGTTATCCATCCCTTTTAATACGGACTCTGATTTCATATAGTCTTGTAAGTGGTTGGTTATAGAGTTATTTCTCCGTGGCTCACTTGTTTTTGTATGTTGTTGTATTGAAAAATGCTTTCACATAAAATACATGTTTACAATACAAAGGAATCGAATACTATTGATTCTAGTATAGCATTGTGATTTTTGTTCTTAAAGCATTTGACGAATGAAGAGCACTGAAACATCTTATTAAACTCGTCTTTTTCAAAATCACTTGATGAAACCAATCAGCAATATTCCTCCAATTATGCAAGCTCCCCCTAAGCTCAATAAAAGAAATTCTTTACGCTTTTTCTTCTGCTTGAAAACCAACAATCCGCCATACATAGAAATCAAAACAGCAAATTGTGAAAAAGTGAAACTCTTTGCTACCCCTAGCATTGGGATCATTAAAAATAGACTAATGTTCGCCATACTCCATGCAATGCCCGTACTAATATTTTTTCTGATTTGCTGCCAATCAATTTCTCTTTGTTTAAAAAAAACAAAAGCAGCTGATGTACTCCACATACCTATTGCTTGCGGAAATAATATACCTGAGCCTCTTACTTGAAATGCCTGCGGCAAAACTACATATACGGTTAAAGCCGCAGAGGAAAGCAACAAAGAGGCAATTGCTTTTCGGTTTGTCCGCTTTTGATTCTCTAATGTCTGTTTTTCTTTCCATGACGTCAGCCATATACCAAGTACAATCAGCAATATTCCTCCACTGCCAATCAGCCACATGGAAACATTTGTCCACTCTTGGAAAAAGAAGGCGGCAACAAAGGTTGTCCCTATTAATTGAGTACCATTAGAAATAGGCATTGCTTCTGATACCGGTAAAAATTGAAACGAGTAAAACTGGAAGTATTGTCCAATCGCCCAAAAACATCCAGAAACAAATGCAATCATGACGGAAAAATTTGTAAATTCTGGTTTTATAAGAAAAGTAAACAATAAACTGACTAACACAGCAGCAGTTGTCGTTCCAACTAACTGATTAATTGGTTTAGATCGAGTCAGCTTCGCAATAAGCGGCATGACACCCCAGCCTATCGCTGGCAAAAAATAAAAGAATATCATCATTTCTCCTATAATATACGCTTAAGAAAAGACTGAGCGAAAACCTCAGCCTTTTCTTGCGTTTTTAAAATTGATAGCAATCGTCTTGTATCGATACTTGTTGATTTGTTTTCAGCAGTTTTCCTTTCGACAGATCAGGTGAAACAACGATGATAGCTGCATCTTTTTTTGCTTCAACTAGTTGTTGTAAATCCATCTCAGCTAATAAAGTACCACAATTCACTTTCTGACTGGTGGTGACGCGAATAGAAAAAGGTGCCCCTTTTAATTCAACCGTATCAATCCCCATATGGATCAAAACTTTCTCTCCTGATTTACTGCCAATTGTTATTGCATGATACGTTGGAAAAATATTTTCGATCGTTCCTTCAACGGGAGAATGGACATGACCGTCATGACCGATGATTGCATAGCCCTCCCCCATCATTTTCGAGGAAAACACTTGGTCTTTTACAGCTGCCAAAGGAATAATTTGGCCTTTTGCCACAGCTCTCAACACTTTTTTTTCTTTAAAAAAGAACACGTTCTATCACCTCTACTTTAATTCAGGCCAATATTCTTTATTTGCCTCAATCATTTCATCTAAGATTTTTTTAGCCACTCGCGCATTCGGAACAGTCTGATTCAATGTGAATGCCTGCAATGCTTTTTGATAAGACCCTTCAAAGTAAGCATCAACAAGGAGCTTTTCAGCAGCCACTTGCGCCTCCATTAATCCCTTGTGAAAATCACAAATCGGTTCTCTCAGTGCAATCGGCTCCACTCCCGTTGCTCCCACGTAAGCAGGCACCTCAACTACGGCATCCGAACGCAGATTAGGAATTGCTCCTTGATTGGGCACGATCAGCATAAATCGGCGCCGTTCATCATTTAATAAAGATGTCGCCATATCCACAATGTATTGTCCATGCTCACCAAAGTTAAAATTTAAGACATCTTCTTTCTCTCCGCGTCGGATTTTATCTGCCATTTCTTTGGTATTTTTCTCACGGCCATCCATCACCATATTTGCTCGCGTATATTTTTTGTCTGTATGCTCTACAACCAGATCTGGATACAAATAATACTCTAAGTAATTGTTAGGGATATTGTTTGGAAAATTTCTCGTGATGACTGACATCATTTGAAACGCTTCTTGCCAAGTATTATCCCCTGCATTAAAGTCAGCAACCTGCATTTCTTGTGTTGTCAGCTTTTCAATAATTTCCGGCATGATTTCTCGTTTTAGCTCTTTATCATAGATAGAGGTATACCAGCCAAAATGATTTAACCCATAATATGTCGGTATCCAATTTTCACGGTTGTAACCATAGTTGACGGCAATCGTTTCTTCGATCGAGATGGTCATGTCGCATGCATTGATCATTTTTGCATTTGGGTACGTTCTGCGAACCGCTTCAGAGACGATCGATTCTGGATTTGTATAATTCAAGATCCATGCTTCAGATGCATAATCTTGCACATAACCGACGATCTCTAGCAATCCTTTCATTGAACGCATGCCGTACGCAAAACCGCCTAATCCACAAGTTTCTTGTCCAACTAGCCCATGATTCAAGGGGATTTTTTCGTCTTTTTCTCTCATTTTCATTCCGCCAACACGAATCTGCGAGAATACAAAGTCACAGCCAGTAAACGCATGCTTAGGATCTTCTGTTGAAATGATCTGGACATCTGAAAAGCCCTCTTTTTTCAGCATAAACTGAATAATCAAGTACATATCTGCATTTCGTTCTGCATCAATATCATACAAACGGATTTCAGCTAACGGTAAACGTTGTGCATTATTTAAAATAGCCTGAACAATTCCTGGTGTATAAGTACTTCCGCCTCCAGCGATGGTAATGATTTGTTTTTTCATCCTATTTTCTTCCTTTCTATTGTTCCAATAATTTATCAAATTCAGCCATTACATATGTCACTTCTAACCCAATGATCACTTGATAGTTTTTTTCAGTTGGCTTGATAATCCCGCTCACGCCTAATTGCTTGATTCGTTGTTCCTCTACTAATGAAGAATCAGCAACTTCAACACGCAAGCGTGTGTTGCAGCTGTATGCATCCAAAATATTGTTTTTCCCGCCAAACGCTTGGAGCATTTTTTTTGCCATGTATTCATAATTTTTGCTCGCCAATCCCAACTCTGTTTCCTCTGGAGATATTTCTTCCCCAAATTCTGTCGCAGTTTCTCGGCCCAATGTCTGGATATTTCTCGCTTTAATCAAATAATAAAAGGTAAAGTAATACAGGGCGAAAAAGACGAGCCCAATTGGAAGGATCAGAATAGCATTTGTCGCGATACGGAAATTAATAAGATAATCTACAATACATGCTCCGAAAGTGAAACCAATTCGTATATTAAACAAATAACAGACGATCCCTGCTAGCCCAGCAAAAAAGGCATGGATCACATACAGCATAGGGGAGAGAAACATAAAGCTGAATTCAACAGGCTCTGTAATATTGGCAATAAACGATGTGGCAGCACCGCTTCCCATGATTCCTTTAACCATCTCTTTGTTTTCTTTATACGCTGCTTTGTAAATCGCTAAACAGATAGCTGGTATTCCAAACATCATCACCACAAAAAATCCTGATAAAAACAATCCTGCCTGCGGATCGCCATTAATAAAGCGTGTCATTTCTCCTCGGAAAACTTCCCCGCTAGGTGAAGTATAGCTTCCTAAATCGTAATATACATAGGTGTTCAAAACGTGATGCAAGCCAAAGGGAATCAACAATCGATTTAAAAACATAAAAATCCCAACACCGAGTGCCCCCATGTCAACCAGCATTTTGGCAAAATTGTCGATACCCATTTGTATGATCGGCCAAACCAAACCGAAAACAACCGCTGAGATCGTCTGTAAAATCATGACCATCGTCAAAGGAAATTTTTCACCCGCAAAATAAGAGAAAACCATCGGTAATTTTTGTTCCTTAAAGCGGTTATAAGTCCAAGCGGCAATCAGTCCGGAAATGATGCCCCCAAAAATACCCATACTTACTGCTGGATTCATAATCTCCAACCCTTTTTTCAAGGTAGCTATTGCTAATAAACCAGTAAGTGCTGGTATTCCTTTGTCTTTGGTTTTAGCAAAACCAATTGCGACCCCAATCGCAAACAGGATATCCAAATTGCCGAAAACTGCATTGCCGGCCGCTCCCAAAACGGGAATATTCAACATGTCGTCAGCTGATAGCCGCATGATCAATCCTGCTAGCGGCATTGCTGCAACTGGCAACAGCATTGCCCGCCCTAACTTTTGTACATTTGCTTTAAAATTCGTCATTATTACATTCCTCCTATATTAAATTGTTTTGTAAGTAGTTAATTCAATCGACGGATCTTTCTTTACTTTCTGAGCAAACGACGAATGAATCAAAAATTCAACCTGCTTCACACGAGGATAAATGAAACTCGACCCCTCTAATAACTCCTGATCCAAATAAGCAGTATGACACATGACTTCGATCGTTTGGTTCCCTTGAAGCTTTTTATACAAATCCTTCAAATAGGCTTCAATAGACGTACTAATTTGTCTTTTCTTCACCTCTTTTTCTCCCACGTCATCAAAATACGGCTCAAAATAATCGACATGCCGCACTTCTTCACTTCGCTCAAAGTTTCCTCTGACGGGCAAATCATATTTTTTGGCTAAAGCAATCACTACTTCCTGATTGCTGCCAAAAGAATGCGTATGGTGATGGCTGTCTAAGTGCGTAGGCAAGATCCCAGCTCGATATACTTTTTGAATCTGAGCATTCCATTCTTGATAGAGCTGATCTTGGTCAATAGCAAATGGTTGCTGATAAAACTTCAACGGTCTAAATCGGCCACCTTCTGTTAGACTATCAACGTTTTCCAAAAGTGGTTTTCCGCATGTTAGGGTCAAATGAACCCCTACTCCTAGACCCGGCACCTCCTTTTTTAGTTTCACTGCATGTTCAAAACCAGGCATGTTTGCCATCAATGTTGTCGAGGTGAGGATCCCTCGCTGGTAGGCATCTAAAATGCCATAGTTAACACCATAGCTGTAACCAAAATCATCCGAATTAAAAATTACTTTTCCCATTTCATTCTTCCTTTCTTTTTCCGCTAAAAAAGCGCAACCAAATGAGCATAGCTTGTGTGCTATGTTTCATTCGGTTGCGCCTACCAACTAGTTACGCCCGGATTCACTTATTTAATAGATACGTGCTAAATGAATGGCTAAATAAATAACTTCATTCTCTTGAACTGCCAGTTGAAACTGGTTTTCTATGATTTCCTTGATTTTTAAAGCTGCTTGGTATGCTTCGCTGCTCTTAAAAGTTTCCGTAAAAAAGCCAAAATTTTCTTCTGGAGAGGCTTCGTTATAAATCAAACGCTTGACCAAGAACTTGATATGGATCATTAAGCGATGATATGTCAGTGATTCTTTATCAAAGTTTTCTAAATAAGATTTTTCTAAATAGCTCAAGATCGTTGTCGTCATTTCTAATATTTTCAAACTGTTCAAGCTATTGGGCTCACCTAATTCCGCATTTATAATGTGCATCGTGATAAATCCGACCTCATTTGCACCCAATTCCGTTTGATACTGGTGATTGATCCGTTCAACTACCTCGACAGCTGTATCATATTCGGTTGGATAAAGAAGTTTCATTTCTGGCAGCATAATGGCAGTTACATGACTGTCTTCTCTTTTTCTTTGAACGGCAAAATACATATGATCTGTCAATGTAATATAGATATTGGAATCTAATGGAGAGCTGATCCTAGTGGAAATCAGTTGAATCATCTCTTCAGTAAACTCAATAAATTCAATCGGGATTTGTGCAGCGATCTCACTAAATCGCTTTGTTTTTTCTTTTGAATCCAATGTGAAAATTTTATCTGCAAACACTGGATCAAATGGTTGATTGACTACCGCTGAAAACCCAAGACCTTTCCCCATTGCTATTTTTTCAACTCCATCATCATCAATCAAAACGGCATTATGATTCAGTTTTTTTACCACAAACATTGATTGTCCCCCTTTCCGCATAGTTCTTCAAAATTAGAATAACTATTTTTCTGAAACTATCGAGTTGTTTTCAAACAATAAAAAACGACCAAAGAAAGAAACCTTTCTTCGGTCGTGCCTAATTTAATAGTAGCACCCTATCACTTATGGACACAGTTTAGCATACTATGAAACCGGTATCAAGGGTGAATTTATTTTTTTGAATAATTATTGAGAGTGACAAGAATTGCTCAATCAATTATATTGATTCTCATTTATTCAAAAAAGATAAACCAATCGCTCTTTTATAAATATTTTAATGAACAGTTAGAACAAAAAATGTATAGAAATATTTCTATTTCACTTACATAGCACTTAGGGTTCCTTTCTTAACAAAAAAAAATTTCATTTTATTTCAAACTACTTCACTTATCTTATAAATAAAATACGAATAATGATTAAAACTAGCGAGAACAATAAAATGAAGCTTTGCTGATTTAAAAGCTGAGAGTATGATTTTTAAACAAGTTTTTAAATTTCAAAACATGTTTTTAATATCGAGAGAACCCTTACATTCGTTTTGAAACCATTTATACTAATGAATGAAGAAACAGTGGCCACATCGTTCTTCTAGCTAAAAATAGCTAATAATGCTTCACTCAGTAAGATTTCAAATTGATTTAATGTTGTTCCAAAAAAAAGATTGGGTTGATAATCTGATATTCTTTTCGGTGTATATGTTTCAGTACTGATTGTTAATGTCGCCAAGTTACCTATCTTTGAATTCTTTTCACCAACAAAAGCAATCAAATCAATATGATGATCGTTCGCAACTTTAGCTAATTCAGCTAAGCGAACCGTATCCCCTGAATTTGAGATAATAAAAAGCAGGATATCGCTTTGAACATTTTCTCTCAAGAATTCAAGATGACTATTGGCAGTCGCACGGAAACCATGTAGATTAAGAGCTTCAGAAAAATAATTTGCTATATTTTGAGAAAATCCTGATCCAAGGATCATCATTCGTCTATCTTGGTAATCAGACATCAGACGAATAAATGTCTCTTTTTCTTTGTCTGAACAGATTTTAGGCAAGGTCATACTGTGCCGCTGATTGCCTACCGAAAAGACTAATTCACTATATCCTGTAAAGCCAATTTTTTTAGCCATTTGTATAATTGTAGCAGTAGAAACATAAGAAGCTTTGGCAACATCTCGAATACCTAAGTTTTTTAATGACTGACGATTTTTCCACATAAATCTTAAGACATCAGCTTCTGAATTGTTCAACTGATATTTGTCGATAAGCATTTCAATATCCATAAGATCCACCTCAAATTTTTAGTTAGGAGTATTATATCATGACAGAAAGTAAATTCATTCAAGATCCATGGGCAAAGATGACCACACGTAACGGGCTGCGAGGAGATGAAGTTATTTCTGCACTACAGAAATCGATTCGCCGTGGAAAGGAAAAAGATGCTTGCGAGTTTGCATATGAAATGTACATTACCTCGCCACAATTTGAAGAAAAATTATGGCGACGCTTATTGGCAATTAGTGTAGAAGATGTAGGAATGGGTAATCCTTTAGCTGCCATCATGATTAATAATTTGAACGTGATGCGTAGAGAATTCCAGTATAATGAATCAGACCGTGCAATGTATTTCTTCCATGCAATACGTTACTTATGTGATTCTGAAAAGGATCGTTCATCCGATTTACTCAAAAATATCGTTATAAAGAGCTTCGCTATGGGCTATATTCCAGAAATACCAGATATTGCTTTGGATAAACACACCACTCGTGGGCAAGAAATGGGGCGAGGGTCCGAACATTTTTTATATGAAGCAAGTAAAGTAATTCCTCAAGCCGATATTGATAATAATTACAAAGAACAATATGAAAAAACAATTGAGAAATATGATCCAGAACGTGTCGTGCCAAGTGCTTTTGCTTTCAACCCTTGGCAAGTATAGGAGGAAATAGTATGGAAAATTCTGCACTTGTCATAAAGCTTAATGAAATACTGAGTCCATTAGCAGCTAAAATTGGAAATCAACGTCATTTGAAAGCTATATCCAGTGGGATGATGTTCAGTCTGCCTTTTATTGTTATCGGTTCTTTTTTTCTGATTTTTGCCAATCCACCTATAAATATTGACCGTTACAACCCAGAAACAGCAAATTACTTCATGCAATTCATGGCCGGTTGGAAATATTTTGCAGTAGCAAATTATGATGTAATTACTGCGCCTTATAATTTGACGATGGGTATCATCGGTTTGATCAGTGTTTTTGGTATTGCCTTCTCACTTGCTCATGAATATAAATTCAATGCATCCATGAACGGAATGATCGCAGTAGTCATTTTTCTAACGGTTTGCACTCCTGTGAAAGATGGAATGATTTCACTAGATTTTTTAGGTACGAATGGCCTTTTCGTTGCAATTATCATCGGTTTACTTGTCGTAGAGGTGAATCGCACTTTTGAAATAAAAAATATCAAGCTGAAACTTCCAGATACTGTCCCACCAATGGTCGCAACCTTTATCAATATGTTGGTGCCACTACTTACTAACATCATTATTTTTTATGGCGCCAATCTAATTGTCTTATCGACAACAAATACAATTTTCCCAGAAGCAATAATGCAATTACTAACGCCTGCAACAAACATTGCTGGCAGTTTAGGAGGTTTTTTATTTATTGTAACTTTAGGGAATATCTTGTGGATGTTTGGTATTAACGGCTCCTCAATTATCTTCCCAATCGTCTTCACGTTAGGAATCGCCCAAACTGGCTTAAATGCTGAACAAATGACAAATAATGAGACGATGACCCACTTGATGAATCTTCAAATGTTCCGTGTTTCCGTTCTTGGCGGAGCTGGTGGAACCTTGGGATTAGTGTTACTAATGATGCGAAGTAGAGTTCCAGAATATCGTTCGATAGGAAAATTATCATTAATCCCTGGAATCTGCTCCATCAATGAACCAGTCATCTTTGGATTACCAATCGTCTTCAATCCTATTTTAGCAATTCCATTTTTATTTACACCTATTGTCTCTTTATTATTAACTTATTTTGCTCAGCAATTTGGATGGATTGGATTAGGATTTATAATTGATCCCTCATTCACACCTTTCTTTGCGCAAGCCTATCTTTCTAGTATGGATTGGCGTAATATTATTTTCTGCTTCGTACTTATCTTGGTCAGCATTTTTATTTACTATCCATTCTTTAAAATAATGGAAAATAATAGAATAAAAATAATAGATGATAAGCTAGAAAGTCTATAAGGAATAACTGAAATTATACTGAATTTTTAGTACTAATTGATAGGAATCAAGCTAAGTGTCTCTAAGCGTTTATAAACTTAGGACCGATAGAAATGACTCTATAATTCATGGGACAGATGAATCAGAATTGATTCTTCAGTCCCATGAAACTGACTAAAATCAATAAATAAAAAAACTTCAAATGCTGGTATATCAACATTTGAAGTTCGTACTATATGATTACCCCACAGACCCTTCCAGCAAAGGGGTAGTGTTTTCTACAAGTTTTAACAGCTTCTAAATGCTATTAGATCAGCATCTGCTGTTTTGAGCGATGCTCTGAAATTCTGATGATTTTTCGGGATTGGTGTTAGTTTGGGTGTTAGTTTTTTTAAGATTTATTTACAATATTGCGGATAATCTTAAATGTTTTATTTATAAATTTCTACACTAAAAATCTGTATAATTAGTTCTTCTTCGCGCCACTCCATTAATAAACTCGATAACTTCTGTTATTTTACCAATAAATTCATAGTCTTTTTCTTCTAGATCCATCTCACATGCTATTATTTTCTTTAGCGATCCATATACATAATCTAATTTGTATAATTCCTTATACAAGCCAATCATTTCTATATACTTATTTGATATCACTTTCTTTTCCTCTGTTAATTCATTATTTGTGACGATTGCTCCAAATTTGTTTCTATAAAAAAGTTTTTTAAATTCGGGATCAAGTGGATCAATATAGTAATCAATCTCTTTATTATTTTTAGAACAATTACATATTGGACAGGCTAATGCCATATATTGATAATCATCAATTAATTCTGTATGTTTCTTTTTACTTTTAGTGTGCTCTATATGGAACACAGAATCTGCATAATCTGTGTTTCCCCACCCACAATAGGCACATTTATAATTAAAATCCTCCATTAAAAATTTACGTATTAAATTTCTATCCCCTTGCTTAGAGTATTTTAATGATTGAACATCTTTAACATCTCTTCTTTTTGGAATAAATTCATATCCTCTGTAATCAATTTTATACAACTCTCTTATCATATATTATCATTACCTTTTTTATATCTCTCTATAATATCAAAAGCATAACCCATTAATTTTTTAAATTGTTTTTCATCGTCTTCATTAAAATCCGACTCGTAAAACAATGAAAACTGATTTTCTATTTTCTCTTCATTTTTAATTACAGCATAGGAAATTCCTTGATCAGTTTTTAATTCAGCATTAACACGTTTTAAAGATTGAACAGTATCCAAATTGAGTTTAATTTGAGCTAAAAGATAATCGAGCATTTTTTTTGTTTGCTCTTCATTACCTTTTTCAAATACAGATTCTGCATTACTATTCAATGTCACCTCTTCTAACCGGGAAGTATATATTGCTAGCGGAAATAGTGGATTATTAACTTTAATCTTCTTCCACATTATATTCGCAGTTTTAAATATTTTACTATCTACCAGTCTATAATCTAAAATTATCCCGTGATAATCATTATCTAAAAGTTTTTTCCAAAACTCTTCTTCTGAAGATTCATCTCTAATATCCACAAAAGACACAGCGAGTTGCAAATCAGCATTCCCCATTTTAGCTATTTCATCTTCAATTTCTTTTAAAGGACCGTAAATAACATCTATCTCGTCATCAATATATGCTATATTAATTTTATTACTCACTTCCATTACCAACACCACCTAACAAGATAAGTTCAATGATAAACCCTGAATCTCCAATTTCCGAAACCAGATTCTTATCACCATTTAATTTTTCTATAATTGAACTCAATATCCACATTCCCATTCCTGTTCCTTGGTTTCTTTTATCATATGATTTATAGGGTTCAAAAATATCTTTCTTGTTTTTTATTTGTTTGCTCAATCCTTGCCCATTATCTGTATAAATAACTTTAACCTTATCAGGAGATTCCATGGAAATATTTATATCAATACTTCTTTTATTGACATTACCTTCTTCAAAACTTTTATAAGAATTAGAAATCAAGTTCAAAAATATACAATCTAATTGCTGATCACTACCATAAACAAAAATTTTCTTTAGATCAGCATCCAATTTAGAAAAATCTTTTATGCCGTTTATAGTATAGGAATATTCATTATAGTTATCTCTAATCGAGTCTGCCCACCATTTAAAAATCAACTCTATATACGATACCAATTGAATATTTTTTTTCCTAGCTTTCGTTGGATTCTTGGATGCGCTCTCTATAAAGCCTAAAATGCTTTTATTTTTTCGTTCAATTGACTCCGCATATTGGTAAATGTTGTATTTAGTTTCGATATTCAAAAAATCAACACCATACTCTTTTTCATAAAAATCCCCCATACTTCTGAGTACACTTGAAGAATTTTTGAAAAATATTCTATCATTTTTTATTTGATGAGCAAAAGTAGACATAATGACGCCTTGTGTTGCTAAAGTTCTCAACATGTCAGATTCACTTATAAGCGAATCATTTTTCTCTTCAGTAATATCAGATAGAGCATACAGCTCGAATATTGTTTCTGGCGAAAGAAGCTTTTCATACTCAGGATCTTTAAATAATTGACTCTGATCCCCGTTATTTTTTTGTAATAACTTATCAATCTTTCTTTTAGTGCTTTTTCCTTTTTCACTATGGTAATCTATATCAGAAGTATCTTTTAAATACTCATTATACCAAATATGAATGTTAGACCTAACTTTTGAAAACTTTTTAACAATTTGAAGCATTGTTTTTTTTAGATAATCAAACTCAGCACTTTTTTTTAAACCTTCTCTATTAGCTTGATCCTCAAATACATTATTTTTTTCTTTTGTAATATTAATAAACCCGCTTAGTTGATTTGCTTGCATCAAATAAGTTTTTCTTGCTACACCAGCTGGGTCTTTTGCACGTTCAGTATCAATATCCAGCCAATCAAACCCTATCGTATCTTTCTCTCCATATGGCCTAATTCTAAACCCATCTCTATATAATGAAATTCCCGGTTCATACTCAAAATTGTAACTTTTAATAGCGGGTTCTTTTATAAATGGATACCTTCTACCACCAGTATTCTTGGTAAAATAAATCGTTCCATCAAAATCCCCAATCGGATTTTCAGGAAATTTTTCTGGAATAAATTCACTAATCTTTAACTCTTCATAAAAAGACAACTTGTTTGCTCTTTTTCCATCTTTCATTATATACTGTTTTAAATTTTCAAATTTTTGGAAGATAAAGTCTGGTGGAAAAGATTTTAAATCTATCTCAGAAAACTCTCCTTCTATTATTAGTAAGTCATCTTCATGTGAGTAAGTGAAATTTATAATTGCATCACTAGAAATGTCATCTATCATATATTCAATTTCTTCTATTTCATCATCAAAGTATTTTAAAAATATGTTAAATTCTTCTAAATTTTGAGTTTTCATAGGATTTTTTAATTTTCCTAAACTTTGTTTTAATAAGTCATAATTATCCTTTTCAGTATTTGAAGCCCCGCGTTTCCAATCATCATTTAATTCTCTAGCGATTATTATGGTTCCCTTTTTTTCTATATTGCTTAAATTTCTCTTTGCATATTCTTCTTCAAACTCGCTCAACGTTATATTTATAATAGTAATTTTAATAGTACTAAGTTCAGCACCTGTAGAAAAAGTATTCCAATCTAAATCAAATTTATGTGCTTGTTCACCATCACTGGTTATTATCGTTGATTTCTTACCCAGCCTTCCTAATGATAATCTACCAATTCCCATTGATCCATTCATTATTCTCTTATTATTAGCCATTTTTCTAGAAGGAGTTTTAGTTTTGTCGTCAGTTCCAATTGTAAAAAAAACTTCCTTGATTTTTTCAAGACTCATTCCTTGCCCATAATCAATTATTTCTATTGAGTTTTTATTTATAAACATATTTACACTTTTTGAAAAAGCATCATAACTGTTTTTTACTAACTCTAAAACTGCACTCCTATAATCTAGAACATTATCACGCCCTAATAAATTTACTGTCCTTGTAGTAGCTTTAAAATTCACTTCTATTTCTTTTCCCATCTTTAACTTTCCTCCTCCACAATATATTCTCTAGGTACTTTTATTTTCTTCAAATCATTAGAACTAATACTCTTATATCCAGCAGCATAATTTTTAGATGCAATGGTTAAATATTCTCTTACTAGATCTGAGTTAAGATACTTTAGAATTTTATTTAGATCAGTTCCTAAATATTTATTTTTTAATTTAATAGACAGACCAGATAATAAGAAGCCTTTTCCAACAATTTTAAATGGATTTCCTTCCAATGAAGCCACCTTAGGAATTACTATCTTTTTTTCATCATAACAAGTAAAGCCTTGGGTTCTACCAAAATATAAATCATATTTAACCTGATATTTTTTATCAAGCCTTTCAGATAGATAGTCGTATGTTTTTTTATAACGTTTATCAATCTCAGTATCTTGAAAATAAGCTGTTTTTGATTCATTCGTGGGAATATATGGGAAAATCACATATTTTACTTCATCGACGTTTGAAACTCTTATAACTTTCCTAAGGACACTTTTTTCAACTGAGAAAAGTTTATTTTCTTTCACAAATGTTAGTAAATTATCTGTTTCTTCGATTATCTCTTTTTCGTTTATTATAAAGACTTTATCTTGCAATGTAGCGAGTCCATTTCTTATCTCAGTGAACTCTCCTAAATCAACAAAATCTTCTTGAGTTTCAGTTAAAAAATCATGGCTATAAATCATATAATTAAATTTTCCCACTAAATCTCTATACGTTACCTGGACCAAATTTTCCCCTTTATTATTTTTCACTCGTAAAACTTTATTATCTTTAGAAAAAACACTGATTGCTGTATAAGTAGTTGCTCCTTCAAACTTCATCTCGTCTTGATAATCGATAATTTCTTCAATTAATGAATTATCTATGAGATATTTCATCATCGCTTCACCACTTCTAGCTTTGATATAGCTATTAGGCGTGATATAAACGATTTTTCCCTTTCTATTCCATAAATCAAATCCTATCTCAAAAAAATAATAATATAAGTCAAAGTTGAATTTTGAGCAAAAATCACTTTTTTCTCTCAAAGCAGTGATTGTTCTCTTATCCATATTATGTCTTGAAACATATGGAGGATTACTGATAACATAATCATACGCTCCAAAATTTTCAATAAGTTCTGTTCTATCAAGAGCATCAAATTTTTGAATATTCCAATTAATTTTTCTCTTTATATATTTTTCTGATAAATCATTCAATTTGTCTACACAAACAGTTATTGCTTCGTCTCTAATATCAAAGCCAGCTATATTATTTTCTAAAAAATCAGCTTGTTCATCTTTATTTTTTTCTTTATTCTCAATAAAATATTTTTTCACAACAAGAGAAAGTATGTGGCCTTCGCCTACCGCTGGCTCAATAAGATTAAACTCACTCCTATAATCTATCCCTAATAAATCAACCATTTTACTAGCTAATTCTATATCAGTATAGAAAATACCATTTTCTTTAATAAATTTATGTTCCGCATTCACGAACGTATTCTCCTTTTACAATAAACTAGAACAATTTAGAATCTTTTAAACTTACTAGTATTAATTCTGGAAATTAATATTCTTCTAGTTTCTACTATCTATAATACTAAGAACTAAATTTAAGAGAGCATTTTATCTAAAAATTCCCTGTATTGAAATTATCTTCATTATATAATGTATGACCAACTATTTGAATACAATATTCTATAAATTTGTCCTTACTGTAACTTTATATTATTTTTTTCCAAAGTTAATTGCGTCCCTATAATTGTATAGAAGTGGAAGCAAAAAAACATTGTTCTCAGTTAAGAGAGTACAATGTTTTTCGCATAAATACACTTGAATGATATAGCTATAAATCACTTATGTACGCTTTACTCTTAAAAGCGAATACATCCACCTATCTATCGGTAAAGTAATACTAATAATACTGCTTAACTCTTATAAATACCATATTAAATAATCTCAGGAAAGAGAAACAAAACTAGTACATATGAACGTTTAAAAGAATATTAGTCACAAGAAGAAAACTATTATAGTCGATTTTTTACGAGAAAGAAGACTAATTGGAAACCTCATTTTAAAAGAAAATCCGCGATTTTAGAACATCAGTCCGTTCTCCATCTTTACCAAATGCTCTATAAACAAATATTTCAATTGTTCATCTATTAATTTTACCAATAGTTCTACACATCAATATTATTCGTACCTATTCCCTAATTTATCTGCACTACATGATTTTCTCTACTCATTTTACATCGCCTCATTACAGTCATCGTTATTGATTTGTACATTTAATAAATCACGATTTCTCAGCAAACTTACATCGTCTTAAATAAAAATAATCTGGTGAAATGCTCCTATCCAACATCAACCAAGAGCCCACATCTTCCTTCAAGTCATACTTATATATTGTCAATTCGCTGTCATTCATATATCCAAACGGACTATCTGGTTCATTATACAAAAAGAAATTTCCCTGTAAGCTGTCACAATGAGAACAAACATTAGCAAAGTAGCTTCTCTTTTCTGTGTAGGAGTATTTAAATTTACATCCAAACTTCGTCGAAAGTTCTTCTCTTATTTTTTTAGGAATTTCATCATTTAATGCCCATAACTGGAGATCATAACCAGTATCTTTTTGAACTGAAACTGTTGGTCTGTCTAAATCAATAATATTATTTGATAAAACACCTACAGCATAAACCTTCGTATTTTCATGACATTTCCAACACGTCTGCTGACCTTCAATAATTAGAAAGTTGTCTTTGACGATAATACATCCGTCAACCCACTCTTTGAACTTTACATAGTCATTTTAATTTTCAACATACCACTTTTTTTCTTTTGGATCCCACTTCGCACCTAATTGTTTAGCCAACTCTTTTTGTTCAAATGGAACAGTTAAATAAAGCATAATACAACCCCCTTAGTGAGCGTTTTCACTTATGATACCATACTTTTTTAGTCACATTGTCCATTTTCTAGCATTTCGAATAAAAATCGTGGAATATTTTCAATAATTCTAAAAAATACTTTTTCTTGTAGTGAAAAATAAACAAAAAATCCTCATTCATAAAAAAAGTGGAGCACAAGACTATTCATCAATGGTAATATTCTCAATATCCGTATCTGGTTGATCAAATTGAATTGATACCAAATCTTTTGGTCTGAAGGCTATAGACATCCCAGAGGCTCAATAGGAAAATAATTATACGTACTTTCATAAACTTTGGGCGCTCGTACTACCTTCGGAGCCGTAATTTCATAAGTTACCTCGTTTTGCACTGTGCGCATTTGATATTCTTTGTTAGTGATTGCCTCGTTGATTGTCTCATCATTTACATAATCGTCCCCAACCGCATACAAATCTCCTCCCACATTATATAATCCTGTATAACTAGAATCAGGGTAACTCACTTCATGAATAATAAATGAAAGCTCTTCCTTATCCGTCGGATTTCCTGAAGAATAAGTGATAATAATTGAAATAAAAATCTGATGGTTAGATATCAATTGGGTTCAAATTATTAACTGATTTTATCTTGGATAGGATTTCTTTTCCTGATTTTACTATGGAACTGTCGCTTTTCTCTAATAGCTCCTCCGCTATTGCAATATCTTCTCGTACACCTTGAACCCTAGCTGATTGATAATCAAATTCATCTTGCTTATCTTTTTCTAATATCTCTACATCTGTCATATTAGAGACTTCGCCGATAGTTAACTTAGTATTCTTATATCTGCTAATTTTATTATCCTTATCAAATACTAAAACAGACTCAATTGCTGTATCTTTTCCAAAATTATCTTTTGTAACATACCATAGTTTTGTCTCTTTACCTTTATCATTCATATATTCAGCAAACGTATACTTTCATAATTGGGCGCTACTAATTATTTTATTTAGGCTTAACAATGCAAAAATAACTGCATAGTAGTTAAATCTCTCTAAAAATTTATATCCAAATGGTGTTACTTTATACACACCCAAAATAAAAAAAGCCAGAAACACCTGCAAGTAGGCATTTCTAGCTTAATCAATTCAATTACCCTACACTACCTTCCATCTCATAACTAATCAACCGGTTCAATTCGACTGCGTATTCCATCGGTAATTCTTTGGTGAATGGTTCGACGAATCCCATGACGATCATTTCGGTTGCTTCGCCTTCGGAGAGGCCGCGGCTCATTAGGTAGTACAGTTGTTCTTCTGAGATTTTGGAGACTTTGGCTTCGTGTTCTAGGGACACTTGGCTGTTGTGGATCTCATTGAATGGGATGGTATCAGATTTCGATAGGTCATCCATGATGATGGTGTCACACTCGATATGGGAGATAGAGCCTGCGCTCTTCTTGCCGAAGGTGACTTGTCCACGGTAGTTTACTGCACCGCCGTCTTTAGAAATTGATTTTGAGACGATGGAGCTGGAGGTGTTTGGTGCATTGTGGATCATTTTTGCACCGGTATCTTGGATTTGGTTGGCACCTGCAAAGGCAATGGAAAGCATCGTGCCCCGTGCGCCTTTGCCATCAAGATACACACTTGGGTATTTCATGGTTGTTTTGGCACCTAGGTTGCCATCGATCCATTCAACGGTAGCACCTTCTAAGGCTTTGGCCCGTTTGGTTACTAGGTTGTAGACGTTGTCTGACCAGTTTTGAATGGTGGTGTAGCGGCAGTAAGCGTCTTTTAGGGTAAAAATTTCAACGATGGCTGCGTGCAAACTATTGCTTGAATAGGTTGGGGCAGTACAGCCTTCAACGTAATGGACGCTGGCGCCTTCGTCAACGATGATCAATGTTCGTTCGAACTGACCGGTATTTTCGGCATTGATCCGGAAATAGGTTTGTAATGGCACATCGACACGAACGCCTTTTGGTACATAGATAAAGGTACCACCTGACCAAACGGCTGAGTTTAAAGCAGCAAGCTTATTATCGGTTGGTGGGACTAATTTTGAGAAGTATTGTTTGAACAGCTCAGGGTATTCCTTCAAGGCTGAATCGGTATCGGTAAATACGATGCCAAGTTTTTCAAACTCTTCTTTCATGTTGTGGTAAACGACTTCTGATTCGTATTGGGCAGAAGCGCCGGCCAGGTATGCCCGCTCGGCTTCTGGAATACCAATGCGTTCAAAGGTCTCTTTGATTTTTTCTGGTACGTCATCCCAATCACGGGCAGGACGATCACTTGGTTTTTGGTAATATTTGATGGCATCAAAATCGATGTCAGACAGGTCTGGGCCCCAGTTTTGCATGGGCATCTTGTTGAAGGCTTCAAGAGACTTCAAGCGGAACTCAAGCATCCATTCTGGCTCTTGCTTGACCCGTGAGATTTCACGGACGATGTCTTCGGTCAATCCTTCGCCGGTACTAAAAACAGGCTGCACGTCATCGTGGAAGCCAAATTTATATTCTTCTAATTCGGGTACACCCATGGTTCTCACTCCTTTTGTAGTGCGGTTGTCTATTCGCTGGTTTCTTCAGTATCAGATTCATTGGCGTGGCTGTGACTGACAGATGCTTGTGTACTGTCGGCAGCAATGGCTTTTTCTAATGCTTTCCAAGCTAAGGTCGCACACTTGATGCGTGCAGGAAACTTCGCCACACCCCCAAGCATGGAAGCATCGCCTAAACGATCGCTTTGGGGAATGTCGTTTCCTTGGACGAGATCAGAAAACAAGCCTGATAGCTCACCAGCTTCTGCTAGTGTCTTACCGATAATCGCATCCCCCATCATGGATGCACTGGCGGTACTGATGGAACAGCCTTCGCCAGTAAACGCGATGTCTTTGATGGTGTCGCCTTCGACAGCGAGCTCCAAGTGGATCACGTCGCCACAGGTAGGGTTATTCAATTCGACTTTGTACGTTGAATCATCCAAGGTGCCCCGATGATGTGGGTGGCTGGAATGATCCAGAATGACTTGTCGATACAAATTATCTAATTTCGTTAGTGCCATGTTGGAAAAACTCCTTCGTCAGCTTGATGGCGTCAACCAGTCGATCGGCGTCCTCTCTTGTATTATACAGGTAAAAGCTGGCCCGTGCAGTCGCTGGGACTTGCAAATAGGTCAAGAGGGGTTGGGCACAATGATGACCTGCCCGTACCGCGATGCCTTCCATGTCTAAAGCGGTGGCAACATCATGAGGATGGATGCCTGCTAGATTAAAGGCGATCACTCCCGTGCGTTTTGCTGCTTCTTGGGGACCATAGATGGTCAAACCTTCAATGGCTTGCAGTTTGGGCAAAACGTAGGCAGCTAAGTCTGCTTCATGGGCGTGGATGTTTTCTAAGCCGATTTCTGTTAAGTAATCGACCGCTGCACCTAAGCCGATCGCGCCGGCAATATTTGGTGTGCCCGCTTCAAATTTCCACGGCAGTTCTTTCCACGTGCTTTCTTGCAGATGGACAAAATCGATCATTTCACCGCCAAATTCGACGGGCTCCATTTGATCCAGCCATTGCCGTTTGCCGTATAAGACACCGATGCCAGTTGGTCCGCACATTTTATGGCCAGAAAAGGCATAGAAATCACAATCCAGTGCTTGGACATCAACTGCCATATGTGGAACAGCCTGAGCACCATCCACCACCATGACGGCTTGGTGCTGATGCGCCAATTTGGTTAGCTCTGCAATCGGATTGATCACGCCTAAAACATTGGAAACGTGCGCGATCGAAACGATGGCGGTTTTGTCTGTGATCTGTTTCTTGGCATCTTCCATGTCCAAGGTGCCTTCTGGTGTCAACTGGATATATTTCAAGGTAGCTTTTTTCCGAGCAGCTAATTGCTGCCAAGGGATGATATTGGAGTGATGTTCCATATAAGAAATCACGATTTCATCGCCTTCATTGACAAAACGGTCGCCGTAGCTGCGGGAGACCCAATTTAAACCAGTGGTCGTCCCTCGAGTAAACAGCACTTCCGCCGTCTCACTCGCATGGATAAAACGGCGAACCTTTTCTCGTGCGCCTTCATAGGAATGGGTCGCCCGTTCTGCGAGGGTATGAACCCCACGATGAACGTTGGCATTGTCTTGATGGTAATAATCGGTGATTGCCTGCAGCACTGCCTCTGGTTTTTGCGTAGTGGCGGCATTGTCGAGGTAGATCAATGGTTCGTCATTTACGAGCTGATCCAAGATGGGAAACGCTTGTTTCACTTTTTGGGCATCGATCATGCGAGCAACTTCCCTTCGATAACGGCAACCAATTCTTGTTGCACTTCTTTGACTGGGATCGCGGTCAAAACGGATCCTAAGAAACCACGAATCACCAAACGTTCCGCTTCTTCTTTGCGCAACCCACGACTCATCAAGTAGTACATTTCTTCTGGATCGACCCGTCCCACACTGGCTGCGTGTCCGGCTGTTACTTCGTGCTCATCGATCAAAAGGATTGGGTTAGCATCGCCACGGGCTTGGTCTGAAAGCATTAGGACACGGCTTTCTTGTTGCGCGTCCGCTCCTTTGGCTCCTTTTAAAATGTGTCCGATACCGTTAAAGGTTAAGACGCCGCGTTCTCTGATAACGCCGTGTTGCAGGATATGACCAATGGAATGCGGTGCTTTATTGGTGACGCGGGTATCGATCCCTTGTGTTTGACGCCCAGCACTGATTGCGACCGCTTTGACTTCCGAATGCGCGCCTTCGCCTACAAGATCAGAATCAAAGTCCGCCACGACGTCGCCGTCATTCATGACTCCAATTGCCCAATCTACCATCGCATCTCGTAATACATAGCCGCGACGATTCATGTACGTAGTGATGTTGACACCTAACTGATCAATCGCAGAGAATTTGACCTTCGCACCTGCTTTGGCGATCACTTCCACTACGATATTGCCAGACAGTTTTTTCGCTTGGTCGCCTTTGGTTTGGAAACGTTCCAAGTAGCTAAACTCACTGTGCTCATCAGCAACGATCAAAATGTGTTTGAAGAAATGCGCTTGGCTATTGCCATTGTGGTAGAAAATCGCTTCAAGGGGTTCTTCGATCACCACGTTTTTTGGTACATACAAGAACATGCCGCTATTCATAAACGCCGCATGTGCTGCGGTCATTTTGTCTTCATCCATTGGCACTGCTTTGGTCATGTAGTATTGATTGACCAACTCTGGTACTTCTTTCATTGCTGTAAACAAGTCGGTAAAGATCACGCCTTTGTCGATCAACTCTTGCGGTAATTGCTCAAAGATGGTGGTGTCATCGAACTGAACGAGGGTCGGATGGTTATCCATCGCGTCAAAGGCGGGAACTGCGCCTGCCACTTCTTCTTCTGACAAAGCGTACTCACCAGCAAGTGCTTGTTCGTCGATATTGAACAATGGCCAACGCTCGTAACGCACCCGCTCGATTTTTGGAAACGCAAGTTCATCCACTTTCGCAAGGGCTGCTTGGCGTAATTCCAACATCCATTCAGGCTCTTCTTTTAACGCTGAAAAAACGTTGACTTGTTCAAGATAATCCTGTAATTTTGCCATTTACCTTGCCTCCTTACGCTTCTTCTTCTTTGTAGTCGATCCCTAACTCTTTACTGATCCCAGCATAGCCTTCTGCTTCTAGGCGTTTGGCTAAGTCTGCCGAACCGGTCATCACGACACGGCCTTCCATCATGATATGAACCACGTCTGGTGTGATGTAGTTTAACAGACGTTGGTAATGGGTGATGATCAAAGCGCCAAAGCCTTCGCCCCGCATTTCATTGACGCCTTTTGCTACGACTTTCAAGGCATCGATATCTAGACCAGAGTCGATCTCATCCAAAATCGCAAAGGTTGGATCTAGCATCAACAATTGCAAGATTTCATTTCGTTTCTTTTCTCCACCAGAGAAGCCTTCATTCAGATAGCGTTCCGCCATTTCTTCGGGCATATTCAATAAATCCATTTTTTCATCTAATTTTTTCAAGAAATCCATGACAGAGATTTTGTCGTCTTCGTCACGTTTGGCATTGATCGCTGCCCGCATGAATTCTGCATTGGTGATGCCTGGAATTTCACTTGGGTATTGCATCGCCAAGAACAAACCTAAGCGAGCTCGCTCATCCACTTCCATTTCCAAGACGTTTTCGCCGTCGAACAAAATTTCTCCTTCTGTCACTTCATAATTCGGGTTGCCCATGATGGCAGCGGACAAGGTTGATTTCCCTGTACCGTTTGGTCCCATGATGGCATGGATCTCTCCAGTTTTTAACACTAAGTCAACGCCTTTTAAGATCTTTTTATCTTCGATTTGGACGTGTAGATTTTTGATTTCTAAAACTGACATTTCTTTCCCTCCAGTATCTTTTCTTTCTCACTATTTTAGACTAATTGAGAATGAACTTCAAACGCTATTCCCGACTTTTTTAAAATATTTCTAATCTGTACATTGGAATTATTATAAAGTATTACATAGAGATAGTACATGGTTATTGTTCAGAAAGTCGACTATTTTTGAAATTTTACTTTTATCTTTCAACTATCTTCTTTTCTCTATTGTTGAAACCTTGTATTCTTAGGAAATCAAAGTGAAGGACCCTCACTCGTTTTTTGTGAGGGTCCTTCACTTTTTCCATCCTGCTGTTTTTTAACTATAATGGAAAATTAAAGTTCATCATAAAATGCTGTGCAACGTTAATCAGTTCTTTTTTTGATAGTTTCCCTAAAATTTCAATCTTTCTACCGCCACGCTCGGAATAATCTAGCGTATAAACTTGCTTTGTATTTACTTTACTCCCAGGTTTCAATTTGTCGTGTTGAATATCGACAAAGTAAGGACGCTTCCGATCTGTACTCGTTATTGGACAAACAATGATCAAATTTGAGGTGTAACTGTACTCATCCCTGCTGATGACTAAAGCAGGCCTGCGCTTTTTGATTTCACTCCCTTTCGAGGGATCAAAATCAATAAATACAAGAGTCCCTTGTTCGAGCCTATTCATCAAGCAGCCTGCCTTCAACAATAAAATCAGCAGCTAGCATATCTTCTTCATCAACAAATTCTTTCTCTTTAGCAGCTAAAAAATAATCATCGATCTTAGGAATCAAGGAAATCGTACCATCGTCTTCTTTGCTGATAAAGTAGGTCTTACCAGCAGGAATCTCAAACTTACTTGCTAGCGTGACCATTACCGCATTTCCTTGCTTTCTTGTTTTCACTGTATCCAAAACAATCACCTTTCCTTCATAACATATATAGTCTATTTTACCACGTAATTACTGTAATTACAAAATACAGCTAGGAGAGCAGCCCTTTTTTTACTAGGTACTTTACTATACGCAAAATGCATCTGATCAATCATCAACAACGAAAGAGGACACGAAAAAATTTCGTATCCCCTACCTTCACTTCTGCTGTGCCCATTCTTCTCGCAAGATGCCATACTTGATGGAATCATAATAGGTGCCTTCCCAGAAACGGACTTTGCGGATCTGGGCTTCTTTGGTCATCCCTAGCTTTTCTCCTAGTTTCATCATGCGGTGATTACCGGACCACGTGGTGTACCCGACTCGCTGGATATGAAGCTGTGATTCAAACAACTCATTGATCCACTGGCGAATTGCTTGGCTGCCAATGCCTTGATTCCAAAGGGAAGCATCATAGATGGCTATCCCGAATTCCAACCACTGCTGCAAGGTATTGTCTTCCCAATAAGCGGTAGCGATCCCTACGATTCTTCCTTGATAGCTTATCGCTTTACGTAACGGGTTGTCGATACAGCTAGCGCCAAACCCCGTTCGAAATTCTTCCCACGTCAACACGGGGTCTTGGAAATACGGTCCGTCCCATTTTTTCCATTCTAAATCTGCCTTTGGTCCATAGCTGATCGACCAAAGTTCAGCAATCATTTCTTCCGTAATCGGTTGAAGTGTGACTGTTTCTGCCATCTTCAAGCCCCCCTTTCTCCTAAAAAAAGTCGTCTCCTTTATTCGTAGACGACTTTCTTTCTATTTTATCTGAAATTTCCGTAAGTTTAAATAAAGGAGTCCGAAAAAAAGGACTGGAAAAAGAGTAAAGCCAAATTGCGGCTTCAAAATCAAGGCGACAAAAACGGCAACAAACAAAAAGGTTGCTAACAAACTAACAGGCCATTTTTTCAAAGTGAAGAAAAGTGCGGTACGCAGGACATCTTTCTTAGCGGCTTTTGGATTACGCACTTGGAAGTACCACGCGTTGATACTAAGAGCTATGGAAAGCATCCCTAACAAAAGAAAGAACGGAACGAACCATTTGCCACTTTCAAATTGAACCGCAAACAGAATATCCACGATCGCAATGACACTTCCCAGCCAGCCGATGAGCCAATAGAGAAACCCGCGCACGGCAAAGGTTCGTAAAAAGTAGCAGAAATCTTTTACAGGATCGATGTCTTTGTGTTCTGCAAAGCGATCGATCGCAGCCAGGAGGCTGATTATGCTTGGCCCAATCAGCAAGAGTGCCAATGCAAACCAAAGGAGGTTTCTAGGATCGACTGCCAAGAACATTGCCGTGAGGGTGTAGGGTGTGTTCACGACCCAAAAACTGATATTCAGGGCAAAGCCAATATATAGCCAGCGGAAGATCCGCATGTAAAGATTGTTTTCAAAGGTAGGTTTGGTAAACATGATTGATCACCTCAATTTTTCATTCCCGAAGTAGCGATTCCTTCTACGAAGTATTTTTGCATTGCTAAAAAGACGATCGCTACTGGCAAAATGGAGACCACAGATGCTGCCATGATCAGGGCGTACTCGGCATCATATAAGCCGACAAACATTTTCAACCCTAACTGAATGGTTTTGTTTTCGGTTGAGGAAAGGTAGATAAATGGTCCCATATAATCGTTCCACGTATTGACGAAGGTGATGATGGTCAGACTCGCTAAGGCGGGCTTCGTCAGTGGTAGAATGATTTTTCGATAGATCCCCCACTCACTCAAGCCGTCGATCCGCGCACTTTCACACAATGAGTCAGGAATACTACTATAGTATTGTTTCAACAAAAAGACCCCAAAGGCACTGAAGGCTTGTAAGAGGACCAAAGACCAAAGCGTGTCTGTCAGCCCGAACTGGCGCATCATGATGAACTGAGGAATCATATAGGATTGCCAAGGAATCGCAATCGTACCGATGTATGTCAGAAACAACAGGTCGCGTCCTTTGAAATGCATCTTCGAAAACCCATAGGCCGCAAAGCTAGAGGTAAACAGTTGGATCAAGGTAATGATGATGCTCAAAAAAGCTGTGTTCTTGAAAAAAGTCAGCAAAGGAATGCGATCCCAGATCACCGTATAGTTTTCTGGGTGCCAACTTTTTGGAATCCATTGGATCGGTACGCTAAAAACATCGTTATTGGTCTTAAAAGAAGCAGAGATCATCCAAAGAAACGGGATCAGTGTCACTAACGCGAGAAATGTTAATAAAAGAATCAAGGAGACACTGCCGACCGACAGCTTGGCTTTTTGTTTTGGTTTGGCTTGAACATTCTTTTTACTCAGTGTATTTTCCATCTGTACTCCCTCCTTACACGCGTTCTTGTCTTTGGTTCCACTTAAACTGGATCACCGTGATGCCCAAAACGATCACAAACAAGACCATGGCGATCGCAGATGCGTAACCAAAATTAAATTTCACAAACGCTTCGTTGTAAATTTGATACACCAAGACATTGGTGGCTCGACCGGGTCCGCCGGCAGTCATGACTTGGACCAAATCGAAGATCTTGAAACAGTTGATGACCAGCATGATCGAAACAAAGAAGGTCGTTGGTCGTAAGGACGGCAATGTCACGTTGCGAAACTGCTGCCACTTGTTGGCCCCATCGATCGAAGCCGCTTCATACAATTCCTTTGGCACACTTTGTAGCCCTGCCAAGTATAAGATCATGTAATACCCCATGCCACGCCAGACGCTGACTATGATGATCGCCGTCAAAGCCCAATCAGAGCTGGAGGTCCAACCAGGAGGATTTTCAATAAAAAATTTCAAAAACTGATTGATTGGTCCCATCGTTGGGTGAAACAACATGTTCCACACGACAGCGATCGCAACTAACGAGGTGACATAAGGAAAGAAGAAGGCAGTACGGAAAAACTTCATTCCACGTACTTTTTTATTCAATAAAATCGCTAAGCCTAAGGAACATACTAACGTTAATGGAACGACGCCAATCGTATAGAGAAAGGTGTTCTTTAACGAGATCCAAAAGGTGTCGTCCCCTAGCATTTTGCTGAAATTTTTCATTCCCACAAATTCAGGCGAACTAAAGGAATCCCATTCCATGAAAGCCAGAATCAATGAGAACACAACTGGCACTAAGGTAAATAAGAAAAAGCCGATAAAGTTCGGTGCAATAAAAGACAGCGCGGTTAGCGTATTTTTGCGTTTCAACTTATTGGCTGCTTTTGATTTTGAGGTTATTTCCATATTTGTCTCCTGCTGCTTGCCAGCAGGCCCCCTTTCATTAATAAAGAGAAGGAACTTTTTTGCCCAAGTCCCTTCTCTCGTTAGGACTATTCTGTTTCAGATTTCACCCTTTTTTCCATATTCGCAATGCCTTCTTTTGGTGTTTCATCCCCTACAAGGATCAAGTCATGTTCTTCTTGCAAGATTTTGTCGATCGCTGGTCCATTTTCATCGACAGGAAACTCGATCGCGACGGTTTCTGGATTGAAGGCTTTTTTCGATACTTCATCGGCGGGCATGCCTTCACGGGAGAAGTAAAGTTCATCAATGGCATCAGTCTTATATGAAGGAACGACACCGACTTCTGCTAATACTTTGGCGCCTTCTTCACCGGAACAAAAGTCTAAGAATTTTTGCGCAGCTTCTTGATGTTTTGAATTTTTATTGATGGCAAAAGCAGTCGGAGAACCAAATGTCGTTACTTCCCCTTTTTCATTTTGCGGCATTTCCGCAATGCCCCACTCGACATCTGTCTTGCCATCGTCGATATTGGTCATCAATGCACCCATATACCAAGTTCCCATGTACATCATGGCTGCTTTTTCATTTTCAAATTGTGATTGATACGTAACTTTCGTTGATTTTGCTGTCCCAAAGTCCATTTGTGCTTTATCGTCTTGCATCCGCAATGCACGATCATAATATTCTTCTAAGTAGTCGTATTGAGGATCGATCAAGTTGGCACCATTTTGAGCAGCTGCAATCGCTTGAGTAGTAGAACGCCATGTGTGTTGATACGCACCATAAATTTGTTCGTCTGGTTTTGTTAGCTGCTTGGCAAGCTCCTCATATTCGTCCCAGGTGATGTTCGATGGGTAGTCTAAGCCTGCTTCATCGAACATTTTTTTGTTATAATATAAGACCCAAAAATCCGTCCGATACGGTTGTGCATAGGTTTTGCCTTCTACGTCATACATGTCATAGCTTTCTTGCGCTGGGGCAATATCCAATGATCCGATATGGTCGGTGAGATCCACCAATTGGTCCCGCAACGCATAATTAGAGTAAGAAAGTAAATTTTTCATGGTCAAAATATCTGTCGTATCTCCGGAAGAGAGCATGGTCGTCAGTTTGGTATCATAATCATCTGAAGCAATATCGACAGGCTCAACGGTAATGCCCGGATTCGCTTCTTCAAAGGCACGGAATAGTTTTTCGAATTCAGGTGTCGTATCGTAATTCCAAGTGGTTACGGTCAATTTGATATCGCCATCTTCAGAAGCAGCGGAATCATCTGTCGCTCCGCCTCCACAGGCTGCCAAAGCTGCGATTGCCCCAAACATCGTTGCTGCTAATAAACCTTTTTTCAAAAAGTGCATTTTCATTCCTCCATTAAACATTTTTTTAAAGGGTCGCCCCTAAAACTACCAATAGGAATACCAACTTTGTGACACCCGCATCAGCGCTTCCATGTAATAATAATCGCCCCAGATCATGCATTCATCGACCCCTTTGAGGGAATTCTTGTCATAAACCCCATGCATCAATAGTCCGTTTGATTCGGGATGGTCGATCGTTGTATAGTTTTGGGCTAACGATGCCAAGATCGCCAAGGCGTTTTCCTGATAGGCGGCTTGGTTTGGCTGCGTGATCGGTAAATGTTTCGCCAGTTCTAGCAAGCCACAGACTGCGATGGCGGCGGCCGAACTATCCCTTTCTTCCTGACTACCATCGTTAAACACTAAATCCCAATAACTGACCTTGTCCGCCGGTAATTCAGCAATAAAGTATTCCGCAAGGTCTTGAGCAGTCTTCAAGAAACTGGTATCACCGGTGTAAAGGTAACTCAGCGTAAATCCGTAGATGCCCCACGCTTGCCCTCTTGCCCAGCAGGAATCATCGGCATAGCCTTGTTGGGTATTGCCGCCGATCGCCGCTCCAGTTTCAACGTCGAAGTAATAGGTGTGGTACGTCGTGGCGTTGTCTCGCACGATGTATTTCTGGGTCTGCTTGGCATGGGCATAGGCTGCTTTTTTGTAGGATTCATCCCCGGTCATTTGGGAAGCAAAATACAATAGCGGCAAATTCATCAAGCAATCAATAATGATGCGCCCCCGTTGTTGCGGATCATCGAGATCGCCCCACGCTTGAATGATCTGGGCTTTGGGTGAGTAACGGGCCATCAATAGATTGGCGGCGGCAATCGCGAGTTTTTTCGAAGATTCCCGTCCGTTCACTCGATAGTCGGCAATCGCAGTCAAACTATACAAAAACCCGATATCATGGGTTTCTAATCCAATTCTTTGGTTCAATCGTTCTTGGAAAGAGTGCAGCTGTTTTTCGATGGTTTCATCAAATTCTGTTGATCCCGTCAGTTCTTTACTCAAAAACAACATGCCAGTCCAAAAACTCGCCGTCCAATCATGGTTGGCTTCTGGTCGATAGACAAGCTGTTCACTTGCTGCCGGTGGGACCAACGTGTCAAAGGTCTTAGTATTCTTTCTTACTTGATTAACGGTGAAGTCGATTTGCTCGGCTATCCATTGTGATAGCTGTACGTCATAGCTGGTTTCCATTTTTTCCTCCTATTCGCTCAACCTGGATCGTTTGTCCGGATTGATTGATCGTAATGTTGTCTGTTGTCACTTCGACGGTCACTGCTTGTTCTTGTTCTTGTGGAAGCAAGCCGGTGACGAGGGAAACGAACAGGTGCTTTCCCGCTTGTCGTTGAGCAGTTAGATACGGCAGCCACGTTGCAGGATACAAGAGGTTCGTATTTGGCTCCGTTCGTAGGACATCGCTCGTTTCATAGCCAGCGATCGCCTCGATTTTCGAATAGCCGATCGATGTTCGTACCGCAGCGCTGCTTGTGGTTTTTTCAGTGATGGCAGTTGCCTCTTTCGGTGATGAAAACCCACCCTCATAGAAAGAAAGGGCGCGCTGAGAATTGATCTCATGAATGCGAAGGTGACTGCCTATCAGTGGAATGATTGTTGTTTTTATCTGGACGTCTTCCCATGGATTCCATTCATGAATGATCCGATCAGGTAAAAGCTGATACTGGCGATCCAATCCTTTGGTGCGAAAGTAATGGTCATCTTCTGATAAAGCCAATGTGTTGTCATAATTTCCTTCATAAAACCAATAATTGCTCTTGGGCACGCTATTGCCAAACGTCGTTGAGTAGACAAATTTGCTATATTTGCTGCTGGCATGACTTTGATAGTTGATACATTGTCCTGCAGGAAACATCAAGGCATGCGTCAAGTCTTGATTGTGTTGATAAAAGTTCTTACTGATGGGATGAGCCAGTGTTCTTTCAGTGATCACTAATGGCGTTGGGGTGGCTTGCCAATAGGGATGCTCCTTTGGTACCGCTAACAAAAGAAAGGTTTTTAACGCCCAATAAGGTGAACCTGGTGCATTGTAGCCTTCGGCAAAGATCAGATTCTGGTACGAATAGCCGACCGTCAGTATCCCTTCGGAAGTAAAAATGTCTTGCTGCATCCACTGATGCAGGTGACGACTGATCAACCCTTTGATCTCTCCCCATGGCAATGCTTCAACATCCGCAAAAACCAATGCGCTGAAGAAAGAAACTTGCGCAAAGCGATACGTCAAACTTCGACCAAAAGGAACGGCAGCTCCACCTGCTGCAAACCAATGCTTGAAGGTTTGAGCAAACTCGGTGGCTCGTTGTTTGAACTTCGTTGTCCTTTCAAGATCTTCAGGGACAAATCGACAGTACAGAAGACTGTAGTAGTGGATCGCAAAAGATACATAGTAATCGATTTGAGTGGCTACTCCGTCACAGTACCATCCTTCCCCTAAATAAAAGGTCTCGATCAATGCCAAGTCAGCATCGATCTTTTCTTGGGAAAAGCTGCTGCCACAACGCTTCATGGCTACATTGACGAGAACCCGAAAGAAATGCCAATTGTTTGCGGGAATTTCTCGTTGATTGACTTGGATCAGCCACGCATGGAGATTATCTTTTTGGCGTTGGGATAAAACATCCCACGTTTTTTCCTTGTTTAATAGTAAAAAGGTACTTAGCGAAGCCATTTCCACGATTCGTTGGTCGAAGTCTTCCACAACACCCCAATAATCGGGACTCTCTGGATCTGTACCCGCAATAATTCCTGAGAGATAGGTTTCCATGAATGAATCTTCTTGCTGGGTTAGATAAGGCGCGAGTCCCCAAAGCGGTCGCAAGAACGCTTCAAGTTCCTGTACCTCTTTCTCATAGACAGTCCCATGGCTGCCTAAAGCCAAATGACCGGGACGACTGCTTGCAAAAGCGGGTTTGAGTTGATCCATGATCGTTTTGAAGCCGGCTGCTACATCTTCATAACTTTCAAATTTATTCTTTTTCAATTGCTGCAGCTTCTGTGATTGCATCCGCATCCTTCCTTTCAATCAATGTCGCTTTAATAAAACCATAATATTCTCCGTAGACCGTCACCACATCTTGCAGTTTCAGTTGTTGACTTTGTTCATTGAATACTTGGTACTGTCCAGCCGCTGTTTCTAGAATAAATCGATCCCCTTTCTCAATGTCTGCTGTTTTCGCATCACTCTTTACGATGGTGCCAGATAGCTTCACGAATTCATGCAACGGGACGACACCTTGCGAAAAATCTTCGTCAGAATAACAAAGCGCTCGTTCTTTTAATTGCTTTTCGCTGCTTTGGGAAAATGCTTGCGTCTGCGTTGCTTCATTTGGAGAACAAGCAGTCAACCCCATAAGTAGACCCAGGATAAATAACGAATTAATCCACTTCATTCATGCCACCCTCATTTTTAAAACGCTTTCTTCATTTCAAATCATACTTTTTTTTAGGAAAATAATCAATAGTTTTTCCTAAAAAAAGTAAAATTTTTACTTGAGGGCAATTTCTCTCTTGGTTTTTTTACTAAAAAGAAATATACTGAAGAGGAGAAGCATTGGAGGAGGGATTCTATGGCTACGATTACCGACATAGCGACCATAGCTGAGGTATCAATATCAACCGTATCACGGGTTCTGAACTACGATCCTAGTCTTTCAGTGACCGAAGAAACCAAACGAAAGATTTTTGAGGCAGCTGAAAAACTAAATTATACGAAATACAAAAACAAGCAAAAGCAGCGTGAACTACCAGTGGATGTACCAAAAAAACACAACAAATCGATCGGGATCGTTCAGTGGCGGATGGATGATGAAGAATTGGAAGACATTTACTATATGTCGATTCGTTTAGGTGTGGAAAAACGCGCCGCCGAACTGGGTTGTGATCTGTTAAAAATCTCCAACCTTGATGAGTCAGTGATCCAGTCCGTCGACGGCTTACTGGCGATTGGCAAGTTTACAGAAGAGCGGGTCAAGAAACTCCATGAGCTACACCCCAACCTCTGTGTGATTGGCAGTAACTTTCCCCTGGATGACTACGATTCTGTCAATACCGATTTTACGCAAGCAACGGAGTTGGCTCTTTCTCACTTGATGGGACTTGGTCATCAAAAAATCGCCTTTATCGGCGCCGAGGAAAGTCAAAATATGTATGGGTATCGGCGGTACAAAACGCCAACGGTCAACACCTATGTCGATATGATGCAGCATTATCAGCTGTTTGATGAGGATTATTTCATCGTGAAAGAAAATAGTCGGTTGGATGTCCAAACGGGGGAAGAATTAACGGAGCAGGCTTTGGCTTTGTGGCAAGACCGCTTGCCGACTGCGATTTTGGCAGCCAATGATGCCTTTGCGATCGGGGTCATTCATACGCTAACGGCTCATGGAATCAAGATTCCTGAAGACATCAGTGTTATGGGCATCAACGATATTTCGGTGTCCCGCTATGTCTCCCCACCCCTTTCTTCGGTCCAAGCATTTACTGAAGAGATGGGTGAAACGGGGTTAGAGCTACTCTATAACCGCATCGAAAATCCTGGGATCGCCAGACGCATCTTTTTAAGTACACAGCTGGTGATTCGTCAATCTACCGCAAAACCAAAAGAAGGCTGAGAAGCTGCGGTGTCTTCTTGCATTGATCAACGTCATTGCAAGGAAGCACCGCATCCTTCTCACCCTTTTTTTATTTTAATGGTCGTTTTGATTTCCCCTGTCTGCTCAAGCGTGTATTCGGCTTGAATCAAATACGCTTGCGCCTGTACACCATGGTGATCTTGATAAGTGACTGGCTGTATTTGGATCTTATCACTGGTAAAACCAAGAACACAGCGTGCTTTTTTTGTCATTAGTTGAACGGTCTTATCTTGCACCATTGGTGGTATGTTCGTAATAAAGTTTTCCACCACCAGATTCTTTGGTTGGTGCTCGTCAAAGACAAAATGGTCTTCGATCGTTACTTGTTGCTGCGAGACCACGAAGCGCCGCTGGTATTCAGTGACCGCTGCTTTCGGATAGAACGCACTGAGGTCTAAGTCAAATTGCTGGTCATTAACCTGTAGCACCGTTGCTTCCTCGGCTGTTGGGCGTTGGGTGTGCTGGTTGATGATTGGCAGCGAATGACTGATTGCGGCTGCGGGAAAGTAGTGATAGCGCGTGTTCTCGTCAAAATACTCTTTGGTGTACTCCCCTGCACCAAGGTCCGTCAGAAACAACTCCTCCGTCGTTCCTAAGACAAAATGACCGACATCAAGATGATTGTGGCTTTCTTGATTGCTCCCCCCTTTGGCAGCAAAAAAAAGATCCTGTTGCACATCTTTTGCCATGAACCACTGCGCTTGTTCAAAATAGTGATGAAACGAGGCATTCGTTTCACGTGTGATCGCTTCGTTATGCCAATACAAATTTCGATAGCTGTGGGCAAACCGGTAGCAAGGATCAAAACCTAACGGACTGACCCCCGATAATTGGGGAACCGCCACGCCCAAATGCTCGTAGCAATAACTGACCAAGCCACTAGGCAGTTCGATCGCCGAATAATCAGAAAAAGGAATGTAATGCCCTAGAGAAATCATCGTGTAGTAAGGAAAAGCAGCAATTTTTCTGGTTTTAGGCTGCTTTAGGTAGGTATCTTCTTGCAATACTTCTGCCAACAATTGTGCATAATACAGAAAATAACCAAACCCATACGCCCAGTATCCGACGCCTTCTACACAAGCACCATCTTCGCCAAAGCTGTTGAGATAGCTTTGCATTGCAGTATCCAATCGTTTGATCATCCGCAATTGTAGCTCGCTTTTTTTCGGCAATACATAGAGCGCCGTCATTCCAAGACAGCCACCAATAACTGCGGACCAATTGTTCTCTTTTGTCTCCCATTCCCAGGTTTGCTCCTCGAAGGGTAAAAAAAGCCGTTGATCGATCTCATACAACACTCGTTCTGTGATGACTGGTGAAAGGTCTCCCCCAACCAACATAAACAACTCTGCTAAGGATTGCCCAGTTTCAGCTGCAAAAAGATCGACTGTGTGGCGCGCTTGCGAAGAAAACTGGCCATCGACAATCGGCAGATGCGCTGGCAGACACCATGTATATTCATTGCAGATTTCCCAAATCACTTGCTCCAACAGCACTTTGATCGCTGCCTTACGCTCCATTTCATAAGCAAGTCCTAAAACCACCAACATCCGTCGGCGGGCAAAATAATGGGATTCGAAGGCAACACGATTCCCCGATTCGAGATACTCTTGATAGCCTTGATAAGGCAAATAGGGAATCTCACCAGTGTCAAGGTACGCCTGTGCCGCCTGTAAAATTTCTTCTTTTACATCTGCTGGATTCACGCGTTTTCCTCCTGAATGGAGCGTCCGAAGACTTCGATTTGGGTCAACGCTGGAAATGGTGAGGGATCGTCATTTTGGATCAGCTCATGCAATTTCACCCAAGTGACCGTTCGCGGCTGGAAAGAAAACCGTTGAGGCTGGCTGCTTTTGACCGTCTGCAAGATTTCTTGACTCCCGTCGGAAAACGCCAACGTGACTTGTTGCCAATAGCTATCATGGGGAAAATCCGCCCGTAACGTAAGCGCACATTGGTCGATGCGGACCTCATGACCAAAGTCGATCGTCAAAGCGGCATCTGCTTGTTGATTGATCCCCCATGAGCCATAGGGATAATTGCCATGAGACGTATTGGCAAAAATGCCATCAATAGCGTTACAAGCGAAAAACGTCGCATCATCTCTTGTTTCAACATTGGCATGGGCATGCGGATAGGCACCCAAGAATTCTTTTTGATCATGAGGGTTTAAGGCGACATTGCGGTAAGCCGCTAGTTCTTCTTTTGTTGCTACCCGCACACTCAAATAATGGCTTTTCCCAGCAAAACGGCCTTCTGGCGCGGCTTCTTTGGCATTTTCACTAAGATGTACGGGGTAGATCCACTCGTTGCCTTTGATGTACACCAAAGTAGTCGCCAGCGTTTCATCTAGTGTGACCCACACAAATTGTCCACTGCGTGAGAGCGAGACAACGATTTTATCTCCGTCCTCGTAACAATACGCTTGGGATGCCAACGTGACAAAGTCTTCCGCCGTCGCTTGCAGAAGGGTAGGTTCACTTTCAGGTGTTCGTTTGCCTTTTTTTACTTGATGCTTTTGGTCATAAATCGTTAAGGAAATCTGGGTCATTGCATGTAGCTCCTCTCGTATTTTCTCCATTATAGCGATGTCGACAAAAAAATGTAACTGGTTCCAGCGATTTTTTACTATTTTTTTACTTAAAATCGAGAAATGTAACAGTTCCCATTTCTTTATTTTACTAAATAAAGTAAAATAACAAATAAAAGGAGCTGTTTACATGAGAAACTTCCAAGAAGCATTAAGTAAGAACCCTCTTCGAACCAAAACCGATCTAGAAGAGGCCCTTGTTGATCTGGTCACTCCCGTATACGAATGTATGGCACGACAAGGAACTCCCGGGAGGGTCCACCTAGGAAATTCAGGAGCAGTGTACACCCAGGAAAAGAGTGACGTCGAAGGCTTTTTGCGGACACTCTGGGGATTGGGCCCATTGTTCAGCCAAGAAGAAGCGTGCCTTCGTTACCCAAAACTTTTTCAACAAGCCAATGCCGGGATCGTTGCAGGCACCACCCCGACCTCTCAGGAGTACTGGGGAAAACTGCATGACTACGACCAATTGTTTGTGGAAATGGGTGCCCTTGCTAGCTATTTGATTTTTACCAAACCCGTCTTTTGGGATCTCCTCACACCAAGAGAGCAAACAAATCTCTTTAATTGGCTCAATCAGATCAATCAGCACACGATCCCTAAAACCAATTGGCTCTTCTTTCGGATTTTAGTTAATACCTTCTTTGAAATGGCAGCATTGCCTTTTGTAGAAACAACCCTTTTGGCTGATCAAGAAGAGATCGAGAGGTATTACTTAGCAGACGGCTGGTATTTTGATGGCTATGAAAACCAAATCGACTATTATATTCCTTTTGGGATGCAATATTACGGACTCCTTTACAGTGTTCTTACTTGTCGTTCCCAATGCCCTTATCAGTTTAGCTACTGTCAAAGAGCCGCTACGTTTGCGCAATCCTTTAAGCAGTGGTTCACGAAAACCGGTGCGGCATTGCCTTTTGGTCGTAGTCTAACGTATCGGTTTGCACAATCAAGTTTCTTTGCTGTCGGTGCTTTCGCCGATATAGAATATGAAGGCTTCACAAAAAATGAAGGAAAATATTTACTGTTACAAAACATGCGTTACTGGTTTCGCCAACCAATCTTTACGCAAGAAGGCTTTTTAAGTATTGGCTATGCCTACCCCAACCTAAATATGGCTGAAGGCTATAACGCACCCGGATCGCCTTATTGGGCTTTCAAAAATTTCTGTGTATTGGCCATCCCAGCGGATGCTGAATTTTGGACGCTTGAGGAGCAGGTGCCAACCTTTGCCACAACGGTGCGCAATCTTCATAGTCGGATGCTTTTGGTGCATAACCAAGAAGGCACAGAATTGCAAGCTTTCACTGCGGGGCAACATTCCCACGAACATGCTCACGGCAATGCCAAATACGAAAAGTTTGTCTATTCGACAACGTTTGGGTTTAGCGTACCGAAAGCAACCGTTTTATTGAAACAAGGTGCCTATGATAATACATTGGCGATCTCAGAGGGGCAGACGGATTTTAAAACAGCTTTTGGTTACGAAGCCTTTGCGATTGAAGATGACTACGTCTATAGTCGCTGGCGCCCCTACGAGCAGATCGTCATCGAAACCTTTGTGATTCCGATGTATCCTTGGCATCTGCGTTACCATCGGATTCAAACGGATCGAAGGTTGCAACTGGTCAATGGCAGCTTTGCAGCACCAGCTGATGGTGCTGCGCTTTCTAGCAAAGAAGGCACCTTTTATCAAAGCTCGGTTGGCTGTGTCGGTATCAAAAGCTTCCCGACGCATCAAGAAGGTACCCTCTTGATGCCAGAACCCAACACGAATCTACTTTATAGTCGAACAGTCATCCCTCAAATAAGCAAAACCGTTCTCGCCGGACAACAGGAATGGCTCGTTGCGTGTTTAGGCAATGCCTTTTCTGATCAGATTCCATCTTTTGATGTCACTATCACAGCGGACAAAGTAGCAATGAGCCAAGGGGATCAGAGAAAAACCATTCAGCTTAGATACTAGCAAAAAAATTACTGGCAAATGCTAGTAGAAAAGCTACCGAAAACACCTTTCTGATTTACGGGATTGAAGAATGTCCCCCCAGAAGTTCGATTTCAGTCTAAGGTTTCAGCGTCAGTACCTTCTGATCTCTCCGTTTCTATTGGCAAAAAGCAAAAAAATACTTGTACCACAAAACGGTGCTTCACGTATTGTGAAGTGCCGTTTTTTTGGTACAAGTGATTCATGTTTTGATCGACGATCAGTGCTTATTTCCCGAAAAGCTTTTGGAGAAATCCTTTTTTCTCAGAGACTTCCTTTGTTTCAGTCACCTGAAGCGGTCCAGTTTCCTTCACAACTTGCTGAAAGCCACGATTGTCTTGCAGCAACAGACCGTTTAGTTCCAGGATCCCGGACAGACTGCCAATCATCCGCCGCACTTCTCCCGCACTTTTGCCAAAAAAGCGCTGGTCGTCGTTTGCTTCGGCTTCTTCCAAAATAACCAACAGCTGCTGGATGCTTTGATTTTGTTCACCTAAGACGTACGACAACTGGTCAGCTTCCGCTGCTGTAGTGGCCGCTGACGGTACTAAATCCGTTACGAGCTTTAAGCTATCTAAATAATCCTTTAAGTCAAAAATGAACGTTTGTGCCGCTTCATTGTTCGTTAATTGACTTTGACTCAATTTTCTTTGTAGCGCTTCCAATTCGCTTGAACGTTTAGAAAGTTCGCTTACGATCGTTTCTGTATCCATACGCCACCTCCTAATGACATTGTCCCGTTTTCTCTTTCATCCGTCAAGAATTCGTCGGACTTTTTTCAGCGTTTTTACCGATCAGACCTGCCTATTGCTCCTGTTGGTACTTTGTCGGTGCACAGCCATAGCGCTTCGCAAAGAGCCGATTAAAATGGTTGATGTTTTGGAACCCAGATTGAAACGCCGCCTCTCGAATCGTCAGTGTTTCGTTGCTGCGTAGATAAAAAAACTTTTGAAACCGAGCTTGCAATAAATCTTCTTTGGGCGTGGTATGAAAAAACTGTTGATAGAGCTTGTAGAATTGGCTTTTACCGATGGAAAGCTCTCGGCTAAACTGGTAAAAATCCCATTGCTGTTCGCAATTGACTAACATTTTCAACCGCATCGCTTGAAACAGTTGATAGTGTTCATTTTGTGGTTGCGGGATGCTTTCTTCAAAATTGCGTTCAAGTAAGACCAATAGATTTGTCATATACGCCGCAATCAATTCTTCCGTGTGCCGTTGTGGCAACAAGGATTCATGATTGATCTTTTGGATCAATTTGTTGATTTGTTGAATATTTTTCGGCTGGAACAATTGGTTGCAAGGGATCGCATAGGTTTCTTCGATCACCTGATCCGTTTGAAACTCAACAAAGCTATTAAAAAAATCTTCTTTGCCACGATAATTTTGATAGACGGTTGGAGGAAAAAGAATGCAGCTACCTTTTTCACTAGTTTCTTGATGACCATCTTCAAAAGTGAAAACCATTGGAGACAAAGTCAACACGAAAAGATAATGCTTTAAGCCAGAGGGTCGATAAATATGATCGGAAACAGCATTGTGCATTTGAAATCCTGAATAGGTTACGTTCAACTTCTCACTCCTTCCTACTTGCCTTTAGTATAAAGAAAACGGACAAAACGTCAATAGAATAAGACAGAATGTAGTGTTTATTTTCATGGACTATCGCTACAATGAAAGAAAAGAAAGGGGTTGCAAAATTGAAGGAAACTACGATGTATTTAGACAAACACTTTATTTTGGCACCAGTCGACGAACGGATCTACGGCTCTTTTGTGGAGCACTTAGGGCGCTGTGTGTACGAAGGGATCTATCAACCAGAAAGTCCTTTTGCCGATGAGCAAGGCTTTCGTCAAGATGTCGCTGCCTTGATCAAGCAGTTGAATGTGCCGATCGTCCGTTACCCAGGAGGCAATTTCGTCTCTGGGTATAAATGGGAAGATAGCGTCGGCCCTAAAGAGCAACGGCCAGCAAAAATCGATTTGGCCTGGCGGGTGATCGAAAGCAATCAGTTCGGCTTAAACGAATTTATGGATTGGACCAAAGAAGTCAATACGGCACCGATGATGGCGATCAATCTTGGGACACGAGGAATCGAAGCAGCGAAAAACTTGATTGAATACACCAATTTAAAAGGCGGCAGCTATTATAGTGATCTCCGTCGTACCCATGGGGTGGCCGATCCTCATGACATCAAGCTTTGGTGTCTAGGCAATGAAATGGACGGCCCTTGGCAAGAAGGACATAAGACAGCCGATGAATACGGCCGTCTCGCAGAAGAAGCTGGCAAAGCGATGCGTCTGGTGGACCCAACGATCGAAACCGTCGCTTGTGGTAGTTCTTCTCTCACGATGCCGACCTTTGGCATGTGGGAAGATACAGTATTAAGTCATTGTTACGATCAAGTCAACTACATTTCCATGCACCAATATTATGGCAATCGTAACGGCGATAGCCAAGACTATCTAGCAAGCAATGTCGCAATGGATCAGTTCATCAGTCAAGTCGCAGCGATCTGTGATGCGGTGAAAGCCAAACGCCGAAGCAAGAAGACCATCAATATTTCCTTCGACGAATGGAACGTCTGGTATCACTCAAATGAACAGGATCAAAAAATCGAACCTTGGAGTCAACACCCACCACAATTAGAAGACGTCTATCACTTCGAAGATGCGTTACTCGTCGCAAGCATGATGATCACGATGCTTCAGCACGCAGATCGCGTTAAAATTGCCTGCATGGCACAGCTGGTCAACGTGATCGCACCGATCATGACTTCCGATACTGCCGCTTGGAAACAAACGATTTTTTATCCCTATGAAATGATCAGCAACTATGGTCGCGGTCACGTGTTGCATAGCATCCTTCGAGGGGCCGATTTCGATAGCAGCCATGGAAAAGCTTCATATGTGGATGCCATTGCGATCGAAAACGAAGATGACTATTTGACCTTTTTCTTGGTGAATAAGGATTTGCAGGATACCAACGAATTCACTTGCGACTTGCGTCAATATGATTCATTGCAAATCGCTACCCATCAAGTCTTGCACCACCCAGACTTGCATGCTGTCAATACCGAAGCAACCCCGAACAACGTTGTGCCCGTCAATGGAAAAACAGCGGAATTGAATGACGGCATTTTGCGTGTCGTCTTGGAAAAACAAAGCTTCCAGATGCTACGCTTGAAGAAAAACGGCAGCAAGTAACGAGCCTATCTGTTTGAGCAAAAAAGCAGCCGCCTTGGCGATACCCTGAAAAAATGAGACTTTTACGGAGTGGAGACATCCACTCCTTTTTTATGATCCCCCCCTGTTCGATTGCTGTTTTTCGCATTCTTAACTGATCTGGGCAAGGAAGCGGCAACTGCCAGCTTGCTTTCTCAAAAAAAATGAAACGACAAAAGAACACCCTGCGGCAGCTAAGATACCGCAGGGTGTTCTTGATTCATTGTTTAGCCGTTATAGGCATCAACGATGATTTGTTTCAATTCAGAGATTAGTGGTTCTTTTGGATTTGCTGTTGTACATTGGTCTTCGTAAGCCAATTCAGCCATGCGATCAACTGTTGTATCTAGTGTTTGTTGAGTGACGCCTTGCGCTTTCAAGCTCATGTCGATACCAACAGATTGTCCTAATTCGTAAACAGCTGTTGCCAATGCTTCAACCAATTCAGCCGTTGTTTTGCCTTTAAGGCCTAAGAATTTCGCAATGTCTGCGTAATCTGTATCGGCACGGAAGAAGTCATATTTAGGGAACATTGCATGTTTTTGTGGGTCTTTGGCATTGTAACGGATGATGTGCGGTAAAAGAATCGCATTTGTACGTCCGTGAGGAATACCATATTCACCACCGATTTTGTGAGCTACAGAGTGACAAATACCTAGGAATGCATTGGCGAAGGCCATACCTGCCATTGTTGAGGCATTATGCATTTTTTCGCGAGATTCCATATCAGGTGTTTTCACTGATTTTTCTAAGTAGTCAAAGACTAGCTTGATTGCTTGTAAGCTCAATCCACGAGTGTAATCAGAGGCCATTACGGACACATAAGATTCGATCGCATGAGTCAAGACGTCCATTCCAGTGTCTGCTGTAACAGAAGCAGGTACTGACATTACGAATTGAGGGTCAACGATTGCAACATCTGGTGTCAATGCGTAATCAGCTAATGGGTACTTCACGTGTGTTTCACTATCAGTGATAACCGCAAATGGGGTTACTTCAGAACCAGTACCAGACGTTGTTGGGATACAAACGAATTGGGTTTTTTCTGGTTTGTCGATCTTGTATGTCCGTTTACGGATATCTAAGAATTTTTGTTTCGCGCCGAAGAATGAAGTATCTGGGTGCTCATAGAACATCCACATGCCTTTGGCAGCATCCATTGCTGATCCACCACCAAGGGCGATCACTGTATCTGGTTTGAAATCAACCATCATTTTTGTTCCAGCGTAAACGGTGTTTGTTGATGGGTTTGGTTCTACGTCAGAGAAGACTTCGATTTTCACGTCATTTTTACGACGAGCAAGTACTTCACGAACCGTATCGCAATAGCCGAATTGAACCATACCAGGGTCACAAACGATCATGACACGTTCAACGTTTTCCATTTTCTCCAAGTACATTAGAGAGTTCTTTTCAAAGAAGATTTTTGGTGGCAATTTAAACCATTGCATATTATTTCTCCGTTTCGCTACAGTTTTCACGTTGATCAAGTTCACGGCAGAAACATTTCGTGATACAGAGTTTTTCCCGTATGAACCACAACCAAGTGTCAATGATGGAATCATTTCGTTGTAGATATTTCCGATACCACCTTCTGCAGATGGTGTGTTAACTAAGATACGGCAAGCTTTCATGCGTAGGCCGAATGCTAATTGCAAGTCTTCGTTTTCAGTGTGGATCACCGCTGTATGGCCTAATCCGCCTAAATCAAGCATTGCTTCACATTTTTCGAACGCGTCTTCTGTGTTGTTTGCTTTGATCATTGCTAAAACTGGAGAAAGTTTTTCTCTTGATAGTGGGTAATCAGCACCGACACCGTCAAGTTCAGCGATCAATAATTTTGTTCCTTCTGGTACGTTGATGCCTGCTAATTTCGCGATATCCATTGCTGAATGACCAACGATTGCTGGATTTACGGCATATTTCCCTTCGTTCATCACGGCATCTTCAAGTTTTTGTAATTCTTTTGCTTTTACAACATATACTTGATGTGCTTCAAATTCTGCTTTCACAGAGGCATAGACTTCTTTATCAACGATCACTGCTTGTTCAGAGGCACAGATCATTCCGTTATCAAAAGTTTTTGACACGATCAAGTCATTGACTGCTCGTTTCACTTTCGCTGTTTTTTCGATATAAGCAGGTACGTTCCCTGGTCCAACACCTAATGCAGGTTTACCAGTTGAGTATGCTGCTTTGACCATGCCAGCGCCACCAGTTGCTAATACGATCGCAATTCCTGGGTGGTTCATCAATAAGCCAGTCGCTTCGATTGATGGATGCTCGATCCATTGCACACAGTTTTCAGGTGCCCCAGCAGCGATGGCTGCATCACGAACGATACGTGCAGCTTCTGCTGAACATTTTTGTGCAGATGGGTGGAAAGCAAAAACGATCGGATTACGTGTTTTCAAAGCGATCATTGCTTTAAAGATCGTTGTAGATGTTGGGTTGGTTGTTGGTGTTACCCCACAAACGACACCAACTGGTTCAGCGATTTCGATCAAGCCTTTTTGTTTGTCTTCATTGATCACGCCGACTGTTTTGTCATGTTTGATACTGTTCCAAATATATTCTGAAGCGTACATGTTTTTGATTGCTTTATCTTCATAGATACCACGGCCAGTTTCTTCTACTGCCATTTTAGCTAAAGGCATGTGTTTGTCTAATGCTGCCATTGCCATTTCATGAACAATGTGGTCCACTTTTTCTTGATCAAAGCTTTCCATTTCTTTTAACGCCACATTTGCCTTCGTTGCTAAATCGTCGATCATTGCTTGTACGTCGATTGTCACTTCTTTTTCCAATGTCTTAGCCATTGTTTGTCCTCCTAGTTTTTAAACATGTTTTGTTTGTTAACTACTTCACATACAAATCATACAACATCTTTTTTTGTTTGTAAATAGTTTTTGTGATTTTTTTCACAGTTTTATTAAACTCCCTTTAAATTAAGCGTTTTCAAGAGCTTTTAAGGAAAAGAAGTGGACAAAAGTTTCGGTTTTTATTAAGAAAAATGTCATGTGCTAAGTTGAACAATGGAGGGATTTACGAAAACACCTTATCCCTACTAAATATGATCATCTGCTCTTTTCACTTTTTCTGTCAAACGTCATATGATCTGAAAGGATTATTCATAAGAAGGGTCCTCTAATACATCCCATTTCATTAGGCGTTGGCTTCTTGCCGTAAATGCCTTCTGTTTAAACACCTCACAAGCTTTTATTACAAGAGGTGATGCATTTTGTTCATTTAGCTGCTCGATGGGGAAAAAAACTGCTCCCAATGAATCTTGGCCTGTAAATTGAGGAACATTCTTCTCAAGACTTCCAACGGTTGTTTGAATCTCATAAAAGACACAGATGTGATTATTCATAGATGTTCCTTGATAGTGCCAGGGGTAAAGAAAATTAATTGCCCCTAATTGATGATAGCTAGTGACGGTCATGCCGGTTTCTTCTTTAAATTCTCGGCACAGCGTGTCTTCCAGCAATTCACCTGCCTCCATGCTGCCGCCTGGCAAATCATAGCGGTTTTGATAAGGTCCCGCCTTCTTTTTGATGACGGCCAAGCAGTTGCCTTGAAACAAAATTCCATATACTCCAAATGCGGTATGGTACAACCGAATCCCTCCTAACTTGTATCTATTCTACGTAAATCAAAACAAATCATCAACAGGCTTAGTCGATTTATGTCTTACATCGAACATGCTTGGCTTGATTCATAAAAAAACGACCAGCCAGCGCTGATCGTCTTTCTCTTTAAAACAAATCTTCTTGGTCTGCTTCTGTTAGAGGCTTCCCGTGGGCAAGCTGGGAAACAACATGCGCCATCTTTTTGTAGGAATCATTCAATCCGATTCCGCCTTTTTTCGGCATCTTCAAGATATAGATATCTTTGGCATAGATTGCCACTGCTGGGTTTTCCTCTGACATCGCTGCAGCCCCTGGAATTCCTTGTGCATTGAATACTTTCGTCAATCCTGCTGCCATTTCGCCAAAATTAGGATAATGCATCGCAGGTCCGCAAAGAACGGCATCGGCGTCAAATTTTTTAGCAAACCCCACAAATTTTTTATTCACTTCTTCTTGATGCTCGTGATAATATTGGTCACCACAATAAAGCGTTGCAACGATTTGTGCGTCTTGCTCTTGAAAAAGTGGATTCAAGGTTCGACCTGGACCAAGGGCAGCTTTTTTGCCGCTTGGCGGCAACTGAGCATTTTCATCACTTCCCATCCCTGCAGTGACATGATTGAGAATCAAAATTATTTTTTTCATGAGCGGTGCCTCTTTTCTTACAGATCATCAAAATCGAAATCATCAAAATTGATTTCCTCTTCTTCTTGTTCAACGGCATCCGCTTCTTCTTTTAGATATTGATTATCTAAGACTTTGATAAACGGGTAATAAATAGCCATTCCTAAGAGGATCAACAAGACTTGTAACACGGCCGCTTGCCAACCACTGACTAAGAAACCAGAAATAATCGGTGGCGTGGTCCATGGCAGCTGAATTCCATTGGTATAGTTGACTAACCCAAGATCCATACAGAAGTAAGAGATAATAATATTGATCGTTGGCACTAAAGCAAAAGGAATCAGCAGAACTGGATTCAAGACGATTGGTAACCCAAAGATGATTGGTTCATTGATCCCGAAAATACCTGGGATTAACGATAACTGTGATAGTTTTTTGACCCTTTGGCTTTTACAGACTAAGATCATGACTAAAATCAAAGATAATGTCGAACCGCCCCCGCCAAAGGTCGCGAACATGTCTTGAAATTGACCGGTGATGATGTTAGGAATTTCTGCGCCATTCTTGAAAGCATCTAAGTTTTCAATAGATAATGCCCGTAAGATAGGGTTGAAGACGGCACCGACCACACTGGAACCATTGATCCCAAAGAACCAGAAAAAATGCAAAAATAGGTAAGCTATGATCATGGCACCTAAAGTATTTCCTAAACTTAACAACGGTGTCTGTAAGAACTTAAAGAGGATCTCTTGGAGATTGCCATAAGACGTCAAGTTGGCTAACCAGTTGGCGATCATAAAAACCGTCACGATCACAAAACTAGGAATCAATGCCTCAAAGGATTTCACCACGGTTGGGGGAACACCGTCAGGCATTTTGATCGTCCACCCTTTGCGTAATAACGCAACGAACATTCTGGTGGAAATCAAGGCAACGACCATCCCTAAGAACAAACCGCTGGAACCCATCCACCGTAATGGCAGGCTGCCAACTTCATACACTTCCGTAGAGCCTTCTGGTGTGAAAACGGTCGTAAATGGTGTCACGATAAAAAAAGAAACGAGTGAAATAATGGCTGCTTGCATGGCATCAACTTTAAACTGTTTTGCCAAACTATACCCGATCCCACCAACGGCTAAAATCGTCATAATGTCAAAGCTGGCTGTTGCTGGCATATTCAACATCGTTGCCCAGTTGTCTCCCAGCAAACTGCTCATCATCTCGTTCCAATTTGGAATCGGAAAATTGGTCAAGACTAAAAAGAGTGAACCCACGATCAACAACGGTGTGGATAATAAGAAACCATCACGAATCGCAATCAAATATTTGTTTTCACCAATCGTCTTTGCCATCGGTGTTAACACTTTTTCTAACCAGTTTAAAAATTTCTGCATTTTTCTTCCTCCCATCTGCGTGCTATCTGGCAGATAACACGTAGTCCCCTGTTACTCCAACACTTTTATTACTTTGCTTTGGCTTTTTTGATCAAGCTTAAGGCATCTTTCAATGCTCGTTCGCCATCCATCATGCCGTATGCTTCTGTTGCGATCGTGCCGACTGGAATCCCCATTGGCTCGAAAGTTGCTTTCATTTTGCTATCTAAGTGTCGTACTTGTGGACCTAACAAAATAGCAACTGGTTTTTCTTGTTCGACTTTTTCTTCTGCATGGATTGCAGGGAATGCTTCGATCGTCAAAGGCATGTTGTGCTTTTTGACGACTTCCATCATTTTATTGACCATGATACTCGTTGACATTCCAGCTTCACAAAACAAATAGATTTTTTTCGTTGCCATATCCATTCCTCCAATGTTTGTTTTTCTCAATCGCGGTTGTTAGACCGGCGCTTTGATTCGTTCTTCATACGCTTCCAACCATTCTTTCGTAATAGGCTCGATCATGGTTGTCTGCTCAGGTCCTGGCGTTGCCATAAAAATAGCTGGCGCTTGATTGGTGGTTGCGACACTAAAGGTAAATTCTACATTGGTTGCCACGCCCCAGCGCCCCTGTTTATCTAAGGCGATCAGCGAGAAGGCGCCGGCTTTGCCATAGCGCTTCTTCAATCGCGCTTCAAAGTCGTAAACGGCTTGATCACATGCTTCTTGCGGTGCTAGCCCTTCTCCCATCAAACGGACGATTTCGTAGGAAAGGCAGCCTTTCATCAAGTCTTCCCCTAACCCTGTGGCAGCGGCACCGCCGATTTCACTATCCACATAAAAACCAGAACCAGATAAAGGTGAATCGCCGACACGACCGCTTTTTTTCATAAATAAACCAGAACTAGAGGTTCCTGCTGCCATGCTTTGGTGTTCATCTAGCGCAACTACTCCCACTGTATCGTGGCCGTCATAGGGATCGAGGTTGTTGGCAGCGATCTCTGCTTTGCGCTTTTCCCAAATGGTTTTGGCTCGCGGTGTCAGCATCGCTTTGGGCTGGAATCCTTCGGCAAGCGCATAAGCGACCGCTCCTTGGCCGATCCGAAAACTATTGAATTTTTCCTCACTTAGGCGGCGTGCCACGGAAATAGGATTTTCCACATCGACGATCCCAGCGACGGCACCAATTTTGAAGGTATCACCATCCATGAAGGCAGCGTCCATTTCCAACACGCCTTCTTCGTTGGGCAGCCCGCCATACCCCACCGATTTATAAAATGGATAATCTTCCACTGCTTTAATGGCTGTTTCTACTGCATCTTGGCAGGAGCCTTGTTGTTCTAATAGTGATTTAGCAGCGAGCACGCCATCGTGTGCCATCCGCCATGTAGCAATCATTCCCCACATAAATATCCCTCCATTTTTCATAGCGCTTTCAAGTATATTCTATACGGTATATACTACTATGTCTATACTAAAAAAAGAGTTTCTCAAAAAAATTGGAAAAACTCTTCTTCGTTCGCGTCTTCGCTTATTTTGTCAGTGCTTGTAAGCTGCGCAGATAAATTTCAAGATTCATCCGTAGATCGGCAACCGCCATGTACTCATCTTGGTTATGAGCGATCCCTTTTTGCCCTGGAAAAGACGGACCGAAAGCAAGGATATTTGGCATCTTGCGGGCATAGGTTGCTCCTGTAGTGGTCACGGGGGTTGGATCATTGCCCGTTACTTGTTGATAGATCGTCGATAGCGTTTGGATTTCGGGGGCATCTTTTGATCGGCAGAACCCCGGAATGCTGCGAAGGATCGTAAGGCTTGCCCCTTCTGGCAATGCCTTTTGCACCCCAGCGAGTACTTGTTCCTCCGTTACCGATACAGGATAGCGAAAGGCCACTTCTAACGCTAGTCCACTGGCGGATTTTTGGAGAACCACAGGGGTCAAGATCAACTTTCCTGAATCAGCATCTTCTAGTACCAAATCAACGCCTTCGCCATAGTGCTGCTGGTGAAAACTTTGGGCGATCCACTGCAAAGCTGCTTGCAAGGACGGTGTCGCCGCTAGTTGCGGTGCTGCTTGCTGGGCAAGCTTTGTAATGGCATTGTCCCCTAGCTCAGGGGCATTGCTAGGGGAGCGTTTGCCTAGTGCTTCAAAGGACTGGCTGCCTATGGTTACCGATAGGTGGTCTGGCACATGATCGCGGAATTGATCGCCAGAAAACGCCGCTAACAGCTGCTGTTCTTGGGCGGGCAACGGAAAATCAAGTTGCACATTGACGACACCTCGTTCGCCGTAAACCACTGGGTACTTGCAGTCTGGCGTAAAACCAAAACGCGGTGGCTGCTCAGCCGCTAGATAATGCGGGATATCCGACATACCGCTTTCTTCATCTGTACCGAAAATGATCCGCAGCGGTAATTGCGGTTGATGACCAAGGTCTTTCAACAATTTCATGGCAAACAAACAGCTGATGATTGGGCCTTTGTTGTCTAAAATCCCTCGGCCATAAAAGTTGCCGTCCTTTTCAGTTAGTGCAAACGGTGGATAGCTCCAGCCAGAACCTGCCGGCACGACATCCAAGTGTCCTAACACACCGATATAGTCGGTATCCGTTGGTCCCCAATGGGCATAGCCGATTGCATCATCAATGACCGTTGTTTGAAACCCGTATGCTGCGCTTTTTTCCATGACGTATGCTAACACTTCTCGTGGTCCCTTGCCATAAGGCGCATGGGGCGCCGGCTCACCTTTGACGCTTGCAATCTGCATCACTTCGCTCAAAAGCGTGAGAAATTCTGACCAATTGGCTTCAATACTTGCTGTGAGTGGATCCACTGTCTTCACCTCTAAAGGATTGATTTTATTTTTGACGAACTAATGTATTTTTGAAGGTATATTTGTCTGCTCGGTAATAGGATGTATCGTATAAGATCGGTTTGGCTGATGCGGAATAGGTCATCGAATGGACCAAAAGCATCGGTTCCTCTTGAGGCACCTGTAAAAGTTTCGCAATATCGGCAGGACTTTTCACAGCTTCCACCTCTTGATGGGAATAACCAATCTCGATGTTGGCTTCAATGACTTGATATAAAGACGACTCTAATTGAGCTTTCGTGAGTTCTGCGGTGCCTTCTTGCAGATAGCGTTTCAGTACGTAAAGATTTTCCACCGTCATCGGCTCATCATCAAAGTAACGCAAGCGCACCAAATAAACGATCGGTTCCTTGGCGTAATCACCAAACAACTGACCAATCTCTATCGGGAGCTCTTTGACGGTTTCGATATGCAGAACTTCCGTACGGGTCTTTTTCCCTTGGACCTTTGCAGTTTCAGTAAAACTTTGAAGGCCGCCGGAGCCGCTTTGGATCTTGGGCTGTTTCATGACATAGGTTCCTTTGCCTTTTTCTTTCACCAACAAATTCTGGCCAATCAATAGATCGATGGCTTTGCGCACCGTTAAACGGCTGCACTGAAATTCCTCTGCTAAATCATAATCGGAAGGAAGTTTTTGGCTCGTCACGTACGTACCTTCATGAACCCGTTGCGCAATCTGCTGGGCAACTTCTTGAAATACTGCTTGTTTTTTCAACGTCTCTCCTACTTTCTTTCACTTTGCTACCATTCATAAAACGATCGATTGGCACTGACGCCAGAAGAAACACTGACAAACGCTTGTTCATCGATTCCTTGGATCATGCCTTCGACGGTCTTGAGTTCTCTATGGGAAATGACAAGTAATAATAGTTTTTTCTGTTGATGATCAAATCCACCTTCGACATCTTTGATGACCGTGATGCCTCGCTGCAAGGCACATTGCAGCGTCGTAATGACGGGTTCTGCTTTTTCTGTAACGACCAGCAGCTGCACACGCCGCTGCTTCAGGTTGACGTAGTCGACCATCCGCCCACTGATGAAGAAGGAAATGGCACTATAAAAAGCATAGGGCCAGCCAAAGATCAGCCCGGCTGCTAGCTGCAAACTGACATTGAAGCCGATAAAGAAACTGCCGATACTTCTACCAGTGGCTTTTTTCACTAAAATCCCTAAAATATCAAGCCCACCCGTTGAAAAATCGTCGTTCAATGTCAAGCCCACCGACACCCCGTGCAGCAATCCGCCGAACACGGCACAGATCACCGGATCGGTCGTTAAAGCAATGACCGGTACCACCTTCATCATAACAGAAGACAGGACGACGGTACAAACCGTCATGATGGTAAATTCTCGATCGATTTTGACCCAAGCAACCGCTAACAATGGCGCATTAAAAAAAAGCACCAAAAGCGGGATCGAAAGCTGCAGATTCAACTGCTCGTCTAAAAGCTGCGACAACAATTGCGACAAACCAGTGATCCCACTCGCATAAATATTTCCCGGCAGCCAAAAGAGATTTAAAGCAATCGACGACAACAATGCATAGATCAAAGCAACAAGCATTCGTTTTCTATAACGTGCCATGTTTTTCCTCCTCCACTTCGCTTTTAGTATATATCATTAAGTATATACTGTCACGCGAAAAAAGCAGGAGAAATGAAGGCAGAAATGGAAACAAAGCAATGTAAAAAAACGCCAAAATCAAGGAGTAAAACGTTGGTATAAAAGGTTTTTTAAGATTTTTTTAAAGCGAGTAAATCACTTGAAATTCGCTAAAAAATGAATAAAATAAAAAGTGTAAAAACAAAAGAATAAAGAAAGGATGATTCTTATGACACATGAGATTGTGCCACGCCGCTCAGATTCATACAGTATGACACCTTTTGATTTCTTTGAAGATTTTGGCCGCAGTTTTTTTGATGGGTTTCCATCGAACCTGATCAAAACCGATATTCACGAGAATGACAAGGAATTTCTCGTTGAAGCAGAACTGCCTGGCATCCCTAAGGAAAATATTCAAGTAACCTATGAGAATGGGGTTTTAACGATTACGGGACAACACCAGACGGATCATGCGACCGAAGATGAAAAAGGACGTCTGGTTCGCAGCGAGCGCAGCTTGACAAGCGTTCGGCGACAATACCTGTTAGAAAACGTCAAAGAGGATGAAATCAAAGCCTCTTACGCTGAAGGAATTTTGAAATTGACGTTGCCAAAAGATCAAGGCAAACAAGCGTCAAAGAAACTGATTCCGATCGAGTAGCGAAGGCAATCAAAACACTGCAGCAAAACGAGCGATCTCTGTTTTGCTGCGGTGCTTGTTTTATTTTAGAAACTGTCCGACTACTAAAAAAACGCACCATCGCTTCTGAGAAAGCGACGGTGCGTTTGTGCTTATTCTTTGGTTTCGTCTTGGATGCTCGTTGCGTCTTCGACATCAGCCGGTTCGATTTGTGTCTCAACGGATGCAACAGTTCCAGGTTTCACTGTGCGGATCGCTGAACGATCAAACTCTAAGAAAATTCCTTCACAGTCGATGATCACGGTGCTTTTTTCTGTGTTGACTTCAGAAAGAACGCCGTGGAGTCCGCCGATGGTTACGACTTCATCGCCAGCTTTCATATTTTCTAAAAGATTTTTACGCTCTTGCTGTTGTTTCTTTTGTGAACGACTCATAAAGAACCACATTGCCACTAAAGCAACCAGCATAAAGAGCATTGGTAAAGATTGTGCCATTTTTTTCACCTCGATTTATTTTCTTTCTATAAGTTACTTTATCAGAATTCCTCTATTATTCCCACCATTTTAGTAGAGAATGTTAGAAATTCCTCGCATTTTCCTTGTTGAACCCATACTCTTCAATAAAATGCTCACGGAACTCCAACAAGTTGTCGTCCATGATGGCTTGACGGACATTTTTCATCAGATTCAATAAGAAGTAGACATTGTGGTAAGACGTCAAACGCATACCAAAGGTTTCATCACATTTGATCAAGTGGCGGATGTACGCACGAGAATAGTTTTTACATGTATAGCAATCACACTTCTCGTCAATTGGTCGAAAGTCACGGGCATATTGCGCATTTTTCACGACTAAACGACCTTTTGAAGTCATACAGGTACCGTTTCTTGCGATCCGTGTTGGTAAAACGCAGTCGAACATATCGACACCGCGAATCACGCCATCGATCAAGGAGTCGGCTGCCCCAACGCCCATTAGGTAACGTGGTTTATTTTCTGGAATCCAAGGGGTCGTAAATTCCAACACGCGATTCATTTCCGCTTTTGGTTCGCCAACTGACAGGCCGCCGATAGAATACCCTGGGAAGTCCATACTAATCAAGTCTTGGGCACTTTGCTTGCGCAAGTCTTCAAAGCCTGCACCTTGAATGATCCCAAACAAGCCTTGACGATCTGGATTGGCATGAGCTTTCAAGCCACGTTCTGCCCAGCGAGACGTCCGTTCCACCGATTTTTTGACGTAGTCATAGCTTTCATCAAATGGCGGACACTCATCAAAACTCATCATGATATCTGATCCTAATTTGTTTTGGATATCAATCGCTTTTTCAGGAGATAAAAACATTTTCGACCCATTCAAATGGTTTTTGAAATGGACACCTTCTTCGACGATGTTGCGCATTTCGGCTAATGAAAAGACTTGGAAACCACCTGAATCTGTTAAGATCGGTTGATCCCAATTCATAAATTTATGTAAGCCGCCTGCTTCTGCAACAATGTCTTCTCCTGGACGCAACCACAAGTGATAGGTATTGCTTAAAATGACGCCTGCACCCATTTCTTTCAACTCTTCAGGGGCAAGGGTTTTAACCGTTGCTAATGTGCCGACTGGCATGAACATTGGCGTTGGAAAGGTTCCGTGAGGCGTGATCAGTTCGCCTAAACGGGCACCGGTATGCTTTTCTTTCTTTATCAGACGATAACGAATGGCTGGTTCCGTCATTCATTTCCCTACTTTCTCTCTAAACTCAATTAACTGTGCAACGCTATCTATGATAAGGGTTGCCCTTACATTTTGCAAGGAAGTTTAAAGAAACTAAGAGTATTTTCTCCTAGTTATGCGAAACATCTATTACTTTTTTTTGAAGATTTAGCGAAAGTTTGCTATCATGTTATTTATATTGAAGGGAGGTTTTTTGAAATGAAATCAAATAGAGAACTAAAAGCAGAAGCAAAAGCAATCCTGAGAGGCCGCTGGAAAGACAGTGTTTTGATGTGTATTGTACCGACTTTGATCTCGATCGCTATCGCACTCGTCATTATCGTTCTTGCTGTTATTCCATTGTATCAAAGCGGTATGTTTAATGATCTTGGTTCCACTGACGCAGTCAATTCCGCAGGAGGAAGTGGCAGCGGCAGTGGTGGCGGTTTGATCAGCGGTCTATTTTCTGCCTTATTCGGTGCTGGGATCTCTTGGACTTTCCTTGACATTTTACGCGGTAAGAAGCAATCGATCCAGCCTTTTTCTGATGTCTTTCGCGGCTTCAGTGGCGCTTTCGTGTTAGGGATCATCGTCATCTATATTCTGTCGACTATTTTCACGACGTTGTGGACGTTCCTGTTTATCATTCCTGGGATCATTAAAGCTTATTCTTATTCTCAAGCATATTTTGTCTTTTATGATACCTATGAAGAAACGGGCATGCGGCCAGATTTTCTCAGCTGCATCACAGGTAGCCGTCATTTAATGAAAGGCTACAAAGGTCAACTGTTCATCCTTGATCTGAGCTTCATCGGCTGGCACATTTTGGCCATCATGACAGCAGGAATTGGCTACTTATGGTTGACGCCATACATCAGTGCAACCAAAGCAGCATTCTATGACAATCTGCCTAAACGAGCACTTGCTTAAAAGATCGGTTCGCCGGTCTTTTTTTTTGAAGAAAAGAATCGTTTTCTTTTGCAAACGCTTCCTTTTCGTGTTATAGTATAAGTGTAAGGAAGGTAGCAACTCTGTTGGTGGTTTTCGTAAATATCGCAAACTCAATCTACTAAAAGTTGTTGAACGTACAAGTTTCACCTAGTACCAAACGTGTAAAGTAACAAGAAGAAAAACGTAACAAGGATCGAACATTTCCATATCGAAAAATGATACGTCTCATTTTGTATCGGAATACACGAAACATGTGTAAGTTTGTAAATGAAAACAAATTTTCGAGAAACATTGCTTTGCATGGACCACAAAAAGCGACCACCACTTATACCTTCCTCTAGTAGTAAGCTGGGCGACAAAAAAAGCAGTTCTAAAAGTTGAGAAATTGATTCAACTTAAAGAGCCGCTTACGTCGCTCAGTTTTTTTGTTTATTTTAAGAACATCGCATCGCCAAAGCTAAAGAAGCGATATCGCTCATCGATGGCATGCTGGTAGGCAGAAAGTGTTAGGTCGCGTCCTGCAAAGGCACTGACTAACATCACTAAGGTTGATTTTGGTAGGTGGAAGTTGGTAGAAAAAGCTTCCACGATTTTAAACTGATAGCCTGGCGTGATAAAAATACTCGTCCACCCACTATCGGCTTTGATTTGCCCATCAAACTTGGTCCCAATGGTTTCTAATGTACGGATCGAAGTCGTTCCGACTGCAACGATCTTGCCACCATTTGCCCGAACCTCGTTCAATTGTGCGGCAGCTTCTTCTGTCAAACGGTAAAATTCGCTGTGCATCTCATGATCAGCGATATTATCGACACTGACTGGACGAAACGTTCCTAAACCAACGTGCAAAGTCAGATAAACCAGCTTGACGCCTTTCGCTGCAATCTGCTCTAGCAATTCTGGGGTAAAATGCAAGCCGGCAGTTGGTGCGGCCGCTGAGCCGTTTTCTTTGGCATAAACCGTTTGATAGCGGTCTGGGTCTTCTAGCCGTTCTTTGATGTAAGGCGGTAACGGCATTTCGCCAAGCGATTCCAGAATCTCTAAAAAGATTCCTTTGTATTGAAAACGAATGATCCGGCCGCCGTGATCGAGCTCTTCTTCCACCACTGCCTCTAATCGTCCGTCGCCGAAGGTGATCTTCGTGCCGACTTTGGCTCTTTTGGCTGGCTTGATCAAGGTTTCCCACGTATCCCCTTCAATATTGTTCAGTAAAAGGATTTCCAGATGGGCACCTGTTTCTTGTTTTTCGCCATAGATACGAGCTGGTAATACCCGCGTATCATTCATCACCAAGGCATCCCCTGGTTCCAATTCATCAATGATGTTATAGAAGTGCTTGTCCTCAAATTTGCCAGTCTCGCGGTCAACCACTAATAAACGGGAACTTGAGCGATCACTTAATGGCGTTTGAGCGATCAGTTCTTCCGGTAAGTCAAAATCAAAATCTTCAGTTGTAAGCATGTTGTTCCTCTCTTTCCCTAAATTCTTCTCTATTCTAGCATGTTTTTATAAAAATTGAAAAAACAGCTTTTAATTCTGCCCTTTCTTAGAAAAAAATAAAGAGACTGCTGCTAAGGCCTTCAGCAAAAAAGCACCCCTTTTCCCAATGAAAAATAACGACATATTTTCGCTGCTTCTTTTCTCTATGCATCGCTCCTTAATTTGGACTTGCTTATGGCGCTATTTTCGTTTTTGTCTATACAATTATGAAAAAAATGGGCAGATTATTTGAATAACACGTGACTTTTCGGCATACTTAGTACAGATTATAAGCCATTATTCAGATTGCTTAAATAAAAATAGAGGTGACATCATGATTGAGTTTCAGCAGGTATCCAAAATTTACAAAGGTGGTAAAGTCGCTGTTGAAGATGTGAATCTTTCCTTTGAAAAAGGCGAATTCATTTGCTTCATCGGGACAAGTGGTAGCGGAAAGACGACTTGTATGCGGATGATCAACCGTATGACGGATCCTTCTAAAGGAAAAATCTTGATCAATGGAAAAAGCGTTACAGAGATCAACCCAGTGGAGTTACGCCGTCAAATCGGCTATGTGATCCAAAGCATCGGTTTGATGCCTCACATGACGATTCGGGAAAACATCACATTGGTTCAAAAATTGTTAAAAGTCAGCCAAGAAGAACGCAACAAAACTGCCGAGCGCATGATCGACTTAGTGGAATTGCCACGAGAAATGCTCGACCGTTACCCCAACGAATTGTCTGGAGGGCAACAGCAACGGATCGGTGTTGTCCGTGCCTTGGCAGCTGACCAAGATGTCATTTTAATGGATGAGCCTTTTGGCGCACTAGACCCAATCACTCGTGACTCCTTACAAGATTTGGTTAAAGACTTGCAAGAACGGCTTGGAAAAACCGTCGTCTTCGTTACCCATGATATGGACGAAGCATTGAAGCTTGCTAGCCGTATCGTGATCATGAGTGAAGGAAAAGTCATTCAATTTGATACACCAGAAAATATTCTGCAACACCCAGCAACACCGTTTGTGGAAGAATTGATCGGTGAAGACCGCTTGTTACAAGCAAAACCTGACACGACGCCAGTCAAAGACGTAATGTTAAATACCCCGATCGCTATCACACCAGAAAAATCCATACAAGAAGCGATTCACTTGATGCGGGAAAAACGGGTCGATACCTTGCTTGTTACCGACAATAGCAACGTGCTAAAAGGCTACATCGATGTCGAATCCATCGACCGCAACCGTGGCAAAGTTACTAGTGTCGGCGATATCTTGAACAAAGATGTCTTTTTCGTTCGCGAAACCGCCTTGTTGCGGGATACCTTGCAACGCATCTTAAAACGCGGCTTAAAATATGTCCCAGTAGTAGATGCCGACAAACATTTAGTTGGGATTTTGACCCGTGCTTCCTTAGTTGATATCGTTTATGACGTGATTTGGGGCGATGAGCCATCGATCATGGAAGCCATTGAGTCGGCGAAACCTGAAGAAACTGAGGAGGTCTAGCGCATGCAAAGCTTCTTTAATGAATATGGCGGCCAATTGGTCACCAAAAGTCTTGAACATTTGTATATTTCCTTTGCGGCTTTGCTCTTAGGGATTCTTGTTGCCGTACCGATCGGTGTGATCTTGACCCGTTTCCCCAAAGCAGCAACGATCGTGATCGGCATCACCAGTGCGTTGCAAACCGTGCCTTCTTTGGCACTATTGGCATTGATGATCCCGATTTTAGGTGTCGGAAAAGTCCCTGCTATCGTCGCTCTTTTCATTTATTCCTTGTTGCCGATTTTGCGAAATACCTACATTGGAATGAAAAAAGTCGATTGGAATTACCGCGATGTTGCCAAAGGGATGGGGATGACCAACTTGCAGTCGATCATCAGTGTGGAATTACCTCTAGCGATCCCAACGATCATGGCAGGGATCCGCTTATCGGCCGTGTATGTTTTAGCCTGGGCTACCTTGGCTTCTTACATCGGTGCCGGTGGACTTGGTGATTTGATCTTTAGCGGACTAAACAACTACCAACCGCCTTTGATTTTTGCTGGGACGATTCCAGTGACGATCTTTGCTTTATTAGCTGACTGGTTACTGGGTTTGTTAGAAAACAAACTGACACCAGCTGCCTTAAGGGGGGATGCGTAATGAAAAAAACTTCAAAATTAGCGCTGTTGTTTTCCTTAAGTGTCGCTTTACTGTCTGGCTGTTCCTTTCCCGGTTTAGCATCGACTTCTGATGAGAATACCGTGGCGATCACAGGCGGGATCACTTCCGAAGCCCAAATTCTTGGCGCGGTGGTTGCCGGTATGGTCGAACACTATACGGATAAAAACACAACCGTCATTAACAACTTAGCAACAACGACCATCAATCACCAAGCGATGATGAATGGCGATGCGTCGATCTCAGCTGCCCGCTACACAGGAACTGACTTGACCACTACGTTAGGGTTGGAACCAGAATCTGATCCGCAAGCCGCCTTTGACAAAGTCAAATCAGAATTTGAGAAACGATACCAACAGACTTGGTTCCCATCTTACGGCTTTGATAACACATATGTCTTTCTTGTCAGGAAAGACACTGCTGAAAAATACGGATTGGAAAAAGTCAGTGACTTGAAAGATGTCGCAGATCAATTGGTCGCAGGGGTCGATACCGCGTGGATCACACGGGTCGGCGATGGGTACGATGGCTTCCAGGAAGCCTATGGATTCTCTTTCCAAAATATCCTACCGATGCAGATCGGTCTCGTCTATGATGCTGTTGATAACGGAAAAATGGATATCGTTTTAGGGTACTCAACCGACGGCCGGATCGGCAGTTACGATCTCGTGATGCTAGAAGATGATCTAAACTTCTTCCCGCCTTATGATGCCGCACCGATCGTCGATGACAAATTATTGAAAGAAACACCTGAAATCGGCGATGCCCTGAACAAATTAGCAGGCAAAATTGATACCGAAAAAATGCAAGAATTGAATTACCAAGTGGATAATGACCTTCTAGAACCAACGGTAGTTGCCGAACGTTTCTTAGAAGAAAATAATTACTTCGAAGGAGAGTGACGAAATGGCAGACATGAATTTATTCCAACAATTTCTTTTCTATTTTCAAGAAAATGGCGGCTATGTTTTTGCCCAGTTCATTCGTCACTTCTTGATTTCAATCTACGGGGTACTTTTTGCCTCAATCGTCGGGATTCCAATCGGGATCTTGATTTCTAAAAAAATGCGTTTGGCAGATTGGGTGATTCGTTTCGCCAATATCATCCAGACGATTCCATCTTTAGCGATGATCTCGATTTTAATGATCGGCATGGGCTTAGGTGTGAATGTCGTGATTTTAACGATTTTCCTTTATTCTTTGTTACCGATCATCAAAAATACCTATACCGGCATGCGCCAAGTCGACCGCAATACGTTAGATGTCGGCAAAGGGATGGGGATGACTAGCTGGCAACGATTGTATATGATCGAATTGCCATTGTCTGTTTCGGTGATCATGGCAGGGATTCGAAACGCCTTAGTCGTGGCGATCGGTATCACCGCTATTGGGGCTTTCGTTGGTGCTGGTGGACTGGGGGACATCATCATCCGTGGAACCAATGCGACGGATGGTGCATCGATCATCTTAGCCGGTGCTTTACCAACTGCCTTGATGGCGATCATTACGGATCTTGGATTGAGCTTTATTGAACGCCGCTTAGATCCAGCCAGCCGTACGTCACGCTAAACTTATTTGCAAAAAGCAAAAGCCGTTGTGACCATTTATTGGTCGCAACGGCTTTTTGGGTTTGGTCATTTTTCAGAAAAGCATGCTTCAGACGCTTCCCTTCTTAGGTTTAACGCCCTGCTCTTTTTCGCTATTTATCCATTCCGTATACTTCGACTTCATAGATTCGGGCTGCCGAATCTGCTCCTTGTGTTGGTTTATCGATACTGATTTTTACATATTGCACCTTCTGGACGGCAAACGTATTGGTGCTATTGCCGGCTTCATTTTTCAACGTTCGTGAAACTGGCTCATAGTCTTTGCCATCTTCACTGACGAGCACCGTATACGCCCGCGTATTCATGTCTGGACCTTCTCCACCAGCCTCCGCATGAGCGAGGCGTACTTCACTGACCGTTTGTGGCCGACCGAGATCGATCATCAACTCATGAGGCGCATTGCCTGTCGCACACCACTTCGTACTCAAATCACCATCGAGGGCAAAAGCCGGTGCTTCGGCATCATTGACAAACGATGAAGCAGTTGCTTCGGCATCTTTTGAAAGCAGCAGCAACTCTTTCGGCGCATCAGCAGAAATCGTGATCAATCCCGCCATTTCCAGAGGGGTCTCTCCTGCTTCGTTTTTGGCAACAAGCGTGACTTTGTAGGTACCTGGTTCCGAATAGGTCACTTGGGGATTTTCTTCTGTACTGCTGGTGATATCTCCGCCTTCAAACGTCCATTCAAATGCTTCAGCATTCGCAGATGAGGTATTCGTGAAGGTGATCGTTTCCCCCGGTGCCGCTAAGGTTTTAGAGGCTGTAAAGGCTGCTTTTGGCAACTGATTGTTCGGCCAAGTGATCTCCACCGTATCGGATAACTTGCCACGATTGCCATAGCGATCCACTGCCACCACCGCGAACTTGGTTTTCGTTCCTTTTGGACGTTCAACGGCATTCAAATAGTGGTTGGTTGCTGGCGTAGCTGCTAAGAAAGAGCGTGAACCGTCATCGTTCAATTGGTAGATCTCATAAACCGCAGCTGTCGTGTCCTTGGCAGCTTCCCACGTTAAACGGACACCCGCATAGTTGCCCTCTTCCTCATCAAAGAGCACATCCTCAACCGTCAATGCTTCGGCAGCGAATTTCTCCGCTTTCTGATCTCCGATCGTTAATTGCCCTAAATTCAATTCATAGACATCACTGGTTTCTTTCGTGGTTATGTCATAACCGATCGCTGTCACTTCCCCTTTGATGTCTTTCAATGAGTAAGTGATCGTCGTCCAGTCTGTTGCGACCTCTTTGTCTCCTTTGATCGTTTGTGTTGAACCATCGGCTAAGGTCACGACCAAATCAAGAGCTGTCGGTACCGTTGCTTTGACAGTCGTCGTCAGCTTCGTCTTTTTCGTCACAGGAAATGCTGTCTGATACAATGCCATGTGACTGGTACTGCCTTTTGTCATCTGTCCACGTAGTTTCAGTGCATTTCCGCCATTATAGGCATCCGCATAATTGATTGATACAGCCAAATCATTGTCTTTTCCATGGTCAAAGACCCAACGATAGGTCGGCAAAATAGCTTGCAAGCTTCGGTTGTTCCAATTGCGGCTGGACACTTTTTCTCCCTCGATAAAATAGTTGTAGCCATTCCCCAAACTAAAATTCGTCACAAAAGGCAGCTCTGTGATAGCGGTCTGTTCCAGGGCATAGGTGGAGATCCCAGGCCACTCTGTCGCTTCTGGCAGCTGGCTTTCCCGAGGATCGCCCGTGTTATTGACCCAAAAAGCATTCTCTTTGCTTTGGAAATCATCCGGCGTACTAGCAGAAGAATAGGTCCAGCTAGGCACATACAGGCCCAATGAGGTATAAGGAACGCCTTTTTCATCCGTAAACAGATCCCAGCGTACAGGCGTTGAATAGCCATTTTCTTGTACATCGATCCCAGCAAAAAGATCGTAAGGATCGACGCCGATTTCACGGGCTTTTTCATTGGAGGCCTTCAACAGCTCTTTGTCCGCCAGTTTGTCAGTGGTCCACCAGAAATTCAAGAACATACTATCTGCCAATGGGTTCATCTCTGCATCCACCAAATAGGCTTTGTTCTTATCCGTCAAAGCGTTTTGCCAATCCATTTTCCCATCACTCGTCATGGAATCATACCACATGATCTCTAAATGCTCGTCGGCTTGTTCTTTGAATTGGGCGATCAATTCTTGCATCGCTTTGGCGTGGCTTTCATTTAGTCCTTTACCATCAGCCCCCGATTGTTCGACACCTTCCGCTGCATCATCAAAACTAGTGACCGCCGTATCGGTTTCTTGATTGATGAACCAGCCATCAAAGCCATACGTATTGGCAACTTCGATCATTTTTTCTACGATCGGAAAATTGCCGTCCTCATCCTTAGCTAAAAACGTATCTAGCCATTCCAACTTCCCACCATGGGCAGTTTGTGGAAAGAAGATCGTTCCTAAAACCGGCACGCCATTCCTATGAGCAGCATCCGTTACATCAGGACTTGGTGGTACGATAATCCCTTCGCCAGAAGAGCCGCCCCAATAAACCAATTGATCGATGTATTGCCAATAAGAAAAGACATTGGCATCAAAGGTATTGATCCCTCGTGGTGCATTGCCGCTCGTACTGCTATTCATGATCGAAAGCGCTACGACTTTGGTTTCTGCCGTTTGCGTGTCATTTATCTTCGGCAACGTCTCTTTAGCTGCCCGCTGCGCTAATGGAACGACGCTGGTATTGTATTTCGCATCTGGATCTTTTTCAAAAGACCATGCCAACAAATCCTCTGGGAACCAATAAGACGACTCCGGCTGATTGTCCATCGCTTTTTCCAACGTACTTTTGGCTGTTTCCTGGTAAACGACTTTTCCAGTTGTCTTCGCCTCACTTTGGGTGCAGCCGCCGATTGCCGTTGCCGCTGCCAACACCAACAAAGATGCGCCAACTTTACTGATTTTCCTTGTCACACTTCTTCCTCCTTGTTTTACATAAACCCGCCAACATTCCTACACTAAAACGATAACGCTTTCAAAGGTAGGAATATAGGAACAAATTAAAGAAATCATGCAACAAATCCAAGAAGGTTGAGTTTAGAAAAAAAAAGAGCCTCCTTTTTGGGAAGCTCTTTGGCCCTGCTTACTTCTTACTCCTTTCCAACGAGCGGCAGCCAAACGCGCATTTCGCCTATGCCCCGATTGCCCCATAAATGGTATGGGATCAGTTGCCACGTACGAGGTATGACCGTTTCCGCTCGTTCTTCGTAAAGGGTTGTTCCCGACCATTCTTCGCTTTGGTAGCCTTTGATCGCCAAACGTAAAGTAGTTGGCAACAACGTATCCTCTTTCGCAAAGGTCGCCTCCAGCGCCTGTGGGTCGATGCGGCAACGCCAGAGTGCTTGACCATTGTCGGCTTCTTCTATGCAATACACGAAGGGGCCACGTTGCAATACGACTTGATTGATGTCTTGAATAACTTGAGGATTCGCACGCAAGATTTGCAATGGTTGTTCAAAACGGATATTGGCCGTCACGTTTTCGACTGCCTCAAAGATGATTGCCTCGTTCGTCTCCTGCCATTCGTGTTCACTATCGATTTGAAACTTACTTAGTCCGTTAGGTTTGTGGATGATGAGCGTCTTTGGAATGCCTTGATAGCGAATCGTGAGGTCCTCTGTAAAAGGAAACCCGCCCGTTTGTTCAAACGTAAATTGATCAGGTTCTTCTAAACGGCTTGCTACAAATAAATTCACGTAAAGCTTCTCTTGATCGCAAGTGTAAACCAAGCGCTGCAGCGATGCGACCATCCGTGCAAAATTGGGCGGACAACACGCACAACCGAGCCAATCGGGTCGTTGGGCTTTGACGTGACCTTTGCCAGGATTTTCTTGATCTCGTTGGGGATTGACCTCCAAAGGATTCACGTAGAAAAAGTGTTTGCCGTCAATTGCCGCACCAGAAAGGACGCTATTATACAACGCTCGTTCCATCGTCGCTAAATATTTTGGTTCCTTGGTTAGTTTGAACAGCTCAAAAGAAAATTGGACCAATGCAATAGCTGCACAGGTTTCACAATACATCGTATCATTTGGCAAATCATAGGGACCGACAAAGGCTTCCCCGTGAACGGTTGAGCCGACGCCACCGGTCACATACATTTTCTTACAGGCGATGTCTTCCCAAATCGCTTCGCAAGCATCGATTAATGCTTGATCTTGGGTATGCTGGGCGACTTTTGCCATCCCGCTTGCCATATACAGCATTCGTACCGCATGACCTTTGGCTTCATGCTGCTTTTTAGGTTGATCGTAGGCTTGTAAATAGGTGAGATCTACCCTTGGCGTTTCATCTGATAAGCCATCTGCTTGGTTTTTCAAGATTTCTTTTTCGTAAAAGGCAGGATCTTCCCCACGTACTTCAAGAAAGAAATCAGCTAATGTCAAATAGGTTTGTTTACCGGTGTATTCATACAAACGCACCAGAGCCAATTCGATCTCTTGATGGCCATCAGCACCTTGAATTTTTCCAGGCTCCCGCCCAAAATACGTGCAAATATTGGCGATATTTTTCTCTGCCACGGTCAGTAATTTATCCTTGCCTGTTGCTTGATCATAAGCGATAGCCGCTTCGACTAGATGCCCGGCACAATAAAGTTCATGACTGAAATACAGCTGACGGTATTTTAACTTCGGTCGGGTCAATTGAAAGAAGGTATTTAAGTAGCCGTCCGCTTCTTGCGCAGCAGCAACTAAGTCAATCACTTCATCTACTGTCTTTTCCAATTGCGGATCGCTAGTATTCAACAAGCTATACCCAGCCGACTCGATCCATTTGTAGACATCACTATCTTGGAAAAACCAGCCAAAATGTTCCCCTTCCATTTGCCCTGCAGCGATGCGAAAATTCGCCAAGGCATGGCTTTTCCCAGCTGGCAAATTGGGATCTTCCCGTTCTGCTTGAACATCTACATCGATTTCATCATTTAGGACTTGGTATTGGTAAGGAATCGTTTCTTTGCGAACAAGCTCTTGGTATCCTTGCCAAAACTCGTCCGTGAGCTGGATCTTGTTTAATGCGAATTCTTTCATTTCGTTCTCCTATTCTTTTATTTTGAGATTTTATGGTAAATGTACGAGCTTAGACAGTCGTATGCTTTTTTTCAGGTAAAAAGACATACGCATCTTTTTGTTTAAACAAATTAAGTTGAAAATAAACCAGCGGTGTAACACCAAATACGAAGAATAAACCCGGTAGTAGGTAGTAGCAACAGCTGATCCCGACCATAAGGACGAAAATTTGACCGGTCAATCCAGGTTTGCCAAGCATTAGAATCAAACTTTTTTTAAGCATGGGTTTCCAAGCTCGTTCGTGTTGAAAAAACCAAAAGAGATTGGCTAAAAAAAGGAGACTAATCACTATCAGAAGTTGGATCAACAAATAAACGGTTGTATCGGCTTCGGTAAAGACATAGTGTCTCATTAGCATCAAGTCAATCGAAAAAAGGGCTGTTAAAGGAAGGATAAAGAGTCCTAATCGATTCATTCTCCAAAAGTTTTTTCGAAAGCTTTTTGCAAAGGACTGAAACAATTTTATCGCATTTGCTTCTTGATATTTTTCATCATTGCAAAGTTCGTAAACCGCATTGGTTGCTGGCAATAGTCCGAAAAGAACTAAGCCGAATAAGATAAACAGCAGCCAATAGCAATGCAACAGAAATAACAGTAAGCCTTTTTTCCCAATGCTCACATGTAAATCGACTAGCTTATTCATGTACTCACCCTTTCATTGCACCAATCATGACTCCTTTATCAAAGTATTTCTGTAGGAAAGGATAGATCACCAAAATCGGTAAGGTCGAAACAATGATGGCGCCATATTTGATCTGATCTGCATATTGTTGTCCGTAGCCATCACCCAAAGCGCCCGCACCACCTGCAGATGCTTGATTTGATAGTAAAATATCTCGCAGAACGATCTGTAAAGGTTGTTTTTCGTAGTCGCGAATAAATACGAGTCCTGTAAAGAAATCGTTCCAATGTTGGACCAAATAGTAAAGACCCACCACAGAAATGACTGCTTTGGATAGCGGTAGTGCTACAGTAACAAAAAATTTTGCATAGGAGCAACCATCTAGAGCAGCTGCTTCATAGAGACTATCCGGAATGCTTGTCTCAAAAAAACTTCTTGCAATGATCAAATTATAGACATTGACTGCCGAGGGAATAATAAAGACCCACATACTATCGATCAACCCCACATCTCGATAGAGTAAATACGTAGGGATCAAGCCACCATTGAAAAACATCGTAAAGGTAAAGAGAAACATCAAAAGTTTTCGAGGTTTAAATTCCTTTCTTGATAAAGCAAAAGCTGCGGGCAAAGTAAAAATTAAATTGACCGCCGTTCCTCCTAACGTATAAATCAAGGTATTGCGATAACCCGTCCAAATCCTAGCATCTTGTAAAATTTTTTCAAAACCAAAAAAGCTGATATTCCTAGGAAAGAGCGTGACTAATCCTTTAGAAACCATGTTGGAATCACTAATTGAAGCGATGACGACAAAAAAGAGCGGATAGACGACAATCAAAAAGATACTCAAGCAAAGTATGATGATCGCTAGGTTAAAAAGAAGATCTGATTTAGGTTTGTTTGTTAGTGATAGATTCATATAGCCACCCCTTTACCATAAACTACGGTTCGTGTATTTTTTCGAAAGACCATTTGCTAAAACTAAAAAGAGAAAATTAATGATGTTATTGAATAGCCCGATCGCTGTTGAATAACTAAATTGACTGTTTAAGATCCCAATTTTATACACATACGTAGAAATGACTTCTGAGACGCTCAAATTCAAACTATTTTGCATCAGGAAAATCTTCTCAAAGCCAGCATTTAAAACCCCACCCATATTCATAATCAACAAAATAACCATCGTTGGCACTAATGCTGGTATATCAACATGGAGGATTTTTTGAAAACGATTGGCGCCATCGATATCTGCTGATTCATAGAGTTGCGTATCGATACTCGAAAGTGCCGCTAAGTAAATAATGCTGTTCCAGCCACAGTGCTGCCAAACCTCAGAAATGACATAGACGGGCACGAACGTACTGTCGCTCCCCATTAAGTTGACAGAAGAATCCAAGTTCAAGAGGTTGACTAAAACACCTGTTTCTGGTGAAAGAAAGACTTGCAATATCCCTACCATCACGACCGTAGAAATGAAGTGAGGTAAATAAACCGCAGTTTGCATGACTTTTTTTCTTTTAGGGTTTCTGATTTGATTGATGATCAATGCCAATAAAATGGGAGCAATGAACCCAAAAATCAGCGTTGTCACACTGATCCGCAACGTATTGACTATCACGGTTTGGAACATCGGGCTTTCGAAAAATTGTTGGAAATACTTGAAACCGACAAATTCGCCACCAGTGAGTCCCTTCGTAAAATCGAATTCCCGAAATGCTAGTTGGATACCATACATTGGTATGTAATTAAAAACCAAAATGATCGCTAATGCCGGTAAAACCATCAACCATAGCTGCCATTGTCGACTGAAATGAGAAAGTAACCGATTATTTTTTTTCACGAGAACTGTGTCCATGATCTTCACTCCTTTGATAGATTTAGGTAAATGGCTGGTCTTTGTTATTCAAGCATGAACTTGCGATTGCTTTACTCAACTCTGACCAGCCTCACCACTCACTTAATTCCCGTAATATTGATCAAATCCTTTTTGAACGATCTCGATATTTTGATCTAAGCCGCTATTTTGCAAGGTTGTGACATATTGCTCCCACTCATCTTCAATGCCACCTTTTGTCACCCATTTAGCAAATTTTGTCATTGCTTCATTGAGGATCGTTGTATTGTTGTTTGCTAGTGTTGTGGCATCCTCATTACTAAATTTCAAGAGATTGAATGGTACTACTTGTTCTTCAGGAACGATTTTATCCACGTAAGGATGCAACACTTCATCTTGGACCTCATTCGCTTTCATATCTGCGCCAAGTTCGACATCAAGAGCGTCTGAAATATACATTGGACTATTGTCCGCCCAAGTTGTTGTCCACTTCCATGTCCCTGGATCGACATTTTCATCCGCAGGTGGCAAGACGCGGTAAGTGTCCCCCTCTTTTTCGATGTTAGTGCCCAATGACCCAAACAATGCTTGGATTCCGATTTCTGGATCGTATAGCGCATTGACGAATTTTAAGGCTCCGTCCATATTTTTGGTTTGAGAGGAAACAACGGCAAAGTTTACCCCATAATTAAGCGAGGTTTCATAGCTCCATGTCGGTTCCACTCCAGCTTTTTGAATCAATGGTGCCATTGATGTATATTGATCTGCTAACTGATTACCAAATCGGTCTGAAGCTTCCCAGCCCCAAGTAAAACCGACTTTTGCCGTCTCGCCTTCTCCTCTACCAGTGGACTGATAGGCACTATAATCTTGAGAAAAAGCCTTAGGATTAATCAAGCCAGCTTCCCAGCACTTGTTCAAAAATTCCACTGTTTCTTTGTAACGCTCATCAACAAAGAAGTTGCCTACCTGTCCATTTTCAGCAAAGTAGCCGGTATTTCCTCCTTCTGAAACAACGATACCCGTACTTGCTAAAAGCTGCATTGGTTGGAAATAGCCAAAACCGCCGGTTCCAACTGGACTCCAATCCATTGGAATTTCATCGCTAGCATCCCCATCTCCATTCGCATCGTTTTCTTTGAATGCGACCAACACTTCGAATAGTTCATCCCATGTTTCAGGTACGTCTAACCCAAGATTGTCCAGCCACGTTCGATTGATATATTGACGAGAAGCAGATTTAGGCCAAAAACGCTGGTATTTTGGTAAGCCATAGATCTCTCCATTCAGTTGAGTAGCAAGTGCTTTTGTTTCTGGTTTTTCTTCAAACATCTTTTGAACATTTGGCAGGGCATCTAAGTGATCAGATAAATCGGTGAACAAGCCAGGAAACTTCGCAAATTCCGCATCCGTCACAACATTTGGTCCCAGAATCAAATCGGGAATATCTCCAGAAGCCAACATTGGGGCTTTTTTCTGATCCCAATCAGCGGAAACTTCCTCCCACTTTATGGTCAGCTCAAGTTCTTCTTCTAGTTTGTTCAACCACTCAATATCTTTGTTCTTTTGCGTCAAGCCATGCTTTACCACTAACACATTTAACTGGTTGCTTGACGACTCTCCATCTCCCTCACTTGAAGATCCTCCCCCGCATCCAGAGAGCAATCCGATCAATGCTGCGGAACAAAACACCAAACCTAATTTTTTCATTTTCTCATCCCTTTCACTCTTGTTACACTAAGTATAACGTCGAAAATGAAAACGCTTTTATTAACAATTTTTACTTCTACTCTCTTTTTTTTACTCGCCAACCATTTTTACATGATTCGCTTCATTCATAGTCCATAATGTTGCGGTTAAACTGATATGGAGAGATTCCTACACGTTCTTTAAAAACACGGAAAAAATAATTATAGTTCGCAAATCCGCTTTGCCTTGCGACTTCATTGACACTACAAGACGAGATACTCAACAATAATTTTGCATAATCGATCCGCAACTCAGACAAGTATTTTGAAAAAGACTGTCCCCATTGCTGCTTAAACACCCTACTTAAATAGGAATAATTTAAATCAATCGCTTCGGCGCAGGTCTGCAAGCTGATCGGTTCTTTGAAGTGTTGATGAAGATAAAGAATACATTTTTTTACCGGCTCGTCAACAGGCTTAAAGACTTCTTTTTGGAAATTTTTTACACTTAATGAAATGGCTTCAAAAAAATCTGCTTCGATTCTTAGTAACGTATCGAACTGTTGATAATAATTGATTTGAATCATCGTTTCCATCGGCTGTCTAAAGCTATTACTCATCGCTAAACTGATTTGAAAATCAATTTGTGCAATTAGCTCTAAGGCCAGCGAACGTGCGACCCGTTTTTCTCTTATATACTCAAACAGTTTTTTACTATAATATTCGATGTTTTCTGGTTCGATGTATTTGGTATAAAAATAGATTTTTTTCAGATACAAAGCGATCTCATGCTGTTGAAAGACGTTTTTACTGCATTCTTGGCTTGAAAAATGCAGCAACTCATTCGGACGTGAAAAAAAGAGTAAATCTGAGATTCGTTCATCGCTCTTAAATAGTTCTAATACCTCCGACAGTCGATTGCTTACTGGGGATCGCAGGAGAAAAAGTTCAACATCTAGTAAGCGCTTGGCAGCATGGTAGCACTTGTTTTTGATCGTTTCCAAGTAATCATTGATCGCTTTATAGGACTTGATTTTTGCAAACGAGTAGAGCATAAAAAGCTTCCCATCATCAGTCACAAAAGAGAGCATTTCTATGGTTTCATTCTTTGTGTCTAAAATCAATTGCTCTAAAACAGCGCTCACTTTTCGTTTATACTTTTCTTTGTCCCAAACATTTTTGCTGATAGAGATAGGTATCATAACAAGTCCTACCATTTTTTCAGTTACAAAATGCGGATACTGTTGCATCAAGAAACTTGTATTTCCATGAAAAAAGTCACGTAGAGAGGGTGTTTCGTAAGCAGGCGCAGCGATAGGCTTGTTTGTAAAAAAATTGATTTTTTTCAGCGCTTCCGAAATCACTTCCTCGCTCAATTCATGTTTCAAAAGATAGTCAACGACCCCATATTTCATGCTACCACTCGCATAATTAAAGTCGGCATAGCCACTCATCACGATCACTTTAGTCGTGCGATCGATCAGTTCCAATTGTTCTAAAAAGGCTAAACCATTCATAATTGGCATATTCATGTCTAAAAAAATGAGATCTACAGAATAAATCTCCAAATAATTTAACAATTCGTAAGGATTTGCCGTACTGAGCACAATTTCAAATTGAGGGAAATTTTGTAAAATAGTACTTATTTTGTTGCGTGAAATCAACTCGTCATCCAAGAGGGCTATTTTCTTCATCGTCGTTTTCTCCAATCATAGGAAGCTCAATAATGACCCTGGTATAAACCTCTAACTCTGTTTCATATGTGATACCATAGTCTGGACCATAGTAAAGCTTGATTCGTTTATCGATATTATGGATACCAATTTTCGAATAGTGTTTTCCATTGCTTTTTTCTCGATCGTTTATCTGTTTTATCGCTTCTTCTGTTAGTCCATTACCATTATCTTCAACCATTAAACAAAGCTTATCTCCCCTTTTTTCTCCACTTATTTTTATTTGCCCTTTTTCGCTATTCGTTCCAACAAAATTGTGCAAAATGCTATTTTCAACAATGGGCTGCAAAATAAATCGGAGGATACGGCAAGATAAAATCGCTGGATCAAGCGCCCAATGAACATCAAAGCTATCAATATAGGCAACTTTTTGGATGGACACATAGCTTTTGACATGGGCTACTTCTTCAGACAAAGGAATCAAGTCTTGTCCCTTATACATCGTGGCATGCAACAATGATACAAGTGATTTCGAAAGATGGGCAATATTGTTAGCCTGTTGTAATTCAGCCATCCAGGTAATCGAGTTTAACGTATTGGACAGAAAATGGGGGTTGATTTGAGCTTGTAAAAAGTCGATCTCAATTTCTTTTTTCTCTTTTTCTCTGGCTTTATTTTCTTCCATCAAAGTATTGATATTGGCTATCATCGAATTAAAGACTATACTCATTTGTTTTAATTCGTCATTGCCTTGGATCTCAACAGTGGTTGATAAGTCCTTATTCTTGACCCGCTCCATTGCTTGGTTTAATTGATCGATTCGTTTCGACAGTTTTAATATAATCAGCGTAGCCACAAAAATACTCATGCTGACGATCACGATACACAGAAAAATCATCAGTCGTAAATTCTGTGTCAACGGTCCCAAAAATGGCTTTTTAGGGAGATGGAGATGAAACCACGCTTCGACTTCTTCACTATAGAATGATTTCTCATACAAATTGGCTTGGTCTTCATCAATGGTGCCAACTTCAGCAAGCACCGTTTGCTTTTGATCTAACAAGGCGATCTGCGTACCAGCAGGGAGATTTTCTAATTGATCATTAAGAAACTCGCTTGTATGAAGGAATCCCACCAAATGCCCCAGGACTACTTGCCCGACTTTGATTTCATTTTTGATATAAACAGTCGAATCATCAATCTCTCTTGCATAAGCGGCCTCATTGGTGTAACCAATCAGCTTTTCTTCAACAACTGGATCAACTAACCCAAACGACATCAACCGATTTTCTTTGGAATAAATCGCCATTCCCAGCAAATAAGGTTGAAATTGATACAATGGTTCCACGATCTCTTTCAATTCCATAGTCAGCTTGATGCTCTCAAAGGTGTCTCTCGTAATCCGTGGTTGTTCACTGGCCTCTTTCAACGTGTCGTAGCCATCCATAATCAATTTATAATTGATATGATTGAGATCCGTACTGATCGTATGGATATTACGTAAAATAGAGACCTCGATCTCTTTCGCTTGGATCTCCATATTTTTATCAATGATCTTATTCGCGGTATTAGAAAAAAAGAGAATGATCAGTGACGAAGTAACGACATTTGCAATAGTGATCGTTACCATAAGTTTCATTTTTATCTTCAATCGCATCACACTTTCTAACTATCTGTCTTTACTTCATTCTTAAAAAAGCTGTATGTTCCCCTAATATATGTTGTCCTGCTTCTTCTTTGATTTGATGGGTGTAGATTTGACGATAAACTTTAGGACTCATGCCTTTTTTCTGTTTAAAGGTATTGGTAAAGTGCTGCCTACTGTTGAATCCTGCTTGAGCGGCAATTTCGACGATTGGCAGCTGACTATTGCTTAGTAAAAATGCTGCCTGCTTCAGACGCTCACTGGTGAGAAAATGGTTGACCGTCACTCCCAGTTGCTCATGAAAGAGTTTATGCAAGTAGGCTTTCGTAATCCCCACCGCCGTTGCGATTTGGGAGACTTGAATATCTTCATCAAAATGTTGTTGAATATAGTCGATCGCAGCGTTCACATAGCAATTGCCCCGTTTGGTTTCTTTCGTACGTAATGAAAAGGCTAATTCCATCAGCATCCGCTTAAACAAGAGCTCGATCGTAAATTGCCGTTCAGCAGACGGTTGCTCTTGAGTATCATCGATCATTAGCAGCTGCAGCAATGACTTGATCGCTTGTCCAAATTGGCGGACATCGCGACTTTTCGCGTAAGGCTCATTCCATTGTACATTTCCTTTGATGTATGCAAAAACATCACGAACACAAAGGGCGGACGGTGTCTCACTCAGAAGAAATTCAATATTCAGTAATGTGCAGGAATCTCCTTCAACGAGTAAGGCGTGTTCCACAAACGCATTTATGAAAACGAAATCATTTCTTTCCAGAACAATTACTTGATCTTGCACCTTTATCTTACACTTCCCTTTGGTCACAAACATGATCTCACACGCTGGGTGTTGATGTGGATTCATGGAAAAACGCTCAAGGGCAACACTATAGTATGCTGTAATCTTCGCATAGTTTGTTTCTTGTGGAAACACTATTGATCAACTCCTTTTTCATTCGTTGACGATTTCTTTCTTTTTTATTTCTAGTAGACAAAACTTTCCCTCTCTTTTTTATTGCTTACTATACTATAAGAAAAACGTACTAGGAGGAAATCGATGTCTTTTTTACATTTTGCACAAACACCCCCAATGGGATGGAATTCTTGGGACTGCTATGGCGCTTCTGTGACCGAAGCAGAAGTGATCGCCCATGCCGATTTTATGGCAGAGCATTTGAAAGCTTATGGTTGGGAGTATGTCGTCGTGGATATTCAATGGAGCGAACCAGAAGCAAAGTCTACAAGGTACAATGATTTTTATCCGTTGTGTATGGACGACTATTCTCGCTTGATTCCTGCTGAAAATCGTTTCCCTTCAGCAAAAGATGGCGCTGGTTTCAAAAAACTTGGTGACTATCTGCATCAAAAAGGGCTGAAGTTTGGTATCCATATCATGCGCGGCATTCCACGACAAGCAGTTCATCAAAATACGCCGATCAAAGGAACGGATAAACGGGCACGGGACATTGCTATGAATTCAATCTGCCCTTGGAATTCCGATATGTATGGGGTCGATGTTTCATTGCCTGAAGGACAGCTTTATTATGATTCTTTGCTCGAATTATATGCTTCTTGGGGTGTTGACTTTATAAAGGTGGATGATATCGGCGATTCGAAAATTTACGGTGATGCCCATAAAGCAGAAATCAAAGCGATTCGCCGTGCAATCGATCGATCCGGTCGAGAGATCGTCCTTTCTTTGTCTCCCGGACCAGCTGCCCTCAAAAATGGTAGTTTCTTTCAAAATCATGCCAATATGTGGCGCTTGACGGATGACTTTTGGGATCATTGGGATGCCCTTTACGCCATGTTTGACCGAGCAGCAGAGTGGGCACCTTTCGTCCGTCCAGGTAACTGGCCTGACTGTGATATGTTGCCGTTGGGTCATATCGGCATTCGGGCAGTTGATGGTGGCGGTGGTGACAGCTGGACACGTTTTACGGAAGACGAGCAATACTTATTGATGAGTTTATGGACGATCTTCCAATCTCCATTGATGTTTGGTGGTACTTTACCAGACATCGATCTCTTTACCTTACGTTTATTGACGAATACTGAAGTCTTAGAAATGTATCGAAAAATTCATACGAAAAAAGAGTTCTATCGTGATCAAGAGTGGATCATTTGGGAGGCGTTGAGCGACACAGTAGTCTACTATGCCATTTTCAATGTTTCTGATCAAACGCAAACCATCCCAAAATCGATCGCTGATTTACTACCACTTAAAAACGGCACTGAGTTATGGCAACAAAAAGAACAAACAATTGCCAATGCTGAGGTTCCTACTCATGGTGTCTTGTTACTCAAAAGCCCATTACAATAGTCCTTTCAATGAAAGCAACACAATGTGCCGAGCACATTGTGTTGCTTTTCTATTCATATTGTTCTTACCCTCTCAACAAGGTACCTACCAGTCTTACAAACAACTGACCGTAACCATTTCCTGCCTATACTTCATGAATCAAGTAACTCTGTTTTCCCTCTCGTAAAAAGATTGGTAAGGAATCAATTTGTGCCTGTGCGACAATCCATTGTCCACCTTCATAAATAGTTCCATCTCGAGCATCGGTCCATTTTGCTCCTGTTGGCAAATATACCTCACGCTCAGTAGCATGCGCTACAACGATGGGCGCCACTAGAATATCAGAACCATAGAGATACTGTGTTGTCAGTTCCCATACCTGGCGATCCTCTGGAAATTCATAAAAAGTTGGTCGAATGACTGGCGTTCCTTTTTCATGAGCTGCGCGCATCAATTCACGCGAGTAGTCCCGCATCAATTCACGAATTCCAATAAATTTTTTCATAATCTCATAGTTCTTTTCCCCAAACGCCCATATTTCGTTAGCTGCTCCGGTTTGCTCTGTTTCTTCACCATCTGCTTTGAAGATTTTTTTATGGGGAGTACGTGAACCGTGCAATCGCATGACTGGACAAAAAGTCCCGTATTGAAACCAGCGGATCAATAAATCTTGAAAATCTAGACTTGTCACAGAACCACCATGAAATCCGCCGATGTCACTTGTCCACCACGGGATGCCTGCTAACCCCATTTGCATGCCAGCAACGATTTGGTTGCGAAAGTCTTGGTAAGTCGAATGAATATCGCCGGACCAAACCAATGCCCCATATCGTTGGCTACCCGCCCAAGCACAACGAACCAATTTGATTGAATGTTCTTTTTGTGAGGAAGCTTCTCCCTCATCAAAACCACGAACATACTCACGGGGATAAATATTGCCTTTTTGCAACACACTCCCTACATAATAACGATAGGAATCATAGTCATACGTACCAAATTCTGGTTCAGCCTCATCCAACCAAAACAAGCGAATGCCGTTATTGACATAATTTTTTGATACTTTCTCCCAGACATAGTTTCGAGCTTTAGGATTTGTTGGATCATAAAAGATGTTATTCCCATGAAACAACATCTGTACATCAATGCCGCGATCCGTTTTGACTAATAAGCCTTGTTCTTTCATCTCTTGAAAATTCTCACTACGCGTGTCGATTTGGGGCCAGATCGATACCATTAGCTCGATTCCATATTTATCTCGTACTCCTTCTGCCATCGCCTTGGGGTCTGGAAAGAAATTTTCATCAAAGCGAAAATCACCACAGCGCGGCCAATGATAATAATCGATCACTAGTACATCAACGGGAATGTTCCGCTCTTTGTGTTCCCTAGCGATCGCCACTACTTCCGCTTGTGTCGCATAGCGAAGTTTACATTGCCAAAATCCTAGACCATATTCGGGCATCATAGGTGCCCGTCCTGTCACTTGGCTAAATTGTTCTTCGATTTGAGCTGGTGTCTCTCCAGCAGTGATCCAGTAATCCAATTGCTTCGTACTTTCGGCACGCCATTCGGTCGTATTTTTACCAAAAGAGACCGAACCGATTGCTGGATTGTGCCAAAAAAAGCCGTATCCTTTGTTTGATAAATAAAAGGGGATCGAAGCTTGTGAATTTCGATGCGCTAATTCTAAATTACACCCTTTTAGATCAAAAATATCCTGTTGATATTGCCCCATACCATAGATTTTCTCCTCACGATTGGCTTCGAAAGTAGCTTTCAGTTGAAAATCTCCTCCAATAATCGACTTAAAAAACCGCGCCTTCTTCAAGAGCGCACCGCCAGATGCTGCCTCTTTCAAAATCACTTCGCCTTTTTGATTGTAAAAAGTGATCTTGCCATAGTTGTTCCAGCCTGCGTCTTTGGTGACTACTGCGTGGATTTTTCCATTACCGATAGCTCCTACATCCCCCTCAATCGCAACCTCGGCCTTAGAATCTTGTGTTAATAATGCGCAGCAGGATAAATCTAGTTCACCAGACGGTGCACTCACCACCCGCAAACTGTTCGTGCCCCAAGCAATAATGCGCACGACTTCATTTTCATTTTGAAATTCGAGGTAATTCTCACCTATTGAAAAAAACGACATTTTTGAACCCTCCTTTTTTTCAGTATAGCTGGATTACAGAGGGCTATCCTTCGATTTTATGGCGTGTTCTATCGTAATCATGTCATTTTTCCGATATTGTGTAGGGGTCTCACCAAACATCTTTTTGAAGCACATAGAAAAATGATTACTATTACAAAAACCGACAGCTTGAGCGATCGCCACCATGGTCAAATCAGTCTCTCGCAACAATTCTGCCGATCGGACCAAGCGATAATGATTTAGATAAGCCATTGGGGAAGTTCGAAATGATTGTTTAAAAAATCGTGTAAATTGCTCTTTACTTAAGGAAACAGAATCGGCTAAATCTTGCAATTGGATCATTTCATGATAATTAGTATGAATATAAGATAAAACCACTTTTTCCCGTTTTTCTTGGAGGCGCTCGCTTGATTTTTTTGCTGGCTGGTCGGTCCCAACTTCTAATAGATATGACAAGAGTTGGATAACGATCCCTTTCAGACGTAATTCACGATAGGACGATTTCCCCATAAAGCATTGATCAAATAGTTGAAACAAGCTGAGACTTTGTTGACTTTTATCTGGAAAATCCACATAAGAAGTAACACATTCTTGTATCAAAAAAGGGTCGATTTGTTGGCTTTGAATTCTATCTGATTGCCGACTCGTAATTAATTTTTCAGAAAAAACGATACATGAAAAACGGCAGCTTTGTTGTGCGATTCGATAGGCAGTGTGTAAAGTATTGGGAGGAATCAGTACGATCGTATTTGCCTTAATCTTGCGTGAGACTCCATTAACGACTAATTCTAGCTGTCCTTGATGGACACATAAAATTTCGATTTCTTTATGCCAATGTGGCACAAAAAAGAATTCTCGCCAAACACTCACTAAATTAGGATAATATGCTAATGGGAAATCTTCCGTGCCATGATTCGCAGCTTCATAATAAGTAAGCGCTGCGGGTTGATTTATTTTCATTGAATCACTCGCTCACTTTCCACTTTATTAACATTGTTTTTCGTTTAATCATAGCGTATCTACAACGATTATGTAAGCGTAATCAAAAAAATGTTTTATCTGTTGATCCTTCTGACCAATTGAAACAAACAGGACAGCTACTTGACGAGCTGTCCTGTTTGTTCCCACATTCCTGCAGGACAGTTTTTCTTAGCTAAATTTGCGCGAAACCGATAAAAGCAGCCGCATTTGGTACAGGTATGATTCAATCGCAATGGACAAGTCTCACAAACAACGATTCTCCTACTGACGATCTCCGGCGAAGCCAAGTCGCTTTCTAAAGAAAGTTGTTCTGCAATCAAGGATTCAATGTCTTCCTGTGCTGCTGCAGCAGCATCTTTCACTTCGCATCCTTTACAAGTCATGGGATCAGACTGTCAATGAGATCGTTAGAACACTCATTGCTGGCACCCGCAAGCTGACTTTGTTCTCTTTAACATCGTAAGCGGTGAAGTCTTGGATCACCACATCTTCAGGATGATCAAAATCATTGTGTGCGTTCATTTTGTCCCCCACGATATAACGAGCTTCTTTCACTTCATTGATCGCTGTTTCCAGGGAGAAGGATAATTCTTCCGTGCCTTGGGTAGCAAAATTACAAACCGATAGATGGATCGTATCTTCTTTTTTCGAAATCGTATACGTAATGGTATCGCTGCTGGTTCCATGGCTATCAATGGTTTCAGCATCTTGATGGACTTTGTACAAATCAAAGACATGATAGCTTGGGGTTTTCACCATTTGTTCGCCATCTGTCAAAATCATCGCCTGCAGGACGTTGACGGTTTGTGCGATATTTGCCATATGCACTCGCTTGGCATGTTTATGGAAAATATTCAAGGTGATCGCTGCGACCATGGCATCACGGATCGTATTTTGTTGGTATAAGAAGCCTGGATTCGTACCAGGTTCTGCTGAGAACCAAGTGCCCCATTCATCAACAATGATTCCCACACGCTGTTCTGGGTCATACTGGTCCATAATCGCGCTGTGGCGGGTCAATAATTCATCCATGTAGGCTGCTTTTTCACAGGTCACTTGCCACTCTGCCTCATCAAATTCCAAGGCGCTACCTTTTTCTTCCCAGCCTTGCGGATGAACGTAGTAATGCAAGCTTAGGCCGTCCATCAACCAATGGGCGTTTTTCATCAGCGTTTCTGTCCAATGATAGTCTGCGACATTCGCTCCGCCGGCGACTTTGTAGATTTTTTTGTCGCCGTATTGGCGGACATAGGTTTGATAGCGGCGATACAGATCCGCATAATACTCTGGCCGCATATTGCCGCCGCAGCCCCAGTTTTCGTTTCCTACGCCAAAAAATTTCATTTCCCACGCTTCTTCATGGCCATTTTCTCTGCGAAGATCAGCCATCGGAGAAATGCCATCCATCGTGATGTATTCCACCCATTCCGACATTTCTTGCACCGTTCCGCTGCCGACATTGCCGTTGACATACGCATCACATTCCAGCTGCTTGATCAATTCAAAAAATTCATGGGTCCCGAAATGATTGTTTTCAGTCACGCCGCCCCAGTGGGTGTTGACCATCGTTTTGCGGTTTTCTTTAGGACCAATCCCGTCTTTCCAATGGTATTCATCGGCGAAGCAGCCGCCTGGCCAACGTAGCACAGGGATTTGAATGTTTTTCAGTGCTTCAACCACATCAATCCGCATCCCATTTTTATTTGGGATCGGCGAATCTTCTCCAACGTATAATCCTTCATAGATACAACGGCCTAGATGCTCTGCAAAATGACCGTAGATATATTTGCTGATCGTTGTTCCTGATTTTGTGTTTTGAATGTTAATCGTCATTGTTATACTCCTATTCTTTGATTCCCCAAATGGATTCATTATTATCGCCAATCGTTGAAAACGTTAATTTTTGCTGCTCAAATTCTGTTATTTCCTGACTTAATAAGATACCTTTGAAGGTCGCTTCTTCAAAAGTCAATGCCAAGTATCCCGCATCGTACGTCCAAGTTCCGGTCAAGTCACCAGTAACGCTTCCATCTTTTTGAAGCTCGATTGTCTGCGTTTTTAGCATGGTCGTTCCATTGTCGGTACCATGGTTAATGATTTCATAGCGTCCGATAATGTTATCTTCTGACAAAGCATCTGCTACTTGTTCATTGCCTCGATACTCGTAGGGTGCTGGAACTGGCCAGCCCTCCTCATTCATATACATTCTGTTGACCCGCACTTCATGGGCTTCGGTTCCATTGTTAAAGCGCGTATGGTACACCAAGGACCACTGACCATTCTCATCGATGATCGCCGAATTGTGTCCCGCTGCTCGATACCCCATTTGTTGAAACGAGAATTGGTAGTTGCCAATCAATTTGATGCCGTAGTTTGAATTTTGGTCCCCTTGTTCGAAGATTGGGCTATTTCCTTGGGCATCAAGGTAAGGTCCTTCTGGTTTTTCAGCGCGAAATAGTCGCATATTGTAACCACCTTTTGCTGCTAAACCACCATAAGTGACGAATAGGTAATAATAATCGGTTTCCTTATCATAAACAATATAGGGACCTTCTCCTGATTGATGATAGCCGCCAAAAAGCTTGATCCCGAAATAGCGATCAATGATACGCCCATCTTCCGTCGTGCTATCTTCCCCAGGATACATTGGTTTTCCAGTGGCTGGATCAACTTCCAATAAAAAGATACCGCCAGACCAAGAACCATAGGTCATCCATAGTTTCCCTTCTTCATCATAAAACAACGCTGGATCAATGGCGTTTGGCGCATAATCGGTGTTATACGTCAGACCATCTTCGATCGCCCAGTTTTCACTGAACCCACTGATTTTCCCCTCTTTGATCAATTTCGCCAAATGGGTATTTTGATAGTTGGTATTGCGTTCACTACCATCTGTCGAATCTTTTTCTGTAAAGCCAGAATAGATCACGGTATCCGCATAGCTATAGGGTCCTTCGATTGTTTTAGCTACGGCCAATCCAATCGCTGAACGCCGCCAAGTAGAACTAGCTGAGTAGTAGAGCATATAGGCTCCTTTGTCTCCATTTGACCATTCATAATCAGCATTCCAAATGACATCTGGTGCCCAAAGGCTGTAACCACCTTTTGAATCGGCATCATCGTAGCCTGCCCATTCAAAAGTCTCAGCTAGATTTTCTTTTGTGTTACCATAGATCATATTGTCTTCCATTGATTCATATTCGTGAGTGAAAGGTACTTCCCAAGTTTGTAAATCTTCTGTTTTCGCTTGGGCGAGATGCGAACCAAATACGTAAAACAGCTCTTGGTCACCAACATGAATAGAAGTAATCGATGGGTCATGAATCGACACTCGATTTTTTGTCGTTGTTTCCCACTCCTTTTGTGAAAGTTGCTCAGCAGCATCTCCTGTTTGACAGCCAGCAAGAAATAAACTAGTAAAAAAAACGGACATGGTTAAACAGAGCATTTTTCTTTTTGTATTCATTTTTTCCCTCTCTTTTATCTATCCTTTGACTACACCGGGTTCGCCAAAATCAGGCAATCCATTTTTCTTCCAAGTAAACGGTTGGACGTACGCATGTCGATTGGGATTTTCTAAAGGATTACTGTAATCATTTTTTTCTGGTCTTGCATGATACACTAAGATATCTTGTTTCCCCTCCTCATCGACTGTAAAGGAGTTATGTCCTGGTCCGTATAGGGAATTTTGTTCAGAACTTGAAAAGACTGGTTCCTTCAACTTATGCCAAGAATACCCATTCAATAGATCACTATCCTCATCTGCCCACAACAGTCCCATCGCGTAGTTTTCATCCGTCGCACTGGCTGAATAAGTAATGATCACTTTTCCATTTCTAATCAAAGCAGCTGGAGCTTCGTTCACTTTGAAGCCGATTTTTTCCCATTCATAATAAGGAATGCTCAGCAGAATCTGCTTTCCTTTCAATGTCCAAGGATTTTCCATCTCTGATAAATAAAGATTGGAATTGCCTGGAATGTTTGGATCTGCTTGTGCCCAGACATAATACAATCGGTTCCTGTGTTCAAATACCGTAGCATCTAAACTGAAACTCTCAAATTGCGTCTCGATCTGTCCTTTTTCTACCCACTCGCCTGCAAAGGGATCTTCATTCGCATTTTCGATCGCAAACATCCGATGATGATGCTGATCATTTCTGACTTCTCCATGATCTGCAGCAGCAAAATAGATGTACCATTTTCCTTGAATAAAATGAATCTCTGGTGCCCAGATCAGCTCACTCATGGGGCCTTCGGCATGAGCCGTCCAGATGACTTTCACTTCACTGTCAGCCAGACCTTTCAAGGTTTTCGCACGCCTTAATTCGATTTCCTGATACCCTGGTTTTGATCCAGTGAAGTAATAATATCCATCGGTATGCTTGTATATCCATGGGTCTGCACGTTCTAATACAATCGGTTCCAAATAATTTTCTGCCATAAATTCTACACCTTCTTAAAAAATTCCATTTTCCGTTTTTAGTATTTTTATTGCTTTGTTTTTAGACATATACATCGTCGTAGCTAGTAAATAGAGGACGACACCGATCACATCATAGATGATCAAATGGATGATGACACAGGCGATCATCCAACGTATCGTTCCTTTGTTTATTTGTTTGTCTCGCATATTCTTCGCGTTGATCCAACTGATAACGCCCATCAAAATCGTCGCTAACGCAACGATCATAACTACCTTCGATATCATTCCTACCAGACTTGACTGCAAGTATTCATACTGATTTTGATTTTGAAATGCTGCGATCCCTTGTTCTTCAAACCAAGGATAATACCCAAACATCGTTACGAGACCAATACAGACATCCCAGACCGCACTGGCACGTAGTAAATTTCTTTCCAATTTTCGATTCATGATCTTCACTATCCTTTTATTCCTGCATTTAAGTTCATAGATTCAATGAAGTATTTTTGAGCAAATAGAAACAGCATGACGGTTGGAATGATCGCAATCAATGCCGAGCCCATCAATTGACCAATCATTCGGTAGTTGCCATAAATGTCTTGTAGTAATAGCAAACCGGCTGTAATCGGCATCTTACTAACATCCGTATACACGATCACTGGCCACAAGAAATCATTCCATGAGCCTGTGAAAGAAAAGAGGCCTGCAACGATCAACACAGGTTTGATCAAAGGAACGATGATCTCTGCAAAAATTGTAAATTCATCTGCACCATCCATTCGTGCTGACTCGTCAAATTCAAGCGGGATACCTTTCATAAACTGTCGCACAAGAAAGATATTTCCCATCCCTGCTAAGCCTGGAATAATCATAGCAAGAGAAGAGTTGACCCAGCCGAAGGTTTCAATGATTTTGTAAGACGGGATCAAATTCACTACACCGGGAAACATCGAGATCCCCATCAAAAGATAAAAGATACGATCACGGTATTTAAACCGCATTCTGCCATAGCCATAAGCGGTCACTGAAACAACGATCACAACTAAAACAGTGTGCGTGACTGCGATAAACATTGAATTCCATAACCACTGCATAATTGGTGCAGTAGACGTATTAGTCAAAATCGCTACATAGTTATCTAATATCCAGTTTACGGGTAATAAACGAAACCCAGTAGAGACGATTTCGGTTTGAGAACGAAAAGAAGTGGCAAAGCTAAAAATCAATGGAATAACCCAGATGATACATAAAACGATCAGAAACAAATATGCGATGACCATACTAGGTATATGTTTCTTTTGTGTATTCATTTTTTTGCCCCCTTAAGTATTGCTTCTATCTAAAAGAAAATATTGAAATACGGACACACACATAATGATCAATCCTAAGATGACTGCCATTGCCGAAGCCATTCCTGCAATTGATTCTCCTTGACTAAAAGCCAGTGAGCGGATATACATCATCAATACAGTCGTGCTTTGGTTTGGACCTCCACCTGTCATCATCAAAGGCTGTGCAAAGACATTAAATGCTCCAGCAGTTGTCATCACGATCGTATATAACAGTGGAAAGCGAATAGATGGCAAGGTCACATTCAAGAATTTTTGGAATGCTCCAGCTCCGTCGATCTCTGCCGCTTCATAAAGGTCTTCATTGACACCCGCTAAAGCTGAGCGATAAATGATCATGTTACCACCGATCGCTCCCCAAATGCTGACAACAAAAATCAAGATCCATGCATAGGGTTGTCGCGAAGCCCAAGAGAAATCGAACCCAAAAATATTATTGATGGCACCTAATCGAGAGTGGAAAATCAATGACCAGATCAAAGAACCTGCTGAAACAGAGATAAGACCTGGAATATATAGAATTGCTTGAAAAAGTCCTTTCAGCTTCACTTTTTTATGTTGCAATGCAGCTGCAATCATCAGTGGAATGATGATTTGTAACGGCACCATGATCAAAACGAAAATAAAGGTATTTTTCAAACCATTCCAAAATTGGGTATAGAATGTCGAGGAACTATCAAACAATAATGTTTTATAGTTGTTAAAACCGACCCAGACTGGATCAGAGATCAAATTCCATTGCGTAAATGAAGCATAAATACCATAGATCGTTGGAATACATACAAAAATAATAAAGAGTACCATGTGTGGTCCAATGAATGCGATTGATGCCCAGTTAATGCTCTTTTTTTTCATTCCTTTCATTCCCTTCTAAAAATTGGAAAAGGGGATAGAATTATCCCCCCTTCACTTATCTAGCTACTTCTGCAATCTTATCTTCGACATATTGTTGCATCGTTGCTAATCCTTCATCCATATCTAATTCACCGTAAGCGATATCTGTACTATAAACATCTAATGCTTCTAAGACATAAGAGAAATAAACGTAGTCAAAGATGTAAAGTGTTTCTTCTTCCTCTGGTGTAGAAGTAAAGAATGATTGTGGGTATTGTTGGTAATCATCACTTTCTAAAATATCTTTACTTGCAACGATTTGACCGGCTTTTGCCCATTCGATCGAGTTTGTACGAACGAATTCTAAAAATTGTGCGATTACTTCTTCTTTTTCTTCTGTTCTGCTTTCACTCTTCAACATGCCAAACATATGAGAAGCTGCTCGGTTAGTTGCGATGTCATCTGAAGTCGAATAAATATTTGTTACGCCCCAATTCAAGCCCTCAACCGCATCATGAGCGGTGGAAGTCCAAGTACCATCTGTTGATAAGAGTACGTTTCCGCCTTGGAACATCAAATACCCATCTTCTCCATAAGGTGTCATCAAACCTGCATCTGTTAACGCTTTAATTTTTTCTAACGCTTCTTTCATTTCTGGCGTATTCACCGTCGGGTTCCCAGCATCGTCAGAAATTGCGCCACCTAAGTTACGGATTTGCGCTAAGATAACCCAAGAAAGTAACGCATTATTTACGACATAATCGCCTTCTTCCATCTGCCCTGCTAATGACATCATTTCATCAAACGTCACGATGTTATCGTCTAGCCAAGAAGTGACATTGTATTTTTCTAAAAGATCTTGATTGTAATACATGGCACTGGCATGGATATCTAATGGGATCGTATATTGAGTATCGCCGATTTTTCCTGCATTCCACGCTGTATCTAAATAATTGCTTTCTTCTAACTCAGGTTGATAAGAAACCAGACGATCAACCGGATCAATAATATCGGAATTGACAAATTCCTCTACTTTATAAGAATGCATCAAAGTCAAATCTGGAATCCCACTTTTAGAACTAACAACCGTACTTAATTTAGTATACATATCAGACGTGATCACATGATTGATTGTATAATCGGAACCTGATTGTTCATTGAATTCATTTACGATCTGATCCATATAAGCGCCATCATCACCAGTAAGGGGTGACCAAAAATTAATCGTGTATTTTTCTTTTTCCGCTGCCTGATAACGATTAAAACCAATAAGGGCAACTGCAACGACTGCAACTAAAGCACCAATAATAATAAGTTTCTTCTTCATGTTTTTCCCTCTTTCATAGAAATTGAATTTTGGTCTTTGAAGCCGAACACACGCCTATCCTCCTTCTCTTATTTGCTATCCCAGCATTTATAATTGCATTATTCATTTCTAGCGTTTGCAAACACTTTCAATTTACAAATAAATCATAACTTGATTTGTAATCGCTGTCAACAATATTTTGATTAATTTATCAAGGATAATATCTATATTAATTAATAAATATATTAATAACTAGCGAAATAAACAACGCTATTTACACAAATTAGCAAATATGTTAACATTCAAGTAAATCAAACAGTTTAAGCGGAGGTGACACGATGCAATTAGAAATCAATCAAGAAGCATTGCCTGTCTATGAGGCACTTGCCAGTAACGTGCGAATTAAAATCATTCAATTGCTAGCTAAAAACAAGATGAATGTCAAAGAGTTGGCACAGGAGTTGGGCTTAAGCAGCGCTATCATTACGATGCACATCAAAAAATTAGAAGAAGCCAAAATCATCAAAACAGAGCGTGTGGGGCAAAAAAAGATTTCCAGTTTGAGAGTGGATCATATCGATATCAACTTTCCTGAGAAAATCTTTAATGCCTTTGATACGAAAGAAACGGCGATACCGATCGGTCATTATACAAATTATTCGGTAGAACCAACGTGCGGGCTTGCTACTTCAGCTGATTTTGTGGGAATGGTAGATGAACCGAAGTTTTTCATGGATCCCCGACGAATGGATGCCCGCATCTTGTGGTTTACGAAAGGATTTGTCGAATACCAATCGCCAAACTTCTTAGCAAAAGAAGAAAAACTCGAAATGATGGAGATTTCAATGGAGGTTTCGTCTGAATTTCCTTTTTCCAATAACAACTGGCCTTCAGACATCACCTTCAGCTTAAATGGTGTGGAGCTTGGTACATGGACTAGCCCAGGGGATTTTGCAGACATTCGTGGAAAGTATACACCGGATTGGTATCCAGACAATCTTAATCAGTACGGGTTATTGAAGACGATCCGCATCATGGATCATGGAACCTACATGGAAGGTGTTCCTCTTTCCGACATTACGATCAAGGATATACCTGCCTACGAAGATACGTGGCATTTAAAAGTGGAAGTCAAAGAAGATGCCGAGCATGTCGGCGGTTGTACCCTCTTTGGCAAGGGGTTTGGAAATTACGATCAAGATATCAAACTAAAAATGTTTTATAGCTAAAAAAACGCTAGTCTTAGCGGCTGACCCAAACATTTCTTTTGGGAATCAGGTCGCTAAACTAGCGTTTTTGTTATTTCTTCAAATGGTAACTGTACGTACTTACAATGATGTTTTCACGCCAAGAGAGTCTGAAACGCAAGCGCAGGCTTGTTTGGTTGTGCAAAATATTTTGCCAGCGACGTCTTGGGACAAACTGTGGAATGATGACGGTCGTTGTGTAATTGTGTTTGGCTGCATTGCGGCTGACTAGATCCACATAACGTAAGATGGGATTTTCAATCGAACGATAAGAAGAATGAACGACGGAGAAACGCACGTCTGGGAATTTTTGCTTAAATTCTTGTTCGATTTCTTTTTCTTTCTTCACATCTTCATCCAACGATACGTGCATCGCTACGACATAATCACCAATCGATTGGGCATAGTTCAATGCGCCGATATTTACTCGGGTAACATTTCCGACTAAAACGATCACAGTATTTCCTTCATAAACATGTAGTGCTTCTTGTTTTTCCAACCGCAGCTGTTCTGCGACTTTCTTATAATGATCATGGATCTTGTAAAAGATATACAAGAGGATCGGCATGATAATAAAGAATGGCCAAATATCGCCTAAGCGATACACGAACAAGATGGCAATGATCGCAAAGGAAATCAAAGCCCCAACGATGTTGGCGATCGATTTAAAGAACCAGCCTTTGCCTTCTTTTCTCCATTTGATCACCATTCCGCTTTGGGACAAGGCAAAAGGAATAAATACCCCAATGGAATACAAAGGAATCAAACGCTCGGTCGATCCTTGGAAGATAAACAATAATACGATGGAACCAGCAGCCAAGGTGATGATTCCGTTCGAATAGCCAAGACGGTCCCCACGGTCTTGATACATATGCGGCATATATTTGTCTTTCGCTAGGTTATACGCCAACACGGGGAAAGCTGAAAATCCGGTATTTGCGGCAACTGCTAAAATCAATGCCGTAGCAAATTGCAAAACGTAGTACATAAACCCATGACCAAAAACGGCAGAACCGATTTGAGATAGAACGGTCACTTCTGTTTCTGGTACGATACCATACCAATAGTTGATAAAAGTGATGCCGACAAAGAAGAACCCTAAAATCGACGCCATGATCGTCAAGGTCGCAGCTGCATTTTTCGCCCGTGGTTTTTTGAAAAACGGCACCGCGTTACTGATCGCTTCGACCCCTGTCAAAGAAGAGGAACCCGATGAGAAAGCCCGTAAAATCAAGGCCACGGATACCCCAGGTACGACCGCTCCCGGTAGTGCGGTTGCATTTAACGGTTGCGCACCCGTTACGATATTGTACAAACCGACCACGATCAAGACTGTGATCACTGCGATAAAGGTGTAGACAGGAATCATCAAGAAGCTAGCTGATTCTCGCAACCCTCGCAGATTCATCATCATGATCAAGATTACGATCACGACAGAAATCGCCACTTGATGACCGAATAACGCCGGCACAGCCGAAGTGATGGCTTCTGCCCCTGCTGAGACGGATACTGCCACTGTCAGCATATAATCGATCAATAGAGAGCCGCCGGCAATCAGGCCCGCATTTTTCCCTAAATTTTCACTACTTACTACATATGCCCCACCGCCGTGAGGGTAAGCATGAATGATCTGGCGGTAAGACAAGGTCAATGAAATCAAAAGAATAATAACAAAAGCAGCGATCGGCAATGAATACCAGATAGCAGCAGCGGAAAGTGCCACTAATACGACAACGATCTGCTCTGTCCCATAAGCAATCGAAGACAAAGCATCAGAAGATAGCAACGCAAGGGCCGCCGTCCGGCTCAGTTTTTGTTCATCATTCTCTGCGGATTTCAATGGACGTCCGACCAACAAACGTTTCAAATACTCCACTTTTTCTACACTCCTTTTCATGAAAAAATCCTTCGTTAAACTTGTAACGATATCCTCACAAATATTGAATTATCAAGACTGTATGCTACTCTTGTAACCGCGAAAAGTCAATGAAAATCAGATGAAAAAACGACCCTTTTTCCCTCTTTTGATTATTAGAAATTTCACGTGATGGCACAAAAGCAGAAAGAACAAATGCTCTTTCTGCTTTAAGATTTTAGTGGAAGAAATGACTTTCTTTGGAAATGTCACTTAGTTTCTTCGTAGAGTTGACTAGATAAGGATACGCGTACGTACCGACGATCCCAAAGACTAGGAACAAAATCGTTAAAATGATCAACTGCGGGATAGCGTTTGGCCAATAGATCCCACCGGCTGATTCTCTTAACAGATTGACCGCATGAGTAAACGGCAGTAGCGGATTAATGAATTGGAAGAACTTCCCAGAGACTTGGATTGGGTAGTTTCCTCCCCCACCTGAAATGGAGAGAACCAAAATAATGATGGCGATCCCTTTCCCGAGGTTGCCGAACAGTCCCGCCAGTACGTAGACGATCATCATAAAGGCGAGTCCGACGAGTAATGCGAAGAAGACACTGTACACAGGGTTGTGGACATCGACGCCTAATAAAAACATATTTCCTAGGGTCACGATCAAACTTTGGGCGACTGCCATCGTCAAGAACGTCAGCATCCGTGCCACAAAGGTTTCACGTTGTGTAAAGCGTTTTTTGTCTTTCTTCTCTAAATGATACTCCGTTGTAGCGACACTTGACAATAATAATGCCCCTACCCACAAACACAATGCGGTATAAAATGGTGTGCTAGCTGAACCATTGTTGGCGATTGGGTAGATTTCATTGCTTTTTAATTCCACTGGTTGTTTGAAGAAGTCGGCTTCATCCGTGGCATCAAGTTTCAATAATTTGATGACTTCCCCGAGATCGACTTCATTTTCTCCTGCTCGGATCGCATCAGCGGCTTTGTGGATGCCTGCTTTGATACTTGGCCAATCGTTATTGATTAAATCGACAGCCGCATCCAAGGCTTTTTCAACTTCTGGCAGTTTTTCATCCACCATCGCCATCGTAGAACTGATTTCTGATTTGATGGTTGGCCAATCGTTTTGCAAGAAGTCTACGGCCAACCCTAATTTTTCTTCGACAACTGGCAATTCGTTGTTGTACAGGTCGGCTCCTTTATTGATGGCATTGACGATTTCATCCATATGACCATTCAGCATCGTATTGGCATCGTGCAATTCTTGCTTGATGGCAGGCAATTCTTTTTGGTATTTTTCCAAAATCGTCACGGCATTGCTGACCACTGATTTGGTGGAAGACAGCAACGAGTCAAAATCGATTTCTTGGGCTTTTTTCAAGACATCTTCGGCAGTGGTGATGGTTTCGATTAGTTTGGTTAGAATGTCGTTGATGGTTGCAGTGATTGAATCAACATTGATGCTGTTCATGAGATCAGCGATGTTTTGAGCAGCTGCGGTAACTTGATCGAGGTACGCTGTAATTTCATCAACAGAACCATTTTGAACAAGGTTATTCAATTGCGATAAGCGGTCAGATAAAACTCCTAGCGATGTTTTAGCATTGCTTAGTTGCGTAATGATACCTTCTAAATCGGCGTTACTACCGGAATTCTGAATATTGGTTAAAAAGGCAATCAAGGAATCCAAGGCTGCTTGTTGTTGCTGGATGTTCTTTTGAAAGTCAGTGATCGTTGCACTGATTGCTTGACGCTCTTCATCCGTTAGTTCATTGTCAGCTAGTGCTTGACGAATCGTACTTGTCAGCCCAGCAGTAGTTGTTGCCACTTGACTGATCGACTCAATCGTCACCTTCACACTGCTAGAAATACTTGGCAGGGCATCTTGCAACTGTTGCGCCCCATCTTTGGTCGCTGTGGCGAAGCTGGCGGCTTGGTCGCCTAGTTGTTCGATCTGTGGTAACGCGGCTTGCACTTGTTCGATGACTTGCAGTCCTTGTTTGGCAGTATCGATGCCGTCCGTCATGGTGCTGGCAATGTCATCAAAATCATCATCGATTATCTTCAATTGTTTGCCGGCATTTTGGATCTCTGGGATCTTCTCTTGCAAGGTCAAAATGATGCTGGCTTCTTTCTTCAATGTCGGCAGCTTATCGTTTAGGCCAATCAGTTTTTCCCCCATGGCATCCACTTGCGGAATATAATCGGTAAATTCTTCGGCTTTTGCGATCTTTTCTTTGATTTCTGGAAACTTATCGTGCAAGGTGACGATCTCTTTCGTATAACCGTCGATCGTAGCCAAATTGTCATCGGTATCTAAGATCATGGATTTGACTTTGTTGATGCTGACTAAGTTGGAATCAATGTCATAGCCGATTTCATTGAAGACTTTTATTAACGTAGAGCTGGCGGTTTCAATAAAGTTCTGTGAGATCTCTTCTTGAAGGCTGCTAGCTCCTTTCTCGGTGATTTTTGGTGCGATGGCGTTGATTTTTTGGTTACTGTAATACTCAATGGTCGGTTTTTCAATTGTCCCGCTGGTAAAGCTGATCAGATCATCTGAAAAATCAGCTGGCAGATAAATACCGGCGTAATACTTTCCTGATTTGACTCCTTCTACCAAGTCCTCTTTTGAATCCACGAAACGCCAGCCTAACTGTTTGTTATCATGGAGGGTGTCGATGACTTCATCACCGATATCGATATGCTTGCCTTGAAATTCTGCCCCTTTATCCGCACTATACACGGCGATTGGCAATTCACTGGTGTTGCCATATGGATCCCAAAGTGCTTTGATATTGAACCACGCATAAAGCGAGGGTAAGATCATTAAGGCAATGATCAAAAATGCAGAGATTGGATTGCTGAAAATTCGTTTCCAGTCCAGTTTATATAAATAGAAAACATTCTTTAGTTTATTCATTTTTTTCTTCCCCCACTAGTTCTTCGTCGAAGGATAATTTACCATGTTTTTCCCCCGCCGCCAACGGCTACGATCGACCAAGAAAAGTCCTTTTGACAAATGGACGTTTTTGTCAAAATGAAACCCCTTTACTTTTTGTTTTTTTTCGCTTATTGTTAAACTTTCTTTAACTTTACCATGATGGCGAAAAACAAACCACTCATATCCTTTGAACTGTTTTTTTTACCGGTCTTTTCTTCACAAAAAAAGCTTCCTTTTTCTGCAACGAAAAGGAAGCTTTTTTAGGTGTTATTTCAGTTGATCCTTTGCCAATAAATCATACACATATTTCAGTGAGGTGGCTTCGCCATATAACTGAAGTCCGGCCTTCTCTTCTGGGGAGTAGACTTGATCAAAACTTTGATCGGGAATCAACACGACATCGATCTCCGCACGCGTCGCAGCTGTTGCTCCCACAAGAGAATCTTCCATGACTAATGCTTTTTCTGCTGCGACTTGCGCTTTTTCTAAAGTCAGCAAGTAAGGTGCGGGATCAGGTTTATGGGCGGAGACATCATCGCCAAAGGTCTGATAGTCAAAGGCCTGCAACAAATCGAAATGCGCCAACAATTCAGAGGCTCTTTTTTTCATCGTCGAGGTGGCTAGTGCCGTTTGGAAGCCTTTCTCCCTAGCCAATGCGATGGTTTCTTTCGCATAGGGTTTAGTTTTGAAGGTGCCATCAGTTATTTGCTGGGCAATATAGACTTCCCGTTCTGCTCGTAATTCCTGCACCCGCTGCTGACCGCCTACGAGGTCGGCTAATTTACTAGCCGTCTGTTGCCAACTTTGACCACGCCAACCAAAAATATCAGCGGCTGTAATCGGAAGCTGATACTTTTTAAATAGAGCCAACCACCCATCAAAATAGACTTTTTCAGTATCGACTAACAATCCATCAAAATCAAAAATCAAAAGTTCTTTCATAAACGCTCCTTCGTTTTGCTAAGATTTTCCCCTCACTCACTGGGTATCAAGACATTTCCCGACTTTTGTCAGCAGCTGCTTGCACTGCTTTGATGACAGCCGCACGAAAGCCATTTTCCTCTAAGGTTTTGACTGCTTGGATCGTTGTGCCCCCAGGCGAGCTGACACGATCCTTTAAGACACCTGGGTGTTCCTTCGTCTCTAGTACCATCTTCGCTGCGCCTAATACCGCTTGAGCAGCAAATTCATACGCCATCGGCCGCGGCATACCTTCTGCCACTGCTCCATCTGCCAAAGCTTCAATGAATAAATACGTGTAGGCTGGCGAAGAACCACTGACACCAATGACTGCATCGATCATGCTTTCTGGTACTTGCTCGGCTTTCCCAAGGCTTTCAAAAAGTTGTTTGACTTCGTTGGCTTCGGCTTCCGTTACTTGACCGTTGGGGCTGATAGAAGACATCCCTTCGCCGACAAGTGCGGGGGTATTTGGCATGACCCGCACGATTTTGTGCGCACCGATGATTTCTTCCATTTGCGCGATCGTCACACCCGCGGCAATGGATACTAGCAAATGTTCCTCAGTCAATCCTGCTTTTAAATCAGCAAGCAAGCGGGGAAAGACAAAAGGTTTGACTGCTAAGACGAAGATCTCTGCTTTTTCTGTGACATCCGCCAGCTTAGTTGTCCCAGTGATCCCGGTTTCTTTTTCTAATTGTGCCAAAGTCGGCTCGTAGCGATGGTTATAAACCAAGATCTCTGCTGGTTCATACAGCTTTGCTGCAATCAAGCCATTAATGATAGCTTTTGCCATGTTACCGGCTCCTAAAAAGGCGATTTTTCTCATGTATTTCACGCTCCACTTCTGATTTTGATACCACTTTTTGCTAAAAAAGCCTAATCAATGACTAGGCTTCAAATTCGATCATATACGGATGCAAGGCAGTGTTATAGATCCCTTCTGTATATTCTACCACTTCTCCTTGTAGATCATACGAATAACGGGTTCGTTTCAAGGCAGCGACCTCCGGCGTGATCATAAACTTCTGTTGCTCTTCAGTCAACGTCGTTGCCACAAACGCATCTTGAAAGCGATCGATGATCATTCGATGTTCATCCAATAGGCGATACAATGATTTCTCTTCAAAGACCTCGATGGAGGTTCCCTTTAGTTGCTTTGGCAAATGGTACTCATAGTAAATAAAAGGTTGGTGGTCAAAATAGTACATGCGACGTAAACGCATGACTTCTTTGCCCATCAAAGAATACGCAGGGTGTTCAGGCGCAAGTTCGACTAATTCATAGCTGAGGTTTTTCTTTGTGTATTCCTTGCCGGTCTTTTCAAGCAATTGGCTAAACGTCGTGCCTTTTGACAGCTTGTTGTAGGGGCGATTGCTTAAAACCGTCGTCCCACGTCCGCTGCGTTTTTCCACATACTCATCTGCCGCTAACAATTCGATGGCTTTGCGGACAGTGATCTTGCTGACATTGAAGGTAGCTTCCAATTCTGTTTCCGTCGGTAAAAATGAACCAATCGGGTAGCGACCCGACATGATGTCTTCTTTGAGCTTATCGGCAACATCACGGTAAAGAATGTGTTTGCGTTTCATTGCTATCTCGCCTTTCTCTCATTGGATTGGTCTGGTGTTCTCCTTATTCATCAAAGGTAGGAATGTCTTCTGGTTGCGGCTCGATCAAGACTTTCCGTGGCTTGCTGCCTTCAGAAGGTCCAACGACGCCTTGATCTTCTAATTCATCCACTAACCGAGCCGCTCGGTTATAGCCGATGCGAAAACGTCGCTGCAAGAGAGAAACGCTGGCGGTCTGCATTTCCACCACAAGTGCTTTGGCGTCTTCGAACAGCTCATCTTGCGGTTGTCCGCTGCTGCCGGCACTCGTTTCTTCCTCAGTGACCATCATTTTTTCTTCATAATTGGCTTCTTGCTGATCTGTCACGAATTCAACCACTCGTTCGACTTCTTGGTCGGAAATAAATGCCCCTTGGACCCGAATCGGTTTGTTCTCACCCATCGGCAGATAAAGCATGTCGCCGCGGCCCAGCAGTTTTTCGGCCCCGTTCCCATCAATGATGGTCCGAGAATCGACACCGCTGGAAACAGCAAACGCCATCCGTGATGGAACATTGGCTTTGATGATCCCTGTAATGACATCCACACTTGGTCGTTGCGTTGCTAAGATCATATGGATACCAGCTGCCCGCGCCATTTGTGCCAAACGAATGATGGCATCTTCGACTTCGTTGCTAGCAACCATCATCAAGTCAGCTAACTCATCAACGATCACCACAATGAATGGCAAGATCGGACGATTTTCGCCATCTTCTAAATTCTTATTGATTACTAAATCGTTGTAGCCAGTAATATTTCGGACCCCAGTTGCCGCAAATTTTTCGTAGCGTTCTTCCATTTCCTTGACCACTTTTTGCAACGCTTGCGCCGCTTTGCGAGGATTGGTCACAACGGGTGTCAAGAGATGGGGAATCCCATTGTAAACATTTAATTCAACCATTTTCGGGTCGATCATCATCAGTTTGACTTCATGGGGTTTTGCCCGCATCAAAATACTGGTGATGATGCCGTTGATGGCTACGGACTTCCCGCTCCCGGTCGATCCGGCAATCAAGAGATGGGGCATTTTCGTTAAGTCTGCCGTTTGGACACGGCCAGAAATATCGCGTCCTAAAGGTACTTCTAATAGTTTATCTGGATGATCTGGTTGGGCTTCGATCACTTCTCGGAATGAAACCATGCTGACTGCGCTGTTTGGAACTTCGATCCCAATCAATGATTTCCCTGGGATCGGCGCTTCCATCCGGACGTCTTTGGCGGCCAAGGCTAAGGCGATATCATCGGTCAACCCGACGATTTTGCTGACTTTGACCCCTACTGCTGGTTGAACTTCGAATTTGGTTACTGCTGGTCCTAAGCTAGCTTTGACGACTTTTGCGTCAACACCGAAGCTTTGGAAGGTGGTTTCTAACACACCAATATTTTGTTCGATCTTTTTGTACTCGCTGCTTTGATCCGTTGAAGGGATCGAATCGAGTAATTGCGCTGAAGGCAATTCATAATCACGATTTTCAGCTTCTTCCGAAATCTCAAATTCCAATACTTCACCATCGTCATCGAGGATCTCCCCGTCTTCGTTGACCTTTTTGCTTGGTCCCGGTTTGTTTCCTGCTGGATGCGGTGCTTGAGCGGCCTCTGGTGCCGCCGCTTGCGGCAATTCTTGGAAGTGGTCGATGGGTACAAAGCTCAGCTGCTCAGGTTCAAAATCAGCTGGCGCTTGCATCTGCTGTTCTTTTGCTGATTTTTCGTCTTCTGTCATTGGTCGGACTTGATTCTTTTCTTTGATCTCCGCCATGACTGCTGCTCGCTCGGCTTCTTTTTTGGCTTCTTTCGCCGCTTGTTTCTCTGCTGCTCGTTCCGCTTTGCGGGCTTCTCGTTCGGCTTGCTTTTCTGGAGAGCCTTCTAACAACCGCTGCAGCTTGTCACCAGCTACTTGCAGGTGCTCCACTAACTCGTGGCTGCTCATTTGGCTGAACAAGAACGCCCCGATCAGCATGAGTAAAACAGCGATGATGTAGCTGCCGATCTGGGAAACAAGAAAATAGGTCGCCCCATAAAGCATGGCGCCAATCATTCCGCCCCCGACATTTTGGGTCACTTGGCTGCGCCGGATATCGCCTAACAGCGTCATCCACGTCGTTTGGAAGATATTGGCTTGTTCTCCCACCACATTACTAAAGATTTGCGCATGGAGGATGATCAGTAAACCAAAATACACCAATATACAGCCGATCACTCGCCGAATGCTCTTAAACCGAGCATCGGTCGTTTTGATCGCTAACCAGACACCATAAGCAGCTAGGGCAACACTCAAAAATTGGTACGTGTTTCCGCCAACGATCCGAAACCCGTTGGCAATCAAGGTTCCTAAAAAACCTAAATGGAAAAAGCCAAATATCGAAAACAAGACAAAGAGCAGGCCGACGCCGACCAGCATTAATTTCTCTTGCTGTTTTTGTTGTTTTTTTGTTTTGCGTTTCTTTGCGCGTTTTTTTTGCGCCATTTCTATCCCTCTTTTCATCTTTCCCTATTATAACGAAAAAAGAAGGCGAACAAAAGTTTTCCTGTGAGAAATTTTGGTTAGCTGTTGGAATTTAAGCGAAAATTTCTTAAATGATGAAAAAAACACCAGCTGCTAAGCAGCCAGTGCCTCTTGTTGACTTGTTTTTAGTTTGGTGTGACGTCTTCGCCAAACCACTTTTCAGAGATTTCAGCAAAGGTACCATTGTCTTGCAATTCTTTCAAACCATCGTTGATTTTATCTGCCATGGCTTGATCGTCTTTCCGCACACCTACAGCAAAATCTTCTGCTTCAAAGGGGCTTTCGATTTCGTTGAAGTCATCGGTTTTGCCTGTTTGAGTCAAATAATATTCTGCGTAGACACGGTCGATCAAAAGACCGTCGATCCGACCGTTTTCTAGATCGATAAAGGCTTCATTAAAGCTGGCATACAAGGTTGCGTCATTGCCGTCTACGAGATCCTTCAAAACTTCCGGTTGGTTATTGAAGGTCTCATAACCAGAAGAACCTTCTTGGGCACCTAAGACTTTGCCCGCCATATCATCAAAACTAGTAATGCCGCTTGATTTCGCTGTGACCAAGACTTGTTTATTTTCCATATAAGTATCTGTAAACAATACTTTTTCTTCACGAGCTGCGGTTTTGGTATACCCGTTCCAGATCATATCGATGGTGCCATTGCTTAGTTCGGTTTCTTTCATGGACCAATCGATTGGTTGAAATTTGACTTTGGTTCCTGTTAGATCCAAAATCGCTGTGGCTAAATCCACATCAAACCCAACGATGTTGCCTTGGTCGTCTTTAAAGCCCATCGGTACGAAGGTATCGTCTAGGCCGACGATCACTTCTTCTTTGTCAGCGGCACTGGTTGTGGTGTCATTGCTACTGCCGCACGCCCCTAATAAAAATACACTTGCTGCTGCGATTCCCGTCAATAGTAATTTTTTCATTTTTTTCTCCCCCTTATTCTCCTGCTACTTTTAATAATTGATCGCCGATATTTTCGGCAAAAACCAAATCATGGGTCACCACGATCTGGGTCACTCCTTCTTTTTTCAGATCCAAGATCAGCTGTTCGACTTGCTGTCTCAAGCCTGGATCTAAGGCACTGGTAGGCTCGTCATAAGCCAACACTTTGGGATTCATCGCCATCGCTCGTGCAATAGCCACTCGTTGCCGCTGCCCCCCGGACAACTGGAAGGGATATTGGCCTAGTAGGTCACTTAACCCTAGTTTTTCTGCCAACTGTTCGGCTTTTGCTGTATACGCGGCCTTGTCTTGTTTCAGCACCATTTTTGGTGCCAAAGTGATGTTTTCAAAAACCGACAAGTGCGGAAACAATTGGAAGTCTTGAAAGACGACACCGACGACTTGTTCTTGTTCTTTTGTGTCGGTGGGATCAAAGGCTTTGCCATCCAGCAAAAAGCTTCCAGAATCGATCGTTTCTAACCCAGCCAGTGTCCGAAGCAAGGTGGTTTTCCCGCCACCGGAAGGACCGACCACTGCTAAGATACTGCCGTCTTCGATCGTCAGGTCTAGCTGATCGATGACTTTTTTAGCGCCAAATGATTTTGATACTTGTTTTAGTTCTAACATACGTGGTTCCTCCTAACGGTAATAGTCCAGTTTGGTCTCGATTTGTTTTAACAATAACGTGAAGACGCCCGTCATCACCAAGTAGATCAAGCCGACCCCAACTAACGGAAGCAAGGTACTGTCTCGCTCCATGGCGATTTTTCCGATTCGCATCACGTCTGACAAGCCCAAGATGTAGACCAGAGATGTGTCTTTGACAAGATTGATGACTTCATTGCCGACAGATGGCAGGGTGATCTTGACGACTTGTGGGATGATGATTTTTTGGATCGTTTGGATTGGGGACAAACGCAAGACTTTCGCGGCTTCGTATTGTCCGGCTGGAATCGATTGGATCCCTCCACGGAAAATCTCGGCAAAATAAGCAGCGTAATTGATAATAAAGGCGATCAAGGCTGCTTCAAAGCGGTCAAAGACGATCCCTAAGATCGGCAGACCGTAGAATACGAAGATCAGCTGTAGCAATAAAGGTGTTCCTCGCATCAACCAAACGTAGACTTGCACGATCAATTTCAAAATACGCAGGCGACTGGCTAAAACAAAGGCAAACAAGATGCCTAAGGGAATGGACCCGATTAAGGTCAGTGCGAACAATTTAACGGTGATTCCGGTTCCTGAAATTAGTTGGGGCATAACATTGACTAAATACTCAAACATGGTGACTTCCTCCTTGATAGGTTTCAATTTCGCTTGGCAGAAAAACAGCTTAGCGACGGCTTACTCCGACGCTTATGTGGCGCTGTGCGTTGGCTGGTGAGGGCAACTGGCAAGTTTCATTTTTCTAAAAAAGAAAAACAAAAAAAGCGCACACTGGCATTTGCCAGAGGACGCTAGATACGTGGTTCCACCTCAATTTGCCTTTCCTTCACAGGAAAAGGCCTCGTGCAGTCCTTGTGACCCTTCCACTTTCGGTTTTCGGTGAGCCGCAAAAAAAGAGAAAAAAAACGTCCCCTAGCCATTACAGCTAAAGGACGTTATCAACGCGGTTCCACCTTTGTTTATCAGTGCTTCACAGCAACTGAACTCAGAAAGTCATCAATCAATGACTGCTGCTGTAACGGGCAAACCCGGTCTCTCCTACTTTTCTTTCGGAAAAACGACTCCAAGATGTGTTTCACAACCATGCGTTATCTCTTTGCACCAACCAGAGACTCTCTTCAAACAGCAAGCCTTGCTACTCTTCTTTTCGATGTCTGTTTCATTAAGTTGTGTCTTACTTTACTCGCTCTTAAAGAAAATGTCAAACATTTTTTCTGAAATTTTCGAAACTTTGTCGCATGCACCGATTTCGAGGGGAAGATTCAGGGAAAAGAAGACGCAACTGCTTAACCGAAGTATGCTTCAGCTAAGGCTTGCCCTTGCTTGATTTTTGCCCATTGCTGCTCAGTCGAAAGCTCATTGCCGCAGTCACAAGAGGCAAAGCCACATTGATGAGAAAGATAAAGCCGCTCCTTAGGAATGATTTGACTAGCTTTGTCTAATAAGGCGATCACTCGCTCTTCATCGTCTAATGTGGCGGTTTTGCTGGATAATAAGCCTAAGACAACCTCCACTTCTGGGCGATCTTTCAGCGCTTCTAAAGCCGAGATATCACCGGCACGGTCATCATCCCACTCTAGGAAAAAGCGGTCATAATGCTGGTCACGCAAGAATTTTTCGGCGATCGCTTTGTAGGTACCACTGGCTGCCGCGCGGCTTTGGTAATTGCCACGACAATTGTGGGTCCAGACTTTTAATCCTAATTCGTGGGCGTAATCAGCGACTTCGTTGTTGATCGCCACGAATTCATCAGCTAACGCTTCTAAGCCGTCATGGCCTTGGGTAAAGAAGCTCTTGTCATTGTCTTCAGCAAATAGTTCCCATAAACAATCATCGAACTGAACGATCTCACCACCGGCTTCTCGGTATTCCTGCAAGAATTCCTTGTAGGCGTTAAGCAGCCCTTCCCGCAAGGCTTCTTTCGTTGGATATACCTGACCTTCACCAACGAGGTCGTTAAAGACAGTCAGCTCGGTAAACGCGTGGGCAGCCCCCCAGACGGTGATTTTGACTGGCAGGTCGCCAGCTTGGCGTTTGGTTTCTTTAAACAATGTCAAATAATGATGGTTTTTGCCAGATAATGGTTCTGTGATCCGGATGCCGATGTCTTTACGCGTTTCAAAATGTCCACCGTCCAAATCTTCAAAGGCATACCCATGATCGGAGATATAGCGCTCAACGCCTTTTAATCCCCAGAGAAAATCCAGGTGCCACATCGAGCGGCCATGTTCGCCATCTGTGATGACTGTAATGCCGTGTTCTTTTTGCGCTGCAATGATGTCAGCGATCGCTTTTGCTTCCGTTTCTTGGTAGCCAGGAAACGCATCATAAAACGGGTAGCGGATGTCCTCCCGATGCTCGATTTGATTTTTGTAGTCCAATAAATCTTGTGGTCGTAACAATGACCCCACAAGCTGAAATTTGTCTGTTGCCATATCCATTCCTCCTATACAAAGTTTTCAAAATTGTTAGATTTATTCTAGCAAACATCTTATACTATAGATAATACTTATAAACTTATATATTCCATAGGCAATACCTATAACACAAAAAGGAGGTTGCTTCCCATGCGTATCCAGCAGCTTGAATATTTGGAAAAAATCGTAGAGACCGGCTCTTTCAATGAAGCCGCCAAACAGCTTTTCATCAGTCAGCCATCCCTCTCCCAAGCCATGAAAGAGTTGGAAAAAGAGTATGATCTGCAGCTGTTTTACCGCAGTAAATTAGGGGTGACCTTGACCGATGATGGCCGTTCCTTTCTCAACTATGCTCGAAATGTTTTAGACCAAGTCAATCTCTTGGACGAACGCTTTCGCAAAGACAGCCATCGCAAGCATGTTTTCAGTGTTTCTGCACAGCACTATGCCTTCGTCGTCCACGCCTTCGTAGAGCTGGTCAAACAGTTAGGGGAAGATGAATTTCAATTCACCTTGCGGGAGACCCAAACACAAAATGTATTGGATGATATCCAGACGTTTAAGAGCGAATTGGGGGTCATTTATCTGAATGATTTCAACACGACGGTCCTCACCCGTTTGATCCACGAAAAAGACCTGCAATTCATTCCTTTATTTGAAGCCAAACCCCACGTCTTCATCGGCCGAGAAAATCCACTGACTCAGAAAAAAAGCATCACATTAGCTGATTTGGAACCTTATACCTATTTGTCGTACGAACAAGGGGAAACCAATTCCTTCTACTTTTCTGAAGAGATCTTAAGCACTTTACAACGCAAAAAACACATTCGCATCAGCGATCGTGCCACGATCTTCAATTTGATGGTGGGTCTCAACGGCTATACCATCAGCTCTGGGATCATCAGCAGTGAGCTGAATGATGAAAAAATCGTTGCGATTCCTTTGGAAGTCGATGATGCGATGACACTAGGTTACCTCAAACACAAGAAAATGGAACTGAGTGAGATGGCTTTGGACTATATCGCCTTGTTAAAACAGCATATCAAAAATTACGGTTTCGACGTCTTTTAAAAAAACGATCCGCAGACAGTCGGTCGGGCTTCCTTGGTAAGGCGTCCCGACCCTGTTGCGGATCGTTTTGTACTGTTTGTTCTTCTTCTGTTCTTAAATTATCTTTCGCTGATGTTGTGGAGAAAAAATCAACGCAATGGTTTCCATTCCCACTCTTCGACTTCGGCGATATCATAGCCGTTTTCTCGAATAAAGTCATGGTGATACGCAACGGTGTCTGCCATTTTTTTGGCAAAGTCCGTTGCTTTTTCTCCATAGACCCATTCGGCGGCGTCTTTGGCTAAGTGGAAGCGATCCAATTCAGAAAGGATCCGCATATCAAACGGTGTCGTGATGTCGCCATTTTCTCGGTACCCATGAATATGAAGCTGTTGGTTGCGACGGCCAAAGAAGATGTCGCGAATCAGTCCTTCATACCCGTGGAAAGCAAACACGATCGGTTTGTCTTTCGTAAAGTAGGCTTCGAATGCTTCATCGCTCAACCCACGAGGATCGACTTCTGGACGACGCAATTTCAATAGATCGACCACATTGATGAAGCGGACTTTCAACTCTGGGAAGGCTTCAATCAGCAAGGAAACAGCAGCTAATGCTTCCAAATTCGGTTCCGTCCCGGCAGCTGCGATCACGATGTCCGGTTCTTGTCCTTCATCTGTCGATGCCCAGTCGATGACTTTCAAGCCATCTTTGACAAGCACTTTCGCTTCATCCGCCGAATAAAACTGCGGACGTGGGTGTTTCGAAGAGACCACTAGATTGATCTTTTCTTCAGAAGCGAGCGTTTCTGCCATGACAGCCATCAAGCTATTGGCATCGGCTGGTAAGTAGACCCGCACAAAGTCGGCTTTTTTCTCTGCAATATGGGTCATGATCCCTGGATCTTGGTGGGTGTACCCATTATGGTCTTGTTGGAAGACCGTTGATGAAGCGATCAAATTCAATGAGGGGTACGGGTTGCGCCAGTCAAGATCATGGGCTTTTCGTAACCATTTGAAGTGCTGCGTGATCATAGAATCAACGACTCTTAGGAATGACTCGTAGCTGGCAAAGAAGCCATGACGCCCCGTCAGCACATAGCCTTCCAAGAAGCCTTCTGCTTGATGTTCTGATAATTGTGAATCAATCACACGGCCCACTGAAGACAGCCATTCATCATAATCAGGATGTTTTGGCTCCAACCATTGGCGGTCCGTGACTTCGAACACATGGTTCAACCGATTGGATTTGGCTTCATCTGGGCCAAAGATGCGGAAGTTGTCGGGATTTTCTTTGATGATGTCACGGGCAAATTTCCCAAAGACCATCATATCTTGGGCCGTCGTTTCCCCTGGTGTCTCGATCGCAATGGCATGTGCTTGCCAATCTGGCAAGCGTAGCGGTTGCGGATCGATCCCCCCATTGGTGATTGGGTTGACCGCCATCCGCTGCTCTCCTTTTGGTGCCAATTCTTGAATCTCAGCTTTGATGCGGCCGTTTTCGTCAAAAAGCTCTTCTGGACGATATGACTGCAGCCAATCCGTCAAAGCATCCACGTGTTCCATATGTTTCGCATTGACAGGGATCGGTACTTGGTGGGCACGGAAGCCCCCTTCAATCGGCTCGCCATCCCAGACTTTCGGTCCAGTCCACCCTTTTGGTGTGCGAACGATCAAAACAGGCCAATGAGGCATAGCGGCTTCTTCCGCAGAACCTTTGCGGGCTTCTGCTTGGATCGCGTGGATCTGTTCGATGGCTTGATCCATTTTCTGTGCCAATTGCGGATGAACGGCTTCTGGATCGTCCCCTTCTACGAAATAAGGGGTCCAACCCATGCCTTCAAAATATTTCGTGAGATCTTGGTCACTTTTACGAGCCAAAATCGTTGGATTGGCAATCTTGGCGCCATTCAAATGCAAGATAGGCAAAATTGCGCCATCATTGACTGGGTTGATAAAGGTATTTGAAAACCAGCTGCCCGCTAATGGTCCGGTTTCGGCTTCACCATCACCGACCACTACTGCTGCAATGACATCGGGATTGTCTAAAATAGCTCCGGTAGCGTGGGCGATGGAATAGCCTAGCTCGCCGCCTTCATGGATCGAACCTGGCGTTTCAGGTGCCGCATGAGAAGCGATCCCACCTGGGAAAGAGAAAGTTTTGAATAAATATTTCATCCCTGTTTCGTCTTGGGTGGCTTTTGGATAGATCTCGCTGTAGCTGCCGTCTAAATAAGCATTCGCAACCATGACTTGTCCGCCATGGCCCGGTCCTTCGATATAAAACATGTTTAAGTCGTACTTATTGATGACGCGATTGAGATGGGTGTAAATAAAATTTTGTCCGGCGATCGTTCCCCAGTGACCAATTGGATTCACTTTCAAGTCTTTTTCTTCGATGGGGCGGCTCAATAAGGGATTGTCTTTCAAATAGATCTGACCAACGGAAAGGTAGTTGGCTGCTCGCCACCAAGCGTTCATTTTCTGATAATACTCTGGTGTATCGTAGGTTGTCTTCATTGTGCTCCTCCTTTTAGTCCATTGTTCCACTCTTACATAAAAGTCTATGCCCCCTATATTTAAAAGTCAATTTTGCTGATTGCTGGTGCTTTCAAGGGTTTGCTTGCCCGCACTTTACAGCCAGAAGGCAAGAAAGCTTAAGAAAAACGCAAAGAAACCGCCGGCATAGCCAACGGTTCCTTTTGTGATTGTGTACTTATTTGATCGTTACGTATTCTAATCCTACAAGTTTCGCCCATGTTTCGATCTGATCAGAATTTAAGACAAGTGAGACAACGGTGTGATGGCCACCGCCTGTTTCGATCCACTGTTTGACGCCATCGTGGAAGTTTGGTTTTGGCGTCCACATTACTCGTGCAACCGGTAGTTTTGGTGCTTCTTCAGTTGGCTCAAAGGCATCGACTTCATTGATCAATAATTTGTAGTGAGTGCCAAAGTCGGCCATCGAAACCACGACACCTTCGCCGCCTTGGCCGTCAAAGACGAGCCGGGCTGGGTCTTCACGATCCCCCATCGACAATGGCGAAACCACGATTTTTGGTTTGCTGGCTGCTAATACCGGATCGACTTCCATCATGTGGGATTGCAAGATGGCTTCTTTTCCTGGTGTCAGCTCATAGGTGTAGTCTTCCATAAAGCCAGTCGCTTTATTGTGAGCCATGATTTTCATCAAACGGTCAATAGCGGCTGTTTTCCAGTCCCCTTCACCGGCAAACCCATAGCCTTCTGCCATCAAGCGTTGTACAGCTAAACCAGGCAACTGCTGCATACCATACAAGTCTTCAAAGTTCGTGGTGAATGCCGTATAGCCGCCTGCTTCAAGGAAGCGGCGCAGACCGATTTCTTGTTTGGCTTGTGCTTTGACATGACGTGCCCACTCTTCTTTGTCGTAATCGCCATAATCGAAATCATACAGCTGGCTGTATCCTTCAAAGAGTGCATCGATTTCTTCGTCAGTCACCGTATCGACAACTTGTACCAAATCGCCGATCCCAAAATAATCAACGGTCCAACCAAATTGGATCTGTGCTTCGACTTTGTCGCCTTCCGTCACCCCAACGTTACGCATGTTGTCGCCAAAACGAGCGACTTTAATTTGGAAGCTTTCATTGTAGCCGACTGCCACGTCCATCCAAGCAGCAATTTCTTTTTGGATGGCTTCATTTTTCCAATAACCGACAACGATTTTGTTTTGTTTTTTCAAACGGGCATTGATAAATCCATATTCTCGGTCACCATGAGCCGCTTGGTTCAAGTTCATAAAGTCCATATCGATGGTTTCCCATGGAATTTGTTCATTGTATTGAGTGGCAAGGTGCAGCAATGGTTTTTGTAATAATTTCGTGCCGCGAATCCACATTTTTGCTGGTGAGAAGGTGTGCATCCAGGTGATCACCCCAGCGACTTCATCCCGATAGTTGACTTCTTTCATGATTTTCGTAATCGTATCGGCAGTAACAGCGAGTTCTTGTAAAACGACTGGATAAGGCAGCTTTGAGCTGTCATTTAAGCTTTTGACCATTTCTTCTGCATGGTCCCGTACTTCTTGTAATGCTTCTTCTCCATATAAGTGCTGTGATCCTACGACGAACCAAAATTCTTTTTTCCCGATTTCTAACATTCTGCTTGCTCCTTTTTCGTTATTTTTGCCCGTAATAGGCATTTTCTCCATGTTTGCGTAAATAATGTTTGTCTAAGACCCGCTGCGGCAATTCGGGTGCGTAACTGTTCAGCTGGCGCGTGATAAAATTCATCTTGGCGACTTCTTCTAAGACCACTGCGTTCATCACCGCCGCATCCGCCGTTTTGCCCCAGGTAAACGGTCCATGACCGTGAAGCAAGACACCAGGAATTTCTTCTGGCGTGATGCCGCGTTCCTTAAAGGTTTCGACGATCACCTGTCCTGTTTGTGCTTCATAGCCTTCATCGATCTCGGCTTGCGTCAAAAAGCGGGCACAGGGGACTGCTCCATAAAACGTATCGGCATGGGTCGTGCCCATCGCTGGCAGATCGAGTCCTGCCTGAGCCCAGCTCGTCGCCCAAGTAGAATGGGTATGGACGATCCCACCAATTTCTGGAAATGCTTTGTATAAAACGGCATGCGTCGGCGTGTCGGAGGAAGGATTTTTCGCTCCTTCCACTACGTTGCCCTCAAAATCACAAACCACCATATCACTGGCTTGCATGGTTTCATAGTCAACACCGCTAGGTTTGATGACAAACAACTGCTGTTGGCGATCCACTGCTGACACATTGCCCCAGGTGTATTTGATCAATCCTTGCTTCGGCAATGCCAAATTGGCTTGAAAGACTTCTTCTTTTAATCCTTCTAACACAAAATTCCCTTCTTTCTTTTTAAATCAACGCATCGATTGCCGCTTGCTCGATCGGCAACCCTGCTTGGTAACGTTGGGTAAAGACGGTAAATCCCTGAATGTCCGCTTCCGTTGGGGCTAACGTCACGCCGTGATCATTTTTAAACACTTGATCTGCTAAAAATGCGGCCAAGGATTGTTCTGGCGTGTGGCGGCGAAGGTATGCTGCTAAAAGGGCGATCCCCCAGGCGCCGCCTTCACCAGCCGTTTCCAGGACCGTAACTGGCGCTTCCATGACAGCTGCCAAGACACGCTGGGCAACTTCTGGCGTCTTGAAGATCCCACCGTGACCAACGATTCGATCGAGGGCGACGTCTTCGGCTTCCAGAATCTTCATCCCGATCTTCATCGCACCAAAGGCACTAAACAGATGTAAGCGCATAAAATTTGCTAAAGTAAAAGAACTCTCTGGCGATCGGACGAAAAGCGGTCGTCCTTCAGGGATCTTGGTGATATTTTCACCAGAATAATAGCCATAAGAGAGCATCCCACCACAGTCTGAATCCCCTTTCAATGCTTCGTTGAACAAGGTCGCAAACAATTCTTCCGTGGAGAGTTTCATTCCAGCTGCGTCGGCAAATTCGCGGAAAAGTTTGACCCAGGCATTGATCTCCGAGGTACAGTTATTCGTATGGACCATCCCCACCAAATCACCAGAAGGCGTCGTGACCAAATCGATCTCTGGATACACTTGCGTTAAGGGTTCTTCTAAGACGATCATGGCAAAAGCCGACGTCCCGGCTGAAACATTCCCGCTTCGCTGTGCCACACTATTCGTGGCAACCATGCCAGTGCCCGCATCGCCTTCTGGCGGACATAACGGGATGCCGGCTTGCAAGGTACCGGTTGGGTCGAGTTTTTTTGCGCCTTCTGCCGTCAATGTGCCGGCTGGTTCGCCTGCTGTCAACACTTGTGGCAAAAGGTCTTTGATCTGCCAAGGATACCCCTGACTGCTGATTTGCGCATCAAATTGCTGCAGCATATTCGCATCATAGTTTTTTGTCGTACTATCGATTGGGAACATCCCAGATGCATCACCGATTCCGATAACTTTTTCCCCTGTCAGCTGCCAATGGACATAGCCGGCTAAGGTAGTGAAAAAAGCGACCTCTGGTACGTGAGCTTCTTGATTCAAAATCGCTTGATACAAGTGCGCGATACTCCAACGCTGCGGGATGTTGTATTGGAACAATGCCGTCAAAGCTTTTTCTGCTTCTTCCGTGATTGCATTGCGCCATGTCCGAAAAGGGACCAACAGCGTGCCTTGCTGATCAAAGGCCATATAGCCGTGCATCATTGCAGAAAAACCGATACTGCCGATCGTCGTCAAAGGTACCTCGAATTGCTGCTGGATATTGTGCGCCAACTCTTGGTAGCTGGCTTGCAGTCCTTGCCAAATCGCTTCTAGCGAGTAGGTCCAAATCCCTTGCTCCAATTGATTTTCCCATTCAAAGCTGCCAGAAGCGATCGTCTGAAACCGCTCATCGATCAAGACAGCTTTGATCCGTGTCGAGCCTAGCTCGATCCCAAGAGACGTGCGCCCGTCAATAATTGCTTGCCTTACTTGTTGCGTCATCTTCTTACTCTCCTTTTTGGTTATTGACTGAACCGCGAACGATCAGCTCTGGTTCAAAATAAAAGCGTTGTGCTTCTGTTGCCTTCCCTGTAGTGATCCATTGTGCTGCCAATTCCCCCATCGCTTCTTTCGGGTGAGTCAGTGTGGTGATCGTCGGTGTGGACAAGGTGCTAAGGGGCGAGTCATCGTTTCCTACGATCGAAAAATCAGTAGGAACGTTCCTCCCAGCAGCCGTCAATGCTTGAATCAAACGATGCGCGATCTCATCGTTGTAACAAACGATGCCTGTGACTTGATTATCGGCAGCCGTCAAGCGCTGGATCGCTTGTTCAATAACGGATTCTTTCGTCTCCGTCGTATACGTCAAGACGTCTTCTGCTGCAAACGTCCGCTTGGCTTGAGTCAACGCTTTGACAAACCCTTTCATCCGATATTTCCCTTGTAAGTCATCGATTTTCGTGATCATCATCAACTGCTGATGCTGTTGTTCTAATAGATAATTGGTTGCTAAAAACCCAGAACGTGTATCGTTGACACAAATATGCGGCAAGTCTAGTTCTTCGTAATAGGCATTGATCATGACGAGAGGAATCCCAGCTTCTTGGAGTGCGACATAATAGGCAAGATTCGGGTTGTATTGGCTGCTCTTAGTTGGTTCAACGATCAACCCCTCTACCCCTTGATCCATCATTTGCTGCAAGCACGCTCTTTCTTGCTCATGGTCATTGTTGGTTGAGCCTAAAAGCAGTGAGTAGCCTTGCTCCCGCAATGTCTGCTCCACGCCACGCATGATCGATGGGAAAATATAATCAGACAAATAGGTCATGATGATCCCAATCGTTTTGCGGTTTTTATGATTGACAGTCTCAGGTTTTGAAACGTAGGTGCCTGAGCCCCGTTCTTTTCTTAAATAGCCTTCATTGACCAAAACAGCGATCGCTTGGCGCACCGTGTGGCGGCTATAATGAAATTCTTCCTGTAAGGTTGCTTCTGAAGGGATCGCATCGCCTTCTTGATAGGTGCCTAAGCGGATCTTTTCTCTTAAGATATCCGCAAGTTGTTCGTACTTATTCGCCATTTTAATCCCATCTTTCAAAAGTTGTCCGTACATCTAAGATACCAAGAAACCGCTTCCTTGTCAATTGCTGCTATACTAATTTTTCTGAAAAAGTAATAGAGAAAAAATTCCAAACGATAATACACCTCGATTTTACTCATAATAAAAATAAACAAGATTAAATTTGTTGTATAATTGAATAAATAGTTAGTTATTTCTATGAAGGAGGCAAACACTTTGACGAGAAATATGAATGAAAATCATGAGGCACCAATCATTCTGTATTCAAAAAAATATCGAGAGAATCGCAGACATGATGCTAGCTGTCGTTGGTTCATTACGAAAAAAGGCGTCTGGATAAACAACACCCATCCAAAAATCCCGGATGAAAAGATTCCCATGGCAAAAATTGCCGATGTGGAATTACATATAGGCAAAGGTCTCTTAGTGGACTACCTCCGACTGCAGGTACCAGGTAATTCTCATCTGCTTTATTTCACCAATCGAATCGATGCCCAAAAAGCCTATGAATTTTTAACGGATCATTTGGCAGCACTTGGCGGACAATCAGCCAAAAGTTACGTGGATGAAGAGGCTGGTAAAATCAAATTACTTTCCTATCAATATCGTGATGCTTGGATCATCGCAGAAGATACCCTCACGATCATCGACTACAAAAAGAAAGAAAAGCAGGTTTTGCAGATTCCCCAGATCACCAGTGTCAGTCTGAAAGAAGTTGCTGAATCTGGTCTTTGGAAAGGCAATGGCTTCTTGGAACTGTATATTGGCGGCGGGGCAATCAGAGAAACCCATTCTCGCAGAAGGACGGAACCAAACCACTCCCTTTGCTTTGCCGAAAAAGACCTGCTGATTGCTCGGATCATACAGCGCTATCTCACTAACTTCCCCCGTGAGCATGCGATACTGCCCCCGCGACCAACTGTAACCCCGACGGAACAGGTCATTGCTGATCTTCGCGAACTGAAAATGCTGGTCGACGAAGGAATTTTGACTGAAGAAGAATTTGCCTTAAAGAAAAAACAACTGTTAGGATTATAGAAGCCATCGCTTCGGGAAAAAAGCAGTCCTCCTGCCATGCAAAGGCAGAGATTTCGGTGAAGGGCTGTGCTTTTTTCTGGGAAAATTTTGAACGGTTTTTTTAGAACATGCTATACTAAATGAAGAATACGTAGAGTATCTCAAAGGAGGTCTTTCTCATTTTTTCTTTTAATGACATCAAAGCGCGTTTCCCCCAGGCAACGCTGCATGACAAAGTATCCACAACGAAGGACATCGAATCCATCGCTTTCGGCAAAAAATATATTTGGCTGCCAACTGACCAATTAAGTGACAGTGAAAAACTGCTGATCCAACTGGGAAACGGCTCTTTGCAACCAGAAATCGATAACCGAAACCATCCATGGTATCCGATTTTATTTGAACATCAGCCCGTTCAAGACCAAACGTGGGTCCGAATGCTGCAAGTTCATTTCACCCGAACCATTGACTCCTTGCAATCCGAATGGCTCGCAGAGATCCAGCAAATGCTCCCTAGCGTGGTGGATCTTTTTTTCCTCACCGAAGACCATGCGGTGATCGTAGAAAAACAAGACGACACTAATTTACCCATCGAAGATCTCGACGGCTTATTCGTGGCTTTGGATATGGATTTCGACTGCTATTCCCAGCTGTTCGTTGGCCCCTTCCATCACCCACGCCACGACTTCACTACCTTATGGACGAGTGAATCTACCCTGTTTAAAAATGAGTTAAAAACGAAAACTACCAGTAAAAGTATGGATCTGCCCAAAGTGGTCTTCGCTCTTTTTCGCAATGGCTTTTCCGAGTATATTTCCTTGTTTCGTACCTTGTATCTAGATTGGTTTGAAGAAGAGACCGAAACGATCATTCAATCACTGTGGCGCAATCAAGGCAATGCGAGTTCCACTGCCAAAGAACTGTTTATGCATCGGAATTCTCTCCTATATAAGATCGATAAGTTTCAAACACTGACACGTTTAAATTTAAAAAATATGGATGATCTGCTGCTTTGCTATTTACTGATCGACCAATTCACCCATCAGAGCAATTAAACAACCTGCACAAGAAAACGTTTTTTTCTTGTGCAGGTTTCCGTTGCGCATTCGAAGCGTTTTCATTTATGCTATTCATGTAAACTAAATGGAAAGAGGTAATCCCAATGGTAGAAATGGCCTTAAAAAATATCCACAAAAAATATGACAATAATGATGCGTATTCGGTAACTGATTTTAATTTAGATATCGCGGATCGCGAATTTATCGTTTTCGTTGGACCTTCTGGTTGCGGAAAATCAACAACCCTTCGAATGATCGCTGGTTTAGAAGATATTTCTGAAGGCGAATTGAGCATCGGTGGAAAAGTAATGAACGATGTAGCACCAAAAGACCGCGACATCGCGATGGTTTTCCAGAACTACGCATTGTATCCCCATATGACTGTTTTCAACAACATGGCATTTGGTTTGAAATTGCGTAAATACGACAAAGAAGAAATCAAAAAACGCGTAGAAAATGCCGCTGAGATCTTAGGTTTGACAGAATACTTAGATCGTAAACCTGCTGCCCTTTCTGGTGGTCAGCGTCAACGGGTTGCCTTAGGCCGTGCCATCGTTCGTGATGCCAAAGTCTTCTTAATGGATGAGCCGTTGTCAAACTTAGATGCGAAATTGCGGGTTGCCATGCGTGCGGAAATCGCAAAATTACACCAACGTTTAGAAACAACGACGATCTACGTAACCCATGACCAAACAGAAGCGATGACCATGGCTGACCGGATCGTTATCATGAAAGATGGCTTCATTCAACAAATCGGTTCACCAAAAGAAGTCTACAACACGCCGAAAAATATTTTCGTTGCCGGCTTTATCGGTTCACCAGCAATGAACTTCTTCAATGTTACGTTGAATAACGGTATGATCTCTGATGGTCAAAGTTTGAATTTACGTATTCCTGAAGGCAAGAATAAGATTCTTGTTGAAAAAGGCTACGAAGGCAAACAATTAGTCTTTGGTATTCGTCCAGAAGATATCCACAGTGAACAAATCGCATTGGAAGCTTCTCCTGAAGCAACTGTACGTGCTGAAGTGGTCGTATCTGAACTATTAGGTGCAGAAACAATGCTTTATACACGTGTAGGTGCGACTGAATTTATCTCGAAAGTTGATGCCCGCGACTTCCACCGTCCAGGTGAAACAGTTGATTTAGCTTTCAACATCAACAAAGCGCATTTCTTCGACAAAGATTCAGAAAATGTCATCACACTTCCTTAATTTGTAGTTACCATGCACTGTTCTCGGATTTGCCCCCTAGGCAGTCGCATTTAACTAATATCCACTTTTATTCCTTATTTGTATCCCTCAAAAACAGACAGTCAGCCGACTGTCTGTTTTTGGGTTACTTTATTCTTCCTGAGGCACATAGCGCGCGGCCATGGTTTGAATGATCGGTGTTTGCCGAACTTGAGTAAAAACGATTTTGACAGCAGACACGCCGACCGCTTCAAAGCTGATGATTTTTTGATAGCCGATCGTCACTATTTCGGTCAGTAACTGTGGTCCTGCTACAGTTTGCAGAAAAATTTTTGCTTTTTCTACCCGTTGCCCATATTGAATCGCTTCCTTCAATACAAGTGAATTGATGACGACCGGTTCTGCAAAATGTAGGGTCAGCCATGGCCGTTTGTCTTCCAAGTCCGGTTTCCAATACTGGCCAAACGCTTGAGATAGTTGGAGCTTATCCATTCTGCTGGACACACTGGTTGAAGAGCTCGCAAACGTGCCGTTCCTTTCAGTCGTCACCTCTTTCAATTGTTTAATCGAGTGACCTAATTGCTGCAATGCCTTTTGATCCGTTGGATGGATCATACCATCCGGCATCGGCGACACATTAAGTAGAAAAGAACTATTGCCCCCAACGATCTGCTTGTAAAAAGACCAGAGCTCAGCGCCGCTTTTTACTTGTTGGTCTTCTGATGGATGATAAAACCAGCCGGGGCGAATCGATAAGTTGACCTCAGCAGGGTACCAAGCCAATTCGGCAGCTTCTTTAATGCCGTACTTTTTCAGCGCTTGTCGGCTTCCTAAATCGATTTCCATACTGGAAATCGATTGCCGAAACGCTGTGCTATCGGCTTTTTGCGAATGACTCGCTGTTTTTTCAGCATCCTTTAATGCTGCTGGCACCACACTCCATTCTTGAAGTCTGGTTTGCCCCGCTTCGTTTCCTACCCAACGGACATCCGGTCCGCAAACCGCAATCACTGCATTGGGTTGCAGCTCACGAATCACTTGATAATACCGTTCCCAATCATAGTTTTGGCGTTTTCCATTGGGTCCTTCACCATTGGCCCCATCTAACCATATTTCGAATATATCACCATAATTGGTTAAAAGTTCTGTCAACTGCGCCGTATAAAAATCATCATAGACTTGCCCCATTCCATAACAAGCTTCATGCTGATCCCAAGGCGATAAATAAATGCCGAATTTCAGGTCTGCTTGACGGCAAGCATCAGAAAGTTCTTTCACTAAATCACCTTGACCATTGCGCCAGGGCGTTGAAGCGACTGTGAAAGCAGTGTGCTGGCTTGGCCATAAGCAAAAGCCGTCATGATGTTTGCAGGTCAAAATGATTCCCTGCATACCGCTTTGCTTCATTGTGGAAACCCATTGATGACAGTCTAGCTTTTGCGGGTCAAATACCGTTGGCGACTCATTGCCGAGCCCCCATTCACGATTGGTCATCGTATTGAGACCAAAGTGGATAAAGCCATAAAATTCCAGCTGCTGCCACTGCAGTTGTCGTTTACTGGGGCGAATCTGGGTAAGTTCAGCTGGTTCGATAATCTGTTCCTCCATTCTATGAGTTGTTTGCTGCTTTAAAGAAACAGATACAAGATCGATTCTTGACTGTTTCCTCATTGGAAAAGATCCGCCGCCTTTACTGTACTTCCGTCATCTGTCCACTCACTGGCAAACAAAGCTCAAGAACTGACCGAAGCAGCATTCAATCGACGGTTCTTCCCTATCAGGTGATCAAACTACTTTACGATAAAAAGAGTAGTGCTTGCTTGGGGGATTCGCAAGGCACTACTCTAAACAACATATTCAAACGCTAAAAGACACATCTTTTTACGCGAGCCTAGCGATCGTTTTGTAAAAGGGTCAGGCTGTCTGTAAGGACAGCTTCGCCATCTAACAGCTCGTAATCTGTTTCTTTGATTAATTTATATGGCACCGCTTTGACCATGAGAAAGTCTTTTAATCGATTGACTTCGTACTTCGACTGCGGACCGATCAACAAAGCATCGACTGTTTGCTGCTGCAGGATCTGTTCAGCAATGATGGCTGGTGCCGAATAGATATGCACAGCTAGCCCTTTTTCATCTGCGGCCCGCTGCATGTTTTTCACTAAGAGACCCGTAGTGATGCCGGCGGTACAAATCAATAAAATCGTCTTTTGTGCTTGGTCCTCCATAAACAGGCCCTCCTACGAAATTTTCTTTTTCTTATTGTAGATATCCAGCACGACAGCCAGCAGCAAAATCAACCCTTTGATGGCTTGCTGCCAATCGACACCGACCCCTAAGATCGACATCCCATTGTTTAAGACACCCATCACGAGACCACCAACGATCGCCCCCATCACAGTACCAATACCGCCTGAGGTAGAAGCACCGCCGAAATACACTGCGGCCATTGCATCTAATTCCATTGACGTTCCCGCTTGCGGTGTGGCTGCATTCAACCGAGCCGCTAAAACCAAGCCCGCCAAAGCTGCCATCATCCCCATGTTCACGAAGACCCAGAAGGTGATTTTCTTCGTCTTGATTCCCGAAAGTTCGGCTGCTTTTTTGTTGCCGCCGGTTGCATAGATTTGCCGACCAGCGACGGTTTTGTTAGTCAAAAATCCATAGGCAGCCACGATCACCCCTAAGACGATCAAAATGATCGGATACCCTTGATAAGAGGCAAAGATGTAGGTAGCACCGAGAAAAACAACCGCAGTAAAGACGGCTTTAAAGGCAAAGGCTGCCATTGATTCCACTTCAAAAAGATTTTTTTTGCGGCGCTCACGGGTCCGCCATTGGCCTAAAATCAGGATGCCCGTGATCACTACACCTAAAATCATGGAAAGTAAATGGATCTGACCGCCTGCAATATCTGGCAAATAGCCGGTGGAAATTTGTTGGAATGCCTTGGGAAACGGTGCCAATGATTGACCGCCTAAGACGACTTGGGTCAATCCTCGAAACATTAGTAAACCAGACAAGGTCACGATAAATGCTGGGATACCGACATACGCGACCCAGAAGCCTTGCCAGGCACCGATCACTGCGCCCATCAGTAAGCAAAGAGGCACTGCCAACCAAGGACTGATGCCGTTATTGACCATCAAGACGCCTGCAATCGCACCGACAAACGCCATCACGGAGCCTACGGATAGATCGACATGTCCTAACAAGACGACCAAAAGCATACCGGCTGCTAAAACGAGAATATGACTGTTTTGCAACACGAGGTTGGTGATATTCAGCGGCCGCCAGAAAATTCCGTCGGTCATGAGCTGAAAGGCCACCAATAATACTGCTAAGATAATGATCATACTGTATTTGCTAAAGATTTCCAGTGCCTTTTCTTTCAGCGAATGGCTGCGTTCTTTTTTTAATTTATTGGTTGTTTCCATCTCAAACCCCACTCTCTTCTAGTGTCATTAGATTCATCAATCGTTCTTGGTCTGCCTCTTCCCGTAACACTTCGCCCGTGAAGCGGCCTTCGTTCATCGTGTAGATCCGGTCGCACATGCCTAATAGTTCTGGTAACTCCGAGGAGATGATACAGATGGCTTTGCCAGCTGCTGCCATCTCTTCGATGATCGTATAGATTTCGTACTTCGCCCCGACATCGATCCCGCGGGTCGGTTCATCTAAAAATAAGATATCTGGTGTGGTCATCAGCCACTTTGCCAAAACGACTTTTTGCTGATTCCCACCACTCAAACTGCCAACGTTTTGATAGATTGAATTGGTTTTCGTCCGCATTTTTTTGCGAAATTCTTCTGCCATCGTGACTTCTTTTTCTTTATCGATGACCCCTTGGCGGCTGATTTTGGCAAGACTAGCGATGGTGGTGTTCTCGCGAATATCCATCAGCAGATTCAAGCCCAACGCTTTTCTGTCTTCCGACACATAGGCTAACCCATTTTTGATGGCGGTTGGCACGTCTTTGACAGAAATCGGTTGGCCGTCTTTATAGACTTCCCCCGAAATCGAACTGCCATAGGAATGACCGAAGACACTCATGGCAAACTCTGTCCGTCCCGCACCCATCAAACCGGCGATGCCGATGATCTCTCCTTTGCGGATCATCAAGTTCAAATTTTCATTCACCACACGGGTATGGTCGATTGGATGATGGACCGTCCAATTTTTGACTTCAAAAAACGGTTCACCAATAGCGGGTTTCCGCTCTGGGTAACGATTGGTCAAATCTCGCCCAACCATACCGCGAATGATACGCTCTTCAGAGATTTCGGCCCCGCTCAGCGTCTCGATCGTTTGCCCGTCTCGTAAAATCGTGATGCGATCCGCCACATTGACGATTTCATTCAGCTTGTGGGAGATAATGATCGAGGTGATCCCTTGGTTGCGAAACTCTTTGATCAGCTCTAACAGATTGGCACTTTCTTCTTCATTCAACGCCGCGGTTGGTTCATCTAAAATCAACAATCGGACGGATTTTGAAAATGCTTTGGCAATTTCCACCAGCTGTTGATGCCCGACACCGATTTGTGAAACCAGCGTATTCGGGTCTAATTTCAAGCCAACGATCTTTAAGAGGTTATCTGTTTTCTTTTCGGTCAGATCCCAATCAATAATGCCGTGTTTGGCTTGTTCATTTCCTAGAAAGATATTTTCTTTGATCGACAGGTAAGGACTTAAGGCTAACTCTTGATGAATAATAACAATTCCTTTGTCCTCACTGTCCCGCAAATCTTTGAACTTGCATAACTCCCCTTCATAATAGATCTCTCCATCATAGCTGCCGTAAGGATAGAGTCCGCTTAAGACATTCATCAGCGTGGACTTGCCAGCGCCATTTTCTCCACACAGTGCGTGGATCTCTCCTCGCTCGATCGAGAGGTTGACGTTATCAAGGGCGCGAACCCCTGAAAACTCTTTGACGATGCCTTTCATCATCAAAATATTATCTGCCATGTTCTTTCACCCTTTTCCTTTTTATGTAAAAGTGATGCGCTCCCTTTGTAAGAAAAGCGGAAAGAACGAATACTGGGGATGATTCGTTCTTCCCTGCTGCTTTAGGGGAAACTAGCATCTTTTCTCGCTGGATCTGCACTCCTTGCTTAAATGCCCAGCTCTTCTTCTGTATAGTAATCGGTATCGATCAATTCTTCTTTGTAGTTGTCGCTATCCACAGAAACAGGATTTGACAAGTAGGTTGGTACGACTTTGACGCCATTATCATAGGTTTCAGTATCGTTGACCGGCACTTCCTCGCCATTGGTGATGGCTTCGATCATTTCGATCGTGTTTTTCGCTAACACCCGTGTATCTTTAAAAATCGTTTGGGTTTGTTCGCCCGCGATGATTGATTTCACTCCTGCCACCGTCGCATCTTGACCGGTGATCACAGGCAGTGGTTTATCAGAGGAACCATAGCCCACACCTTTAAGCGATGAGATGATTCCTAGGCTGATTGGATCATAAGGTGAAAGAACAGCATCCAATGTTTGATCCGTATAGTTGGCACTCAACAAATTGTCCATCCGAGCTTGCGCGGTTGAACCATCCCAACGCAAGGTAGCGATTTGGTTGAAGTTGGTTTGACCGGAAGGAACGACTAGCTGTCCGCTGTCAAAGTATTGTTGGAAAACCGAAAGGACCCCATTATAATTGATCAGTGCATTGTTATCATCTGGAGAACCGCCGAATAATTCAATGTTAAATGGTCCTTCACCATCTTTGAGGCCTAATTTGTCTTCAATATAAGACGCTTGCAGCACGCCGACTCCAAAATTATCAAAGGTGGCATAATAATCGACGTATTCCGAGTTCATCAGTAAACGGTCATAGGCGATGACTGTGATGTCTTCGTTATGGGCTTTTTCCAACACGTCCGTCAGTGCCGAACCATCGATCGAGGCGATCACTAAAGTATCAACGCCTTTGGTGATCATGTTCTCAATTTGTGCCACTTGGTTTTCTACTTTGTCTTCTCCATATTGCAGGTCAGTTTTATAGCCAAGCTTCTCTAATTCCTCTACCATATTGTTGCCATCTGCGATCCATCGTTCTGCCGATTTGGTCGGCATCGCGATCCCAACAAATCCTTTGTCTCCGTCACCGTTTGCCCCGCTATCTGATCCATTCCCACAAGCTGCTAACAATCCACCAACCAATAAGGTGGATGCTAGGACGACCAATTTACCAAAAGTACCTTTCATTGTGATCCCTCCATGTCTTTTTCTTACATATTCAGTATAGCTAGTTAAGGAATCGCTTACATTTAGATTTTTTCGAGGTTTCTTGGATTTCTTGAGAAAAAACGGCCCAGTTACCCCCTTTTCTCTTCGGAATCTTGGATTTTTTAAGATTCCCTTGGTTTTTATTTGATTTGATATTTTGTGTAAAGCGCTTCCGTATTTTTTAGTAGAATAGACCATAGAGGTGAAAAAAATGAGGAATATAAAAATTGGGTTGTTCGTCTGTTTGTTTCTAGCTTGCTTGGCTGGTTGCCAAGCAAACAAAGAAACAACCACTGAAACAGCGGAAGAAAGTATTGTGATCGGTTTTTCCCAGTCGGGAACGGAAAGCAGCTGGCGTAAACGCCATACGGAATCGATCCGCACTGAATTAGAGAAGGAAGGCTATGAAGTCCTTTATCGTAACGGTTATATGAATCAAGAGCGACAGATCCAAGATATCCGTAATTTTATCGTGTATCAAGTCGATGCCATCGTCTTTACCCCCATTCAGGAAAACAATTGGGAACCGATTTTGGAAGAAGCGGCCCAAGCTGGGATTCCCGTTTTCGTGGTAGATCGACATGTCAATGTCAGCGATCCCTCTTTATTTTTGACCCATATCGGGCCAAGCTTCAAAGCCGAGGGCAATCGTGCAGGTCTCTACGTTAGTAATTATTATAAAGAGCATGAGAACAAAACAGTCAATGTTTTAGAATTGACGGGACTGGATGCTACGTCCCCGACGTATTTGCGCTCAGAAGGGTTCCGAGAAACCATCAAGCGTGATTATGCCCATAACAATGTGACGATCCAAGTCGTAGACGAATTAAACGGCGATTTCATCCGCCGTAAAGGCAAAGAAGTCATCGAACAATACATCGAAGCAGGCAAAATGGAACAGATTGATGTCTTGTTCAGCCACAATGATGAGATGACGTTGGGTGCCCTAGAAGCCTTAGAAAAAACCGATATTGAGCCGGGGAAGGATTTAGTGATCGTATCGATCGATGCTCAAAAAGAAATGATCGATAAATTGAAGCAAGGAGTGGTCAATTGTGTCGTTGAGTGCAACCCAGATGCCGGGGTGTTCGTCAAAAATGCCATCTCTCGCTACTTGGCTCGCGGCGCCGATGCCATCCCTCGTGAAATCTATGTCCATGAAACGGTTTTTTCCAGTGACATGGATTTCGATCAGATTCCACCGAGAAATTATTGAGGAGATGAAGATGAAAACAAAAAGTATCAAGGGCATCTTTCAACAGACGAATAAACTGATGATCCTCGTCGCCTTTATTCCCCTCGTACTAAGTAGTGTGTTTTACTCACGGCAGATTTTCATTTACCAAAATACCATCAACAATATTGAAGAAGCCAATCAACTATCGGAAAAAGTCGATGCCATTGTCTTGGAAGAAATGTGGGACTTAGTCTTTGGCCAAAAAACCGTCGAACAAGTCCAAGAAACCAATGTAATTGAGGAATTGAGGAGCGACCTGCAACACATCCAAGAAAATACCAGCACTGCGAAAGAGCTCAATATTTTAGCGGTCGCCTTTCGGACGCTCGATTCTTTAGAAACCTATCAGCAACAGTTGATCGACAATATTCTCAAGGATGAGCCGGTGGAAAAAAACCAATACGTCATGATCCAAGTGGATTCGGTGATCGATTTGCTATCCGATATTTTGCAGCAATTCGTCGGGGTAGAGATCAGCTTAGCCAGCCAAACCAATCACGAACTAGTCCAATCGGTATTGTTACTGATCCTTTTTCAAGTCGTGTTGCTTTTGATCATCTTTGCGATCATCAATAAAAACCGGCGCTTTGTTCGGGACAATCTGCAAGACCCATTGGATCGGTTATTAGATCTTTCCAACGAACTATCCCAAGGACATTTGAGCTACCGAGCAGAACTGCCAGAAACCCCAGAACTGCGGACCTTGACGAGTAGCTTGAATCGAATGGCAGATGACTTGACCCGGCTCTTGGAAGAAAATGCCTTGAAGCAGTATCACTTAGCCCAAAGTGAGGTGCGGGTCTTACAAGCCCAGATTACCCCACATTTCATCTATAATAGTTTAGATGCGATCGTTTCTTTGATTGAAGCTGCCCGTTACGAGCAAGCAACGGAAATGACCTATGCGTTATCGGATTTTTTCCGTATCTCCTTAAGCAAAGGGCAAGACTGGATTCCTTTGGAAAAAGAATTGCGGCATGTGGGCGATTACTTGAAGATTTTGCAGATTCGCTATGGTAGGATGCTGTCTTACACCATCGAAGATCAAACCGTCAGTCCAGAACTGCAGGTTTTGAAAATGGTCCTGCAGCCCCTAGTTGAAAACGCCGTTTATCATGGCACCAAGTTTGTCCGTCGCGTCGGCATGATTCGAATTACAGTGTCAGAATTGCCTCACCAGATTCAAATGACCATCAGTGACAACGGCATTGGGATCGACCCTGACCGTTTGGAGGAGATTCGTCGTAACCTTAAAGAAACCACTGATCCCGCCTCTGAGAGCGGCTATGGCCTATATAACGTCTATCGCCGTCTCCAGCTGAACTACGGCAGCGAAGCGCAACTGACGATCCACAGTCAATACCAAGAAGGCACCACGATTAACGTCACAGTACCAAAAAGGGAGGAACCCAACCATGTACAAAGTGTTCATAGTTGAAGATGAACATCTGATTCGCGATAGTTTACGCCACCAAATCATGACTCTCGCCAAACAATACCCGATCGTTTATAGCGATGAAGCCGCCGATGGCGAATTGGCGCTAGCTTCGATCCTTGATCTGCGTCCGGATATTATTATCAGCGATATCAAAATGCCGTTTATGGATGGCTTGGTCTTTGCGAAAGAAGCCAAAAAATTATTGCCGCAAGTTCGCATTATTTTTGTTAGCGGCTTTGATGATTTTGACTATGCAAAAACGGCACTGCAGCTGCAAGCAGACGATTACTTACTCAAGCCCATCAAAAACGAAGAATTAGAACAAGCCATCAAAACCGTCGTTCAACACTTAGATGAACAACAAACCACCCATCAGCAATTATCCAAAGAAGACGATTTATTCGAAATGGAAATCAAAAAAAATCACTTTCTGAATCATCTCTTTAAACAAAAGATCACGATCTCAGAAGCTTTTTTGCAAGCAGAAGAACTGGGACGGCGCTTTTCAGGCAAACAGTTTTGTGTGCTGTTAGCAAAAACCCCCTTCAATCAAAGTTTTTCTGACTACACTCGCTTTAGCCAGCAGCTGACCAAAGCCTATGAGCAAGATGATGCCGTCTTGTTCTCCAGTGTCTCTAGCCGCTTCATCAAGTTTTTACTTTTTGACCATGACCGAGAACAAGTTTTAGAAAAAGCCTATCAGATCGCTCAAAGCCTCGTTCATGGTTCTGGGGAAGAAGTGGCAGTGGCGATCGGACCTATAGCAGATCGTTTCTCGGGCATCCCTCTTTCTTATCAGAAAGCTCGTGACATGCTAAAAACCTATGGCAGCATCCGCAAGGAAAAAATCATCAGCTATGAAGATGACATTCGGGAAGGGGAACTGTCCCCCACCAATCCTTTCAAAACCGATCTTGCTTCAAGACTGGCAAATGCTGGGAAACAGACGATCCCTGAGCTGACCGATGAATTGATGGCGCCTCAAGGGACCGTTGAGCGAACGCAAATGTACCGTTTGTTCGTCTTGGTCGAATTGCTGGCATTATTGAAGAAAAAAGACAGTCATTCGCTGCCCCAGATCGTTCAGCACGCCCATGACTTAGACTATCTAGCGGCATTGACCCATGAGCCAGAGAACTATCAAACGACTCTGGCAGAACTGTTGCCGCTATTGACCAAACAACCCATCAATCCTGCAATGGCGAAATATCAAAGCGTCATCAATCAAGCCAAAGCCTTTATCAGTGAGCACTTTTCTGATCCCAATATTTCCTTAAATGTAGTTGCTGAAAAAGTTCATTTGAGTCCGGCGCACTTCAGCACCATCTTCTCGCAAGCCACTGATTCTACGTTTATCGAATACTTGACCGAGCAACGATTGACCTTAGCTAAGGAACTGCTGTTAACGACCAATCTACGGCTATCTGAGATCGCCTTTGATGTTGGCTATAATGACCCAAATTATTTTTCCTTTTTGTTCAAGAAGAAAGAAAGTATCTCACCGAAAGAATACCGTCAAAAAAATGCCTAGTTGAATGAATGGATACAAAAAAAGAGTGAGAGACAGCAAAATCGTCCTCACTCTTTTTTATTTTCTACCTCATTCAGTTATTTCTTCTCCATAGCAGCTTTTAAAGCAGCTGCTAATGGGCTTTCTTGCGGTTCTTCTTGATTGATTTTATTCATCAAGCGGCGTTCTTCGTGTTTCGACAGCTTTTTGCTGCGCTCTTTTTTATCCGCCATTTTTTCGGTGGTCCCATCGAATTTACAGCGGAAATAGGCGCCATTTTTGCCCTCAATGATCTCCATCTTTCGGTGACATTGCGGGCAACGTCGGTTTGAAACTTTCGGGTCTTTCCGACGACGGTACTTGCAGGTGCCACTGGAACAAACATAGATCTTGCCATCACGGGTATTTTTCTCCCGCAATGGTTCGCCGCATTCTGGACACCGTTTTTGGGTCAATGAGAAATCTTGGTACTTGCTCTCACTTTGCTTGATTTCTTTAACCAATTGTTTAGTGTCTGCTTCGATTTGCGCGAGGAAGGTTTGGGCAGAGTAGGTGCCTTTCGCGATGGCTTCCAGTTCCTTCTCCCATTTTTCCGTCAACTCTGGTGTCACCAAGGAAGGATTGACTAAGACTAACAACTGCTTGCCTTTTGGCGATACTTGCAAGCCGCTTGGGGTCCGCTCCATCAGCTCAGATTTGATCAGCTTTTCAATGATCTCCGCACGGGTTGCCGGCGTACCGAGACTATGTTTTTCCATTTTACCTAAAAGAGTTCCTTCATTCAACGGTTTCGGTGGTGTGGTCAACTCTTTCTGGATGGTGAACTCAGGCTTGACGGTACTGCCTTTTTGCCAAGCTATGTCACTGGTTTCTTCTTCAGAAGTCGTTTTCCATCCCGCTTCTAACACGGTATTGCGGTTGAATACAAAGGTTTCTGAACCAAAGGTCACGGTCACTTTCTGCTGCTGCTTTTTATGGGGTTTCGCAAAGAGCATTAAGAAACGACTAACGATCATTTGATAGATCCGTTGTTCATCGGTAGTTAATTTTTCATAACGTGCCCGCTGTTCCGTTGGCAATAGGGCATGGTGATCGGTGACTTTTTTATCATTGAAGACAGCTTGCTGCACCACTTGTCCGCCATTTTTCAAGTATCCTTTGACTTCTGGGGCAAAATCCGCAACTGCCTGCAGGCGTTCCTTCATGGTTGCCTTCATATCATTAGTCAAATACTTGGAATCCGTCCTTGGGTAAGTGACGATTTTATGGGTTTCATACAAGCTTTGAACAAGCGACAAGGTCTTCTTGGCTGAAAATCCATAACGCTGATTGGCTTCTCGTTGGATCTCGGTCAAATCGTAGGGCAATGGTGCACTTTCTGTTTTGACCTTTTCTTCGATCGCTGTCACGCGACCATTTTGTTGACTCATTTGCTTGACCAATGCTTCGGCGTCGCTGCGTTCTTTTAGTTGATAGGGATTTTTTTGCTGCAGGCGGGCCTTGGCATCGCCTACGTTTAGGGTAATCACATGATAGGTTTGCGGACGGAAACTCTCGATTTGCATTTCCTGACTGCGCACCAAAGCTAAGGTAGGGGTTTGGACCCGACCCGCACTAAGATTGTCTTGATATTTGACCGTCAATGCCCGCGTGACATTCAACCCTACCAGCCAGTCGGCTTTTGCCCGCGCAAGGGCGGAGTAGTAAAGATTGTCGTAGTGCTTGGCTGACTGCAATTTTGCAAAGCCTTCTTTGATGGCTTTAGGGGTTTGCGAAGAAATCCACAAACGTTTGACTGGTTTGTCAAAACGAACCCACTCCAAAATCCAGCGAGCGACTAGCTCCCCTTCTCTTCCCGCATCGGTAGCGATCACGACTTCCCCGACATCTTTTCTTTGAGCCAATTGTTTGATGGCTTTTAGTTGATGACCGGTTTTTGGCAACGGCTTGATCCCGATGGACTTAGGGATCATCGGTAACGTTTCCATCTGCCATGATGCCCACTCTTTGTTTAAATCTTCAGGCATTTTCAAGCCCAATAAATGACCAAGGGCCCAAGTAACGATCGCCTTGGGTCCTTCGTAATAATTTTTATGTTTTTGCTCACAGCCCAAAACTTTGCTGAGGTCTTTGGCAACGCTTGGCTTTTCCGCTAGAATTAGTTGTTTCATAAAAATCTTTCCTGCTTTCGTCGACGACTTGCTGATATTCTTTGAGCAATGCCAGTCCAATATATTGTTGGAGGTAATCGTCGCATTCTTCGCACCAGCGTTCGTCTTCTTCATTCCAAAAAGCCGTCATAAAGTTTGATTTTGCATTTATGTACGAATACTCTTCTCTGATTTCTTGCCATTTTTGTTCATAAAATGACTGCGCCTCGCTGAAAGTTGCAAATGTGAACGCCTCTTGAATATCTGACTGCCATCCCTCAAAAAACCACCACGGTTCATTGTCCCCATACATGACTACTACTTGATACATTCCATTGCTCCTTTCACGATTCCTTCCCCATATTAGTCACTTTTACTTAAACTTGCAAGGAATAAGTTTCAGCATTTAAACATCGCTTAAAGAATTCATTAAACCTTCGTTTTTTTGTACGTTTTATCGGTTGCTTAAGATTACATCATTTCTATGCCCTTATAGTCTAGCACAGAAGTTTCCTGTTGTGAATATAACAGGAAAAGATTAAAAAAATATCAAACAAGATTTATTTTAACCTCGCAAAAAAAAATTTATCTGTGATGGATATGCTACAATAATGGCAACCATGAAACTGCCAGGAGGTGCCCCATGTATCTCGAACAAATCACTTTTCCCGATCAAGAAACCGAGTTTGATTTTTTCCTTTCTATCCAACGGACTGTCTATGATTCTTACTACCCTTTTCAGATTCTCAGTGCCCGCCGTTTTCAGCAGATCGATTTTGAACCAATCACGATTTTATATGGCGGCAATGGTTCTGGCAAAACCACTGCATTGAACGTGATTGCCGAAAAGATCCACGCGCAGCGCTTTGCTGCGTATAATCGGTCGAATTTTTTCGAGGACTATTTATCCTACTGTACTGCTCGTAGCAACGACGAACCGCAAGAAAAAGTGCTTTTGACCAGCGATGACGTCTTTGACTTCATGCTGGATATTCGAAACTTAAATCAAGGGATCGATCATCGCCGAGAAGAAGTGTTTCAAGAATACTACCAAGCAAAGTATGCGGACTTTCGTTTCACAGGTTTTGACGATTACCATGAATTGAAGAAAATCAATCTCGCACGATCCAACACACAGTCCAAATTCACCCGCAAGCACTTGATCGACAACGTCCGAGAATATTCCAATGGTGAAAGTGCCTTTCGCTTCTTTCAAGAAAAGATTCGTCCCGACAGCCTTTACTTATTAGATGAACCAGAAAATTCCCTTTCTGCTGATCGTCAGTTGGAACTGGTGCAGTTACTGGAAGATTTCGCCCGCTATGAACAGTGCCAATTCATTATTGCTACCCATAGTCCTTTCGTTTTATCTTTAAAGGAAGCCAAAATCTATGATTTGGATCAAACACCTGTCGATGTTCGGAAGTGGACGCAGTTAGCTAATGTCCAGCAGTATTACCGCTTTTTTCAAGCACATCAAGCCGAATTTGATGATCGATCATGACCAAAGCAAACCATTTTCCGTCAAAGATTTCTTTTGGCATTTTTTTCCGCTACACTCACACAAAGACCAAAATCAAATTGATCAGAGCAATATAGAAGGCGACCACTCCCGCAATTTTGCCTCACTTGACTTCTGCTTGGTTATACTGATCGGAATGCTCCGCAATCTGAGCGGACAAAAAGCAGAACTTTTTAAAAACAAGCAAATACCCTGCTAAACCAAATAGTACGGCTAAGGCAAGTTGGTTGATTTGGCTTGAAATGACCTGATTCTGATGAAGCATTACCAACCCTACGGCACTAACCTCCCCTCATTTCATGAGGTTGGCTCTTGTACGATTCATGCACCTCCCCCTTTCTTTTAAAAATGCCAATGCATCAAAAACATTCATTTTCTGAATAAATTATAGCATAATTTGACTATTTTTTAAAAATAGAACGCGCTCGCTCTAGTCGTATTTTCGAATTGATTAAAAAAAAGCCCTAGCTAAGTGCAACTGATTGGTTCAGTGTTCTTAGCTAGGGCTGATTTTGTTAGGTGTTAAACATATTGTAATTCTTTGGCTTCTTTGTAGGCTGCATCGATCAAACCGCCGCCCAAGCATTCCATGCCGTCATAAAAAACGACTGCTTGTCCCGGAGTGATGGCGCGTACTGGTTCGTCAAAAATCACTTCTGCTCGATCTCCATCTAATAGACGCACGGTTACCGGTACATCTTGTTGACGGTAGCGGAATTTTGCTGTGCATGAAAATTCCGTGCCGCGGTCTTGTTCTGTAGTAAAGTGGATTTGGCTTGCTTCCAAGCGATCTGCATACAAAGCGGGGTGATGGAATCCTTGTCCCACATACAAAGTGTTGGTCGCTAAGTCTTTTCCTACGACAAACCATGGTTCTTGAGTGGCACCGCCGCCGCCAATGCCTAAGCCTTGACGTTGTCCGATGGTGTAGTACATCAAGCCATCGTGTTGTCCTTTGACTTCACCATCTAATGTAACCATATTGCCTTTTTTCGCTGGCAAGTAATTACTCAAAAATTGTTTGAAATTCTTTTCTCCGATAAAGCAGACACCCGTGGAATCTTTTTTCTTGGCTGTTGCTAGACCTGCCCGTTCAGCGATCGCTCGTACTTCTGATTTTTCCATGCCGCCTAGTGGGAACATGGTTTTGCTCAATTGTTCTTGTGACAATTGGCTTAAGAAATACGTTTGATCTTTGTTGTTATCCACGCCTCGCAACATATGAGTTACGCCGTTTTCATCAACGGTCACTTGCGCATAATGGCCAGTTGCTACATAGTCGGCACCAAGATCCATCGCATAATCCAAAAAGGCTTTGAACTTGATTTCCTTGTTACACATGACATCTGGATTTGGCGTCCGTCCGGCACGGTATTCTGCAAGAAAATATTCAAATACACGGTCCCAATATTCTTTTTCGAAATTCACTGAATAATAAGGAATCCCGATTTGCGCAGCCACTTTGGCTACGTCTTTGTAGTCTTCTGTTGCGGTACAAACACCGTTTTCATCGGTATCATCCCAATTTTTCATAAAGATCCCGACAACATCATACCCTTGTTCTTTCAGCAAAAGTGCTGTTACTGACGAGTCTACCCCGCCACTCATTCCAACCACCACACGGGTGTTTTCGTTAGACATGATCGTTTCACCATCATTTCAATTATAGATTCTGAAATCATCTACGATTTGAAGGTCGCAACTTTTCAGTAATTTGCATTATACAACAAAACACAAAAAACTTCACTGTTTGCTGTCTTTTCTTAAAAATTCCTTTTTTAGAAAAGACATCTGGAGAGAAGTTGCTGTTCGTTATTCCACCCACTCAGCCAAATAGAGGAAGCGCTGCTTTTGTGTCTGTCATCGACAGCTGTCCAAACAGTAACAACTTACTTTTCAAATGGTGGTTGTCATAAAATCGTATGAAATTCTTCAGGAAATGCAGAAATGCTCTTATTAGAAAAAGACTATACTTCTCTTAGATATTACTTTACGAGGAGGGGCATTTCATGCGATTGCACACAAGGATATCGAAAACGAGGAGAAACGATGGGAAGAAAGAAAAGAGCCTTGCACTGCTGCTTTTTCTCATCGGTGGTGTTTTTGTCATTCATTACGTGATTGATCAGGTCAGGGATGCTGCGTTTGATCAGACAGCGCTTGTCTCAAAACAGTTCACTCGCCAAGCCAATCAAGCTCTTCAACAAGCGATGGCAGATACGCAGCAACTGCCGTTGATTGTACAAACCGATCAACGCTGGGGCAATAACACGTATGGATATGGAGAAGAGCAAAATACGTTTGCGGCAAACGGGTGCGCTATTGCTTCTTTAGCTATGATCGATTCTTTTTGGACGGATCATCCGTCGAATCCTGACAAACTATTGGAGTGGGCTGGCGATCAATTTTATCTTCCCAAACAAGGAACAAGTTGGCAAATCTTTTCTCAGTTTGCCGAAGCTTTCGGTTACCAATTTGCCGATTTAGGAAGTTCATTTGAGGCTGCCTATGAGAAAATGACACATGGCATTCCCGTCGTGGTCTCGGTTCAAGCAGGAACCTTTACGACATCCGGACATATTATGGTATTGGCTTTGAACAAAGAAGGAACGATTCAAGTATTCGATCCTAATGATTCCCCCGAAAAAGCCCATTATGAGAAAAGCTATCCTAACGATGTCTTTCAAGCAGAAGGAATCCATTATTGGAGCTTTTGGCTTTGATGTTCTGATCGGCTGAAGCTGCAAAAATACACCTTTTGTGGGACAAAAAAAGACTAGCCGCAGCTAGTCTTTTGCTTATCTTGCTATTATTGAACGCGTGGTTCGTTGTTTTCTTGAATACGCGTCGTTGTCCGGTTGAAGGCACCTTTGGCTTTACGTGTTTGTTTTGACGCAAAGTCGCCAGTTGTTTCTGCCGCACTGCTTACTTTGTCTTGAACTGTTTCAGAGTCTTTTTCGAATTGTTCACGTGTTTTGACATCTGCTACATTCACGTTTACTTCGATGACTTCTAAATTCGTCATTTTGTTGACTTGTGTTGAAACAACCTCTTTGATTTGGTCGTAAATCGTGGTCATGTCGCTGCCATATTCTGCAACGATATCAAGATCGACTGCCACTTGTTTTTTCCCAACTTCAACGTTGATCCCTGAAGTCACATCATCGGTGTTGACTAATTTACCTGCAATATTTGAGAAGAAACCGCCATCGACTGTTAAGAGTCCGTCTACAGATTCTAATGCAATGCCTACGATTTTTTGAATCACTTTATCTTCGTAAGTTAATTCTCCTTTAACACCTGTTGTTGGTTTTGTTTGGTTTTCCATCGTACATTCCTCCTACTATAATCTTGATATAAATTAAACTAATAATGTTACCAAAGTTAACGGCGCGGTCTTTGAAATTGTTCAAAGAATCCGACTTCTTTGAGATAAAATCCCAGATACGTACCTAGTGCCGTAAATAGCACCAGCAGTATGGTTTTCAAAAAGCCGATCGTTAGAAACAGGATCGCTAGGATCAAACCGAAACCTGCAAAGATAAGCGGGATCTTATAGTGGTAGAACCATTCACTCATACCTGTTCCTCCTAAACTACACGCGGTTGGTCATGGGCTGCTGGCGTTTCTTGCGTATCTTTTAAAACAACTTCCGTTTGGATATTGCTTTCGATACCGAAAAGCTGCTGCAGACTGCTGCTGATCTCACCAACCAAAGCTTCTTGTTTTTGCGGGATGGCTGCTGTTTGTTTCATTTCTCCATCGATTTTTACCGCTACTTTATTCTTGACGATTTTGATTTTTACCGATGGCTGATGGATGAAATCTGCTTGTTTCACCCGCTCGAGCACAAAATGCTCTAACGCCTTCTTCTGAATCACTAAATCGCCTGTCTTATGGGGAATGATCAAGCGGTCTGAGCGTTTTGGATAAAACAAAACGACAAAGAGTGCGATCACTGTAAAAATAGCAAAGCCAACAGATAACCAAAAGAGCAGCATACTCATGGAAGATCCGACCCAAGGATATTCATCCAAAGGAATCAAGTAAACAGGCAATGAAGCCGCTTGCTGATTGGCGATGATCCCAAAATAAAAGACAAGTAAGAGTAAAAGCAATCCGATGATAAAAATCACTTTAGAAATCTTACGCATTGGCAACCTCCTTTACTGCTTTCTACTTAAAGCATACACATTTCTTAAATATCCATCAAATAATAACTCTTGGAATCGATTATTTTTTACATATAAAGTTTATTTTTATCAAAAAAATTTCCTTAATCAAAGCTTGCTGTCAAAGTCATCACAAAAAAAGCAAGCCACCCGAATCTGTTTGGATGCTTGCTTTTCTTGTTATCTGTTAACGAGCTAGCTTGGCAAGTTCTTGTTGCTTTGCATGATGTAGCACCGCCAGTTCATTTTCGGAAACTGGTCGACCGAAGGGACGCGGCTGCGGCAGAAACGCCAATTCCGGTGCATCGACTCCTACGTTGAGATTCTCAGCGATTGGTACACTATGATGATGGATATGCCCATGCAGATTGCGGCTGTTTTTGGTGATCCCCAGCAGCATAGGATAATGGGTTAGTAAAAATTGCTGATGAGCAAACTTCAGCAAAACACCAACATCTTCAAACGCATACTTTTGGGCTCCCAAACAACCAGGATCATGCTTGCGCAAGTACGCAAAGAAAGCCCGGGTATCATGATTGCCTTTGATAAAAACGATTTTGCCCTGCAGCTGTGCTAACAGCGCCGCAATTTCTGGAAAACCTGCTTCATAAGCAGGGTGCATCGCGACATCCCCTAAATGATAAACGACATCTTTATCCGCAACGACCTCATTCCAGCTAGCGATCATCGTTTCATGCATTTGCGTCACTGTCTCAAAGGGGCGTGGGGCAAAGTCATTGTCCCCGAGCAAGGCTGCATGAAAATAATGGGTATCAGACGTAAAAAATTTCATAGTCGCTCCTTACTTTACTGCTTTTTTCTGTGATTAGGGTCTTCAAATCATCGCTAGCGGCTGCTTTTTCGTTGGCTCCGGAAAGCGTGCATCGATTGTCGCCAATTCGCTTTTGGAAAAAACGATTTTGGTAGCTTCAATGTTCTGCAGCATATGCAGCGAGTCACTGGTTTGGGGGATCGCTAAGACGTGGGGTTGTCGAAGGGTCCATGCCAAAAGCAGCTGAAAAATCGTGCAGCCTTTGGCTTCTGCCAGCTCTTTCACCACTTCATCATTTTTGAAGTGGTGCCCTAGCCGATCGCCTTGAGCAATGGGTGAGTAGGCAATCACCGGAATCTCAGCCTCTGCCTGCCAAGGCAAAAGATCGTATTCGATCCCCCGGGCACCTAAATTATAGAGTACTTGGTTGGCGGCACATTGATCGCCGTTTTCTAACCGCAACAGCTCCTCCATATCTGCCACGTCAAAATTAGAGACGCCCCATGCACGAATCTTTCCAGAGGCTTTGGCAGCTTCTAGTGCGTCAACTGTTTCTGCTAACGGCACATCTCCTCGCCAGTGGAGCAGATACAGATCAAGATAGTCGGTGCCTAAACGCGCTAAGCTACGGTCTAAAGCTTTCGGCAATTCATCTGCGGAGGCATTCCAGGGATAAACTTTTGAAATCAAATAAAGATCCCCTCGTGTAAAGGGCTGGATCGCCTTGCCAACTAGCGTTTCTGCGTTTCCCTCGCCGTACATTTCTGCGGTATCGATGACAGCCGCTCCGGCTTTGATGCCCGCTTGCAGCGCATCGATCTCGGCTTTTTCCTTAGCAGGGTCATCCCCCATATGCCAAGTCCCCATTCCAACGGCTAACACGGATTGCTTGTTTAAGGTTCGTTTCATCTGGATTCCTTCTTTCTCGTCTCAACGTATCCACTTTCTGAGAACGGCTTAGGTTTGTTTACTTTAGTATAAAAAGAAACCGGCAAAGATACAAAAGAAGTGTATCAATCCCTTGCCTGTTTGGCGGAGTGACACACTTCTTGCCCTTTGAACGGTATAGCTGCTTTTGACAAAAGCTTACGCTTTGACAAACAACCCGCGGCTGATAAAACCATCCATTAAAAAGTAAAATTTTTCTTGCAGCATTTTGTGCTGTTCATCTTTGAAAATATTGACTGCTTTTAATCCATTGGCTGTCGTGATCGACATCTTGAAGGTTTGCAGATCTTTTGCAACAGTGATTTTTAATTTAAATCCTTCTTTGCTTTGGGGTGTTGCTTCAAGGCCACGAATCAATTGGAAGTTGCCGCCGTTCGTTTCTGTAAAGCCATTGTCCCGCAACGTATATTTTTTTGCTTCAGGAGCAATGCGGTATTGGGTTGCTGCGCCTAAAACGGTTGCTGTTGTTTCAAATACCATGTTCTTCACCTCTTTAACATCATTTCTTTCATTATAAATAGTTTTCAGCGAGATTGCTAGCTGTTCTCCTACTTTTTCGTTGCTAAGACAGTTTCTGCTAATAGCTGAGCAAATGCTTCGATTTCCGCCAATGTGTTGCCATAGCCAAAGCTGACTCTGACCGATTCCCGGATAGCTGGATGCTCTTTGCCTACCATCGCTTCTAGCACATGGGAGGGTTCAACATTGCCCGCCGTACAAGCGCTGCCTGTCGAGATGGCGGCTCCTTTTAAGTCCAATTTCATCAGTAACAAGTCACTGCTGACCCCTGGGAAACGCAGATTCAAAATATGGGGCAATTTGTGTGCTGGATCACCATTCAACTGAACATCAACGCCTTGTGCTGCTAAGGTCTCCATCAGCACATCGGCAAACGTTTGATATTGTTCTGCCGCTGCTTGCTGCGCTTCGGGGGTATGCAAAGAAGCTGCTTTGGCCATTCCCATGATGGCTGCCAAGTTTTCCGTCCCTGCTCGCCGTTTTTCTTCTTGTTCGCCACCGTGGAGTAGCGAAGGTAGCGACAAGCCATCTCGTTTATACAAAAAGCCGATCCCTTTTGGTCCGTTGATTTTGTGAGCCGAAATGCTTAGGAGATCAATGCTATTTTCATTGATTTCAAGCGGGATTTTGCCATAAGCTTGCACGGCATCGGTATGAAAAACGGCGGGATGCTCCCGTAAAAGGGCGCCAATTTCTGCAATCGGCAACAAATTGCCCGTTTCATTGTTTGCCGTCATTATGGATACTAAAATCGTATCGGGACGTAAGGCAGCCTCAACTTCACTGACGGCCAATTGCCCCTTTTGATCTACGGGCAAATAGGTCACCTCAAAGCCTAAGCCTTCTAAATAGCGCATACTCTCAATGACCGCCGGATGTTCGATCTGGGTCGTAATGATATGTTTGCCTTGTGCTTGTTTGCTAAGGGCTGTACCGATGATCGCTGTATTATCACTTTCGGTACCTCCACTGTTAAAAATGATCTCATGTTCCTTGACCCCTAGCTGCTGAGCGATCGCTTGACGAGCCAATTCTAATTGGGTGTGGGCATCTCGACCATAATGATGAATGCTTGATGGATTGCCAAAAAATGTCTGCATCGTCTCACTCATCACTTTGATCACTTCTGGGTGCAGCGGTGTCGTTGCTGCATGATCTAAGTAAACCATTCTTTTCACCTATCCTTCATTACTGCCATTATAACAAATCTTGCTCAGACGTCTATCGTGAGTGTCCATACGAAAAAACCTGTCAGTCAAAAGCGGAAAAATCGCCAATGATGACAGGCAGCTGAACGCGTTCAGCCTTACGAAAAATCAGGAACGTGTGCTGTTTTGCTTGTGCGAATCACGTCACTTACTGATCGTTTTATTTTTTTCCAGGTTCAGAGGCAATGACAGTCAATTCACCAACCAATTCCCATTTCTTGATCGGGTTTGGCAAAATGCAGCTCGTGCCCATTTTTAGTTCATAGGAATGACCGTCGATCATCAACTGCCCATACCCATCAATCACGGTCATCAAGGTATAATCGGCCTTTTGTGCCAAAGATAATTTCCCACGTACTTCCCATTCATACACATTGAAAAATGGCGTTTCAAGATAGGTAACGACTGCTGATTGTCCTTGTTTGACTTCACGGATCGATAATTCTGGCGTCCGTGCAGGAATCGTCGTCACATCGATTGATTGTTGGATATGCAGCTCCCGTGTTTGTCCTTGATCATCAGTACGATCATAGTCGTACACCCGATAAGTCGTATCCGAGCTTTGTTGGGTTTCTAAGATCATGATCCCTTTCCCAATGGCGTGGATCGTTCCACTTGGCACGTAGAAGAAATCGCCTTTTTTCACAGGGACTTTTGTTAACAAATCATCCCAACGACCCGCTTCGATCATTTCCGCAAGTTCTTCTTTGGTTTGTGCGTGGTGGCCATAAATGATTTCCGCACCTGGTTCGGCATCAATAATGTACCAGCATTCCGTTTTCCCTAATTCCCCTTCATGGGCTAGCCCATACGTGTCATCAGGATGGACCTGAACGGATAGATCATCTTCCGCGTCTAGAATTTTAATTAATAATGGAAAGACTGGTTCGTCTGAATGTCCAAACAGTTCTTGATGGTCTTGCCAAAGATCCGCCAATGTTTTGCCTTTAAACGGACCATTTTCAATGACGCTCACCCCATGAGGATGCGCACTGATCGCCCAATCTTCACCGATCTTGTCACTCGGTAAATCAAAACCAAAAACAGAATGCAGGCGACTGCCGCCCCAGATTTTTTCTTGAAAAACAGGTTTCATAAACAATGGTTCCATAATTGTTCCCCTCTCTAGTTGTTCGTGCATATTATAGCATGAATCCGCTTATTCGGCAGATTCTTTTAAGTAACATTGCAGGATTTCGTCACGATGACCCAAGTAGCTTTCTCGATGATCCACTGGATGGACCCGATTCGATAAGAAAATAAACGCTTTTTTGTTAGGGATATCTACTGCGAGAAACGTGCCTGTATAGCCTGTATGAAATAATTGGTACGGCGCACCCAATAAGTCCCAGCCATAGGTGCGGGGCTTTGTGCTTTCAGGCGTCTGCCTCTGAGCCAGCGCCTGCATCACTTTTTCTGAGAAAAACGGCGCACCTTGCTGCTGACCATTTGCCAATAACAGTTGAACGAACAGCGTCAAATCATCCACGGTAGAAAACAACCCGGCGTTGCCGGCATGGTTTCCCAGCACTCGTGCTTTTGGGTCATGGGTGATTCCTCTAAGGATACTGCCGTCTGGCTGCTGCTGGGTAGGCACGATCAATGGCAGCTGTGAAGGAGGAAAAGGCGGAAAGCCGCTGTTCTTCATGCCTAAAGGCGTCAAGACTTCTTCTTGAAAAATCTCGGTCACTGGTTTTTGATACAGCTCCTCCAATAAAAAGCCCAGCAAAATCGTCCCAGTATCCGTATAGCTGACCGTTTGACCGATCGTATCACTGCTTTCAAGCTGCAAATACGCCTTGCGCAAGGCAGCAGCATCCAACTGGTCTCGATGAGGAATCCACGTGTTGATGGCTGCCGTATGCGTCAGCAAGTGCTTGATCGTTACCCGATCGTCTTTAAACGCTGGCAACCAACGAGTAAGCGGCGCCTCCATCTCGATTTTTCCTTGATCCCACAATTTTAACAGAACACTCGTTGTACAAACGACTTTCGTCAATGAGGCTAAATCAAACAAATGATCTTTCGTCATAGGTTCGGTTTTCGGAAGAAGCGCTGCCTGTCCGAATACCTGGGTCTCTTGGGTTTCACCAGCGATAAAACGCAGCACCGCTCCTGGGAAAACGGTCGGCATTTTTTCTTGAATGAGCTGTACTGTTTTTGGGTACATTGTCATCGTTCCATACTCGCTCCTTTCAGGCTTGTCTTGCTTCTAACTTTAGCACTTTTCGCCAATGAAAAAAACTACCCATTAAGGATAGTTTTCAGATTTTTTTCTAATCAGTGTTACATAGATTACTCATCGGCTGGTGCAGCTTTTGCTTGCGCCTTTTGGATGATTCTCAAATAACTGTAACACGCACATTGGCTACCTAGTCCCCCTACGATCAATCCCGCGAGTAAGGGATTGATCAAGACGAGCAGTAAAGCGAGGCCACTCAACAGCCCTAGCAACATCAGTGTCTGCAACGGTGCCCAAAAGATGATGAAAAAGCTTTTGATCAAGGCGAGCCGCATGGGTGCCGCCAAATGCACACTGTCGCAGATAAAATACAGCAACCACACGAGTAAAATGATACTTAAAAACAAATAGCCGACAGCCAATAAGGGCAACTGAAAGGAATCGATTTGGCGATAAGAGCCTAACAGCAGCAAAGCGAGACTACCGAAAAAGAGGCCTGCGGCAAAACTGCGCCGATAATTTCCCCGATAGAGCCGCCAAAAGGTCCCTCCGATGGCCTGTCGTGGTTCTTGATAGTACAACCAGCGCCGCATGACCCCAAATAAAGCAAAGGTCGCTGGCAAAAGAATGCTAGGAAAACTAATGATCAAACCAACCAAAGAGAAAAGAAACTGACGAGGAGAGCTGGGGAAAATCAGCCCCAAAGCTAGCAATAGAACGGGCAGATTGAACAGTAACCAGTAGCCATTCAAAAGCAACATACTAGCTATCGCTTGACTGGCACCATACCAACGATACCATCGTTCATTTCCCATCAGTCCGCCTCCTTTCTCTAATCAGCTGATTTACCCTCTAGCGGGCTAAGTTTTGTAGATTTTGCTGCCATTTCTCTGTTTGATAATCCAGCAACTCTTGATAGCCCGCTGCTTGTGCTTGGGCTTCCGCCTCAGCAAAGATGGCACGCACTTCTTCATCGCTGTCAGCAAAGATCGCTGAAGCATTGGCTTCTTCAAAAATATCGTTGATCCGTTGCTGAATGATTCCTTCTGGTGAGTCTGGCATCGGGTTGATCGCCGCAAATTCCGTGTCGTCTTTTTGCGTGTCCCAAGTGATGGCATGCTGCCATTTCGTTGCCCAGTTCATTTGATCTTCTGGAAGATTCAGTTCAAATTTTGTTTTGGTATTGTCTAAAAAGGCGGAGTTGCCGTTCCATTGGAAACTTGAAGTTGCTTGCTCAATCTCCGAAACGCCTGCACTGTCTTCTGCATAGGCATCCGTAAATTGCGTATAGCCTTCTTCGTCAAAGCCATCCCAATACTGGCCTTCTGGACCAAACATCAAGATCGATTGGCCCAACGGTCCTGTCAACCAGTCTAAGAAGGCAAAGACTTTTTCTGGGTCTTCTGCATTTCTAGTAATGACACTGACATTCCACCCTAGCATTTCATAGGAACCTGGGAAAATATTGTCAGGATCTAGTCCTGGTTTTGCAATCGGCTCGATATAGAAATACCCCGCATCTGGATTTTGTTCTTGCAAGATGTAATGGGCATCGCGAGCATGGTTGGACGGGCTGGCAGCCGCATAGACAGCTACACGACCACTGGTTACTTTTTCTGCCACCATATCTGCATCTTGGGTCAAGGTATCTTGGGTCATCAAGCGCTCACGGTACAGTCTTGACGCATATTCAATCGATTCTACGTAGTTTTCATTGGCAAAGATCGAGGTCAATACGTCGCCTTCAGGAACAGCGCGAATGCGGATATCTGCTGGTGAACGCCCTTCTGCAAATGCTGAGTACAAGACATTGATCCCTTGTCCGCTGACATCTGTTTCAAATGGAATGACATCAGGAAACTCTGTTTGAACTTCTTTCAAATACTCATAAAGATCCTCTGTTGTTTTCAATTCTGGCGCACCTAAAGCATCATGGATCTCTTTATTGACGACATAACCGGCATTCCCGAAAGGCTCCGAGCTATACCAGTTGGGAAACTGATAAAGTTTGCCGTCTTCTGAACGAAGCATGTTCAGGATGTCTTCTCCCGCCCATTCTTTCAAGTTTGGATACTTATCCAAGTAATCATCAAATGGCACTAAGGCACCCGCTTCTCGCAGCCGTTCCACATCCGACCCTCGATCAAGCCAAATAAAATCAGGTAGATCATCGCCAGCGATCATTGTGCTTAGCCGCTGTGCTGCATTCCCGCCACCATCGATTGCGCGAATATCTACCTTGGTCAGTTCTTTGATAGCAGCAGTTGCTGGATCATCTCCCCAACGATCCATCGTGTACCAATCATAATTACCAAACATCGTGATCTCCAACGGTTCACTACCTAATTCAAAGACCTCCGAACTGTCACGGTCATTCGCTGCCGCCCCATCACTTTCTTTTGTCCCTGACTCACTGCCGCAAGCAGCCAGTAAGAGACTCATCGCAGTCACTGACAGCACGCCTTTTAATACCTTTGCTTTCATTCTTTTATCCCCTTTCAACGTTTCGTTCCTTCTCTCCTCTAATCAAGAGAGTTCCTCCTGCTCTGCTAATCTTTCAACGAACCAATCAATACACCTTTTACAAAATACTTTTGGACAAACGGATAAACCATTACGATCGGCAAAGTCGCCACCATCATGATCGCCATCGACAAGGATTTTCCTGTGACACCAGTCATTTCCGCCAAACGTGCTGCTGAGCCAGAATCGATTTGACTCATTTGCGAACTCACCGTGTTCGAATTCAAGACTCGTTGCAAAAAGGTCTGCAAGGGAATCAGATGATCTGAAGTAATGTAGATGCTTGGCATAAACCAATCATTCCAATGCCCAACGGCGGTAAATAGCGACAAAGTGGCAATGACTGGACCTGATAACGGCAAAATGATTCGGAAAAACGTGCCCCAATAACCACAACCATCAATTTTCGCTGAATCTTCCAATCCTTTCGGCAGTTGCTGAAAGAACGTACGGAAGATGATCATATTCCAAACACTGATCAGACCAGGAATGATCATTACCCAAAAAGAATCCATCAGTCCAAGTGAACGTACCACTAAAAAAGTTGGAATCAAGCCGCCGCTGAAGAACATCGTGAGGATGAAAAAAATCGTAATAAATTTTCGCCCTATCAGTTCTCTTTTTGACATTCCATATGCTGCCATCGCTGTCAGCATGATCGATGAAAACGTCCCGATCACTGTCCGTAAGACACTGATGAAAAAGGCATTCATCAAGCGCTGATCTTGAAAGACGATCTGATAGTTTTCCAACGTAAATTCTCTTGGCCAAAACGTGATCCCACCGGTCACCGTGTCACGTCCAGAATTAAAGGAAATCACCAGTGAATTCCAGAAGGGATAAAATGTCAAGAATGCAAGCGTTATCAAGAAAAGGTAGATAAAAATCATCATCGCTTGGTCGCCCCAATTTTTCTTCATTGTTCATTTCCTCCTCTGCTGATCACCATAAGCTGTGACCCACTTTGCGTGCGAAAAAGTTTGCTCCGCTCAAAAGAGTGACACTAATGACTGCTTTGAACAAACCAACAGCTGTTGCGTATGAATATTGAGAGTTGCTGATCCCTACCCGATACACATAGGTATCAATGACATCCGCCACATTTCTAAGAGCTGGATTGCTCCCAAGTAAAAGCAAATCTTCAAAGCCCGCATTCAATAAGTTGCCGATCTCCAAAATGAGAAAAATCGTAATGATTGGAACGATCGAAGGCAGAGTGATCAAAAAGACTTGCTGAAATTTCGTTGCGCCATCTAGTGATGCTGCTTCGTACAGTTGCGGATCGATCCCAGCAATGGCTGCCATATAGACGATCGAGCCAAAGCCAATCGATTTCCAAAGATTTGTCGTAACGATGATCGTCCAGAAATAGCGAGGGATCGATAAAAAGTTGATTGGTTCATCGATCAGGTTTAAACTCTCCAAAGCAATATTTAAGCTACCGTTATCCATCGATAAAATCGACATCGTAAACCCCGCCACGATCACCCATGATAAAAAGTGTGGGAGATAAGTAATCGTCTGCACCACACGTTTGAATGCAACGTTCTTGACCTCGTTAAGCATCAACGCCAGCAAAATCGGTGCTGGAAAACAAATAGCAATCTTTAGCACACTGATCATAATGGTATTCCGTAAAATTTCCCAAAAACGTGGTTCACTAAAAAAGCGCCGAAAATTATCAAAGCCGATCCATGGACTGCCTGTCATACCTTCAAAAATATTGTACTGTTGAAATGCCATCAAAATCCCGTACATTGGGATATAGCTAAAAATGCCTACCAGTAAGATCGCCGGCAGTACCATCATCTGCAGATCCCACTGAGCAAAATATCGGTGTATCCACTTTTTTTCCATCACATCTACTCCTTGTCTTCCCGTTACTGCTCAACACCATAAGAAACCGCATACATTAATAACAACAAATAACCTCCGCGTCCAGAGCCATCGAATCTCGATTCTTTTTTATTATAAATTAAGAATAACCACAATTCAATATAATGTTTGCGATTTTTGAATCATAATGGCTATTATATTAAGTTTTAAGACAAGCGTTTCAAATATTAAATAACTAAATAAGAAATTCAAAATAGATTGGACCTGTTCTACTAATGCAGATAAACTACCGTTTTTTCAATGATTGGTCTTCGAATCGATGTAACAGGTTTTTGCACTCTTTCGTGCGAAATAAAAACAAAAGTTTCTTTTTTTGACAAAAAAAAGAAAAAGCAGAGAATAGTCCTCGCTGCTTTTTCTTTCAAAACACTTTATTTTTTAACGATAAACCACCATTCGATACCGATCGCATCGTAGGTCGTCAACAATTGCCGTTTTTTGTCGATGAAAAACTCTTGGTTCTTCTCAGACAAGTGTTTTTCCAATGTATCGATATCTTCTTGACTGATGGAGATTTTCAAGAAGTCTAAGCCAAGCACCTCGTGGCTCGGTAAGTCGATCGTACCACCTTGTGCTTCAGTCAAGCCAACTTGGAAGTCACCATCATTGAGGATAAATTCCTTTGTTTCGGCTTCTTTTGTTTTCAATCCTAAGCTTTCTTCTAAGAAAAGCTGCTCTTTGGCTAAATCACTGACGTTTAAATACAGCTTGCCAAAATGAGCCTCTTTTGATAAGCCAGCCGCTTTTGCAGGTGCCGCTTTGATCAATTCTGCTTCGTCTTTTGGTACCGCAGTTCCTGCGGGTGCTGTAAATAAGACTTCGATTTTGTTTCCTTCTGGATCCGCTATAATAAAGCCTAATTGATTCGCTTCATAACGAGCTTCTTCGAAAGCAATCGCTTTTTGTTGGGCATTGCTCGCGATAGTTGCCGCTTCTTCTAGCGAGGATATGGCTAAAACGATGCGCTGCATCTTTTTGATCTCACCGAAATGGTCGTTGGCACGCGGGCTTTCTTCCAACCATAAAACTTCTCTATCTAATCCTTTTAGACCAAAGATGGCCAACTCATTTTCTTCTCTTTTCAGCTCAAAGCCAAGTACATCGCGATAAAAGGCAATCGCTTGATCGCGGTCTTTTACCCGAATTGCAACAGTCAGCAACTTCGTACTGCTCCCCAATAAGAAATCTGTCATTGTTTCTCCCCCTACTTACATATGTACTCATTGTACTGATAAAACGAAATTCTAGCAAATGAAATCCCTACCTATTTTATTCTTTTTTTAGAGAAAATAAGAAGAAAAGCACAGAAAAGTCAGAATTTTGCAATCTTACGAGGGGAAGATAGGCGTTGGATTGCCGCTAAAGGCTTTAACCGCAAACAGCTGCGGCTGGAGTTGCAGCTAAGATCTGAGTGCCCAAACGGTCGACACGATCCGTGATACAAACAGAGGCGACCCCTGCTTTCAACGCTTTTTCGGCGCTTTTTAGTTTGGGCAACATGCCGCCTGTGACTACTTCTTCGGTGATCAGTTGGGGGATCTCTTCAAAAGGAACAACTGATAACCACTTGCTTTCTTGTTTGATGCCAGGAACATCCGTCAACAAATACAGTTTTTCGGCTTGCAAGCTGGCAGCAACCTGACACGCTACTTCATCGGCATTGATGTTCAGCCATTGCCCCTCTGGGGTAATTCCTAGTGGGGCCAAAATCGGAACATGTTTTTTCTCTGTCAAGAGCTGCAGGAAAGCAGCGTTGATTTGTTGAACCTTTCCCACCTGTCCTAATTTTTCTTCATCAATGACTTCTCCTTGAATCAGTTGATCACAGCCGGCATTCAGTCCTACGGCATGGAAGCCGGCTTGCTGGAAAGCGGTCGTGATCAGCGGTTGAACTTGTCCCAGAAGGACCATTCTAGTTACTTCAAGCGTCTGGGGATCGGTCACCCGCAGGCCGTCTTTGATCGTGACTGTCAACGCCATTTTCTCCATCATTTCTGAGATGTAGTGACCGCCGCCATGGACGATGACCACTTTTTTGCCCGCAGCTTGCCAATCTGCTATAGTCTCAAAGAATGACGGGGTTAAATTGTCTGAGGCGACACCGCCGATTTTTACTACGATCGTTTCCATCTACTCGCTCCTTTTTGTCTAGTACCTGATTTGTATTAGGTGTGGTATAGTGCGTTGATTTTCACATAATCATACGTCAGATCACAGCCCCAAGCGGTGCCAACACCTGCCCCTTCTTTCAGCTCGACAGCGACTTTGACTTCATTTTCCGCCAACTGTTCTTGCATGATGGTTTCGTCAAAAGCTACCGGTGTCCCTTGGACAAAGACGGGAATGTCGGCTAATGCGATCGATACCGTTGCTGGATCGATGGGTTGCCCACTATAACCCACTGCACATAAGATACGCCCCCAGTTTGGGTCTTTGCCAAAGAGGGCTGTTTTGACCAGCGGCGAACCGACGATGGTTTTGCTGATCATTCGGGCTGCTTCATCCGTCACCGCTCCACTCGTGTGAGCTTCGATCAATTTGCTGGCGCCTTCTCCATCCTTCGCAATTGCTTTGGCTAGTGCGGTCAGAACTGCTTTGAGCATCCCTTTAAACTCCTGATAAGCTGGCGTATCGGCTTCGATCGTTGGATTTTTGGCTAACCCGTTGGCTAAAACTAACACCATATCATTGGTGGATGTATCGCCATCGACCGTGATTTGATTGAAGGTAACGTCGGTCAATTCTTTCAGCAGTGCTTGCAAGAGTGCTGGAGCGATCGCCGCATCCGTCGTAACAAATGCCAGCATCGTGGCCATATTGGGATGGATCATACCAGAACCTTTGGCACAGCCCGCAACAGTCACCGTTTTGTCAGCGATCGTTGATTGGATAACACTGCTTTTTTCAGTCAGATCCGTCGTCAAAATCGCTCTTTGAAATCGGTGGGCATCCCCTTGCCTGTTTAGTTGCTGAATCCCTGCAGTGATTTTTTCCATCGGTAAGCTCTTACCAATGATCCCGGTGGAGGCTACCGCAAAGGCTTCGGGACTCGTATGTAGCTGGGCTGCTGCCAATTCTGCCATCTCTTGTGCATCTTTTAAACCTTGCTCCCCGGTACAAGCATTGGCATTGCCCGCATTGACGATCACGCCTTGCAAGGTGCCTGCTTGCATTTTTTCCTTTGTAACGAGAATGGGTGCCGCTTGTACTTGATTGGTGGTAAAGACTGCCGCAGCACTGGCTGGCACTTCAGAGACGATCCAACCAAGATCGACTTTCTCTTTCTTCAGACCGCAATACAGACCGTCGGCAAAAAAACCTTTGGGGGTTGCGATCGTTCCTTCGATTTCTTTCATTTTCTTTCCTCCTACTTGCCACCTTTTTGCGGATTGTCCACTGGCTGACACGAGGATCCTCACGCGTCTGTTGGCTATTTTATGGATATAACGGTGCTTGCATAAGACCAGTCGTTTCTGGTATCTTTGCCCATCGATTGAAGTTTTGGATCGCTTGGCCAGCAGCCCCTTTGCCTAAATTATCGATCACTGCGACAACGGTCAACACTTGGGTCAGCGGATTGAAACATAGGCCAATGTCACAAAAATTCGTTCCCGTCACTTGCCGCAGCTCGGGCAGCTTTCCTAACGGTTGCACTCGGACAAACGGATGGTCTTGATACGTTTTTACGTACTGCTCATAGATGTCCTCTTGCGAAATCGCGTCTTTGATAGGCGCATAAAGCGTCATAAAGATCCCTCTTTTGACAGGCAGTAAGCTGGTAGAAAATTGGATCGGCGGCATTGACTGATCCCATTGCTGAAACTGCTGCATGATCTCAGGAATATGCTGATGCTGATTTGGCTTATACATCGTCATGTTATCCGCAGCGGTTGCAAAGTGACTGCTGTCGGTCAATTTCTTACCAGCACCCGACAAGCCCGACTTGCCATCAAAAATCAACGTACCGCTGAATAGTTTTTGCTGAACCAACGGCGCAGCCGCTAAAATGGCAGCAGTCGCATAACAGCCTGGATTGGCGATCAAATTGCCAGGAGTCGTTGCAAACTCAGGCAGCGAATAGGTCGCTTGTACCAACAACTCGGTAGGTGCAGCTTCTTGGTGATACCATTTTTGATAGCTATCCCGATCCTTCAATCGCAGATCACCAGAAAGGTCAATCACTGGAAAGTCATTTGCGACAAAAGTCGCTGCGAGTTCTTTGCTGATTCCAGCAGGAGTCGCAAAAAACACGAGTTGATTTTCCTTTTGGATTTTTTCTGCATCAAAAGGTTCGATCAGCTGCTCTGTCAGTCCAATTAAATGAGGATACAAAACTGATGAATTTTCATGCATAGAATGACTATGCAAGGTGCCCACCTCCAATTGGGGATGCTGCTGGATCAAACGAATCAATTCAATTCCGGTATACCCTGTTACACCAACGATTGCTGCCTTCAAACACGTCACTCCTCAAAAGAATTTACTTAAGATTATAAGAAACTCCCATTGCTCTGTCAATGATTATTTATAAAACTATTCAAAATAAATTCGCTGTTATTCGGTTTTTATAAGAAAAAATGCCCAAAAAATCTATTTTTATACAATTATGCTAAGATCGCTTGTAAAATCGCCAAGGCTGCTTTCGTTTCCTCTTGCGAGATCGTTAAGGGTGGCAGCAAGCGCAAAACCTTGGTACCCGCCTTTAATGCGAGGAGGCCTTGGTTCCGCAGTTGAGTCAACACGGATTGCAAGCTTTCCGAATCTGCTAATTCGATACCAATCATCAATCCTTTCCCACGAATCGCCTGCACCTTAGATAGTCCTTGCAATCCGTCGAAAAACTGCTGCTGACGCAATTGAACATTGACTTGAATGTCCTCTTCTTGCAACACACTGCAGACGGCACTAGCAGCGGCCATCGCTAATTTATTGCCACCAAAGGTCGAACCGTGACTACCGGGTCCAAAAGCCGTTTGCAAATGACTTTTGCCTAGCATTGCTCCGACAGGGATCCCGTTACCAAGCCCTTTTGCTACGGTAAAAAGATCAGGTTCAATGCCATATCCTTCAAAAGCAAACAGTGTTCCTGTCCGTCCCATCCCGGTTTGGATCTCATCCACCACCAGCAGTGCTCCCTGCTCCTGACAAAGGGCTGCCACCCCTTGGACCCACGCCACCTCGGCAGGGATCACGCCGCCTTCGCCTTGGATCAATTCTAAAAACACGGCTGCCGTCTGCTCATCTAAAACGGCTTGCAATGCCTCAAGGTCATTAAAGGGTACATAAACCATCTCTGGTACCAGCGGACCAAACCCATCGTGAATACTGCTTTGCCCAGTCAAAGACATCGCGCCAAAGGTCCGACCGTGGAAAGATTGTTCAAAACTGATGACTTTGCTACGGCCAGTCGCTTTGCGAGCCAGCTTTAAAGCAGCTTCGTTCGCCTCAGCGCCACTATTGCAAAAATAAGCCAGATACGGCTCGTCTGAGGCGCTCGTTTGATTTTGGGTCAGCTTTTGGGCAACTTCTTCTTGCAGCTGGCTGTCATACAAATTCGGCACATGCCAAATCTGCTCTGCTTGGGTCATCAACGCGGCTTGCACTTTGGGATGACCATAACCGAGATTAACGACCCCGATGCCGCTTGTTAAATCTAAATATTGGTTCCCTTGCGAATCTACCACATAGCTGCCGTTGCCTTGCTGGATATCGATGGGCAAACGACTGTAATTAGGAAAAAGATGGCTCATTGATTTCACTCCTTGTCTTGGATCATTCGAAATTATGTATTAATATACATTTTTATCTAGATAATTGCAATAAATATTTAAAATAAAGCCATATAAATTCATAAAAAAAAAGAAAGCAGTGACAATCACTGCTTTCTTTCAGTCAACCTTTGGCGGTCTGTTTATCATCATTTGGGGAAGAATTTCTTTCATTACAAACAGTGGATCACGCCACTTCTTCTGAAAATTGACTGTTATAAAGGTCTGCATAGAAACCGTTTTGCGCCATCAATTCCTCATGGTTTCCAGTTTCAACAATAGATCCGTGATTCATCACGATGATATTGTCAGCATCACGAATCGTAGAGAGACGGTGAGCAACCACAAAGCTGGTCCGATTTTCTAACAAACGCCCCATTGCTTTCTGGATCAAGATCTCAGTCCGCGTATCGACACTAGAAGTTGCTTCATCCAAAATCAAGACGTCCGGATCCGCTAAGAAGGCGCGGGCGATCGTGATCAGCTGACGTTGACCTTGGGAGATGTTGCTGGCTTCTTCATTCAAAACCGTATCATAGCCTTCTGGCAATTTGCGAACAAAATCATCCACATGGGCAGCCTTCGCCGCAGCAATCACTTGTTCTTTGGTCGCTTTTTCATTTCCATAATGAATGTTGTCATAGATGGAGCCGGTAAACAACCACGTATCTTGCAGCACCATCGAGATATTACTACGCAATTCATCACGAGTCAAGTCTCGGGTATCTCTGCCATCATAACGAATGCTACCGCCAGAAACATCATAAAAACGTTCCAAGAGATTGATCAGCGTGGTTTTCCCAGCGCCGGTTGGTCCTACGATAGCCACCATCTCACCAGCTTTGACATCCAGATTAAAATCGGTCATCAATAATTTGTCTGGGGCATAACCAAATTGAACATGATCGAAACGAACTTTGTATTCACTGTCTTCCACTGGTAAACCAGAAGGCTCATCATTCATTTCTTCTTCATCCAAGACTTCAAAGACCCGTTCGGCAGATGCAACGGTTGATTGGATGGTGTTTAGCAAACTAGCGATTTGAGTGATCGGTTGAGAGAATTGATTGGTGTATTGCAAGAATGCTTGCACATCCCCTAACGTCATGTTCCCATTCGCTACCTTGATTCCACCAAGGACAGCCACGAAGACATAGCCTAAGTTTTTAATGAAGTTCATCAAGGGCATAATGATCGCTGAAATAAATTGGGCTTTCCAACCAGCAGAATACAGACGGTCATTTTCTTCTTCAAAAACGACTTGATCGGCAGCTTCATGGTTGAAGGTTTTGACTACTGTATGACCGCCGTAAGTTTCTTCGACTTGGTCATTGAGCAATCCTAAACTTTTTTGTTGGGCCGCAAAGAATTTTTGCGATTTTGGTGCGACGATCATCACGACGATCAAGCTTAAAGGAACCGTTGCTAAAGCAATCAAAGTCAGTTGCCAACTGATCGTCAGCATCATCCACAAAACCCCGATAAAGGTCACGACACTCGTAATAAATTGGGTCAAGTTTTGTTGCAGGGTACTTGCGATATTATCCATATCATTGATTGCCCGTGACATGATATCCCCATTTGAGTGAGTATCATAGTAAGAGATCGGCAAGCGGTTCATTTTTTCATCTAAGTCTCGACGCAGCTCATAAACCGTTCGTTGAGAGACACGGGTCATAATAAACTGTTGTAGAAAGTTGAAGACGGCTGAAATCACATACATGCCGATCGCGATCAAAATGATTTGACCAACTTTCTCAAAATCGATAGGAAATTCTGTCACCTGTTGGCCGGCTTGCATCTGCTGTGTACCGATCATGACCCCTTTAAAAATTTCAGTGGTCGCTTCCCCTAAAATTTTCGGTGTTTGGATTTGGAAGATCACGGCTGCGATCGCTAAAACGAAGACGGCAATGATAGCGATGGAGCGTTTCGACATGTACCCGAAAAGCCGTTTGACCGTCCCCCAAAAGTTTTTTGGTTTTGGTCCTTTGGCACCGATGTTACGGCCCGGGCCGCCACCCATTGGTCCGCCACGGTGTTGTGTTGTTGTTTTCTTTTCACTCATGCAAGATCCTCCTCTCTCAATTGTGAAGAAACGATTTCTTGATAGGTTTCATTGTCTGCCATTAATGATTCATGGGTCCCTTTCCCTACGAGTTGTCCTTCATCTAATACTAAGATCGTATCGGCATCCATGACTGTGCTGACCCGTTGGGCAACCACGACCATGATGCTGTCTTGCATGTCGCGTTTCAGCGCTGCTCGTAAGTTTGCATCGGTTTTGAAGTCCAATGCGGAGAAGGAATCATCAAAGACATAGACATCTGCTTGTTTCACTAACGCACGAGCAATCGCTAAACGTTGACGTTGTCCACCAGAGAAGTTGCCGCCGCCTTGTTCTACACGGCTATCTAAGCCATCTGCCAGTTCGGAGACAAAATCTTTGGCTTGGGCGATCTCTAATGCTTGCCAGATTTCTTCGTCTGTCGCATCAGGTTTTCCGTATTTCATATTTTCACGAATGGTACCGGAAAACAGTACCGCTTTTTGCGGAACAAAGCCCACGACTTCTCGTAGATTGTGCTGGGTGATTTCTGCAATATTGACCCCATTGATTTTGATTGCACCAGACTCCACATCGTACAAACGAGGCAAGAGATTGACTAGTGTCGTTTTCCCTGAGCCCGTCCCACCGATGATGGCAACAAAATCACCAGATTTTGCTTGGAAGTCGATATCTTCCAACGCCAATTTCTCAGCGCCTTGGTAGCGATACGCCACATGGTCAAAAGTCAAGGTTGCTTGATCCCCTTGTAAGCTCAATGTCGCTGGTGTTTTTGGATCGAGAATTTCATCTTCTTCATTTAAGACTTCGTTGATCCGGTCAGCTGATGCTTGGGCTCTTGGCACCATCACGAAGATCATGGACAGCATCATAAAGCTGATCAAAATTTGCATCGCATAAGTCATAAACGCAATCAGGTTCCCGACTTCTAAGGTCATTTCGGCAATATAATGACCACCAAACCATGTGATGGCAATGTTCGTTCCACTCATGATCAACGTCATCAAAGGCATCATCAAGGCCACGATGGTATTTACTTTGATCGCGGTGTGGGTGTAATCTTTGTTGGCTTGATCAAAGCGATTCGCTTCATAATCCGTCTTGTCAAATGCCCGAATAACGCGGACCCCCGTCAAGCCTTCACGAAAGACTAAGTTCAAACGGTCAGTTTTCTTTTGCATACTTTTGAATAACGGAACGGCAAAATACATAATACCGCCAACTAATACTAGCATGATAGGAATAACGACTAAAAAGATTCGTGTTAATTGGGCATCTTTTTGATAGGCCAAGAAGCTCGCCCCAATCAGTGTGATCGGTGCATTGATCATCATACGTAAAAACATTTGCGTCACCATTTGAATTTGGTTGACGTCGTTAGTGGTTCGTGTGATCAATGATGCGGTCCCAAATTTATCGAAAGAACGAGAAGAAAAATTCTCAACTTTTTGGTAAATGTCCGAACGTAGTTTTTGTCCTAATTTTTGTGATTCTCTTGTTGCAAAATACGTATTTCCTAAAGCGGCGATGATACTGATCAATGAAAAGCCGATCATGTAAAAGCCGGTTTTCCAAATGTAATCAATGTCCCCTGTCGCCACCCCATTGTTGATAATATTGGAAGTCAATGTCGGTAGATACAAATCAGAAACGACTTGGATCACCATAAACACCACTGCCATGATTATGGAAATGACGGATACGCGTTTTATCAGCTTAATCATAGGTTTCCCCTCTTTCTTTTTTTGCGCCCTCTCTTAACCAGCGGACTTTACTGTTGAAATCAGCGATCGCTTCGGCAGGATCATAGTCTGGATCAAATGCTGATTGGCGATAGGCTTCGGCAATCGTCGAAAAGACGGTATGCATCAGCAGCTGGATCAGCATTTTCAACTCATGGTCGTCTTTGACTTTCAATAAATCTTTGTCGACCTCTGACAAAAAGATGGCTTGTTGCTTCTGCCGATCGGCTTTGTGTTCTTGATGCATCTTGTGCTGCATCTCTGGAACGACTTTATGGAAGGAACGATAATCCATACTCATAAATAAATTGCGGTAAAAGTTTGCGTTTTTGCCTTTGAAAACCTCGGCGATCATCCGTGAAAAGTACCATTCGAACCCCGCAAACAGATCCCCGTTTTCATGTTGGATCGATTTCAGCAGATCTCGCTGACTATTTTTTTTCAACGTATGGAAATAATAGTAATAAAGATCTTCTTTGTTTTCGAAGTATTGATAAAAACTCCCACGAGGAATCTCGGCATCTTTGATGATATTGGCGATCGAGGCGTCTTTCAACGGCAGCCTTGAGAATTCTTTTTTCGCCGCATTTAAGATGCGCTTTTGTTTTTCCGGCGGCAAGTGAAAAAATGTATCGGTCGGCATCACAAGCAACTCCTTTCTAATTTAAAATAAATCACAGCTCTCGATATGACACGATGTCATATGACACTGTGTCATTATACACCCCTCACCAGAGAATGCAAGAATTTAAATTTGACTTTTTTATGAAGGAATCAATTCTGGTCTTTTTATAAAAGGCGTTATTTGAAAAGAAATCACGAGTGAAATTTCTGAAAACAAAAAACCTTCGTTTCCCTGATGGAAAACGAAGGTTGCTATTTTTTCATTCCGCCGATTATAAATAACGGTCATTTTTTCTTTCGGCGCCATAAAATCAAGAAAACGATCAGCAGCAGGATAACACCTGCGATCAATAAGGTATAACTTGGCGCTTCATTGGTTTTAGGTAATGTTTTTTCGCCATCGGCAGTTGCGTCTGCCTCTTTCGAAGAAGTCGTTGTCGCTGTTTCTTGGGCTGTCGTCGAAGTTGCCGTCGCTTCTTCAGTCGTACTCGTTTGCGTGCCTGTAGGCAGATACATGGAATCATTTGCCGCTTGAATGATATAAGAGATCCGTCCGGGGACAAAGGCACCTGGATCAACTTGCATCTCTTGTTCCATCTGATTCAAATTGGTCAAAATTGAGATCATCCATTCGTTGGAAACGGCTTGATTCAAATGTAAAAAGACTCCGTCTGCTGGATAGACGACCTGTAAATATTCCTGCAACTGATCCACGACAGGAATCAAGTCAGCAAAACTGGCGTAGCTATTCGCATCAAAAGCCAGTTGCGGCTCAATGGCTTCCCAGGATAACGTCTGATCGACAAACAAGGCACCGATGATTTTTGCCAAGTAAGCAATATCAAAGCCCATCGCATCACTAGAATAACGTAGCGCTAGGCGATTGCCATTGGTCAATTCTTCATCTGTCAACTGGTCCAACTGTTCTTGGGTAAATGCGGTCACACTGCCTTCAGTGATCCCTTGGGTTAAGGCGCTACGAAGCGAACTAGGTTCATCGGCTAACGTGTTGATCTCATTGACGTTTTGCGTCCCTGTCTCTGCTTGGATCGAGGCAATAACGGCTTCGGAATCGACTGGCTCTTGATTCTCGTCAGCTGTAGTTTCTGAAGTAGCGGATTGATCCGTTTCTTGGTTTTCATCTGTACTTTCTTGGGCAGAATTTTGAATCTGCTCACTGTCTGTTTGCCCTTCTGATGAAAGCGTCTCGCTAACGGCAACCGGATTGTCACTTCCACTCGTAGCCGTTTCATCTGCATGAACCATCATTGGTGAAAATGCCAGCGTCATTAGTCCGAACCAAATTATTTTTTTCATCATCATTGCCTCCTCGAATGGGATTTCTCCCTTTGTAACGAAACTGTAACATAAAGGCCTCGTTTCCGCAATCAATTTAGTAACTTCTTAAAAAAAACCTCCATCTTTATCAGATAGAGGTTTTACCATTATTTTATCGTTGCCACATGCATGACTGCTTGACCTGCGTTTGTTTCCGCGATCGGTAACAGTTCAACGTTGGCTGCTTGGTCCATATTGGTGATAATGACAAGCATCTCAGAAGCTTTGCCTTTAGCCGTCAACTGCGCCAAATCGACTTGGGCAACTTGGGTGACTGGTGTCACGGCTTGGCCTTCCTCCACCAGGATTTTAAAAGGTGCTCCTTGCAATTCCACGGTGTCGACACCCATGTGTAGCAGAATCTCTAGTCCGCTGGCAGTCTTGATCCCCAATGCATGTTTCGTTGGGAAAATCGTCGTGATCGTTCCTGCTGCTGGTGCAAAGATCGCTCCATTGTCTGGCAAGACAAAATACCCATCGCCCATCATTTTTTGCGAAAATACCGGATCACTTGATGCACTGATTGATTTTGTCGTGCCTGTTGCTACTGCGTATAAGGGTGTATCGATCGTTGTTGCTGATGAATTTGCTGCCGTTTCCTTTGCCGCCGTTTCACTCGTTTCTTTTGGTTGCGGTTGCACGGAAGTGACGGTTGCAGCTGGTTTTGCCTCCTCTGCCTCGCTTTCTTTGACTGCTTCTAAGCGATCTTTAGGAATCCCAAAGAAGTAGGTGGCAACGAAGCCGCCAGCATAGCCTGCTAACAAGCCGAAAATATAGCCCATCCAACGGCCGTTGGCAATCAATGGAATCAAAGCTAGCCCTGATGGTCCAATCGCCGTTGCGCCGATATTTGTCAAAGCGCCAATGACCGCACCACCGATCCCACCACCAATACAAGCAGTGATAAATGGTCGACCTAATGGCAATGTCACTCCGTAGATCAATGGTTCGCCGATACCTAAGATCCCAACTGGCAATGCACCTTTGATCATTTCAGAAAGCTCTTTGTCTTTACGTAGTCGTACCCATAAGGCGAAAGCTGCTCCGACTTGACCGGCACCAGCCATGGCTAAAATCGGTAATAATTGCGTGCTGCCTGTTGCTTCGATCATTTGGATGTGGATCGGGGTTAAAATTTGATGCAAACCAAACATGACCATTGGTAGGAAGGCCGCCCCTAAGACAAACCCAGAAAACGCACCGCCCACATTCAAGACCCAAGTGATTGAACCGACTAAGCTGTCAGAGATCAGACCTGCCAATGGCATGATCAAGAAAATCTCCGTCAAACCGATGATCAACAAACACAACGTCGGAGTCACGATAATATCGATCGCTTCAGGAATCACTCGATGCAGCACTGCCTCTAATTTCGCCAAAAGCCATACAGCGAAGATCACACCGATGATCCCTCCTTGGTTGGCAGCTAAAGCTTCGCCGGTGAACAAGTTTTGGATCGGGGCTTCTGGGTTCATACCGGTCAGCAAGATGATCGAACCGATCACTCCACCAAGGGTTGGATTGGCTTTAAAGACCTGCGCAGCATTGACCCCAGTAAAGATTGCTAAATAGGTGAACATCCCATTTCTTAGGACGTTTAAAATCATGACATAATAATTCCAAGTGTCTCCATATAAATTTCCAGCAGTGATCATGTTGGTCAGAACGGAGGCGATCCCTGCAACGAGTCCTGCACCAACGAAGGCTGGAATCATTGGAACAAAGATATTTGAAATGTCTTTCAGCAGCGACTTCAATGGTGATGATTTTTGTTTGGCTTTTTGGGCTGCTTTCATCTCTGCCGTTTTTTCTGATAACGCCTCTTTGCCTGATTTTTGCTGCGGGATCTCTTGCCCTAAATCAACACCGGCTTTTGCCACCATTGCGTTAGCTACTTTGTTGACTTTCCCTGGTCCGATAATGACTTGCAGCTGCTCGTCATTGACGACACCCATCACGCCGGGAATCTCTTTTAACCCTTGTTGATCGACCTTGTCGTGGTCGCGGACGGTCATTCGTACGCGAGTCATACAGTGATTGACTGTTTCTACGTTGTCCATTCCGCCGGCTTCTTGAAAAATCTTCTCCGCTAACTCTTCTACCGTCAGTGTTTCTTTTGCCATTACTTTTCTCCTCCTAACGCCGTTTTGACAAACCCTTGTGCCGTGGCAAGTTTTGCTTGTGCTTCGTCTTTCGTGCTATCCGTCAACAGCATCACGATCGCCAATTTGACATTCTGATCTGCTTCTTCAAATGCTGCAGCGGCTGTTTCATAATCAGCTTCAGTTGCCTGCATGATGATCCGTTTTGAGCGTTCCACCAATTTTTCGTTGGTCGCTTTCACGTCGACCATCAAATTATTGTAGACTTTACCGATCCCTACCATCGATAACGTCGAGATCATATTCAAAATCAATTTTTGGGCAGTTCCTGATTTCAAACGAGTCGAACCCGTCAGAAACTCTGGGCCACAATCGACTTCAATTGGAAAGCTGGCATGTTGAGAGATCTCCGCATCTTTGTTACAAGCGATCGTAGCCGTTGTGGCACCAAGCTCATTGGCGTAATCAAGAGCCCCAATCACGTAAGGCGTTCTACCACTGGCAGCGATCCCGATCACCATGTCATTTGGGTTCAACTTCAGATCGACAAGGTCTTGTTTCCCTAGCGTTAAGGAGTCTTCTGCTCCTTCGACAGCGACCGTCATCGCTTCTTCACCACCGGCGATCAGACCGACCACCATCTCAGGTGATACCCCAAAGGTTGGGACACATTCGGCCGCATCCAAGACGCCTAATCGACCACTTGTCCCAGCGCCAAGATAAATCAAGCGTCCGCCTTTTTTAAAAGCAGCGATAGTTTGTTCAATCACTTTTTCAATACTAGGAATTTCATTTTCCACCGCATAGGCAACTTTTTGATCTTCTTGGTTCATTTTTTGACACGCTTCTAAAATTGTCATTTCATCTAAATTACTCGTTTCGCTATTGCGTCGTTCAGTCGTTAATTTGTCTAAATTGATTTTATTCATTGGAATCATCTCTTTCTAATTTAAATCGCATCCCTGCTTTGATTTGTTGGATCAAAGGCAGATCAGCTGGTATCACCTGAGCGGCGAGGTTGACTTTTGGGTCTGCTGGCAAAGGACGTTTGCACACTTGAATCTCTCCCATATAGCGCAAATACTCTTGGTTATCGATCGTCACAGCACCAATTGTCCGCTCTTGACTAAGTTCAGGTTTGACTTCTGGAATAGCATTGAAACGGGCATCAGCACTGCGCAAGACATCCCGAGCTTCATCGTAACGATTCTGGTGATCCCCTAGTACGTGTTCAAAGTAAGTAGAACCAAGATCTTTGACCCGCAAAACGATCCGCGCTTCTTGCAGATACGTCGCAAACTGCTGCGCACTTTTTGCAGAAACCATCCCATCACCAATGTAAACAGCATCAACTGAGCCAGTAGCCAACAAGTCGATCGCTGCGGCAAAAGGCGACCAGTTGCGGTGTCTTTCCAGTGTGGGTAATCCTTGAAATAACGGTCCGCGTTTCTTGGCATCTCCTGGAACAAAGGCTTGGACGAAAAAGCCTTGTGCTTTCAACCAGCGGTTCTTCTCCTGAAACCAGTCAGCATCCAGTCCTGTTTCTGGTCGGGGGTAATAATTGTGCCAAGCTTCCAAACGAGTAAAATCAGCTCCATACGTCTGCAGCTCTCGAATGTCTTTTTCCGTTAATGTACTGGCATTCAAACTAATGGTCATTTCTTTTGAAAAAGCAGCGATTTGTTGATTGTCGATGGCATAGTCCATTCGTAAACCAGTTACACCGATCTCCCTTAGTTCCGCCAGATTGTCGATGGAAAAGCCCGCTTCTGCTAAGGCGTTTCCAGAAATATCTACCATTAAAGACAGCTGATGGTCTTTTGCGAAACCTCCCAAGTCCGTCAGACGCTGCCGATAGGTACTGCGATCGTCTTCTGGTATGTGCATGGAGGTGAAAATCCCTTTAAAGCCTGATGCCATCGCAGTCATCTGCTCAAGTTCTGCTGCCGTCAAGTCTTCGTTCATAAATACAGAAAAGCCGAACATCTCTTTGCCTCCTTGGTGAGTCACTATCGTGATACCGTTTTCTATAAAAGCATTATAACTGATTCTCTCCCTGTTCGCAACTATATTTCATAATTAAATCATAAATATAGAAATATCGTTTCATTTAATAAGAAAGCTTTACCGTTTAAACTTTCTTATGCCCTTCTTTCTGCACTTGTGGTACACTTTATTAGGAACGAAACTTGCTTTCGTCATTTTTACATAGTAGGAGGAATCACATCATCAATGATTACAATGGATGATATTATTCGCGAAGGCAATCCAACCTTGCGTGAAGTAGCAAAAGAAGTACCATTTCCTTTGAGCGAAGAAGATATCGCACTAGGAAAAGAAATGATGACCTTTTTAGAAAACAGCCAAGACCCAGTCAAGGCAGAAGAACTCGAATTAAGAGGTGGTGTTGGTCTAGCAGCTCCTCAATTAGATATTTCAAAACGAATCACAGCGGTCCTCGTCCCTAGCAGCGACCCAGAAAAAGCAGAACCTGATTTTAAAGATGTTCTTTACAATCCTAAAATTCTAAGTCATTCCGTGCAAGAAGCTTGTTTGGGTGAAGGCGAGGGCTGCCTGTCCGTGGACCGTGAAGTCCCTGGCTACGTGGTACGCCATGCCCGGATCACGATCAGCTATTACGACATCAACGGCAAAAAGAAAAAAGTTCGTTTAAAGAACTATCCTGCGATCGTCATTCAGCATGAGATCGATCATTTGAACGGGGTCATGTTCTACGATCATATCAATCAACAAAATCCTTTTTCATTGAAAGAAGGCATTTTAGTCATCGACTAACTAAAAAGTCTCTACCGACATTTTGCGGCAGAGACTTTTTTTTCTTCTATATTATTGAGTATCCTCTGGATATCTTCCTTCAAGGTTTTGGCGTTAATTGCCTTTTGCTAGGCTTTCTTGATGATCGGCTTTGATTTTTTCTAATAACGCCGGTTGTTCAAAAAGATCTAACGCGGTCAGCGCTAAAAGTTCAGCCGCGATAGCGATCGACTGCAAGCCTTTTTCACTCTTGGCAGCGGCTTTGAATTCTTCCGAATGACCCGCAATGTAGTCATCTGAAATCGAAACGGTGGGTTGGATCGTCGGGATCACTTGACTGACATTGCCGACATCAGAAGAACCAAGACTTGTTTTGGCTTCCGTATCGATCTCATCGGCAGGTACGCCCGCTTCTTGGGCATGGGCAAAGAAGATCTCATCAAAACTTGGTGTCACGATCACATCGTCGACGGAGTTTTGGAACAAGCCGAATTCATAGGTCGCTCCCGTGGCTAAAGCGGCTCCTTTGACGATGTTTTCGACTTTCTCGTAGACATCGTTCAAGGTCGCACGATTGGCTGCTCGTAAATAAAAACGACCGGCTGCATATTCTGGCACGACATTGGCTGCCACGCCACCATCGGTGATCACACCATGAATATTGACGTCTTTTGGTAAGTGCAGACGCAATCCATTGATCCCGTTAAAGACTTGCAGCAATGCTTCTAACGCGTTGATGCCTTTTTCTGGTGCAGCTGCCGCATGGGAAGCTCGACCATAGAACTTGATATCCACTGGATCATTGGCTAATGACGCTGTCGTTTTGCCATAGCGATGGGCTGGATGGACACAAAGAGCGGCATCGACATCATTGAAGAACCCTTCACGGACAAAACTGCCTTTAGCGGAACCATTTTCCCCACCTTCTTCTCCTGGCGTCCCATAGACTCGAATCTCCCCGCCTAGCTCATCGATGAAAGGTTGCAGGGCACTGGCTGCTAAGACGGAATAAGTCCCGAAGAGATTGTGCCCACAAGCATGACCGATCCCTGGTAACGCATCGTACTCAGCTAAAAAGGCAATCGTCGGGCCCGGTTTTCCACTGACATAGCGGGCATCAAAGCCGGTGCGATGTCCTGCGACATCCTTTTTAACAGCAAAGCCTTCTTTTTCTAATTGGGCGATCAGGGCATCGGCTGAGTAAAACTCATAGTTGCTGACTTCTGGGTGATTATGGATATCTAATGCCAAGGCTTGATAAGCGGCTAAACGCTCTTGGATAAATGGTTTAATCGTTGCTTTTGTAATAGTTGCTGTTGTCATAATCAAATCTCTCCTTTTTTATACATGTTTTTTCAATTTTATATCAAATTACGTGGTACTTATTTTGCCCCAAAGGTTTCCCAAGCAGGAACACTTGATCCTTTTGACGTTTCCTCGATGACTTTTTTCGTATCCTCTGTTTGGTAAGCAGCAACCACTTTTTGGTAAACTTCATTGTCTTCATCTTCTTTACGGGCGGCAATGATGTTGACGTAAGGACGGGCCGTTTCATCAACAGGCTCTAAAAAGATTGCATCTTCGGTAGGCACAAATCCTGCATCTACCGCCATGCCGCTATTGATAACAGAAACATCGACATCGGAAAGTGCCCGGGCTGTTTGCGCTGCATCAAGTTCCGAAATTTCTAAATTCAAACGGTTTTCAGTAATATCCGCGACCGTTGGTGTTTGTCCGGCTGCTTCATCCACTTTGATCAATCCAGCTGATTGTAACAAGAGTAATGCCCGACCACCATTGGTCACATCATTCGGGATCGCAACTTTAGCTCCTTCAGCCAAGTCGTTGACATCCGTCACTTTGTCGGAATAAATGCCTAATGGCGCGTTGACTGTATTGCCGATCGATACGAGATCGGTACCAAATTCTTTATTATAATTGTCCAAGAAAAATTGGTGTTGGAATGAATTGAGGTCAATGGAACCATCCGCTAATGCTGCGTTGGGTTGATTGTAATCAGAGAATTGGACATATTCTAAATTGATGCCTTCGTCTTTCAAACGATCTTTGACATCATCCCAGACATCGGTGTCCGCGCCAATCACTCCTAATTTCACAGTGACTTCTTCTTGATCAGTGGCTGCGGCACTGCCATTGTTTCCGCATCCTGTAATAAATAATAATGCTGCCCCTAAGACGATTGATTGTACGATTTTTTTCATTTTTTCTTCCTCCATAGACTTGCTTGTTTTTTTATTTGTACGTAAGTGGTGGTCAGTGTGATACTCGTTTAATGAGTAGGTTGCTGACAAATTGACTGATAAAAACGAATACTAAGATGATCAAGGTCGCCATGATCGTGACATCGGTCTGGAATCGGTTGTACCCGCGGGTGATGGCTAAGTTACCTAAACCGCCAGCGCCAACTGCTCCTGCCATGGCGGTCAATCCGATCACATTGATCACGGTCAATGCAGAGACCCGAATGATTCCCGCCACGCCTTCTGGCAAATAGACCCGAAAAATGATGCCGAAAGGACTGGTGCCCATCGCTTCGGCTGCTTCCACGACACCGGGGTCAACTTCTAGCAAGGCAATCTCGATCTGCCGAGCAAAGAAAGGAATGATCCCAGCAATCAGAGGAACCAATGCTGCTGTTTCGCCGATCGTCGTTCCCACAAGAAATCGGGTAAAGGTTCCTAGCAACGTCAATAAGATAATAAAAGGGATCGAGCGGACCACATTGATGACCTTATCGAGAAATTCAAAGAGTGGTCGATTTTCTAAAATTCCACTCGGTCGAGTCACTACCAGGACGATCCCTAACAAGATGCCTAAGATGCCCGCGATCAAGGAGGTCCAAAAAACCATATACAAGGTTTGGATCGTTGCTGCGACAAATTCATCTTGGATCGCAACAACATTGGGAAAATATCTTTCTAATAAGGCAGCCATCTAAAATCCTCCTTTAATCACATTGTTTAATGGTTCTGCATGATTTTCTTTTAAAATATTGGTGTACACTCCTTGAGACTTCAAATATTCTAAGGCATGTTTGCGCTGTTGGTACTCTCCGGATAAGCTAACGACCAAGCTGCCGATCGGCACTTCTTGCAAGATCTCCACGTTACCGTAAAGAATATTGGTGGTCACTTTGTAGCGACTGTACAATTGGGCGATCAGTGGTTCATTGGTTTGATCCCCCACGTAGGACAGCTCCACCAGCCATTCATTCGGTGCCAAGGAAGAAAACTTCGAACTGCCGAGGATCGTTTCTAAGGCTTGGTCGATGTGCGTCGCCGTTCGGATGAAATCTTTGGTCAATGGTTTTTCTGGTTGGCTAAAAATCTGAACGCTCGAACCTTGCTCAATAACTTCACCGTCTTCCATCACTGCCACTTTGTTGCAGATTTCTTTGACAACTTGCATTTCATGGGTAATGATCACGATGGTCAAACCGAGAGTCCGATTTAATTTTTTCAACAAAGCCAATATCTGTAAGGTCGTTTTCGGATCAAGGGCGCTAGTTGCCTCATCGCACAGCAAGATCTCTGGATCATTTGCCAAAGCTCTGGCAATGGCGACCCGCTGCTTTTGCCCTCCAGATAGTTGGCTAGGAAACGCTTGGGCTTTTTCTTCCAATCCAACAAGCGTCAGCAGCTCGGTTACTTTTTGATGACGTTCCTGTTTGGACCGTCCCCCATATTTCAAGGAAAAATCCACGTTATCAAAAACATTGCGGCTGTCCATCAAGTTGAAGTGCTGAAAGATCATTCCGATCGTTTTCCGTTTTTCTCGCAGGTCTTTCGCAGAAAGTGTGGTCAGCTCCGTGCCGTTGACGACGACGCTGCCGCTGCTTGGGCGCTGCAATAAGTTGATCACACGGACGAGTGTACTTTTCCCGGCGCCTGAGTAACCCACGATGCCGTACACGTCCCCTTTGTCGATCTCGATCGATACGTTTTTGACCGCTTGGATCGCGGGTTTCTTTGATTGATTGAATGTTACTGATATATCTTTTAATGAAATCATCGTCTTCCCCCTAGTTCTTGTCTTTTTCAATAAAAAAAGGCATCCTCAAACAAGTCACCTGTGACTTGTTTGAGGACGCCTTTTTGCGTGTTACCACCTCAGTTTAAGCTGTACTCGCATACAGCTCCTTTTCGAGTACGATCATACTCTAGCCAGATAACGGTCGCTACCGTCGTCGCCTTGCAAACTACTGCTCGGAACGAATCACTCCTTGGCCATTTTCTAAAAGTCGTTTGATGCTTCTTTTCAGCTACCGAAGCTCTCTGTTGAAAAAACGTGCTTTTGTACTTACCAATTCTTCGTGTGTGGTGCTATTTGATTTTTGTGTATAAAAAAAGTCCTTTTACCAGCGTTTGCTAGTAAAAGGACGAATACTCGTGTTACCACCTTTTGTTTAGAAGGTTTCCCTTCCCTCAACCCAACGTCTAGCCGTGCTAGAGATTGGTGCACTTTGTAACGGTAGTGCGCATCCGTGATTGCCTACTTATCGACAATCAATCCTCCAAGGCCATTTTTCATCGCTTCTGACTTGACTCTTTCCACCAACCAGAGTCTCTCTTTAAAGTATCCGCGGTTACTTTCCTTCTCAACAGATTCATTATTCTTGTTGAGTTGTACTTTACTGGAAAATGAACGTCTTGTCAACAAAAAATCACAATTTTTTCATCTAAGTGTTCCCCAAGACTGCCGATAGCGTCCTTGCCAGAATGGTTTACGCCTCAATTTTGATAGAGCATGCCTTTTTCTGCTAACTGTTGTTTGGCTTTTTCCAGAGCCGCAGGATCGGTATAACGCAGCGTATGCAAGTGCACCCCGTTGGTTAAATCAGAGAGCAAGCGGGCTTCTGCATGTTGGGTTTTGTTGATGAAATCAGTCACGTCTTGGTCTGTTTGAATCTGCAAATTGCCAGTGATCTCTCCATAGATTTCATGTTCAACGATGACATCGACCACTTCCACGCCACAAGCGACAAAAATCCGCAATTCTTCTTCGGTTTGTTCAGGCCGATGCTGCACCGCTAGCTTGCTGACATGCCCCGCCTCATTCAACAGTGCTTGCAGTCGATAGCCGCGAGCAGTGGCCGCGATCGCTTCACCGGCTGCTCGCAGCAAGGCAATGTCCCCAACGATGATTTGGCGACTGACTCCTAGTGATTCTGCCAGTTTGCTGGCACTGATCGCTTTGTCCGCTTGCTTCAATGCCGCTAAAATCGTTTCTCGACGTGTTGCTCCATCCATACTCATTCCTCCAATTGATTCTCTTGATAGGTTTTTGAGTGTTTCATAATTGATTGAAACATGGCTAAAATCGTTTCCTCATAGGCTTGATTTGAAATCGCCTGCCGAATATTTTCCAGCACTTTCTCTTCACGATTTTCATCTAAAACCGGCAACTGACTACTTTTCTTCAATTGCACGATTTCATTGACTGTACTCATGCGTTTTTCTAAAAGATGCGTGAGCTGCCAATCAAGGTCATCGATCGCCGCTCGCTGAACAGCCAAAGGATCTTGCTGGTTGTTTTCTTCTTCCAAGTCGATCGTCTTGATGACCCGTGCCGGATTTCCCGCCAGCACAACATTGTCTGGGAATGATTTTGTGACCACACTGCCAGCCCCCACCACGACATTGTTGCCTAAGCGGACCCCTGGCAAAATCGTGGCCGCGCCACCGATCCATGCGTTGTCGCCAATCACGATCGGTGCTCCTAATTCTAAGCCACTGTTTCGTTTGACCGGATGTAATGGATGAGTCGCCGTAAACAACCGAACATTGGGTGCCAGCATACAATTGTCACCAAAGGTAATCGGGCAAACATCTAGTAACACACAGTCGTAGTTAGCATAGAAGTTTTTGCCGACAGAAATATTGTAGCCATAATCAAAGCGGACATTCGGTTCGATATAGATTCGACCAGTCACAGAGCCGAAAGTTTCTTTTAGTAACTGCTCTTTGATTTTTGTATCAGTTTCTTGGTTGATCAGGTTCATTTGTTCACGGGCATATTTCCGGTCTGCCACCAATTCTGGATCTGGGGAAAAGTACAATTCGCCAGCAATCATTTTCTCTTTTTCGGTACGTTGTGTCATATCATAAACTCCTTCATTCAATTTTCTGGAAAAACGTTTCGGCTGCTGCGGTCAACATGCCATATTCATTCGGGATCGCCAATGGTTCCTTATTGATGACCAACACCTGCTGGCTGTAATCGACTAGCCCTGCAAAAGGATAGACTTGCAGCGAAGTCCCCACGACCACCGTCAGGTCGGCTTGAGCAACGGCTTGAATGGCTCCCTCAATGGTTTCATCCGTAAATCCTTCCCCATAAAGCACGATCGCCGGCCGAATCTGACCGTCACATCCTGCATGGTGCCAATCCTGCAAATACGCTTGCCAAGGTACCGGATTACCGCATTTTCGGCAATAACAGTTGTACAAAGAGCCGTGAAAATCGATTCTTTGGTGACTCCCCGCTTTTTCATGCAGTCCATCGATGTTTTGTGAAACGACCCAAACTGTTTTTTTCGTTTGCAGCGCAGCCATTTTTTGATGAATGATGTTCGGCTGGGCCTGAGGATGGTAGAGGTGCTTGACGAACTGATAAAATGTTTCCGGTTCGTTTTCTAAACAGTCATGGCTTAACAAATACTCTGGCTGGGCCAGTCCTTGATAGACCCCTTTTAAGGAACGGTAATCAGGAATGCCCGATGGGGTTGAAACACCGGCACCCGTCAAAAAGGTCACGGATGATGCGGCGGTGACCGTTGCGATTGCTTGCTCAATAGATACCTTCATCGTTCTAACTTCCTTTATGGCTTTTCTCTTATTCTAACCGAAAAAGAACCGTTTTTGCGAAAAATCAGCCATTTTCTTTTTTAAAAGCAACTAATGCTTTTTCTTGCGGAATTGCTTATAATAAATGCAATAAATACAAGAAGAATGGGAAAACCAAATGAAAATTTTGATTATCGAAGACAACAATGAGATCAGCGAAATGTTGGCTACTATTTTAGCAGCTGACTATACCGTCCAGCAAGCCTATTCAGGCACGGAAGGTCTGCTGCTTTTTCAGCAAGATGCTTTCGACTTGATTTTGCTAGATCGAATGCTCCCTGGTAAAGATGGGACACAAGTCTTGCAAGAGATTCGCCAAACCTCCACGGTCCCCGTCATTATCTTGACTGCCTTAGATGAACCAGCCGATGTTTCCACCCTTTTGCTGGCGGGTGCCAATGATTACTTGACCAAACCCTTCAATGTCGAAGAATTAAAGGCACGTATCATTGTTCAATTGCGAACAAATAAACAACCCCCTCCAGTTGCCAGCAGCCACTCGTATAAAAACATTCAACTGTTGCCTGACTCGTTTCAGCTGCAACGAGGAGAGGCAACGGTTCAGTTAAAGAAAAAGGAGTTTGAGATTTTTTCCCTGCTCTTAGCGAACCCCAAAAAAGTTTATACCAAAGAAATGCTCTATGAAGCTGTTTGGCAAGAACCTTACTACGGTGAAGAAAACACGATCAATGTCCATATCAGCCATTTACGCAGCAAAATCAAAACACTCGATCCAGATGAAGCGTATATCGATACTGTCTGGGGCATCGGCGTCAAGCTAGCTTAAAAAGGAGGAACCTCATGCATATACTTCAGTTTTTCGCCGCTCTGATCGTTGTGTTATTGTTTGGCTATTGGTTTTTCTTACTATATGATCTAAAAAAGTACCACCAGCAATTAACAAGAATCAGCGAAATCGAAACAAATCAAGAGATCCATTTACAGACCCGCGTCCCCGCTTTAAAAGCGATCGCCTTGTTAAACAATCAGATACTTAGAAAAAATAAGCAGCAACACTATCAAATGCTGCAAGAAAACCAGCAGTTGGAACAAGCCATTCAAAATATCTCTCACGACTTACGCACACCTTTGACGGTCGCCAGCGGCTACACACAACTGCTGCAAGCCGATGCGACCCTCACCCCGCAACAACTACAGCTGCTGGATAAAGTCAGCAGCAACCTAGAAAAAGTCGAAAATCATCTGGAACAGTTGTTGACCTATCAGCGTCTCAAAGACAATCAGCTCGCTTTGACTTTGGAAGAATTCAATCTTTCTCGTTTATTGGAAGAAGAACTGCTCCAGCTTTATCCTTCTTTTGAGGAAAACCATTTATCACTGACGGTTGCGATCCAACCCAACATCATGATCATTTCAGATAAAAAAAGCTGGCAACGAATTTTCCAAAATGTCCTTGGTAACCTGCTGGAACATGGCAGTGAAACGGGGACGATCCGCTTGAATCAGCAAGGAGATCGCATCGTTTTCCAACAGGAAAATCAGCTGAGATCACCGATCCAGCACCCAGAAAAATTGACCCACCGCTTTTATACCGAAGACCTTTCACGGCATAAACAGCAAGCCGGACTTGGTCTGTATATCATCGCGGCATTGACTAATGCATTAGACGGCAAGATCCAATTGGATACAACCGAAGAGACGTTTCGTTTGACCCTTTTTTGGCAGCAGTCCGTTGAATCCCACTAACTCATGGCTATACACAAAAAACACCCAATCGCTCGACCTTCACTAGTCGATACGGTTGGGCGTTTTTCTGCTCTTACAATTCTTGTCTCTTAAACACCAGATGCGCAGCCAAGAGGCAAAGCAATAAACTGATCAGGCTCCCAAGAAAAATGGGTTGGACTGTTTCCCATGTTTGGAAAGTAGTCATGGTCACCATCTCTAAACCGCCTTGAAAGTCCAAGTATTCTAAAAACTTCCAGTTGGGTAAAGAGATTCGGGCAATCGCAAAGGCCATCGGAATAAAAATCGTCGCCAACACGCTGACCGCTGTATTTTTGGTCAAATACAAAACTAGCACTGCAAAAGAGGAAGTCGCTAATAAAATCAGTACAAAACTAACGAAATAATACAACAAGTTTTCTATCTGTGAAAGGTCATTATAACCAATCCCCCCAATAACCGTTCCCGCTACAAAGCTCACCAAACAAATCGCGACGATCTGTAAGACCAGCACCAATGTATAAACCAAGAATTTCCCAAAAAGATAAGCGGGTTTGGAGACACCAACGGTAATGATATTCTTCATGGTCCCTTTCGTGTACTCACTGCCTAAGACCTGCATCACCAATGGCAAGGAGTAATACAGCAACATGGAAGACAAACTGGTCTGGATCGCCAGAAAGCCAGTCATTTCCGTAAGGCTGCCTCCTGTTTGCGTACTATCCCCAAGAGTGACCCCTACACTACCATTGGAAACAACGGATAAAATCACCAACAATAAAATAATTCCTTCTGTGATCCAAAAACTTTTACTTCTTGATAAACGATACAAATCGGCTCGAATAAAATTCAACATCTTAATTTCCCCCTTCACTTGTTACTAACTCTTTGAAATACGACTCTAGATTTTCCCCTTCAAAAGAAATCCGGTCGATAGCGATCCCTTCATAAACCAGCTGACGGACCAGGTCACGAATCAACACATTCTCTTGATAAATATGAATTTTGTGGTCACTGACGACTTTATATTCGGAAATCAGCTGACTCTCTAGCAAGCGGCTAGCTGTGGCTACATCATCCACTTCTAATTGAATAAACCGTTTCGCCATCAGATCGAATTCGTGTTTGGTCATCTCTTTGATCAGACGCCCCTCACTAATGACCCCAAAACGTGTAGCCACTAGGTACAGCTCTTCTAAAATATGGCTGGAGATCAAAATCGTCATGCCACGTTCTTGATTCAATCGTAAAAGCAGCTCCCGAAATTCAACGATCGCTACAGGATCCAAGCCATTGATCGGCTCATCTAAAATTAGAAAATCCGGCTGATTCAATAAAGCAATCGCTAAGCCCAGTTTTTGTTTCATCCCTAAAGAAAAATCACGGTATTTCTTGTGGCCAACATTGGTCAATCCGACAAACGCCAATGCTTTACTGACCGCCTCAGGTTCCACCACCCCGCTGATTTTGCAATAATAGTTCAAATTTTGTTCAGCGGTCAATTGGTCGTAAGCGACTGGGGTCTCAATCACATTACCGACCCGTTTCAGCATCTGAGTGTACGCTTTGCCGCCTTCAACATCAAACAACTGCAGACTGCCACTAGTTGGTTGGATCAACTGAACGATCGCTTTTAATAGGGTCGTCTTCCCAGCACCATTTCTCCCCACCAATCCATAAATATCTCCCTTAGCGATCGTTAGATCGACATCATGTAGCGCCTGCTGTTTGCCGTAACGTTTGTTTAATCCTTTGATTTTAAGAACATTTTCCATTTTTACTTCCTCCTTGCTTGCTTCTGTGCTCATTCTAGCAAGCAGATCTAAATCAGCTATTAACTAATTATTAATTGATTCTTAACTCGTAGTTTTCTGCAAAAAACAGTTTATTTCTATTATACACAGCTGAAAATGAACCGATCTAGAAAAATCGTCTCTTTTCAGTAAACCCACCAATAGCAAATGTAGTAGATGATCTTTTCATTACTGCTCTTGCTCTTTGTTTTTTGCCTCACAAAGAAAGAGATTCCTTCATGACAAGGAACAAAAAACGTGGTAAACTAGTCACGAATCAAAGTGAGGTGAAATACATTGGTAGCAGCTATTATTTATTGGGCAATGATCATTATCAGTTTCGGTTGGTTGGCAGTCAGCTTATATTTCTCTATCTTCTATTTAGCACGTAAAGAAAATGGCAATTTATGGGCATTCGGCTTTTTAAATGTCATCACAGCAATCATTCAAGCCATCGTCCTTGTGGTTTACCGTACCTTCGGACAAGATTGGGGCGTTACACAATACTCAAGCCTCATCTATCTAGCACTTGGCTTATTGCTTGCTTTGACAGTCATCCAAGCTGTTTTAGGCCGTGAACCAAAAGCGAAAGTCGCTTAAGGGTTCCAATAGACACTCGTAAAAACGATCCGCTTTCTCTTTGATAAAAATAGGGAAATGGTCGTTTTTTTGTTAAAAAGAATTGACATTTGGGTGCTTTTCTTCTAAACTCTGAGAAGAATCAAATTAAATACGAGTACCCTTTAACATTTAGGTAGAGGTCGCGAGGTTCATTAATCCTGCTGAGTGAAGCAACACGTTTACAGCAGAGCTAGGGAACATCGCCGAAACAAGGTCGGTTTTGCTTGCATCGATTTTGTTGGGCCGCAAATGAACAATTTGCGGACTGTCTTAGCTTGTCTAAGTTGCGCTATGTTTTGTGAAAGGTTTGTCGACGATGACCTGTCAACAGCCGTTTTCCAATCATGGAGTACGGCTGTTTTTTTGCTTTTTCATCCTTACCTGCTTGTCCAACTCGTGAAAGGAAAGAGAAAAAATGAAAAAAAATAATTGGATCTGGGCAGTCTTCGCCCTCTGTCTAACCCTCATTCAGCTGCCCCTAACCGTGCAAGCGGATGACCAAACGCCTGCGGAACAATTCCGTGTCGGTATGGAGGCAGGCTATGCCCCATTTAACTGGACGCAAACGACGGACGCCAATGGTGCCGTGCCGATTTCTGGGGAAGAAGGCTCGGCGTTTGCCGGCGGTTACGATGTCCAGATCGCCAAACGAATCGCTGAAGGCTTAGGCAAAGAATTAGTGATCGTCAAAACTCAATGGGACGGTTTGCCGCCAGCTTTGCAAGCGGGGACTATCGATGCTGTGATCGCTGGTATGTCACCAACTGCCGAACGTCGCGAGCAAATTGATTTTACCGATCCTTACTATGAATCAGATTTGGTGGTAGTGGTTCGTAAAGATGGCGAGTTCGCCGATGCCAAAAGCCTCGCTGATCTTTCGGGGGCAAAAATCACTGCCCAGCTGAATACTTTCCATTATACCGTCATAGATCAAATCCCTGAGGTCCAAAAAGAACAAGCCATGCGGGACTTCTCCTCCATGCGCGTTGCTTTAGCTTCGGGCATCATTGACGGCTACGTCAGCGAACGTCCAGAAGGCGTCACTGCCGTCGGTGCAAATCCTGATTTGAAGATGGTCGAGTTCGATGAAGGAGCCGGTTTTGAAACCAACCCAGAAGACGTCCAAGTAGCAGTCGGAATGCGCAAAGGCGATCCCGATGTTGAAAAAGTCAATGAGATTCTTGCAGGAATTTCTGAAGAAGAACGGGTTTCCCTGATGGATCAAGCAGTCTTAGATCAACCTGCAGATGCCAGCGGAGAAACAGCAGATCAAGGTCTGATCGCTGATTTTAAAAAAATCATTGATGATTACGGCATGCTCTTTTTACGAGGCGCTGGCTTGACCTTATTCATCGCGATCCTTTCAACGATCATCGGATTGATTATCGGTCTTTTAGTCGGTATCTTCCGGACATTGCCGCTTTCAGAAAATCCAGTAGGACGTTTCTTCCAACGCATCGTCAATGGTTTACTGACCATTTATATCGAAGTTTTCCGCGGCACCCCAATGATGGTTCAAGCAATGGTTATTTTCTACGGAACTGCTCTAGCCTTTGGTGTCTCCATGAATCGCACGCTGGCAGCCGTGCTGATCGTTTCTATCAATACGGGTGCCTACATGTCTGAAATCGTTCGTGGGGGGATTTTTGCTGTAGATGACGGCCAATTTGAAGCAGCTCAAGCCATCGGAATGACCCATTGGCAAACCATGATCAAGGTCGTGTTGCCGCAAGTGATGCGCAATATTTTACCAGCTACCGGGAATGAGATCATTATCAATATCAAAGATACTGCCGTCTTAAGTGTCATCAGTGTTGCAGACCTCTTCTTCCAAGGTACATCAGCCGCTGGAACGAACTTCCAATACTTCCAAACATTTGCGATCATCGGTGTGATCTACTTAGTCTTGACCATCAGTGCCACCCAGATCTTGCGCTTTGTTGAACGCAAAATGGATGGTCCCAGTGCGTATGTCAAATTAGAAGACATCAACCCGAACGAATAAGGAGGAAGAACATGTCAGCAATCATTGAAATTGACCATTTAAAAAAGAGTTTTGGCGACAACGAAGTCTTAAAAGACATCAGTTTGTCTGTTAATAAAGGAGAAGTTGTCACGATCATCGGTTCTTCTGGTTCAGGAAAATCTACACTTCTTCGCTGCATCAACTTATTAGAAAAACCAACCAGTGGGCAAATCATCTACTTAGGTGAAAATGTGCTGGAAAAAGGCTATGACTTGCCGAAATACCGTACGCATCTAGGAATGGTTTTCCAATCCTTTAACCTATTCAACAATATGAATGTATTAGAAAACTGCGTGACGGGCCAAGTCACTGTTTTGAATCGTGATCGCAAAGAAGCAGAAGCGACTGCCAAAGAAAATCTGGAGCAAGTCGGTATGGCTCAATATGCCAATGCCAAGCCTTCCCAGCTTTCAGGTGGACAAAAACAACGAGTAGCCATTGCCCGTGCCTTATCGATGAATCCGGATGTCATGTTGTTTGATGAGCCGACTTCTGCGCTAGATCCAGAAATGGTCGGTGAAGTGTTGAAGACCATGAATACGTTAGCTCATACTGGCTTGACAATGGTGATCGTTACCCACGAAATGGGCTTTGCCAAAGAAGTGTCTGATCGGGTCATCTTTATGGATCAAGGTGTCATTGCCGAACAAGGGACGCCTGAAGATATCTTTATTCATCCAAAAGAGCAACGCACCAAAGAATTCCTTTCCCGTGTGTTGAATTAATTTTCTGTCTTGAAACACTTAGCGGTCTTCTTCCGAGCTTTTTCGTCCTTTTTCAGTAAGCTTGGAAGAATTCAATGCTAAGTGTTTTTTTATTGCAGGAGGAGTAATTGTCAGAATTTATCAAAAAATCACAAAAAACCATTGCTATTTGTTAGAAACTTTGTTATTTTTTTTAAAACTAAGGAATTATAGGAGCTTTCATTTATGGAAAAAAAGTTACAGTTTAAGGATTACATGTATGTTGGATCAATGCTTTTCGGTCTTTTCTTTGGTGCCGGAAATCTGATTTTCCCCGTTCACATGGGACAAGAAGCTGGCGCGAATGTCGGCTTAGCCAACCTTGGCTTTTTAGTTACAGGGATCGGCTTGCCATTTTTAGGGGTCATTGCTATTGGCGTTTCCCAAAGCAGCGGTGTTTTTGAATTAGCTTCTCGGATCAATCGCCGCTATGCAATGATATTTACGATTTTGCTTTATTTAGTGATTGGGCCATTCTTTGCTCTGCCTCGTTTGGCTACTACTTCTTATGAGATCGGGATCGCTCCCCATGTTTCATCAGACATGCAAACTTGGTTATTGGCGTTGTTCTCTGCCCTATTTTTTGGAGCTGCCTGGTGGTTTTCACGCAAACCTAGCAAAATCTTAGATTATGTAGGGAAGTTTCTAAATCCCTTGTTTCTGGTCTTACTAGGAGTTTTGCTCTTTTTTGCCTTTTGGCAACCACTAGGAACCATCAGCGATGCGCCGATCTATCCTAGCTATCAAAGCGATGCTTTCTTTACTGGTTTCACAAACGGCTACAATACTCTCGATGCGCTGGCATCTTTAGCCTTCGGGATCATCATCGTCTCAACGATTCGCAATATGGGGGTTGAGAAACCTGCGACGGTCGCAAAAGACACGATCCTTTCCGGCTCTGTCAGCATCGTGTTGATGGGGATCATCTATACCTTACTTTCTTATATGGGAACCAAAAGTTTAGGCCAGTTTCCCATCAGCGAAAACGGTGGGATCGCTTTGGCACAAATCGCCAACCATTACCTTGGCACTGTCGGCAGTCTGCTATTGGCATTGATCGTCATCTCTGCCTGTTTAAAAACCGCCATTGGTTTGATCACGGCCTTTTCCGAAACCTTTGCTGGATTGTTTCCAAAGCAAAGCTACGGATTCTTTATCGCTTTGACAAGTATCTTACCAGCGATCTTCGCTAATGTCGGCTTGACCAATATCATCGAGTTTTCTATTCCAGTCTTGATGTTTATCTATCCACTGGCGATCACTTTGATTTTGTTGGCGATCATCAGTCCATTATTTAACCATCGTGCCAGTGTCTATCGAATGACGACATACTTCACGTTGATCGCTGCAATCATCGACGGCTTAAATGCGAGTCCTGCAGTGATTACCAACAACGCTTTCGTGCAAGGAATCTTGTCTTTTGCGTCAGATTATCTGCCCTTTTTCCAAATCGGGATGGGGTGGGTCGTACCAGCTGCGATCGGATTTTTGATCGGTTTGCTATGGTCGTGGTTCAAAAAAGACCCTGTTTCAGCCTAAATTAGTTAAAAAGATGAAAATAACCTACCTTTTTTTAAAGGGTAGGCTATTTTTTTGATTAAAAAGACTGACAGTTTCGTAAAAAAAAGATACAATAGAGCCACAAAGGAGGATACCTATGTTTTATGAAGAACTTATGATGGACCCGCAAACATTAATTAAATTTAAAATATTCCGGCGTATGCTGACTCTGCAAAACCCTAGCCACCCAATCGCACAATTGGCAAAGGAAATGGAGTTAAGCTACCAACAAGCTTTTATAGAGTTGACTGAGATCGACCAAGATCTAACTGAGTTAACTCCGGATCATATGTCGATACTCGGTCGTGGCGGTAAATTACAGCCTCAGAATATCGCGGTAACGATCGATGAATACCGCTTCTATTTATTGAATAAAAGCGTTCCGTTCTTATATGTTCTTTACATGCTGAATGAAGACAATCCTACGATCACGGATTTTTGTGCAAAATACGATGTCAGTCGTTCAACGGTGTCTCGCAAATTTGAACATCTAAAAAAACATTTGAAGCAATTTCAGCTTCGCTTTACGTACACTGAATCAAACTTAGTAGGCGATGAGCGTCTTGTGCGGCTCTCCCTATTCAATATCATTTGGTTAGGTACTCGTGGAATAGAATGGCCATTTGCGATCGCTGAGAGTGAGACAGAAAAAATGGTGGATCGATTCACGGAGTATTTCCCAATGACTCATTCTTATCTTGGCCGATTAGAGTTGAAGTATTTCGCCGCCTTGATTCTTTTACGAATCAAAAAAGGGAATTTTGCCAAATACGACAAGCGGTACAATTTCCTGATGAAAAATAATCCATATTTCGATTTTGAGCGTTTGACACAAGTCGTTGATCCTGAAGTTTCAATGACAGACAAACAATTAAAAGGCGAATCAGGGTTTATTTATTTGATGGCGCAAATCTTCCCATTCTACTTGAGTCCTGAAGAAGAAGCTTTGCAACAAACCTTGCAATTCTTTTCAAGCAAACAAAACCCAGTTTATCCGTTAGTCGCAGACTTGTTAGCAGAGATGAAAGCAACCTTCTTTGCTTCACAACCTGGCCTGTTAGACGAGCCATTGGTCGTGGGTAATTTAATCAATGTGACTTTCGGCAACTACGTTTTCCGTCAGCCGTTTCCAAATATCTATCGCTTGCTGACACCCTCGATCAATCGCGGGTCTGCTGAAGAGCAGCTGCAGCAAAAAATCGATGAATTCTTAACGAACTATCGCGAAGAATCAGCGGTGGACTATATCAATGATGAAAACCAAGAGCAGATGGCAACGATGTATACCCACGCCCTGCTGCCGTTTTATGATCAAATCCGTTATTCGAATCGTTTACGGGTAGGGGTTGCGTTAGAAGATAATTTCTTAGTCGTTCAAGGATTGAATCAATTCCTACATGACTTGACCTTCGTAGCAGCAGAACCTTATGATCTAAACCAGCAAGAAAATTATGATGTCATCGTTAGTTCCAATCAGTTGATGAAAAAACTCAAACCAGAAAAAATGAGTTATATTTGGGATTATGCGGCAGACGATCGGCAATACATTGATTTGTATCGTACGTTGAAAAACCGTTTTGATGAAAAGAACCTTTCTCTGTAACCAAACCGTTACGGTTTCTTAAGAACTTCCGAAAAGATTTGTCACAGAATATTCATATTTATCTCGTATACTCTATGTATACCAACAAACAACCCTAACTAACACTTTTTCATTTTTAACTCCTTCCCGTCGGCCACCCACCGACGGGTCTTTTTTTACTTATTTTCGCAGCCAGCAAACTTAAACACTTTCCAATCTTTTCTCCACAAAAAATTCATATTTGGACAGTATAGTATACATAACCCAACAAACAACCCTAACTAACACTTTTCATTTTTACTCCTTGCCTGTCAGCTACCCACTGACAGGCTCCTTTTTTTCTTACGGGGTTTGCCGTATACTAAAGGCAGGAGGTGGCCTATGACAACAGCCATTACGACAGTTGACCAATACATTGCAGCAGCTCCAGCAGAACGACAAGCGATTTTAAGAAAGGTCCGTCAAACCATCAAAGCCGTTTTACCTGAAGCGGTTGAAAAGATCAGTTATCAAATGCCTACTTATCATCAGGGAGAAAATATCGTACATTTTGCCTGCGCCAAACAGCATCTAGGCTTTTATCCCACGCCTTCTGCGATCACGGCCTTCCAAGAGGACTTACAACCATACAAGACCAGTAAAGGGGCGGTCCAGTTTTCTTTTGCACAGCCGATCCCTTACGAACTGATCGCTGTGATGACCGCTTGGCGACTCGCAGAAGTCAAAAACAAGCACGCGTAACTAGCAATTAAAAAACCGCTATGTCTAATGACGCAGCGGTTTTTTTGCTATGCACAGGCTTGTTTACAAGCCGGGTTTTGTATTCAAGGTGCTAACTTTCAGCACATGATGCAGGGGAATAATCCGCAGCTGCTGACGGTCGCTTTGTAATTTCAAGACAACTTGTTCTTTTGCTACCGTTTTGCCGACGATCCAGCCGGTAACGGTTTCAAAACCACCCAATTTCTCTGTTTTTACTTGCAGCACGACCAGATGCTTGGCAGCGGCTGCCTCTTGCAGCGTTCGCCGGATTTCTTTGACTTTCTCAGACTGATTCTTCTTGTCAGCATCATCACTGAAAAAGGTATCCAGCAACGTTGTGGATGTCATCACAATGAGTTTGCCCAATTGTTTGATGGGCGATGGTTTCTTTTCCATTGGACATTCCTTTCTGCGCGTTGCAGCAGTTTCTAAAACCACACATACGTTCGCATTTCCATGGTTCTATTTTAGCAAATTTTTGATAAAATACAAGCGAACACGCCTTATTTTTCAGAAGAAATAACCTCTAGCCAATAAGGAATCCCCTCTTGCAGCAGTTGATAGGTCTCTTCGAAATCTCCTGTATAATAAGGATCTGGTACTTCCTCAGCCTCTTTGCCAGGAACAACACTCAAATACGAACGGATCTTTGCGGTCGTATCGGCAGGTGCTAGCGCTTGAAGTGTTTCAACATTGTTCGCATCCATGCCGATGATCCAATCAAATGTGGCAAAATCCGCTTCAGTGATCTGCCGTGAAATAAGACCGTCACTAGAGATCCCTGCTTGACGCAGTCTTTTTTTGGTTCCGGGATGAGCAGAATGTCCGACTTCCCATGAGCTGGTCGCTGCCGAATCGATCTGCCAATCCAACTTGTGTTTTGCTATTTCTGCTTTATAAATAGCTTCTGCCATGGGGGAACGGCAAATATTACCTAAACAAACAAATAAAACTTTCGTCATCGCTTACTGCTCCTCTTTTTCATAGATTTGGTGGCCAAAAAATTCCACATCCTTCGCCAAACGAAACAATTGCGTCGCAATCTCTAATGGGGTCTCTGGAAAGTCGTTGTGAATCCAATTTTCCAAAATGCCTCCGCAGCCGTAGGAAAAGAATCGGCTATAAAATAGAATGTCTTGTTTCGTCAATTGCTGCTCTTGATCGACCTCCAAGAACAAGCGCTGAAAAAGCGGTTCTGTGATCTGTAAAAAACCGTTCATTAAGATCTCGCGGTCATAAGCCAGTGATTTGCGGTAAAAGGCCGGCGCTTGTTTCATTGCTTTCAGCATGCGCAAGGCGGCTTCTTCCCAGTTATCAAGGGAGACATCTTCTGTCGTCAAAAAAATCAGGGCATCTTGCCGATAGATCCATTGGATCAAAGCTTTTTTATCAGGAAAATGGTAGTAAAACGTCTGCCGATTGACTTGCGCCTTTTCGGCGATCTCCTGTACGCTGATTTTATTCACTTCTTTGGTCTCACAAAGGGTGATCAATGTCTGGCCAATCACAGCCTTCGTTTGTTTCCCATCCATCATAGGGCACCTCTTTTTCTTCTCTTTCTATCATACCAAATTTTCTAGCAAAAAAAAATCCTATCAAATGGTCCTTTTTCACAGACCTTATCCGAACACTTCGTCAGGGCAATAGATCCCTGTGTGCTTTTTGCATATGGCTGATTTCTGCAAAAAACGCCTGCCTTCATTTGAGGCAGACGCTGCTTTCGATAGTTAAACGGCAAGATGCTCACTGTGCCATTTTGGTTTGAAATTGTTCTCTGCGAATCACGCTGATTTTTTCAGTAAAATTGGCCCAATCGATGGGTCTAGGTGGTGCGAGCCATAAAATATGGTCGATCCCCAACGCACCATAAAATGGCAGGTTTGAAAGAATCAGGTGCGTATGATCATCTGGGTAACTCTGGAATTGTACATTCAAATCGAGAATTTTTTCAATATTCTTTTTGATCATCTGGTTGTAGGAATCACCAAATGAAAAATCAACACAGACATATAAAGGAACCAAAATCTCTTTTAATGGAATCGTAGAAACTAATAAAATAAGGTATCTAAAAAACAAAAACTCTTTATTGTTCCATAAGATCGGTCGATTACGACTTTCTTCCAGATAGTTGCGGCAAAAGGCAGCATATTCAGGATACGTCTCAAGAAAATACGTGACATCCATGTATTGGTACTCATAGCGAGAACTAAAAGAAAACGACAGGAGCTGGTAATGAATCGTAGTCGTTTCGGCATGAAGCAGTGCCAACGTGTCCGTGGCTAGCGAAAACTGCTGTTGGACCGCCTGAATAAACTGCTCGTTTAATTGTTGGATATAGGTTTGTTCTTGGTCGATGTAGCTATTATTGTCGATCAGCCAACCCTCAACGATCAAAAAGCGCAAAATATCTCGTGCTTCACGTTCTAGGACTTCTTGATTGTTGATCGTCAAGATCTCCTGCAACCAACGCTTCAAATCTTCAATGATCACTAAATGTTTTGACAAGACTAAATCGTTTTCCACACTGTTTTGTATGAAATGTCCTTTAGACATCCGCGCCAAAACAATACCTAGATAATGTTTCTTGCGAATCCGCATGCGGGCAGACTGTTCTGGATTCAGCCAAGTACTTTCATTGAATCGATCAAAGGTTTTTTCTTTGTCCAAGATACATTTTGGGAAAGGGGAATGGTTCAAATAATATTCCTTCATAAAAAAGAGAAAAATAAACTCCCGAATCTCACTTTCTTCACCCACCAGCTGAAACTCTTTCGTCACTTCAATGTCGTATTCTTTCAAGATCAGTTTAAACTGTTTAAATTCTTTATAGACGGGATTATGACTTAGATAGTGATTGGTAGCAAATTCGTATAAAGAAGACAATTGCTCAAAAAAGCATTCTTTCAACATAGAAAATTTTAACGCTTGATCTAGATAATAGGTCAGTAGTGTGTCTGAAGTTGCCAGCCCGGAGGCATTCAGTTTAATGACCGTCCCATCGGTCACGATCTCAAATTCCTCATTCAATCCTAGTTCATAAAAATCAAGATTCAATTCTTGAACGGTTTTATTGATCAGAAATTCCGACATGGTCAATTGGTCCATCAATGTTTCCTTCGTTTCAGAAAGAGCGACTGCGTTTTCCAAATATTGCAGCATCATCAATTTTCGTTTGTCCGCCTTATTCAAAAATGTCACAAACATGCGTTTTCAAGCCTCCGTTATTTTTTTGGCCATAAAGAACGTTTCCTGAAAATAGATAGCATAAGCTGGCAAGATACGAAGGTTTGTCATCCCCGTCACCATCCGTATTATTTCCCGGCAGTGCTAAATCGACAGCCAAACGATCCGACGCAAAAACATCTTCCAACATGACTCGTTGTGCTAAGTGCTTCTGTTTTTCCAAAAAACTGCTTTCTGGAAATGAGGATTGTTCCTGTTCTTTTTTCGGAACAGGTTCCGGTTCAGGAGCCGGTGATTCTTTGGATTCTTCCTTTTCTGCAGGCGGTTCATCTGCTTTCTCCGTACTTCCTTCTGGCGGATCCTTTGGGACGATTTCTTCTGAGGGGTCTAGCGGATTATAGATAGTCGCAAAAACAACTTGTTCTGTGACAAGATCGATCATTCCAATAATCATGCAGGCACCAATGACAAAACCAAATCTGCGTTTCATTTCTTCACCCTCCTTATCAACAGAGCTTCTTTTTGATGCTCTTTCTACGGCGCTGAACGTTTCAACAGTTTGTGAACGCCAAGCAGACATCCACTAATTATAAATAAAATAACAAATAAAAGAAACCAATTTTTTTCAGATTGTTGTTTCCATAACATTTCTTGTTTTTGAGCCAACACTCTTGCGCCTTGTGACGTACTGCCCATGGTCGCTGTGTTTTGCGACTGCCCGGCAGTTGCTTGCTCAACAGGAATCGCTGTCAGCACGTAGCGTTCTTCTGTTCGAGTAGGTGTGGGACAAGTAATCAATGTCAACTTTGGTGTCTGGTCATCTGTTAGAACCGACAAGTCGGATTCATCTACGACTTTTTTATCGATAATAATATACTGCTGGCGTTCCTCGAGGTAGGTTACGGACACTTCCATCCCCACCTGTGCTTCTAGCAATTGACCAAATAACAAACTTTGTCTACCGAGATGATGCCCTAAAACGACAAAATTGTTATTTTTTAACAAACGTTCCGGAAACATCACGACACCGCCTTTCAGCAGCTGCTGATTGGTTATCCCCACCAATAGCGGCTGCTGGAACTCGATCGCTTCAATTGCAACAAAGCCGTACCCGGTGATCGTTGCCGACTGCGGAGCCAATACATCCCCTAGAGCCGGCATTTGAATCGTTTCTTCTTCTGGAATCGTTGTCGGCAGCTGGGTCGCTATCGTCAATTCGCTTGTGCGTAATTGCCAACTGACGATGCTTTCTTTTAAAAAAGGAAGTGCCAACAAGAGGATACCTGCGATGATCAAGCCATCGATCAAGTATTTCTCAAGGTGCTCACGCTTCATCCGTTTCATTTTTTTTCTTTCGTCGGTACCATAAAAGCAGCAGTAAGGCGAGCAGCAGCAACAGACCGCCGATCAAGAAGTAAAGCCACGTGTAATCTGTTTCGATCGTCACATCTTTCTTATTAAGATCACGAGCAACATCGCCAGTCACTGTGAATTCTTTTTCGAAGCTCCATTTATAGAGATAGCTTTCTTCCTCGCCTTCTTCATTCTCCACTTTGTATTGTCCTTCATCGCTTTTCCCACCATAGGCCACGGAAGTCAACACATAGGTCCCTGCTTCTAAACGTTGTCCTTCCAAGGAAATTGGGTACGAGAAGTTTGAATTAGGTGCCATTTGCATTCGTGAGGTATCTGAAGCATACAAGACGTCACTATCGCCTTTCTTCTTCACTTCATTGATCAACCGTAAGGAATTTAAGTAAGCTGATTCAGGATTTTGCAACGTAACATTGATGGTATTGCGAGCGTTGACTTGTCCCGGTCCAACATCCAGCAGTTTTAGATCCGGCGTGACTTCTGTTGTATTTTGACGGAGTAAAATCGCAACGACATAGGCATACTCATTCTTGATGGCTAACCCTTGGTCTTCTTCACTGTCAGCAGTATCGGTTTCCGCTGTCGTTTCTTTCAAGGTCAAACCACCGGCAATAACCCCTTCAAACGATTCTGAGGGCATACTGATCTTTAAGGGTAAGGTGATTTGGGATTGTTTCGGGATCGTGATCTCTTCCTCCACTTCAATCAAATCAGCCATATCATAAGGCAAGGTTTCGTCCGCTTCGATGTCGTTTTCGCCATATTCCACGACCCCGTTTAGATTCGTAGTAGCAGAAGCGATCACTGGCGCGATGACGACCTCTTGATCGGTGTCATTGCGCAATTGGACTTCTACAGTTTGAACCGCTCCTGGCTCCATTTTCAAGTCAAAATAAGTCTTTTCTTTATCGATTTGATTCTCTGGAATCACTGGATTGACGGCAAAGTTAAATTCAGAAGCGGTTCCTATGGTTGGTACAAAAAAGAAAATACTTGCGAATAGGAGCGCCAAAAGCTGTTTGATTTTTTTCATGATGGATGTCCCTTCTTTCTATGTATTCTCCTTGAACCCTTTCGAGGTTCAAGGAGAAAGCTGGTACTTATGGGTTGGTTGGTGTGTCTGTTAGTAACCAAGTAAATGTGGTGTTGTATTGGCTGGCATATTTCGTCGTTGAGCCTGGAACTTCCAACTCAATGCTATCCATGGCTGCAGCTAAACTATCGCCCCAGCTCATTAAATAGGTCCCTGCCCCTTCGCCATCTTGGGCACTCATCACTAAGGATTGGGCACCATTTGGATTCAATGTGATCGTTGCGCTCACATTTGATGGTTTTGGTGACAATGAAGGAGTTACCACAGTTCCCTTCGTCAAACGAATTTGCGCAGCAGTCAATTCTTGATCTTCCGCTGTTTTGAACTGACCATTTTGGCGAACATTCAATGTCCAACCGCTCTCTGTTCCCCGATTGTCTGTCACTTGGACAAAATTCGGTCCTTCTTGATTATCACCAACTGAATCCACATATTTTTGAGTTTCCGCATGGTAGATCTCTGTTTTTGAGGTGATTTTTTGTGTGCCAAAGTAAAGGCTTGAAGCAAAATCAATCGATAGCGGTCCGTTCGTTCCCGGATTTGGTCCATCTGGGTCCGTTGGATCCACTGGTTTGATTGGATTTTCTGGATCTGGATCCGTTGGGCTGATTGGATTAGTTGGATCCGTATTTGGTTCAAAGGTGATTTGTCCATTTGAGTTGTATTCTGCACTGTCCGCTGCTTGTGCCAGCACTGGTGCTGCTAGGCTTAAGCCTAATACTGAGAGAAATGCTAGTGTTTTTTTCATGTCTATACTCCTTATCCTTCCGTTCCTGGTGTATCTGATAATACCCAAGTCAATGTAGTCGTGTAGCTAACGGCATCTTTTGGGGTGCTGCCTGGTACAGAAAGTGCGACTGCTTTGGTAATATCGGCTTGTACTTCTTGATCATCTTTGTCTATTTCAGTGATCGACTCAACACTTCCCCAAGCGTTGACCCATGTTCCAGCACCTGTTTGCTTTGCTGCAGTCATCACCACTGATTCAGCACCGGCTGCATCCAACGTGATCGTTGCTTCTGCCACGGGAGCTGTGACGCCAACCGCATTTGATTTAACGGCAGGACTTGTTAGGGTGATGACAGAACCTGTCAATTCTTTATTCAAGGTCGTCTCATTTTTAAATTGACCATTTTGCTTCACAGACAACCGCCAACCGGCATTACTACCGCGATTATCAGTTACTTGGACATAATTGGCAGTTTTTAATGTAGAAGCTGTGCCATCATCGTTCAAGTACCCTTGTGCTCGTGCATAATAGACTTCGTTTTTATTAGAGATTTTATTGACACCAAAATCTAAGCTAGAGGCATAATCGATCGATAATGGGCCATTCGTTCCAGGATTTGGTCCATCGGGATCGGTTGGATCCACAGGATTGACCGGGTTTTCTGGATCTGGATTTTCTGGATTGACTGGGTTCGTCGGATCAGTATTCGGAATAAAATCAACCGCCCCATTTGAGGTGTAAGAAGCCGCTTCGGCTGCTGAAACCTCGGTTGCTGCACTCGCTGCTGCCAAGACGGCAAGACTTACAAAGACCCATGCTGTTTTTTTCATTTCTATTTGACACTCCTTTATCTGTTTTACTGAAAATCAGTGATTTTAATTGCTTTCAGGGACATTCTTTAAATTCCAAGTCAATGTCGTCCGATACTCTTTGGCTAATTTTACGGAACTGCCTGGTACGTTTAATTTTACTGCCGTTGACCCTTCCGTTGCATCGTTCCCAAACTTGTAAATCCAAGTTCCCATTCCTTTTCCGACAGGTGCATTGACCAAGGTGATTTCACTATCGGGTACAAAGGTATGACTTGCAGTAACTGTTGGTGCATACTGCATATCGGTGACTGAAGTTGCTGCACCTGAGGCGATCGATAATGAAGCGCCGACTAGCTCTTCGTCATCAGCCGTTTTGAATTGTCCGTTTTGCACAACACTCAATGACCAACCTTCTTGCGTTCCTCGTTTATCTGTTACTTGCACATAGTTTGGTCCAGCAGCGCCAGCTGTGAACTCTTGCAGCTGTGCGTAATAATCTTTTGTTTCAGAAGTAATCAGTTGGTTGCCAAATTGAAAACTTGAAGCAAAATCAATCGATAATGGTCCAGCTGTTCCAGGATTTGGTCCATCTGGATCGGTTGGATCGACGGGATCCACTGGTTTTTCTGGATCGGTCGGATCAACTGGATTGGTTGGATTCGGGTCCGCTTCAAAAGTGATTGCTCCATTTGAAGTGTATTCAGCGGCATTAACGGTTGTTGGTAACAGAGCAGTGCTCATCAATAGAATGCCTGCCGTCAAGAAAAGTTTTTTCATTTTTTGTTCTCCTTTTGATTAAAATGATTCCTGCTGCCAACAAAACGACAAGACCACTGCTTTGATAGCTATTGAAGTGATCTGATCCTGTTGCCGGCAGAATATTGTTGCCTTTTTGATTAACTTGTTTATTCCCTGGCTGTTCTTTTACGGGCTCTTCTGGCTCCTCAACTGGTTCTTCATAGACGCCGAAAAAGGAAGTAATGCCATTGCTGTCATAAGCACCTGCTTCGGCTGCTGAAACGAGCTGAGGAAATATTAATAGACAGCCAGCAATAATACCGATCATGATTTTTTTCATTTGTTTTCCTGCCTTTATGGGTTGCCCGGTGCCGAAACCAGTTGCCAGCTCAAGGTTCCTTGATAGTCCCCAACTTTTTGCTGTTCGACTGGAACGGTAAGCTTGATTCCTTCATTCTGACTTTCGCCCCAGTGCTGATTCACGACGTATGTGCCATTTTCTGTCAATTCCGTTTCCTCGATGATCATTTCCCCACTGGTTATCATCTGTTCTTGACCGTTTGTCACAAAGCGGAAGACATCGGTTAATTGATCTGTCCCATCCGTTAATGGCTGTTGCTCTTTGACCGTCAAGCGCCATGGACTCCGTTCGGACCCTCTCGTATCTTTCACCGCTAGCTCACCTGTGATCGTTGGCCAATAATCTTGTGTTTCTGTGGCAACTTTCTGCTGCCCAAAATCAAAGTCTGTTGGCACACTGCTTAAAATAAGCTCGCCGGCAACTGCGACATTGACGACTTTTTCTGCCCGTTGACTGCCTGCTTCATAATGGTAAGCCGTTGATACATTTTTCAACAGCTCATCTTCCGTTGCTTGCTGGATCGCGGCAAAAGCTTGCGGATCGACAGTCGGTGGTATATTTGCCCGATTATCTGCAAAAATCGTGGTTGCTTGGGTATAGTCTGCCAAAGCGGCTTCATCTGTCAGCGCCGTTGCTTCTGGTAAGGTCAAACGGACATCTTTTGCATAGACGGCAAATTGCCGATCAGCAGAAATGACACTTTCATTTTTGACCACCACCAGATTCACGGTAGTTTCTGCCTGATTCTGATCGTTTTCCCCTACTGAAAAAGTGATCGCTTGTTTGCGGTAGACCGCTGTTTCTAACGGTTCTTGAATCGCAGCTAAGACCTCATCTGTCAGCGTATCCTTAAAGAAAGGACGCCCGCTGGCTTCGAGATAAGTCACGGCTTGTTCTTTGGTCAGCGATTGTGCCTCTTGCTCTGTAAGGATCACATTGCGGGCTTGGACTTCCGCCTTATTTGAGTAGCGGACACTAATATCGTAACTATACTCCCCATCAGGACTCGTCCAGTCAACTGGCTCTGAATCTGGTTGTTCCGTCAACTGCTGATCCGTGCTATCCAGCTTGCTGGATTTGATTTGCCCCGCATAGACCCATGAACCGGACGTTTGGGTTTCTGGTGTAAACGTCAATGTTGGCAATTCCGTTACCGTGTAGGGAATCAATAAACGCCCTTTTTGCACCTGTGTCCCCGCCTGCTCAGTTCCCCATGCTTGCAAGGTCAGCGGCGTATTGTTCTCTTTGACTGCCGTTACATTGTGACTAATGGCGCCAATCCCGTTAGCGACTCCCGGTGTTTCGACTTCGTAGTTAATGATCGAACCTGGTATCGCAATACCGTACCCGTTGGCTGCATTGGTCACATCGTTGTCCCCGATGAAGGTTTTCCCAGTCGCTTTTTCGATCCCGCTGAAGTTGATTGGCGTGATCGCTGCAGCATTAGCAGCAGTTGGATTTATAGTCAGTACTTGATAGGCACTAACCGCTCCAAACCACGTCCCTTGACTGTTGACTCGAGAACCTGCATCATTGGTCGTCGTTTTCAGCCACGTTAAATGATCTTTGTCCGTATCTGGTGTTGCGAAATCTGAAAGATTGATTCGCCCCGTTCCCGGCGGTGACTCAATCGTCCCTTTGTCTTCCACCGTTAACTTCGCGCCTGAAATCAAATTCGTTGCAGAAGAAATACCGATACCGGCATCCTTGGAAAGATGGATGTCACCGAACTGATGATAGGTCGTTGCGTGATTCGCAGCAGTGGCTGAACGGCCATTTTTGATGTCTCCCCCATTGGCCATCAGCTTGATGCCATTTGTCACGTTCAATTCGGTAAAGTTAACAATCCCCAGACCCGTCACAGCGATCGGATCAGTTTGATAAGAAGCTGTCCCATCGACATTTTCACCAAAGCTCATCTTCACTTGATTACTGCTGTTGGCTACGATCGTGTTGATAAAGCTGTCTGACGCATTTCCGCCTGAGATCCCATTAATACTTTTGGCTCCTTGAACTCGCATCTCGACATCTCTTAAAATTCGATTTGAAGAAATGTTTGAATAATTTGTTGTATACAAGTTACCGATGCTTGATCCTTCTGCTTGTATATTAATATTGATTTTACCGCTTCTTGTGTTGGCGGCCGTTGAACCACCATCGCCATAGATCGTTGCCCCGTTCAATGCATCTGATCCCGGTTTTGTATAAATGTTCAATGTAATCGTATTGGAGCTGTCAGTCCCAACGATGTTGGTACTGTTATACGGATTTCCACCTGAGATATTCGTTCCTGAAGGAAGCTTAAATTCCCCTTCATAATCCCTTAGATCGATTGTTAATTGTGCATCCCCTAGCAGCGAACCTGCATTCGTGATTCCCCCAGAAAAAGCACTTGGACCTGTCCGAGGTGTTCCAGAAAAATCTCCGCCGTAAATTCGATTATCAGAATTTCCATTGATCGTGTGTCCAGAAAAATACCCATACGAGGCCCCCATTGAGGCATTGATGATACCATCATGAACAGTCACTGAAACGTCCCCAGTAATTTTGGCATCCCCCCAACCGCCGCCACTGAGAAACCAGTCGACTTGACCGTAATTTACTTCAGCATGTGAATTACCAAATACACGTTTACCGGTATATCCTGCACCTTCCAACGTATCCACGATCCCGCCATTCAAGATGTTTGCCGTGTTTCCCTCGATGATTCCTGAAAAACCACCACCATAGGTCCAACGAGCGACTACATTGTTTAAGACTGTTTTTGTATCCCCATAAATATAAAGGTTGGTTGCTTGCACACCATTGGTACCGCCTCCGCCTACGATATCAAACGTTCCGACACCATTTGCTCGTGAATTCAAGCTATTTGAATAGGCAATACCATCTTTATAAGATCGTCCCCCATAACTATAAACGAATCCAGGTCCGCCGACCGTGCGAGAATCATTTAATACGCCGACTTCGACAGTTGTGCTGCCGTCAATAAAGCCACCATACCCAGCTGCCCGCGTATACGATAAGTTGTCTCCTCCATAGCTGACACAGCCTTCTAGGATTTTCGTCGTAATATCACCGTATACTTTAAAGCGAGCAGTGGTTTCAGCGTAAGCCCGGCGATCAGTTGGTGTCATCGCGTCATACACACTATCAGATCCAGTTTGCAGACTGGTAACACTTACGTCCATTCCTGCTCCGCCATCGACACGATTGAACGACCCTTGATTGTAGTCACCTGCTTTAATCGTATTTTCAATACTCCCAGTAATCGTTCCATTGGTTCGATTGGCACCAATAAAATAGGCTGCTCCTGTAGAATAGGCGCTAGTGTCTACTTGGTTCGTAATCGCTGTTTGCTCTCGTGTCTGTCCAATATTTCCTTCTCTGGAACCACCATAATAATTCAATCCTGTACCGGTCCAACCACCTACTCCTGTGAGAGTATTGTGGACTGTTCCACCAATGTTCCCGTATTGAACACCGCCATAATAGGTTCCTAAACGGAAATTGGTGTTCGTTGTTTGAAAGACTGTTGCGACATTACCGGTAACATTGGCTGTATTTGAAGTAGTGGTTCCGACACCGCCCCCATAATAATTGGTCAGTGTGCCATTTAGTCGATTGATCGTGACACTGGTATTCCCATCAATCGTACCGATATTGGCACCTCCTGCAATCGTACTGATGCCGCCCACCGTATTATTTACGACAACCGCTGTATTCCCAGTCAATGTACCACCGCTTTGATTCCCACCATAGATGTTCCAAGTTCCAGAGCCTGTCGCATTTACAGTGATCGTCGGATTTCCAGTAAGGTCGCCATTGTTGCTTCCTCCATAAATAGAAAGGCCATTGCCGGTGGAACCACCGTTCAAGGAAAGACTATGTCCATTCATGTACATTCTCGTCCCCGTATAGTTGAGGTTTCGAATCACTACATCAGAACCAAAGTAGATGTCCGTGCCAAAAGGAACGGTTCGACTACCCGAAGTCAACGTTGTTGCATCTGTGATGGGATCATCACTATGCCCTGTGATGATCAAGCGACTGATTTTTCCTTGTAGTGCATAAAAAGTCATGTTGGTATTATCGACTGTGTCTGGAATCGTCTTTGAAGTCAGATTTGTTGGCAAAGTCGCTAAAGCTGAGCCAGAGCCGACATACAAAGCAAATTCTTGACCATTGCCGTTTTGATACATATCAAACAACGCTTGACGAATCCCTTCAGCACTATTGGTGTATTCTGCATATGCTGAATCATCTCCAGCTGGACTTGGTACAGCGATCACTTTCGTTTTATCGGCTTCTGCAATGATCTCTTTGATCGATTGTTCTGCCAACGAGATGTCCGCCGCTCTTGCCTTAACAGTCGGTTTAAAAACAGCGGTCAAGGTTTGATTCTCCGTGAGAATCAATTCGGTCAGCGCTTGACTTGTATAGACCGTACCGTCTAACGCCCATCCTTCAAAATTCCTATCATCTTCAAAAGCCGGCAGTTCACTTTCTTTTAATGCTTCCCCTTTATTTTTGCTGATTTGGATGCGAGTTTTTCTGGTAGCAAATACATGCTCAGTATCTGTTAGAAAGGTCACCTGGACTTCTTCTACAGCTTCGGATGACTCTTCTGTCTCAGAAGAAGATGTCTCAGTGGTTGCTGCAGTCGAATCTGCCGAAGCAGCTTCGCTAGATTCTTGTATTTCCGTTTGATTGGTTTCTTCCTGATTGTCGGTTGATGAAGCGACCGGCTCAGCAGAAGAAATCATTTGTTCTTCACTTGTTTTTGTAACACTTTCGGCTTGTGCCACTACCATTGCATATGAAAAACAAGGACCTGATGTTAGTAGAAAAACAAGCAAAGTTGTTAAAAACCGTTTCACTTTATCCCTCCTATCTAAAAAAATGAACGTATCGCGCAGTGCACGCCCTGTGTTACAACTCTTAGTTTAGCGATTTCAAGAAAAAAAATTATAATTCTTTTTTTCTCCCACTCAAAATTATGATTATAATTGTTTTTTCATAATTAAAAATATCTAACAATTTCCATTTATAATGAACTTATTTTTAATTTAAAAACTTCTTTGAAGAAAACCTATTTTAAAAACCTTTTTTTGCAAACAATGAGTATCAAGGATTCATTCATCCTTACAGATAATACAAAAAACGAGGAATAAATCAAGAGAGAAAATGAGCGTTACATTAGAAAAATAAATTAAAATCCAAAAAAATTGACAAATAGAACATCAGTTATAATTTAAATAGCTAAAACTAACTAATAATTAGTACCCAATCAATCCTTACTCGCCCTAAACAATATAATGGTTATAATGTTACAACAATAATTAGAGAGTTTTTTTAATCATCTATATTTAAAATAACAAAAAAAAAAAAATATTTTTTTTTGCAAAATTACTTTTAGGATGATGTATTATATAAATATTTAAGAAATGCGGATATTTATAAAACAAAAAAAGTATCAAACAGTCTTCACTGCTTAATACTTTTTTTGTATTGCTTGTTAAAACGAGCCACCATCCACAAAAGTGGTATAAATATGCTCGTCCGCCACTGGTTCCCCTTGGATCGATTGTACGATTTTCTCAGCTGCCACCATGCCCCATCGATGTTTCGAATAGGAGATCGTCGCTAAGCGCGGCTGCACAAAAGCGCCTAATTCCGTGTTATCAAACCCGATGATGCGGATCTCTTTTCCGATGCGATAGTCGGTCTCGCGGACATATTTGTAGACCCCGATCGCCATTTCATCATTGAAGGCAAAGATATCAATGGGAAACTGGGGATCATTTGCTAAGAGCTGTTTTGCCGCTCGATAACCAGAAGGTTCCGTGAAGTCACCAGGAATGACTTCATAAGGAATACCAAAGCGCGTCAATTCTTTCGTACTGGCTTCCAAGCGCTCCCGACTGTCGTAGCCTTTTTCTGGCCCTGCTAAGAGGAAGACTTTTTGGCTTTGTCCAGCGATCAAGCGATCGATCGCCAGCGCCGCCCCTCCTTTGTTATCTAACAAGACTTGATGGATATTTTCATGAGACAAGACACGGTCTAACACGACGATTTGATGCCCTCGTTGGGCGTATTGCTCGATTTCCTTTGCTGGAAACGTCCAATCCAAAATGATGGCACCGTCCACCATCCGCTCAGGAATAAACAAGTGTGATTTCTTGCCGCTGCAGACGATCATTTCATAGCCGAAAAGTTCCAACCCTTTCTTGATGCCATCTAGCAATTCCCCATAAAAACTTCCGGCATAATCGGCGAGATAAACACCGATGATGTTGGTTTGTCTGCGTTTCAGTGTGCGAGCAGCCATGTTCGGAACATAGTTCAATTCGTTTGCGATCGCTTGAATCCGCGCACGGGTTTCCTCGGTCACTTTTGGACTGCCATTCAATGCATACGAAACGGTGGATATGGAGACACCCGCTTTTTGGGCAATATCTTTGATTCCTACCATGGCTTCTCCTTTCTTAACGATAGATATCGATCGTATTGGTTTGGTTTTCGTTTAATTTGGCGCAAAGCGCTGCTTTCTTCAGGACAAACGCACCTTGGCGGTAGCGATTTTCCGCAAACCCAGTGGACATTTCTTCGCCGTTGATCAATATTTTCGGCGTACTTGACGAATGATAGACGATTTCGACTGGCCGATCAAAGAGTCGATATGTCAGAGTCAATCCTGCTAATTCCGCTGGCAAGACAGGATCAAGTTCAACATGATCAACAAAGGTCCGAATGCCTAACACATTGCTGATCAACTGATTCATATAGATCCCCGGTCCACTAGAATAGATGCGCCAGCCGCCTTTGACGCCGACTGTTGCCTCCTTAAGTTTACCAAAATTTTCTTGGGCTTCAACCCTTGTTTTGAAATCGCCATCAGAACTACTGAAATACGCATTTGCTTGACGGATTTCCGCATTTTCGACCCGTTGAGCGATTTGGATCGGATTAATGACCCCAAGTGCTTGCCAAGTCTCTTCTTCTCGACCTAATTTCGCCATGGCCTCTATAAAGCGGATGTGGGCGTGAACGTACTGTAAACCGATTTCTCGTCCAAAGTTGGCGGCTTGTTCTGCCCGCTTGAAGTTGGTGCTGACACCACCCGCATAAGTCGCTGGACGATTCATCAAGCGCACCCCATCTGGAAATTGCAAATGCTCCTTGATGATCGCCACATGATGCTCGGCTTGTTCGGGAGATAACAGCTCACCGATCATGCTTTGCTGCATCGGCAGCAAGCGGTATTGGATACCGGTTTTCTTGTCAGTCGGATGGACCATCAGTTCCACGTGCTCGCTATCTTCCATATAGACAAATCCTGGCAAAGTCCCATCAGCTAACATGTATTTTTCAAAGTCATGTTTGATTCCCGCAGACAGTTCCGTTAGATGTTTGGCATACTCTGGGTCAACTGACTGCAACTGGCTGGCTAATTTTTTCAATACTTCATAGGTCAAGGCAACGGTCCAGCTGCTGGCCATTTGTTTCTTCAACTTACTGTTATTTGGCTGCAAGGTGTCATCCCAATCGCCATCACCATAACAAGACAGGTACGTTCCTTCCAAGAAGTTCGCTTCGATATACGCCACTTCTTTTTTCAAATGATCAAACAAAGAAGCTTTGGTCTTGGTTTTCAAGAAGGTCGCGCGATCCGTATAAGGCAGTTCTTTTTCCAAAATCGCGAAGTCTTTGGTTTTTTCGAGATAGTCACTAACGACTTTCATTGGCCAGACGATCACATCTCCGTGGCTCTCATCAGCTTTTTGTTTCTCATAGCGATCAAACATAAACCATTGTGGCCAGTTGCCGTCATCTGCAAATTGATTTTCAAACAAATGCTCGATGATGGATGCCACCATCTCAGGACGATTAAGTGCTAAGAAATACTCAGTCGGTCCTTGGGAAACGTCTCGAGTCCCCCAAGCAGCACCACCGTACTGTTCAAGGCCATGAGGAGACAAGTAATGAACAAGCATATTGTGGGTGTACCAACGTGCCAAGTGATTGAAGGATACGACGTCCGCCTGCGAATGTTTCAATTCAAACTGATTCAACAAATCATCGACAAAGGCCGTATAGGCAGTGTCTTCTTGCTGGCGATCTAACGTTTCGGAAACAAAGGGTTCACCAGTCAGTGTGCCTTGGATCACGAAGGAAACCGTCGCCTGTTCTGCAAAGGTCAATACGGTCGTGCTATCGTCGGCTGCCACATTGAAAATCGTTTCATCGGTCAGTTCAAAAGATTGAGCCGCATGGAGATAATACGTCAATTCTGGATAAGTTTCCGCAATCGGTGAATCCGCTGTTCCTTTGATGGTGAGCAATTGTTGATCTTGCGAAATGGTAGCAGTCGGTACAGCTTCATCGATCCCCATCACAAATTGATTAGTGATGGCCCAGGTGTAGGCACGACCTTGTTCACTAGTGATGGTCGTTGCAATCGTGCGTCCATTTGCTTTCGTGAAAGTCGTTACTTGAATGACATCATCTGCTGTTTTGTAGTACCACGTCGCCGAATTCAAGCCCATTTCAAAGACAGATGGCATCGTTAAAATCCGCCATTGATCGCCGTCTTTCAAATAGATCCGCTGACCGGAACGTTTGAAAAGATTCAATGAGTTGCGGCTATTGCTCAACAATTTGTTCATGTTCGTATTGCCTAATACGATTTGGGAGTTAAACATCCCCGTCATGTAAACGGTCGTGCTCAAAATGGGTTGATCGACGATCAGATCTTGTCCGCTCATCAAAATATGTCCATGGGAGCGTTCCATCTGTCCTTCCTTTTCCTTCAACACGACATGGTGATAGTCAGGGGTAAAAAAGGAATACAGCTGTTCGTCAACGATTTCCACTGCTTCTTGCTGAGGAAATCGCTCGTTGATTTCTTCTGTGGTAAATGTCAGCCCTGTGAGCGGTCGACCGAAGTTTTTTCGAGCCTGCGCCGTTGCCTGCAACGAGTCAAAGGACAAGGCTTGATACGTTTCTTTCAACGTTTCAAGTGCAAACTGCGGTTCATTGACTGCCGTCGCTTGATTGGCTTTGACCGCTGCGTAAAAAACGATTTCCGTAGGTGTCTCACTTATTGTCAACCATTGCGTTTGCAGTGCCGTATAGGCAAATTCGTATTGATACACTTCATTGGCTAATGTCTCTTGGCTGAGTGCAGCTGGTTGATTCGTTTCTTTGTAGCTGCGACCGAAAAATTGATAGCCATCCGTCGAGAAGCCTTTTAAGGCTTGGAAGCTGCCCTGTTCCACCAATGGAAACTGACCATTTTGTGGTTGATTTTGACGCGAAGATAGCACGATTCGATCCTTATCATGGCTAACATGATGGTCGATATATTGTGAAACATAGGCTTCATTGGATTGAACAGCACCTTTGGCTGCGTTACCAAGATCTTGTCCGTAAACCAATTCCGCTTCCCCAGAACCACTCAATTGAACTCGCCAGAACCAGCAATCTTGTGCCAATTGAAAATCTACTTGGTAACTGATAGACTGGTACGTTCCAGTCCAAGTCAGCTGTTTGTCTGAGTAAGCAAAGGCACTGTCAGCATTTGAGCCGATCAAGGGAATGAAGTGCCATTCCCCCGCTTCACGCAGTCGTAGATAGATTTGATTCAAACTGCCATCTAGCGCATTCCCATTCAATTGATTGATCATCACATCGTGACTTTGGATCTCATATAAATCACCGTTTGGTAAAAACGTCACGGTCGTATTTGCATTATTCATCACTATTTTTTTCGTCATAGAAACCTTCCTATCTTACCTCACTAATTGCAGGGTTGTTTGTTGGGTGTCTCGGCTGTTCCCACCAATCATGATGTGGAATTTCCCAGGATCACTGCTTGCTTGTTGGTTGCTGTGGACATAGCGCAGCAGTTCTTCCGTGATCTCAAATTGAACGGTTGCTGATTCGCCAGCTTCTAGCCAAATTTTCTTAAAGCCTTTCAGTTCTTTCACTGGGCGAACCACTTCACCGACTAAATCGCGAATGTAGCATTGGACCGTTTCCCAGACCGCTGCTGTTCCTTGGTTCGTAACAGTGATGGATGCCGTGACTGTTTGATCTTTGGTCATGGTCGGTTGATCCAACGTCACCGCAGAATACGCAACTGGGCTATAGCTCAAGCCGAAGCCAAATGGATATTTGGCATAATTGGAGACATCCAAATATTTTGAGACATATTTTTCATCCGGTGCACTTTCATAAGGACGACCGGTATTGTCAACGTTGTAATACACAGGAACTTGTCCAACGGTTTCTGGGAATGACATACTCAAGCGGCCGCTTGGATTGTATTCTCCCCACAGGATCTGAGCAAGTGCGTTTCCGCCTTCGGTTCCAGGGAACCAAGCCTCGACGATCGCTTTGGCTGCATCAACCCCTTGCAAATCAAGAGGACGACCGTTATAAAGGGTTACGATCAATTGCTCGTTGTATTCTTTCAAGGTTTCAACCAAGGACAATTGGGCTTGCGGCAAGCGAATGTCGCTGCGACTGGCAGCTTCACCGCTCATCCATTCTTGCTCTCCTAGCGCTAAGACAACTTTATCCGCTTCTTTCACTAATTCGATCGCTTCTTGGATCGCTGCTTCAGACGGCGCAAAATAATCAAAGGGCTCTTGACCGATCAACAGATCCGCACCCAAGGATTGAGCCCCCGCCACTAACGTCACCACTTCTTCTTGTTTCCCTTGCCAAGACCAAGCACCTAATAGATCACGGGAGTGAGCACCCGGGCCCACAATCGCCACTTTTTCGGTTTTCTGCAACGGCAGGACACCTTCATTTTTCAACAACACCATTGATTTCTTTGCGATATCTCTGGCGATCTCTCGGTGTTCTTGAGACAGAACAGTGGCTGCTTCAGCGGCTTCATCAGCACCGCGGTATGGATTTTCAAATAGACCTAGTTCATTTTTCAAGGTCAAGATTCTTAGCACGGCTTCATCGACTAAGGCTTCCTCAACGGTGCCTTCTGCGATCAGCTCTTTCAAGTTATCAGTGTAGCAAGTCGTCATCATCTCGATATCGACCCCAGCTTTGATGGCTAATTCAGCGGCGTGTTTTTCATCTTCCGCTGCGCCATGGGCGATCACTTCTTTGATTGCTGCCCAGTCAGAGATCACAACGCCTTCAAACCCGAATTCTTCTCGCAAAACATCGCGGAAAAGCCAGCGATTGGCTGTTGCTGGAATACCGTCCACCGTATTGAAGGAGGTCATCACCAGTTTGGCACCGGCATCAAGGGCCGCTTTATAGCCCGGTAAATAACTTTCTCGCAGTTGGCGTTCTGACATATTGACCGTGTTGTAATCGCGACCGCCGATAGCCGCACCGTAAGCCGCAAAATGTTTGACGCACGCAGCCACGCGGTTGAAATCTGTTCGCAGATCATCCCCTTGATAGCCTTTGACAAAGGCTTCAGCGAAGCGACTGTTCAAGTAAGGATCTTCCCCCGTCGATTCCATGACACGGCCCCAACGTGGGTCTCTTACTAAGTCCACCATCGGTGAAAAGGTCACATGCAAGCCAGAAACAGCTGCTTCTTTGGCAGATACTTCCGCCATCTTCTCCGCTGCTGCCAAATCCCATGAACTACCTAATCCTAATGGAATCGGAAAAATCGTCCGAAAGCCGTGAATGATGTCCGCCATCAATATCGTTGGGATATTCAAGCGGTTATTTTCGATATACTCTTTTTGGACGCGGATCGCTTCTTTTGCACCAGAAACACCTAGCGTTGTTCCCGCATTGTTGATGTTCTCTTGTGTCAGTCCTAAGTCGCCCATTGGGCCGGTTTTCTCTTCTGCTTTATCTGAATAAAAAGCCGCTGCCAGTTGCAGCAACTGATCGATTTTTTCATCTAAGGTCATTTCTGAAAGTAGTTCGGTTAATTTCTGCTGTTCCATTTTTATTCATCCTTTGCTTTCTTCAAATTGGACTTCTGCTTCTAAAGGAAAATGATCGGAGGGAAAACGACGATCACAAGAATCCGTTAGACAGGCGGTTTTGACCACCGTGAAGCCTTTCGTATAGATATAATCAATTTCTTCTAGTTCTTGCCATGGTAACGTATAAATAAAATTTTGATAGGAGCCTTTTGGCCCGTGATGGGGCTTCTGTCCATGTTCTTTGGCATTTTGAAAATGTTGCTCTAAGTACCGATGCACCCGCTCGGTTGGCTCCGCATTCAAGTCGCCCATCAGCAATACAGGATAGCGTTCGATTTGATCTGCCAGCTGCTCAAAGATCACTTTCATCCCTTCAAAACGAGCCATTTCTGAAATATTATCTAAATGGGTCGTGATGACAAGAAACGGCGGATTCTTTTTTTCCTGTATGACTGCCCAAACACATAAGCGTGAATACGCAGCTTCTGGATGAATACTTGGTTCAGTCGGTGTCAATGACAACCAAAACGAACCTGAAGCTAATAACTCGAAAGCCTCTTTTTGATAATACAGTCCAATGCCTTCGCCTAAGCCATCACCATCTCGTTCAGCAGTGACGGAAGCATACTGCGCTAACTTTGCTAAATCTGCAAATTGGCTGGGACGAGCTTCTTGGATCGCCAGAACATCCCAGTCGTAGTAATCGATCAAGGAGCAAACCGCCTCCGATCGATAGTGCCATTGCCATTCTTGGTCATAGTCGGTATCGACTCGTAGATTGTAGGTTGCTACTTTCATCTTCATTCATTTCCTTTGAGTAATTTTTTGATTTGCTGCATTTCACGACGGATTTGTTTCGCTTCGCCGCCGCCATGCCCTTTATTTAAGTAAATACGCAATTCTTTCGGTCCAGGAATCTTTTTATAGGAAACGAAGAAATCTTCCATGGGACAGATTGGATCAGCACTGCCGACCGATGTATAAACAGGACCAGTTATCTGATGAGCAAAATACTTCAAATCAAAATAACTCATGACTTGATAGATCGTTTCCCGCATTTCTGGAAATTGTTCGATATACTCTTGAATCACATGGTAACTTCCTGTTTTTTGTTCGATCCGATGGACAAGATTGGAGTGGCTTGGCACATCGGCAAACGTCGCAAAAATTGGGACGTTCGTTAATGCGTTGACCAATAAGGCGATGCCGCCGCCTTGTGAGCCGCCTCTTAAAATAATGCGCTGCGGATCGATTTCCGGTATCTGTTGAAGGACTTCTAGTGTGCGCAAACTATCTGCGACCAATCGCTTCATATAAAAATCTTCTTTTTTCAAGATGCCGCGTCCAAAAGGTGCTTCATGCTGCGTGGTTTCATAAGGAACTTGATCTTGCGTGCGTCCCCCTTGTCCACGATTGTCGATGACAAGACAGCCGCAGCCGATCAGTAACCAATGAGCGAATTGGAAGGGTTCTTGCACATGATTCATATAGCCTAAAAAATCAATCACGATTGGACAATCTGCCGCTTGTTCTGGCAGCAGCAGATGCCCATAGATCGTTTCATTACCAAGACTTTGAAAAGAAATCGTAAAACAATCGATCCCTTTCAGCAAAGGCGCTTGTTTGGTTCTTTCAAAGGCTAGCGGAAGGGCGTCAAGTTCTTGTTGGACCGAAGCCCAAAAACAGGATCGATCAGTTGCGGTCGATTCAGTCATTTGTCTCTTCTCCCTTCGCTAATACTTTATTGAAAAACAACACTTGTACAAAGGCTGATCCTGAAATGCCTAAACAAACAAATAAGAATAGGTTTACTTTGCTGCACAATACAAAAACAATGATTGGGATCACCAGTAAAATGATCGCATTCGCCGTACTGCTAAGAACCGCATATGCTGTTTCTTTCGCTGTTTCTTGCAATGATTGCGCAAACAAACTGTACAAGAGAACGAACACGACGAGATACAGCGCAGCCAAGCTGACGAGGATCACGGCTAAAACGCCAAAGTAAGGTGTAAGCATCATCAAGGAATAGATCAAACCGGCAAAGACTGCGACATACGCCATAACAAGACCTTCTAAGAAGAGACCACGTTTGAGGTTGCTTAAGAATGCTTGCTTGTATCGTTGCCAAATCGGGACATCTCGTTCCTTGTACAATTGATCGATCGTCCGATACAGCGCGATCAATGCTGGCCCTGCGAGAATCAGCGTCATTGCTGGAATCATAAAGAGAAAACTAACAATGATCATATCTGCTAGAAAAGCAAAGACCCGATAGTACCATCCTTCATAAGAAAATAGTCGATTCATTATGATCCTCCAATCAAAACTTGCTGATTTGTGCTGCGGGTGCTGCGTAAACTTGTTTCTTGCCTTCTTGTGATTTTGGGTCGTTTCTCAACGTAGGGTTTTCTGGGTTGCAGGTCTCACTCAGTGAGCCAATCGCAGTGCTTCTTTGTACGGACACTACGCTCCCTGCGGTCGCCTAGTACTTTTCATCATCTGCTCGTCTCCGCTTTCGCTTCGCCTACAGTTGCACTAAGTAAAACACACTAAGTGCAGCTTGCATGTCTCACTACGCGAGCCAATCGCAGTGCTTCTTTGTATGGACACTACGCTCCCTGCGGTCGCCTAGTACTTTTCATCATCTGCTCTGTCTCACTACGTGAGCCAATCGCAGTGATTCAAAGTAAAGGGAGAGGAAAGGTCTTTTTTTGGCTTCCTTTCCTCTCCTATGGGGGTTATTCTAGTCGTTCGCGGTTTTCGGCCATTTTTTCAGTTTTAATGTCTTTGATTGCATCCCAGTTGTTTGAATCTAAGAAGCCTTCAAAGTCGGTTAGTGTGCTGTCAAATGTTCCTTCATCTTTTGAACGAATCAATGAGATGATCGTACTGTTGATTTTGGTTTTGATTGCTGTGTTTGAACGTGCTTCAGCAGTTCCGGCATCTGGATCCGTATTTTCGATCACAAAGTGTGGATACAATTTGCCTTCGCCCCATTCTTGCATTTGGGTCAACGCATTTTCGGTTTTGACTTTCAGTGCATTGACACGGTCGTTGTTAAAGTAGTTGAAACGGCTGATACCATATTTTTTGTTGTAGCCTTCGTTGTCGGTTTGTTCCATTTCTTTGATTTCTGGCAAGTAATCGATTTTGCCTTCATCGTTGTATTCATACGTCACGCCTTCAACACCGAATTTTGTCAAAATTTGTCCTGGTTCATCGATCAAGTACGTGAAGAGTTGGGTTACTTTTGCTGGATCCGCCGCATCTTTTGTGATGTAGTTGATCAACCAGCCAGAGATTCCTGTTTGGTTCAAGGTTGCTTCACGACCAGAAGTGCTGGCAGGTCCGTCGATTGCGATGTAGCGTGTGTCAGAGTTTTTCATGAATTCGGTGAAGTTCCCACCTTGTCCGCTCGTTCCTGCTACTAAGATCGTTGCATAGTCCCCTTGTTTTACTTTTTCATCATAGGTTGGACCGTCATCGGTAAAGCTGTCATCACTGATGTTGCCGTCACGATACACTTGATTAAAGGTTTTCAACCATGAGATATATTCTTCATCTAAGTTACGATCGTAGAAAGCACCATCTTCATCTTCTAACGGAACACCTAAGAAGTCTTGCAATTTATCTAAGAATGGTCCTGCTGTTTCGCCGATCGTTGTGAAGCCCATTGGTGTCAAATCAGGGAATTTCTCGCTGATTTCTTTCATGACTTTCACATAGTTTTCTGGAGTCGAAACATCTGGTTTGCCCAATGCTTCATAGACATCTTCACGGATCACAAAGTTATCGTTGACGGGAATATTGCCGCTTTCGTAGTCCGCTGCTGTGTTGGAATAGTTTGGATAGCCATAAGTTTTGCCATCATCTAAAGCAAACCATTTGAAGGTATCTTCGGTCACGACATTCATCAAATACGGATCGTATTGTTCCGCTAAATCGTTTAATGAGTATGCCCAGCTATCAGCTTTTGTGGCTGCTTGACTGGTTTTATCCATCAACGTCACGATATCAGGCATATCACCACTTGAAATCAAAGCATTTAATTTCGAATCATCACCTGAAATAAATTCAATATCAATGTTCAAATCTTTTTTGATTTGGGCTGTCGTCACATCTTCACCAAATGGCAAAGCTGTCCAGTCTGAATTGATGTACCATGTGATCTTGGTTGGTTCTTCTTTGGTATCGAGTTTCCATGCTGGTGTCTTTTCATCTAACTCATACCGATCTTTGATAGAAAAATCCGAACTGCTGGCATTGTCTGAGCTGCCGCCACATGCTGCTAAGCTAAGTAATGCTGATGCTGCCAATAAACCGCCTACTACTTTTTTCATGTCTATCCCTCTTTCTATTCTTTTACTGCACCGGCCATCATACCGCCGATAAAGTGTTTTTGAAGCAATGGATATATAATTAAAATTGGCACTGTCGTGATGACGATCGTAGCCAACTGAACCCCACGGGTCGTTGCTTGGACGATAAAGTCGGTACTACCGCTTTCAGTCATCGTACTCAAGTTGGATTGGACGATGATTTCATAAATCTTCATTTGCAGCGGATAGAGATACTCTTTTGTGATATACAGTTTTGTTGTCATAAAATCGTTCCATTGGCCAACCCCGTTGAACAAGATGATGGTTGCCAATGCCGGTTTCGTTAATGGTAAGAAGATTTTATAAAAGATTTGGAATTCACTTGCACCGTCGATCTTCGCCGATTCTTCGAGTGAAGGCGGAATCTCACGGAAAAAGTTCATTAAAATCACGACATCATAATAGCTGAACAAAGCTGGAATAATGTAGACCCAGAAAGAATCCAGTAATCCTAGCGAGCGAATCAGCAAGTACGTTGGAATCATCCCACCACTGAAGTACATGGTGATGACCCCCATCGTTGTATAAATGTTGCGGCCAACCAAGCGTGATTTACTCAATCCGTAAGCCACGATCGCACAAAACAAGGTATGGGTTGCAGCCCCAAGAACCGTTTTTAACACTGAGATCAAGAAGGCACGGGGGATACTTGCGTCGGAAAAAACTTTCCGATAGTTTTCCCAGGTAAAGCCTTTGGGCCATAACACGAGGCCGTTGCCCGCTAATCCAGAACTAGAAGACACGGAGGAAACCAAGATATTCCAAATCGGTACAATGATCATTAACGAGAATAAAATCAAGATCACGGTATTGAAGAAGTAAAACCACGTGTTTTCTTTTGCTTTTCTTTTGATCATGTTTTTTCCTCCTATAAGATAACTGAATTGCCGTTGTTCAACTTGCGGGTCACTCGATCCGTGATCACCAATAAGATGACGGAAATGACCGCGATCCCCAAGCCGACAGCAGTTGCATAAGAGAAATCACCTTGCGTCAACCCCATTTTATAAACAAAGGAGTTGATAACTTCTGAACGGTTTTGGTTCTGTGAATTCATCAAAACTAATGTTTGATCTAGGTTTGACCCTAAGATACCGCTCACATTCAGAATCAAGTTTAAGGAGATGATCGGTGTCAGTAATGGCAATGTGATCGAACGAATCTGTCTTAGCTTGCTGGCACCATCGATTCGTGCGGCTTCATAAAACGTTGGATCGATCCGCGACATACCTGCCAAGTAAAGAATCGTTCCCCAGCCGACTTCTTTCCATAGATCCGAAAGGACCGCGATCCACCAATATTTGCTTGGATCCAATAGATGATTGACCCCTTTGTCCATCAATCCTACGGACATCAACACTTGGTTGATAAAGCCGTTCGTTGACAGCCAAGAGATCATCATCCCACCTAGCACGATCCATGAGAAAAAATGGGGAATGTATGAAACCGTTTGAATAAATTTCTTCAAGCGGCCATCTTGCATTTCAAAAATCATAATGGCTAACACAATCGGGATTGCAAAACCTAATCCTAATTTCAATAAGCTGATGGCTAACGTATTTCTAACTGCTTCCCAGAAAAAACTGTCATTCATAATGATACGGAAATTCTCTAACCCAACCCATGGTGCTGATGAAATCGTGTCAATCACCGTATAGTTTTTGAAAGCGATTATAATTCCGTAGATCGGAATATAATTAAATACGATCATAAATGCCACGCCGGGAAAAACCATCCAGTGAAGCTGCCGTTGACTATAAAACTTTTGCAGTTTACTCATACACAAAATCTCCTTCTTTCTATCCTCGCAACACTACGTATATCTCCACATTTTGGTGAAACGTTTCTACAAAAAGATTATATCCGCTGCCATTCGAAAATGCAAGCCTTTCCAATTATTTTTTTCAGGTTTTCTTTTTTCACAAATTTCGTTGATTTCCTCACAAACACAAAAGCTATTATATCAACATTTTCATAAGAAATCATTTTTCCAAACACTTCCGTTTAATCAAATTTCACAAATAATGTATTTTTTCAACATCTATTGATTCTCAGAAATTATTAAAAAATAAAAAGAAACGTTTCACCAAAAGCACAAAAAAGCAGCAATCATCGTTGATTGCTGCTTCGTTCTAATCACTTCTTTGGGGATAGCCAAAATGGTCATAGGCTAACGGTGTTGCGATCCGCCCACGCGAGGTACGTTTCAAAAATCCTTTTTGGATCAAAAACGGTTCGTACATATCTTCCACTGTTTCGGTTTCTTCCCCGATATTGACAGCGATCGTACTTAATCCCACCGGGCCGCCTTGATACAATTCGATCATCGTGCGGATCAATTTCTGATCGATATAATCCAAGCCGGCATGATCGACTGCCAAAAGCGCCAATGCCTGGTCAGCAACGGTGCGATCGATCAATCCATCTGCTTGCACTTGCGCATAATCGCGAACTCGTTTAAGCAAACGGTTAGCGATCCGTGGAGTGCCTCGAGATCGGCGGGCGATTTCGATCGCCCCTTCTTCCACGATATCCGTTTCAAAGATCGACGCAGTCCGCTGCACGATCTCTTTTAAATCATGGTCTTCATAATATTGCATATGAGAAATGATTCCGAAGCGATCCCGTAGTGGCGCCGAGAGCATCCCCGCCCGTGTCGTTGCGCCGACTAAGGTAAATGGCGGGAGCGGAAAATGAACTGGGTGAGCCGTTGTCCCTTGCCCCACCATGATATCCACATAAAAATCTTCCATTGCCGAATAAAGCATTTCTTCGGCGACACGAGGCAAGCGATGGATCTCATCGATAAACAGAACATCCCCTGGCTGCAGCTCATTCAAGATCGCAATCAAATCCCCTGGTTTTTCGATTGCAGGACCGCTGGTCGTCTTGATTTGGACCTGCATCTCGTTGGCGATCACCATTGCCATCGTCGTTTTCCCTAAGCCTGGCGGACCATATAAGAGGACATGATCCAACGCTTCTTCTCGATTTTTCGCCGCTTGGATATAAATCGAAAGCTCCTGCTTGACTTTGTCTTGTCCGATATATTGGGCAAGGGTTTGCGGACGCAAGGATTTTTCGATGATCTCTTCTTGTTCAGTACTTTCTGGCGAAACAATTCGTTCATCCATCGTCTACTTGCTCCTTACTTTTTCATCATCAATCGGAGAGCTTCCCGCAAGTACTCATCCGTCGATTTTGTCGTATTCGCCGCTAATTGTTTTTCGGCTTTCTTGACTTCTTTTTCGCTATAACCCAATGCTTTCAAGGCTTCCATCGCTTCATCTAAAGCAGTCGTTGCCACGCTTAGAGGAACGATCGCTTCTTCTCCAACCAGTTCAGCCACTTTGCCTTTCAAGTCTAGGATCATTTGCTGCGCCGTCTTTTTACCGACACCTGGGAACTTAGTCAAATAGTTGACGTCCCCATTTTCGACTGCTGTGATCAACCCTGTATGGTCTTCATTGGCCATGATTGCTAACGCACTCTTTGGTCCAATGCCTGAGACACTGATCAATTTTAAAAACAACTGCTTGCCTTCGATCGTGGCAAAGCCGTAGAGACTATGAGCATCTTCACGAATCACTTGGTGCAGATAGATTTTTACTTCTTGGTTTAACTTGCCGCTAAATGAATACGGATTGCCAAAAGCGATCTGATAGCCGATGCCATGGGTCTCAACGACGATATACGCCGGAAAGATATCCGTTACTTTCCCTATGATATATTCGTACATGTGCTTTCCTTTCTGTACATATGTTCCCTTTATTGTAGCACAGACGAGAGGGCAAAAAAAGGACTGTGAACGAAGGAAAAGGTTTAGCAGGAAACAAACGGAGGAAAAACCGTTGTTTCAGTCGCATTTTTTCAAACGAGACATGCTGCTGAATCTTTTTTTCGCACACAGTTCCTAATACTTACTCAACGAGTGATTTGAATTCGCCATAGCCTTTTTCATCCATTTCTGCTAAAGGGATGAACTTCAATGCTGCCGAGTTGATACAATAGCGCAAACCGCCTTTGTCTTGAGGACCGTCTGAAAAAACATGTCCTAAATGAGAGTCAGCTTCTTTGCTGCGGACTTCTACCCGATGCATACCGTGAGAAAAATCGGCTTTTTCTTGAATATCTTGGCGACTGATCGGCTTCGAAAAGGAAGGCCAGCCACAACCGGCGTCATATTTATCAGTAGAAGCAAACAATGGTTCTCCGTTGACGATATCAACATAGATCCCTTTTTCATAAAAATCATCATACTCGCCAGTAAAGGGGCGTTCGGTTGCATTTTCTTGGGTCACCGCATATTCGATCGATGACAATTTTTCTTTTAATTCTTTTTTATCTGTCATTTTTTCACCTGCTTTTCCTCTAGACTCATCCTGTATGCTCTATCATGCCTTTTTTCTTAGCGAATGTAAAATGACTTGCTCAAATTGTTTAAGGGTTTTGCAGCTTTTGCCAACGAGTCGTTGGTTCCGCAAAATGGTAAAACTGCGGTTGGTCTTTTGTATAGATTTCTTCGGTTAAGACAGCTTCTGGCATGTTACCAAATAATCCAGCCGCAAAAAAATAGGTGTGTGCTTCTTTGAGGTAAAAGAACAGACTCGAGCCACATTGACTGCAAAATCCTCGTTGTGCCCACTTAGAAGAATCATAACGTCGCAGCCACTTCGCTCCTTGAAGAGCCATCTGGTTCTCAGAACATGGTGCAAGAGCAAACATTGGTCCGCCGTGAAATTTCTGGCAGAGACTACAATGACAAACCGTGATTTCTTTCGCAACTCCCGTCAAGTTGATCGTGACTTTGCCGCAAAGACAACTACCAGAAACATCCATCCTTATTCCTCCTCCGTAAACTCTTGCAACAACTGATAGACCGTAGCGACAGGAAACCCTACGATCGTATAAAAATCGCCGTTTATCGATGAGACAAATACTTTGGCCGCCCCTTGGATCCCATAGGCGCCCGCTTTGTCTTGGTACTCATCTAAGACAAGATATTGGTCGATCTCTTGATCCGTCAAAGGACGAAACACAACTTCCGTCGAAACCACTGCTTGGCGTTGCTGTTTGCCTTTTTGCAAAACGACGGCGGTATGCACCCAATGGGTCCGTCCGCTCATTTTTCGCAACATCGACCGAGCATCTTTACGGTCTACTGGCTTTCCTAAGATCTCTTCATCCACCACGACCGTGGTATCGCTCGCGATCACCAGATCTTCAGGATAGGTTTGCGTAATAGCCGCCGCTTTTTCTGCTGCCATCCGTTGGACATAAGGGATCGCCGCTTCGTTTGGTCGGACCGACTCGTCGATATCCGCTGGTATGACTGCAAATTCCGGGACTAACTCCGCTAATAATTCTTTGCGTCGCGGCGACTGTGAAGCCAAAATAATCATTCCATGCCACTCCTTGCTCGATGAGGATCTTGAATCCGTTTGAACATCCGCTCCATGTCGCTGTTGGTGAAATGGATCAGCACCGGGCGACCATGGGGACAGTTGAAGGGATTCTCGCATTTCGCTAAATCTTGCAACAAGATCCGGGCTTGTGCTTCATTCAAATAATGATTGGCTTTGATGGATCGTTTGCAGCTCATCATGATCGCGGTTGCTTCACGAAACTTTTTGACACTGACACTTCCTGTCGTCAATAACATATCGATCATTTCGCGGATGATGGCTTCTTCTTCACCGCTAGGGTACCACGTCGGGTGCGCTCGGACGATGAAACTATTGGTCCCAAAAGATTCCAGACGGATCCCGACTTCTACCAGCTTGTCACTTTGTTCTTGTAATTGCAGTGCATCGCTGTTGGGATAATCCAAAACGATCGGCACTAACAACTCTTGCAGGTCATTGGTCACTTCGCCGATTTTTTCGCGGTAATACTCATATTTGATTCGTTCCTGTGCCGCATGCTGGTCGACGATATAGAGCCCCGCCTCGCTTTGGGCAAACAAATAGGTCCCATGCATCTGCCCAAAATAATCCAGTTGGGGAAAACGCTCCTTCGCTGGTTCTTCTTCCAACAACCGTTCGACCGTTTTCAGGTAGTTACGGTCATCCCCATGCATTTCAGGGTGCAGAGTCGCTTGACTTTGCAGATCTTGCGCCGTAAGCTCTGGCGTCTCTTCCGAGAGAAAGGCTGGCGCTTCTAGCAGCGGCGCTTTTGTTTCCATCTGATCTTCCACAAATGGTTTTCGGACAGGCTTATTTGGCAGCGTCTCTTCCAAACTGCGAAAGGTTTCCTCAGTTTCTTCCAACAGGTTTTCGCTAGATCCCTGTGGCATTTCTGGAAGTTTTCCACCTTCCTCCACAGGTTTTTCCACAGAGTTATCCACAGTCTGTTGATAAGTACTGCCCTGAACCTCAAATTTCCCGGTTTCCCGATTATAAGACAAACCAGAAGTCGAATTTCCTGCTGACTCCAGTTCCAAGCCAAGCTGCTGGGCTTTTGGCTGATCGGCAACTTTTTTCTTAAACCGCAGATTGTCAGCCGCGTTAGGAATCAAGTTGATTTCCCGCAGCGCCTCATTGATGGCTTTACTGATTAGTTTCGTTAGCTCTTCTTCTTTTGACAAACGAACTTCTTGCTTAGTCGGATGGACATTGACATCGACTAATAAGGGGTCCATTTTGACTTCAAGGACAGCTAATGGAAAACGACCGACCATCAATTTTGACCCGTAACCGGCTACGATCGCTTTATTCAAAGCAAAGTTGCGAATATAACGACCATTGATGATCGTGGATAAATAGTTGCGGCTGGCTCGGGTGACTTCTGGCAGTGACACAAAGCCAGTGACTTTAAAGTCGAGATCCTCAGTATCGATCGCAATCATTTTTTTGGCCGTTTCCACTCCGTAGATCCCGGCGATGGTTTGTTTTAACTGCCCACTTCCAGTGGTGCTCAACATCTTGTTGCCTTCATGAACGAGGCGAAAAGCCACTTCTGGATGGCTCAGGGCGATCCGATTGACGATATCGCCGATGTTCGCAAGTTCCGTTTGCAGCGTCTTGACATATTTTAAACGTGCCGGTGTATTGTAAAAGAGGTTTTCGACAGTGATCTTGGTTCCTTGCCGCAAGTTGGCAGGCAGATGCTCTTCAACAGCGCCGCCTTTTAAGCGCACAAAGGAGCCTTGTTGGGCGCCTTTGACTGCCGTTTCAATCGAGAGGATCGAAACCGAAGCGATACTAGGCAAAGCTTCCCCGCGAAACCCGAGGGTACGTATTCGAAACAAGTCATCTCGATTGTGGATTTTACTGGTGGCGTGGCGTTTAAAGGCAGTCAAGACATCCTCTTCTGCAATTCCTTCGCCATTATCGATGACTTGGATTTTACGCAAGCCTGCTTCTTCAATAAAAATATCGATTTGGGTACTGCCGGCATCCACGGCGTTTTCAACTAATTCTTTGACGACAGAAGCCGGTCGCTCAACAACTTCTCCTGCCGCGATTTGGTTCGCCAGACGTTCGGATAGCTCTTGGATCTTTCCCATCTGCTGACCTTCTTTCTAAATTCGTTTTTGCAGCTCGTACAATGTATTCAGAGCATCCATCGGGGTCATTTCCAACAGATTCAATTTCTTCAATTGATCGATGACGCCGATTTCTTCCGTAGATACTTCACTAAACAACGACAACTGCTGACTTTCTTCGACGACTGGTTTTGGCTGTACCGTCGGTTCATGTTCCTCCAGCGCTTTTAGGATCGTCGCTGCGCGCTGTAAGAGTGCACTTGGCAGTCCAGCGATTTTGGCTACATGGATTCCATAGCTTTTATCTGCGGGTCCTTCCATCATCTTATGCAAGAAGACAACTTCGCCTTCTTTTTCAACGGCACCGACATGGACATTGCGTAAGTGTGCCAATTCCTCATCTAAAACCGTCAGCTCATGATAATGGGTGGAGAAAAGTGTTTTGGCATGAACTTCTTTGTGGATATATTCAATGATGGCTTGTGCCAATGCCATCCCATCATAGGTCGCAGTCCCACGCCCTAACTCATCAAACAAAATCAAGCTGTTAGGTGTTGCATGACGCAGCGCTTGGTTGGCTTCCATCATCTCTACCATAAACGTACTTTGACCGGCGATCAGGTCATCGCTGGCACCGATGCGAGTAAAGATCCGATCAAAAATCGGCATCTCTGCAGATTTTGCCGGTACGAAACAGCCGATCTGCGCCATAATGACTAGCAAGGCAAACTGCCGCATGTACGTACTTTTCCCAGACATATTTGGTCCTGTGATCAACAGGATCTCTGTTTCTTCATCCATCACGATACTATTTGGAATGTACTCTTGGTGACCAAGGACTTTTTCCACTACAGGATGACGGCCATCGATGATCGATACTGCTCGTTTTTTCGCTACTGTCGGCCGCACGTATTGGTAGCGTTCCGAAACCGTGGCGAAACTTTGTAAGACATCGACCGCACTGACGGCTTTGGCTAACTTTTGTAGACGTGTGATACTCTTTTTCACTTCTTCACGAACGTCAAGAAAGAGGCGATATTCCAAATCCACCGATTTTTCTTCGGCTTCTAAAATCAAAGTCTCCAGTTTTTTCAACTCGGGTGAAATAAAGCGTTCCGCATTGGCTAAGGTTTGCTTGCGCTCGTAGCGAGAGGTATCTAAATTCACTAGATTGGCTTTCGTGATCTCAATGTAATAGCCAAAGACGCGGTTGAACCCAACTTTCAGGTTTTTGACCCCCGTCGCTTGACGTTCGTTGGCTTCTAATTCCGCCAACCATTGCTTGCCATTACGCATCGCCGTACGGTATTCATCTAATTGTTGATGGAACCCGTCTTTGATGATGTTGCCTTCTGTGATCTGCAACGGGGCATCTTCATCGATCGCCGCTTCGATCAGTGCAACCAAATCATCTAAAGGCGTTAATTCCAGCAGCAAGTCATTCCACTCGCCACGGTTGATCCCCTGCAGCAATTGCGCGATCAAAGGCACTTGCTCCAAAGAAGATTTCAACTGCAGCAAATCGCGGCCATTGACATTTCCGAAGGCGACCCGTCCGACTAGGCGTTCCATGTCATAGACTTTCGTCAACGCTTCTTGCAGATCCGCTCGCTCAAAGAAACTGTCCAGTAACGATTGGACCATTTCTTGGCGGGCAGTGATTTTCTTTGGCTGGATCAAGGGACGATCCAACCATTGCTTTAACAAACGTCCCCCCATTGCGGTCTTTGTCTCGTCCAGCAACCACAAAAGAGTCCCTTGTTTTTTTCCGGTTCGAATCGACTGCGTCAATTCTAAGTTGAATTTGGAATAATGATCCATTTTCAAGGCATGATCCGGCTGATATTCCACGGCTTGCTGAATGTGGGCTAAACTGCGTTTTTGGGTAATCGCCAAATAACTTAGCAATTTCTCTGTGACTACTTTTTCTAACCCTTGGGAGAGAGGTTCCGTTAAAAATTGAAATTCGGCATTTTCTTCCAACGTTTCTTGCTTAGAAAACACGACATTCAAGCGATTGGTCAGCATCGTTTGCAATGATTCAGGAATCTCGCTGCACAAAACGACTTCTTTCGTTTGCAGAGCGGCGGCCTCATTGACGACGGCTTCTTCATCTTCCAATTGCGCTGCTTTTAATTCACCGGTACTTAGATCGACATAGGCAAAGCCAAAACGCTCCCCTTGCTGCAAAACAGCTGTTAAAAAGTTGTTTTCTTTGGCGGATAGGCCTTTACTGTCCATCACCGTTCCCGGCGTGATCAGTTGAACGACTTCGCGTTTGACCATTCCTTTGGTGGTTTTTGGGTCTTCCACTTGCTCACAAATCGCTACTTTGTAGCCTTGCTCGATCAAGGTGTCGATGTAATTGCTGGCGGCGTGGTAAGGCACCCCACACATAGGGATCGGTTCCTCCGCATTTTTGTTGCGGCTGGTTAACGTCAGTTCTAAAATTTGTGCTGCCTTGACAGCATCCTCATTAAATAATTCATAGAAATCTCCTAAACGATAGAATAAAAAAGCATCTTGGTACTGAGCCTTGATGCTTAAATACTGTTCCATCATCGGGGTATTTTTAGTTTTTTGAGGCATTGGTTTCATCCTCCTCGATGGCTTTATTCATTTTCTTTTGGATCTCCGTCGTGACATATTGCAGCAATTCATCTGCTTGCAGTAACGCTTGGCGATAAGCAACCACTAAGGGGTGCTGCTCGTATTCGTTTGTCAATGACGCATAACGCTGCTCCGCAGCTTTTTTTGCTTCGGGTTTCTCATAATGCTCAAATTGAACGATTTCTTTTTGCGCTTGCTTCAGCGCTTCTTCCAACTCCAGTAGCCCTAGGTTTTGCAAGGCTCGTACTTGAATTTCTTGAAATTCTTGAACGATCGGATGATTAGACAAAAGCTTTTGCAAAGCAGCCAACTCTTGGGCAACGTTTGATTCTTTGGTTAATTGCTCTTCCATGCTTCTCCTATTCTGTAAACGGGCGATCTTCACTGATTTGGATCGGACGGATCGATTTTGCTTTACCAGTGGCTTCATCAATCTCAAGCAAGCAAGCCGACAAAATACTGCGGCCTTTTTCAATCACTTCAAACCGTTGCGGCAACGCCGTCAAAAATTTTTCAATGACTGGTTCGCGTTTCATTCCCAAAATCCCATCATAAGGACCAGTCATGCCGACATCTGACAAATAAGCCGTTCCTTGGGGCAAAATCCGCGCATCGTTGGTCTGTACGTGGGTATGCGTGCCGACGACTGCCGAAACTCGGCCATCCAAATACCAGCCCATCGCTTGTTTTTCGCTAGTAGTCTCCCCATGAAAATCCACAAAGATAAACGGTGTACGTTTGCGGGCAATCGCAACCAATTCATCCATTTTGCGAAACGGATCATCAAGGTCTACCATGAACGAGCGAGCTTGCATGTTGATCACCGCCAACTCAATGGTGTTGACTTTCACAAACACCATGCCGACCCCCGGTGTTCCCTCTGGAAAATTGGCTGGACGAATCATTTTCTTCGCATCGCCAATAAATTCAAAAATGTCACGGTTGTCCCATGTATGATTGCCTAATGTCACGACATCGACACCATCTTGCAAAAATTTCTTATAAATTTTACCAGTGATCCCACGACCCGCCGCCGCATTCTCGCCGTTCGCGATCGTCACCTGTGGTCGATACGCCTTCTTTAATTTGGGAAGGTACTCCGTGATTGTTTCTCTTCCTAATGAACCAACTACATCTCCAATGAATAATACCCGCACACATTTTTCCTCTTCTCTTTTAGCTTCTTTTCTATTATAAGGGTTTTGGTCCAGAAAAAAAAGGTTCTTTCACTTGCTGTTCTTCCTTGCAGCAAAACAAAAAAACACGCTAGACTTTTTCGCTTTAGTCTAGCGTGTTGCCGCGTTCTCTAGGAAACGGTAGTGTCTTCTTTCCCGACATGTTCCACGATCGCCACGATCAAATCACGGGCTTTTTCCATCGCTTCCACGGTAATAAATTCATACTGGCCATGGAAGTTTTCACCGCCAACAAATAAGTTCGGTGTTGGAATGCCTTTATAGGTGATTTTCGAGCCATCGGTCCCGCCACGAAACGGCGCTTCGATCGGTGTCACACCAATCGCTTGCATCCCTGCTCGGGCAGCTTCGATACTGCGGGGATCTTTCTTGATCAAATCCCCCATATTGTAATATTGGTCATACAGCGTATAGGTGATGCGTTCTTGCCCATAGGCTGTGTTCAATTCGTCAATGATCCCCACGATGTTAGCTTTTCGCTGTTCAAAAAGCATATGATCGTGATCACGAATGATATAAGAAACTTCTGCTCGACCAATATGTCCCGTCAAATTGTGCAGTAGGTAAAAACCTTCATACCCGCGGGTGCGTTCAGGAACTTCCTCTGCTGGTAAGGCATCGTCGATTTGATGCGCGATTTTCAAGGCGTTGACCAAACGACCGTAAGCAGTTCCAGGATGCACACTCGTACCATCAATCGTTATATCAATACGAGCAGCATTAAAGGTTTCATATTCCATATGCCCCACACGACCACTGTCCATCGTGTAAGCAAATGCCACTGGAAAATCCGCCGCATCAAAGCGATCAGCGCCAGTCCCGATCTCTTCGTCAGGCCCAAAAGCGACCCAGACATCGCCACGTTTATGCGCATCCATCGTTTGTAAGATTCGCAGCGCGTCAATGATCTCTGCGATACCAGCTTTATCATCTGCACCCAGCAGGGTCGTTCCATCCGTTGTGATCAGCGTTTCGCCGACATAGTCTTTGAGATTAGGAAATTCAGCAGTTGTCATATAAATGGCTTTTTCTTTATTTAAACAAACATCCTTGCCATCGTAATTTTCATGGATCTGCGGCTGAATATTTTCAGCTTCGAAATCTGCCGTGTCTACATGGGCAATAAAGCCAATCGCCGTTTTTTCAGGATTACCAGGTAGACGTCCGATCACAAAACTATTCTTTTCATAGTAAGCAACATCCGCTACCCCCATCTCGATCAACTGATCTTTCAATAAAAGAGCCAACTCAACTTGTCCCGGCGTCGTTGGGATGGTCTGACTCGTCGCATCTGAGCGAGTATTCATTTTTGCATAGGTCAAAAAATCCTTTAAGATTGCTTTCAATTCTGCACGTCCTTTTTCTTCAATTCTTCTACTATCTTTATAACGACAAGGGACGATTGTCCGTTTCGTGGATCACTTGTCGAAAATCAGCAAAGCCAGCTGCTAACCCCCGCAACAAGATTTCTGCCGTTCCCATATTGGTAGCTAAAGGAATCTCGTACACGTCTGACAAGCGAATCAATGCCGTTACATCTGGTTCATGGGGTTGCGCGGCTAAAGGATCGCGCAAAAAGATCACCATGTCCAAGTCATCTTGCGAAATCATGGCGCCAATTTGCTGATCTCCTCCCAGCGGCCCTGATTTGTAGCGGTGGACAGGCAACTGGGTTGCTTCTTCGATCCTCTTCCCCGTAGTTCCTGTTGCGAAAAGTTCATGCTGCGCTAAAATTTCTCGATAGGCAGTCACTAATTTTACCATTACATCTTTTTTTCGATCATGAGCAATCAATGCGATTTTCATTTGCTGCATTCCCCCTTTTTTCTATTGTACCAATTTATTTTCTTTGCGACCGAGAAAAAACAAAAAAACATAGCACAGATGCCGTAAACCGACTGTGCTATGTCTAAAGGATTCCTTTTTAAATCAGTTGTAATTCTTTCAAGGCTAACCAGATGCCATCTTCATCATTGCTAGCGGTCACCATATCTGCGACTTGTTGGATCTCAGGGACCGCATTGCCCATTGCCACACCGACACCTGCGGCAGTCAGCATTTCACGATCATTTTGGCCATCACCAAAACAGATCACATCTTCTTGCGCTATCCCTAATTGTTCCGCGACGCACAGGATCGTTGCTGCTTTGGAGCCTTCTTTTGGAACGACATCCACACTGTTTTCATGCCAACGCACAAAACGCAGTTTGCTGTATTTCTCGTCAAAGAAATGCTCATACTCTTTTCCGTAAAAAGCCAATGCTTGATAGACTTCTTTTTCTTCGGGAAAATCCATGTCCAACTCAGGAAGTTGGGCACCAAAAGAATGCATCGCTGCTTCCATTTTAGCAATATCCAAAGAAGACGCTCGTTTCGCTGTATCCATCCCGACAAATGCCGTGTCGATCCCAAGCTCTTGGGCTTCTGCCACGAAAGCAGCCAATTGCGTTTCATCGAGTAAGTTTTTATACACCTGCTGATGCGAAAGAAAAGCAGCTGCGCCATTACATAAAATGTAATTATCAAAGGACAACGAACGAATAATATCTTGAGCGTGGAAACGACTGCGTCCAGTGGCAACGGTCACGAAATGGCCAGCATCTCGCAAAAGATCAAGGGCTTTTAGCGTACTGTCGAGTGGCTGTTTGTTCGAGTCAAGCAAGGTTCCATCAATATCAAAGGCAAAGAATTTCCGATTCATAAAAGGTTAAGGCTCGCTTTCTATTAAGAAGTAACTAAGATTTTGGTCTTGGTTGCGGTCATTTTTACAAAAAACAGCAAGAAAAACCGTACATACTTATTCTTAACATAAATAGGCGCTGATTTCAACGCTCCGTTAAGGGATGATGGCTTCTTCCTGGAGAAATGTTAGAGAAAAGAAAAAAAAAGAAGCATCGCTGCTTCTTTTGGTAGGTTCTAATTAGTCGACATAGGTCGATTTTGAGTTGTTCAACCATGCATAGCCCAGCCCCATGACCAAGCCACCGCCGATATAGTTACCGATAAAGGCAAAAACTAAATTATGGATCACACTGCCGACAGTCATACCTGCCAAGTGTCCGCCTGAAGCCCAGAAAGCTAAGGTAAACGCTGGGAAGTTAGCAATAACGTGTTCGAATCCTAAGAAAGCAAAGATGAAGATGATGAAAATGATTGCTGCAACTTTTCCGGCATCGTCTTTCATCCGCATGCTTACTAGCACAGCTGTGTTTACAACGATATTGGCGAACATCGCTTCTACTAAAATTTGGATGGTCGATTTTTCTAATTTCGCAGTGATCGAGGTCAGCATAAAGTTGTCTGCGGTCAGCCCTTGAAAAGGACCTGTCAGTGCAACGATTGAGCCGAAAATCACCCCGCCGATCAAGTTGAACAAGACACACGTAAGCAAAATTTTCAATGCCAAAGGAATACTTAGACGTTTACGGTAAACCCCAACAGTCATATACAACATATTTGATGTTCCTAATTCTGCGTTCATATAAAGAATCATGACTAAAGACCAGCTAAACATAAATGCATATAGAATTTTCCCTAACCCGTGAACCATCGATTCACCTTTCATAGCGATCGCAAAAGCAATAGCTGTTCCGAGGGTCAAGAATAAACAAGCCATCATCGCACGTACAGCGTAACGCAAATAACTACTCTTGATCAGATCGATTTTCTTTTCTATGGAAGAATCGATCTTCTCAAATAATGGGGATACTGGATTCATTTTTTCTACTCCTTTTATGAATAATTTCACTTCGTTATCATTTGCACAATACTTTCATATTCTAATGACGAAAAGCTGTTTTGTAAAGAGATATTTGAAAATATAAGTAATTAATGAAAAATTTCAAGATTTGTTTTCATCAAATCCAAAGCCAGCTCCATCTTGACTTTTGCCCCTAGTTTGTCGTATACTATTCCTTGTGTAAAATAATGCAGCAGGAAAATAACAGCTCGTCACCAGTTCGTTGCCCCTCGGGTGCAATTGCGTAACCGCGGCTGCAAAGGTGAAGATTGAAGAACGAACTGCACGAATGTGAGTTTTTCAACGGATTATTTTACTCCAAACTATTTTATTGGAGGAACTAAATTATGTCTCGTTATACAGGACCATCATGGAAAATTTCTCGTCGTTTAGGAATTTCTTTATCAGAAACTGGAAAAGAATTGGCACGTCGCCCTTACGCTCCAGGACAACACGGACCAAACAGCCGTGGCAAAAAATCAGAATACGGCATGCAATTAACTGAAAAACAAAAATTGCGTCATATGTATGGCATGAACGAACGTCAATTCCGTACATTGTTTATCAAAGCAAGCAAAATCAAAGAAGGTAAACACGGTGTTAACTTCATGATCTTGCTAGAACAACGTTTAGATAACGTTGTTTACCGTCTAGGTTTAGCAACTACTCGTCGTCAAGCACGTCAATTAGTAAACCACGGTCACGTTTTAGTTGATGGCAAACGCGTTGATATCCCTTCATACCACGTTGAAGTTGGACAAGTCATCAGCGTTCGTGAAAAATCACAAAACATCTCAACAATCAAAGAAGCAGTTGAAGCAACAGCTGGCCGCGCGTCATTTGTAAGCTTTGATAGCGAAAAATTAGAAGGTTCATTAACTCGTTTACCTGAGCGTGATGAATTGTCTGCAGAAGTTGACGAAGCACTAGTCGTTGAATTCTACAACCAAAAACTTTAAGATTTCAACCGACACGATTCCTTTTTGGAATCGTGTTTTTTTGTGGAATCAACGGATTTACTGATCCTCTTAAGAAGACCCTTGAAAAAATACCAAAAAAACCGACAATGATACATCGCTGTATTCATTTGCCGGTTTTGTTCCCATTATTAGATAAAGTTCGCAACAGATTCGCCTTCTTCTTGCTTTTGGCGATAATTAAACATGAGCAGCTCTGTTTGGCGTCGTTTGAAAATGATCTTTCGTAAGTTTCGTGGCACGAATTTACGAATGTCTTCTTCATTGTACCCCACTTGGAGCTTGTTCTCATCTAAGATAATTGGCCGTTTCAATAAGTTCGGGTATTGTTCGATCAATGAAAGCAGCTCTTCTAGCTTCAACTCTTCTAAATCGATGTCTAACTTTTGGTACACTTTCGAACGAGTAGATATAATATCTTCCGTTCCATTTTTTGTTAAAGAAAGAATCTCCATTAGTTCATCACTATTTAATGGATCGCTAAAAATGTTTCTCTCTTTAAATGGCAGTTCATTTTCGGTCAACCATGCACGGGCTTTACGACATGACGTACAGCTGGGTGTTGTATATAGTGATATCATTTGTTCATTCTTCCTTTCTCTTTGATGTACTTCGATTTTTTGCCTGGTGCTCAACCTTCGATTTGATCGATCGTTTCCTGTTTGACGATATCGGCGATTCGAATATTGATCTCTTTGACTTTCAAAGAAGTCAAGCGGCTAATTTCTTCTAAAACCACTTCTTGGACTTGCGCAAAGAGTTTGGGGATATCTTTGCCGTAAGTCACGATTACTTCCAAATCAACTGCAACCTCTTCTTTGCCAACTTCCACATCGATGCCAGAAGCGACTTGTGGCTGTTCTTCAAGGTTTTCGGTCATATCTGAAAGAAATCTGCCATTTACACTAATCAAGCCATCAATGGACTGCAAAGCGACACCAACAATTGTTTCAATGACTTTCTCTTCAAAGGACAGTGGACTTGCTTGCGCTGCTTCATTAGACACATTCGTTGTTTGCTGATCGTCAGTCATTTTTCACACTCCTTGGTTAAATAAGAAAGGATACTAGAGACATCGCAAAGTCGCATACACGACCTTGTCTAAAGTGGACATTCCTCTTGGGAATTTTTTTCCCTACCTTTCTAGCATAAATTCTTTTTGTTTTTTTTACAAAGAAAAACACTTGTTTTCGGAATAAATTTATCGTGCAAAATAAAATGAATGCGCTAAAAAAATCTCAAAGCATAATTTCCCTGAAATGATTCGTTTTTCTTGACAAAAAAAAGAAAGCAGCTACACTGCTCTCTTTTATTCTTTGTTATTTTGACAAGGCATCTAATGGATCAATCAGTTGATGCCGGGCTAAACTAGGTGAAAGACTAACTTCAAAATGCAAGTGAGGACCTGTACTGTTCCCCGTACTTCCCATGGAAGCAATCACTTCGCCTTGTTCGACCGTTTGACCGACTTCCACTAAATTGCGATGATTGTGCGCATACAATGTCGTCAGCCCATCTTTGTGCTCGATAGCAACATAATTCCCCCATGAAGAATGATATTCTGAGCGGATCACCGTTCCTGAAAGACTAGCCATGATTGGCGTTCCTTGCGGGGCGGCGAAGTCCACTCCACGATGAAACCCATTGCCTCGTGGACCAAAGACAGAAGAGACAACTGGATTGCTGACAGGATAGATCATCTGTTCGCTGCCTGTCGGTAATTCTGGTTTCTCTTTGTCATAACTCGTCAGAGCATATGCTTCGATCAGCGCATTTAGCTTCTCATTGTATTGTGTATCTGATGCATAACGCCCGGTCAGATATTCCGTGGCATCTTCATAAGACTCCGTTTCTGATTTCCAAACACCTTTATAAAAATTCGGATTGTGGTCCAATCCTTCTTTCAACAATTTCGCATAATCTTTCAAAGAAGATTCGATACTGTCATATTGGCGAAACGTGGCATGAACTGTGTATAAATTACCGGAACCATCGTCTTCTTGCGTTTGGAAGGAAATCCCATTCCCTTCATAAAGTCCCTTAATACCAAATAGGTTATAAAAAGGCTCCTGGCTCAGACGACTTCTTCCGCTACCAGACTCTAAAATCGCTTGTGCAATCATGACCGATGCGTAAAGATTTTCTTCTTGTCCAACTTTACGAGCATCTTCTCCAATCTCCATAATAAAGTCCCACGTTTCTTTGACTGGCGTGACTTCAAATTTTGCTGGCTCATCTTCTTGCGGCGGCGTTACCGTCAACTCTGGTACGTTCGGTACTTCTTTGATGTCAGGCGAAGGCTGGCTTGGTGTTGATTCTTGCTCTGGATTTGGTGTTGTCTCTGGTTCTGGGTTTGGTGCTGGCTCTTCTGGTTCTGGCGCCGGCTCAGGTGTTGGTTCTGGCTCTGGATTCGGCTCTAGATCAGGATTTGGTGCCGGTTCTTCTGGTGTTGGTTCTGGTGTCGGGGTTGGTTCCGGTTCTGGCAATGGTTCTGGTGTTGGCTGTTCAGGAACAGGTGTTGACTCTCCTGGAACTACTTCGCCGTTTTCTCCTGGTACCGTTGCGGCATCTTCAGGGACCAAGCCCATTGTTGGCCCGTTCACTCCCGGAACCGTTGACTCAGCTGTATTTTGACCAGCAGTAGACTCGCTCGTTAAAACAGCCGCAGCCGCTGATACTGGCAGCAATGTTGAAAATTGACTGGTAATAATGGCAATTGCCATCCATTTCTTTATTTTCATTCGTGAACTTTCCTCCTTTATTCCTCCCTCTATCATACAAAAAATGCAAGAAACTTTGTAATCAATTTTTGCATTCCTATATGAAAAAGGAGAAATACTTGATTTTTCTAACGAATGAATGATCCAAGCCATTCATTTGCTCTCTAGTAAAAATACGCAAAAACAGCTCAATACCATCTTTTCAAATGTCCAAAACAAAAACAGCAGCGAGCGTCCTCCCTGCTGTTTTGATCTATCTTGACTCTATATCGATATATTCGCGATCATTTGACACTTCTTTATAGGCGGGGCGCATGATTTTTTGTGCGTTGACCAGCTCTTCGATCCGATGGGCGGACCAACCAACGATCCGTGCAATAGCAAACATTGGTGTATACAGTTCTTCTGGTAGATCCAACATGTTATAAACAAACCCGCTGAAAAAGTCGATATTGGCACTGACTCCTTTGTAGATTTTGCGCTTTTCATTGATGACTTGAGGAGCAATGCGTTCGACCATCGTATACAATTGATATTCTTGCCAAGCTTCTGATCCTTTTTCTTGTGCCAGTTTGGCTACATAATTTTTAAAGATCGCCGCACGAGGGTCGTTGTCGCTGTAAACCGCGTGGCCCATGCCATAAATCAATCCTTTACGGTCAAATGCTTCTTTATCTAGGACTGCTTCCAAATAAGTGCGGACGGCCTGTTCATCGGTAATATCAGCAACGTTGCGCTTCAAATCTCCCATCATTTCTGTCACTTTGATATTAGCACCACCGTGTTTAGGCCCTTTCAAAGAACCTAGCGCTGCAGCAATCGTTGAATAGGTATCCGTCCCACTGGAGGTAACGACTCGTGTCGTAAAGGTCGAATTATTCCCGCCGCCATGTTCCATATGCAAAACCAGTGCCATATCCAATGTTTGGGCTTCTTGGAAGCTATATTCTTTCGTTGGACGCAGCATAGTCAAAATCGTTTCAGCTGTACTCAACTCTTCGGTCGGGCGGTGGATATACATACTCTCCCCTTGATTGTAATGATTGTAGGCATGATAGCCGTAGATTGCCAAGAGCGGAAAGACACTGATCAGCATCAGACTTTGTTCCAATACATTTTCAATGCTGATGTCATCTGCTTGTGGATCGTAACTTGCCAGTGTCAAGATACTGCGAGATAAACTATTCATGATATCAGAAGAAGGTGCTTTCATAATGACGTCACGAACAAAATTGGTCGGCAAAGTACGTTTTTCTGCTAATAGGCAATGAAATGCCGCAAGTTCTGTTTTGTTTGGCAGTTCGCCGAAAAGTAATAAATATGCAATTTCTTCAAAGCCAAAACGTTTTTCATTGACGAACCCTGCTACTAACTCATTGATGTCAATTCCGCGATAACGCAGCTCGCCACAAGCTTCAACTGGCTTGCCGGCAATGATTTTTTCTGGATAAATGGTGGAGATCGTCGTAAGACCTGCTAAGACCCCCGTGCCATTTAAATCCCTCAGTCCACGCTTTACATCATATTCTGAATAAAGATTCATATCTATCAAATTGTATTTCTGACATTGCGATGCAAGATAGGACAATTTCTCTTTCTTTTCTAATCTTTCCACGGTGATGTTACCTCCAATCTTTCTACAAACTATCGACTATAATGTTATTTAACCGTATACAAACATCGTTAAAATAGTCATCCTATAAAATCGTTGCTTTTTAACAAACTTTCACACATTATAGCACGATGTTTAGAAAATGAAATATTTTTCATAAATTTAATTGATTTTTTAAATTATCAACGTATAATTATTCCTAATAAGTACGATTATCTTCGTAAAAAGGAGGATTCTTATGAAGTGGCAAACTCAACTCACCGTCAATGACACGCAATACACGTATATTGACTTAGCGAAAATCACCCAAGACTTAGGGGCTGATTTATCTCGCTTGCCCTACTCCATTCGAGTTTTATTGGAAAGTGTTGCTCGTCATCAGGACGAGGAAATTACAGAGGATTATTTACCATTTTTAGCGAATTGGCAGGCAGAAAGCCCTACCGGTGTCGTGCCATTCAAACCAGAGCGGGTCGTCTTGCAAGACTTTACTGGGGTGCCTGCAGTTGTTGATCTGGCTGCCATGCGGGATGCGATGGTCGCTTTAGGCGGTGCCGCAGAAGACATCAATCCTGAGATCCCCGTCACACTCGTCGTCGACCACTCTGTGCAAGTCGATCAAGCCGGTACGCCTGGGGCGATCGCTTTTAATACGGAGCGGGAATTTGAACGCAACGCAGAACGCTATCAATTCTTGAAATGGGCACAAGGTTCTTTCGACAATTTCGAAGTCGTTCCGCCTGAAACAGGGATCATTCATCAAGTCAACATCGAATCATTGTCTGATGTGATCTTGCAAAAAACACACGAAGACCAACGTCTGCTGTTTCCTGATACATTGCAAGGAACCGATTCTCACACCACGATGATCAACGGTTTGGGGGTCCTCGGTTGGGGGGTTGGCGGTATTGAAGCGGAAGCTGCGATTCTTGGCGAACCTTCTTTCTTTCCTACACCTGAAGTCATCGGGGTGAAATTTATCAACGAGATGCCTGCAGGTACCACAGCAACCGATTTAGCACTAAAAGTAACCGAAGTGCTGCGGATCGAAAAAGTGGTTGGAAAATTTGTCGAATACTTTGGCCCGGGCTATGGTCATTTGAGCTTAGCCGATCGGGCGACATTAGCGAACATGGCCCCTGAATATGGTGCCACTTGCGGTTTTTGTCCGATCGACCAAGAGACCTTGAACTACTTGGCAACGACCGGGCGCTCCAGCGAGCTGATCGAACTCGTTACCGCTTACGCCAAAGCCAACCATTTCTTTTATGATGAAACGACCGTGCCGACCTATACTAAGGCGATCACCATTGATCTAGCAGAAGTTCAGCCGGCATTAGCGGGCCCCAAACGCCCGCAAGATCGGATTTTGCTTCCAGCAGTCCGTCAGGATTTTGAACAATCAGTCACAGCAGCCGTTGGTCCCAAGGGCTTTGGACTTTCGGAGGATGAATGGCAAAAAGAAGCCAGCGTTACTTGGCCAGATGCTGCAGCAGACAAATTAGAGACCGGCGATATCGTTTTGGCGGCGATCACTAGCTGTACGAATACTAGCAATCCTTTCGTCATGCTCTCTGCAGGCTTATTGGCCAAAAAAGCCATTGAAAAAGGTTTGACCGTCCCTCGTACGGTCAAAACCTCCCTTGCACCTGGTTCCCAGATCGTGACCACCTATTTGCAAAACAGTGGTCTGCTGCCGTATTTAGAGCAACTCGGCTTTTATTTAGTGGGCTACGGTTGTACCACCTGTATCGGAAATTCCGGTCCTTTAGAAGCGCCGGTCGCTGAAGCAATTGAGGCGGAAAATCTACTGGTGGCGTCGGTTCTGTCAGGCAATCGGAATTTTGAAGGAAGAATCCATCCACAGATCAAAGCCAATTATTTGGCTTCGCCGCCGTTAGTTGTTGCCTATGCGATCGCTGGCAGCACTCGCAAAGATCTTACAAAAGAACCATTAGCTATCGTCAATGACGAGCCGGTGTATTTGTCTGATATTTGGCCTAGCAATGAAGAAGTCAATGCTTACGTTCAAGAATACGTCGGACCAGAAGCATTTCGCGCTGCCTATGAGCATCTTTTTGATGCCAATGAACGCTGGAATGCGATCGAAACCACCACGAGCGCATGTTATGAATGGGAGGAACAATCTACTTACATTGCTCATCCGCCCTACTTTGAAACATTGACCAAAGAATTGCCTAAACCAGATGTCTTAGCCGATCTGAAAGTCTTGGCAAAATTGGGTGATTCCGTCACCACTGACCATATTTCTCCTGCCGGCAGCATCAGTATGGATTCAGCAGCTGGAAAATTTTTACAAGAAAAAGAAGTTCCATATCGTGAATTCAATTCCTTTGGTTCGCGGCGCGGCAATCATCAGATTATGATGCGGGGGACTTTCGGCAACATCCGTCTGCAAAACCAGCTGGTTCCTGGCAGTACTGGCAGTGTCACGCATTATTTTCCAACTGGGGAAACCTTGTCGATATTTGATGCCGCTATGAATTACCAAAAAGCCGGCCAAAGCTGTATCATTTTAGCCGGTAAAGATTATGGCATGGGTTCTTCTCGCGACTGGGCCGCCAAAGGAACACAATTGTTAGGCGTTAAAGTCGTTTTAGCAGAAAGCTTCGAACGGATCCATCGCAGCAACTTGGTCATGATGGGGATCATTCCTCTTGAATATCTGGCTGGTGAAAGTGCCGCCTCTTTTGCTTTAGATGGCAGCGAAACATTCTCGATTGCTTTGCCAGAAGAGCCAGCGGTCAAGCAGCTGGTCGAAGTCACTGCGCAACGGACCGACGGAGGGACTGTCTCCTTTATGACCCGTCTACGCTTTGATGCCCCTGCAGATATTCGCTATTGGAAGCATCAAGGAATTTTGCCAATGGTCATTCGAAAAAAAGCGGAATTAGGAGGAGCTGCCCATGTCTAACCAAACAACCCATGAAGCAACGACGATCACCATTCCTTACATTGCAGGAGACGGCATCGGTGCCGAGATTTGGCAGGCTGCGCAACCTGTGATTGATGCAGCTGTGAATAAAGCTTATGACAATCAGCGCCACATCGAGTGGCTGGAAGTTTTAGCTGGAGAAGCCGCCTTTGAACAGACAGGGGAATGGCTACCGCAAGCAACCATCGATACGATCAAGGCCCAGCAATACGCCTTGAAAGGACCGTTGACTACCCCGATTGGCGAGGGCTTTCGCTCCTTGAATGTCACCTTACGGCAGACCCTGGATCTTTATGCCTGTGTCAGACCTGTTCGCTATTTTACAGGGGTCCCTTCGCCTTTAAAACAGCCAGAAAAAACCGATATGGTGATCTTTCGAGAAAATACTGAAGATGTTTATGCTGGCATCGAATTTGCCAAAGACGACGACGCAACACAGCGTTTGATCCAGACACTGCAAGCAGACTTTGCCGTCAAGGCGATTCGTTTTCCTAAAACTGCCGCTATTGGCATCAAGCCGATCTCTTTAGAAGGCAGTCAGCGCTTGATCGCTGCTGCCATTGAGTATGCGATTACTCAAAAGCGGCCCACGGTGACACTGGTGCATAAAGGCAATATCATGAAATTTACAGAAGGCGGATTTAAAAACTGGGGCTATCAGCTTGCAGAAACCACGTACGCCGACCAGTGTTTTACAATGAATCAATACAACAAAATCAAAGCAGAAAATGGTTCAAAGGCAGCCGAAGCCGCCCTTGCCTCGGCAAAAACGGCTGGAAAGATCGTTGTTAACGATGTGATCGCCGACAACTTTTTACAGCAGATCCTTTTGTATCCAGAAAAATTCGATGTCATTGCCACTTGTAATTTGAACGGCGACTACATTTCTGATGCACTCGCTGCACAAGTTGGCGGCATCGGGATCGCCCCCGGCGCCAATATCAACTACGATACTGGGGCAGCCATCTTTGAAGCTACCCACGGAACGGCACCGGATATCGCGGGACTTGGCAAAGCCAATCCTTGTTCCCTGTTGCTATCGGCGTGCATGCTATTAGAACATTTGAACTGGCCGGAAGCTGCTGCAATACTGACGCAAGCCATTGAACAAGCCTTGCAAAGTCAGCACGTCACTGCCGACTTCGCACAGTTGATGCCCGAAGCCGTCTGTTTAACGACACAAGCGTTTGGTGAATACCTCCTTCAGCTGATCCATTCGTAAACTCAAGCTGTGATTGAGTCGGCATTTGCCTGCTCAATCACAGCTTGATTGCGTTTTCACCTTTTGAGAAACTATACTTAGAGCATGAAAGGGGGAATTCATTTATGAGTGAATTCAACATGAGAAAAATTGGTCAGCAGATCGCTACCAAACGCAAAGAAAAAAATCTGACCCAAAGCAACTTGGCCGACCAATTACTTGTCAGCTATCAAGCGGTCAGTAATTGGGAGCGGGGCAACTCACTGCCGGACATTGAAAAATTGCCGCAGCTAGCGGCGATTTTAGGCCTATCGATCGATGAGCTGTTAGGGAAGCCAGCAGCTGCGGTTCAACATTATCAAGCAGGAACCGCGCAGCCAAAAGAAATCGCCGAACTAGCTCCGCTGATCAAACCGCAAGAACTATCGGCACTGATTCAAGAAGAACCGTTTCAAGAATCTTCTTTAGACCTAGACTTATTGCCTAGACTAGCTCCTCATTTGAATAGTGCTGACTTGCAGCACTTGCTTAATGGCGCCGAAAATATCCCAGAAGATGTCATGGAAGAACTCTTGCCGTTTTTGAAAAAGCCCCAAATAGAAGAGATCCTTAAAGGCAACCACTATTCCATGGCTTTTTGGGAAGAGGCGGCGCCCTTTTTAACCCCCAACTTTTTGGCGGGAGAAATCAAAGGCTGGCTTGAACCCCCTGACTTTCGCTTTTCTGAGATTGAAGAACTGCTTCCCTTTTTACCTGCACCGTATCTGGATGAACTCCTGCTGACGGCCCTGGAACAGCCAAACGTTACCGCATCAGAACGCTTGTCTTATGATGAAATCGAAGAACTGCTGCCGTTTCTGACAGAAGCAACGATCTGCCGGCTTGTTCAAGCACTGCCCTTCTCAACAGATGAATTGGAAGAAATCGCCCCTTTCCTCTCCTCAAAGAACTTACTTGTCCTATTAAAAAAAGGACACTAAAAAAACAAGATTCTTCTTTACTTTTGGTAAACCACCGTTTATAATTTCGTTAACCAAATAAATCTTTTTTAGGTTAACGAAATTATTACTAGAGAGAAGGATTCGATGAAATTATCATTACGTGAACAAATCCATGCCGCATTATTTGCGATCATTATTGCTGGTCTTTCCCAATTGACGATTCCGTTCGGTTTGATCCCATTGACAGGACAAACCTTTGCGATTGGACTGGCGGTGACTTTCCTCGGCACGCGAACAGGAACGATGGCGATCATCATCTACTTGCTGTTAGGATTGATCGGTTTGCCCGTTTTCGCTGGTTTTTCCAGCGGTGTCGGTGTTTTGTTAGGACCAACCGGAGGCTATTTAGTCGGCTTCCTCTTTAACGGATTGCTTACTGGATTGGTCGTAGAAAAAACGGCGTTTCGCTACACAGGAGCAGTGATCGGCAATATTGTCGGTGCGCTGGCAACTTTGTTGTTTGGTACATTATGGCTGAAATGGAGCACTGGCATGGCATGGCCGGCGGCTTTTAACGGTGGTTTTGTTTTGTTTATTATCCCCGGGATCATCAAAGCCGTTGCCGCAGCTTATCTAGGTATCTTTTTAAGAAACCGCTTGGCGCAACGACTGGCTTTGCGTTAATAAAAAACACTCGCGTCATATGCAGCGATTCCCATCAGTTAGCTTTTTCGTCTAACTTTTGGAAATCGCCACATCACGCGAGTGTTCTTTTTTAGTTGTCGATCTCTTCAATCAACAACTGCGGCCAAACTTTCTGCCACTGCTTCATCGCTTGGCGTTGTCGGTAAACCGCAAGGTACTGGTCATTTTGGGCGAAATGCGGTGTTGGACGCACCCGAAAACTGCAAACATCCTGCCAACCGAAAGGCGCCATCAATTCAATCTCGCCTTGTTTCATTCGTGCCGCCACCGCTGTACAACGCTCTGGAAACTTCGTTAAAGCATCGAAGGTACTTGTATAAGTGGGTTCCTCGGCAAAGTTGTGCTGGTGCATCAACGCTTGGTTTCGAACCTCCCAAGGAAATTCGGGAAACGAACGGCGCAGTTGCGCTTCGATCGCTGCTGTTTCTTCTACGCTTACAGTCGGATCATAAAACACGACATCAATATCGGTTATCGGCACCTCCGCTATTTTTCCGCTGAGAAAACCCCATAAATAATTCCGCAGGTACCCGGCACACAGCCAGCAATCCGGAAGCTGTAACGCTTCAATGATCGTAAGCAGTTGTCGACATTCACGATTTTTTGCAAACAAGTTCTGGATCGCTTGTTCCTTCATTGGCGTCCTCCTCTAATGGGCTCAGGCTAGTTATTTCAAGGTCCAACCACCGTCGATGGGCACGATCGCCCCCTGCAAGTAACTAGCTTGCGGGCTGGCAAGAAAAAGGGTCAGCGCTGCAACTTCTTCTGGTTGCGCCCAACGCTTGACCGGCGTCTCCTCTGCCACCCATTGCGCCATTTTTCCGTCACCGGCAAAATCAGCCGCATTCATCGGCGTTTGAATCGCACCTGGCGCGATGCCCTTCACCGAGATCCCTTGATCTGCAACATCCAATGCCAACTGTTTGGTAAACCCGACGATCGCGTGTTTTGCGGTTGTATAAGCGATCCCACCTCCACCTGCGACCATTCCAGCGATCGACGCCATATTAATGATCGTTCCGCCACCATTGGCTTGCATCAGCGGCAAAATTTCTTTCGTTAAATAAAACATGCTGGAGACATTGGTTTGAAATATCTCCTCCCACTCCATTGATGTCGTCTCAGCGATCGTATGATAGCCATCTAGTTTCCCGGCTGTATTCAACAAGATCGTCATGCCACCAAAGTGTGTAACACAAGCTTGGACCGCTGCAAGACAATTTTCTTCCACCGCTAAATCGCAACACGTGCCGAAAAAGCGGGGCTGGGCTAAAAGCGTATCAGGAAACGATTGGCAGTCAACCCCAAATACTTGAGCGCCTTCTGCAAGAAACGCCTCTGCTTGCGCTCTGCCGATGCCTGAAGCAGCTCCTGTGACAAACACAATCGTTTTGTCATCGATCCACGATGCTGTCATTCCACGATTTTCCAATCTTCCGCAAGAATGTCGCAAACAGTCGGTGCGAAACTCGAGAATCCCTCATCTGCTGTTTTGATCAAAAAGTAAGGGGTGACTGGGGCATTGTCGTACACTTCCCCTTCAACGAATGTCACATAAAGTTCAAAACCGCCCCAACCTTCACGGATGATTTTTTTGCCGGCTTTTAATTCTGGTAAGATTTCTTCAAATGTCATGATTTTTCTCCTTTGGGTTTTTCTTCTAATGGTTTAAATTGCTTGGAAATTCAATTACGAAAACAAGCAGGACTCGGTTGCTGCGCTAATACGGCAGTAGTGTGATCGCTTGCGCCAATTCTTCTAAAAGATGCGTCGTTTTATAGTCCTCAAATGCCTCATGATGGTTTCGCAGCAGCGTCCGAACTTTCGTTGGCGAATATGCTTCTGCTAAGTGATTTTCCATAACGAACCGGCGGGTCAACTGCCATTCATAATAGTAGCCGAAGGGGCGGCAATAGTAGCTGGTTCCCGCAAGTTCTTTTTTCTCAAAGCGTCGATGGGTATGCCCAAAGACAACTGCCCGAACATTGGCGTAGCGGTCGATCACTGCGCCAAAATCGGGCGACCCTAAAAACGCATTTAGGTGGTTCCAGCGGGCATACTTGCCGGTCTGACGAACAATAAACGCTTCTTGGGGCACAAAATGGGTAGAAAGAAGAATTTCTTGGTCTTGCGGCAAACGGGCCAATGTTTCCGCTAAACGCTCATTGATGGCTTGGCTGATTTCCTTATCCGATCCCTTTCGCTGAATCATGCGGTCATACCAAAACAAATTTTTCAGCCGCAAGATCTCAGATTCACTGGTCAGATCAGAATATTGGTAGTCATACCAGCCATTGATTCCCAACAGCAGTGTTTTTTCTGATAAGCGATACGTCTGAAAATTAAGAAAGGCGGGATCATCGAAAGCCTCGGTCTCTTGTTCCGTCAAGTCCACCATTTCATGATTGCCCCAGTGAAAGGTCGTTGGCACCTGTCGACTTTGAAAAAATGCGACCACGTCTAATAGCCGTTGCTTTTTATTCGCCACATCTCCTGCCAGATGCAGATGGGTCACCTGATTTTGCTGCAAATAATCAGCGATCAGCTTCAGATGGGGGTCGAATAATTGGTTGATATCGACGTGCAAGTCGCTAATAACCGCCAGCGTGCCCATATCAGTGGCCTGCCGTCTGCTTTTCGATCCGTAACAATTGGACATCGTTAGCTAAGATCCCGCTATTTCCAATCAATTGCAACCGTTGATAGGTCGGTTCCACCTGCAACCGGGTCTGTTCTTCTAAATACACCTGTGCCCCTTGCTTCAACCAAATCGTGCCTAAGGGTGTCGTTAAAGGGGTGTCATAGATCGCCAATCCTTCTTCTGGATAGCTTTGCGGCACGATAATCAGGCGAAAATGGATGTCCAAACGGCAGGTGATCTCCGTTGCGGGAAACGGACCGACGCCGTCTTCAAAATCCAAATAGAGACGATCGTCTGGCTGCACATAAGGGGTTATTTTTTCAATTGCTGCTGGCTCAATGTTCAGTTCCATGACGAGAGCCCTCCTTTACATAATACGTTTTTTCCATTCCTCAAGGGTGATGCCGCGCGTGACTTCATCGATGATTTCTTCACCCGATTTGCGGGCAGCTGGGATCGTTGCTTCCAATTTCATCCCAATTTTCTCCATAACCCGTCCAGACTTGGGATTTCGGGCATCATGTCGAGCAAAAATCCGAATCAATTCGAGTGTTTCAAAACCAAAATGCAGCAGTGTCATTGCCGCTTCTGGCATGATCCCTTGCCCCCAGTAATCGCGACTTAATGTATAACCAAGCTCAGCGATCTCTTTTTCAGATTCCACCCGTAAATCGATGGTCCCGATCATTTTGCCTGAGTCTTTTTCTTCGATCGCAAATTTTCCTAAGGGTGCAGCAACAAAATACTCGGCGATGCGCAGTTTTGTTTCGTCAACCGACCCATGTCTAGCAAAGACGAAGGCTGTCGTTTCTTCATCATTTGCATAGGCAAACATGTCCGCTGCATCCGCCAAGGAAACGGGGCGCAAGAGTAGCCTCGGTGTCTCCAACCGCTGATTTTCTGCTAATAATAGCAAATGTCGTTCTTTTGTTGTCATAGGATCCCTACTTTCTGTCAATACTCTCTCACGATCGCACCCCTCTTTTGCTATTTACTGGATATGCTATAATAAGCATAAGTAAACGCTTTGAGGAGGATACTTCAATGTCAGACGAATTAGAAAAACGCCTTGATACAGGAATGTATGGGACGCCTCGCGTCAACCCAGATGAACAGCGCAAGTATTTAGGCACGTTTCGTGAACGGTGTTATCTTAGTATGACAGTAACAGAAATGAAGAAGAAGGACAACCAGAAAACGCTCTTGAACGCCTTACCAGATTATCAAGGTGCGCTCGTGCTGCTCAACGGAAAATTGCCAGAATCGATCCAGACCGATTACATCACTTTACTGACCAAACAACAGATGGAATTTCGGATCGTCTCCGATGCCCAAGATGCCGGTCCAGACAGTATCGGCTTGCTGATTGCCGGGAAAGAAGCCGTCAATCAAGACGTCATCGATATCGAAAAAAAATACCCTGCAGCTGCCGCTCCATCAGATAAAGAGCACGAACAACCAGAGAAAACGTCATTTTGGAAACGTCTTTTCCATTAAAAGGAGGAACTATCATGGAACAATCAACACCGCCCTACCTTTCATTAAAGAAAGAACTGCTTGATGCTTTGGATTTGCATATCGATTTGTTGAAAACGGCCCCTACGATCGAATCGAGCCATCTGGATGGCGTATTGTTCATGATGCGCAGCTTGGGTTTTATGCTGGATCGCGCTCCGAAAGTACTCCTACTGGAGGATCAGAATGAAATGAACTTTATGATGTTTCAATATTATAGCCTCCTGTCGGAACTGAAGTACAATCTCGTTTTAAACTTTCCCTATGCCTCGATTCAAGGCGTACCGTTATTGACCTTGATCCAACGTTTTCCTACCACGTATGAAAAAGAAATGAAACAATGGTGGGAAGCCCGAACGGGTCTCAAGGTGGAAGAAACAAAACAAACGATTGAGATCGCTACTTTTGAAGCCTAATAAAAAGACTGCACACTTTCGAAGGGAATCACCTTCCAGAGTGTGCAGTTCTTTGCTCTCTAAGCTTCCATCAGCTTTCGAAGACTTCAGGGAACAACAGGCGTAAAACAGACATAGTTAAGCGTCGGCCTTTCCCGCTGTATGGATAAACGTGCATATGCATCGCTGGGTTGAAATTGGCTTCAATGATTCCATAAGCCCCCGGTTCATTGGCTGGCTTGGTTTTATCTGGAATAATCAGATCGATTCCACTGATAGACGCTTGTAATGCGGCGACCGCATCGACTGCTACTTGTTTGTAGTCATCGTTGAAGTCATCCGTTACATCGATAGAATCACCGCCAGTACTGATATTCGAGTTTTCTCGCAGATAAACGATCTGCCCTTCTTCCGGCACTGAATCAACTTGATACCCTTGCTCTTTTAACATCAGTTGTTCCAGTTCCCCTAATTGAATCAACTCTAATGGAGTCCGATGATGGGTGCCGCGCAATGGATCGAGATTTTTCTCTGCGACGAGTTCCGTGATCGTACGCTTGCCGTCACCCACGACATTGGCTGGGATACGTAATAAAATCGCATCAACTCGCCCATCGATCACGAAGAACCGATATTCTGTCCCTGATAAAAAGGTCTCAACGAGGATCGAATCATCTTCCGCAAAGGCAATGGCGACCGCCGCTTGATAATCCGCTAAAGAGGCGCCTTCTTTGAAAATCGAGATACCGATCCCATAGTTGGTGGTTTTCGGTTTTACCACAAACCCGCTGTGGGCAACTTGAGGATAAAACGCGATCGCTTCTTCTGCCGAAGCGAATTCAGCACCACCTGGTACATGAAAGCCATTTTCGGCTAAGATTTTTTTGGTGACCGTTTTATTCGCCATGATCAATGGGACGATGTACTGATCCTTACTGGTCATATTGGCATTTTTAATATATTCGATGTGGTCTTTCACGGCTAATTTCAAGAACTGATCCGTTTCATCCAGTACCGTCACTTCGATACCTTTTTGGATCGCATCGAACAAGAGAATCTGGGTCGACAATTCCATTGCTCGAAAGCCAGCTAATTGATACGGTTTTTCCCAAGCAGCTTGATGATACTTTTGTCCCAGCAATGTTGCTGTCTGCGCTTGGCTGGTTGCTTGACTCGCTGAGAAAAGACGTCCGGCGAAGGTTCTTTCTGGTTCAGCCAGCATCACAGAAAGCTGATCCAAAAATGGCGGATGCGGCAGCTCAAGGGCTTGGGCAAAGTCCATCATTTCAGCAATCAGTGCTTGCGCTTCTTGCTGATAAGCCAATGGTGCAAGTGGGTGTTCTAATGCGACCTGATCATTTTTCTGATTGCCTTCTTCGATCCACGCATCGGCATCGCTGCCTTCTTCTTTTGTACTTAAAAACAATAAGAAGAAATGTAAGAACGCGACTTGCTCTTTGGAAATGCCATAGCGGGCAAAGGGATCGATATCGATATTTCTTAACTCAATATAACGGATACCAGCTGAGGCTAGATCTGCGACCCGTTTTCCCCCACGTAAACGCACTGGCGCATAAAATTCTTTTTCTTCTGAAAGCTTTCCTGTCTCCACTAATTTGGCAATATCCGCAAGATAGGTCTCTAACGAAGCATAAGATACCTTGACGTCTTCGTGATTCGTGTAGCCATAACGGCTATTGCGAATACTGCGGACTGGTTCTTGCGGTCCGTTTTCTGTCGTAAAATAATTGGCTTCTGATGCAGGGGTCGCCCCAAAGAAATACGTCAAAAACCAGCGATAATGCAAATAATTGCGAGTTACTTTCAAATAAAGCGCCGTTTTAAAGGCTTGATAGCTTTCCTTCGTTTCAGATAAAGCATACAGTTGCTGCAAAAAGTCTTCCGCAAATTCAAAATTGAAATGTATCCCACTGACCATTTGCTTACGGCGACCATAAGTTTTGGCCAAATAGCGGCGGTAGAGCACATCTTCAAATTGGTCTAATTTAGCAATGACGATGTCTTCTTCTTTTTCTGGTAAAGCCGGTGGCATGCTCAAAGGCCAGAGCATTTCTTCTGCTGACATCGAACGATACGCCACATCATGAATAGCCCCTAAAAAACGGAACAATTCATCCACTGAATCAGCGACCGGCGTGATCAGTTCCAGTTGATTTTCCGCAAAATCTGTTTGGATATACGGATGGAAGCGCCGATTGCCCAGCGCTTTAGGATGATCGGTTCCCGCGAACGTCCCATCGAGCCGCACCCGTTGCGCTTCACGCTCAATCCCATAGCGTCCTTTCAATAAATAGGGAAAAAGCTCTTTATGTGATAACAATGTTTTTATTTTCATTCGACTGCCCTCTATGTTCTTCTACTATTTTTTTCTTATATTCTGTTTCTTTCCATCTATTATAGTGAAAAATGGTGAAAAATGCAGAAATTTGCTCTTCACTTGTAATATCTCTTACTAAAATTACCAAGAATTTATAAAATACTTGAATAAATTTGATATTTACCTTCAAAATAAAGTATACTGCTTATAGAACAGTAAATTATTATGTCCATATTACTCTTTTTGAAAGGAAGAATAGTGAATGAAGCCACTTAATCTTACCAAACGCGAACGTCAAATCATGAATATCTTCTGGAATTCAGACAAACCTCTTTCTGCAAATGACATTGCTGTCCAACAGCAAGATCTAAGCAAGAATACCATTCAAGCAGTCGTACGTAAACTAAAAAACCACGACTTATTGAAAGTAGCAGATATCGGCTACAGCGGTACTGTTTTGACTCGGTTGTATTCTCCGAATGTGACCCAAGAAGACTTCTTAGCAGCAGAATTGTCTGATCAATCTTTATTGAATTTGATTACGAACTTTATCGAAACCAACAAAGACATCGATACGTTGAACAACTTGGAAAAAATGATCACTGAGCGCCAAGGGGAACTTAAGAAATAATCTTTCCCCCTCGTTCAACTCGTTGTATTCTGCCTGATACTTCCCAAAGTTTTTAGACAGTGCAGAAGAAAACGAATCGTTCAAACTGCTTTTCCTGATTTTTGGCAAAGTCGTGCATCGCTGTACCCACATTTGCCACGCCAAGTGTTCTCAGCTTTCCGTCACAAGTCAAGCTCATGGAAAGAGACGACGACCCGTTTTCTCTTCCCTTTGATCTCACAAAAGCAACAATAAAGGAGAGCCATGTGCAGGTATTTGACCTGACACAGGGCTCTTCTTTTTTTATTCTTTGATCAAGCCTTTGAATAAGCCGACGACAAATTCATTTGGATCAAATGGTTCTAAATCGTTGATGCCTTCTCCAAGTCCCACTAATTTGACTGGCAGCCGCAGCTCGTTACGGATCGCCAAGACGATCCCTCCTTTAGCTGTGCCATCAAGTTTGGTTAAGACGAGGCCAGAAACATCCGTCGTCTCTTTAAACTGTTTTGCTTGATTCATGGCATTTTGCCCCGTTGTTGCATCCAACACGAGCAAGACTTCATGAGGGGCCGTTGGGTCCACTCGCTGAATGATCCGTTTGATTTTTTCTAATTCGTTCATCAAATTGACTTTGTTTTGCAAACGACCAGCGGTATCTACTAATAAAACGTCAGCATTTTCTCGTTTTGCGCGCTCCATCGCATCAAACACAACCGCTGCTGGATCGCCTCCTGCATTGCCACGAACGACTTCAACCCCAGCCCGTTCACCCCAGACCACTAATTGATCGATGGCACCGGCACGGAAAGTATCCGCTGCAGCCAATAAGACTTTCTTGCCTTCGGCTTTGAATTGATGGGCTAATTTCCCGATGCTGGTGGTTTTTCCAACACCGTTCACGCCAACAAATAAAATGACGGTCAACCCCGGTTGCATGTTCAACTCGTTGACTTCACCGACACCCGCTTCCCCATATAGGTCAACCAATTTTTCGATGATGACATTTTGGACATCTGCCGTTTTCTTCACATTACGCAATTTGACTTCTTGTCTCAATGCATCCGCGATCTTCATCGCCGCATCAAAACCGACGTCTGCGCCGATCAGCGTTTCTTCCACTTCTTCGAAGAAGTCTTCGTCCACCGTACGGAAGTTGGCAAACAATTCGTTCATCCGTTGCCCAAAGGTTTTCCGTGATTTCGTCAATCCTTTGGTGTATTTGTCCTGCACACTTTCCGTCTCTGGCGCTGCTTGAAGGATTGGTTCAGAAGCTGGTACTTCCTCTGATGGTGTATCCTTAGCCACTTCTTCTGGAATACTTGGTGCCTCTTCTCCTTTATTCGCTGTCGTTGCTTCTTGCTGCGGGGACACTTCCGCAGTTTCTTGCTCTGCCTCCAAATCACTGGAGTCGGCGGCTTCTGCAGGTGCCACTGGTTCTGAAGCGCCTTGTTCAGCAGGAGTTTGTGCTGGCTGGCTTTCTTCTGAACGCTGTGCCTCTGGTGAGTCAGCATCGACTATCGGTTTGTCGATTTCTTGCTCTGCTTCTTTGGTTTCTCCAATCAGCGCTTTTTTGATTTTGTCAAAAAATCCCATCTTACGCACCTCCTTTTAAGACATATTCTTCAATCACTGCTGCCACACCGTCTTCTTGGTTTGAAAGGGTGACAACGTCAGCCGCTTCTTTAATGATTGGAACGGCATTGGCCATCGCTACGCCAATCCCTGCATAGCGAATCATCGGCAAGTCATTTTCTTCATCACCGATCGCCATCACTTCTTCTTGCTTGATCCCTAAATCTTGCGCCAATAGGCTGATACCATAGGCTTTGGTGATTCCTTTAGGCATAAATTCCAACAGGTTATTCCGGCTTTTGATGATTTCATATTTCTCGCGGATCTCTGAGGAAATCTCAGGGATCTTAGGATCCAAAACTTCCTGATGGTAGGCGATCACCGCTTTATTATAGAGCATCGATTCATCCAGATCAGCTACGGCAAAAGGACGACAATCCAATAAAGGATTCAAGGAGCCATAAATCGATGGATGCGCTGCTGAAGTCGGCAAACTCAAGACGATCTCTTCTGATACCACGTCTAGAGGCAAATTTAAGTCTTCCGCCACTGAAACCAATTCATGGATATCTGCCAGCTGCATCGCTGCTTTTTCAATGATCTCGCCGGTCTCATTTTTTTGAACCAAACCGCCGTTAAAGGTGATACTGTAGTCGCCGGGTTCTTTCAGCGATAATTCTTCTAAATAGGGACGGATCGCCCGCAACGGACGTCCGGTACAAATAACGATTTTCACGCCTTGTGCTTTAGCACGAGCAAGTACCTCTTTGTTGCGAGGAGTCACTTCTTTTTTGTCATTCAATAACGTTCCGTCTAAATCGATCGCAATCAGTTTAATCATACCATTCCTCCTCTATGCTTGATCTGCTGCAAAACTACCGCCTTCACGCACTTCTTCTAAGCGCACGGACACTGTCTTCGACACTCCGGACTCTTGCATGGTCACACCATACAACACATCTGCGGCTTCCATCGTTCCTTTGCGGTGGGTCACGACGATAAACTGCGTATCATTTTGGAAAGCACTCAAGTAATGACCGAAACGAGAGACATTGGCCTCATCCAATGCTGCTTCCACTTCGTCAAGCACACAAAATGGTACTGGACGAACTTGAATAATGGAAAACAATAACGCAATCGCAGTCAGCGCCCGTTCGCCCCCTGATAGCAAGCTGAGGTTTTGCAATTTCTTGCCCGGTGGTTGGGCTTCAATCTCGATCCCAGTGTTCAATAAATCTTTCGGATCTGTTAAGACTAATTCCGCATGACCGCCGCCAAACATATTAGGAAATACTTGTTTGAATTGCAGACGGATCGCATCGAAGACTTCGCCGAAACGGGTTTTGACTTCTTCATCCATTTCAGACATCGTATCAAACAGCTGTGCTTTAGCCGACAGCAGATCATCTCGCTGACTCGTTAAGAACAAATGCCGTTGATTGACTTGTTCATATTGTTCGATCGCATTTAAATTGACTGGACCAATTTGCTCGATCGCATGTTTTAGTTCCTGAATGTCGATTTTGGCTTGTTCTGCATCCTCGATTTCAGGGAAATCTTGCGCGGCCTTTTCAAAGGTGAGATTGTATTCTTCTTGTAAATACAACAAACGATTGTCCATCACCAATTCTGCGCGATTTTTTTCGATCTCAACTTCAGTTTTTTCTGACAGCTTTTCTTTTTGCGTTAAGTTTTCAGCACTCAGGGATTCGTCTAATGCGCCGATTTCTTGTTGAACCACTTGCCGTTGTTCACGAATCACCGTCAATTCCGCTGTTACCTGCTGCTTGGTTTTTGTGAATGCTTCAATTCGCTGAAGAATGTTTTCTTCTGAAAACTCATGATCGCTGACGTTACTTGTCAAGGCAGCTAACTGCCGTTCTAAGGAGTGCTGACGCGCTTCGTTTTCTTCCAATGCTTGATTCGTAGCGGCAATTTTTTGCTGCAAATGCGCCACTTGTTCTTTTTGAACGGCGAAAGCTGCCTGCAAGCGCGCACTTTCTTGTGCTAAGGTTTGGCGTTTTTCCTCGATCAAGTCTTCTTCGGCATTCATTTGATGAATATCTTGATCGATTTTCGCCAATTGCGCCGCAATATTCTTTTGCTGTTCTTCCAAACTCGTCTTCTTCTCATCATATTCTTCAAAGAAGGCTTGCACTTCGCGATGTTCAAAATCAAACACTTGCTGCTCTTGCTTCAAGCGGCTAAGGTCATTCTCAAGATTTTGTAAGCGGCTTTGCAGTTCATGCTCCGTCATACGAGCCTGTTCGCCTTGCGTCCGCAATTCTTCTAGTGCTGCTTGTGCTTCTTTGGTCGCTGCTTCAAAATGCTGGACTTGCTTTTCTGTTTTTAAAAGCCGCTCATCCAATTGCGCCGCTTGTGCCGTCAATTGTTGTAGCTCATTGCTTTGGCTAAACAAACTACCGGCATTTTTCTTCGTTGCGCCACCTGTCATGGAACCGCCAGCATTCATGACATCCCCTTCTAAGGAAACGACCCGATAGCTATAGTTCAATGCCCGTGCTAACGCATTGGCACTTTGCAAGTCTTCGGCAATCAAGATACTGCCTAACAAGTTATCCGTAATGGTTTGGACGTGTTCAGGCGACTGGACCAATTCGCTGGCAACACCGATAAAGCCAGACACTTGCTTGGCTTGATTGCGGGCATAATCTGGCAAATGACGGGCTTTGATGGTCGTCAACGGTAAGAAAGTGGCACGACCGCCGCGATTTTCTTTCAAATACGTGATGGCTGCCCGTGCATCTCGTTCATTTTCAACGACGACATGCTGTGCAGCGGCGCCTAGTGCGGTCTCGATCGCCACGGTATAGTCTTGTGGCACATCGATCAACTCCGCTACTGCGCCAACGATGCCGCTGATCTGTTGTTTGTTTTTCAAAATCAAGCGAACGCCTTGATAAAAACCGCTATAATTTTCTTGAATGTCTTGCAGACTGCGCTGTTTCGCACGTACTTGCTGCACTTGACTCATTAACTGATACATTTTCTTTTGTTCTTCATCAAAGCGTTTTTTGTTGGTTTGAGCTTTTTCTTGAAGATGGATATATTGCTTGCGTTGTTCTTCTAAAATCGCCTTAGCCTGCGTTAGCTGTTCTTCCACGATTTGCGCTTCCGTCGTCTTTTCTTTCAACGACGTATTCATTTGCGTCTGCTTGCTCAACGCCGTTTGATTTTTCGCGGCTTCTTGCTGGTATTGACGCTCCAAGTATTTCAATTCGTTTCCGATCGTTGCCTGCTCTTGCATGGCTTCGACATATTGGCTACGCAATTCTTCAATGATTTCTTTTGCTGAACGTTGGTACTTTTCCTGCTCTTGCTGACACGCCAGCATCGCTGCTTCAACTTCCTGCACACTCCGATTCTTTTGTGAAAGCAAGCCGATCAGTTCCGCTTTTTCTTCATTTAAAAGCGTGACCCGTTCCGTAACTTCCTCTAGGGTTTCTTGGTATTCCGCGGAGCTTTTTTGCGTATGTTTTGATCGCTCATCTAAGACTTCTTTTTGCCCTTCGGCTTGCTTCAGTCCTTCGGTGACCTCTAAAAGCTGCTGATTCAAACGCTCCAACGTTTCATCAAAGGCGGTACGTTGTTGCCGCAAAGAATGTAGCGACAGTTCCCCTTGGTTGATCTTTTCGGAAATCTGCGCCAGTTCTTGGTTAAAGGTACTCAGTTGAGCTTTGGCTGTCTCCCACGCTTCTTTTGCTTTCGTGATCTCTAAGACCGCATAGGCCACATCAACCGTCGTCAATTTTTCTTTTAACGCTAAAAAGCGATTGGCTGCGTCACTTTGGGCTGCCAAAGGCACCAACTGATCTTCTAGTTCATAAATGATATCTTGTAGACGGCTTAAATTGTCTTCCGTTTCAAACAACTTTTGCTCGGCTTTCTTTTTCCGCTGTTTGTACTTCAATACCCCCGCCGCTTCTTCAAAAATCCCACGACGGTCTTCTGGTTTGCTGCTGAAAATTGCTTCTACCTTGCCTTGGGAAATGATCGAAAATGATTCTTTCCCCAGCCCAGAGTCCATAAATAACTCTTGGATGTCCTTTAAGCGGCAAGCTTGTTTATTTAAGAAAAAGTCGCTTTCGCCGGTTCTTCTCAAGCGGCGAGTCACGCTGATCTCACTGTAATCCATCGGCAAGTAATGATCGCTATTGTCTAAAACGATCGTCACTTCCGCTATATTTAGCGCTCTGCGGGTGTCAGAACCTGCAAAAATAACATCAGGCATTTTGCCACCACGTAGATTTTTGGCAGATTGTTCTCCTAAAACCCAACGAATCGCTTCGGTAATATTGCTCTTGCCGCTGCCATTTGGTCCGACGACTGCAGTCACACGATGTTCGAAATCAATGACTGTGCGGTCGGCAAAGGATTTAAAGCCGGCAATCTCTATTCGTTTTAAATACACTCCGCCAGTCCTCTCTTACTGTTCAAGATCCGCCAAGGCATTCGCCGCGGCGTCCTGTTCTGATAATTTCTTCGATTTTCCTTGTCCTTTTCCGATCAAGGTATCATCGCAATAGACTTCCGTCCAAAAAATCCGTTCATGGGCGGGGCCTGCTTCTTTGATCAAACGATAGTTGATGGAAACATCGCCGCCACGCTGCAAGACTTCTTGCAAGCGGGTCTTGTGATCCATCTCATGGGAAAAAGCACCTGCTTTTACTTTTGGAAAAACAACTTTCGTCAAAAAGCCGCTGACACTTTCCAGTCCTTGGTCCAAGTATAACGCACCTAAAAAGGCTTCAAATAGATCACAAAGCAAAGAAGGTCGTTTACGACCGCCAGAGTTTTCTTCCCCTTTGCCTAGACGAATGTATTCATCGAATCGGCAATCTTTGGCAAACATGGATAAACTGTCTTCGCGAACGATTGCCGCCCGTAGCTTCGTCAGCTTACCTTCGGGCAGATCTGGCAATTCACGATACAAATACCGTGAAACGATCAACTCTAAGACAGCATCGCCCAAAAACTCTAAACGTTCGTTATCTGACAAGTGCAAGTTGCGGTGCTCATTCACATAAGATGAATGCGTAAACGCTTGTTCAAGCAGATCTACATCATGGAACACAATATCAAACTTTTCTTTTAGTTCTTTCGTTAATTGTGTATTCATTTGTCACATTCCTTCATTAGTTTATCGACACTTCCCTATTATACTGGTTTTTGCCGAATTATGAAATGTTTCCTCCAAATTCTTGGAAAGACCGTAATAAAATTTTATCTACTTATTCTTCTCCTGTATAAAAAAAGCCTGTTTTCCTCAGATACCTGCAAAAAAACAAAAAAAAAGACGTCCCAGAAAGGACGCCTTTTCAACGATCATTGATTAACGAGATTCAGCTGTAACTGAAACTGTTGCCCATGTGTTATGGTCTGCATCATATGCCCATGTAAAGTCTTTCACGCGATTTGAAATTGGTAAAACTTCATTACGATAAAGTGTTGGGATTACGAATGCTTCATCTGCAGCATATTCTTGCCATGCATCAAATGCTTCTTTACGTTTTGTTTCGTCAAATGAATCTTTTGAATCGATTGCTTCTAATAGCTTCGTGTTTTCTTCAGATTCAAAACGAGTGTAGTTGAATGCTGAGTTTGGTCCATAAAGGCCAGTTGGAGAAGGATCTGATCCAGTTCCCCATGCACCTTGGTAAACATCAACTTCAGGATCATCATTTTTCAGCTTGTCATAGAATGCTTGGAAGTCAATCAAACGACCAGTTGTGTACTGTACATCAAGGCCGATTTCATTCCATTGTTGAATGTAGTAATCTGCTAATGGTTGTGCTGTTTCGCCACCTGACATTGAAGCAAAGTTGATGGTTAATTTCTCACCATTTTTGTCTTCACGCATGCCATCACCATCGACATCTTTATAACCAGCATCATCAAGTAATTGATTTGCTTTGTCGATGTTTAATGTGTAGCCTTCTACTTCGGTGTTGTGCAATGTACCGAATACTGGTGGGATCAATGTCGTTGCATTTGTACGCAAGCCATTATAGAAACGACTTCCGACAGCATCATTATCTAATGCATAGCCCATTGCTTGACGCAATGATTTATCCGCCATTTTTGAATCAGGATCGTAATTAACTTTTCCTTCTTCATCATTCCAAGTCCCCAATTTAAAGCCGATATAAGTATAGGCTTGTTCAGGACGACCTAAGATTTGGTAGCCATCTGTATCTTTGTATGTTGGGTACGTATCTGTTGGCATTGACAATGCAATATCATATTGTTTTGCATTCAAAGCTTCTACGATTGAAGAAGTTGGAACAGCTTTAAATGATAATTTATCCATTTTAGGAGCGCCGCCGTAGTAGTACTCATTTGGTACATACTCAACAGATTCTCCCGCAACGATGTTTGACATCACATAAGGACCAAAGACGATTGGATTTTTACGAACAGGATCGCTTGATTCCATATCTTTGACTTCAATTCCTTCAAAGGCGTGTTTTGGTAATGCTGAAGACCAAATACCGCCACCGGCTTGCATCATACCAGGGTGAACTTCTTTGTATTGAATTTTAACGACTTTGTCACTTTCTTTGGTGATACCAGAAATTGTATCAGATTTGCCATCATGGTAATCTTCCATACCAACAATGTTAGTAAAGTTATTATCGTAACGGATACCTGTATAATCTTTATGACCGATTACTTCATAAGAGAAGATCACGTCATCTGCCGTTACATCTTCACCGTCAGACCATTTCAAGTTGTCCCGCAATGTGATTGTTGCTGTGTTGTTCTCTTCGTCTAATTCAAGATTAGCCGCACCACCATCAACGATTCGGAAATCGGCGTCTGTTAAGAACAAACTTTCATTACTTGGTTGCATAAATTGGAAATCATAGTTATCTTGATAAAATTCTGTTTGGAACAACCCTTGGAACTGCGTATCCATCACTACTGCAACGTCCAATGTTCCGCCTTCGATTGCATCCTCGTCATTGTTGACTTCTGTTGGCATTGAGCTGATATCTTCTGTTTCTGTCGCTGCATTGCCGCCACCAGAAGAATCGGTTCCGCCGCCGTTGCTGCCACAAGCTGCCAATGCTAACACTGACAAAAGAGTGACCATACCAAAAATATTTTTCTTCATCCTGTATCCTCCTTGTTTATCCTAGTCGTTGACGCGCATCCGCTGAACGCTTAAATGCTTGACCAACGTAATTGATACTCAACATCAAGACTAAAATTAGAATTGATGCGGGTAACCAGATCCACTGTCTGTTGACCAGCACATCACCGCTGCTGGCATATCCGATCAGTGTTCCCAAACTTGGAACATTGGTCGGCAGACCAAAACCTAAGAATGTTAGTGTCGTTTCAATACCGATATTCGCTGCAAAGTTCATTGTTAAGTTGGTGATGATCAATGAGCTAAGGTTCGGCATGATTTCGCGGAACATGATGACAAAGTCATTGGTTCCGAGGGTTTTCGATGCACTAACATAGTCGCGACGGCCTTCTGAAAGGGTCTTACTTCGGAAGAGCCTTGCTTTTCCGACCCAGTAAAAGGCACTCATGACCCATATAAAGGTCCAAACGTTATAACGAGGTACGATCGATACGATAACGATAATGATCAACATGATCGGCAAAATCATAACGAAGTCAACGATACGCATCAAAATGTTATCAATGATGCCGCCGTAGTAACCTGAGATGATCCCTAATCCGACCCCAACGATCGACGTAATGATCGTGATTGAAAAACCAATCAAGATTGAGTTACGCGCACCGATGATCAATTGTCCCCAAACATCACGGCCACCTTCATCCGCCCCTAAAAGGTAGGTGCCGCCGTTTGGCGAAATCGCGCCAGGTACAGCATATTTATCAAGGATGCTGACACGCATCACTTGTGATTGATCGATAACTGCCGAGCCGATAAACACGAATAATAAAACTGCGACTAACAAAACTAATGAAAAAATCGCCATTTTATCTTTTAAGAATTCGCGAAAAATCATTTTCAATCCCATAGGCGGGATGCTCTCTTGTTTTAGTACTTTTTCTTTCTTTTCAGACACATTTATCCCCTCCTATTACTGGATTCTGATTCTTGGATCGACAATACTCATGATGATATCTGACAGCAGCGTACCGATCAAGGTCGCTAGTCCTAAGATCAATGTCAGTGAAGTGATCACGGCATAGTCCCGTTGGACGATACTATCGATAAACAGTTTTCCGACACCTGGGTAGGCGAAGATTTTCTCAATGACCACAGAACCTGCGATCAATGACGTGATCTCGTAGCCCATTTGTGATGCGATCGGCAACGATGCATTCCGGAAAACGTGACGTGAGAAGACTTTGTTCGTTGGTACCCCTTTTGAACGAGCGGTACGAACGAAATCCAATGATTTCGAATCAATGACTTCACTTCGCAAGTATTGGATCGTCACTGCTGTTCCTAATAATGCAGAAGTGATTGCCGGTAATAGTAGGTGATACAAGCGACTCCAAAACTCAGCCATGCCGCTGACCCCCGGTGCAACGGAACCACCCGTTGGGAACCAAGCCAATCGGTAACCGAAGATGAACAATGCGATCAACGCAAAGATAAACAACGGTACGGCGAAACTGAAGAAGTTGTAAACAACGACGACTTTATCAAGCAATGAATTTTGGTAACGTCCTGCCCACATCCCTAAAGGAATGGCAATCACGTAAGTCAAAATGACCGTCAATAAGGATAACCACAATGTATTGCTGATACGTCCTGCTAATAATGTTGAAACAGGCAATTTAAAGATGAAGCTTTGTCCAAAGTCCCCTTTTAAGGCATTTCCGATCCAGCGGAAATACTGGGTATACCATGGGTCATTCAAACCAGCGGCTTCACGCATCCGCTCAATAACAGCTGGATCTTGGTTTGGATTGATCAAACCAGTAAATGGATCCCCAGGCATTGCTTGTGCGATCAAGAAAATCAAGATACTCAAAATAATGACTTGTGGGATCATCAACAACAAACGACGTAGAATTGTTTTCCACATTATTCAGCACCCCCGTTTTTCAATGCGACTTGGTGCGACTCGGTGATTTTACGCAAGTCATACACTCTGCCAGATTCGTCGTAGTAATCTTTTTGATGGGTCACATATTCCAACTCGACCTTGCGGCGGTTTTCTTTGTGAGCATCGCGATTTTTTACGTCGATTTGAGGAATCGCTGATAATAAACGTTTTGTATAGATGTGACGCGGGTCTTGGTAGATATCTTCCCGTGTCCCGATCTCAACGAAGCGGCCTTTGTACATGATGGCGATATTGTCGCACATATGTTTTACGACCCCTAAGTCATGAGAGATAAATAAGAAACTTAAGCCGAATTCTTGCTGGATCCGTTTCATAAAGTTCAGTACCTGTGCTTGCACGGATAAGTCAAGAGCTGAAACCGGCTCATCGGCGACGATCAGTTTTGGATTGGAAGCTACCGCACGGGCAACCCCTAACCGTTGACGTTGTCCGCCAGAGAATTCATGCGGATATTTGTATAGGGCATCTTCTGGCATCCCAACGATATCCAACAAACTTTTCACACGTGTTTTCTCTTCTTGATCGCTTAAGCGTTCAAAGTTGCGCAATGGTTCTGCGATAATGTCCACCACACGTTTTTTAGGATTCAAGCTAGACATTGAATCTTGGAAAATCATTTGGACATCTTTGTTGTAGTTCATTTTCTTGCGGACAGAACGTTTAGTCACGTCTTGCCCATCATAAATGATTTCGCCGCTAGTGATTTTTTCTAACCCAACGATAGCTTTCCCAGTTGTGGATTTACCAGAACCAGACTCACCAACCAATCCGTAGGTTTTTCCTTTTTCAATGACGAAGTCCACACCATCAACGGCGTACACGTGATCCGTGACGCGGTTGAAGAATCCGCTGCGAATAGGATAGTGGACTTTCAGATCTTTGATTGTAATTAATTCTGTCATCTACACTTCTCCTTCTTCGTCTCTAAAATGAAAATGCTTGTAGCATGTGCAACGGACCAAATGATCAGGTGCTACTTCATGCAAGACTGGGTTTGCTTCGTGGTCGCTTTCAGGGATCCAAGGAATCCGTGCAGCAAACCGACAACCAGTCCGAGGCATATTTTTCAAGGAAGGAACCACCCCTTCGATCACATGCAGTTCACTGTCTTGAGAATTTTCTTGAGGGATCGAGTTAAGCAATGAGCGGGTGTATGGATGTTTCGGATTGGCAAACAACTCTTCGGCTGATGCGACTTCCACAAACTGTCCCCCATACATTACGGCTACTCGGTCGGCCATCTCTGCTACGACACCTAAATCGTGGGTGATCAAAATGATCCCCGTTTGCGTTTCTTCTTGCAAATCTTTTAGTAGATCAAGGATCTGTGCTTGGATCGTCACGTCCAACGCTGTCGTTGGCTCATCCGCAATGATGATTGGCGGTTTACAAGCAATCGCGATCGCGATGATGACCCGCTGACGCATCCCACCAGACAATTCATGAGGGTATTGACGTCCTACACGTGGCGGATTTGGAATCCCAACTTGTTCTAATAATTCTAATGCTCGTGCTTGGCGCTGTTCGGCATTCATATCTGTATGATAAGACAAACCTTCTTTGATTTGGTCTTCGATCCGCATCAACGGATTCAGTGCAGACAACGGATCTTGGAAAATCATCCCAATATCATTTCCGCGAATTTTGTTGTATAACGTTTCATTTAAGTTTGACAAGTTTAAATCTTTATATAAGATTTCCCCAGTGATTTTCGTGTTGTTTGGGTCATGTAGCCCCATGATCGTTGTAGCCAACGTACTTTTTCCGCAACCAGATTCTCCTACGATTGCTAAGATCTCATTACGATCCAGTGTAAAAGAAATACCATCTACTGCGTCATAGTAATCGTCTTTGATACGAAAACCTGTGTGAAGGTTTTGAACATCTAGTAATTGATTATCTCTGGACAATCGAATACCCCTCTCTACTTTCTAAGATGTCTTGCGTTTTAATGTAAAAAAGAAGGAACATGCATTTCATTTCCAAAAGCTTTCTTAACATTGTATAATATATTCTTAATAATTATATAGAAATGCTAACAATAATGCAAGTCCCAGAAAACTTAATACACTGAATTTTCAGAAAATTTACATTACGCTTCCAACGCCGTCATGTCAGGTTTAACGATCGTTTTTTTGATTTCGATTCTAAAGAAAAGCCGCCCAAATCACAGCGGATCAATTATGAGAAAGAAAGAGCTAAGTCATCTAGGACTTAGCTCTTATGTCTGTCTTAAGCAAGATGGCTTGAAATATAATCAACCGCTCCACCGACTGTTTCGATCTGCTCGGCATCTTCATCAGAAATCTCGGTACCAAATTCATCTTCTAGTTCAAGGACGAATTCCATCACACTGATCGAATCAGCGTTCAAGTCGTCTTTAATGCTCATCGTATCCGTTACGTTCTCTGCGTCAATTTCAAAATGATTGGCGATCACGACCGCAACTTTCTTGAATACTTCATCTCGTGTCAACTGGCTTCACCTCCACGCGTTTGCACAAAACATAGAATGGCTAACAAACATTGTACTGCTTTCTATGCTTTTTGTCTAGATTTTTTTGCAATTTCATTACAATGATTGCATTATGATTGCGTTTCGTCTTTTGCAGCCGGCATTTCTTCAAAGTGGGCGACCAATTGTGCCACGACATCTGTTGCTAGCATCGTATGGATCTGCTTGATGGTGTACGCTACCGCTTCTGGTCCTGTCGCACCATGGGTTTTGATGACTGGTGCTTTCAAACCAAACAATACGGCCCCGCCATGTTTCGCATAATCCATTTCATTTTTCACTTTCCGCAATGCATCTTTCAGTAACAATGCGCCTAATTTTCCTTTGGTACCTGAATCAAGAATCGATTGTTTCAACAACGCCATCAAGTTCAAGGCGGTTCCTTCGATCGATTTCAAAACAGCGTTCCCAGTAAAGCCATCTGTCACGACGACGTCAGCTGCACCATCCAGTAATTCCCGGGCTTCGACATTGCCGATAAAGTGGATCGTAGTATCCGCTGACAGCAGTTCAAAGGCTTTTTTCGTTAATTCACTACCTTTGGTTTCTTCCGTTCCGTTATTTAACAAGCCGACCCGTGGTCGATTGATCCCACGAACTTTTTGGGCGTAAAAGGATCCTAAGACGGCATAGTTTGCCAAATGTTCTGGTTTATTGTCGGCATTGGCACCTAGATCCAGCATATCAAAGCCAGCATCTTTGCCGATCACTGGCATTGTGGACATCAATCCTGGACGATCGATTCCTTTGATCCGACCGACGATAAACAAACCAGCCGCTAACAAGGCACCGGTATTTCCAGCTGAAAAAATCGCATCTGCTTCGCCATTTTTCACTGCTTGTGCCGCTAAGACCATTGAAGCGGTTTTTTTCCGTCTGATTGCTTTGACGGGTTCGTCATCACTATTGATTTTTTCATCTGTGTGGATGATTGTGACATTTTTATCATCCGTCATGTATTTTTTGATTTCATTTTCTTTTCCGTAAAGGAGGAATTCAATCTCTGGAAAGTCTTTTTTCGCCAGCATGACTCCTTCTACGATCGCTTTTGGGGCGTTGTCTCCGCCCATTGCATCAACAGCAATCCGCATCTCGCTGCCACTCCCTTCATTTTCCCAATCAGTATAGCATATTCTTTAATCAAAAAATTGTTTGTCTGCTTTTTTTGCTGCCAAATAGTTCGCCAATGCCGAAAATTCTGGCAACAGCTGCCAGCTGTTTTTTTGCCAAAGCTGGGTAGCTTCGACTTGTGCCACTTCTAGAATATGGGCATCCGCGACCAAATCGGCAGCCGCAAACTCTGGCAAGCCCGATTGTCGATTGCCGAAGACTTCTCCTGGCCCCCGCAACTGCAGGTCTTTTTCGCTGACTACAAAGCCGTTGGTGGTTTCTGTCATGATTTTCATTCGTTCGACCCCCGTCTCATTTTTCGGGTTCGCGATCAAAATACAGTAAGAAGCATCGGCGCCGCGTCCTACCCGTCCACGTAATTGGTGGAGCTGGGCTAATCCGAAACGATCAGCATCGATGATCAGCATCACTGTCGCATTGGGAACATTGACCCCTACTTCGATGACCGTCGTGGAAACCAAGATCTGCAGTTGATTTTCTTTGAATGCTTCCATAATAGTGTCTTTTTCTTGATTCTTCATTTTCCCGTGCAACATCCCTACTTGATAGGTTGGGGAAAAATAACTTTGCAGCTGCTCATAAATCTCCGTGGCATTCTTGACATCCAGCATTTCGGATTCTTCGATCAAAGGACAGATGACATACATCTGATGCCCCTGTGCCAATTCTTTTTGCGCCCACTCTAAGATCGATTCAAACTGCGGTGGCCGGACCCAGCGCGTCTCTACAGGAATCCGTCCTGCCGGCATTTCATCGATCACCGAAACATCCATTTCGCCATAGGCGGTGATCGCTAGTGTACGTGGGATCGGTGTGGCGGTCATAAAGAGCACATCAGGCAGATAGCCTTTTTCCCTTAATACTTTTCGCTGATTGACCCCAAAACGGTGTTGTTCATCGGTGATGACTAAGCCAAGATGTGCAAAGTCTACCCCTTCTTGAATCAGTGCATGGGTCCCAACGATGATGTCGATCTCCCCGGCTGCTAATTGTTCTAAGATGACCCGCCGTTCTTTTGGTTTGGTCGAGCCTGTCAAAAGAGCGGTGGTCACTTCTAAGGGGTCAAAGAGTTGATTCAAGCTTTCTAGGTGCTGTTGGGCCAAAATTTCAGTCGGCACCATCAGTGCGCCCTGAAAGCCAGCCGTCATCGTAGCATAGAGGGCGATCGCCGCAACGACTGTTTTCCCGCTCCCTACATCTCCTTGTAAGAGCCGCTGCATGTGCTGCGGACTTTTCAGGTCATGGCAGATTTCATTGGTCACGCGCTTTTGCGCATTCGTCAATTCAAAGGGCAGTTTACGAGTAAATTCTTTCAAGCGTTGCACATCATAATCGATCGCCAAGCCGTTTTTCTCGGCTTTTTCGCTTTTCTTCAGTCCTTGGATCTGCATTTGGAACAAAAAAAACTCTTCAAAAATCACCCGACGCTTCGCTTGATGGCTCTCTTGGGGATCTTTGGGAAAATGCATTGCAAACATCGCGGATTTTCGATCCAACAAGCGATATTTTTCGATCAATGACAAAGGCAAGATCTCTGTGATCTGATCACCAAAATCAAGAAATGCCTGTTTGATCAGTTCGATCAACACACTTTGACGCACGGCTTTATTGACATGATAAATTGGGGCAAAGTCTTCTGCGCTCTTGCTGCCGAGAATTTTCATTCCCGTCAGTCCTTTGCGTTTGGCGTCCCATTTGCCATAGACGGCGATCTCTTCTGAGACCTCTACTTTGTCCTTCAAATAAGGCTGATTGAAAAAGGAGACATTAAAGACATCGTGGTCTTGCATCATGCGAAATTGCAACCGACTTTTCTTGTAACCAAAGCGATTGACGACCGGTGGGGAAACGACGATCCCCTTGATCGTTACTTTTTCTTGGTCTTGAATCTCCGCTAATTGCCGTTCTTGAATGTCTTCATAACGAAACGGGTAATACTTTAGCAGGTCTTCGATGGTTTCGATTCCTAAACTCGCCAAGTCTTGGGCGCGTTTTTCTCCGACACCCTTTAATACCGTAAGTGGCTGATTCAGCATAGGTACCCTCCTTTTCCAAAAGTGATTTTGATTCATTGCAGGGGTTCCTGCATTCATAGAAAAAGACGGAGCCAAAAATCATCTACGATTTTTGCCCCCGCCGCCTAATTTGTTTATTCTGCTGAGAAAAGATATGGATAAACCGGCTGATCTCCTTGATGGATCTCTACTTCGATCTCAGGATGCAGTTCAACGATCGCTTCTTCGATTTTCGCTGCTTCTTTGGCTTTGCCTTCTTCACCGATAATGATGGTGACGATCTCAGTATCTTCTGTGATCATTTTTTCTAAGGTAGTCATCGAAGCAGAGAAACGATCGGGAACAGAAACAACGATTTTGCCGTCCACCATTCCTAAGAAGTCGCCTTCTGTGATTTCGATGCCATCAATTGATGTATTACGGATCGCATGGGTCACTGAGCCACTGACAACACTTGCTAAGACATCAGTCATCGCTTGCTGGTTTTCAGCTAGTGTGGATTGCTCGTGGAAGGCTAGCATCGCCGTCATCCCTTGAGAGATCGTCCGTGTTTCAACAACCGCTACTGGAATCTCGGAAACTTCCGCTGCTTGCTGCGCAGCCATAAAGATATTTTTGTTGTTCGGTAATACGATCACTTGATCAGCATTGACTTCATTGATTGCCACCAAAATGTCTTCTGTACTTGGGTTCATCGTTTGGCCACCACTGATGACATAAGAAGCGCCTAGGCTAGTAAACAATTCTTTCAAGCCTTCGCCAGCCGCGATCGCGATGATCGCAAATGGTGTCCGCGGACGTTTTACTGGTGCAGTTTTTGCTTCTTGCTGATCGTGTTCCAAGATCGTTTCATGCTGAAGACGCATGTTATCGACTTTGATTTTCACCAACGAACCGAATTTTTGACCATAATTCATAACTTCGCCGGGATGTTCCGTATGGACATGGACTTTGATGATCTCATCGTCATTGACCACTAATAAGGAATCCCCTAACTCGTTTAAGTAATTACGGAATGTTTCATAATCAAATTCACTATCTACAGTCGGACCTTCACCGATCTTCACCATGATTTCTGTACAATAACCAAAGGTGATGTCTTCTGTCGCTAAGTGCCCTTGAACGCTGCGATGATGTTCGGCATTGACCATTTCGTCCATAGCCGCTGGGGAAGGTTCGAAGATTTCATCGGCTGGGTATTCCCCAGTCAATGCATTTAAGAAGCCTTCATAGATAAACAACAATCCTTGACCGCCGCTATCTACCACGCCGACTTCTTTTAAGACGGGCAATAGATCAGGGGTTTTCGCCAATGAACGTTTTGCGCCGTGAACCACGGCTTTCATCACTTCGATACAATCATCGGTAGTTTGTGCTTTTTTCTCGCCATATTCAGCTGAGATGCGTGCCACAGTCAAGATGGTTCCTTCCACAGGTTTCATGACTGCTTTATAGGCGGTTTCTACTCCATGAGTAAAGGCTTGAGCCAATTCTGGTGCAGTGAGTGTTTCTGCGGTCGGGATAGCTTTAGAAAAACCGCGGAATAATTGAGACAAAATGACGCCGGAATTCCCACGTGCGCCCATCAATAGTCCTTTTGAAAGTGTAGCGGCAAGATCGCCGACGTTTTCTGAAGTCGCATCTGCGACAGCTTTTGCTCCACTGGTCATGGATAGATTCATGTTTGTCCCGGTGTCTCCATCTGGAACAGGAAACACATTCAATGAGTTGACAAACTCTGCATTAACTTGTAGACGAGCCGCGCCTGCCTGCACCATTTCTTGAAACTGACTTGCGCTGATATTCGTTACCTTCACTTAGATAGTCCTCCTTAAAATCATCCGCCATGAACGGATCCCTTGCCTAATCTGGCAGTACACGTACGCCTTGAACAAATACATTTACCGAGTTCGCAGATACACCTAGCATCGTTTCTAAGTTGTATTTCACTTTTTCCTGCACGTTGCGGGAAACTTCGGAAATTTTTGTTCCATAGCTAACAATCGTGTATACATCCACTGCAATGCCGTTTTCTTCTTGGCGGACAACGACACCGCGAGAATAATTTTCTTTTCGTAAAATTTCATTGATGTTATCTTTGATTTGTTTCTTGCTAGCCATACCAACAATGCCGAACACATCTGTTGCTGCGCCTCCGACCACTGTTGCAATGACTTCATTGCTGATTTCAATAATACCTGATGAGGTTTGAATTTTTACAGCCATTTTATAGCCTCCTTCAACGGGCATGACCCATCTTTCTTCTTACATATTTTATCATAGCTGTACCGCAAATAAAAGGATGAGACATATGAAAAGGGGCTTTCTGACCAAACGTCTTGCATTTCGACCTTGTTTAATTTACAATGTTTACTGGGAAAAGTCAATGTTTCTTGAAAATTACTCTTGCTTTTTTCACCTTTCTGTGATAAATTCAGATGGTATGAGCTGAAATAGCGCTCCAACATCAAGGCAAAGGAGGAAATAACCACATGGCTAAAGTTTGTTACTTTACTGGACGTAAAACTGCAAGTGGAAACAATCGTTCTCACGCAATGAATGCGACAAAACGTACTGTGAAACCTAACTTGCAAAAAGTTCGCGTTATGATTGACGGAAAACCTAAAAAAGTTTGGGTGTCAACTCGTGCTTTGAAATCTGGAAAAGTTGAGCGCGTATAATTAGACCTTTTCGGCCGTTCGTTTTGAACGGCTTTTTTTGTACCCTTTTTTCTTTGGTGCGCTTTCACTTAGGTTTTCATTAAAGAAAATAGGTCTTTGTTTTTTTAATCGATTCACCTGTGGTAAACTAAGAAAAAATTGATAAAGAACAGGTGACTTCTTGTGACGAAAATAAAAACATTTGCCAAACAACATTGGCCTTATATGCTTGCTAGTTTCTTCTTGCCGTTTCTTATCATGGCAGTGATCTATTTGACCATCGGTATCTACCCCGGCAGCAGCCGCAGTGTCTTAGCCAGTGATGCCTTTTCGCAATTCTCAAACTTTCATGCCAGCTTTCGCAATATGCTCTTAGGCAAGCAAAGTATCTTTTATACATGGAACGCCTCTTTAGGCTTAAATTATCTGGCATTGATCTCCTATTATTTAGGGGGAATCTTCACTCCCCTCGTCTTATTTTTCCCAAATCAGCTAATGCCAGATGCGCTGTACTTTTTAACCTTGATCAAAATCGGCAGTGCGGGCTTGGCGTTTTGGTTCTATGCCAGCCAAACCTTTAAGATCCAACGTTGGCAGCATGTGACCTTAGCAGTCTGTTATGCCTTGATGTCCTTCATCACCGCCCATTCGGAACTGATCATGTGGCTTGATGCCATGATCTATCTACCGCTAGTGATTTTAGGTATTGACCGGTTAGTGAAAAAGAAAAAAACAGTCGTGTTATTTATCAGTTATCTGCTGTTATTTTTATCCAGTTTTTACATGGGCTTTATGATCGGTCTCTTTTCCGTGATGTATTTCTTGGTTCAATTGGGTCGCAACTGGAAGCAAGCTCGCGGGGCGATCATTCCTTACGGCATCACCTCTTTGTTAGCTGGCGGCGCCTCAATGGTGATCATCTTACCTGCCTTATTAGATTTGCGGTCGAACGGGGAAGAATTGACGACGATTTCTTCCTTTAAAACCGAAGCCACCGATGTCTTTGATCTCGTGATGAAAAACATGATCGGTGTTTACGATACGACAAAATACGGCTCCATTCCCTTCATCTATATCGGCTTATTGCCGTTGCTGTTGTGTATTTTATATTTTGTTTCGAAGAAAATCCGCTTGAAAGATAAATTCTTATACGCTGGCATGTTTGCTGTTTTGATCGCCAGTTTTTATATCGTGCCGATGAATCTTTTTTGGCATGGGATGCATGCCCCAAATATGTTCCTTTTCCGCTATGCCTATTTGTTCTCCTTCTTAGTGATCATGCTGGCGGGATACGGATGGGAGCAACTTCAGCAAAAAGATCGCGGATTGTTTCTCATTATTGGTCTTTCTACGATCGTGGTATTTGCCCTCTCCTACGCATTGAAAGGAGCCGGAACCTATGAATATGTTTCCGCTACTTCCTTTGCGCTAACGATCGTATTCTTTGTTCTTTACTTGTTATGTATTGGGTTCGGGCAATTAGGTCTTTTAACACAAAAACGAGTGACGATCTTGATGCTGATCTTCGTCTGCGGAGAAATGGCCGTCAATACGAGCGGCATGGTTCGCGGAATTTTGAATGATTGGAACTATGCTTCTCGTAGTTTGTATACAGAACCTTATCCGGACATCAAAAAACTAGTCACTCAAGCCAACGAAGACAATGATACCTTTTTCCGATTAGAAAACCTTGATCCTGTTTCTTCCAACGACAGTATCAATTATGGCTACAGCGGGGTCAGCATGTTTTCTTCAATTCGTAACCGCAATTCCTCAAGCTACCTGGATAAGCTGGGCTTTCGGTCTCGCGGCACCAATTTAAATATCCGCTATCCGAATAATACCTTGCTGATGGATGCTTTTACAGGAATCAAATACAATATCTCCAAGCCAAATCTCACCAAATACGGCTTTCAACGAGTCGGAGAATCTGGTGAATACAAGCTCTATGAAAATCAAAATGCGTTACCTCTAGGTTTCTTGGCTGAACCGACCATCGAATCGATTGAACAGCCGCAAAACGACAACTTGACGAGCCAGAAAAATCTTTTCAATGGCTTGGCCGATTTAAATTTAGAGTATTTTGCCTTTCAGCCGATCACGGTGATCCATAGTAAAAATACAGATATCACCAATGACGGCATGTATATGAAATTTACCGAACAAGAAAGCAATGTCGCAAAAGAAGTGACTTGGCAAGTGGAGGTTCCAGCGAACTCGCAAGCATACTTGAGTCTCTTCCCTGCCAACTTTGGGGAATTGGAAAGCTCATCTGCCACCGTGACAGTCAACGGTCAGCAGCGAGAAACGCAAATCAGTATCAACGGTCAATACTACGACTTAGGACATTATGAGACCGATACGACGGTTCAATTCACCGTCAGCTTCTACGGAACGCCTGAAATCTCCTTCCAAAACCCGCAAGTCGTGACCTTGGATACCAACGCCTACCAACAAGCAATTGATGCGATCCAAGAACGAGGGGTCGCTATGACTGTCGGCAAACGCAGTGCCAAAGCCGACATCACGACTGAAAAAGAGCAGCAGCTTGTAACAACCATCCCTTATGACAAGGGCTGGACTGCTACGCTTGACGGCAAAGAAGTCCCAATCACGGCCTTTCAAGATGGCTTTATCAGTGTGACGATCCCAAGTGGCACCCATCACTTGGAACTCTCCTTCTTGCCGCAAGGCTTTGTTATCGGTGTTTGCTTGTTCTTTGGCTGCATCGCATTGTTTATCTTGTTTGCTTGGTTTTACCAGAAACAAGTAGCCAAAAAGCAAGTCTTGGACAACCAACGCCAACTCATGGATCAACCACCAGAAACCTAATCGAAAAAGAACCAACTCGTCTTTTTGAGGCGATCTCCTTAAGTTAGAGCAAAAGCTGACTTATGGGTGTCGCTCAATGATCGGTGAGTTTGGTTCTTTTTTGTGCTCAGGTTCCGCAGTTGTTCGCTCTAGTGGTCTTAGCATCCATTACCGACTAAGTCCCCTTCGATGCGGGGCCAAATGCCTAGCCCGTTAGCCCTTAGAGCGTTTAGCGAAACATAAGATAACTGTTGGGTTCTTCCGCATTTTTCTTGATGGAGTGCAACGATCGCTCCCATAATTTAACCATTTTGGTTTGTTTTAAGACGCGAAAGATCGAAAGCCCTTGATCGATTTTCAACAGTCCTTTTTCTTGATCGCCATAAATATACCAGTACCATCCTTGATAGCAAAGAAGATGCGTACTGTTTAGCATGTCTCCGCGATCTGCCAATAATTCCTCTGCAATGGTCAACACCTCTTTTGCCCACTCCAGGCGGCGAAAATTGACAAACGTCGTAAAACAACTAAAAATCAAATCCATTTGAATTTCTCGCATCAAGGACAAACCTTGTTCTTTTTTTGTGCGAGAGATAGCGATCTGCAGTAAGTGATAGGAGGTTTCGACAGGAAACAAGAATTGAAAATAACGAAACAGCAAAATCTCATAAACGCCCCAGTTGTCTACTTTCGTAAGGTAGGAAATGACGGGGCGGGTTTTGGTGCGTAGCTTTTCCATATAGTCGCCAGAAGAGTGATCGGGTTTAGGACCTGAGAGATTGATTTCATGTATCTCCTTTGTGATCTCAAGGTACAGAAAAACAAAAGAATGCTGTTTGGAAGCGGCGATCAGTTCGCTACGCATTTCCTCCAGCCCTTCTTTGCTTCTCTGGGCGTGGGCGTTACTCAAATAAGCTTCTTTGTTGATCCCTAAAATTCGATCCAGTAAATCCATAAATTCGCTCGTCATATAGCTGGGAAAGCTCATCAGGTTGTCGTGCCCTTTTACGCCCTTTTGCTGCGCACGCAAATAATAAAACTCTTCCACTGTGACATGGATATTTTCTAATAAGCGTTCCAATCGATGAATACTGATACTTGAAGCACCTTGCTCAAATTTACTGATAAACGAGCGACTGTTTTGTTCATCCGCCACTTGAGCGATCGTATAGCCGCGCTCTTTGCGCAATTGTCGGTACAGTTTTCCTTCTTCCATAACCATCCTCCTCACAACGATCGGTCTACAAACGCCAAACCAATCCCACTTCACGAATGAAGCTCCGCAATTAAATTTTCCTGTTCTAGATTTCAAGTTTAGATTCAAACCTATAAAATGTTGAGTAACAAAATCTGCGGCACCTTATTTACATGCCACTCTTTTAACTGCTAATCACTCATGACAGTAACCTCTGGTATGCTCCTGGTACATTTAAATTCCACTATAGTGGATTATTTTCTTCTCTTAGTATAAAGCATCCTATACTGATTTTACAACGTAGAACGTGAAAGGATGATTTCGATGAAAGAATATCAACAGAACAACGGCTATCGTGCCTTAGTCAACGCCGCCTTACTCAGCGGTATCGGCATGAGTTTATATAATATCGTCTTTGTAGTTTATGCCAGTACTTTACCCTTTAATGCCCTTGCTGTTTCCTTAGCCTCCATGGCACTGCTGATCCCTGATCTCTTACGGATCCTGACCGGCTATCTAGCCGATCGTACCAAAAACAAAGTGCAATGGATGATCAGCAGTCGACTATTACAAGGAGTCCTTTTTGTGGCACTCGCTTTTTTGATCCAACTGCCGCCTAGTTTATGGTCTTTCTTCCTTTTGCTAGGCATCAACATTGTATCTGATTGTTTGGGCGCTTATTGTTCTGGGTTACAGCTGCCCTATGTTCGCCGTCTTGTGCCTGCTGATACCTTAGACAGTGCCATGGGCTTTCAAATGGCGTGTCAAACCACCGTTCAAATCGTCTTTCAAGGCATCGGTGCTTGGGGGATCATTTTACTGAATAATAACTTTGCGGCTTTTGGTTTGATCAATGCCGTGACGTTTTTCTTAGCCGCGATCGTGATCTTCCTGAACCGCTCGCTCTTCTATGCGGTGCCAGGGAAAATCAATCAAGCAGCAACACCACTCTTTCAGAATTTCTCGGATACTTTTAAATTATTGACTGGTACGGCTTTTCTTAAAAAGATGATCCTCTTTGCCTTACTGATCAATACCTTAGCTGCTAGTACGAGCGGTCTACTAAATCTCCAGCTGTTGGATGACCTTGCGCTTTGGTTTGCCACTTATGGCAACACCGTTGCGATGGCAGGCATCGCTACTTCGATCGGTATGGTCGCTGGCGCCTTGTTTGCTGCCGACTGGTTCAAGAATACCGGTCTGGTTCGCTTGATTGCGTATACCTCTTTCGTTTTATGTCTGTTGACCTTGAATTTTCTCTTCCTGCATAACCGTTGGCTCATGATTGCGCTGCTCTTTGCTGAAGGCTATCTGATTGGAAAAATCAATCCTCGTTTTTCGGCATATCTGATTCGTGAGATTGATGAAGAACATCTCGCCATCAGCAGCGGGATCTTTTCCACCATTGTGATGCTAGGGGGACCTGTCGGACAAATGGTCTTTTTAGGCATCGGCAATCGCTATCACGTTGCTTGGAGCTGGCTGCTTTACTTGCTTTTCGCATTTTTGGTAGCCATCGCCGCCTTAGTCGCTGCCGGTACCTTGGAAAAAACACCCACCATTGCTGCGCCTAAAAACGCGACGGAAAGGACTGAAGATTGGCAAGAAACCACCTCTGTTTTGCCTGAGAAAAAATAAAAACACAAGCTTTCGCTATCTCTTGTTGTGTAAGAGCAGCGAAGCTTGTGTTTTTCCTTATTCATAAGCAACATGAACCAAATACAATCCTTCTGGATGAGCCGTGGGACCTGCCGCATTTCGGTCTTTTTGCGCAATGATTGCAGGAATGCTGTCAGGTGCGATCCGTCCATTGCCGATTTTCAGCAATGTGCCCACCATGATCCGGATCATCTTGTACAAAAATCCATCGCCGCGAAAGGTAAAAATCAACTCATCTCCAGCGTCATTGACCGCCATGGACGCCTCATGGATCGTCCGCGTCTTGTCATCGACTGAACTGCCCGTCGCACAAAAACTGGTAAAGTCATGGGTGCCTAAAAAATCTGGCAACGCTCGTTGGATTTTTTCCAAATCTAGCGGATACGGATAATAGCTGGCATAATGGCGGCGGAAAGGACTGCGGGGTTTCCCAATGTCTACCCGAAACTGGTAGGTTTTTTCAATGACTAAGTAGCGGGCATGGAAGGTATCGTCAACGATCTCCACCGATTTTACCGCAACATCTTCTGGCGTTTGGGTATCTAATCCAAAGCGCATTTTTTCCAGTGGACGCTTTTGAGGGAAATCGAAGTGGATCACTTGCCCTTGCGCATGGACCCCCGCATCGGTGCGGCCAGAGCCATGAATCTGGATCGGTTGCCCATTGTTCATCTTCGTTAATGTCTTTTCAATCTCTTCTTGAACCGTTCGTCCATTGGGTTGACGCTGAAATCCTTGAAAATTCGTACCATCATAAGCGATCGTCGCTTTATAGCGGACCATTGAATCACCTGTTTCTTTCTATTTTTTCAAAAAAAGGCCTATGAGAAAAGTCTGATCGATCGACAGGCCTTTTCGAACCAGCCGCTGGGATTGCCAGCAGTCTCGTTGCTTCGTTAAGAACCTTTCGTGGGTTGACTTCAATCATAGGTCTTCGTTTATCCTCTTAAGAACACTAATGCTACTGTAAAGAGCGCAAAAACGATGACAACCAATGTGTCCCGTTGATGCCAGTGCAAAATACGATACTTGGTACGCCCTTCGCCGCCTTGATAGCCTCTGGCTTCCATAGCGGTAGCTAGATCTTCCGCACGGTTAAAGCTGCTGACAAATAAAGGAATCAATAAAGGAACGATCGCCTTCATCTTCTGCAACAGTCCCCCTTCGCCGAAATCGACCCCGCGGGCACGCTGAGCATTCATAATTTTTTCTGTTTCATCCATCAAGGTTGGTACAAAGCGCAACGCAATCGACAGCATCAGTGAGATTTCATGGACAGGGAAACGGATCGCTTTTAAAGGACGCAAAATGTATTCGATCGCATCTGAAAGCTCTAATGGGGGCGTCGTTAACGTCAACAGAGTCGACATGAAAATGATCAAAACAAAACGACAAAAAATAAAGATCCCATTTTGGACACCAAATTCTGTGATGTTAAAGATCCACCAAGACCAATAGACGTCACCGCCGGTAGTAAATAAAATCTGTAACGCCACGGTAAACAAAATCAGCCAAATCAAAGGACGTACGCCGCGAATAAAGAAGCCAAAATCAATTTTTGAAAAAGAGATACAAAAAAGCGTAAAAGCCCCCGCTAATAAATAGCTTTGCCAATTATTCGCCAAAAAGATAATCGCGATAAAATAAAAACTAGCAATCAATTTGACCCGTGGATCTAAACGGTGGATCAAGGAGTCCCCGGGAATAAAACGACCGAAAATCAGTTTATTCATCATGGGCAGTCGCCCCCTTTGCTACTAAAACATCTGCCAGTTCATCAGCCGTTAGCGGCAACTGCTCAAATGCCAATCCTCTGGCTTGTAGTTGCTCCGCAAATGCGGTTGCTGTCGGTACCCCCAACTGCTTTTCTTGCAGCCAAGCAGTGTCTTGAAACACAACGGACGGCGTGCCGGCTTTGACGAGACGTCCCTTTTCTAACACATAGACATAATCAGCATAGTTCGCCACATCATCCATCAAGTGGGTCACTAAAATGATCGTCATGTTCTTTTCCCGATGCAGGCGATCAAACATTTCCATCATCTCTTTGCGTCCTTGTGGATCTAAGCCAGCTGTCGGCTCATCTAAGACCAAAACTTCTGGTTCCATAGCTAAGACTCCAGCAATCGCTACACGGCGCATTTGGCCCCCTGAAAGGTCAAATGGTGAACGTTCCAGAAAACTTTCATCTAAACCTACCAATTGAATGTATTCTTGGGCTAAACCTTTGGCTTCTTCTTCGGAGATGCCAAAGTTTTTCGGTCCAAAAGCGATATCTCTCGCAACGGTTTCTTCAAATAATTGGGATTCAGGAAATTGAAAAACGATCCCGACTTTTTTACGTAACGGTTTTAGATTTTTGTTGTCTGACTCGGGTTTGATGACTCGCTCACCGATCGTGACCGTTCCAGTCGTTGGTTTTAATAATGCATTCAAGTGCTGCAGCAACGTAGATTTTCCGCTACCCGTATGACCGACTAAGGCGGTATAAGAGCCTTCTTTGATCTCTAAATCGATATCGAACAAAACCCGTTGTTCAAACGGAGAATGCGGTTGGTAGGTGAATCCTACTTGTTCAAAACGGATGTCCATAGCCAATCCACCATCCCTTCTTCAGTTAAGTACGCTTGTGGTACCGTGACGCCCCGCTGTTTTAGTGCCGCCTTTAATTTTTCAGGAAACGGCAGATCTAAGCCTAGCTCAATCAGTTCCGGACCTGCAGAAAAAATCTCTGCTGGTGTCCCTTCGCGGACGAGCTCTCCTTGACGCATCACCAGCACCCGATTGGCGTTAGCTGCTTCATCAATATCATGGGTGATCGATAGCACGGTCAAATTGTTTTTCTCTTTGATTTTTTTGATCGTTGCGATCACTTCTTCACGGCCTTCTGGATCTAGCATACTAGTGGCTTCATCAAGAATGATGATATCCGGGCGCAGTGCAACGACACCGGCAATGGCTACCCGTTGTTTTTGACCACCAGAAAGGCGCGCGGGTTCCCGCGTCGCAAACTCGCTCATCCGTACTTGTTCCAGAGCGTCTTTGACACGAACCAGCATTTCTTCTCGCGGGATTCCTTGATTTTCTAAACCGAAAGCCACATCATCTTCCACCGTCGAACCAACGAATTGATTGTCAGGGTTTTGAAAGACCATACCGACCATTTTTCGAATATTCCAGATATTTTCTTCATTCAAAGGCAATTCGCCGACAGAAACACTGCCTTCTTGCGGCAAGATCAAGCCATTGATGGTTTTTGCTAAAGTTGATTTTCCAGAGCCGTTATGGCCGATCAACGCCACCCATTCCCCTTTGTTGATGGAAAAGGATACGTTATTTAACGCGGCACGCTCTTCTTCGCTATAACGCACAGTAATAGCATTCAATTCAATGATTGGCTTCATGATAGACTCCTTCATTTGCGATTAATTCTTTCTAACACTACCAAAAAAGCGCACGTTTTTCAATGATTCGCGCACGATTTGTCTCCAGATCTTTTTTTCACTTGCCATCACCTGTCTTGACAGGTAATCGAAAGTAAAAAAAAAGCACTTTATGATGAGTGCGTACACCTCGAAATACATCGAGGTGTAGGCGCTGAGCTAGACTCGGAAAGTTTCTTCCAACATCATAACACTCTTAGTAAACATCTATAAAGTGATGATAAGTGTGATTTTAAACAAGTTCTAGGATAACCATTGGTGCAGCATCTCCGCGTCTTGGTTCTGTTTTCAAGATACGAGTATATCCACCTTGGCGATCTGTGTAACGAGGAGCGATATCATTGAATAATTTTTGTAATGCTGATTCAATAACTACTTCTTCGTTTTCTTCACGTACACTTGCAACTTCATTACGAACGAATGCTGCTGCTTGACGACGTGCATGCAAATCACCACGTTTACCTAAAGTGATCATTTTTTCTGCAGTTGAACGAACTTCTTTCGCACGAGCTTCAGTCGTAACGATACGTTCGTTAATGAATAAATCAGTTGTCAAATCACGCAACATCGCTTTACGTTGGCTAGATGTGCGTCCTAGTTTACGATAACTCACGTGGTTTCCCTCCTTCACTTTCGAATGTTGTATCGGTCAGACGAACCGAACTAACGTAATCGAAAACGGTTTAATCGTCTTTACGTAGTCCTAAACCTAAATCATGTAATTTCACTTTGACCTCTTCAAGAGATTTACGGCCTAAGTTTCTTACTTTGATCATTTCTGGTTCAGATTTGTTTGTCAATTCTTGTACAGTATTGATTCCTGCACGTTTTAGACAGTTGTATGAACGAACAGATAAGTCTAATTCTTCGATCGTCATTTCCAACATTTTTTCTTTTTGTGTTTCTTCTTTTTCAACCATGATTTCAGCGTTTTTCGCTTCATCAGTTAGGTTAACAAAGATGTCTAAATGTTCAGTCATGATTTTCGCAGACAAACTCATTGCTTCCAATGGTTCGATTGAGCCATCAGTCCATATTTCCATCGTTAATTTGTCGAAATCATCTCGACGACCGACACGTGTGTTTTCTACTTGATAGTTGACACGACGTACTGGTGTATAGATTGAATCGACTGGAAGAACGCCGATTGGCATGTCTTCTTTTTTGTTTTCGTCCGCTTGAACGTAGCCGCGGCCAGGTTTCACTGTTAAGCGAGCATGGAACGTAGCACCTTCAGAAACGGTACAGATATACATATCTTTGTTAAGGATTTCTACATCACTATCAACGATGATATCGCCAGCAGTTACTGTAGCAGGTCCTGAAATATCAATTTCAAGGGTCTTTTCTTCATCCCCGTACATTTTCAATGCAAGACCTTTAATATTCAAGATGATTTGAGCAACGTCTTCCCGAACACCCTTAACAGTTGAGAATTCGTGTAAAACTCCATCGATTTGAATATTGGTGATTGCCGCACCAGGTAAAGAAGATAATAAAATACGACGTAGGGAATTTCCTAGTGTAGTTCCGTAGCCTCTTTCAAGAGGTTCCACGATGAACTTGCCATAATCTTTGTCTTCATCAATCTTTGCGATTCTTGGTTTTTCGAATTCAATCATTCTTATCTATTACCCCTTTCAAAACGAAAAGTGTCTTGTTCAATGACGTATTTGTTACACTCAAAATGAGCAGCACTCATTAAACACGACGGCGTTTTGGAGGGCGGCATCCATTATGAGGGACTGGAGTCACGTCACGGATCGCACTCACTTCCAAACCTGCTGCTTGTAATGAACGAATTGCTGCTTCACGTCCAGAACCAGGTCCTTTAACTGTTACTTCAACAGTTCTTAATCCGTGTTCCATTGCTGCTTTGGTAGCTGTTTCTGCTGCCATTTGAGCGGCAAAAGGAGTAGATTTTTTGCTTCCTTTGAAACCTAATGAACCAGCTGATGACCATGCTAATGCATTACCATGAGTATCAGTGATCATTACGATTGTATTATTGAATGTTGAGTGAATATGTGCAATACCCGCTTCAATATTCTTTTTCACACGGCGTTTACGACTCACTTTTTTTGCTGCCATGAAGTTTTAACCTCCTTCACTTAGGAATTATTTTTTCTTGCCTGCGACTGTTTTAGACGGGCCTTTACGAGTACGTGCATTGTTTTTCGTGTTTTGTCCACGAACTGGCAATCCACGGCGATGACGGATCCCACGGTAAGAACCGATTTCCATCAATCGTTTGATGTTTAAGTTCACTTCACGACGAAGGTCACCTTCAACTTTTAATTTATCAACTTCTGCACGGATAGCATCTGTTTGTTCATTCGTTAAATCACGAACACGAACTTCTTCAGACACGCCAGCGTCAGCTAAAATTTGTTTTGCAGTCGTGTTACCAATACCATAGATATAAGTAAGTGAAACGACCACACGTTTATCACGAGGAATATCTACTCCTGCAATACGAGCCATATTTGTTACACCTCCGATTATCCTTGACGTTGTTTATGTTTTGGATTTGCTGGGCAAATCACCATAACGCGTCCTTTACGACGAATTACTTTACAATGTTCGCACATTGGTTTTACTGATGGTCTTACTTTCATGATAATACCTCCTGTGGTTTTACGGAGTACAATTATTTAAAGCGATAAGTAATGCGGCCACGGTTCAGATCATACGGGGATAATTCCACCGTTACTTTGTCTCCAGGTAAAATACGAATGTAGTGCATCCGGATCTTACCAGAAACGGTCGCTAGAACTTGGTGTCCGTTTTCCAATTCTACTTTAAACATTGCATTCGGCAAAGTTTCGACGACTGTACCTTCGACTTCAATCATATCTTCTTTTGCCACGCACAGTACCTCCTTGTACTTGTGATTTTCACACGATAAAATGGCGGAAACTCGGTTCCCACCTGATATTCTCAAACTATGCTCCTACTTAATAAAAAGTAGAAGTCGGACTGACATATTCTATCATATCCTGTCAAAGATTTCAAGAGAAAGTTTTAAGCTGCAAGTTGGACTCGGGCAATCTATGATTAGTCAATGATCTTTTGAACATCTTCGAATACAGCGTCGATGTCGCGATCCCCATCAATCGATTGCAATAACCCTTTGTCTTTGTAATAAGTCAAAATTGGTTCACTGCTTTTGATATTGACAGCTAGACGATTTTTGACCGTCTCAGGCTTATCATCTTCACGCTGGTAGAAGTCATGACTTCCACAACGATCACATGTTCCTTCCTCTTTGGGAGGATTGAACAATTTATGATAAGTTGCCCCACAATTGCGGCACATGAAGCGGCCGGCTAAACGTTCTACAAGAACTTCTTCAGGAACATGAATATCAATAACGGCATCAAGTTTTTTGTTAAGGTCAGCTAGCATCTCATCTAACGCTTTTGCTTGATCCAAAGTACGAGGAAAACCATCTAATAAGAAACCTTTCTCGGTATCAGGTTCAGCTAAACGTTCTTTAACGATCCCATTTGTAACCTCATCAGGAACTAATGCGCCTTGATCCATGTATGATTTTGCTTTAAGGCCTAGTTCTGTTTCGTTCGCCATCGCAGCCCGAAACATATCGCCTGTTGAAATATGAGGAAGACCGTATTCAGCAACGATACGTTCTGCCTGAGTACCTTTTCCAGCACCAGGTAATCCCATTAAAATGAAGTTCATTCTAATTCCTCCTGTAAGTTTTTGAATAGTGTTGAGGAAATCCTCAACACTTCAATAACTTTAATTGATGAAACCAGTATATTTCCGTTTCAGCATAAGCCCTTCTAACTGCTTGGCAGTATCAAGTGCCACACCGATAATGATCAATAGACTCGTTCCACCTAGTCCGATCGATTGCGGTAAATTCCAAGCCATCTGAGCGATGATTGGAAGTAAAGCAACCAATCCTAAAAAGATCGATCCAACCGTGCTTAATCGCATCAACAAACGCGATACATATTCTTCTGTTCCTTTACCAGGACGCACACTCGGAATGTAACTTCCTTGTTTTTGCAAGTTTTCCGCTAATTTCTCAGGGTTCACTTGAACAAATGCGTAGAAGAAGGTAAACGCAACAATCAAGACAGTGTAGATGATCGCACCCGGTACAGTGTTGTAACTAAAGATCGTTTGCACCACTTCGTACCAAGTTTCTCCTCTATATGAACTACCTAATGCTTGAATGATCGCATTTGGTGTTGTAATAAAAGAACTGGCAAAGATAACTGGGATAACCCCGGCAGCATTTACTTTCAAAGGAAGGTAACTGCTGGTAGGCGCTCCTGCTACCCGTTTTGTATATTGGATCGGAATCTTGCGTTCTGCCTGTTGAACATACGTTACTAAAGTAATGACGATCAACACAGCGATCACAAGCAGCGCCATAAAGATAGCATTTAGCCAGATATCCGATTGATCCACGTTAATGAAGTAATCTTCAATCAATTCTTTGATGCTTGCTGGTAAGCGTGAAATGATCCCCGCAAAGATGATCATTGACACACCGTTTCCGATACCACGCTCGGTGATCTGTTCTCCTAACCAAGTGACTAACATCGTTCCGGCTGTTAAAATCAGTCCGATCACGATATAGGTTGCCATATTAGGATTGTTTACAAACCCGAGTTGAGTGTAATAGTTAAATCCAGCCGTTAATGTCATGGATTGGACAAAGCCTAATACCAACGTCAAGTAACGTGTTGCCTGATTTAATTTCTTACGACCCACTTCACCTTGTTTCGACCATTCAACAAATTTAGGGACGATATCCATCTGCAACAACTGAATGACAATTGAGGCAGTGATGTAAGGCGAAACCCCCATCGAGAAAATCGAAAATTGTTGCATGGCGCCACCACTTACCAAGTTTAACATGTTTAAAAATGGTAGATCCGCGATGGTATTTAGGCGACTTGCGTCTACGCCTGGCACAGTAATATGTGTTCCCAGACGAAAGACAAACAAGATTAAGACGGTGAACAATATTCTGGATCTAATATCCTTAACCTTAAAGGCATCCTTCAATAGTCTGATCATTAGATCACCTCGATTGATCCACCAGCAGCAACGATTGCTTCTTCAGCTGCTTTTGAGAATTTAGCTGCTTTCACAGTCAATTTCTTCGTTAATTCTCCGTTAGCTAATACTTTGATTCCAGCTTTTTCGTCTTTGACGATTCCAGCTTCGTGTAAAGCAACAGGTGTTACTTCAGCACCGTCTTCAAAGCGGTTCAAGACATCAAGATTGATGACTGCATATTCTTTGCGGTTCACATTTGTAAAGCCACGTTTTGGTAAACGACGGAACAATGGTGTTTGTCCACCTTCGAATCCTAGACGTACTCCGCCGCCTGAACGAGCTTTTTGACCTTTTTGTCCACGTCCAGCTGTTTTACCGTTACCAGATGAAGTTCCTCGTCCGACACGGTTACGTACTTGGCGTGAGCCTTCTGATGGTTTTAATTCATGAAGTTTCATAGGTTTGGCACCTCCTTAATCAAACTAGATCTGCTGATCCTTAGACCTCTTCAACGTCCACTAAGTGAGAAACAGTGTTAACCATGCCTTTGATTGCATCATTAGCAGGTTTTACAACTGTTGAATTCAACTTTGTAAGACCTAACGCTTTTACAGTATCACGTTGGTTTTGGGGACGTCCGATAATACTGCGTTTTAAAGTAATTTTCAATTCAGCCATTATAGTGTCCTCCTTAACCGATTAATTCTTCTACTGATTTGCCGCGAAGTGCTGCCACTTCTTCAGCGCGTTTTAATTGTTTTAAACCTTCAACTGTTGCGCGAACAACGTTGATTGGTGTGTTAGAACCTAAAGATTTAGATGTGATATCAGCTACCCCAGCTAATTCCAATACGGCACGAACTGGTCCACCAGCAGCTACCCCAGAACCTTCTACAGCAGGTTTCATAAGGATGCGTCCGCCGCCGAATACACCGATAACTTCGTGAGGGATTGTAGAACCAACCATTGGTACTTCCACCAAGTTTTTCTTCGCGTCTTCGATTGCTTTACGGATTGCTTCTGGTACTTCTTGCGCTTTACCAGTACCGAAACCTACGTGTCCGTTTTTGTCACCGACAACAACTAATGCAGCAAAACGTAGACGACGTCCACCTTTAACAACTTTAGTTACACGGTTGATCGCAACAACGCGGTCTTCTAATTCCAAATGTTTTGGATCAATATAAACCATGAATGGTGTTCCTCCTTCTCTTAAAATTCCAGTCCATTTTCGCGAGCTGCTTCAGCTAAAGCTGCTACACGGCCATGGTAAAGGTATCCACCACGGTCAAAGACTACTACTTTAATACCTTTTGCTGCTGCACGTTCTGCGACTAATTTACCGACAGCTTGTGCTTGTTCAGTTTTTGTTGCACCTGAAACTTCTTTGTCTAAGGCAGAGGCACTTGCTAGCGTCACACCCGCTACGTCATCAATTACTTGTGCGTAGATGTTTTTGTTCGAACGGAACACGTTTAAGCGTGGGCACTCAGCAGTACCAGAGATTTTGTTACGTACACGACGATGTCTTTTCTGACGTGTCTTGTTTTTATCTGGTTTTGTAATCACAATTTGTCACCTCTTTTAATTTTGCTAGCCTAAGCTGCTAGTCGTAAAGAATTACGACTATTTACCAGTTTTACCTTCTTTACGGCGTACAAATTCGCCAACATAACGAATTCCTTTGCCTTTGTAAGGTTCTGGAGGACGAACGCCACGGATATTGGCAGCCAATTCGCCAACGACTTCTTTATCTGATCCTTTAACGATCACAGAAGTGTTTGAAGGAACTTCGATTTCGATTCCAGCTGGCGCTTCGATTTCAACTGGATGAGAGTAACCAACGTTCAATACAAGTTTTTTCCCTTGTAATTGAGCACGGTACCCAACCCCGATTAATTCTAACGCTTTTTGGAAACCTTCAGAAACACCAACAACCATGTTGTTGAAGTTTGCACGGGTAGTTCCGTGGATAGTTTTCATTTCTTTACTATCATTTGGACGAGTGAATGTTACTTCGTTTCCTTCGATATTCATTGTGATATCAGAAGAGAAAGTACGTGTTAATTCACCTTTAGGTCCTTTAACTGTAATGTCGTTTCCGTTTTGCTTGATTTCAACACCAGCAGGAAGAACGACGATCTTATTACCGATACGACTCACTTAGAGGCACCTCCTTGTGGAATATTTTAAATTACCATACATAAGCGACTACTTCGCCGCCAACATTTTTTGCTCTAGCTTCTTTGTCAGTGATTACACCGTCAGAAGTTGAGATAATCGCGATTCCTAGACCATTCAATACTTTTGGTACTTCGTCAGCTTTGACATAAGCACGCAAGCCTGGTTTAGAGATACGTTTTAAGTTTGTGATAACACGTTCACCGTTTTTACCGTATTTAAGAAATACGCGGATCACGCCTTGTTTGTCATCTTCAATGTATTCAACATCGCGGACGAAACCTTCACGTTTCAAGATTTCAGCGATATCACGTTTGATTTTTGAAGCAGGTACTTCTAGGCTTTCGTGTTTAACCATGTTTGCGTTACGCACGCGCGTTAGAAAATCTGCAATTGGATCTGTCATGACCATGGGATAATTTACCTCCTTTATGCGAGTATAGTTTACCAGCTAGCTTTCTTCACGCCGGGAATTTGTCCTTTATAGGCAAGTTCGCGGAAGCAAATACGGCAAAGATGAAATTTACGATAAACTGAATGTGGACGTCCGCAACGTTCACAACGAGTATATTCTTGCGTTGAGAATTTAGCAGGGCGTTTGTTTTTAGCAATCATTGATTTTTTAGCCACGTAGTTCGCCTCCTTTTTTTATTTTTGGAATGGCATGCCTAATTGTGTCAACAATTCACGAGATTCTTCATCTGTGTTTGCTGTTGTTACAATCACGATATCCATACCACGTACTTTGTCGATCAAATCATAATCTACTTCAGGGAAAATCAATTGTTCTTTGATACCTAAAGTGTAGTTTCCGCGTCCGTCGAACGCTTTTTTGCTCACACCGTGGAAGTCACGGACACGTGGCAATGACACACTTACTAGTTTATCTAAGAATTCATACATTCTTTCGCCGCGTAGAGTTACTTTCGCACCGATTGGCATTCCTTCACGTAAACGGAATCCTGCGATAGATTTTTTCGCTTTTGTGATCAATGGTTTTTGACCTGAGATCAATTGTAATTCTTCAACAGCTTTGTCTAAGTTTTTAGCATTAGAAACAGCGTCACCGACACCCATGTTGATAACGATTTTATCAACTTTTGGTGCTTCCATGATTGAGCTGTAGTTAAATTTGTCCATTAATGATGGGACAACTTCTTTTGAATATTTTTCTTTAAGGCGGTTCATCTGTTAGCCCCTCCTTCCTTCATCAGATTATTTATCAAGAACTTCTCCGGTTTTCTTAGAAACGCGGACTTTTTTGCCGTCAACTTCTTTGTAACCGACACGCGTAGCTTCACCGTTCGATGGATCAACCACCATCACGTTAGAAACATGAATTGGTGCTTCCATTTCAACGATTCCGCCTTGAGGAGCAGTTTGAGAAGGTTTTTGGTGTTTTTTGACAACATTGACACCTTCAACAACGACTTTGTCATTTTTAGGAAACGCTGCTAGCACAACGCCTTCTTTGTTTTTGTCTTTACCAGTGATAACTTTAACTTTATCGCCTTTTTTAACAAACATGTTTGTTTCGCACCTCCTTTAGATAAGAATCACTATTACAATACTTCTGGTGCTAGGGAAACGATCTTCATAAAGTTGCCTTCACGCAATTCGCGGGCAACTGGGCCAAAGATACGAGTTCCACGAGGGCTCTTATCGTCACGGATAATAACCGCAGCATTTTCATCGAATTTGATGTATGAACCGTCTGTACGACGAGCTCCTGATTTAGTACGAACGATAACGGCTTTAACGACGTCACCTTTTTTGACAACCCCACCTGGCGTTGCTTGTTTAACCGTAGCAACAATCACGTCACCAATATTGGCAGTTTTACGACCAGATCCGCCAAGGACTTTGATCGTTAGAATTTCACGGGCACCTGAGTTGTCCGCCACTCTTAATCGGCTTTCTGCTTGGATCACGATGTGTATCCTCCTTTCAGATTTTGCAATTCACAATCTATATAGGAAAATCTCGTGTGATTAGATAATCACTGCCTTTTCAACAATCTCTACTAGACGGAAACGTTTCGTAGCTGATAATGGACGAGTTTCCATAATTTTCACGATATCGCCAACTTTTGCTTCGTTGTTTTCATCGTGTGCTTTGTATTTCTTAGAATAGTTCAGACGTTTGCCGTAGATAGGGTGGTTTTTCTTTGTTTCAACGACAACAGAGATAGTTTTATCCATTTTGTCTGATACCACGCGACCTTGGTAAACTTTGCGTTGATTTCTTTCTTCAGTCATACGCTAAATGGCCTCCTTCCACTATTACTTAACTTGTTCACGCAATACTGTTTTAATGCGTGCAATCGATTTACGTACTTCTTTGATACGTGCAGTGTTTTCTAATTGACCTGTTGCTAATTGGAATCTAAGATTGAACAATTCTTCTTTCAATTGTTTTTCTTGATCTAGCATTTCGGCAGTGGTTAATTCTCTGATTTCTTTAACCTTCATTCGATTCACCACCCATTTCCTCACGTTTTACGATCTTCGTTTTCACTGGTAATTTGTGAGAAGCAAGACGTAGCGCTTCGCGCGCAACTTCTTCAGGTACACCGGCAATTTCAAACATGATTTTACCACGTTTAACTGGTGATACCCATCCTTCAGGAGCCCCTTTACCAGAACCCATACGTACCCCGATAGCTTTGGCAGTATAAGATTTGTGAGGGAAAATTTTGATCCATACTTTCCCGCCACGTTTCATATAACGAGTCATTGCGATACGGGCAGCTTCGATTTGACGGTTTGTGATCCAGTGTGATTCAACAGCTTGTAAGCCGTATTCACCGAATGCTACTTCTTTTCCGCCTTTCGCTTCGCCACGCATTTTTCCGCGGAACTCACGACGGTGTTTTACACGTTTAGGTACTAACATGTTTATTTCCCTCCTTTCTCAGTGTTCTTTTTAGTTGGAAGAACTTCTCCACGATAAATCCACACTTTAACTCCTAGTTTTCCGTATGTTGTATCTGCTTCTTCCCATGCGTAATCAATGTCCGCACGTAATGTATGAAGTGGAACTGTTCCTTCTGAGTAACCTTCTGAACGAGCGATATCCGCACCATTTAGACGGCCAGAAACTTGTGTTTTGATTCCTTTAGCGCCAGAACGCATTGTGCGTTGGATCGCTTGTTTTTGAGCACGACGGAAAGCAACACGGTTTTCTAATTGACGTGCGATTCCTTCGCCTACTAATTTAGCATCTAAATCTGGTTTTTTGATTTCAACGATGTTGATGTGAACTCGTTTGCCAGTTAGGCTATTTAATTCTTTTCTTAGGTTTTCGACTTCAGATCCGCCTTTACCGATAACCATACCTGGTTTAGCTGTGTGGATTGAAATATTCACGCGGTTTGCTGCACGCTCGATCTCAACTGTAGACACAGCGGCATCAGCAAGTTTAGATGCGATAAATTTACGGATTTTCAAATCTTCATGTAGAAATTCAGCATACTCTTTTTCAGCATACCATTTAGCATCCCAGTCACGGATGATGCCTACACGCATTCCAATTGGATGTACTTTTTGACCCACTGATTGTCCCTCCTTATTTTTCTGATACGACTACAGTAATATGACTTGTACGTTTGTTGATCGGTGAAGCTGAACCTTTCGCACGTGGACGGAAACGTTTCATCGTTGGTCCTTCGTTTACGAATGCTTCAGAAACAATCAAGTTTTCAACATCTAAGTCAAAATTATTTTCTGCATTGGCAATAGCTGACATCAAGACTTTCTCGATGATTCCAGCTGCTTTATTTGGTGTGAACTTTAAGATCGCGATTGCTTCAGCAACGCTTTTCCCTCTGATTAAGTCAATAACTAGACGAGATTTACGAGGAGAAACGCGGACTGTTTTAGCAGTTGCTTTCGCTGATGTGATTTGTTCTGCCATTTTTGGATATCCTCCCCTCAAAATTAGCGTCTTGTTTTCTTATCATCGGCAGCATGTCCGCGATAAGTTCTTGTTGGTGCAAATTCACCTAATTTGTGTCCTACCATGTCTTCTTGGATGTAAACTGGTACATGTTTCCGTCCATCATACACAGCAATTGTAAACCCGATAAAATTAGGGAAAATTGTAGAACGACGTGACCAAGTTTTGATCACTTTTTTCTTTTCAGCGCCTTCTTGTGCTTCGACCTTTTTCATCAAATGGTCATCGACAAAAGGTCCTTTTTTCAAACTACGACCCATGGTGTACCTCCTCTCAAAATGTGCGACACACGGTCAAGTATATTACTTAGTTTTACGACGACGAACGATAAGTTTGTCTGATTTTGCTTTTTTGTTACGTGTTTTGTAGCCAAGTGCTGGTTGTCCCCAAGGAGAAACTGGTGCTTTACGTCCGATTGGTGCTTTACCTTCACCACCACCGTGTGGGTGATCATTAGGGTTCATTACGCTACCACGTACAGTTGGGCGTTTGCGCATCCAACGAGAACGACCGGCTTTACCGATGTTGATCAATTCGTGTTGTTCATTACCAACAGAACCGATTGTTGCACGACATGATGCTAAGATCATCCGTACTTCACCAGAGTTCAAGCGGATCAATACGTATTTGCCTTCTTTACCAAGTACTTGAGCACTTGTTCCAGCTGAACGAATCAATTGTCCACCTTTACCAGGTTTCATTTCGATGTTGTGGATAACAGTACCGACTGGAATGTTTTCTAGTGGTAATGCATTCCCTACTTTAATATCTGCATCTGGACCAGAAACGACAGTCATGCCAACTTCTAATCCTTTAGGTGCTAAGATGTATGCTTTTACTCCATCCTCGTAATGTACTAACGCAATGTTAGCAGAACGGTTTGGATCATATTCAATCGTTTTAACCGTAGCAACGACGTTGTCTTTGTTACGTTTGAAATCGATCAAACGGTATTGACGTTTGTGACCGCCACCTTGATGACGAACCGTGATACGTCCGTTGTTGTTACGACCAGCATTGTTTTTCAAAGGAGCTAACAATGTTTTTTCTGGTGTTGAAGTTGTGATTTCAGCGAAATCAGAACTTGTCATATTACGACGGCCGTTCGTGGTAGGTTTGTACTTTTTAATCGCCACGTCTTTTTCCCTCCCATGTAAAATTTATGCGTGAGTTGCTTATTCAGCAGCTTCGAAAATTTGGATTTCTTTAGAATCTTCAGTTAAAGTCACAACAGCTTTGCGACGTTTTTTTGTATATCCTGCATATTTACCCATGCGTTTGAATTTAGGACGAACGTTGATGATGTTCACGTTTGCCACTTTCACTCCGTCAAAGGCAGCTTCTACAGCTTGTTTTACTAAAGTTTTGTTGGCTTTTGTGTCCACTTCAAAAGTGTATTTCTTGTCATCCATGGCAAGCATTGATTTTTCAGTGATCACTGGGCGTTTAATAACGTCTAGTAAGTTCATTATGCAAGCACCTCCTCGATCTGAGTAAGAGCAGTTTGTGTCACTAACATTTTGTCGTTAGAAACGATGTCTAGCACACTAATGTTATCAGCAGTAACTACAGAAACTTTTGGCAAGTTGCGCGCAGATAAAGCGGCAAAGTCGTTTTCAGATTCTAAAACTACCAATACTTTAGAGTCAATTGTCAAGTTAGCTAAAACTTGTTTGAATTCTTTTGTTTTTGGAGCATCAAAGCTTAATCCTTCTACTGCTACCAAGTTATTTGAAGCAACTTTTTCTGACAATACAGATTTCATTGCTAAGCGACGAACTTTTTTAGGAAGTTTGTAGCTGTATGAACGTGGTGTTGGTCCGAAGACTACGCCACCTCCACGCCATTGTGGTGAACGGATTGAACCTTGACGGGCACGTCCAGTTCCTTTTTGGCGCCATGGTTTACGGCCACCGCCACGAACGGCACTGCGGTTTTTCACAGCGTGTGTTCCTTGTCTTAATGAAGCGCGTTGCATGATGATTGCATCATAGACAACTGATTCATTTGGTTCGATTCCGAAGATTTCTTCGTTCAATGTAATTTCGCCATTTTGGCTTCCATCTTGTTTGAATAATGCTACATTCGGCATTCCTTAGTTCCTCCTTTCTTCCTATCTACTTATTTAGCTTTCACAGCTGATTTGATTGTAATCAATGATTTTTTCGCGCCAGGTACATTACCTTTGATCAAGATAACGTTGCGTTCTGCGTCTACGCGTACGATTTCCAAGTTTTGGATCGTGATGCGATTTCCGCCCATACGTCCAGCAAGACGTTTGTTTTTAAATACACGGTTAGGTGCAACTGGACCCATTGATCCAGGACGACGGTGGTAACGAGAACCGTGAGCCATTGGTCCGCGGCTTTGTCCGTGACGTTTGATAACGCCTTGGAATCCTTTACCTTTCGAAGTGCCGGTTACATCGATGATGTCTCCTGCTTCAAAAATATCAACTTTGATTTCTGATCCTACTTCTAAGCCCTCTAGCTCTACATTCTTGAATTCGCGAATGAAGCGCTTAGGAGCCGTGTTTGCTTTTGCAACATGACCTTTCGCAGGTTTGTTAGACAAAACTTCACGCATATCTTGGTAACCGACTTGAATTGCTTCGTAGCCGTCATTTTCGATTGTTTTCACTTGTAGCACTACGTTTGGTGTAGCTTCTACTACAGTTACTGGAATCAATTCGCCAGATTCAGTGAAGATTTGAGTCATTCCCACTTTTTTCCCTAAGATTCCTTTGGTCATGATTACACCTCCATCTTAATTATTATAGTTTGATTTCGATATTAACACCGCTTGGCAAGTCTAGCTTCATTAAAGCATCAACAGTTTTTGGTGTTGGATTCACAATGTCGATTAGACGTTTGTGTGTACGCATTTCGAATTGTTCGCGTGAATCTTTGTATTTGTGCGTCGCACGGATGATCGTGTACAAGCTGCGTTCAGTTGGTAATGGAATTGGACCAGATACGCCAGCTCCAGTTCTCTTTGCAGTTTCTACGATTTTATCCGCTGATTGATCTAAAATACGATGTTCATACGCTTTTAAACGGATACGAATTTTTTGTTTTGCCATTGTTTTCCCTCCTTCGCCTATTTTGAAAAGTAGACATAGCTCCACGAAAATTTTCCGTCACGCTCGTCCATGGCAAAGCGTCCGGGCGTGTCGCAACCTCTCGTTTCGTAGCCGGCAGAAAATTTCTTTGCTGCCAGTGTGACTTACGTATTTACGTAAACAGCACCTTTATGATTATATTACGGATAAACATTGATTGCAAGCTTTTTTTATGGAAAAACCGGGATTCTTTTGCATTTCTTTCAGAAAATTTTCTTTTGTTTTCGAAACACAAAAAAAAGAAGCGTTGCCCGCTTCTTTTAAGTGCTTCTTCAATTCCTATTTATATAGAAGAAAACCTGCTATTGCGGCGCTTCTTCCTTCATACGGTCTTGGGCGTGGGTATAGGCACCGTGCCACACATGACCCACATAAGGATTGATGACCACGCCTTCTTTGATTGCTGCTGTGACAAAGGCTTTCGCTAAGCGAACACTTTCCACGACGGGTTTGCCTTTTGCAAGACCCGCAGCGATCGCTGCTGAAAAGGTGCAGCCTGCTCCGTGATTGAAATCAGTAGTGATTTTGCCACTTTCTAACAAGAGGAAGGATTCTCCATCATAAACAAGGTCAATGGCTTTTGCTCCTGGCAAGCGATGACCACCTTTGATCACGATGTATTTAGCACCTAATTGATGGATTTTTTCAGCAGCTTGCTTCATGGCTTCCACACTCGTCAAATCCCCCAAACCCGAAAGAATCCCCGCTTCTACTAAATTAGGAGTGACAACATCTGCTAAAGGCAACAAATGCGTGATGATGGCATCGACACTTTTTGGCTGTAAGATTTCTGCGGTCCCTTTGCAAGCAATGACGGGATCGATCACCACATTTTTGACTTGCTGTTGTTGAATCATCTTCGCTGCTTGCACAATATTGTCTTCATTGCCTAACATCCCCGTTTTAAGGGCATCCATCGGATCACCTGCAAAAGCGGAGATCAATTGCTTTTCAACAAGTGCTGGTTCCATTGCTGTTACTTCATGGCTCCAACCCGCTTGTGGATCCATCGTGACGATCGAAGCAATCGTGGCAAAACCAAAGACACCATACTCCTGAAACGTTTTTAAATCTGCTTCGATACCGGCTCCTCCGGTTGAATCAGACCCGGCAATTGATATTACTTTTTCCATCTTCCTCATCTCCTTGTGCTTTTTGCTAAGTATAGTCAATCTTCCCCTTGACGAAAAGAGCCATTTGGCTTATTTTTAAACCATCCAATTGAAAAAGGTGGTGCAGGATGGCTTCATCAAGTATCGACAAACAAAAGAAACAACCGATTTACCAGCAGATCGTGACCCATTTTATCGAAGAGATCCAAGCGGGAACCTATGGGCCTGGGGATCGTTTACCACCAGAGCGCAGCCTTGCTCAGACTTTTGACGTCAACCGTTCCACCGTCGTCAAAGCGTTAGATGAATTGAAGAGCTTAGGATGGATCGAACGAAAACAAGGCAGCGGCTCTCGCGTATTGGAAGGTCGTTGGGGGAACCGACAAACACCGCTTTCTTATTTGCGCTCGTCTTTAAGCAGCCCTTACTTGCAGCAAGACCCTTACGTTCAACAGATTCAGCACTTGCGCACCGAGAAGGATGTGCTGGATCTGTACACAGGTGATCTACCTGCCGATCTGATTCCCGACTTCACGTTTCCCGCCTTTACATGGGAAGAGATCCGCAAAGAAAGCACCAAAGTATTACCGACTGGTTATGAGCCTTTGCAAGAAATCTTATTGCAGCACCTTGCTGATTCCTTCAATTTGCCCACCAGCGGTCAAAAACTAGTAATTACTGCCGGTTCGACGCAAGGAATCACCTTACTGATGCAAGTCTTATTGCATGCGGGGGATTGTATTGCGACAGAGGACCCTTCTTTCTTGTTCTCTCTCCCCTTGTTTTCCACGATGAATGTCCAGCTGATTGGGATCAAGCAAGATAGTGAAGGGATGCGGCCTGCGGCATTGGAAAAAGTGTTGAAGGAAAAGAAGATCAAATTCGTCTATCTGAATCCCACCTTCCAAAACCCAACTGGCCACACCATGAGCGAGCATCGGCGCCAAGCGATCATCCGCCTTTGCCAGACCTACCAAGTACCGATCATTGAGGATGATGTTTTTAGCGAGTTGGCTTTTGATGAAGTACCGCCCAAGCTAAAATCCATGGCTCCCGAAACCGTCATTTATTTAGGCTCGCTTTCAAAATTACTTGGGTCATCAATCAAAATCGGCTGGCTTTTGGTGCCAGAAGCGTTAGCCGACCAATTTGCCCAAGCGAAAAAACGGATGGCGATCGATACCACGATCTTCCCGCAAGTCCTTGCCAACATCGCCTTACGCTCCTCTGATTACCACCAGCAGCAGCGGACACTGCTTACAGAAATGGCCCAGCGCCAGCAAGACCTACTCCAACTCTTGCAGGCATTTCAGGAGGACTGGCAATGGCAGCCGACGAAAGGCGGTCTTTACCTGTGGTTGACTTGGCGTCACCGCAAATTGACTCGCAAAGATTGGTCGCTCTTTTTGGCGAACGATTGCTTAGTAGCACCTGCGTTTCTTTTCAGTAACGATACGAATGGCTTGCGTTTGAACTATACCCGCTTAGCCAAAGATGATTTACCACGATTTCAAGAACGATTCACAAAAATCACCCAACAGTTAAAGGAGCAAACCTATGAACGAAACCATTGAGCTTTTGCACAACCACCGCACTTACCGACAATTTGACCCTGACTACCGCTTGAGCCAAGAGCAAGTAACCGCGATTTTGACTGCCGCTCGTCAAGCACCAAGCTGGATGAATGGGCAAGCCTATTCGATCCTGGTGATCGACGACCCGCAGATCCGCCAACAAATGGTCGAATGGAATCCCGGCAATCCTCATATCGCAGCAAGTTCGCTCTTTCTGCTGTTTCTCGCAGATTTAAACCGAACCAAAAAAGTTTCTGACGAAAAACAGACCCCTTATCCAATCGATGAGGGCTATCAGCCATTATTGATTGCCACCACTGATGCCAGCATTGCTTTACAATCTGGTGCGATCGCTGCTGAATCACTGGGCTTAGGTGCCGTCATTTCCGGCAGTGTCCGCAAAGACAGCGCCAAAATCGCTGAATTGTTGCACTTACCGGAATATGTCTACCCTGTGGCTGGCTTGAGCATCGGTAAACCAATCGTAGAAATGAAGGTCAAGCCTCGCTTGCCAGAAGAAGCGGTCATTCATTACAACCACTATCAGGACTATTCTTATGAGTCGATCGAAGCCTACGATCAAACAATGACTGATTTTGGAGAAGCTCGCGAGACCAAACCATGGTCAGAAAAATTTGCTGGGTTTTACCGCAATCGCCCTGACCAAGGATTTGACGCCTTCTTGAAGAAGCAAAAACTAATAAAATAAAAAGCACCGCTCTCTTTAGCTTCGATGAATCACAGTGGATTCGTCAACGCTAGAGATGGCGGCTCTTTTTTGGTTCTACGAGTTAAAAAAAAGAGCAAAAGCGCGTACGCTTTTGCTCTTCGATCAATCAAATTAAGCTTGGATTGAAGTTACAACGCCTGAACCAACAGTACGTCCGCCTTCACGAATTGAGAAACGAGTTCCGTCTTCGATAGCGATTGGGTGGATCAATTCAACGTCGATTGTTACGTTATCACCAGGCATAACCATTTCAGTTCCTTCTGGTAATTCAACAACACCAGTTACGTCAGTTGTACGGAAGTAGAACTGAGGACGGTAGTTAGTGAAGAATGGAGTGTGACGTCCACCTTCTTCTTTTGTTAAAACGTAAACTTCAGCTTTAAATTTTGTATGAGGTGTGATTGTACCAGCTTTAGCTAATACTTGTCCACGTTGGATGTCTTCACGAGCAACCCCACGTAGCAATGCACCAATGTTATCCCCTGCTTCAGCATAGTCTAACAATTTACGGAACATTTCAACACCAGTTACAGTTGTTTTAGCAGTTTCTTCAGCAATACCAACGATTTCAACTTCGTCACCAACGCGAACTTGTCCACGTTCAACACGGCCTGTAGCAACAGTACCACGTCCAGTGATTGAGAATACGTCTTCGACTGGCATCATGAATGGTTTGTCAGTGTCACGTTCTGGAGTTGGAACGTATTCGTCAACTGCAGCCATTAATTCCATGATTTTTTCTTCGTATGAAGCATCGCCTTCAAGAGCTTTCAAAGCAGAACCAGCGATTACAGGAACATCGTCGCCTGGGAAGTCATATTCTGACAATAAGTCACGAACTTCCATTTCAACTAATTCTAGTAATTCTTCGTCATCAACCATATCCATTTTGTTTAAGAAAACAACGATGTATGGTACACCAACGTTACGTGATAACAAGATGTGTTCACGTGTTTGAGGCATAGGACCATCAGCAGCAGATACTACTAAGATCGCGCCGTCCATTTGAGCAGCACCAGTGATCATGTTTTTAACGTAGTCCGCGTGTCCTGGGCAGTCAACGTGAGCATAGTGACGTGCTTCAGTTTCGTACTCAACGTGAGCAGTTGAGATAGTGATTCCGCGTTCGCGTTCTTCTGGAGCGCCATCGATTTGGTCGTAAGCTGAAGCTTGAGCCAAACCTTTTTTAGATAATACAGTTGTGATAGCAGCTGTAAGTGTAGTTTTACCATGGTCAACGTGTCCGATCGTACCAATGTTTACGTGGGGTTTAGAACGGTCAAATTTTTCTTTTGCCATTTTAAAATGTTCCTCCTAAAAATGCAGTTTATTTTTTATATTTGATAGGTAGGGAGCCGCAGCTCCCCATCCCTTATCATCGATAATATTGTACACGAAACTCAGAAAAAAATATAGCTTTTTACTTAATTTCCTATACTTCCATCAATTATTCAGCTTTGCCGCCGTTTTTCTTGATGATTTCTTCTTGAACAGATTTAGGTACATCTTCATAGTGATCAAATGTCATCATGAACGTACCGCGACCTTGTGTTGATGAACGAAGTGTTGTTGCGTAACCGAACATTTCAGCTAATGGCACGATTGCGTTCACGATTTGTGAGTTACCGTGTGCTTCCATTCCTTCTACGCGTCCACGACGAGCAGTTACGTGACCCATAACATCACCTAAGTAATCTTCTGGTACAGTGATAACTACTTTCATCATTGGTTCAAGAATTACTGGGTTTGCTTTCTTCGCTGCAGCACGTAAAGCCATAGAAGCTGCAACACGGAAGGCAGTTTCACTTGAATCGACATCATGGTATGAACCATCATAAAGTTTTGCTTTGATGTCTACTAATGGGTAACCGGCTAAGACACCGTTCGCCATTGAGTCTTCAAGTCCTTTTTCAACTGCTGGGATGTATTCACGAGGAACCACACCACCGACAATCGCGTTTTCGAATTCGAAGCCTTTACCTTCTTCGTTTGGTGTAAATTCGACCCATACGTGACCGTATTGACCTTTACCACCAGACTGACGTACAAATTTACCTTCCGCTTGTGTTGCTGCACGGAATGTTTCACGATAAGAAACTTGAGGCGCACCTACGTTTGCTTCAACTTTAAATTCGCGACGCATACGGTCAACTAAGACGTCCAAGTGAAGTTCTCCCATACCAGCGATAACAGTTTCGCCTGTTTCAGCGTTTGTTTCCACACGGAATGATGGATCTTCTTCAGCAAGTTTTTGTAAAGCAACCCCCATTTTATCTTGGTCAGCTTTTGATTTAGGCTCAACAGCGACTTCGATAACTGGTTCTGGGAATTCGATTGATTCAAGGATTACTGGTGATTTTTCATCACATAGTGTATCCCCAGTTGTTGTGTCTTTCAAACCAACAGCAGCGGCGATATCGCCTGAGTATACTGTTTGGATTTCAGCACGTGTGTTGGCGTGCATTTGTAGGATACGACCGATACGTTCGCGTTTGCCTTTTGAAGCATTCAATACGTATGATCCAGAGTTCAAGATACCTGAATACACACGGAAGAATGTCAAACGACCTACGAATGGGTCAGTCATTACTTTAAATGCTAATGAAGCAAATGGTGCTTCATCGTCAGCCGGACGATCAGTTTCTTCGTCTGTTTTAGGATTGATCCCTTTAATCGCAGGAACATCAAGTGGTGAAGGCAAGTAGTCGATGACTGCATCCAACATCAATTGAACCCCTTTGTTTTTAAAGGCAGATCCACAAAGAACAGGGAAAAAGTCAACTGTCAATGTTGCTTGACGAATACCAGCTTTCAATTCTTCTTCAGTGATTTCTTCACCTTCCAAGAATTTCATCATTAGTTCTTCATCAGTATCAGCAACAGCTTCGATTAATTTTTCGCGCCATTCTTCAGCTAATTCTACATATTCTTCAGGAATTTCAGTCTCTTGGATTTCAGTTCCTAAGTCATTTGTGTAGATTTCAGCTTTCATTTTTACTAAGTCGATAATACCAGTAAAGTCATCTTCCGCACCAATTGGTAATTGGATTGGGTGAGCATTTGCTTGTAAACGATCATGTAAAGTTGATACAGAGTATAAGAAGTCTGCACCAATTTTGTCCATTTTGTTACAGAATACAACACGTGGTACGCGGTAATCTGTCGCTTGACGCCAAACTGTTTCTGTTTGAGGTTCTACACCTGATTGTGAGTCCAACACAGTTACAGCACCATCAAGTACACGCAATGAACGTTGCACTTCGATTGTGAAGTCCACGTGTCCTGGTGTGTCGATGATATTTACGCGGTTTTCTTTCCATTGCGCAGTTGTCGCAGCAGAAGTGATTGTGATCCCACGTTCTTGTTCTTGTTCCATCCAGTCCATTTGAGAAGCACCTTCATGTGTTTCACCAATTTTATGGATTTTACCTGTGTAATAAAGGATACGTTCAGTTGTCGTTGTTTTACCAGCGTCAACGTGGGCCATGATCCCGATATTACGAGTTTTTTCTAGCGAAAATTCTCTTGCCATTCTAGGTTGTTCCCCTCTCATTCTTACTTAACTTAAGCTAAGGTTGTCTCAGTACCTTCCAATAAAAAGCAGTGAGGATCTTACCAACGATAGTGAGCAAATGCGCGGTTGGCTTCCGCCATTTTGTGTGTGTCTTCGCGTTTTTTCACAGAAGCACCAGTGTTGTTTGCTGCATCCATGATTTCTTTTGCAAGACGTTCTTCCATTGTGTGTTCGCCACGCAAACGAGCGTAGTTTACCACCCAACGAAGACCTAGAGTTGTACGACGTTCAGGACGTACTTCTACTGGTACTTGGTAGTTAGAACCACCGACACGGCGAGCTTTAACTTCCAATACAGGCATAATGTTTTTCATTGCTTGTTCGAAAACTTCCAATGGATCATTTCCTGTAGATTCTTTGATAATGCCAAAAGCATTGTAGATAATATTTGCAGCAACACCGCGTTTACCATCAACCATTACACGGTTGATCAAACGAGTTACTAATTTTGAGTTATAAATAGGATCTGGTAAAACATCACGTTTTGCAACAGGACCTTTACGAGGCATCCGTAACTCCTCCTTCCGAGATATCAGTTCTGATTTAAATAAGATTCATTTGATCTGTTTGTCTTAAAGATTAAGCTTTAGGACGTTTTGTACCATATTTAGAACGAGATTGTTTACGATCGTTAACACCGGCAGTATCCAATGCACCACGAACGATATGGTAACGTACCCCTGGTAAGTCTTTTACACGTCCACCACGTAACAAGACCACGCTGTGTTCTTGTAAGTTGTGTCCGATACCTGGAATATAAGCTGTCACTTCAATCAAGTTTGACAAACGAACACGCGCATATTTACGTAGAGCTGAGTTCGGTTTTTTCGGTGTCATAGTTCCCACACGAGTAGCTACCCCACGCTTTTGAGGTGAGTTAACATTCGTTTGAGCTTTCTTGAAACTGTTATATCCTTTGTTCAATGCTGGTGAATTTGATTTTTCAACCTTGGATTTACGAGGTTTACGTACTAATTGATTAATTGTAGGCATCCCTAGTTGTCCTCCTTCCTTGATTCGCTTTATAGTCCCACACATCCAGGTGGTTCTTTTTTTGCGATAAAAAATAATGCATTCTCTGCATTCATATCAACTATGCTTTGATAGACAGTCAGCACGTCTCCAACGAGAGACCTGTAGATAAAGCACCTTTGATAGAATATCATGCTTATTCTTACCTGTCAAGTATCCTCCCAAGCTTTTTTCAAAAGAAATCTGTTACGAAAAAATCCGCAAATTTTGCGCTTCTTCCTATATAATAGAGACAAAGCATTTATTTAAAAAAGGCGGGAAGAAAATGAACCTAAAAGAAATGGTCGGCATTGAAGCGGCTAGTTATGTAAAAGATGGCATGGTCGTTGGCTTGGGCACTGGCTCAACAGCCTACTACATGATTGAAGAACTGGGTCGACGTGTAAAAGAAGAAGGTCTATCGATCACTGGTGTCCCAACTTCTTGGGCATCGAAAAAACAAGCAGAAGGATTAGGTATCCCGATTCGCACCATCGATGAAGTGGACGCTGTGGATCTAACGATCGACGGTGCAGATGAGATCAGCAAGGATTATCATGGCATCAAAGGCGGCGGTGCAGCCCTTTTATTCGAAAAAATCGTGGCGTCTAACTCCAAAAAAGTTTTGTGGATCGTTGATGAATCGAAAATGGTCGAAACACTTGGTGCCTTCCCGTTGCCAGTGGAAGTGATCCCTTATGGCAGCCAACAGCTGTTGCGTCTGTTCGAGAAGAAAAACTACCATCCAAAACTGCGTCTGAATGAAGAAGGCGAACCTTTAAAAACCGATTGCAGCAATTACATCATCGATCTTCATCTAGAAACGATCACCGCTCCTACTGAGTTGGCACAGGAATTAGATGCTACAGTGGGCGTGGTTGAACACGGTCTGTTTTTGGATATGGTTCATACGATCATTGTCGGATTGCCTGAAGGACCGAGTACCAAGCACGTTAGATAAAGGAAACAAAAAAGGAGAAGCAAAAATGCTTCTCTTTTTTTCGTTATTTTTCTTCAATCGACTTAATTTTTATTATTTTTTGTGCAAATTACCCTATCATTTAAGAAATAATTATGATACATTCAATAAAAAGGGAAAGGTAGGAGGGTTTATGAAAATCATAGGCTATGCTCGTTCAACGATCACCGATAACTCAACAAGTGAACAATTAAACAAGCTCGAAGAATTTGGGTGTCATGAATTTTTCCATGAGACATTTAGCGTGGAAGAAAGTGAAGAAAATCATTCATTGGAGTCAGTGGTGGCACAAATGCAGCCCGGTGACACCTTAGTCGTTACGGAACTGCATCGTTTAGGGAAGACGACCAGAAAGCTGACCGATCTCACGGATCTATTAAAACAGCGAGAGCTTCATCTGGTTTCACTGGCAGAACAAATCGATACCCGCGGTCCGATGGGACAGGTTTACTTCAATTTGATGGAAGGACTTGCGATCATGGAACGCTCACTCATCAAAGAGCGCACGCTGGTCGGCTTAAATAAAGCCCGCAAAAAAGGCAAAATTGGCGGTCGTCCAAAGATCGATCCAAAAACGATCAAAAAAATCCGTCAATTGTACTACGAAAAAAAAGAAACGATTCAATATATTTCTGAAAAATGCGGTGTTTCTGTAGGTACATGCTATAAATACATAAAATTATCCGAAGAAGAATGGAACAAGTTACGTTCATAGTTGTCGACTCCCCCTAGAACAGCATGAAACAAAAGCGGTCCTCTTTTTAATGATCCCCTTTTGTTTTTCCTTAAGAATGGCGTTTTCCCCCAGCTTTTCCTCCAAAACCATGGAAATTCTTTGAGAAAGAGTGTACAATAAATACGGAATTGAAAATTTCAGAAAAATATCGAATATCTAAAGGAGAGTTTTACATGCCAAAATTAGTATTTTCTCGTCATGGACTAAGCGAATGGAACAAATTAAACCAGTTTACCGGTTGGGCTGATGTTGATCTAGCGCCAGAAGGTGTCGAAGAAGCAATCGAAGGCGGACGTAAAATCAAAGAAGCAGGCATCGAATTTGACGTTGCTTACACATCTGTTTTAACTCGTGCCATCAAAACTTGTAATTACATTTTAGAATATTCTGATCAACTTTGGGTACCAACGATCAAATCATGGCGCTTAAACGAACGTCATTACGGTAAATTACAAGGTTTAAATAAAAAAGAAACTGCTGAAAAATACGGTGACGAACAAGTACACATCTGGCGTCGTTCTTACGATGTTTTACCTCCATTGATGGAAGCTTCAGATGAAGGTTCTGCTGCAAACGACCGTCGTTATGCAATGCTTGACCCTCGCGACGTACCTGGTGGAGAAAACTTAAAAGTTACTTTAGAACGTGCATTGCCTTTCTGGCAAGATGAAATCGCCCCAGCATTAAAAGACGACAAAACTGTCTTAGTTGCGGCTCACGGAAACTCTCTACGTGCATTAGCAAAACATATCGAAGGTATTTCTGACGAAGATATCATGGATCTTGAGATCCCAACTGGTCAACCACTTGTTTATGAATTGAACGATGATTTGACTGTTGCGAAAAAATACTACTTATAAGCCTCGCTTATCGCTGCCCTTTTTAACCAAAGGGCAGTTTTTTTATTGGCATTTTCTCCCCCCTCTTTTATAATTGAGGGCATACTCGAAAGGAGCTTATTATGAAACTAGTCAAAAATGATACCGTTTTATTTTTAGGTGACAGCATCACAGATTGCGATCGTGATCGCCAAGACCCCCACGATTTAGGACATGGGTTTGCCCGTCTCGTTGCCGATCAGCTGGCAGAGAAATTCCCCACTGCGGGCTTTACCTTTTATAACCGCGGGATCGGCGGCAATAAAGCTGCCGATGTCTTAGCCCGTCTCCAAGAAGATTGCCTCCAATTAGCGCCTGACGTCTTGGTCTTTATGATTGGGATCAACGACACGTGGCACAATGCCGGTGGTCCCGATTTTGGTTCAGAAGCTGCGGCAACGTCCTTTGAGGCAACCTACCGTCAAATTCTGGAACAAGTGACCCAACAAGGGATCACGCGTATTTTCTTGCTGGAACCTTTTGTATTGCCATATCCTGAAGATCGCCAAACCTGGCGGATCGATCTTGATCCGAAAATCCAAATCGTTCGTCGCTTAGCTGCCGCCTTTCATTGTCAACTGCTGCCGCTGGATGGCTTGTTTGCCGAAGCATCCGTCGCTAGCTCCCCACAGGCACTGACAGGCGATGACGGTGTGCACCCTACTCCTGCAGGACACGCCTTGATTGCGAATCAGCTAATGGCCCGTTTGGCTTTTTCTTCTGAAGGGTAAATAAACAGACCGCTCCGCGACAACCAAGTCGCAGGAACGGTCTTTTTAATGATTAAAGATAGGTTGAAGGAGTCAAGGAATCTTGGTAGATTGCGATCACGTCTTCTTCTTGTAGCGGTACATACGCATTTGTTGCAATAGAGCTGAATTGAACTGCTTGAGCCGCCATTTCAGCAAAATGAGTGTCATCGGCGATTCCCACTTCTGGCAAAGTCATCGGAATATCGCAAGAAGCAAAAAAGTCATACAGTTTTTGAATCCCCATTCGGGCAGCTAATTCTGGCACTGCTTCTTGGACACCAAAGACTTCTCTGGCAAAACGCGCAAATTTCGGCGCCGTTTCTTCATTCAATACATGAAGCATCCAGCGTGGGGTCAGGATCGCTAAGCCGATGCCATGGGTAATGTCATAAAACGCACTCAACTCATGCTCCATCGCATGACAAGACCATGCACCACCCTTGCCGCTTCCAGTCAAACCATTTAAGGCTAAGGTGCTCGCCCACATCAAATTCGCCCGTGCGTCATAGTCCGAGGGATCCTTTAATGCGATGGGCAGATTTTTAATGACTGCTTTTAGCAATCCTTCTGCTACACCGTCTTGGACATCTGTTCCTTCTGTTTTACTGAAATAATTTTCAATCAGATGGCTCATGATATCCGCTGAACCGGCAGCCGTTTGATAACGACTGACACTAAAGGTCGTTGTTGGATCTAAAAAGGATACTTTCGGTAAAAATTCGGGTCCGTGAACGCCAAGTTTTTGTTTCGTTTCTAGATTAGAGATCACTGCGCCGCGATTCATTTCACTGCCGGTAGCCGCAAGGGTCAAGATCGTTACTAATGGAATCGCTGGTCCTTGATAGCTTCTGGAAAGTACTAAGTCCCAAGGCTCTTGCTCACTGCAAGCCGCCCCAGCAATCACTTTGCTGCAATCAATGACAGAACCGCCGCCAACAGCTAAAATGACGTCGATCTTTTCTGAACGACAAAGAGCGGCTCCTTGACGAACGGTTTCGATTCGTGGATTTGGATCGACACCAGTCAATTCAGTGACTTGATTGCCGTTGGCAGTCAATTGCGCCATGACTGCATCGTACAAGCCGTTTTTCTTGATACTGCCGCCACCATAGACTAGCAAGACGTTTTTTCCAAATGTATTCAGTACTTCTGGCAATTCGTTCAGACGGTCTTTCCCAAAACGAATGTCCGTCGTTACATGAAACGTAAAATTATTCATTGTCTCGTCTCCTTTTTACACCTTTTCTTTTCATTAAACCATTTTCTGGCAAAAGTGCAACGCTTCTTCGTGGCTTTTTGCCAACAAAAAAAGATAACACATTCTCGGTTGCATGCAAACCAATACGATTTGGCTGCTTGCTCTATCAAAAGCAAGCAGCCCTCGCATCGTTCATGCACCGATCCTGTGGTATCTTTTTTACGCAATCGCTGTTTCTAAGCCAACTTTGATCATGTCGTTAAACGTCGTTTGTCTTTCTTCTGGCGTTGTTTCTTCTCCAGTGATGATGTGGTCGCTGACGGTACAGATCGCTAAGGTTTGAACGTGGAATTTCGCCCCTAAATAGTATAAGGCTGCGGCTTCCATCTCAACACCCATCACCCCAAGGTCTGCCAACTGTAACGTTTCCGTCATGTCATCTTTGTAGAAGGTATCTTCAGATAAGATGTTGCCGACGTGGGTCGTAAATCCTGATTCAATCGCTGTATCATAGGCTTTACGCAGCAGTGCAAAGTCAGCGATTGGTGGGAAATGGAAACTTTGGAAGTTTTTTGCCACCATCGAGGAACTTGTTGCTGCCGCTTGGGCAATCACAAGATCACGCACATGGACATCTTTTGAGATGGCACCACACGTACCGACCCGAATCAATTTCTTCACGCCGTAAGAGTTGATCAATTCATGGGCATAGATGCTCGCTGAAGGCATGCCCATGCCGGTTCCTTGGACAGAGACCCGCTCGCCCTTATAAACGCCTGTATAGCCCAACATTCCCCGAACATTGTTGTAACAGATCGGGTCTTCTAAAAATGTTTCAGCAATATATTTCGCCCGCAGTGGATCACCTGGTAACAAGATTTTGTCTGCGATCTCGCCTGCTTTTGCTTCGATATGAACGCTCATTCGTTTTTCTCCTTTGGTCTGCTTTTTATAGTACTGTTAACGTTTCTTTGATCAACGCTTTAAATTCTGCCTTGACCCGTTCCGTCGTTTCCACGACTTCTTCGTGATTCAAGCTCGCTTGCATACCAGCAGCCAAGTTTGTGATGCAAGAAACACCTAAGACTTTCAAGCCACTGTGAACAGCAACGATCACTTCTGGGACAGTCGACATACCGACAGCATCGGCACCGATCGTCCGAGCAAAGCGGATCTCTGCTGGCGTTTCATACGTAGGACCTGAGAAGCCCATATAGACGCCTTCTTTTAAGTGCAATCCTTTTGATGCGCCAACTTTTTGTGCCGCTTCCCGATAAGGCAAATGGTAAGCTTGGCTCATATCTGGGAAACGTGGACCCATTTCTTCTTCGTTTTCACCAATCAGTGGGTTGTCCCCCATAAAGTTGATTTGATCGGTGATCAACATCAAGTCTCCAGGCTGGAAGCTTTCGTTCACACCGCCACAGGCATTGGTCACGACTAAGGAATGAGCTTTCAATGCCGCCATCACACGGACGGGGTAAGTGACCGTCTGCATCGAATGGCCTTCATAATAATGGAATCGTCCTTGCATCGCTAAGACTTTTTTCCCAGCTAATGTTCCATAGACCAATTGTCCGGCATGACCGACCACTGTCGAAACAGGAAAATGCGGGATATCGTTATAAGGCAACACGATTGGGTTTTCGATCTCATCGGCTAATTCCCCTAAGCCAGAACCTAAAATCAAGCCAAATTCCACTTCATCGACGCCGCTTCCTTTGATAAATGCCGTTGTTTCTTGTAATTTCTCATGTAACGTTGTCATTTCATCACCTCTAGTTTAAATGTTTTAAAAAGCTAGTTCCGTTTTCTGTAGCTGAAACACCAAAGTTTTCAGCGATCGTTGCGGAAATATCCGCATAGTAGCCTTGTGGCAATTTTCCTTGGCCTTGGAATTTCTTGCTGTACGCTAGTAATGGCACATATTCTCTCGTGTGATCCGTTCCCGTAAAGGTTGGGTCATTGCCGTGGTCAGCTGTGATCAACAGCAGATCCTCGTCTCCCATTGCTTCTAAGAGTTCTGGAATACGCAAATCAAAATCTTCAATGGCGTGGGCATACCCTACGACATCGCGACGGTGACCATAAAGCGCATCGAAGTCGACTAAGTTCGTAAAGCTTAGACCCGTAAAGTCTTGTTTCATCACCTTCAGTAATTGATCCACACCGTCCATATTGCTCTTCGTCCGTACAGAATCGGTGATTCCTTGCCCGTTGAAGATATCATTGATTTTCCCAACGGCGATCACGTCTTTTCCAGCTTCTTTCAATGAATCTAACACTGTATGGCCAAATGGATCGAGTGCGTAGTCATGACGATTGCTCGTACGAGTAAAGTTTCCAGGCTCACCGACATAAGGACGCGCGATGATGCGGCCGATCATATACGGCTCATCTTTCGTGATATCCCGAACGTACTGACAAATACGATACAATTCTTCTAATGGAATGATTTCCTCATGAGCGGCGATCTGCAACACTGGGTCAGCCGAAGTGTAAACGATCAGATCCCCGGTCTTCATTTGATGTTCGCCAAAGTCATCAATGACTGCTGTCCCAGAATACGGCGCATTGCAGACGATTTTGCGTCCAGAGAACGCTTCGATCTGTTGCAATAATTCATCGGGAAACCCATCTGGAAATACGCGGAAAGGCTTTTGGATATTCAAGCCCATGATCTCCCAGTGACCCGTCATCGTATCTTTCCCAACAGAAACTTCTTCCAATTTGGTTGCATACCCATCATGGTCAGCTACCGCCTTTACGCCTTCTAAAGGACGAATCGTACCTAGGCCTAATTGTTCCAAGTGAGGGATCGTTAAGCCTGCTTCTTTTGCAATATGGCCTAATGTATCTGAACCGACATCACCAAAAGCTGCCGCATCAGGTGCTTCACCAATTCCGACTGAATCCATCACGATCAAGTGTACACGTTTAAACATTCTATTCCCTACTTTCTTTATTTTATGCTTTTACAAGCGGATCTACTACCTCTATCATACTAAACTTAAGCAAAAATTGCGCTGGGTTGCTTTGGAAATTTCTTGACGCTTTCCTTTCACCCAGAGGATAGAAAAAGGGCAGGACACAGCAACACATTCATGTCCCATAGCCCCACCCTTTCATACTGAAAAAATTATTTAGATTTAATGTAGTTCTTCCCGTTAGCTTTCGGACCAGCAGCTTTTCCAAGGAAAAGAACGAGCACGATGATCGTCAAGGCATAAGGCGCAGCTTGTAAGTAAACTGCTGGAATGGAAGAGATGATTGGCAGCTGGCCACCTACGATACTGATGTTTTGCGCGAAACCGAAGAAAATCGCTGCTCCCATCGCACCAAGTGGATTCCATTTACCAAAGATCATCGCAGCCATCGAGATAAACCCTTGACCGGCGATCGTTGTCACAGCAAAGCGACCCGCGATCGATTGAGCAAACAAGGCACCGCCCATCCCACCAAGGAATCCAGAGATCAAGACGCCTGAGTAACGCATCACGTAAACATTGATCCCTAAGGTATCAGCTGCTTGAGGATGCTCACCGACAGAACGAAGACGCAACCCAAAGCGTGTTTTGAAAATCACGAACCACGCGATCACTGAGATCAAAATAGCGAAGTACGCCGGTAAGAACGTTTGATTAAAGAAAATCGGGCCAATGATAGGAATATCTTTAAGAATCGGGAAATTGAAATACCCCAATGTCCGTTGGATGTTATCGGTTTGCCCTTTGTTGTAGATCGCTTTAACTAAGAACACGGCCAAAGCTGGTGCCATCAAGTTCATCACCGTACCACTGATGATGTGGTCTGCACGGAAGTTGATGGTTGCCACCGCATGCAGCAAGGAGAAAACCACACCGACAAGTCCGCCGACGAGCATCCCTAACCACGGTGTCCACGCACCAAATTGTGACGCAAATTCAATATTGAAAACAATCGAGCTAAAAGCACCCATAACCATGATTCCTTCAAGACCCACGTTAACGATCCCGCTTCGCTCTGAGAACACGCCACCTAGCGCCGTCAAAATCAGAGGAGACGCATAAATCAATGTTTGAGTGACGATCGAAGAAATTAAACTAATATCCATTAGATGGTTCCTCCTTCCTGATCTTGATCGTTTGGTTGGGCTTCAATCTCCTGTACGACCAGCGCTTCTTTTTTGCCGTCAAAGATTTTTGCCAACAAGAAACGAATCACAAAACTGATCGCTACGAAGAAAATAATAATTGCGATATTAACATCAACTAATTCAGATGGAATACCTGCAAACTGCATGCCTTGTCCACCTAATTTCAAAATACTGAACAAGAGGGCTGAAAGCAAGATTCCGATCGATGAGCCGCTTCCTAACAAGGATACAGCCATACCGTCAAACCCGATGCTTAATGATGACCCTTGAACGAAGAAGTTTTCAAACGTTCCTAGTCCTTGAACGACTCCACCTAATCCGGCAAGTGTTCCAGAGATGATCATGGAGATAATGATCGTCCGTTTGCTACTCATCCCAGCATATTCAGAAGCGCTTGGGTTCAAGCCCACCGCGCGGATCTCATAACCAAGAGTGGTTTTTTTCATCAAGAACCAAACCAAAACTAAGAAGATCAAGGCTAAGAAGATCCCCAAGTTCAAGCGAGAGTTGCTCGTGATACTTGCTAGAAACGGGGTCTGCATGGAGGCATTTTCCCCCACCATTTTCGTGACCCCTTTTGTCGTGATCATGGATTCGCTCATCACATTATTGACTAAATGGTTCCCCGTATAAAGCAAGATATAGTTCATCATGATCGTCACGATGACTTCACTCGTACCAAAGAATGCCCGTAGGAACCCAGGAATCGCAGCTGCGATCGCCCCGCATAACGCCCCTACGATCACGGCTAATGGCAAGACCACCAACCGAGGCGCATCCGGCATCGCTAGTGCGACCCAGATACTGGCAACCCAACCTGCTAGCGCTTGACCAGAAAGACCGATATTGAAGAATCCCGCTGAGTTTGCAACGGCAAATCCAAGAGCGGTAAAGATCAATGGTCCTGCTGTAACAAAAATCTCACCAATGTTGCGGGCATTTAACCCACCTGTTTGTCCGTTGATAAAAACGGTCCGGAACATTTGTGTATACCCTGTGATCGGGCTGTAGCCGAAGGCCGCCATAATGATTCCGCCAAGGACGAATCCCAACAAGACAGCGATGATCGGCACTAATATATTGCGGATCTTTTCTTTGCGGTTATTCAACCGAACCACCTACTTCCTCCATTTGCAGCTCTCGTCTTGCTTCCTCCAAGGAGTACCCTGCCATCAACAAGCCAAGCTCTTTCTCTGATGTTTCTTTCGGATCAACGACCCCAACGATCTCACCAGCATGAATAACAGCAATGCGGTCTGATACATTCAAAATTTCATCTAATTCAAAGCTGACTAATAAAACAGCTTTGAACTTATCCCGTTGTTCAATCAAGCGTTTGTGGATAAATTCGATCGCTCCGACATCCAACCCACGGGTCGGATTGGCAACGATCAATAGATCAGGATCGCGGCTGATTTCTCGTGCGATAATCGCTTTTTGTTGATTCCCGCCGGACAATGCCCGTGCCGGTACGATCTCATTGACTGTTCGTACGTCAAATTCTTGAATCAAGTCACGAGCAAACTCGTTGATCTCTCCATAGTCCAAGACACCTGCATTACTCAAAGGTTTTTTGTAGTAGGTTTGTAAGGCGATGTTTTCTGATAACATCATATCCAAGACAAGCCCGTATTTATGGCGGTCTTCTGGCACATGACCAACGCCGGCTTCGGTGACTTTCCGAGGCTTGAAGTTGGTGATGTCATCGCCATTCAGCAAGACCTTGCCACTTTCGACTTTCCGTAAACCAGTGATGGCTTGTAACAGCTCTGATTGCCCATTGCCATCGATACCAGCAATCCCCAATACTTCACCTGCACGTACTTCTAAGCTTAAGTTTTTGACTGCTTCTAAGCCGCGGTTTTCTTTTACGACTAAGTTTTCAACAGAAAGCACGACTTCTTTTGGTGACGCCTCTTTCTTCGGTGTCTTGAAGGACACAGAACGACCAACCATCATATCGGCCAACTGTTGGGAGCTGACGTCTTTGACATTGACAGTGCCGATCCCTTGCCCCCGACGGATAACTGTACAGCGGTCTGCCACCGCTTTGATCTCATCCAGTTTGTGGGTGATCAAGATGATCGATTTCCCTTCACGCACCAATCCGCGCATGATCTCGATCAGCTCTTCGATTTCTTGCGGTGTCAAAACTGCCGTTGGTTCATCAAAAATCAGTACATCTGCGCCGCGGTAAAGAGTTTTCAAGATCTCTACCCGTTGTTCCATCCCGACAGAGATGTCACGCACATAAGCATCTGGATCAACCGATAAACCATATTGTTCAGAAACTTTTTTGATTTCTTTGCGGGCTTTCTTGCGATCTAACACACCGAGATGATGGGGTTCGCTTCCCAAAATGATATTTTCTGTTACAGTAAAGGCGTCTACCAGCATGAAATGCTGATGCACCATACCGATCCCCAATTTGTTTGCTGCGGTCGGACTCGTGATATTCACTTTTTCACCATTCATCCAGATTTCACCAGATGTTGGTTCCAATAATCCTGACAACATATTCATCAAGGTCGACTTGCCCGCTCCATTTTCACCAAGCAATGCGTGGATTTCTCCTGGCCTTACTTGCAAGTTGACATCGTCATTGGCTTTGAACGTTCCAAACTCTTTGGTGATATGACGCATTTCTACAACATATTTTTCCTCAGCCAAATTACTCACATCCTTACTTTCTAATTCGCTTATACAAACCATTCGTCATGTCAAAAAAATAATTGCTATTGCTTAGGATGATTACTATCCTCATGAAAACCCGTAGCTTTCATCAACATAGTAATCCAACAACGATCATCTTGCCCTAGGCTAGGGCAAGATAACCGAAAAGAACCACTTTATTTTTCAGGTGTTTCTGGTACTTCTACTTTGCCGTCGATCACGTCTTGTTTCGCTGTTTCGATCGCTGCTTTGGCATCATCTGAAAGGAACCCTTCAGTAATGTCTACACCGCCATCTTTCAAGCCGTAAACAATGTGTTCGCCGCCAGGGAAGTTATCTTCTAACGCACGAGTTGAGATATCTTGTACCGCTGCGCCAACACCTTTCAATGTTGAAGCCAGTGTGAAGTTATCTTCTTTGCCGTCAGCAGTTGTGAATTTTCCTTCGTCTTGTTGATCGCTATCCACACCGATGACCCAAACTTTTTTGTCTTCTAGGTCTGCTTCGTTCAATTGTTCGTTGATTGCTTTTGCTTCTTGGAAGACACCTGCACCAGTACCGCCAGATGCGTGGAAGATTACGTCAGCGCCGCCTTGATACATTGAAGCTGCCAATGCTTTTCCTTTGGCAGGATCACCAAATGATGCTGCATATTGAGAATCAATGGTAATTTCTTTGCCTAGTTTTTCAGCTGCGTCTTGAACACCCTTTGTGAAACCAGCTTCGAAACGGTCGATAACGACGCCTTCTTCACCACCGATGAAGCCGACTTTGTTTGTTTTGGTTGTATAAGCTGCAGCATAACCAGCTAAGTAAGCTGCTTCATTATCTTTAAATGTTGCTGAAACAACGTTGTCTTTGCCTTCGATCACATCATCGATGATCCCGAATTGTGTATCAGGGTTTTGGTCTGCTGCTGCTGCGATTGAATCTTTCAATAAGTAACCTACACCGAAAATCGTTTTGAAACCATTTTGAACGGCACCATTTACGTTTGTTGTGTATTCTGATGCTTCATTTGATTGCACGTAGTCATAACCACCAGCACCGCGAGCGATCCCGTGTTCTTCCCCCCATGCTTCTAAGCCTTCCCATGCGGATTGGTTGAATGAACGGTCATCCACCCCGCCGATATCGGTAACGATTGCGACACTATGCGCTGCATCAGTCGTACCGTCTGCAGAACCGCCACCAGTTGAATCAGTTGAACCTGAATTTCCTCCGCCACAAGCACCAAGTAAAGTCAACCCAGCTACTGCAACAATACCTAAACTAAATAATTTTGCTTTTTTCATTGCTGTAAAGCCCCCTAAAAATATAGTTTTTTTCAACAGCCGCATCGACTGAATGAACATGGTTTATAAATCTTTGTTCGTAAAGTAATAAGGCAATAGGCCTTCTACCGTGGTTTCTTTGATCACACCATCATCGCCGACTAAGGTCACCGGCATATCTGGCGCACAAAATTCCACCATGACCTGGCGGCAAGCACCGCAAGGAGAGATCGGTTCTGGCGTATGACCCGCCACAACCAAATGTTGAAACTCTTTTTCGCCTTCAGAAACGGCTTTGAAAAAAGCCGTTCTTTCTGCGCAATTTGTTAAGCCATATGAGGCATTTTCAATGTTGATCCCTTGATATATCGTCCCATTTTTGGCAACGAGACAAGCACCGACCGGAAACTTAGAGTACGGCACATACGCTTTATCTAAGGCGGAAACGGCGGTGTCGATCCACTCTTTTTTCGCTATTGTCATTGTCTTCCCCGCTCTTGTTTTTAATTTTTGCTACTTTACTTAACAATGCTAAGCTTAGTAGCCAGCACCTGTTGAGCCAGTCACGATAGCAACACTTGCGCTTGTTCCTAAGCGATTTGCCCCCGCTTCGACCATAGCTGCAGCTTCTGCTTCGTTGTGGATACCACCAGAAGCTTTGACACCCATTTCTGGTCCTACTGTTTCACGCATCAAGCGAACATCTTCAACGACTGCCCCACCAGTTGAAAAGCCAGTTGAGGTTTTCACGAAATCTGCACCAGCTGCTTTGGCTAATTCACAGGCTTTGACGATTTCTTCGTTTTCTAATAACGCTGTTTCAATGATTACTTTGACAAGCGCTTTGTCTTTGGCTGCTTCAACGACTGCTTCGATGTCTGCTTGAACTTTTTTGTATTGTTTTGATTTCAAGGCACCTACGTTGATTACCATATCGACTTCATCTGCGCCGTTTTTGATCGCATCTGTTGTTTCATAAGCTTTGACTTCAGATGTGTTTGCCCCTAAAGGAAACCCGATCACGGTACAAACAGCCGTTGGTTCGCCTTGTAATTTTTCTGCTGCTAATGAAACCCACGTTGGATTGATGCAGACAGAATAGAAGTGATAGGTTTTTGCCTCTTCGATGATTCGTAAAACATCTTCCTCCGTTGCGTCTGCTTTCAAAATCGTGTGGTCGATCATGCGATTCAATTCCATTTTTATTCGCTCCTTATTCTGTAATAATGTCATGGATCAATGGCGGTTCTGCGCCATCTTCCCCAATTTCAATATTTTGGTCGATCAATGCTTTGACATCCTCGATTGCTTCGGTATTGCTATAGATCGTCAATAGCGATTCCCCTTCAGTTACGGATTCGCCAACTTTCTTATGCAATTTGATGCCCACTGCATGGTCGATGTCTTCGTCTTTGGTCTTACGACCTGCCCCTAACATCATCGCCGCGATCCCTAGCTCATTGGCAACTAATTTCGTCACCACGCCGCTAGTTTTCGCTGGGACCTCAACTTCATATTTTGCTGTCAAAATCTTGCTCGGGTCATCGATCACTGAAGCGTCTCCGCCTTGATCTATGATCATCTGTCTGAATTTTTCTAACGCTTTGCCTGAATGCAAGGCTTCTTCCAACAGTTGGCGTGCTTCTTCCAATGAATCAGCTTTTTTCGCTAAAACGACCATTTGGCTGCCCAGTGCATAGCACATTTCTTCCAAGTCTTTCGGTCCTTTTCCTTGCAGTGTCTCAATAGCTTCCACCACTTCCAAACTGTTCCCGATCGCTTCCCCTAGAGGTTGTGACATATCAGAAATGACTGCCATCGTTTGGCGATTTGCCAATTTTCCGATGCGGACCATCGTTTGGGCTAAGCGTTTGGCATCCTCCAAGTTTTTCATAAAGGCGCCATCGCCTGTGGTTACATCTAACACGATCGCATCGGCACCTGCCGCGATTTTTTTACTCATGATCGAGCTGGCGATCAATGGGATCGAACTAACCGTTGCCGTCACATCTCGTAAGGCATACAGTTTTTTGTCCGCAGGAGCTAAATCTCCTGATTGACCGATCACGGCCACTTTACTTTCGTTGACTAATCGGATAAAGTCGGCTTCAGAAAGCTCGATTTTAAATCCAGGGATCGCTTCAAGCTTGTCTAACGTCCCTCCGGTATAGCCTAAGCCGCGGCCAGACATTTTCGCAACCGGTACGCCAACACTAGCCACTAATGGCGCTAGGATCAACGTGGTCGTATCACCAACACCACCAGTCGAATGCTTATCGACTTTGATTCCTTCAATTGAGGATAGGTCGATCACTTCACCAGAATTTGCCATTGCTAGCGTTAAGTTCGTGATCTCTTCATCTGTCATATCTACATAAAAAATAGCCATCAACAAGGCACTCATTTGATAATCTGGAATACTTCCTTCAGTATACGCAGTTACAATGTAGTCAATTTCTTCCTTCGTTAATGACTTGCCGTCACGTTTCTTTTCAATTAAATCCACCATTCGCATCGAAATGACCCTCGCTTCCTTTAACATTATACAATAATTTTTCGTAGGGTAAACCACTTTAGTAAAACAGTTTACTAAATATCGCAAAACTATGAAAACACTTACAAGAAGAAATATACCGCATTATTTCTCGCTTGTCAATGTCTTCACGCTCTCACGAATAATTAATTTTGTATCAAAAATCTTATTTGGAATTCGCCGTGTCGGAAACTCAATGGCGTCCACTAAAAACTTTGCTGCGGTAAAACCGATCTCAAAGGTCGGCTGCATGACCGTGGTAAGCGGTGGTGTGATGTATTCCGATAATTTCAAGGCATCAAAGCCGATCACCGAATAGTCTTCTGGTACTTTTTTGCCAGCCTCATAAATCGCTTGATAACAGCCGATCGCCATGGCGTCGTTACCGCAGAAGAATGCTGTGATCTCTTTGTACTTTAATAATTCCTTCGTTGCTTCGTACCCGCCGGTAACCGTTAATTCAGCATTTTCTACATATCGGCCTTTAAAAGGGATCTGATGGTCCTTCAAGGCATGGCGATAGCCATTGAACCGTTCCTCTAATTGATAGTAGCCGGTGATTTCTTTGAGCATCGCAATGTTGCGGTGACCGTTTTTGATCAAATAACTGACGGCTTGGTAGGCACCTTCGTATTCTTTCACGATTAAACGACCATTGTCCCGCTGATTGATCCCGCGATCGACTAAAATAATTGGTCGGTCATCAAAGAACCCGCTCTTCAAGGAATAATCCTCCGGCAGTAAATGCGGCGTCGCTAATAAGATACCATCTACCGAACGATGAGACAGTTCATTCAAATATTGAACCTCTTTTTCTTGGCTGTGGCGCGAATTGCATAACACTAGCATGTAACCTAGTGGATTGAAATAACTTTCCGCCCCTTCAATGACTTTAGAGAAAAAGAAATCCGTCACATCAGGCACGATCATTCCGATCGTTTTTGAATGGCGGTTGATAAGATTCGAAGCAAAAAAATCCGGCTTATAGTGATATTTATTTACGATATCTAAGACCCGCTTCCGGGTTTCTTCACTAAAACGGCTGCCTTTATTGTTTAGGATCTGCGACACGGTCGTGACAGAGACGCCAGCCATTTCAGCAATCTGTTTAATCGTCAATTTCATCTGCTTCTCTCCTCTCTTGCCTAAAGTGTAGCAAATTTTTCTCAAAAAAAATAGCACACTTTCAACAAGTGTGCGACTTTCTTTTTCGTTGATCAAAAATAGCCCGATGATATAGACAGCTGATTAACCAACGCTGCAATTGCCCGAAAGGCTGCTGGCAATAGGCTTTTTGAGAAACCAACTGGTCCAGTTGCTGCTAACCAGCGCTTGACTTGGCGATGCCTTTGATCTGCTGAGAATCAAAGAGCAGCTACGCTTCTTTTACGCTTTGAATGATGTAATAGCCTTTGTCTTTTTTGATGATTTCGGCATTGCCAAAGGTCTCTTGCATTTTCTTTTGAGCACTCGGCGCCCCTTGTTTCTTTTGGATCACGATCGTTAAAGTCCCCCCTGTTTTTAGTAGCGGAAACGCCCCTGTCAAAATCTCATGGACGACTTCTTTTCCTGCCCGAATCGGTGGATTGCTGAGGATCGCCGCATAAGCAGGTTGATTTAATTGGGCATAGATATTGGATTGATGGATATCTACCTGTTCAATGCCGTTACGCTGGGCATTGCCTTTTGCCAAATCCACTGCCCGTTGATTGATATCGATCATCTCGACAGGTCGCTGACTTGCATAAGCCAACGCTAAGCCAACAGGACCATAGCCACACCCAACGTCTAGCAGACTTCCTTCTGGCAGCTCCGCCCACTCAAACGCATCGATCAGCACCCGCGAGCCGTAGTCCACCGTGTCTCGGGAAAACACCCCGCTATCTGTCACAAAATGAAAGTTCTTTCCTCTTAATTCAAACGACCACTGTTCAAAATCATGGGCCATATCAGGATTTTCTGTATAGTAATGATTACTCATGATTATGCTCCTTTCTTCTATTCCCTTTTCGCTTGTCTTTTCTACTGGCTTCTACTGGTTTTTTCCTTGTTGCTTCTATTAGAACGAATGAACGTAGTGAAAACACCAGTAAAAAGGCGTGCAAGATTTGTCTGCTGTTTCTTTCTAATCATACCGAAAAACAGCCAGAAGTAAACGCCCAGCAAAAAAAACAACGAAAAAACAGTTTTTTGTTGTTTCTGCAAAGGAAATCATGTCTTTTTTCCAAGTTCTGCGGGTTTCTATGGTAAAATACTTTCGAACAGTGGCCTATCGCTTCTAATAGAAACCGATGATGCCGCAAAAAAGGAGCCTACTATGCAAGAAACCATGAATTTTTATCAAATTCCTCGTGAGCAATGGCAAGGGTTTTATACGAACGGCATGATGCCTTTCACTCAAGAAGAATTGGATAATATCAAAAGTTTGAACGACCGGATCTCGGTCCAAGATGTGGAAGATGTTTACGTGCCTTTATGCCATCTGATCCATCTTTATATGAAAGAGTTTGAATCATTGACCCTCAGCAAGGGACTCTTTTTACACCGCTATGTTAAAATGCCGCCTTTTATCATCGGCATCGCTGGAAGTGTCGCCGTCGGCAAAAGCACCACCGCACGACTCGTCCAAAATTTGTTGGCCCGTTTGTTTCCCCGTAGAACCGTCCAACTGATCACCACTGACGGCTTTTTGTACCCGAACGAAGTCTTGGAGGAACGCGGCAGCTTGAATCGCAAAGGATTTCCAGAAAGTTATGATATGGAAGCCTTGATCAACTTTTTGAATGCGGTCAAATCAGGAGAACCAGACATTCAGATCCCCGTCTACTCCCATGAAGTCTACAATATTATTCCTGATACGTATGAAACGATCAGTCAACCAGATATCTTGATTGTGGAAGGCATCAATACCCTGCAATTGCCTGCCAACCAACAAATCTATATCAGTGACTTTTTTGATTTTTCAATTTTCGTGGATGCCCAACCGGCACTGATCGAAAAATGGTATTTGGAACGATTTGAATCATTACTAGACACTGCCTTTCAAGATCCCAGCAATTATTATTACCAATATGCGATCGGGGATCGCAAGGAAGCGATTAAAATGGCAAAAGAAGTATGGAAAAATGTGAATTTAAAGAATTTACACGAGTATATCTTGCCTACACGCAGCAGAGCCGATATAATTCTTCATAAAACAAAGCACCATTTGATCGATGAAGTGTTCTTGCGTAAGTATTGACCGCTTCATTTTTATAATTATGCTGTTGAAAAGGCCCAGCCTTTTTTCAATAAAAACTAAAAGAATTGAGGTAATTTATTGTGACAAACGTTGACACTTTGCCAAACGTCGAAAAAATTATCGTACTTGATTACGGTAGTCAGTATAACCAGCTGATTACACGCCGTATTCGTGAGTTCGGTGTTTTCTCAGAATTATTGAGCCACCGCATTACCGCTGAAGAAGTAAAAGCGATGAATCCAAAAGGGATCATCTTATCTGGCGGACCAAACAGCGTCTACGACGAGAACTCTTTCGGCATCGACGAGAAAATTTTTGATTTAGGCATCCCAGTTTTAGGGATCTGTTACGGCATGCAGTTGATTACTTATAAATTAGGCGGAAAAGTTGAACCTGCCAAAAACCGTGAATACGGCAAAGCAGAATTGGAAGTCACTTCTGATGCAGCGGCCCTTTTCCAAAACACGCCCGCAACCCAAACCGTGTGGATGAGCCACGGGGACTTGGTCACTCAAGCACCTGCAGGCTTTGATGTTGTGGCGACGAGCAAAGATTGCCCGATTGCTTCTATCCAAGATGCAGAACGCAAAATGTACGGTATCCAATTCCACGCAGAAGTTCGCCATTCAGAATACGGCAACGACTTACTGCGTCACTTTGCCATTGACGTTTGTCAATGTACAGGTGATTGGACAATGGACAACTTCATCGATATGGAAATCGCAAAAATCCGCGAACAAGTGGGCGACAAAAAAGTCTTGCTTGGTCTTTCCGGCGGGGTCGATTCTTCTGTCGTTGGTGTTCTTTTACAAAAAGCGATTGGCGATCAACTGACTTGTATTTTTGTTGACCACGGCCTCTTGCGTAAAGGCGAAGCCGAGCAAGTAATGGAAAGCTTAGGTGGCAAATTCGGCTTGAACATCATCAAAGTTGATGCCAAAGAACGTTTCCTATCAAAACTTGCTGGGGTTTCTGATCCTGAAGAAAAACGCAAGATCATCGGGAATGAATTCGTGTATGTCTTCGATGATGAAGCAACGAAACTAGCTGGCGAAGAAGGCGTTTCTTTCCTTGCCCAAGGAACCCTTTATACCGACGTCATCGAATCAGGAACCGAAACTGCTCAAACCATCAAATCACACCACAATGTGGGTGGTTTACCTGAAGACATGCAATTCAAATTGATCGAACCATTGAACACCTTGTTCAAAGACGAAGTCCGTGAATTAGGGACTCAACTTGGCATGCCAGACAGCATCGTATGGCGCCAACCATTCCCTGGACCAGGTCTAGGTATTCGTGTCCTTGGCGAATTGACAGAAGAAAAACTAACGATCGTCCGCGACTCGGACGCAATCTTGCGGGAAGAAATCGCAAATGCCGGCTTAGACCGCGACATTTGGCAATACTTCACCGTCTTACCAGGCATCCGCTCCGTCGGTGTCATGGGCGATGGCCGGACCTACGATTATACCGTCGGCATCCGTGCAGTCACTTCGATCGACGGCATGACCGCTGACTTTGCCCGCATCCCTTGGGAAGTCCTACAAAAAATCAGCGTCCGCATCGTCAACGAAGTCGCACACGTTAATCGGATCGTGTATGATATTACGAGTAAACCACCTGCTACTGTGGAGTGGGAATAAAGTAGCAACCTCACTTGGTTGCGAAATATTGATTTAACAGTTTTTTAGCTCACTTGGAATGGATAACAATGACCTGTTTTACCTAGGTTCACCACCAAAATCCCGTCAGATTTCTCTGACGGGATTTTTGATTTAGGCTTAATCTGACAACCCTTTTGGGAAAATACGATAAGAAATTGTTGATTCTCGTTAACTATGTTAATCCCAATAGTGGGACTAACGCTCATATTGGAAATCAGATACGATAAAATAAGCTTAAATGCTTTTATTGCCTAAGTTTCTATAGAAGGTTTTTATTAAAAAATAAAAAACACTAAAAAGGGTGGACCTGAACTATGAAGAAGAAAGCTGTCGTTTATTGTGTTACGGGGTCACATATTCAATTAGCTGCAGTATCCATTGCGTCAATAGTAAATACTTATGAAGGGAATGAACCTTTAGATATATTAGTAGTTGTAAATGAACTAGGGAACGAAGAAATACTGAAATTGAAAAGTATTTCTAGATTATATGGAGAAAAAAATGTAATTATTACTATTTGGTATCCACCTAAAATAATAAACGAAATAAAGAATTATAGTAATTCGCGTTTTCCTGAAGTCACTCTGTGGAGATTATTTCTACCTTCATATTTTAGCAATTATGATTACATTCTCTATTTAGATAATGACACTATTGTATACGATGACGTATCCAATTTCTTTGATTTGATCCCTGATCAAAAATCAATTGCTGCAGTTAGAGACTTCTACTTCTCAGTTATAAGTGATACAGAGGACAGCTTTAAATATTTTGGCGTAAAAACTATGAAGAATTACTTCAATTCTGGAGTTATTTTATTTAATGTAGTTGTGTTCAATGAACAGATACGACCAGAAGCCATAGTACGTATGATAAATAAGAATGAATACTTGTATTTAGATCAAACCATTTTAAACATTCTTTGTGAGAGAAGTGTTGAGTTGTTGCCTTATGAATACAATTACCAGAAAGATGATCATTGGTTATTTGATTGGGCAAAAAATGTGAATCCACTCAAATTTTTGAAAATTGAAAAAGCTAGAAAAAATATAAAGATTCGACATTTCGTTGAATTTGAAAAAAATTCGATGCCCTGGGAGCATCTTTCCATACAAGATAAATGGGAAAAAGATTTTTGGAATTATCTGTATGAAATCAAGTCAACAAGTTTAAGGAGTGGAAAACAATGAAAAAAAATTTTTTCAAGAATTCGTTCGTTATTTTTAATTGCATTAATTTACTCTATAGGAACAATTTCTGTAGATGCAAAGTCAGCCGACATAGCGAAGACGCCTATTGTTGATTATTACTATCCTGGAATATTGTATGGTACAGCTACTTGTGTTAACGAATACGGTACCATCATTTACGACTCAAACTCACTAGGAGAAGCCTACCAAGAGGCTGTCAATGAAGCTGCGCAATCATGGAATCAGTCGATTGGGAGATCGGTAATTGTCGAAAAATCAAGTGTAAATGCAGCAGATAACCAAGTTGATTTAGTTTTGCAATCAACGGATGGCGATTCCTATGCAGATATGGGGTACTCCGGATTTGGTTGGGGGAATAGTACGAACAGAATATTTTTGAATAAAGCTGCTTTAAATGACGCATCATCTGGAAAAGGAACCTCCGGCTACGTACAGCTGGTTTCAACTATCCGACATGAAATGGGGCATACTTTAGGTCTCCAACATGACAATGGATCAGTGATGGCTGATTTATATGATGCCCAGGTTAGCAACAATCAAGAGATGCTGGATGCAGCGCAAAAAACGGCGGACTCAATTTCTAAGGGGATACTTCCTGCTGTCCCATTATTCAACAAATATGCGATACTAAATATCCTTAATAATAGGGATAAAATCTATTATTTGAATAATCATCGTTCTAATCAAATTGCCTCAATCTTTTTAGATTCTCCTGCTGGAAAAATTTCTGGCGTTACTTTCATCGATCAAACAGTTGAAATAACAGGTAACTATAATTTGTATAAACTGTCTCTGTCCCCAAGAGATCCGTATGTAGGAACAATTTCTAGTAATAATCTTATGAATAGAACTGTTTCAGTTACTGAAGATATTGTTTCTATTTATGGTCAACACTATTATCTTTTTGAAATTGATGGAGAAGAGTATATTGTTAATCGCCGCGCCTTCGGATAAATTCGCTACCAATTCTTACTTGAAAAGTTGCCACTGCAATCTTGGAAAAGTGTGCTTGCAATCTTAGATACATTCTTTAGTGGCAAACATACGCCTTTTAAGTAAGAAGAAAATTAGCAAACGTTTCATGCTAATGCGCAAGTTTTCAGCATTTTCTTTGAGGATTTTTTTGACAAAACCTCGGCCCTTGAAAAGTAGTTAAAGGAATTAATAGTCAACGAAAAAATCTATGTTTAGCCTTTCATCGTTTCATTTTCTAGCTGACAAAAAACAGCTAGAGATTGATCCCTAGCTGATGATGAGACAGATAGCATTGAAACACCTTACTCGACTACAATCACTTTATTTCCACCATCTTGCTCCGCAAAGTTTACCGTAAATAGATCCGTCGAAGCATCATAGCTGATTCCATCACTTTGAGAGACGATTTTTTGGTAGTCTTTTGGCAATTTTAAGGTCATGGTCGTCGTTGTTTGAGTTGGATCAGAAAAGGCATAGATGGTTTTGCCTTCTCTACTTGTTCTAATCAATGAAAGAGGTTTGTTAGTAGTAATATCGGCGACACTACCTCCATCATTCTGCCAAAAATTGATACCTAAATAGTCAGTTTGATCAAGTTTTACTGCTTGAACTTCCGAGGTATTGGCTAAAATCTCCAGCGGTTCTTCTTGGGCATAGGCAGTCAGTTCTGTTTCATTGATACCTGGCAACATGACATACGCATAATGATCCTCCATGGGATTTTTGCCATGATTGATCAAGAATTTTCGATATTCTCCGGTATAAACCGCATTACTTGGAAAGGCCTCATTGATTTCTGTATAGCTACCTGTTCGTGTTTCACTTACCACGTTTACTGTCGTTTCTTCTGGAAAATAGTAACCGATATTGGCCTGGGAATGATCGGAGTCTAACAACAACCACTGCTTGCTGCTTGTTTCATTTGTTTGATCAATACTTCCTTGATCAGAAAGGATTTGATAAGTATACGCATCGTTTAGTAAGCGATTATCCACGACCGTCTCAATAGAAGCTGTCGTATCACCAGTGATTCCCGCACCTAAAGCGACAATCTGCCCATCAATGATAAACCACGATTTTTTTGCCCGCACGTTCATAGGTAAAACATTCCCGTTATTTTTTGTACCCGTTTTGTTTAATGCCATTCCCACCGCAGCTGCACCATCATAAGCCACACCGCCTACCCACTTTTCTGGAGACGTTACCGTTGTAAAAGCTGAATTTTCATCCGCTAATTGTATGGTGTCCACGGTTGTTCCTGGCAAGCGATATGGATCGACGGTCGGCCAATAGCTAGAATTGAATTGAACTTGATCATCATTATAGAGGTAGAGCATCCCGTCTGCTGTATGCCACCCACGCTTGTTTTCCTTGTTGCCAGCTTCAAAGGAAGAAATGCGACTGGAATATAGTCCTAAACCCACCATATAATCAGTTGTTCGTTGAACAAAGCGATCCATTGAAGCGTACAGTTTTGTTCCCGTAAAAGGTAATGCATCCCCTGTAATCGATGGGTCTGCCAAGAGATTCATTGTCATTTGTAAATCATTGAAGTTTCTTGCATTCGTCAAATAATAGTCTGGATTTTCTTTGAGCCAATACTTGGCAGCTTCACGGAATTTTTGCTGGTATTGGGTTGGTGCGAATTGGGATACGATCAACAAATTATAGACTGTTGATGAGCCATAGCCGGCTTTGGTTTTGGCTGGAGCTCTTGAAATCGAACGACCATTGACCAACGGCAGCATTTCTCCTTGATAGATCAACGGCAAGAATGCTTGATCAACATTTTTAACAAACGTTTGTACGAGATCAGCGTCCATCTCAAAACTTGATCCTTGCGTGATAGCTAGAATTTGTCCCACACCCTTGATCAGTACATTTCCATAAGAACCAGTATAAGGGATCGTATTATGCTGAATAAAGGAACCATCTTTATAAAAACCATCGCCTTTTGTGACTAACTGAAATACTTCTTCGATACTTGCTGAAGCTTGGGTGATTTTCCCAGCGTCCCTTTGCAAAATGCCCAAGCCTAATACAGTAAGCGCGAGATCTGTACGATTAGCACCAGAAGTCACAAAATTTGGAATAAAAGCAAGCTCAGTAAAACTGCCTTGTGTCTTCGTATACAATTGCTTGAAGGGATCTGGTACATAACTGCTGATAATGGCAGTGTATTGCTGTAATTTCTCGGACGGTAACTCAGCGCCTAAAATCATTAAAGTACTGATCAGTTTTTGCGGGACACCGATTTGCCAATCCCACCAGTTTCCATGGTACTTTTTCCCATCATACCCTTTTCGAGTGACCATGAAATCTATCCCATCAATAATCGTCGTCGCCACTGCATCATCTTGATACAAAGAACTACCTTTCGTGCCATAGGCTAAAGCCATTTTCTGTAATTTTGTAAATTGAGTCGTTACATCCGCTGAAGCAGTATTCCCTTGTTCGAGGGGCCATAGGCTCGTTCGATCAGATGCTTTATTTATGGTTTGATACAACGCCTCAGCTTCTGAGGTGACCATCTGCACGTAATCAGCCATAGTCGGATTATTTGGATCATAGTGATCGGAAACCAGTTGATTTTGCCATTTTTCTTGCAGCTTCATAAATTCTGCTGTATGATCTTCCACGGGCAAGCTGCCGATAGGACCGCTGCGCATCGATAATACCTTCAGCTTAGATAAATTGCCAAACAAACGGATACCCACATACCCGGTCCAGTCCCCATCAATTGCCGTACCATTGGGATAGTTTACCTTTTGATTCTCATAAAATAGCTGATCATTTAAAAAGGCACGAAAACTCGAGCCCTCATACTGAAGCAAGAGTTTATATTTTTGTCCCGCAATCAAAGTAGGTCCAGAAATAGCTGTCAGCCATTTTCCACCTGGTTGACCAAGTTGCCACTGCCCATCACGATTATAAGCAAACGATTGCCACTGATCTGTCTTTTGTTCATCTGCGCGAAAGACCACCCCAATGTTCGCTTGGTCTTCATATAAGAAAGTAGTTTCAAAATCCCCTGAAGACCGCTTGGGAGCATCTTTGTTGAGCGTTACTGATTCCAGATTGGTGCCTTGCTTCGTATTACTGATCATTAAACCAGTAGCATTTTGTGCTACTTCGGCTTTCCCGACTAAATCTTGCCAAGACCCTTTCTGGTTAGAAAAATCCGAGTGATAGATCGATTCTGCTTCCGGCAATTCGGGTATTTGTTCCTCGGCATTTCCAGAAAGACGAGAGGCGCCAACTACCGAATACAGCAACAAGAAACACCCCATGATCAACAGATATTTTTTCCCTTTTTCCATCCTTTACTCCTCCTATTTCCCCGCGCAAAAGATAGCGCTATCATTTCGTGGAATAGGAAAAGAGTGAAGAAATTCATTTCCGCACTCTTTTCCATTTAGTTCAACTATTCTAAAAAAGAAAACAGGTTGACTACCCTAACTACTTATACGATTTACAAAACAATCACAGCAGCTGCCCATTTCCTTTTACACCATGATTCTTTCTTAACCCAAAATACCAAACGCACTCAAAACGATCGATAAGATCAAGATGATCCAAATTACTCGAGTAGAATTTAGTTTCTTTTGGCCTAGCATCCAGTAGGTCAGCAAGACGAGCAAGATAGGTACAAGGGATGGCAAGATGGCATCCAACGTGTCTTGGATCACCAATTCGACGCCATCTTTTTTATAGACAAAAGGAACAGTTGCTTTGACCACAGAGGGAATCAAGGCACCAATCACTGTAACCCCTAAAACGGTTGCGGCATTGGTGAAGGCCGATAATTTGTCTTTCAAGGTCGTCACTAATTTGACCCCTTGTTTGTAACCTAGAGGTAGCAACGCTGCCCGACCGAAAAGTAACGCGATGTTGGCGATGATCCAGATGACACAACCAACGACGGAACCATTTTGCGCCAATGTGCCAGCAACAGAGCCAAAGATCGTACCCCAAATCACGTGGAACAAGGAGTCACCGACACCGGCTAAGGAACCCATCAAGGCCGTTTTCAAGGCGATGATCGTTTCTTTGGCTTTGTGTCCGTCTTGTTCTTCGATAGCGACATCGATCCCCATGATCAAGTTCCCAAAGATCGCATTGGTATTGAAAAATTGATTGTGGGTCCGCAGCATATCTTGCAGCTGGGTTTCATCATGGCCATAGAATTTTTTCAAGACGGGTAGGATGCCGTAAAGGTAGCCCGAACTCATCATTCGCTCATAGTTCCAGTTTAATTGGCTTGCCAAAATATAGCGCCAGCTAATGGTATTCAACTCTTTTTTTGTCAGTTTTTGATCACTCATCGCCATCATATCCTCCTTCAAAATCTCCGGCAGCTGCCGTTGCAACCGTGCCTTTTTCGCTATCACGTTTAAAGACTAACATTGCTGCTACAAGTCCGATGATGGAAACGCCGAGCATTGGTACTTGCAGATACGCAGCTAAAAAGAAGCCTAATAACAAATAAGGAATGTAGTGCTTTGTTGGCAAGTAGCGCAATAAGATCGCTACCCCGACGACTGGCAAGACGCCACCAGCGGTTTTTAGTCCGGTCATCAGCCATTCTGGCGTGTTATCGGTAATCGTCGTAACGACTGCATCTCCAGCTAAAAGCATCAATAAAATCGGAATCGCCCGTGACAATCCCCACAAGAAAGAACCCGATAAAACTAACCGTGGGATTCGTTTGACTTGCATGTTGTCGATGGCTCTATCGATCCGGTGTAGTAGAAATACGTTACAAAAACGAGCTACGACATCCAGTTGCAGCATCAGCAAGGACACTGGAACTGCTAAGCCGATGCCATATTCCGCGCCGTTTCCTGAGATCACGGCAAACGCTGTTCCCAGTACTGCGCCGGTAAAATAATCCGGGACGGATGCACCACCAAATGCGGCGATCCCCAAACGCATCAACTGTAAGGTCCCACCGACCATCAAACCGGTCTTTAAGTCCCCCATGATCATTCCAGAAATCATTCCGGCGATCGCTGGTTGGGTCAACGTATTGGAAATAAGTGAATCATTAATAGCAATAAAAGCATAAACAGTAATAAGAATGATTTGATACGCTGCTAAATGCATGAATTTTCCTCCTAATTGTATGAACGAGTCTTAACTGGCTAGTTATCGATCGTTATGTCGCCTCAGATAAATCGTGAAAAACACTCGTTTTTTGACAAATCTTCCGCTACACATTCTCCTCGATTCAATCCCTACCTGGTTTATCCTCGTAATTTCTTCATAAAGTCGATCGATGGTTCATTGGGTACAAGCTGTGCCGTGACGGTGATGCCTTTTGCGGCGATCGCTTCAAAGATCGGCTCTTCTTCTGGCAGTACTTGAATGCTTTTGGTCACTTCCCGTGCGCCTTCTTTGTAGCTCATGTTGCCGACGTTGATCGCTTTGATCGGTCCATCTGCTTCAATATAACGCAAAACATCTTGGGGATTTTTGAAAAGCAAAAACAACCGTTGTTTTCCATAACGACCGGCGCGAATATTTTTGGCTGCCGTTGCCACCGGAAGGACCGAAAGTCGCATCGAAGTTGGCGCTGCCATTCGTAAAGAAGATTTTTGTAATGGGTCTACGGCGGCTTCATCATTGGCTACGATGATCCGTTGCGTGTTTAAACTGGTGGACCAGATACCGGCGACTTGTCCATGGATCAAGCGCTCATCGATTCGACTATTGACGATATTTTCTTGCCCAGCATACGCACTGTAATCCCCTAATTCCTCTTGCTTTTCTTCTAACATCTCTTGTTCTGCTTGGTTCATCCCTGCTTTGACATCAACGATGTTTTCTTTGGCTAAGCAAAGCAGCTCTTTGATCGTCGCTCGTTGATTGACGACTGCCTCGATCACTACGGACAATGTCATTCCAGCGAAGATCGCCACTTCGTCATCCTCTAAATAATTCTTGACTGCAACGTTGCACGGGGTTCCTCCTAATAAATCCGCAATAATCAATGTTGAACCGTTAAGGGCTTTCATTTTCTCGTTCAATTCTTTCTCAAATTGCAGATTGTCACTATCTGGTCGTAATGAAACGGTGTGAACGTTTGCTTGCTGGCCTACGATCATCTCGAGACTACTTTTGACCCCTTCTGCCATGCCGCCATGACTGATCAATACAATGTTTTCCACTAATTTCCCTCCTACTCCGCAGGTCGCCCTACTTAACATGTTATGTTCCTTGTAAGCATACTATACCACATGGCAAGCCATTCGTAAACCTAATATCTTAACATATTGAATTTTATTTTTCAGACCTGTATAGACTGGAAAACAACGAATTTTCTACACTAATTAAGTGGCAGGAAAGGATTTAACATGTTATGCTTGATGTATTCATATGGAATGGAGGGAAACCACTGTGTTGCCAAAGTATGAGCAGATCAAGCAAGATCTTTTACAAGAAATCAAAGACCATAAATTCATTCCCGGTGATAAGTTTTATTCAGAGGCAGATATCAAGCGGATGTATTCTGTTAGTTCGATCACGGCAGTCAAAGCGTTGAATGAATTGACGAGTGCTGGCTATCTGTATCGCATCCAAGGCAAAGGGACCTTTGTTTCAAAAGCAAAAGTATCTCAGAGTGTGAAGTTTTCCGACATTGAGCTGCATTCACTGGACCAAGAAAAGGTCAAGGTCCTTGCGGTGGAAGAAGGAAATGCCCCAGAGATTTTGAAAGAATTAGGATTGGCTGCCAGTGCTTCCTACTACCGAATCAAACGAGTCCGCTATTTTGGCGACGTTCCTTTCTTGGTTCACATCACTCATTTGCCGAAGAAGCTGATGAAAGAACCGATCGCCAAAAACCTCAACCAATATGCTAGTGTTTATGAGCGGGTCCGAAAAGACTTTGCGATCGACCTTTTCTCATTGGCTTCTGTTGAAACCAACGAAATCGTATTTCCTGATGACGCTGAATTGTTGAACTTATTGCAACTGAGCTTCCGAGAGCCTGCGGTCAAACAAGTCAAGCACTCCTATTTAGCAGATGGAAGTGTCGCTGAATACATCGTCAGCTACAAGCACTGGAAATATTTCAAAACAAAAATAGAAGTAGAGCCCGCGTAAATTTGGGTCTCTACTTCTATTTTTTTATTCTACGACAGGTTGATCACAGAAAACGAGTTCCTTGATCTCAACGCCATCGGTTTCAAATACCACGACTTCGTTGCTGCCTTTTTTCAAAAATTCTTTCGGACAGTATAAGGAATGCACGGGGCCACGTTGCCAATAGCGACCAAGATTGATGCCATTGACGATAACGACGCCTTTCCCATACCCACGGCAATCGATAAACGTATCTCCTACCACTGTCAGACTGAAGGTCGTTTGATAAAAGGAGGGGTGTGTCGGATTTTTTCCTGCTTGATAATCGATGGCTTGTAGCTGCTCTGCGGAAAGCGTCAATGGGTAATGACGATAGCCTTGATGGAAATGAATATCTTGCATGATGCCCCCACGGATGCCTTTGGCTTGTGTAGGCCCATTCAATTTAAACCCGTAGTTCACGCGCCCTAAGTTTTCTACTAAGACATCTAGCTCGATGGTTTCTTTATCTGGTGTCCCTTGGATCAACAGCTCCTCACCTAGCGTTTCTTGGTATTGGATCGCCTGTAATTGGCCGTCGGTAAAAATATGCAACCGATCGCTAGCTTCTACCACTTTTAATTTGTTTTCTCGATGATAGTTTTTTAACTGAACCGAATAGAGCAAATAGCCGTAGCCTGTGCTGACAGTTTCCATTGTTAGTGGATACATGTTTTCTTGCGGTGCCATCAGTTGATCTTTGATAGCCAATAATGAGACACTGTTTTCGATGGGAAAGGTTCCTAATGCCTCTAATTGCTTGGTCCGTGGTTTGGCTTGCCACACTTCGGGACAGGCTTCTTTTATGGCTTTTTGTACATGATAGTATTTGTCGGTAGGTTCTCCTGCTTCTGTCAGTAACGCATCGTAATCATAGCTGGACACTTGTGGTAGATCCAGCGCTCCCCGAGCGGAACAGCCATTGTAAAAGCCAAAATTCGTCCCTCCATGGAACATGTAAAGATTCAAGGAGCCGACTGCTAACATCTCTTTGACTTCATTGGCTAAGTCTTGACCGTCTCGCTTGATGATTGGCTCCCCCCAGCGGTTGAACCAGCCATCCCAGTATTCCATACACATGATGGGCCAATTTTTGCCATGTTTTGTCATGAAATCTTTCATCACAGCCGCATTTTCCTTGGAACGACTGCCGAAATTGCCTGTGACAAAGACGTCGTCTTCAATCAATGTCCCAGCGTCCAAGACTTCTTCCCATGCCCCATCTGAGGTAAACAAGGGTACATCGATGCCGTATTCTTCCATCAACTCCTTGGTCTGGCGCAAATACGCTTTTTCCATTCCATAAGAGCCGTACTCATTTTCCACCTGCATCATGATCACTGGTCCCCCATGGGTGATCTGCAACGGCACAAGCTTTGGCAACAAGACCTGGAAATAGTTGCGCACCTTTGCCATGAAGCGTGGGTCGGTTGAGCGCAACCGCATCGGTTCATTTAACAGCCAAGCTGGCAACCCACCAAATTCCCATTCAGCACAAATGTAGACGGAAGGTCGCAAAATGACCATCAAGCCAAGCGTTTGGGCTTGCTTTACAAAAGCACAGATGTCTTTCATCCCCTCAAAGTCGTAGACTCCTTCACGAGGTTCGTGGAGATTCCAAGGAATGTAGGTCTCAACTGTGTTGGCTCCCAGTGCTTTTAGATTGTAGAGGCTATCTGTCCATTGCACCGGTGTCATGCGGAAATAGTGGATCGCTCCGCTGATCAATTTGATTGGTTTTCCATCTAACAAAAAATCTTCTTTTATCTCAAACGTTCGCATGTCGTCTTCCCCTTTACCAGTATCTTTGCCAATCAGGCAATGCCAATCGGATCAATCCTTCTAAATAGAAATAATCACCCCAAAGATTGGGCTCATCGATGCCTTTGCCTTCCGCATGAGCATACACACCATGCAGCAATAAGCCTTCATTTTCTGGCACTTGGCTCGCTGCATACTGCTCGCCTAATTGGTAAAGCATTCCTTTAGCGATTTTTTGGGCATCGGGATATGCCCCCATTTTCTCTGCTTCCAACAAGCCACAAGCCGCAATCGCTAAAGCAGAGCTGTCTTTTTCAGCAGGATGTTGGTCGTTAAAATCAAAGTCCCAATACGGCACCAAATCTGCTGGCAAATGAGCCAAAAACACCTCCACGATCTGCGGATAATTTTCTGGAAAAGGCTGACTATGCAGGTAGCTTTCATTCAAAGGAAGCCCTAAAATCGCCCAGCTCTGCCCTCGTGCCCAAATCGATTGGTCGCTGTTTCCTTGATGCGTCGCACCGTGACTTGGCTGCCCCGTCTCAGGATCGAAATAATACGTATGAAAGGTGGTGGCGTCATTCTTAATGACGGTCTTTCGGACTGTCTGATAATGCTTACTCGCAGCCTCTGCGTAGCGAGGCTCTCCCGACAATTGAGTTGCTGCAAATAAAAGCGGCAAGTTTAGTAACGAATCAATAATCAAGCGGTATTCTTGTGGGTCGCCATAAGTGCCCCAAGCTTGAATAAATTCCCCCTTTTCTTGAAACCGTGCCAGCAAAACATCTGCTGCTTGAATGACTTCTTGCTTGCAGTGTTCATCGCCAGTGATCTTGTAGCCCGCACCGGCAGATAAGCTATATAAAAAACCAATATCATGATGATCTAATACAAAATGGTCGTCTAAACGCGTTTGAAAACTGTCGATATTTGCCATAGCTCGATCAAGAAAGTTCTTTTCCTTGGTCCACTCATAGGCGAGCCACAACATCCCGGTCCAAAAGCCATTGGTCCAATCATCGTTGCCTTTCAGCCGATATTTGCCATTGGTGGCACAGGCTGAAGGAAACTGTGTGCCAAAGCGCTGACTATTTTTTTCGATCTGTTGGATGCACGCGGTGATTTTATCCGCTAACCACACATCGGTCACTTTTTCTCCTAACAGGATCAAGCGTTGTTTGTTCTCTTGCAGACGCATGTTTACACTCTCCTTAACTTGTTAACATATTAACTGAAATCATTATAACGTAAACGCACAAAAAAAGCGACCTTCCTTCCTTGATTCCTAAAAAAGAGCATGACAACTGCACACAAATGCAGACCTGTCATGCTCTTGTCCTCTTTTTTTAACAGTTCCAACCAAATACTTCGATTTGTGAAAGAGCTGGGAAGGGGGAATCATCCTCTGCTTTTTGCAGCTTTTTATAGGTCAGCTTAGTCGTTTCTTTTTTCGGAAAACGAACTTCTTGAAAAGACGCCGTATTTGTCGTTTCCACCACCAGCTCTTCTCCATCAGCAAAGACCAAGGTCCCTTTGGTCCAGTAGCTATCATGGGGATAATCTGCCCGCAATAGGAAGCGAACCCGATCAATCAAGACGGGACGACCAAACTCAATGGTCAACGCAGCATCGGCTTGCTGATTGATGCCCCAAGAAGCAAACGGATACGAACCGTGGGATCGGTTGCCATATTTTCCATCAATCGCATTCTTGGCAAAAAAGACGGAATCATCTCGCGTTTCCACATTCGCTGAAGCATGAGGATACGCCCCTGTCGCTGACTTTTGATCATGGGCATTGAAGGATAAATTTTGATAATTCGTGATCTCAAACGCATGGGCTTTGCGCACCATCAGGTGATGGCGCTGCGAGGTAAAGGCCGTTTCCACCGAGGACTTTCGAGCGGACTCCGTCCAAGGAATCTGATACTCCCAAGTGGATTGGGAAAGATAGATCAGTGATGGTGCTAAGGTTTCATCAAGCTGAAGGACATAATACGGATTTTCCCCCGTCACCTCAATAACGATCTTATCTCCTTCCTCATAGGGATAGTTTTTAATGGCTAATACGGCCAAATCATCATCAGAAACTTGAAATGGCGCGGGTTCTTTTTCATGGTCGATGCGACCGACGATCACCTGGTCCTGCTTATTTTTTATTGCTAGCGTAATCATTTGGATCGATCCTTTCTTTTTCTACGATACCACCGACTAAACAAATCAAACGGTGCTTCCCTGGCGGAATATGTTGTGCTAAGTATGGAAAACTGGTTCTTGGAAAAAAGACGGAGGTATTGGCTTCTGGCTGAACAATACTGGCTTGTTGATAGCCTTCGATGTTGATGATTTGAGAACAAAAGCCCTCTTCACTGACTCGACTCCAGGTCGGTCCTGTTTGGGCCTGAGGCAACCGTCCAGTCAGCGGTACACTAAATCCGCCCTCACGAAGGTCCAACGAAATCGTCGTCGTCAACTCGTGCACGCGCACATGCCACTGACCAAATGGATAAATCTCAGTTTCAATCACTACCTCCCCAAAGGGAGCCCATTGGATAAAGATGCCTTTTTCCGTCACTCGATAATCCATGACTGCGCCCTTCGTGCGAAAATAGCTGCCATCTCGAGCAATAGCTAATGTACTATCGAAGGCGCCTTCGGCATACGTGACGCCGGCTTTCGGCACACTGAAGCCAAATTTGCTCGAATAGACGAATTTGCTGTATTTTGCTTGAGCATGCGCTTGCTGTTCAAGCATCAAACCTGCAGGATACCCCAACAAATGATGGTTTTTTTCATTGTGCACCAGCAACATATTGCCTTTTTCAATCCGTTTTTGCGGCTCTCTCTTGATTGGCTCAGGTTCAGCCCGCCAAAAAGGATGCGTTTCTGCGACCGCTAAAAGCAAAAAGGTCTTAAGCCCCCAGTAAGGCGAGCCTGGTGCATTGTACCCTTCTGCCATCACTTGATTTTCATAGTGGTATCCGATGGACAAGCGACCATCGAAAGTGAAAATCTCCTGCGCCATCCAATTGCGCAAGTGTTTCGCCAGTAGTCCTCGCACCTGTCCCCATGGGATCGCTTCGACATCTGCGAAAACCAGCGCCGAGAAAAACGCCCCTTGCGCAAACCGATAAGTCAGGCTGCGGCCATAGGGCAAGGCTTCGCCGTCTTCATCAAAATAATAGATGAAATCTTGGGCAAATCGGGTGGCTCGTTCTTTAAAACGCTGTGCCCATTCTGGGTCTTCGTCTTGCATAAATGTAGCGTAAATCAAGCCATAATAATGAAACGCAAAAGGAATATAGTAATCTCGCTGCGTCGTTTTCCCATCTACGTACCAACCATCGCCAATGTACATGGAATCGATCAATGCCAACTCTTGGGACAATGCTTCTTTTGCCAACGGTTCCCCACAGTGAAACAGGGCAACGCGAATCAACACTTTGAAGAATGTCCAGTTGTTCTTAGGAATCTTGCACTCAAGTGCTTGGGATAGCCAAGCCACTAGCTTTCGCTGGTTCTTCTGCGGCAACGCTGTCCAAAAAGCATCCTTTTGCAATAAAAGAGTCAATGACAATGCGGCTGCTTCCACGATGTATTGATCATAATCCGTGATCCTTCCCCAGTAAAATGCGTGTTCAGGATCTGTCCCCGCGATCACTTTTTCCACATAAGCTACTCGTAACGGATCATCTGAGCAAATCCTCCAATAAGGCGCCAGCCCCCACAAAGGACGCACAAGCGCTTCCATCTCAGCCCGTGTTCGGTCATACACGGCCCCACTGCTACCTAGATTCAATCCTGGATAGTCATCTGCCAAGATCGCTTCTCGCAAAGGAGCGATCATGTCTTCCACTGCCCGCTGATAATCCAGACGCGTCAAAAACGGATTCTCTTTGATTGCCATTTGCTTCATACGCCATCTCCTTCTGTCAATTTACAGAACAGAATAGCAAGCCACGACTTTTTTATCAAGCGATTTTCTACTGGCAATACTGCTGAAAAATGAGAAAAGATTTTGAGGGATTTTTGACTTAACCTGTTAACAAAAAAAGAGGAATTGAAGCTATGGGAAAGTGATTGGAGAAATGGCGAAAGTTAACTGATTTAATATTAAGAAAATATGATAATCAATAGGAATATTTATTAAAAAAATCATAGAAAAGTTTTAAACTCATTTACTAATCAACACATACAAACACCATTGAAATACAAATACGCGACAGCAGTTGAAACTGCTGTCGCGCGCTTTGGGTCTTATGCTTTTAAAAAGCCAAGCATGAGGCACACTCCTACTTGCAACGATTGTCTGAGTTTTTCTGTTTCTATCTTTTTGCTCCCCTGCTCATTCACAGCCTTTTTTATAATTTATCTCCATTAGAAGCAATCACTTTCTTGTACCAATAAAACGAGTCTTTCCGATAACGAGCCAAACTTCCTTGTCCTTGGTCATCTTGATCCACATAGATAAAGCCGTAGCGTTTTGACATTTGAGAAGTTCCGCAACTGATTAAATCAATGCAGCCCCATGGCGTGTATCCCATGAGATCAACACCGTCTTTAACGGCTTCGCGCATTTGTTCAATGTGTTTTTTTAAATAATCGATTCGATACGCATCGTGAACTTCCCCATTGACTAACTCATCTTTCGCTCCTAACCCATTTTCACAAACAAATAAAGGTTTTTGGAAACGATCATATAATTTAATCAATGATATTCTTAACCCAATTGGATCAATTGGCCAGTCCCATTGAGAGAGCTCTAAATATTCATTTTTAATTGGGCTATCAAAAGTACCTGCTAATTTAGAAGCATCTTCTCTAGCCTCCGCAACATGAGACATATAATAACTAATGGCCACAAAGTCCACTGTCCCCTCTTGAAGGATATCCGCATCTTCTGGTCGGATATCGATGGACAAGTCATTCTCTGAAAAGTAGCTATAAATATAGCTAGGATAATACCCCCGTGCTTGAACATCAGGATAAAACATATTCAACTGGTTGGATTTCACCGCTTGCAGTTGATCTTCTGGCTTTGTTGTATGTGCATATGCTTCTATTTGATTGATCATACACCCAATCTCTACATCAGGAATAATTTCTTTCGCAGCTTTTACAGCCAATGCGCTTGCCAAGAATTGATGGTGAGACGCTTGATATGCCGCTTGCAATGAATCATCCACTAAATCTTCTAAGATCCCCGCCCCTGTATATAAGCTATTAAGATTCATATTCATTTCATTGAACGTGATCCAATACTTCACCTTATTTTTATAGCGTTCAAGAATAACCCGGGCATACTTCTCAAACAAGGGAACTAGCTCACGACTGATCCATCCGTTGTACTTCTTCGTCAGTTCGATCGGCATTTCATAATGTGACATCGTTACCAAAGGCTCAATGCCATATTTCTCACACTCATCGAAAACAGCATCATAAAAAGCTAGACCTACTTCATTCGGCTCATCTTCAAGTCCCGTGGGGAAAATCCTCGCCCATGAAACTGATAAGCGAAAACATTTAAATCCCATTTCTGCAAATAAAGCAATATCTTCTTTGTACCGATGGTAAAAATCAATGCCCCAACGTTTTGGGAAAAGATAACATTCAGGATGCATCGCATACTCAGCTAACTCTTTTGAAGTGACGTTAAAAGTAAAATTATTTACTTTTCCAGAAGCATAAGGGTCTTTGTATGCGGCAAAATCTGAAGTTGATAATCCTTTTCCGCCTTCTAAATAAGCACCTTCGATTTGGTTAGCAGCGGTAGCTCCTCCCCATAAAAAATCATCTTTAAATCCTGTAAATTTTTTCATTATTTTCTCTCCTTTTCTATTATTGAATGCACATCATCAAGCGCGATGTCGTTGACTCCACATGCCTATCTCCAGTAATGATCACGTCTAAAAATTCTGAGCTATTGGTCACAATGATCATTGTTGTTAGATCATACCCACTTCTAGCTATTTTTTCTAAGTCAAACCTAATGATGGGTTGTCCTTTTTCGACTGTTTCGTCTGCTGCAACAAGATAATCAAAAGATTCGCCTTGCAGCTTGACAGTATCGATCCCAACATGGATCAAAAGATCGACACCTTCTTCTGAACGTATTCCTACCGCATGCTTCGTCGGAGTCATCATCGTGATTTTCCCGGAAAATGGTGCGTAGACTACGCCTTCTTCTGGAAAAATTGCTACCCCTTTTCCCATTAGCCCTGTTGAAAATGTCTCATCTGCAACGGTCGCTAAATCTCTGACCTCGCCTTCCATAGGAGAATAAACTTCAATTGGATATTTGGTTTCAACTGCTATATTGGTCGTTTTTTCTGATGCTTTTTCTGATGCTTCTTCTTCAAATCCCAAAAACATTGTTAGAACAAACGAAACGACAAAACTAGCGATATAACCGATCAGCGCATAAATAAAATTATTCGAATCCTGAATAATGTATGTTGGTAAAGCAGTAATACCAGGAATAGAAAATGCGGTCACTTGGACTGCAAAAAAGCCAAAAATCGTTCCTCCTACAGCGCCTCCTGCCAATGAGGCATAGAAAGGTTTCTTCAAGCGCAACGTTACGCCATAGATAGCTGGTTCAGTAATTCCGAAAATTGCAGGAATCAGAGTAGAAAATGCCAAAGATTTCGTGGTCGCTTTTTTCGCCTTCAAAGCTACCCCTAAAACAGCTCCAGCCTGTGCACTATTCGCAACCAAATTCATCGGCAAAAGCATAATATCGTAGCCTAATTTTTGAAGACTAGCAAATGTTCCAGGAAAGAAAGCATAATGCATACCTGTTATGACGATCAGCGGCATCAGTCCTCCCATCAACAAGCCCGCTAAAGGACCTGCAACGGTGAACAACGTGGTAAAGATTTCTTCTAAATATTTACCTAAAAAATTTCCTAGTGGTGCAACGATCGCTAAGAGAATCGGTGCCGTGACTAGTAAGGTCAACATTGGACTAAAAACGATGTTAACTGTTTTAGGAACTACTCGATCCATCCATTTATTGATATAGCTCATAAGAAGTACACCTAAAATAATCGGTAATACCGTAGAAGAATAGTTATTTAATGGAATGGCTAGACCAAATAACGATAATGCACTTCCTCCTTCTGCCGCACCATTGATCAGCGTGGGATACATGAGGATCGCTGCTAACGCAGCAGCCAGAGACTCTTTCGTCTGAAATTTTCTAGCTGCTGTGATAGCAACAAAGAAAGGCAAGAAGTAAAATACCGCATCTGAGAAGATATTCAATACTTCATAGGCAGAGCTCTCTGGTGAAAGCCACCCAACTACAACGAATAATGCCATGAGACCTTTGATCAAACCTGACCCGATGATTGCAGGCATCAGTGGCGTGAAGATTCCACTAATCACATCGAAAATTTTATCTAAGAAGTTCATTTTCTTATTCGAAGACCCTTCCATAGTAACCTCTTCCCCTAATTGATCGGCAACTTCTTTGTAGACTTCAGCCACCTTGGCACCAATGATCACTTGATATTGCCCCCCACTAAATTGACTGCCGATCACTCCTGCTAATTCATTGATCTCATTCTTTTCTACTTTCGAATCATCTATCAAATTAAATCGTAAACGGGTAATGCAATGCCAGCTTTGGGATATGTTACTTTTTCCACCAACTAAGGCAATGATTTTTTTCGCTAATTCTTTATTTTCCATTGTTGCTCCTCCTTTACTAAAGAAAAAGCCCAAGTGAAAAAAACTTCCACTTAGGCTTATGCTCTTTTCTAGATAACACACCTTATCTTTATTTAGTTGTAATTCGTTCAATATGAATGACTAAATATACCAATTCATCCTCAGAGATTTTCCAATGGTACTCTCTATCTAGCATATCTTTAATGAGCAGACCACAGGCATAACTTTTCATATATCGTTCCTGAATCAGTTCACGTATTTGCTCGTCCATCTTCAACGACGTTTTTTTGTTTTTTTGGCGCATAATGAAATAACGAATATGAGTAATAAATCGTGAATAATCTGCTGTTGTTTTATCTAAGACTGTTCCATAAAGGATTTGGACGATTTTAACAATTTTTTTGATCACTTCTGTTATTTGCAATGTATCTGCCATATTCGACTGATCAATCTGTCCATTCACAAAATGAAGCGCAATAAATGCTGCTTCCTCTGGCAATAATTGCACAGCTAACTCTTGTTGAATAAGTGCCAACGCTTGCTTACCGATTTGATATTCTTTGTAATATAGATGAGGAATCTCCCATTTGATGGGATTTTCATTTTCTACCGAATTGTTCAACGAAAAAGTTAAATGGTCTGCTAAAGAAAACAACAATCCGGTACCAAACTTTTGATTTAATTCTGCTTCCCCAAGATCAATAATTTTTGCTGCAATACTTAATACTTCCGGCGTATAATTCTCTATCTTATGGCTATGCTTCTCCTCTTCATTGGGAGTAAAAATTTTACTGATCAATGCTTCATCAACCATGTCTCCACGTTTCTTTTTAAACCCAATTCCTGTCCCAAATAAAACTTTCTCAGTCCCTTGATCATCTCGTACCAAAACAATATTGTTATTCAGTGTTTTTACTATAGTCATCATTTCCACCTCCTTAAAGACAAAAAAACACCAAACCTAAAACGAAGCTTCCTGCGCTGTTACGCGAAGAATAACTTTGCTTTTGGACTTGGTGGTGCCTGACTTGTTTATCAGTAACACTCCTGCATCTTTGACAACATCGTACTATCTACAAAAGAAAATGTCAACCCTTACATTTTTCTTAAAATCGATGACTATACAAATCGATAAGGGCACCAAGTCGCAGTATTAGTTATAAAAACCAACGATTTTTTATAGCTACTTTTTCGTAATGTTTACTCATTTATTTAGGATTGTTTTCCAGAAAATCTAATTTAATAAGGAGGTTTTTTAAATTTTCATAACCGAATGATTTGTTATTTCATTCTTGCTTCACCTGTTGTTTAAGAATTTCTGATCTTTTTCTCAAAGCAGACCACACTTACCTTCTGATCATTGACTGTTGTCACGGCTTTTCGTGTTTCTTTAAATCCTTGACTCTCCCAGAAAGATCTACCGGCTGTATTTTCTTCAATAACAGCGAGAGATACGAGAGAAATCCCCTTTATGCGCCAGTCTTGTTCTACTTGATGATAAAGAGCTTGCCCGTGCCCCTGACGTCTTTCGCCAACCAGCAGCAAGCCAATATACGCAGTGCCCTCTTGCGGATAATCAACAAGATAATCCATGATAGCAATAGGTTTTTGATCATAATAAATAATAGAAAATACCTTTTGCTCTTGAGCCACAGATGGCGGTAGAACAGTCATGTCCCGCATGAGTTGTTCGATGGAAGGTGTCTCTTTCGTTAAAGCAAAATAGGCCTGGTTTTTCTGATAAATACTATAGGCAGCTTGTTGGTTTTCTGACGTGACGGAATGAAACGTATACTCGTTCATGAATGCTCCTTTATTGTAGGTTTATTGAACCTTATTTCGACCAAAAGTGAAGCAGGTGGATTTGATGGCTCTTACTGCTAGTTTATCCTATTCAAGTCCCCTCGTAAATTACTCTCGAAACCTCTTCCTATTTACGTTTCATTCCTACGATGATAACCGAACTTGTCAACGTATAAAAAAGACACCCTAAAGCCTTAAGTCAGAAGCCTGCCACTTCTTCTCAAAAGCCCTTAAGATGTCTGATTATTGGCCATTTCTCTTGTCAAACAGTGAAAAAACTATTCCTTGACTGCGACTTTGTCCCACCAAGAAGTGGCGGTCTTTTGGATCACTTCATTCAAGTCTTCGATGTGCTGTTTTCCAGTACTTGCTAGCCATTCTTTGGCTGCTTCTGTTCCTTGTTTTACAAAGGGCTCAACACCATCTTTCCACGTTGCCCGGCCGCACAAGACGCCATTGAAGGTGGAGCCAGCTTCTTTGGCAAAAACCAGTGTTTCTTGGAATAAGCTGGCTGATACGCCTGCACTGAGAAAAATAAACGGCAGATGTGTCGCGTCGCTTTGCGCTTTGAAATACGCGGCAGCTTCTTCCTTGGTATGCACGGCTTCTCCCTTGGCAAAACCTGCCACATAATTCATGTTGACTGGTACTTCCACTTTTAACACATCGACTTTGTACTGCGGTTTTGAAAATTCCTTCATCAATCCAATGACTTTTTCTGGTTTGCGTTGCGCATATGCTTTTGAGTCGACTTCAGGCAGCTTAGCATCATAGGAAAGGACTTCTAAAAAGAAGGGCAGATCAGCCGCTTGGCATTCGCTGCCGAGTCGTTCCACAAAGACGTGTTTCAACTGATTGATCTGGGCATCTTCATCTACATCATAATAAAGCAAAAATTTGATGGCATCGGCGCCTGCTGCTTTTAATCGCTCAACTGACCATTCCCCTAATAAATCAGGCAAACGTCCCGGCGTAGTCGCATCATAGCCGGTTTTTTCATACGCCAGCAAAAGCCCCGCCTCTGGATCACGACTTTGCGCAGCTGCCAACCCATATTCTGGATCTAGTAAAATGGAAGACGCGTAAGGGGTCAATTCTTGTGAGACTAGCTTTTTAAACTGGCTGATTTTTTCTGCATCAGCCTCCACGCCAAGTGCTGCCATCATTTTTTTCAAGGCACCTCGTTGGTCGATTGCTAAAGCTGCGATCACTCCTTCTTTCGTTGACAGGCGATCCATTGCTGCTTTTTTGGGTTTCGTTATGGTTGCTTTCATTAAAATTCCTCCTTTTTTGTCCATGCCAAAGAATCAACCGCTTTCACTTTTTTCAGTGTTGGCGAAACGGTTGTCAGCACATATAAAAATGTCTATTGATGAAGCCGTTCGACTGATTGACCACCGCACGTATCGACTTCGTACACGAAAAGATACGTGCTCGTGGTGGTCTTTCTCAGTCATCGTTAGTTGTTATACGGATGAATCGTCACGCCTTTGACCACCCGATTGACGGTACGCGTTGGCGAAGGGGTATCCGGTGTATTACCGACTTTGATCGATGCCAACAGTGCGATCGTTTGCGCAAAAACAATGTCTACTAAGGCAAGATAACCGTCTGGCAATAATGTGGCATCTGGAAAGAAAAAGTTTGTTCCTGAAAAATTCACAGCTGCCGGCTGTCCGATGGCGGTCACTGCGACGGCGATGCCGTCACTCTTTAATTCTTCCAACATATCAAGATCATACTGCCGCGTGTATGGCGTATTGCTGACAAAGACAAAGACGAGGGTTTGATCATCTACGAATGATTTCGGTCCATGACGGAAGCCCATCGAAGAATCGAACACGGTGGCGATTTTTCCCGCAGTCAGTTCCAATACTTTTAGCTGTGCTTCCCTGGTCAACCCCGACAACGTGCCTGAACCAAGGTAAACGATTCGCTTAAAGGAACGGTCCGTCAGTACTTGGAGTTCTGTTTCTCTGTCGATCACTTCTTGCCCCAACCGGCTAAGGGTTTCAACATAATGCCCTTTTTCCGCCAGAGGCGTCTGGTCAAAAATCAGCAGTGCCGAAAGGGCCATGCAAGAAAAGCTTCCCGTCATCGCAAATCCAGCATCATTTGACCTCTCAGGCATCAATAACAGATAACTCGCTTCATCAGCCGCAGCTTGTTGTGCCAAAGATCCGTCGGCTGCACAAGTGATCGTCAAATGATAGCTGTCCGCAACGAATTGATCGACGATTTTGACCGCTGCTAAACTTTCTGGTGAATTGCCACTTCTAGCAAAAGAAACGAGCAGTGTTGGCTCATCCGCAAATAAAACTTGTTCTGGAGCAGCGACAATATCCGTCGTAGCAATACTTTCAAAAAGATAATCCACCGTTGCGCCGTTCTTATTCAAGTAAGGAACGATCGTATCTCCAACATATTGCGATGTCCCCGCTCCCGTGAAGACCACGCGGATTCGCTTGTCCGTCTTTTGCTTGATAGTACGTAAGAAAGCCGCGATAGCCTCTTGCTTTTCTTGATAGATCGTCAAGGTTTCTTGCCACAGTTCTGGCTGTTGTTTGATTTCTCTTGTTGTAATCTCCGCACCTAATTCTGCTAATTCCTTTGTTGACAGTTGAAACATCTTTCTTCCTCCTAGCTGCTGGTTTTCCAGTATGTATTCCCAGTGACGGTACGAGGAGCGTTGTCTTGGATGAATACTTAGCGATCACCCAAAGGGCAAACTTCCTCGACCTCACTGGTTTTGAATACACACCTTTTCTTTGCTCGAGCGGATCATTTCAGACTGTCTAGGAAATGCGCTACTCGTCGTTACGCAAGTGGCGGACTTTGTATCTAAATTGGTCTGCTCGAGCAACACTCAAGGTGTATTCGATCACTTCATTTTCAATATTGAACGTGCTGCGTACCAGGTTCAACACCGGCGCACCTTCGTGGATTTTTAGCAATGCCGCATCTTTCGCACTGGCAATGCTGGCAAAAAATTCTTCGTCCGCTAGGCGGATCACTTGATGAAAATCTTCATGGAAGATATCGTACAATGGTTTTTGCTCGATCATCTCACTCGTTAAATTCATGAAGCGCTTGACGGGCAGATAAGAACGCTCGATCATCATCGGTTGGCCATCAGCAAGACGCAATCGTTTTAACTTGTAGATCGGCTCGCCAATGGAAACTTGCAACTGAGTAGCAAAATATTTTGTCGCTTCCATTTTTTTGAATGCCAATACTCTAGTTTCCGGTTGTTTCCCCAGTGCTTTCATCTGTTCGGTAAAACTATAGGAACCCGATAAATTGGTTGCCTGCTTGCGGATATCCGAGACAAAGGTTCCTTTACCATGTTGGCGATAAATATAGCCTAATTTTTCTAACTCCTGTAGTGCCAAGCGAACGGTGGTCCGACTTAACCCGTAGCGCTTTGACAGTTCTCTTTCTGAGGGAAGCATCGTGTCTGCTTCCATTTCATTTTCGATTTTTTCAATCAGTAAATTTAACAATTGATCGTATAATGGTTGTCGATTTTTATTGATATTCATAAGCCCCTCCAAACTGGTTACTACCACATAACGAGTGTACTATTTCCCGATAGGCGTGTCAAACAATCGTCTACAGGGGCTCTGTTTCCTGAACTTGCATCTCTTCACGCAGGAAAATGAACCAATTGCCAGCACGAGCTAAGCTGAAAAGTCAGCTTTTGCTTGCTTAGCAAAACTCCTCCTACGGTTTGCGCCGTTTCTTCTGCTAGCTTGCTTATTGCGGCCAAATGGATGGATACAGACCAAAGCCAGAACCGATCAAGCCGATCACTAGCAGCAAAGCGATACATTTCAACGGCGTCCAGCCGCGTTTTGATAAGAAGAAATACAGCATCAGTGTGATGGTCAATGGAATCACTTGCGGCAAGATCCCATCGAGGATTTTTTGAATATCGATCGTCACAGGCACTTCGTTGACTTTGTTAAACGTCAATTCATATTTGCCGTTAGCCAATTCGTTGACCGCCGCATTTTCTTGCAGTGTGTCGGTCAATTGTCCATTCTCATCCGTGGTATACAGCATGTCTTCGTAAGCGGCAATGGCTGCTTGATCATCCACGATCGTCGTCGCTTGTGTCACTTCATTGGTAGTACCGTTAGGGATCTGAATATCCAAAGACGTCGCCCCATACACGCAGGTCAAGGAACCGACAACAAAAATCCCTAAAATACTCGCTGCTCGGGTGAACTCTTTGGCATTTTCCGTTAAGATCCCAATCGCATCTGTCCCTAAACGATAGGACCAATGCATCAAGAAGAACCGTAAACCAAATTGGGCCGCATTGAATACCAGTAAGAAAATAAACGGTGCAGCGATGTTGCCGTTGATCGCCATATTGGCTGTGATACCAGCTGTTATCGGTACCAGAGTGAACCAGAATAACGCGTCACCGATCCCGCCTAGCGGTCCCATCGCGGCGACTCGCACTGCCCGAATCATGGGAATATCGGCTTTGTTTTGTTCCATCGATAGAATGATCCCCATCACAAAGTTCACGAGGAATGGATGAGTATTGAAAAACTCTAGGTTATGGCTCATTGAAGCAGCCAAGTCCTTTTCATTTTTGTGGATCTTTTTCAATCCCGGTAAAATACTGAATAACCAGCCTCCTGCTTGCATTCGCTCATAGTTGAAAGAGGCTTGTAGAAATAAGGAACGCCAGACCATATTGTTCAAGGTCTTTTTATCCAGTTGTTCTGCGGGCGCTTGTTCGCTATAAGAATCGGGAATATTATATGCCATCTTCATCGCCTCCGAAATCATAGGTATTGGCTGTTGCTACTTTAAATTTGGACTGGATTTGATAATCCCAAAAGGCTAATGCAAAACCGATAAAGGCTAGAATGATCAAGGCTGGTCCTTGCAAGGAAGGTGCCGCCATTACGATCGTGGCTAAACCAAACCCCATAAAGAAGAAGCCCCACATTTCTTTGGAAACCATCACTTTTAGTAAAATCGCAAAACCGACATACCGCATCATGCCCCCAGCTGCGCCGAGCCCACCCATCAACCATTGAGGGATCGCTGCGACCGCCTGATTCCCGAAGGCAGCACCGCCGATAAAGAATAAGACCACAATCAAGCCGAAGATCGTTCCAAGACCCACCATCGCTAAATAATTGATCCGGTCAATGCCCTTCGTATTGGCATCATGGGCGTAGCTGTCAGCTTTTGACATCACTGGCGACATTAGTGAGAAGATAATCGTCACCCCATATTGCCCCAGCAAAGAAAACGGAATCGCCGTAGCGACGGCCACTGTCGGTTCCAGCTGCAGCGTGATCGCTAAGATTGCTGCCATAATTCCGCCAATCACCGCATTTGGCGGTTGCGCGCCGCCCACCGGCATATTGCCGATCGTCATTAACTGATAGGTTCCGCCAACGATCAAGCCGGTTTGAAGATCTCCAAGAATAAGTCCGATAACCATCCCGGTAACAATGGGCTGGTACAATGATTCTAAAAAACTAAATTGATCGATTGCGGCAATGAATGTAACTATGAAGACTAAAATGATTTGAAAAATCGTGTAATCCATTTTCTTTCTCCTTCCTTATCTCTGCATCACTGAAATAATTTCTTTTCATCTTCAACAGGTGTCGTTGGAACCCGCTGAATCACTAATTGCACCCCCATTTCCTTCAGTTTTTTAAAAGCATCGACATCTGCTTCATCGACGGCAACTGTCGTAGCAACCTGTCTTTTCCCTTCTGACATATGCATATTCCCAATGTTGAGTTTCTTGATTGGCACCCCACCTTCAGCTAATTTCAACGCATCTTGAGGATTTTCAACCACCATGAAAATCTTTTGTTTTGGCGATGCTTTATGAATGATCTCGATGGTTTTTTGAATCGAGAAATACCTCGTTTGGACGCCAGCTGGCGCCGCCATATCCATCAACCCTTGTCTGACTTTGTCTTTGGCGACCTTATCATTTGCCACTAAAATTAGATTTGCCCCCAACGTACCGTTCCATTGGGTGGCAACTTGCCCATGAATCAACCGATTGTCGATTCGCGTCAACAAAATATTTGGTTCTCCCATAAATATGTCCTCCTTCTATTTACTGCATGATTTCTGCAACCGCACTGCGTTCTACTTCGATCACCGTTCCCGATTTCACCCTTAGATCGACCGTCTCTTTCCCAAGTGCTTGAATCTCCCCAATAATGCCGCCGTATAATTTGATTTTCTGCCCCTTTTTCAAGGACTGCTGCAATTCAGCGAAATAGCCTTTTTGCTTTTTCAGATGTTTCCCATTCAAGAAAGATGAGACCGCCAAAAAGAGAAAGAGAAAAACAAGCACCACGATTGAGGCTGCTAAGATCATTTCCCACATCGTTAAATCCCTTCTTCCTCATTGGTTTCCTCATGGCCTTTGATCTTTCCGTGAAAAATACCGCTCTTGCCAATCTCTGCCAGTTCTTGACAAAAACGCTCTGGATCAGTTGCCGTATATCTAGTCAACGAACCTTCCACTAGCAGCAGTAGATTGATGCCGCCGATGACCTCGACTTGCGGGACCTCATTGGCAGCGGTCATCGCAACATTAAAAGGGGTCCCGCCTACAAGGTCTGCACAAATCACGACCCCATCACAGGTTTCCTTTAATTGATCGATTGCTCCTTGCAACTCTTTTTCAAAGTCAGCTAACGGATTTTCCTCTAAAAACGACACTGCTAGAAACTGTTCTTGCGGCCCTGCAATCATCGCAAGCGCATTTTCCATCCCTTGCGCAAATCCTCCATGACCTGTTAAAACCAAACCAAGCATCTTATGTCCTCCCCTTACTCTCAACTGGTAGTAACCACATATCCAATATAAACGCTTTCATTTTGTCTGTCAACAATTTTTTTGTTTTTATATAAAAATGTCTTTGTTATCTTTAAATACGAAAAATGGCGCCAAAACAATGATTATCAATTAATAACCCAATTGATAAAGGTATTGAAATCCATCAAGGGAACGACTTTAATGTTATTTTTAACAAGTACGTTCACTGGTTTTTGAGTCTTGGTATCTAAAGAACCACAAGTCACTCACTATTCACCGATACAACAATCAACGTTGTTAAATAAAGGAACTATCAACAAATTTGCTTCCTTACTAAAAAACCAGCTAGGTATAATCCCTAACTGGTTTTGATCATCACCAAACTCATTTTCCATTATGCGTTTTATTAAATTGTATCTCCAACATTGCCAATACCACTCAGATGCCATCCTGTTTTTAGTTCGGATAGATGATTTGCGTCAGTTCTCCAATCTTATCGTTATAAGCATCAGAAATAATGACAACGTCTTCTGTACTAAAAGCTTTTACCGCGGCGACTTGTCCATATTTCGAACTGTCACACAATAAATAGGCGGTTTTGGCATTATTTAGAATTTCACGCTTTTTGTTCGCCTCTACCAAGTTGGGCGTGCTTACACCTTTTTCAGCATCAATACCATTAGCACCTAAAAAAGCCGTTTGAAAGTTAAACGTTTGTAAATTTGCATCCGTCAATGGACCATTCAAGGATGAAATAACGGGATTGTATCGGCCACCAAGAAGTAAAATCTCGGCAGGAGTTTCTTGTTGAATTGTAAAGACACTCGTATTGGTAGTAATAATCGTGATTTTTTTATTAATGATTTTATGCAGTAACGCTGTACAAGTCGAACCAGAATCTAGGTAGATCACATCACCATCGTGAACCAACTCAGCAGCCAAAGTAGCGATCGCTTCTTTCTCTTGGGAATACAAAGCAGCTTTAGCTGCAATCGGCATTTCGGAAGCCGTTGAACAAATCTTCACTGCGCCACCAGCCAACAATTCAACTCTTCCTGATTTTTCTAATTCTTTTAAATCCCGCCTCAATGTTGAGATAGAAACAGTAGGCAAAATGCTTTGCAATTGCTCTATTTTTAACAGTTCATCTTGAGCCAAAGCTTCTAAAATTTTTTCTTGTCTTTCATATGGAATCATAGCAACCTCCATTAATTGGTCAACTTCACTTTTTTTCAAATTATACCATACTTTTTCTCTCGGTATGAGCAAGGACTTTCATTGTTCGTCAATTTGATCTAGATTATGGGATAAATTTCTCGTTAACAAAAAAAGACGAGGATTCGCATTAGCGAATCCTCTAACCTTTGATCATTCTACTTCTAACTGACCAATCATTGCTACCCGTTTTTGGTGACGACCACCTTCAAACTCAGCAGCCAGCCATTCCTTAGTAATCATTTTCGCTAGTTCGACGCCCACGACGCGCGAACCAAACGCCAATACGTTGGTATTGTTATGCTCTTTTGAGAGCTTAGCACTATAGGGTTCGCTGCACACTACGGCTCGGATGCCCTTGATTTTGTTGGCAGCAATTGAGATACCCACGCCTGTGCCACAAATCAAGATTCCCAAATCACACTTTTGGGTTACCACCGCTTCTGCAACAGTCGCCGCATAATTGGGATAGTCAACGCGTTTATCACTTTCTGTCCCAAAATCCTGTACCGTGTGCCCTAACGACTCCAAATAGGTGATGATATCAGTTTTTAATTCAAACCCAACATGATCACAACCGATTGCTAGTTTCATGCTTGATCCTCCTCTTTATATATTGAGATCAGTTCTTGATACGATTCTTCTTTTCCAAAAAGAGCGGAGGTCCCTAAAACAAACCCATCAACACCTAAGGCGCTTAAGCGAGTCATTACGGCAGGCGAAATCGCTCCATCTGCCATTAATTGGTAGAAATAACGTTCCTTAACTGCAGCAAGCTGCTTTATTTTTCCTTCTACATGTGTCAAATACGCTTGACCTGAAAAACCGGGATCAACAGTCATTACCATCACGTAATCGATCAATGGCAGCAGTTCTTCAATCATTGCTACACTTGTTCCAGGATTGATAGCGATTCCGGCTTGTTTTCCCTTTTGCTTGATTTTGTTGATAGTTCTTGTAGGATGGCGATCTGCTTCCGGATGAAAATAAATGATATCTACACCTATATCCGCAAATTTCTCTACATACGCTCCCGGATCTTCAATCATCAAGTGGACATCAACTAAGGTTTCTGACCATTTGCAAATAGCTTCGATATCTTGAAGTCCCATACCAAAATTTGGAACAAATCGTCCGTCCATAACATCAAGATGAAAAATATCGATTTTCGCCGCTTTTAAAGCGGCAACCTCGTCCTTTAGCATTGAAAAATCAGCACACATCATAGATGGACACAAAATTTTTTTCTTCAAAACACTACCTCCTGTCAGCAACTGTTCTCACTCATTGATAACGCCAATCGTTTGTCCACAACGCCCTTGCTTCTCTGTAATCGTCAAGGTTCGCTGTGCGGAATTAGTGAAAACAACGATTACATCCGTTTCTTTGCCTTGTGATGCCAGAAACGGAAAATCAACGTTTGCCAGCACACTCTCGGCAGTAACTTTGTCACCTTCAGAAACTTTGGTATCGAATCCTGCGCCATTTAGTTCCACAGTATCGATCCCAATATGGACTAGAACTTCTAAGCCATTTTTGGTTTTTAACGAAATCGCATGTTTTGTAGGAAACACAGAGACCACCGTTCCTTCAATCGGTGCTGTAACAAGATCATCTGTTGGTACCACAGCAAACCCATCGCCTAATAGTTTGGTTGAAAACATCTCGTCCTTCACTTGGTCAATACTTTTCACCACGCCATTAGCTGGTGCATATATAACGTTTTTCTTCTTAAATAGACCCATATTTCCCCTGCTTTCTACGCCAACGTCTCGTCTCGATTGGTAAATACAAATGCTAAGACTGCTGAAACCACCATTGAAATCAGTAAGCCGATCATCGCTTGTATGAAATTCGAGGAAGTTGAGCCTACAAAGGCGGGAAAAGTGGTGACACTACCAAAGACAAAGGCATTCGTTACAACTTGCATCAATCCTAAATAGGCCCCACCCACAGCACCACCAATAATTTGCGCTAAGAAAAGTTTTTTATTTTTTACAAGTAAGCCGAACAAAGTAGCTTCGATAATCGCTGATAATGCGATCGTGACCAAGCCAGTTAAAGCAAAGCTTCGTAGTTTTTTATCTTTTGCTTTAAAGTAAACGCCAATCGTTGTACCTATCACAGCGAAGTTACATGCAAAAGTAAAAGGAACGATGTAATCAAAGCCATAGGTTGAAACGTTATTAATCATGATTGGATTGACTGCCCAGTGAATGCCCAAACTTACGAGAACACTCCAACCACCACCAACTAAGATTCCAGTTAGCACACTACTGCGCTCGATCAACCAATTCACCACATTAGCGACTGCTTCGCCACTATAGACCCCGATTGGTCCAATAACGATCACTGTCAATGGAACCATAATCGCTAGTGAGACTAAAGGAACGACCACCAATTTTAAAGTCTCCGGTATGTGTTTGTCTAAGAATTTGTAGAGATATGAAAAAGCCCAAATCGAAAGGATGATTGGTACGACAGTCGAATTGTAGTTCATCAAAACGACTGGAATCCCGAAGAACTCCGTCGTTGCACCGTTGCCTGCTCCTCCCATCAATGCAATAAAATCAGGATTGATTAACGCAGCCCCGATCAATGCCGAGATATACGGACTGGCACCAAACCGCCGCGCTGAAGTAAACGCTAACAATACGGGTAAGAAATAAAATACACTCATAGAAGCAACAAATAAAATCGAATAAGTGCCGCTGTCTTCACTGATCAACCCGAGCTGAACAAACAAAATCAGTAGTCCTCTTAAAATACCTGAGCCCGCCAAAACTGGGAGTAGTGGCGCAAAAATAGCAGATACGGCAGAAAAAACATTGCTGATAATACTGCCAGAAGCTTGTTCTTCTGTGGTAGGGCTACCAGAAATTTCGTCACCTTTAACTAACGGCTCAAACTCATCATAGAGCTTTCCAACTTCTGTCCCAATCAAAAGCTGGTACTGGCCCGCCTTATTAATGACATTGATCACTCCGTCGATATTCTCGACGGCTTGATCGTCCGCTTTTGCGGTGTCATGTAACGTTAGACGCAACCGGGTGGCACAATGTGTCATATTGCGAACATTTTCCGCTCCGCCTATTTTTTCTAAAATATTTTTTGCCATCACTTTGTAATCCATCTTCCCCACTCCTTTTATTTTGATTGATTTGTTGGTGACAAAAATTCAAGCAGCAACTGATTGGCTGCGACTGCATCGTTTTGATCGATCACAGCTTGAATCGCAGCCAAGCCTACGTTATCGATCATTTGATCCATTTGTTTGATCATTTTCATGTTTTGTTCGCACTCTTTTGAGGCATGCTCAATTACAGGGAACGTATCAAAATAAATCACACCGTCATAGTTATGCTTTTTGACATAATACAAGAATTCTAATGTTTTGAAGGGTGTTGCTGAACCGATCATCAATCCATCGTCGTTTAACCCATACCCATCATTCAGATGCACCCCGTATAATAACCCTTTTCCAGCGAACAGATCCGCAGCAAAAGCAGGGTTTTCGTGTTTCATTAGCATGTGGCAATAATCAAGGGTCACACCTACATTTTTACGGTTGATCTCATTAAGCATCATTCCAGTGACACCCATACTATCAATGAACGCATAGGCTCTTGGTTGAAATGGCTTATACTCGATACTGATTTTCAAATCTGGTGCGTAGTCAGCAATTTCAATAAAGGCAGCCCGAATCTGATTCCAAACCTTTTGGTAATTGATTTGAAAACTATAGTCAAAGCCATCAAACCCGAGCCAAATGGTTACGACTTCTCCACCTGCTGCACGACAATAATCAACAGCTTCTTTGCATAACGTTAAGGCATGCTGCGCAACCTGTGGGTCAGCATTGCCTAATTCACCGTTGATAAACTCTTCTCTGAATCGCAATGCAACACCATTCAATTTCAAATCAGCTTGTCCCAATCTCTCTTTCATTTCAGAGGCAGTCGTCCCACCGACGTGCTCCGGATAATTTAAATCTACGTAATCAAGCCCCAATTCTTTGAATGCGCCAAATACATTGTCTAAATCATTTTCGTAAATTGATAAAAATGAATTGATTCTCGTTGCTAATTTCATCTTCATTCTCCTTAGCCATTTATTATAGACTCAGAATAGCACAAAATTTTTCCATTAACAACCACTTTATTTCATATTATTTCAAATTAATTCATAAAGAAGCATTGTCTCTATTAAAAGAAATACTTCAAAAAATTGATTTATAAGCATTTATTTTGTTAAAACTCCATTTTGGAATCATTTGAAATAAATTGATTTTTTATGGATAATTTTAAAAAAGTTATCTTGATTCACTGATTATGCTGATTTGACTCTATTCGTTTCAGAAAAAGGATCATTTGGTAAATTCCTAGTGGGCTGTTATTGAACTAGGCGTCCCTAGTAATGTATCCCCTCTCACTCTTTCGAATTGTTTTCACGTGAAACAAAAAAACCTAACCAACCAGCAGGATCGCTGTTTGATTAGGAAATGGGCACTGCTTTATTGTTTGGTCAACCACGTGCGCGAGTGTTCAACTTCTTCATACGTTAACTGATGACTTGGGGTCCAAACGGTTGAAAGGACTGCGCCCCGCGAGGTAAAGATCTCTTGGACGTAAGCACTGTCAGCTAGGGAAACGATCGGGTCGTTTCTGCCAAAACTCAGAAACACATGAGTGTCAGGCAAGGAATTCGTCGGTACATTCTCGACTGGATACATGGCGTGGTAGAGGATCGCTTTTTTGAAGTGGTCACTATCATTTAGTAATAAGCGAATGGCAATGTTGGCGCCATTGGAATAACCCACCAGTACCACTTGCGCTAACGAAAAGTTGTATTCTTTGGCGGCTTGCCGAATAAAATCGGCTAATTCGTCGCCGCGAAGTGCTAAGTCGGCTTCATCATAAACCCCTTCAGCTAGGCGTTTGAAGTAACGGGGCATGCCGTTTTCTAAGACATTGCCGCGAATACCTAATAGTGAAGCTTGGGGATCAAGGGCTTTGCCTACTTCTAGCAGCGACTGTTCGTCGCCACCGGTGCCGTGGAGCAGCACCAAAACTGGTGCGTCAGCTGCTCCTTGTTGATAGATTGCTTTCATCGAAGTTCCTCCTTTAACTTGGTCGTTTGATATCGAAAATCTCCCCAATCGTTGCGTAAGAATTTCCCGCTAGCCGGCTGACTGCTTGTAAGGCACGGGGATCGATCTTGCCATCTTGATAGACATCCTCTGCAATCTGGTAGCCGACGACTTCCAACAATAAGAGATCGGCAGTGGTCTGCTGGTCTTTTTTGATGGGTACGTGTTGATGCAGAATCGTTTCTAAGCGTACATTGGCTTCTTTCAAGCCAGGAACGACAATTGTTTTCGATGTCGTTGTGGTAAATCCAGAAACCGTCAACTCGCTTTGGTCTGCGGGCAATAATGCCGCGGTTTTATTGGCCTCTTGGACATTTGTTTGATCCAAAATATGCACGACGGCTTCTTTTGTCGCCAACAGATTGCGGGCGGTGTCTTTCAGTTCCCCCTCTTTACGCTGGATAGCCAACGAGAGGATCACGGGTTCTGAGCTGACGATGTTAAAAAAACTGAATGGGGCGATGTTGACGATACCATCGGCTGATTGCGTACTGACCACTGCCACTGGCCGTGGAATGATGGAGCCGATCAGTAGTTTATAATTTTCTCGTTGGGTCAAATTCTTGGGATCTAAATAGTGCATACAGCGTCTCCTTTTTTCTAAACCGATAAGTCTGGCAAGCGATCCTCGATCTCTGCACGACGGCTTTCAAATTGGGCTGGCAGCATCAACTGCTGTCCTAACGTTTCTAATGGTTCATCAACTAAAAAGCCTGGGGTTTCTGTTGCGATCTCAAAGACGATGTTGCCCCGCTCTTGGAAATAGACGGCTTTGAAATAATTGCGGTCTTTGATTTCAGTGACTCCGTATCTTTGATCGTACAAGTACTCTTGCCACTCTTTTTGCACTGCTTCCGTTGGCACAGACCACGCGATGTGATGGACGGTGCCGACACCCCAGCGCCCTGCTGGCAGTGCTTCATGGGGCACGACGATCTCATGAGCGAGGGTGCCTGCGGTATGAAGATGGGTGCTTTTCTCTGTTTTGTTAAAAATGTTTAGTCCTAGATCATCTGCCAACGTTTGAATGGTCGCTTCTGGTTGTGCCGAAAGCAAGACGGCCCCATGAAAGCCTACAATCGCTGGTGTTTCCGCCGATTCTTCGGCTTCGACTAACGCCAAAGACAGGTCATGCTGATCATGAAGTTCTAAAGTTGGCCGATCAAACAATGTACTTTCTTGGACAGTTACTTGATGTTTCGCCAAATGTTCTTGCCAATAGGCACTGCTGCCTTTAGGAATACGAAACGCGATCGTGCCGACTTGTCCGCTTCCTACTCGTCCAGGATGGGCATTTGCCCATGGAAAGAAGGTGATGATGGTCCCATTTTCTAATGCTTGATTGCTGTAATAAAGATGATACGTGTACGGATCATCAAAATTGACGGTTTGTTTGACGAGGCGCAACCCCAACACGTCGCGGTAAAAGGCAACGTTCGTTTGCGGATCGCCTACGATGGCTGAAATATGGTGGATCTGTTGAATGGGTTGCATACTGTGTGCCTCCTTAGGCGCGTTTTGTATTGAAGGGTTTGATGACTCCTTCGATGTATTCACGGCGATTTTCTAAAAATGGTGCCAATGATAAGGACTCACCCAATGTTTCGTATGGCTCATCCCCCATGAACCCTGGTTCATCTGTTGCTAGTTCAAAAAGAATATGGCCGATGCGCACATACAAGGATTCAAAATAGTAGCGATCCACATAGCCGGAGTTGGCCAATCCCAAGTTATCAAAGATTTCTTGCCAAACTGCTAATGAGTCGTGGTGAGCTAAGCGAAAAGCGACATGATGTACTTCGCCATCGCCTTGTTGCGCTTGCGGGCTCGTGGTATCTTCCACTAAAACGACTTGAGCGCCATTGCCGCCTTCACCAACTTCTAGCAAATAGCGATTATCTACTTGATCAATGGTTTTGAAATCAAAAACGGATTCCAGCAGCCCTTTGAAATCTGCCAAGTAAGAAACAGACATTTCGACAGGACCTAAGCCATAAATCGCAAATTTAGTAGGAACCGGTCCTTTTTTCCAAGGAGTACCAGCTTTCACGCCAGTATTGTGTTCGTCAGAGATCAATTGATAAGCTTGCGTATCAAAATCCCAAAAACGCATCACTTTTTTCCCAAATTCGGTGGTGATTGCTTCGTGTTTTACCTCAAATTCATCAAAGCGTGCGGCATAATAATCAAGGGCAGCATCACTGGGTACTCGGAAACTGGTGCGGGTGATCGAGTTGGTTCCTTTGCTGCCGCGAGCGGTATTGGGAAAATCAAAGAACGTCATGGTCGTTCCCGGTGACCCTAAATCATCCGCAAAGTAGGTATGGTACGTATAAATGTCATCTTGATTGACGGTTTTTTTCACTAAACGCATCCCTAACACATCTGTAAAGAAATGGTAATTCCGTTCCACATCACTTGTCATGGCCGTCACATGGTGTACCCCTAATAATTGATCTTGTTTTCTCATTTTCTTTTCCTCATTTCTGATCGTAAGTTATTTTTCGTAAAATTGTTTTTAATTGTTGCAATTCTTCACTGCTGAGTTCGGAAAAACTCGCCGCAATCTTTTGTGCATGACTGGGAAAAATTTTCTCCATCAATGCCCTGCCTGCTTCCGTAATCCTGACGTAAGTTACCCGTTGATCTTCTTGGCTAGGTTCCCGGCGCACGCAGCCTTTTTTGACTAATTGATCGACTACATAGGTTGTCGAGCTGCTGGCGATCAAAATTTTTTCCTTGATGGCTTGCGTCGTATGGGTGCCTTTATGGTAAAGCAATTCCAGTACAGAAAACTCTGTGATATTTAAGCCATAACAACGAACATCTTTTTTTGCCACTTGTTCCAAACGACTCGCCGTACGCAGCAAACCGATGTACGCTTTGAGCGCTTCTTCTTGATGCGCCATTTTCCTCACCTCTTTATTTCGAATTCGAGATAATCATAACTTACTTTTTGTAAGTTGTAAAAAGATATGCTTTGGTTGTTTAAGAAAATCATTCAATGCTTATTTTTATAGAGGTTAAGAACGGTTAGACACTAACGAAGGTCCCACCTTTTCTCTACGTCCCCTTCAAATCTAATAAAAAAACGGAACTCATGAAAGGTTCCATGAGTTCCGCTAAATATATATTTTACTGAAGAGGATTCGATCCATTCCATGTACCGATGAATGAAGCGCTGATTCCGACGCATACTTGTCCTTTTTAGATCATTGTGGTCGGCTGCACCTGCTTTTCCAAAGCCAGTAACCACTTTTTGCGTTCGACACCGCCGCCATAGCCGCCGATGCTGCCATCGCTATTGATGACGCGGTGGCATGGAACGATCAACGCCAATTGATTTTTTCCGTTGGCATTGGCAACAGCTCGGGTAGCTTTTTCATTGCCGATTCGCTGTGCCAATTGTTTGTAAGAGTATGTTTCTCCGATCTTCATCGCCAACAGCTGCTGCCAGACGGCTTTCTGAAAATCGGAGCCGATCAATGCAATTGGAATCGTGAAAACAGTTCGATTTCCTTCAAAATATTCCGTCAGTTCTTGCTTAAGCTGCTGGATGATTGCTGTTTGCTGGGGAATAATCACTGCATTCAAACGGCTTCTCAAAACAGCGATCTCCGTTTCTAGCCCTCTGCGATCCACGAATTCTAACAAGTAAAGCTGCTGCTGGTCGCTGATCGCCAACATCGACCCTATCTTGGTCTCAAGCCAAGCAGAAGAAAGAATCGTTTTTTCGCGGCTGTTGGAAGGCAATTCCCCCATAATCCGGGAAAACGCATCTCGAAAGCCGTTGCCAGAATCGAAGCCGGCTTCTAATTGTGCTTGGATCAGCGGTTCTCCTTCACGAATCTGCTTAAACGCTAACCCTAAACGGCGTGCACGGGAATATTCGATAAAGGTCATGCCAAAATATTTTTTAAATTGTCGACGCGCAGTATTGGGATGGATCGCTAGCGTTTCAAAATCTTTATCGGTCCACTTTTTCTCCGGGTTACTCTCCACCGCTTCCACAAGGCTTTTCACGTCAGGGGATAAGTGGCTAGGTGAGCTGAGCGGGCGACATCGTTTGCAGGGACGATACGCCGCCAGCAGCGCTTCTTGTGCCGTCTGAAAAAACTCGCAGTTTTTCTTGAGCGGTTTTTTCGCTGGACAGGTAGGACGGCAAAAGACGCCGGTGGTTTTTACCCCAACGTAAAAAATCCCTTCATATTGGGAATTTTTTTCAATCAGCATGTCGTAATAGTGGTCCCGTTGTCGGCTATCTTCAATCATCTTGCGCATCCCTCCTTCTTTTCTACACTTACAAAAATACTTTGTACCTGTCCTAACACACGACCAACCAATGCAGCAGCCTGCAAAGGCAGGTCGAAAATTTGCCCATATCCTTCTGATGACATACGATCACCCTTTCCTCTGAATGACCTTAGTGTACAAAGAATGGTCTTGACGCATCCCATAAAAATTAACATCAATTTTTTTAAAAAGGATCGAAGGCAGTTATCCTCCGATCCTTTTGATTTCCCGTTTGCCTATTTTTCGGCGAATCTTAAAGCGGCACCTACAGGAACCTAGACCGTCGCCTTCTGCTTGACTTACAGGGCACTTTTTTTCCGCAAGACTCGCTCCAAACGGGGGCGATTATAGCGTTGGATCATGATGAATGGGCAGTTGGCCAATAACGCATAGGCGATCATCACCCAGCCCGCCCACGTAGGATTCCAGAGGAAAAAGAACGGTGCTGGAACAATCAGCAGCCAATGGGTCAGCTCTGCTCGGCGTGTTTCGATGACGAATTTTTCCAGATAGTCCTTTTGTTGCTGAGCCAAGCGAGATTTGTCAAAGCCTTTTTTGGCAATCACAGTGCCGTCGGGCAATTTGTCTTTCCACTGACGAATACGAAATACCTCCGCCCAGATTCTGCCGCCTTTTTCAAAGGCAAAAGAACGGAACCAGTTGGCATGACGTTCAAAAAAAGCATCACTGACTTTGCGCAAGCCAAACGAGATGCCTAGATGAAACAGCAGCCAAGCCAAGCTGTCTGTAATGAGCAAGAGCAGTGGAGATAAGGTGATCAGCGGCATGTGCATCGCCTCCTATAAATTGATTTTTCGTCCTTTCCAGGTCACGGATTTCAACAAATGGGTTTGGATCCATGACCAACCAAATAAGCCTAGGAAAAAAAGAAAGTAACATGGGAAAAAAAGCAGCAAGACTCGGTTGAAGTTGCCGACACGGCGAGCAAAGCACAGAGTTTGTCCAAAATAAGCAGAATAAAAAAGCAGTCCTAGCCAAAGCGGTTCCATCAGAAACGGTGCCGCCAGTACCCCAATGCCGCCGCTGATCCACAAGATGACACCCGCCATGATCAAAGGGTGAGTGAATTGCGAAGCAGTGGCAAAGTCCTTCGTCCAGCCTTGAACAAGTTGACGAACACCAGCTGGATACATCCGAAAGGCCAACAGGTCTTTTCCACCATACAAGGTGATCGGCAAGCGTTTTTTCTTAAAGCGTCTCGCTAATGCTAGATCATCTAAGATTCCTTGTGGCATGTCCTGATGCCCATTGGCTTGAAGGTACGCTGTTTTGCTGCACAAGATACACGGACCAAAGGCGCCGCCGGCTGAGAGTTTTTCGCCTACGATAGAAAAGCGGTTCAACCCGACAGGTAAGATGACATTAAAGACGGCAGATAGTTGTTCATACAGGCGCTTCGTTTGATGATAGGGCTGCACCGAGAGCAGGCCTTGTCCCGATCGCTCCTCATACGCAGCGAAAAGGCGCTCTAAGCCATCTTCTGCTAGAAAGAAGGTATCGGCATCCAAAAATAATAGATACTTGCCCACCGCTTGTGAGGCGCCTAACCAGCAAGCCGCCGCTTTCCCAGCAGAATCAGCAGCGGTTTGCAAGACCGTCGCACCGAAGCGCTTGGCGCAGGCGATCGTCTCGTCTTCCGATCCGTCATCAACCACCAAAATCTCCACAGGATAAAGGGTTTGCTGCTGCAAGGATGCCAACAATTGCGGCAAATTTTCTTCTTCATTGCGGGCGGGGATGATGATCGACAATTCTGCCCTCTCCTTCAAGTCTTTGGATGCGGCTGTCTCCTTGCGGGTGGGTATCGTCGGCAGGCGGAAAAAAATCAGCCAGCCTGCCAGCCAAGCAGCGCAAATACCAGCGAGCAGCAGGTACACAGTCATCATCCTTTCTTGTCTTAGTGTTCTCTTTTGGTGATCATCTCACTGACTTGCTGGCCACTAAGGGTCACCATCGGCATGCCGGCACCGGGATTGACCGTACCGCCAACGAAGTATAGATTTTCGTAGCGTTCGCTGTGTTTCGGGTGTTTAAAGCCATGATTTTTCTTGCGATTAGAGACCGTGCCGTAGATGGCGCCGCGATGTGACAAATAATTCTTTTGGATGTCTTCGGGTGTCCAACGGTCTTCATACACGATGTGCTTGCGTAGATCCGTTAAGCCCATGTTTTCCAGCTTGATCAAGATCCGTTCACGAAAGGCATCGTATTCCGCTTCCGTAAAGGGTTTATCCTGCAAATAAGGGATATGAGGCAAGATTTTGATGTTCTCATGCCCTGCCACTGTTTGCGACGGATCGGTTTTGTTGGCATTGACCAAATAGATCGTTGGGTCTTCCGGCAGCTGATGCTGATGGAAATTTTGATCAAAGTTTTCTTTTGAGGCATTGGAAAAGAAAAAGTTGTGGTGCGCCAGTTGCGGATAGGAGGTTTTGACCCCTAAGTGCAAGACAAAGCCAGAACTTGCTGGTTCAAATTTTTCTTCCAGTTTTCGAGTAAAGGTCGGCGCTTCTTCTAACAGCTCTTCATAAGCCGGGATCACTTCCATGTTGGAAACAAAATAGTCGGCTTCGATCAACGTACCATCATCCAAACGAGCGGCACGGATTTGTTCTTGTTCAACGATCAATTTTTCCACTTTATGTCCCGTATGGAAGGTCACACCGATCTCTTTTGCTAAGCGAACGATGCCTTCGGCTAACCGATGCATCCCGCCTGGCACGTACCAGACACCTTGGGCATGCTGCATGTAGATCATCATGTTCAAGACGGCTGGGGCGTCATAAGGAGACGAGCCGACATACTTGATAAAATAGCTCAGCATGTCTTGCAGCTGCGGATTGCTGATACGTTTTTGAATGGCATCATGCATGGAAGAGAAATAATCAAAGCCTTTCAGCGCTTTGATCACGCCGTGATACTTCAAGATTTCTTTCGTGGTATCTAAGCCTTTCTCGAAATAGCCTTTTTCCGTGATATCATAAATCTTTTGCGCATAGTCCAAAAAGTCTTGGTACTCTGCCATGTCTTTTTCCGACAAGTGGGGGTTTTCCTTTGCCATGCGGGCAAGATCGCCATAGAGATCGATCTTGGTGCCGTCAGGAAAAAAGGAGCGCCATTCCAATGGCAATCGGCGAATCGCAACATAATCCGCCATATCGCGATTGCTGCCAGTAAATAATTTTTCAAAAATCTGCGGCATCGTCAAAATCGAAGGACCTAAGTCAAAGCCGAAGCCGTTTGTTTCCAGTCGGTTCAATTTGCCACCTAAATGGTGATTTTTTTCATATAATGATACATCAAAGCCATTTTGGGCTAATGAGACCGCCGCTGATAGACCACCAAGTCCGCCGCCGATCACTACAACTGTTTTTTTCTCATTCATTAAGTTGCTCCTCGTTTGCTTTAATAAACGTCCCTATTTAGCCAATTCTTTTCACCGAAACAGACGGTTGCGTCTCACTGCAACTGCGTGTCTTCGCACTATTTTGGCATTGGCCACTTGAATCAAAGGATCGTTTTTCTAGATAATTCTATAGTATCACACCTTTGAAAAAATGACGGGGATGAGCCTACCGGTCAACTGATGCTGTTTTTTCTCAACCATGATTTCAGCGAATGAAAAAACAACCTGCTGGAAAAGAAAGGAAACCCAGTCATTTCGTCCATTCCGAAAATATTCTTTTTATAACAACAATTATCAGAATAGTTGAACATTTTTGACGTTAATACCAGCGAAAACAAATCTTCGTATGGTTACGAAAAAACGCGTTTGAGCCAATTTGGAATATCCTGTACATTGAATGTAGCGAAAGTCCTTCCCCCAATCATTAAAAAAAACAAAAGGGCCTTCTCAGTAAGACATTGCTTAACAGTGACTCTTTTTGATAATGACACGTATTGTCACCTTTTCCTAACACTTATAAGGAGTATTGATATGAACTTAAAAACGATCCAATCAGCCGAAGAATATGTAAACTTTTTTGACGTAGAATTTATCCACTCTCCCTGTTCTTATACACACCCAAAAATCTTTAATTTTTATCTCTCTTTGCGCCAACGATTCTTGGCGATCTATGAACAAGACGAGGGTACTTTTTTCGAAAAAATGTCGTTGCTCTTAGATATCGACGCACAGCTGCAAATACTAAAAGAACTTTATGTTTTAAAAATTTCTTCTCTAAACGAGTATACGGAAGAAGAGATCATTCAGCTGACGGTCAAAGACAAAACCTGTTTCTATCGGGAATTGACCGGTCTTCAGCTAAACCAAAAGGCGCCTTGGAGTTTGATTTACTTAAGTGAAGCCCAATGATTTCGCCCACATTGATCGATTGAATTGAAAACCGCTGGTTCCAAAGGCTTGCATCCGTACCTGATGCATTCCCCACTTCCCCTTCCCACACTCCTGCACAGCTGCGGAGAGTCAAGCCATTAAAAAAGAAAGCATCTTTCCTTCTCACTGTCTAAGCAGTGAAGGAAAAATGCTTTCTTTTCATGTAAAAGGCCCTTTCTAGCAACTCTTTAGGTCAAAACAGAATGGGAAACTAGAAGAGGTCTTTTAGGGCAAATTGGCGGGTGACGTTAGGATTGATCCGTTCAAGCAGCCGATTCCAGTCAGAAGAAGAAGGGATCGTTTTGAAGACGATACATTCAACGATATCTCGAAATTCGGTCGCATGCTCGGCATAGTTCGTCACTAGCAGATCAATGGTATTTTGTTCTAAATATTGAGCATTGACTTCCCCTGAGTCAGGATAAAAGACTTGATGGGATCGGCTAAAATAGCGGTTGGACCAGCCCTCAATGTACTGAACGATATTGTTATTTCCTTCGAAGATAAAGGCGATATTTTTTCGGGGAAACCAATGACGTTCTCGAACAGATTCGATAAAAATCACTAAGTTTGCACAAAAATCCGTCAGATACTCCACAGAATAAAGGGTGTGGTACTCGCAACTACTTTCTAAAAACTCTCGGTAAGCAGCAAACTCCTTAGAAAAAGTTTTCTTAATAAACGCATTCACATCATAAATATTACGATTGGCCGAAGTGGATAAGCACTCCTTCAATTTGGCAGAAGTAAAAAAGGATTCGATCAGAATCTGATCTTCTTTAGGCTTTTTCGACGATACATTCAACATCTGATAAAACTCGTTGGTCAACGTGCGAATCTCGGTCCAATGATTATAAGAAAGACAAAACTTTTGTTCGACGATCACATTTTGCAGTTTTTTCTTTGTGATAATACTAACAAACAAAAAGATAAGTTCATCGTTCGTCAATCGACATTGAAAGTACTTTTCAATAATGCCATTGATTCGCTGAAAGTGCATCAGCTGAATACTGTGTCGCAAGGCGTGGTACAATTCGTCGTTGATTTGCACAGTTTTGCCTTGCATAAATCGCTCAAGCGAAATATAAAGTAGATACGTATATTGTGAAAACGAAACGGTGTGATAACTATTTTTGTCAAACATCCTGCCGATTTCCGTTACTGCCTGTTGGACCGCAGCTGGCGGAAAGACAGTATGGGGTGTGCTATCCGTTTCATAGAAAAAGGTACAGAAGAAATTGCGGATATCTGCTTCTTGTCCAACGATATTCAGGGGATCTAGTGCTAGTTGGAGATCAAAACGTGCCAGTTGTTCATGAATGCGCTGCAAATATTTTGATAAGGTACTCTTGGATAAAAACAAGCAGTCCGCCCACTCATCGATCGTCTTTAACTCTCCAATAAAAATATTTTCCAATAAAATAAAGAGCGGTTCATTCGCTAAAAGCGAGGCTTTTTTCTTTTCATACTGTGAATAATCAAATAGTTCAAACGAATAGCCTTGATTGGTGGAAGTGATCAGGATCAACCCACAGAAATAATCATTAATCTGACTGATGTCTTTGCCAATCGTCCTTGTGGTACTACTTGTTACTTCAGCCAAATGGCTGGCACTGCAAATTTCATTTTTTTCAAATTCACTTAGAATCTGCAGCCATCGGACGGTCGATTTGCTTGTGACAAAACTCAATTGAAAATTTTTCAAACATAAGCTCCTTACTAAGAATTTCTTTTTTGCGGCTAATTTACGCATGAAAGGCGCCTAAGCAGTCTCATTATATCGGTTTTCATCCTACATAAAAAATCGGTTTTTTCATAGACTGATGAAAAAAAGCGTTGTGTCCAGACTACTGTCTTATGACAATTATTTTATCGGCTATTAAAAATAGTGCAAGGATTTCGCTTTTGCTTTCATCAGATTCTGCTTAAGGAATAAGAAAATTCTTTGTAACATTTGCTTCATTTTGAAAAAAACTGCTATGTTGAAAATCACCTATGTTTTCTTTATTTGTCTAAATGTGTCTGTCATGATGTTTAAAAGCTGTTCATATTGCGTTTCTTGACTTACTTTTTTCATCTGCACGTTAAAGTCCTGTTCAATAAATTGTTTGGGTATCAACTGATCCATTTCTATTTTTGAAAGCCTCTCGGTACATTTCGCTAACAGTTGGTAATCCTTTACGAGTGTTTGCGGCAGCTTGTATGTTTGTGTAAAAAAGGAATAGCTCGCATTCTTTTGAATCGTTAGTGCCACCTGCTTTTGAATCAAATAGTGTAATTTTTCTAATTGCTTATCTGTGACGGATCGTTCACCGTTTTGTTCAAATAATTGACAGTAATAGTCTAAAAATTCGCTATTGGCCATCACTGCCTCAAAATCCGTTTTATTTATTCTCATAAAATGTTCCCCTCTTTTTTTATTTTATGCATCACTGTGTAAAACATTCTTTTCGTTTAACAGAAAAAAAGAGCAGCTCATTTATCTCTTCTACTTTTTTATGGTTAATCATTTCTTGTTAGTTCTTTTCAACGATCAATACTGATTAGAAAAAAAGGAATAGACTTATAATTGATGCACTTCCTGATTATTCGCTCCCCTACTTCGTTAGCAAGTTTTTATTCGTAGGGGTAAAAACTGTAACGATTTTGCTTCTCCGCTCATCATCAATAGCATTCGAACCTACCATTTGTGCTGCTGGCTGACCGATCTGTTCACGCCAGTTTATGGGTTAGCAACTGTTACGGTTATGTGAAAATTATAAAGAATCTATGCACGATTTTTTTAAACATTTTTTCGGTTTTCATGAAAAAAAAATTAAAATCGTTGCTCCCAAAAAATTGCTGGAAAAGACAAAAAAAGAAAGTATCCACGATACTCTCTTTTCGGCAATCCTTATTTTGTTAAAAAAGCGATGGGATCGACCAATTGCTCTTGGCTCAAACTAGGCGATGCACTGACTTCAAAGTGCAGGTGTGCGCCTGTGCTATTGCCCGTACTACCCATGAGGGCAATCGTTTCTCCTTGTTTCACTTGTTGGCCCACCCTCACAAGGTTCTGTTGATTATGGGCATAGAGCGTCGTCATCCCGTCGTCATGAAGAATTGCTACATAATTCCCCCAAGAAGGATGAACCTCTGAACGGATGACCGTTCCAGATTGACTCGCCATGATGGGTGTCCCAAACGCTGCGGCAAAGTCAACGCCCCGATGAAAGCTTCCCCAACGTGGGCCAAAAGTAGAAGTGACAACGGCTTTTTCAACAGGAAAAAGATACGTCTCGCTTGCGGTCACATCAGGTTTTTTCTGATCATAACGGTTCAACGCATAGGCTTCGATCAAAGCTGTCAGCTTTTGATCATACGTCGTATCTGTGGCATACCGACCAGTCAAATAACGGGCAGCCTCTTGATAAGAAGTCGCTTCTGATTTCCATACGCCTTTATAAAAATCAGACTGCTGCCCGACCCCTTCTTTCAACAAACGAGCATAGTCCATCAATGACTCTTTGTAGCCAGTATATTGGCGGAACGTTGCCGTGATTGTGTAGTGATTTCCCGAACCATCATCTTCTTGTGTCCGAAAGGCAACACCCTGTCCGTGATAGGTTCCTTTGATACCAAAGAGATTGAAATACGGCGCCTGACTCAATCTGCTTTGACCGCCACCTGATTCTAAAATAGCCTGTGCAATCATGACAGAAGCGTACAAATCATTTTTCAAGCCAATATCTCGGGCATCTTCGCCGATTTCTTGGATAAAATCCCACACTTCTTTTACTGGTGTGACCGTCAAGCTCGTTTCGCTACCTTGCTGCGTTATAGGATCGGATTGACTTGGCCCGCTTGGTGCTTGGGTACTTGGTGGTATGATCGGAGACACAGCCGCCGGTGTTTCTTGACTTGCATCACTGTTTGCTTCTGGTGTCGGTTGCGTTTCTACAGGTTCTGACGGTTGGGGCTTCTCTGGCTGCGTCTCAGGTTTGGGCGCTTCAGGCTTCGTTGGTTTTTCTGGTTTCGGTGCTGGGGTTGGTTCTTCTGGCTGAGAAGGCTCTGGCTTACTCGGTAGTTCTGGCTCTGGTTTCGGCTCTGGTTTCGGTTCTGGCGTCGGTTGGGGATCTGGGGTTGGTTCTTCGGTTTGCTCTGTTCCCTCCGGCGCTGTCTCAGATCCTTCTGGTACACTTTCTACAGGTGCCGATCCTTGCTCCGAATCGGACACTTGTCCTTCCCCTGCTGGAGCAGTTTCTTCAACCGTCCCTGCTGTGCTGCTACTGTCACTTTCTTGTGCAGCTGTTTCTGATGTTTGGGCAACGATCGTACCTTCCGATGCAACAACCGCAGCTGAAACTGGCACACCAGCTAAAAGTTGTCCGCAAACCAAAAGAAGCGCTACCCCTTTTTGCGAATGCTTCATAGGCGATTTCCTTTCTCTCCTTTTTTCACTTAACAACCTCTATCAAAAAAACATGTTGTCATCCAAATAGTAAATAAATATCAATTCTCTTTTATTATACTACGCTTCGTTTTTTCGACTCAAGCAAATGACTCCCGTGCTTGTCAAAGAGAACGAGTTGTTGGAAGAATGGGTCTACTGGTAAAGGATCACGTTTTGCATCCAATTCGTTATCGAGTCTGGGTTGCAGCTTTTTCTTTCTGTTGCCTAAGATCCTCTGGCGTCATCAGAAAAAAACACAGTTTTTCAAATGGGCAACTGCCAGTTGAAAAACTGTGTTTTTATCGTCTTTTCTTGCTTCATTAGCTTTTTATCTAGCGTTTGGAGCCTTTCTATTAGCGCTTCGTTTTCTCAAGTTTATGTATGATTTTTGGCAATTGGTTTCTCAGGTCCTTGCTATACTTACCGTGAACGATTGATATTCCCGGAAATGTTCTGCTGGTAGTCAGAGCCTTCAAGGCACTGTGGCAAGAACGCCTAACAGTTGAACGTTTCATTCTCTGTGTAAATGATTATGCTATAATTATTTAAACTTATTTTTCGGAGGCTGACATGAAAACATTTCAATTAAAATTCATGCGAAATCGTACGTTGATTCGCTGGCTGCAATTGTTGAATGAATTTGAGAAAAGTCCCTCCCGTACACTGGGAGAACTCGCTGAAGTGACCGAGAGCAGTACGCGTACGTTGATTACTGACATTGCTAGCTTGCGAGAGTATTTTAAAGGGGCTATGGCGATCCATACAGCAAAAATCGGGTATCTTTTTGAAGAAATCGATCATGATAGGTATCGAAAGCAAAAGCAAGAATTGATAAAAGATGAACCGATTTTCCAGATTTTAGAAAGTATTTTTTATGATGAGCAGCAAACCCTCTTTGATTGGAGCTTAACGCTTAATATTTCTGAACAAGCGCTGATCAGCTACTTCCGGAAAATACAGCCATTTTTATCCCCTTTCTGTTTAAAAATCAAAACGGATCCCGTCTCTTTGGCAGGTTCGGAGATCGATATACGAAAATTTTTCTGTCTTTTTTACTACGAGTCTGACATTAATGTCCACACGTTATTTCCCTCGATCCATGTACAAGATGCGGTGATGGAAATCACTGACCTTTTGGAAACGAAGGCCTTACAGAGCTCTTCTTTTTCTTATTTTGCTTATATCCTTTATATGAGCGTGGAGCGCAGCAAACGCGGTTTACTTGCTGCCCCCTCTCCAGAACTAAGCGAGTTAGTTAAAAAAAATGGTTTACTTTCAAATTATGAGGACCTTAAAAAGATTATCCAGCGTTATTTTACCTTTGAGTTTCCTCAAGAAGAAGCAATCTATCTTTTGACTTGCATCATTTGTCGTCGCAAACTCAACACCGATCTAGAAACAAGCAAAGTGTTTTGTCTTAACTATAACCACTGGCCCGCGATCAAACAAATCACTGCTGATTTCTATGCCCAAAATCGCGGCAACAGCTTTGATGAACAAAAAGATTTGCTTTGGTTAGAGTCATTCTTCACTATTTTCAAGCTTCGTGAGTTGTTATCGCCAACGATGAACGTCAACATCGATGATTTGAATGCTTTCGTCAAAGAAAAATTTGCGGCTGAATATAAAAAAAATCGCCAGTTTTTGCTCTCACATCCTCTTGTGAAAACACTCTATTCTTTCGACCATTTGGATGATTTTTGTGCAAGTCTCACCTTCCACATGGAAGCCATCATTGAAGAGAATTGGGGCACACGGAGAACTATAGCTGTTATTTTTGAAGGTAACGAGTATGTTTGTGAGTACGCCGAAAGTATTATCCGAAAATATCTTGGCGTTTATCATGAAATGTACTACCCTGATTCAAACGAACTCTCCCACGAGTATTTAAAAGAAAAAAACATTAATTTTCTCATTACTAACTACTCCGAATACGCCACTGAATACTTACTGGATGTTGAAAGTGTCTTATTAAAATCAATACCCGACGCTGCCGATTGGAATTATCTTTTGAATCGAATCAATCCGAGAATTTTGCGGTTGGTCGTTCTTGATAATACGTAGTAATTCCAATCATTCACGCCGCTTCTCCAAAGAAAGAGAATTGATATTTCCTTGTCGCCTTTAAACGAACGCCTGACTAATCCTCCCATATAAAGCTGTTCTTTTTTAGTGGAAGCAGCTTTATATGGGACTTTTCCAATGAATCAAGTACGCTTTTTCCTTCTACGCTGCTACTATCAGCAATCATTGCTCTTTGGATTGATCTGCACTTAAAAATGTCCGTTTCGTAAAAGCCAGTGCGCCTACGAGGGTCATGAGTACGATGATTGGATGAGAAGATGCAGACAAGATCCCCAAAATCGCCGTCAACAGCGTGCCCGTATAACTCAAACCGACTGCCCATTGCTGAAGCCTTGAAAGCTCTCGCAGCTGCCCTTTAAAGGCCACCCCCAGCATCATTGCTCCGACAAAAGATAAAAGACCAAAAACTACATGTAAAAGTAACATTCTTTTTCCTCCTTTCTTAAATGTTCACATCGATCGCTTCAGCGATTCGTCTGCCGTATTCTGGGTCCGCACGGTAAAAATGCATGACCTGCCGTTCTTTGATCTGTTGATTTTGAACCTGTCCCAAACTTCCCGCAATCGTTTGAATTAAACGTGTTCGTTCTTCTTCTGAGAGCAAACGATAAAAATCACCTGCTTGGCTATAATAGTCTTCATCGTAATCAAAGGAACCGATCTCTCCTTCTAACGAATAGTGGATGCCCTTGGCATGCGGGTTTTCTTTGATGCCATCGAAACTGTTCGGTTCATAATTGATCCCTGAAGAATTCGTTTTGGTATTCATGAAACCGTCCTGTTGGTGATTATGGACAGGCGCTTTTGGCGCATTGATCGGCAACTGGCTGCTGTTGGGTCCAACTCGATAACGATGCGCATCACCGTAAGCAAACAGCCGACCTTGCAATAGTTTGTCCGGAGAAAAATCAATCCCTGGAACGATATTGCCCGGTGAAAAAGTGACTTGCTCGACTTCGTTGAAATAGTTCTCTGGATTGCGATTCAAAGTCATTCGTCCCACTTCAATGAGCGGATAGTCTTTTTGTGAGACTGTTTTGGTCACATCAAAAAGATTGACGGCAGCTGACCAACCTTCTTCAAAGGGAATGATTTGAACATAGAGTGTCCAAGAAGGATACTCCTTTGCCTCAATCGCTTTATATAGATCTTCAATATGATAATCAGGATTGCTTCCCGCAAGTTCTGCTGCGAGTGCCGCACTCATGTTCATAATGCCTTGATCCGTCCGAAAATGATATTTCACCCAAAAGCGTTCTCCCTCTGCGTTGAGCCAAGCGAATGTATGGCTCCCATACCCATGCATATGACGAAAGGTTGCCGGTAAGCCCCGATCCCCCATCAACAGGCTGACTTGATGGAGGGATTCCGGTGAATGGGACCAAAAATCCCATACCGCCTCTGGATTTTTCAAGTGCGTTCGCGGGTCTCTTTTTTGGGTATGGATAAAATCAGGAAACTTCAACGGATCACGAATAAAGAAAATCGGGGTATTATTGCCCACGAGATCATAATTCCCCGCTTCCGTGTAAAATTTAACCGCAAACCCCCGAGGATCGCGCAACGTATCCGCAGACCCTAGTTCTCCGGCAACCGTTGAAAAGCGAATAAACATCTCCGTTTCTTTCCCGATGGCTGAAAGAAACGCCGCTTTCGTGTACATCGTTACGTCGTTTGTTACTCGGAAGACCCCATGAGCCCCCGCACCTTTCGCATGAACGACCCGTTCGGGAATCCGCTCACGATTAAAATGTGCCAGTTTTTCTAGCAAATGGACATCTTGAATCAACACTGGGCCACGGCGCCCCGCTGTCAAAGAATTCTGGTTATCCGCTACACTGGCTCCTTGCGCAGTCGTCAACTTTTTTTTCATATCTTTCCTCTTTTCTCTATAAAATCAGTCAAGTGCAATTACTCTCAACAAAATACTTCTAATCAGTACAAAAATTATCATTATTCTTAAAATATATCAATTTATTTGCTCTCAAATAAGAATTAATTAAGATTTTTGACCATTTCCCAATTTTTCTATCGAAGTATCCAGGTTTTGCAGCAAGCCTCATGAATAAAAGGAAGCACAAAAAAGCAGTGAAGCGTTGGCTTCACTGCTGCTTTGCGTTCCATTCGATCCGAGACCACTCTACTGGCGATCAATTATTTTTTGCTGCCTGCTGCTTATTCGGCAGCTTCAATATCCTTGGCGATTTTTGCGACATCGATCTCCCGCTGCAAATAGTCTTGGTTGTCGATAGGAAAATGCTGACGAAATTCGGCTAGTTCCATCAATTCGACTTCGCCAGCTGCCACTTCAAAGTCTAAGACATGACCAGCAAATGTGCGATCATCACTAATAAAATGCAAATGGAAACCGGCGGCCGCAGCACCGTGGAACAGCAACGGGGTAAAGAACCCGACGATCGTGCCGCTGATATCTTCTGCTTGAAATTCCGGCTGATGCTGGATGATCTCAATGAATTTTGGGTATGGTTTTTCTTGCTTTGGGGCAACGCGGACGTGCATCTTGGTAAATACCCCATAAATCTTGACAGCGGAAAACAAATTCGGGCTGACTTCTGTCAGGACGTGGTTTTTCACTTCTTCATCGGTCATTTCTTGGCTGACCTGCAGGTGCTTCGCCGCAGAAAAATCAACGACTGCCGCATAGGGGGTTCCTTCATTTCCTTGGAGCACTTGTACCTTGCCCGACTCGTCTACATGGTAGATTTCACCATCTAAAATAATCACTTCACCATTGGAACCAGCCAAAGTACCAATCCCAAAATTGCCATATTCAAGCATTTTCCCGATTTGCTCCGTGCCATCCATTAAATCCTGCATCAACCCACCTAGGGTGCCATGCTGATATAAATAACTTTTGTTTTTCACTTTCATCTTGATGCTCCTTTGGTCTTAATAAAATTGATCAGGTAGGATCGTTTTGCCAAGATCGGCATTGTCTGAATAATCCACAGGGATATCAATGATCACTGGACCATCCGTTGCAAAGCCTTCTTCGATGGCTGCCATCAATTCTTGTTTGGTGGTTGCCCGTAAGCCTTTGGCACCAAACGCTTCGGCATATTTCACGAAATCAACTGGTCCAAAATCAACCCCAGAAGCACGATCATATTTCATTTCTTCTTGGAATTTCACCATATTGTAGGTACCGTCATTCCAAATCAAGTGAATGATGTTTTGTTTCAAACGGACGGCTGTTTCTAACTCTTGGGCAGAAAACAAGAAGCCACCATCGCCAGATACAGAGATCACTTGAGTATTTGGTCGCACGAGCGCTGCCGCGATCGCCCATGGCAAAGCTACCCCTAAAGTCTGCATGCCATTACTAAAGAGCAGATGCCGTGGCTCATAACTGCGGAAATGACGGGCCATCCAAATGTAGTGGCTGCCGACATCCACCGTCACCGTCATGTCATCGGTCACTTCTTGTTGCAAAGCATCAATGATTTCCAGGGGATGCAAGGTATTGTTGCTGCCTTCGACATCCGCTGGTTTTTCATTGAGTTTGGTTTGCAGCGTCGTTAAATAGTTTTGAGCGTCTTCGGTCAAGTGATACTGATCGATGGCTTTTGATAGTTGTTCAATAATTTTCGCGATACTGCCCATCAGTTCAACTTCTGGCTGCATAAATGGATCGATCTCCATCGGTACTTCATCGATGACGATCACGCGGGCATCTTTTTCCGCATTCCAGTTGCGAGCTTCGTATTCGATCGGGTCGTACCCCACAGCGATCACTAAGTCGCTGCGTTTCAACAGCATATCACCAGGCTGATTGCGGAACAAGCCGACGCGGCCAAAGAAATGCTCTTCTAATTCACGAGAAATGATCCCAGCGCCTTGGAAGGTCTCTACGACAGGCAACCCAGTTTTTGCAACTAAATGACGAATCGCTTGTGTTTCTTTCACGCCTGAAGCCCGCATTCCTAAGAGTAGGACAGGCAGCTTGGCTTCTTTGATCCGATCGACGAGTGCCTGGATATCTTCTGCATCGGCACTGCCTAATTTAGGCGAAGATAGTGGTTTGATCGCTGCCCCTTGAACGGTTCCGTCCGTCACATCTTGAGGAATGGATAAAAAGCTCGCCCCTTTTTTCGCTGTTTTTGCGATGCGAAAGGCGTTGGCAATACTTTCAGAAAGGGTTTCAGGATCTTGGACTTCACTGCTGAATTTCGTGATCGGCGCAAACAATGCCGCATTATTCATGCTTTGGTGGGTCAATTTTGAAAGGTCAGAACGCTTCACTTGGCCTGCTAGTGCCAGGACGGGATCACCTTCGGCAGTTGCCGTGACCAACCCAGTCGCTAAATTACTGGCTCCTGGTCCACTTGTCGCAATGACGACTCCTGGCTCTCCTGTCAGGCGACCGATTGCTTGTGCCATAAATGCCGCGTTTTGTTCATGTCGTGCCAAAATCAACTCTGGTCCCCGATCACTCAACACGTCAAATACGCCATCGATTTTTGCACCGGGAATCCCAAAGATATAAGGCACCCGATGATTTTCTAAACTTTCAACAATGATTTCTGATCCTTTTGCACTCACTGTATTACCTCTTTTCAAAAAACTGTATTAATCACAATACATATAATAGCACTTTCTATTTATTTATCAACGAAAAACACTTATTAATATCTGTACTATAAAAACGTAGTTTTTTAGAGAGCGTTTGCATCTGCTTCAGACCGCAGGTGTATGTCTTTCCATTTTTCCGACAAAAAAAGGAGTGGATCGCTCCACCCCATAAATCCTTTACTGTATCAGAACACCTCTAAAAAGAAGCTTCTTTTGTCGGTTTTTTATTCTGCTGGGACATTTTTTTCCGTCAGCCAACCGACAGCCAGTGTCATGGCAGCTCGTGCAGCTTGGGTCTGATCCATCGCATTGACCATCACAAAATCATGGATGATTCCTTGCAGACGTGCTTGGGTAACTTCCACGCCAGCTGCTCGTAAATGCTGCGCATAGGCTTCCCCTTCATCCCGCAAGACATCTGCTTCCCCCGTAATGATCAACGCTGGTGGCAGATCGGCTAACTCCTCTTTGGTCGCTCGTAAAGGAGAAGCGGTAATTTGATTCCGCTGTGTTTCATCCGTCGTGTATTGATCCCAGAACCATTGCATCCCTTCTTTGGTCAGAAAATAGTTTTCGCCAAATGCTTCATACGAAGGCGTATCAAAGCGGGCATCTGTCACAGGATAGAACAATAATTGCTGTGCGATCGGAATGCCACCACGGGCTTTCGTTAACAAGGTCATAACAGTCGCCATGTTCCCACCTACGGAATCGCCAGCCACGGTCAAACGGGTAAGGTCTAAGCCTTTGACATCGACAAATCCCGGTAATTGCTGCAAGACCGCATAATTTTGTTCGATCGCCGTTGGGTATTTTGCTTCTGGCGAACGACTGTATTCAGGAAAAATGACGATCGAGTTGGTTCGTACCGCCAATTCACGGATCAATTTATCATGAGTTGCGGCACTGCCGAAGACCCAGCCAGCGCCATGGAGATAATAAATAACAGGGAGAATCGCATGATTTCCTTCGGGACGAACAAAACGAACATTGATGGCCCCCCACTCGCCTGTATCTACGGTCTGATCTTCTATCTCAACCGCCAGTTTATTGACGGGTGACTCTTGGACTTGTTCCAATAGTGCGCGCCCTTCTTCTGGCGGTAATTCATAGATCCGTGGGTGCGGTGCATTTGCCTCACTAAATTCAACGGCTGCTTTTTCCAACGAAATTCTATCTGTCATACGATTCTCTCCTTTTGTTTGAAATCGTTCGTGTTGATCTTAAGGGTACCACCAAGTCATTCTGATGCAAAGAATCTTGCTTTCTTCTGTTTCCAAGCATTTTGTTCGACAAAAAAGGTGGTTTTTGCACTCTTAACTGCCTTGCCTTCATGACCGATAACTGTAAGACACTCGCTGTGTAAACTTCCCAAAAAACTGAAAGGCGTAGGTAAGTACGTATGAAATTCACATTAGATGAAACACAAAATAACCGTCTGCTCGCTGCTATTTTTCAAGAACTCGCTGTCATAGTCTTTGATCCGCAAAAAGAAGTTGTTTTCGCCAATGCCAACATGACTGATATCCTAGGGTACAGCCAAGAAGAAATCATTGGCTTGCCGCATCGGACCTTTTGTTTTGACCATTATGCTGCCAGTACGGATTACCAAGCTTTTTGGAATCAACTGCTGTACTCAAAGCAACGGTTTCAAGACAAAATCATCCGAAAAAACAAACAAGGAGAAAAACTGATTTTAGAAGGGATCTACTTCCCCGTCCTCGATGAGCAGCAAGAAGTCGTCAACGTCGTCAAAATCGCTTTTGACATTACCCAAAGAGAACAAGCCTTAGCGGTCACTATCAAAAAAGTGCAAGAAAGTGCTGCTTCCCTGACACGACTTTCTGCCAACGGGCATCAGCAAGTCGATCATTTGTCAGAAAACTTGGCGCAAGTCAAACGGCTGTCTGATCAAAATCAAGCAACGACCCATGCCTTAGAAATGGATAGCCAACAGGTGACAGCGGTGCTGCATGACATCGACCGCATTGCACAACAAACCAAACTGCTATCCTTCAACGCTTCCATCGAAACAGCACGGATCGGCGAACAAGCAGCTGGCTTTCGGGTAGTTGCCGATGAAATGCAAAAATTAGCCGAACAGACCAAGCAGTTGACCCAAACCATTGCCGCAACCATGCAAGCCATCAACCAACAAGCCTTAGTCGTGTTAGATAGTACCGAGTCGACGACTATGAAAATCAGTGATTCGCAAAAAAGTCTCGCTGCCGTTTTGCATTCTTACGACACGCTGCGAACGACGGCCAGTCTTTTAAACGATGAAGCCGAGTATTTAACAGAGACCAACAATGCTGAGTTGGAAACCACATGAAGTGAAAGAGAGCGCCGCTGTTTGCGACGCTCTCTTTGTTTTTTTGACCAATAAATTGATTCCCTATTTGATTTCATCGATACTCAGCACTAGCCAGTCTCCCACTCTTGCAGCAACTGCTGTAATTCTTGCAAAAATGATTGGGTCGCAAAGCCCAATGCTTGAAGAGGAACACGATATTCCTGTTGAATCACCAAAAAGCTACTAAACATTTTATGCTGGACCTCAAAACCGAGGTTTTTCCAAACAATCCAGGAAAAACTGACTATTCGTTTTTCTTTCTTTTCGTACGTGCACAAATACACTCGTTCAACGCCAAAAAGCAGTCCCGCATTCGCTTTCTTGCCAGTCATCTTTGACGTTAGCAACGCAAGAGGGGTCTCCGTTTCAGGCACTTGAAAACTAGCGAGGACTTGTCTTTGCCATTGCCTTGGTAGCACTTGTCTTTCTCCAGAAAAATAGAACAAAAAATTTTGCTCTTGCAAAAAAGCATTCAAACGAGTTTGTCGCTCCTTGACTGGATCGCGTGGCGCCCGCTGAATCAAAGACGTCTGATTCATTGCCGCTTGCTTTGACTGCTTGTGATTACTTGAACCCCCTGCCGCTGAGGAGTTTCCCAGGGGAAGAGGATCCATCGTTTGGTTGGCAGCAGCTGATTGACTGATTTTCTTCAGCAAAACAGCAAGGTGCGTCAACGAAAGCTGTTTTGCTGTCATAGGATTGGCATGCGGGCTTTTGGTAGGATCGAAGGACCGTTTGATCACCATTTTCCCACGACAATACAGACAAATCGCCGTGCCAGCGTCCCAATTGACTTCTAGTTCTCCTAAGCAGTGGGGGCATTGAATCGGAATAATATCCATTGAATCATCCTTTCGTTTCGATACAGGTATCGGAGCTATCCGTGGTAAAGATACGGATCGTATTCCAGCTGAAAAACGCCAGCAGCACTAGAAGCGATATGCCATAAAAACCGAAATACCAAGTCAGGAATGTTAAAAAAAGGATCAAGGCGAATTCATACGCCATGTTTTCCAGACTGCTGTAAAATACTGTCTGTCGGACGAGTTTCTTCCTACGCGTTTCAAAAGCTTTCTTCACTGCAGTTGCTGATGCATCCGATTGACTCAATGCCTGAGAAAGTTCTGCTTTGAATTTGCCGTACTCTGAGAAAAACTTGACCTCTGGTACGAGCAAGAAATACCAAGTCACAACACAAGCAATCAGCAAGATGACCGCTGAAACAATCAGACTAAAGGCAACGGCAGGCATTAAAAATCCACCAAAAAAAAGATTCAAGAACGTTCCTGAAAGCATACCTAACAATAAAAATATACAGAAAGAATTTCCAAGGATCCTGCTGGTTTTGGAAAAACTTTTCTTCACTTGCACCAGCTGTTCACATTCAGGAAGCTGGGTTGGAAAGAGACGTTCAGCATCGGTGCCATCAGCCACGAAAGAATAGGTTTGGTTTCCGTACTTGAATTCGCCAATGTAATAAGGAAAATACAGTTTTTCCGTATCACATTGTTTCGGAAAAAGAGTCAGTTGAACCTCATTGGCAACATCTGCTCCCACCAAATGGTCTTTGGCTTTTGCTTCAAAGACTTCCAATAGATGGGTATCAGCAAGTGCCGCTTCTCTGGAAATATCAAAATGCAGCACCTGAACGCCTTGGCTAAGTGCCGAAAACTGCTGCATATCCGTGCAATAGGCGGCTCCTTTTTGAAGATGTAGCGGCAGCTTACCATTGATACTGTAATCCGCTTCTTTTTGGGTATCTGTAGGGAAATATTCATTGAAAATTGTTGTATTCCCGCTGTTATGTAAAGAAATGTCGGCAGTAATGCGCCCACTCCCCCTCTGCTGTTCCTCGTGGACATAGCTCCCTCTCACTTGAGCATCATAAGCAATTTGAAAATAATACATCGGGATAAATACACGTTTTAGATGAACCATCTCTAGCTCAAAAAAGATACTTTCCGAGATGGTGTCTTGCCATGCTAGTCTATTTTTCAACGCCGCTTCACATGCCTTTTCATCATAGGCAAACGGATAAAATCCTTCTTTGACGGTCCCTTGAATGCGTGACAACTCTTTAAGCGAGACGACTTGTTTTGTTTGTTCCTGGTTTTTTTGTTCCGGTTTGATCAACAGCTCATTTAAACAATACTGACAGACTGCTTTCCCTGAGTCCCAATCAACTTCTAGACGTCCCAGACAGCTGGGGCATTGGATTTGGGTGATTTTCATTTTTTCTCCTTTTTATGAATCGTTTTTTCTTTTCAACAAGATGGTTTATCAAAGAAACCGAAGAATGTTCCAAATAAGGGTAACGACCACGACCACATAAGCGAGCGTATCGAGCCATTCATAAAATCTTCTGATTCTTGCAAGCTTCTTTTCACGCTTCTCGTAGTTTGCTAAAAAAGCGGTCCCAGCCGTTTTCTTACCTAATAATTCTCTTTGGCACTCATCTCTAAATTTTTGGGCTGTTTTGAGGTACTGTTCTTTTAGAAAGTGCAACACTATCCCCGATACTACCCAATAGATTGTAGTTGGCAGAGAACTCATGACAATCCCCCCTATGACAGCCCTAAATACTCTTCCGAGAGGGATCCATTCAGAAATGAATAGAGCCAAGATCATCAGGATCACACCTAACGTAAAAAAGAGTACGGAGGACCAGCCAAAAACCTTACGAGCTTTTGAAAAATTCGCAACCGTTTGATAGGTAGCTTGGAACTGTGGGATAATCGGCAGCTTCATTCGGTCAGGATCTTTGCCGTCGATCGCAAATTCAAAGGATTGCTCTTGGTACTTGAAGGTGCCCATATACAGGGGAAAGTAGAGCTCTTCTGTAGCACAGCTGATCAGGGAAAGATTTAGGTGCAGCTCTTTTAGATGATCGGCAGATTCTTTCTTCTGGATCACCGCATTCGCATGAGCTCTCAATTCCGCTTGTTTTTCAGAACCAAAGAGCGCCTGCTCTTGCTCAATATCAAAGGGAAAAACATGAATAGCATGTGCTGAGACTAGCTGTTGAAATTCCTTTTGATCGGTATTAAAGTGCGGTTTTCTTTTCATTTCATCATTGACCTCAAAGCTCTGAGGAATTTCTTGTTCGATCACCTCCGAACTGCCGCATTGATAGAGTATGACCGTCTCATCTGGATGGTCGCCGCGCTTCTTTTCCCACGTGGTCGTATAGCCGTCCCAAGCAATGGAATGGGTATCGTAGCCAAAGGCCCCCTCCCAGTGCATCGTATAGGTCACCTGAAATTCATAAATCGGAATAAAATATCGTTTTACCTCGCTGACTTCAAGATGAACGATAATGTCCTCAGGAACTGATTCCTGTTGGATCAGCCATTTTTTCAAGGCATTTGCTACCTCGTCTTCATTAAAGGCAAACGAATAAAACCCTTCTTTGACTTTTTGAAAAACTACGGGAGCCTGTTCATTCGAAGCTTCTTGCGTTTGTTTTGGCGGCGACTGTAGGACTGATTTAGTTAAGCAATATTGGCAGACTGCTTTTCCTGTCTCCCAGTCAACGGTTAACTGACCCAAGCAGCTGGGACATTGGATTTGTGTGATTTTCATTGCTACTCCTTTTGCACATACTGATTTTCTTATCAATGAAGTGGCTTAGTTGCACATGAGGGGGAATGTCTTTTTTATGGTGTTATTTGGGGGAAGCAGCGAAGGAAAGCCGCTTGTTTGCAGGTATTTGCTCGATTTCATCCGTTTGTTCAAAGCGTCTTTTTCCAGTAATGAAGTAAATACGTGTATTAGGACCAAAAGCTGTTTAGCAAAAAAAGCAAATACAAACGAAAAACAACTCTTTCTATATCATTTTATAATAAAAATTTCTGTAAATCTATTTATTATTGATAAAAATCTATCGGTTTGCTAGTTGAACTCCCTCCATACGTTCAGCAACCCTTGCTAGCCGGTTATTAATGGCGGATAAGTTAGGAAAAATGTTATAATTAAATTATTCACAAGAAAGGAAATGGAAAAAAGTATGGGGATATTTATTTTTGTTGTTGGTTTTTTGACAATGGTTGTAAGCGGAATCTTTTTTGTTCTTAGTTTGATCAAGAAAAAGCCGCTTCGCAACAAAATCGTTATTTTTATGGGTGGTTTTCTCTTATTGATTGGCGGAGCACTAATGACTCCAGCAGCAACACCGGACCTTCACGTAGATGAAGCAGAACTGGTTACCAACGAACAAGGCGAAGCGGCGATTACGGGTCAAACCAACCCAGAAGCGCAACTGACGATCAACGGGGTGGAGGTTTCGCTGGCGGACGAAACATTTTCTTACACCGTGCAACTTGAAGATGAAGAGGAACAGGAATTTACTCTCCAAGCCTCAATGGGTGGAAGCGCCAAAGAAGAAGTCGTCACCGTCAAACCTTCTCGCGCATTTCTAGCGAATTTACAAGCTGAAAGACAAGAACAAGCAGCACTGGAAAAAGCTGAGACGGCACTGGCGCTTGCCGAAACCCAGCCAAACCAAAAGAATTATGACGAAGCCGTGACGCTGATTCATGCTTTAAGTAAAACCTACGAAAATTTTGCTACCCGGCTAGCTGTAGTTGAAGAACACCTTGCCATCGGCAAAGCCCTTTATACCGCTGAAGCTTCTCTTGAGCGCAAGGATTTCGATCAGGCAAAAGAATTGGTCGCACAAGCGGTGTTGAACAAGGAAACGTTTGAAAGTCGGTTATCCACTGTAGAAACCAAGATTTCTGAGAAAGAAGCAGAAGCCCTCGTTGCAGAAGCTGTCCAAGCGGTGGAAGCGGCAGAGGCGGAGCCGACAAAAGATGCCCTTGCTCGTGCAGAAGATGCTGTCGCTCGTCTCAAGACCCCCGATGAGGAATTAACTACTCGAACGAAAACAGTGGCGCAAACGATCACTGCCAACGAACAAGCAGCCGCACAAGCTAAGGCGGAGGAAGAACGGCAGGCAGCCGCCGCTGTGCCAGAACAAAGCCAGCCAGCCACTGCTAGCAATCAAGCCCAAACGTCGGTCCTCGTTACACCAACAGGTTCGAAATATCATACGAGAAAATGCGGTAACGGTACCTACACGCCTGCAACTTTAGCAGAAGCGCAAAGTCGCGGACTTACTCCTTGCGCAAAATGTTTTCCGTAATAGCCACTAAATTTTACAACAAAAAAAGACAAACCTCATTTTTGTCTAAGGTTTGTCTGCAGTCTAAAGCGGTTGTCTCGTCGGAGGCAGCTGCTTTTTTGTCACTTGCTATTTCTCATCGTAAGAAAACTCGTACTCGTTTTGTTCATCATCGATCAGACGCTTGTCATTGTTGTCCACCATTTTGAATACTTTCTCAAAATCATCGCCAGTCATGCGCACTTCCTTTTTCTCTTGATCAATGATCACTTGGGCATTTGTCACTTCAAAGGTGTGCATAGTGCCGATGTCTGCCGCAGTCAGTGCTTTGCTTTTGGGAAACTCTGCTTGCAGTGTTTCGTTGATCTGCACTAATTGCGCCTCTTGTTCTTCTACCAATTCCGCAGGTTCCTGATTCGGATCGACCAAAAAACTCAGCGTTTTATTGACGGTGAGCTTTCCATCTTCCAAAACGTACAAGGCATTTTGTTGATGACTGTTGCTATTGGTCAATACTTGATTTGCAGCTGCAGAGTCAACCCCTGAGCGGCTGCAGCTTGCCAAAAAAAATAGCACCGCCAGACAAACGGTAGCAAACATTCTTCTACCTAACTTGCTTTTCGTTTTCATTTTTCCCCTCCTCGTTTTCCCTAAGTTTCCTTCTTTCATGATTTTTCGCAAACCCGTGGGTTTGTGTTTCCTGTCAAATTGAGTTATTTTCAGTATAGCATAAACAATTTGCTTTTATAGCTTTTTTTTATAGTGAGATTAATTTCACGCGCAAAAAAACCAACCTTGTCGAGACAAGATCGGCTTTCTTTAGGATTGATTCGTTGAGATCTTTGAACGTTCTCGCTGGGATATGATCGCTGCCTATTGTCCAATTAGTCCGACAACAAGCCCTAAAACGATCACTCCTAGAAACCCATTCACAAGGTGCAGCCCAACTAATTTACGGGACTGTCCCGAGTAAACAGCCATCACGAAGGTGGCGACCCCATACACCCCTAGCCACAATAAGCAAGCGACTTGCAAGGAGGTCATCAGCCAACCATCATGATCGAATGTGGCAAACCAATAGACGACTTGATAGGTCGCTGCCGATAAGAGAATCCCACCAACAATCGTGCCGCCAAAGGTAAAGAGCATGTCACCGGTCGTCATCTGCTGACCGTCCATCTTCTCTGCCATTCCTGATTCTTTCGCCCAAAACTTGCCCCACTTATGCATCGGGTTGTAAAGCAGACTTTCCACCACAACCCAGCTGAGGGTGCCGAAAATCAATGTCCAAAAATTAACCATTTTCGTATTCTCCTTTACTTTATTTTTAGCCATGTTCCTGAGAAGCGAAAAAATAGCCAAGCGGGCTGTTCCTTCTCCATCAGTTTATGCCTTAAGGGAGGGTTCTTCAACTTTTTCCACTGGTGTCCTCTATTTTTCGATGGTTCCAATAAAAACTAAGAAAAATGATCGTATACAGCAATGCGGTGAAACCTGTAACCGCTAATGGGTTAGTGATCAAGATTCCGGCAAACAGCAAAAGCAACGCAAGGATCGCCCCACCCAAAAAAATCGTATAGCCCATTTTCTTCTGCTTGCGTACCAAAACAAACGCCGCCACACTGATCAACAACCAAATCAGTAATACAGTATACGACAGGGAGCCTGCCAGATAATTGAAGAGTTTGTCGCCTAAAAAGTAAGAAAGAACGACTCCAAGATATAAAGTACCGCTGCAAAACATGATCGCTCGTTGGGGCACGCTGTTTTTATTCAGCATCGTGAAGCGGCTTTTTTTCTGGCCATTGTTGCTTAACCGGAAAAACAACGTTCTTGAAGAAGCATAGACCCCAGAATTGATGGAGGAAAACAAGGCCAAAATGATCACTAAATTAACGATGTCGGAAGCAAAAGGCACATGGATTTTTTGAAACACCATTACAAAGGGACTGACATTTGGATCTGCTAATTGATTCCACGGATAAATGATCAGTAAAAGAAACATGGGAATGATGTAAAAAGCGGCAATCCGAGTCATTACTCCTTTGATTGCTTGAGGGATCGCTTTTTTGGGATTTTCTGCTTCACTAATCGTGATGGCTACTAACTCAGAACCGCCATACGAATAGATTACGACCAATAAAGAATTGATAAATCCTTTGAGACCGTGAGGGGCAAAACCACCATAGTCTGTCATTTGTCTCATCGTCGGTAAAAAGCCCAGATCAAAGACTTGCGTGGCAACCAGATAGAGACCCACCAAGATCAGCACAATCACCACACTGATTTTGGCCCACGAAAGCCAGTATTCCGTTTCTGCAAACAAGCGGACCGAAAACAAATTGATGATGGTCGTGAGTAGTGCCAAAATCAAAACAAAGATCCAAGCTGGAATATTGGGAAACCACAGCTGCAAAAAGCTTGCGGCAGCAACTGCTTCGGCGATGATGTTGATCATCCACATTGACCAGTAGATCCAATCAATGAAATCAGCTGTATGCAAGCCAAGATACGGCTGGACTAAGCCCGAAAGGCCATGTTGTTTTTGGTCAGATAAAACCAACTGTCCCAGTCCTGTCATGACGACAAATAAGATCAGCCCACAAAAAATAAACGCTAGCAAGACCGCAGGCCCCGCTAACTGGATCGCTTCCCCACTGCCTTTGAATAGGCCGGCACCGATTGCGCCACCTAGTGCCAACATAGTGATGTGTCTGGTTTTCATCTGTTTTTTTAATTGATTTTTTTCTGTCATACGTTCCTCCTCGAAAACCGTTGATCCTTCATACACGGTGATTCTCTCACTGTTGCTATTTTTAATTATATGAATGATTTTTTTTAACTACCTCATAGAGAATACCAGACGTTTCTACTATTGCAACTAAGAATCGAAAAAATTATCTATTTTTTCTGAAAATTCTATCATCCTCTAATCTTTTTCACCCAAATCAAATCTTGGCGAACTTTTCTTTAGGTGAAGGTACTAAAAAAAGCCATCTCCCAACTTGTGGGAAATGACTTTCTGTCCGTTTCTTCAAGCAGGCTCGATGATCAATGGGTCGTAACCAACTCGTCTTTGATAGCGTCAGGGAGATCCTGCTCGGTCACCTCTTGATACGACTCCACATGTTTGCCTTTTGCATCAAGCTCTAGGTAGGCATTTTCTTTTAATTTTTGTGGTGCCCAAAACGTGATTTTTATTTTTTGTCCATCTTCATTGATTCCTTCTTGCGTATATTCATAGGCATCATGTTCTTGCGGCACGCCATACTCATCGGATGTTTTGACATAAACCTTTTTCTCCGGTACGAAAGGATTGAAACGATCCACCAGCTGAACCAGTTCGCTGGAATCATCTTTCGTAAAATAAGACCATGTAACCAATGTGACGGTCCCGATCGTTAACACGAGCAGGATCATACTAATTGCTTTTTTCAAGTGATTGTCCTCCGTTTTTTCTATCTACCTTCAGTATAAAAAAACAAGCGATAAATATAATCAAACTTAAGACGTATTTTTCCGTCGGTCATTGTGACTAAGGTATCAATGGAATATTTCCTGCTTTTTCCACCTAAATGTATAGACAAACAACTAAGTTACTCCTACAAAAACGTCCCTTCTCACAGGAAGACCAGACTGTTTAATAAGTATCGTGATTTTTCATTCTTTGTAGTAAACTAAACTGCAACAACTTACTTTTAAATACTCATGATTGAAAACTATAGAAAATCGAGGTGTCCCATGCTAGAAATTAAACTGATCGATCAAGAACACCAAGCTGATATCCGCTTGAAAAACGAACCCTTCTCCTTATGGGGGAAAATGCTGCCGTCTTATAATGAGGGCAACTGGCAGTACACGATCTGTAAATTTGCACCTGAAGACATTCAGACGATGCGTTTCCCAGATGAAAATTATTGCTATGATGAAATGAGCCGAAACAGTCTGTTTATCGGTGCTTATGATGATGGAAAATGCATCGGCTTAGCGATCGTTCAAGACGCTTTTTTCAAGTATCTGTACCTCTATGACTTAAAGGTCAACACAGACTACCACAAGCAAGGAATCGGTCAACTGTTGATCCAACAGGCACTGAAAGCGGCCCTTGCCAAAGACTATCGCGGCATCTATACACAAGCGCAGGACAACAATCCTTCTGCCTGTCTGTTTTACTTGCGAGCAGGCTTTCGTATCGGAGGCCTGGATACGGAGGTGTACAAAGGAACCAATCAGGAAGGCAAAAGTGACATTTTGTTTTATTTGGATGCAGCGGAAACGGCTGTCAAAAAATAGCTGAAAAAAGAAAAAAATTCCTCCTGCCAGATGGTACACTTAAGGCAACAATGTTTTAGAAGGTGAGGAAGAAGAATGTACGTAGGATTTGATATTGGCGGAACAAGTATTAAATATGGGGTTTTAGATGAAACCGGAGTGATCCTTGAAAAATCAGCGATCCCCACTAGCTATGAGCCAGCCCAGTTTTATCAGGATCTACTCACGATCATCGAAGATGCCCAGAGCCGCCACACGATTGATGGCATTGGGATCAGTGCCCCAGGGATCGTTCAAAAAGACGGGTTTATGTTAACGGCTGGAGCCATCAAATCGTTATATGGTGAAAATTTTAAAGCAGTCTTGGAAGCGCGTACAGGATTGCCGGTGGCGGTGGAAAATGATGCCAATGCAGCAGCGATTGCTGAAAAATGGATCGGGAATGCGCAAGAGGTAGCCAACTATTTGTGTCTTGTCCTAGGCACTGGTGTAGGCGGTGGGATCGTGATCAATAATCAAGTCTACCGAGGTGCTCATGGCATGGCTGGTGAATTTGGCTGGATGGTGATTGATCAGCTGCCAGAAGAAGGCAATATCGAGGAAAGTTCCATCAATAAAAAAACTGCCGTCGTGGGCGGCTTGATTCGCCTCTACAATTTATCTGGCGCAGCAGTTCCTGGCTTTGAACCCACCCAAGACGCCAAAGAGATTTTTGACCGCGCGCAGCAAGGCGAAGCGTTGGCGCTGAAGCTGACGGACCAATTTCTAACGGATTTATCTGTAGGACTGATCAATTTGATTAGCTGTTTTGACCCAGAATTGGTATTGATCGGCGGCGGCATCAGTGCCAATCCTTATTTCTGGGAACGCCTGCAGGCTCGCTTGACGATCACGGAAACACGGCATGAAGCGATTAATTATTTGCGCGGACAAACCATCGCGCCTGTTCGTCCAGCGAAACTAAAAAACGATGCCGGCTTGATCGGCGCAGTCTATCAGATCCACCAACAGCTGCACCGTTAAAAGTTCGGATATGCTATACTGGTGTAAATTGATTATCTAGGACAGCGAGGAACCAGCATGGCGCTTTTTGAACAATTAAACTTGAACAAGCTCTCTGCGGTAGAACAAGAAATCTACCGTTTTATCGTCAATCACTTAGAAAAGATCCCGTATATGCGTGTGCGCGACATTGCCGATGATGCTCATGTCTCTTCGACTTCGGTCTTTCGTTTTATTCAAAAAGTCGGCTTTCAGTCGTTTCCAGAATTTCGCTTCTATATCAAAAATCATTTAGAAAAAGCCCATTTTGACGCGCATCCTGAACACTTAGGTTTAGAAGCGCGCATCAAAGGCTTGAATATGCAGATCTTCCACCCTGATGCGGAATACCAAATACGAAAACTTGCCGAAGCGATGCGGGATGCCGATTTGATCTTATTTATGGGGATGGGGGCATCCGGTGCGATCGCGCAATACGTTGCCCGCAAGCTAGCCAGTCTCGGTTACTTTAGTATCAGCATTGATGAGCTGACCTACCCAATCAAAAGCTTTTTGCGAAAAGATCAAAAAAATGTTTTGGTTTTTCTGAGTGTCTCTGGTGAAACCAAAGAACTGATCGAAGTCATTACCGGTTTAGACAATCAAGCGATCGTGCAGAAATACTGCATTACCCCTAATCGGGAAAGTACGTTGGCACGCCTGTGCGATTATTCGATCGAGTATGCGATCAAAGAGGAACGCAAAGACATCTTTCTTGATTTGACTAGTCAATTGCCTTCAGTAGCGATTTTAGAAACACTGATCGGCTATTTACAAGATTATCGTTCCAACCCTTGATGGTTCAGTTTACTGAACCATCTTTTTTTGTAACACTGTGTTCCGGATGCGGAATTTTTTTCATTTCTTGAGAGATATGTACGGAATCCGTATCCGCTTACTTTTAGCCGCTTTCATTCGCTATAATGATGGCATCAATTAAGGAAAGGTGTTATTATTATGCAAAAATTCAATGACCTGTTAGACCGCTCGTTGGTACCAATCGCAACAAAGTTGAACAATCAACGCCACGTAGCAGCGATCCGGGATGCATTCATGCTGATTTTCCCACTGACCATCGCTTCTTCTCTCGTTATTTTGGTCAACAATATTTTATTTTCCAATGAAAGTTTCATCGTGCAATTATTTCAACTGAATCGGCTTTTTCCTAATCTGGAAAGCGCCCAGCAAGTTCTAGCTTCCGTGGCGAACGGGACCATCAACATCATGAGTTTATTCATTGCGTTTCTTGTTGCCCAACTTTTAGCCAAGCATTTCCAAGCAGATGCTACGCTAGTTGGTTTGACAAGTGTCGCTGCCTTTATGATCTTGTACCCGACCTCCTTTGCAGTAGATGATGTCAATGTGATCTCCACACAATATTTAGGCGCCCAAGGGTTGTTTGTAGCTATGATCGTGGCTTGTTTGGTCGGTGAATTCTTACCGAAGCTTTTCAAGGTCAAACGATTGCAGATCAAAATGCCTGAAATGGTACCACCAGCTGTTTCCCGTTCCTTTTCTGGCATGATTCCGATCGTGATCATCGTGGCAGTCACTGCTTTGATCAATTTCTTAGTTTTGATGATCGCGCCAGAAGGCATCAATGAACTTATTTACAACGGGATCCAAAGTCCATTGCGGGATCTGGGGGGCAATGTCGTCGGTGTCTTGATCTTGGCATTTTTGCAAACCACGTTGTTTGCGATTGGGATCCATGGACCAAACACATTGAATGCGGTTCGTTCAGCGATTTTTACCGAACAAGATCTAGCTAACCTAGACTTTATCAACCAGGGCGGCTCCTTGTGGGACGTTCCTTACAAAGAAACCTGGGGCGTTTTAAATGATATGTTCGCAAATATGGGCGGAACTGGTATGACATTGGGCTTGATCATTGCGATCTTCATCGCTTCAAAACGTCCAGAACAACGTGAGATCGCTAAGATGTCCTTAGTTCCAGGAATTTTCCAAATCAATGAACCGATGATCTTCGGTCTACCGATCGTCTTGAATCCAATCATGATCATTCCGTTTATTTTGACACCAATGGTCAATATTTTGGTGGGTTATTTTGTCACTGTTGTCTGGCCGATCATGCCGACCCCAGCGATTGGGGTACCATGGACGACCCCAGGAATCATTAATCTATTTTTAGGAACTGGAGGAAATGCGATCGCTGCGGTTGTCGGTGTCGTTTGTCTTGCGATTTCGGTCTTGATCTATTTGCCTTTCGTGATCGCCTCTAACCGTTCCCAGAAAGTAGAATTATAAGCAAACGAATGAGTCGAGGAGGAATGAAATTTATGTCCGCAAAAATGCCGAAAGATTTTTTATGGGGCGGCGCGATCGCTGCCCATCAAGCGGAAGGCGCTTGGAATGTTGCTGGCCGTGGAATGAGTACCGCCGATGTCATGACGGCCGGTGGCAACGGTATTCCCCGTAAAATCACCAAAGGAGTCATTGAAGGGGAATATTACCCGAACCATGAAGCCATTGACTTTTATCACCGTTACAAAGAAGATATCCAGTTATTCAAAGAACTGGGCTTGAAATGTCTACGGACATCGATTTCTTGGAGCCGGATCTATCCAACTGGAACAGAAGAAGAACCAAATGAAGCCGGTCTCCAATACTACGATGATCTTTTCGACGAATTGCAGGCAAATGGCATCGAACCCGTCATCACTTTGTCTCACTTTGAAATGCCTTATGCCCTCTATGAAGAATTTGGTGGGTTTGCTAACAAAGAAGTGATTCCCCTCTTTGTCAAATTCGCTAAGACTGTTTTTCAACGGTATCATGACAAAGTGACGTATTGGATGACTTTCAATGAGATCAATAATCAAGCAGATGGGCAAGAGCCGCTGCACGTTTGGACCAATTCTGCCATGATCATCGAGGATGACAGTCAAAAAGAAGCACTCGTCTTTCAAGCGGGCGTCAATGAGTTGATTGCCAGTGCGGCAGCCGTGATCGAAGGCAAAAAAATCAATCCAGAGTTTCAGATTGGTTGTATGATGGCCTATGTCCCGGTCTACCCCTACTCTTGTGCGCCAGCTGATTTGATGGCATCCGTCAAAGCCAATGAACGGCGCTATTTTTACAGCGACGTCCACGTACGAGGCAAGATCCCAACCTATGTGCAAAAATATTGGGCAAAAAAAGGCATCACGATTGAGATCACGCCCGAGGAACAAGCGCTATTAAAAGCGGGAACCGTTGATTATATTGGGTTCAGCTATTACATGTCAGGAACGATCTCAACCCTTGATGAAGTGGCTGGCACACCAACTGAGGATATCCCGGGAGCAAAAATCGTGAGTAATCCTTATATCAGTGCTTCTGATTGGGGCTGGCCTATCGATCCAGTCGGGTTGCGCTATGTGTTAAATACGATCTATCAACGCTATGACTTGCCGCTATTTATCGTAGAAAATGGCTTTGGTGCTTACGATCAATTAACCAATGAACAGCAAGTCCATGATGACTACCGCATCACTTACCTGAAAGAGCATATCGAACAGATGGAAAAAGCGGTGGTTGAAGATGGTGTACCGCTATTAGGTTATACGCCTTGGGGGATCATTGATATCGTCAGCTTCGGCAGCGGCGAAATGGAGAAACGCTATGGCATGATCTATGTCGACAAAGACAATACCGGCAAAGGAACCTTGAATCGTTTGAAAAAAGATTCCTTTGCGTGGTACCAGCAAGTAATCGCCTCTAATGGTGAAACGCTCTAATTACTGCTTCCATGACTAACACAAAAACCGCCCCCTCGTTTCGCCATCCTCCTTTTTACATTAGGAGCCTGGCAACGAGGGGCGGTTTTCTTATTAAAGAGGTGCGCCATTGCGAGGATGGCTTTTCTTATCATCACTAAACACTACCTCGATGCTTGTGGTACACTATAGCTATTCATTTACTTTTACGTTAAGGAGGAACTGCATGAAGCCGATATTTCGTCCAATCCAATCTCAAGATGATGCGCCATTAGCTGCTATCATTCGCAAAAGCTTGACCAACCACCAGTTGGCGGTTCCAGGAACTGCCTATTTTGATCCCGAGTTAGACCACTTAAGTGAATTTTATGCAGCAGATCCTGCTAGCCGCCATTATTTTGTCGTCACCGATGAATCGGGTACCCTTTTAGGCGGCGGTGGTCTTGCCGCTTATGATTCAGAAGGGCAAATCGCCGAGCTGCAAAAATTTTATCTTAGTGATGCCGCCAAAGGGCAGCGTCTCAGCTATCCCCTGCTGGCGAAGATCGAGGCCAAAGCTTTTGAACTAGGCTATCGGCAACTCTATTTAGAATCCCATCATTCTTTAGAAGCTGCCTTGCATGTCTATCAAAAAGCCGGCTATCGCGCATTGTCCCAGCCACTATTGGCGGCACAGCATACCACGATGGATCGCTTTTATGTGAAAACACTCGTTGAAGAAAACGAATAGAACAGCAGCCATTCCTTGATCGCTAGGAATGGCTGCTTTTACGTTATCCTTGTCCATAATAAGCATGTTCGCCATGCTTGCGGAAATAATGTTTATCCAGCAAATAATCAGCGATCGGTGTTCGCTCTAAGGTCAAAGCTTCGGTACCTAGTGCCATTTCTGCAACCTCTTCTAAAACAATACTATTGCTGACCGCTTGTTCCGCAGATTGCCCCCAAGTAAAGGGACCGTGTCCCGCTGTGAGGACAGCTGGGCATGCAAGCGGATCTAATCCCCGCTTTTCAAACGTCTCGACAATGACTTTGCCGGTTTCTTTTTCATAGTCTGCCGTTACCTCAGAGGCCCGTAATGGTCGTGTACAAGGGACACTACCATAAAAAGTATCCGCATGCGTCGTTCCATATGCAGGAATGTCTCGCTGTGCTTGCGCCCATTTTACCGCATTTGTCGAATGCGTATGGACGATCGCCTTGACGCCTTCGAAGTGCTTATACAATAGCGCATGGGTTTTGATATCCGAGGAAGGCTTCAACGTCTTCGCCTCTTTCGGTGTTCCCGTTAAGTCGCAAACCACCATTGAATCAACCGTCATCTTCTTATAATCAACACCACTTGGTTTAATGACGATGATCCCTAAATCTCGATCAATCTCACTAACATTTCCCCAAGTCAGCTTTACTAGCCCTTCCTCAGGTAGTCTCTTATTGGCTTGATAAACTCGCTCTTTCATCAATTGAAGCTGATTGATCAAGGTAACCGACCTCCTTTAGTTTTGGTAATAAATATGCTTTGGCTTGTTCAATCTCCCCAATCGGGTCAGCGCTCGTCTCACTCCACATCTCGATGACAAAAGAACCGTTATAATTCAACCGCTTCAGCGTGCGTAAGCAGCCATCAAAATCAACACACCCAGTGCCAAACGGTACTTCTTTAAACTTTCCTCGAAACTTATCTGAGACCGCCAATGTATCTTTCAAATGAATCTGGGTAATCTCGCAAATGCCTTTTTCTAATTCATAACCGACATCATTTTCTGGCCAGGCCGACAGGTTCCCGACATCTGGATAGACTTGTAGATAGGGTGAAGGGATCTGCTCCTTGATCCGTAAATACTTTGAGATAGAATTCAGAAACGGATCATCCATGATCTCTAGTGACAAAACGACCCCCTTTTCAGACGCCCTGGCGACGGCTTCTTTTAGATTGGCAATGAACCATTCGCGGCTACAAAGACTTTTTTCCTCATAATACACATCGTATCCGGCTAATTGGATGCAGCGAATACCCAAATCTGAAGCCAAGTCGATGGCTTTTTCCATCAGATGCATCGCGTGCTTGCGCTTTTTTTCATCGATCGAACCAAAGGGAAACCGCCGATGTCCACTGAGACATAAAGACAAGATTTTGATCCCCGAGTCATAGATTGCCTCGACGATCTCTTTGCGCTGTGCTTGGTTCCACTCTAGGCGTGCCAAGCGTTCATCGGATTCATCGATGGACATTTCAATGAAGTCGAAACCTCGGTCTTTGACAAACTGCAATCGTTTCGGCCAAGAAAGGGCTTTGGGTGTTGCTTTTTCATATAGACCGATCAAACTCATAGAAAACTACCCCCAAATCCGTAAAATCTCTTGCTTGAAATCAACTGCTGCTTGTTGCGGATCGTCAGCGGCAGTGATGCCTCGTCCTGTGATAAAGGTATACACATCAATGCCAGCAAACAGAGCCAACGTCTCGACGCTCAATCCTCCCGTGACGGACACTCGAAACCCCATATCGATCAATTTACGGACTTTCGTTAAATCTTTTTCTCCCCATGTTTCACCAGCTAACAATGCGTCACGACTTTGATGATAGATGGCTTGTGAGATGCCGGCATCTAGCCACTGCTGTGCTTGCTGGTAGGTCCAGTCACCATATAATTCTACTTGGATCTCAGCAATTTCTTTTGCCGCTGCCTTCATTGTTGGGATCGTTGCTGCACAAATCACGGTCATATAATCCGCGCCAGCTTGCTGGCAGTTTTTGGCGACCGTCCCACCGGCATCGGCACATTTTGTGTCTGCTACGATCAACTTCTCCGGATACATTGCTCGGAAACAGCGTAATACCTGTTCTCCTTCTTGCAACAATAAAATAGTCCCTGCTTCAATAATATCAACCACATCGCCGACTTTTTTGATATCTGCCAGTGCACTAGCTAAATCGGAGTGATCGCAAGCAATCTGTAGTTTTGGTCTGCTCATGAAATTCCCCTCTCTTTTGTTTGACCAACCTTTTTGTTTTGCCACATCCTGTTACGCTGACTACTCCTTTGAAAGACCCGCTTCTCTGACCCGCTCAATGATTTCTTTTGGAGACATCACATTTCTGACCCCGATTACTGTTACGCCCTTTTCTTTTGCTTTATCGAACATATTGACAAAGTTCATTGGCGTAAAGACCACATCGTAATTCTTGGCGGTGCTTTTGCCTTCAGAAATCGCGCAGTGGTGGATAGAGGTGATTGTGATCCCTTCAGACTTCAAAGCTTTTTCAACACTCCGCATCATCATCAAACTTGTTCCTGATCCATTTGCACAAGATACTAATACTCTCATCGTTTTTTCCTCCTAAGAATTCATTATTTTTGTTTTTCTACATACGCATCGTAATCATCTACGATCAAGAAATATCCTTCTGGATCTCTGCGGTACTGCAATTGCGGAATCACTAATAAGATCACCACCACAAGAACCACACCAATGATGCCTAAGAATTTCATCAATACTGTAAAGAATGGCCAGACGGTCGCCCAGTCGAACATACCAAGATAGCCGCCATATTGGGACAATCCTACCCAAGTAGCGATCAAGGCCGAACCACCGATCTGAATGATGCCTGATAAGAATGGGAAAAGACAAGCCGCCTTGATACCTCCACGGTTGTTGGCAAAAACGGCAATCGCTGCATTATCAAAGAACAGTGGGATAAACCCGGCAATCACGATCGTTGGTGACCGGAACAAAATCAGTAAAGCAATCATTAAAAATTGTCCTAATGCACCGAATAAAAAGCCCACCGTCACAGCATTTGGTGAACCAAAGGCAAAGGTTGCCGCGATATCGATCCCCGGAACAGCACCTGGTAAAATCGTATTTGAGATTCCTTGAAATGACTCGGTCAATTCGGAAACGAAGGTGCGCACACCTAATTGAAGAATTGCTAAGTAGACGGCAAACATCAGTGATGTTTGTAAAATATAAAATAAGAAACTTTGTCCTTCTGCCATAAATCCTGCTGTTATTAAATAATCTTGTCCAAGTGTCACTAAAATGATACCGAAGAAAAAGAGCATCAGGATCGAAGTCGATACCATATTTTCATTGAAGACCGATAAAAAACCCGGTAGTTCGACATCTTCTAATTTCCGATTGGATTTGTTCTTTTTGAACCGTTCCGCAAGTCTCGCAAAGAAATAAACACCAAACATCTGTTGATGGGCAATCGCAAAACCAGCACCTTCCGTCAAATCTTGACAGATGCCCACGGTCAAATTGGAACCAACCGCCCAATAGCAGCCTAAGATCAAGCCCATGACAAGTAAGACTTCGATCCGACCCAAGTCTGGAAAACAAAATAGCAGTAACCAAAAGGCCGTTGCGGCTTGCTGTACTTGCACATTTCCAGTAGTAAAGACGGCCCGCAGCTTCGTATATTTTTTAAAGCGAACGAGTAAGATATTAAAAACAAAGGCAATCAATAATAAGAGCATCGTGTCACCAAAGGTGCGTCCGAATCGTTCTTCAATGCCGGCGGTGATCGCATTTTGACCAAAATACGGGTCAGTGACCATCGCATCTAATTCAAAACGCTCCTTAAGCCCCACCAAGATCGGACGGAAATTATTGACCAATCCACCAGAGCCAATCGTCAAAATCAAGTAACCAACGGTGGCTTTTAAGAAACCTGCGACACATTCAACAAACGGCCGTTTCAATAGTAAGTAACCGATCAGTACAATAAAACCGATCAAAAAAGCTGGCTGCATCAAAATATTCTGAGCAAAGTAATCCCAGCATCTCAATAAGAAATCTCCTACCACTTCCATCTAATCCCTGCTTTCTTTTTGGTCATATTTCTCCATCACCATTTCAAAATCTGCCATCGTTTTTACACCTAATAGATCTTCTACCAGCCCCTCTTCCATCAACATCTCTGATAAACCAGCGATATTGTTCATATGTGCTTCAGCGTTTTTGGCAGCGAGCATAAAGAACAACTGCGCCTCCTTGTCCGGATTATCTTCCTGAAACGAGACGGGCGCTGGAAAAATCGTCAGCCCGATCCCTGTTCCTAAGACGCCTTTGCTTTCTGCTGAAGAATGGGGCATGGCTACTTTGGGAATGATCACAATATAAGGACCGTATTGATGGACATCCCGAATGACATCTTCAATGTACTGATCCGTAATCAACGCCTTTTGCTTTAATCCTTCGCCACTCGCCCAGATAGCAGCTTCCCAGTCTTCGGGCTGTTCATGGTTGATTGCAACCAACTCATTTTCATAAAAATAACGCAGCATTACGTTTGCTCCTTTCAAATTTGGCTTTTGCAGCATCCCCCCTTCTTTTATAAGAAAGAAGGGAATGGCGTATCATTGTCGACCGAAAAAACATCTTTGAAGCCACGATAGAAATTAAATTCAAGATCATCTTTATTCGTTGGGTAGGTGAATTTGCCGCCAACTTGCCAAATATACGGTTTAAACTCATAGTTCAAACGATCTTTTTTAAACTTCCAAATCTCGGTGATCTCTTTTGGATCAGCCATAAAATTGGACCAGATATCATAATGTACGGGAATCACCACTTTGGCATTGAGGGATTCGGCCATCCGCAACATATCGACTGATGTAACTTTGTCGGTGATGCCCCGCGGGTTTTCGCCATATGCACCTAAGCAAACATCGATCTTGTACTGATTCCCATGTTTAGCAAATACATTCGAATAATGAGAATCTCCTGCATGATAAATCGCCCCACCGGAAGTCTCAAACAAGTAATTGACTGCGATACGATCCATGTCCTGTGGCATTTTTCCTTTCAAGCTGGTATCCGGATCTTCACAAGTAATCAGAGCGGTTCGATCGAATGCTTCTAAAGCGACGATTTTCACCTGCCCAATAGTCACTTCATCCCCCGGTTTGACCACGATGGTTTTTTCTTCTGGTATTCCCCATTTCAACCAAGTTGCAACGACTTCATGGGGACCGACGAATTTTGCTTCTGGACAATTTTGATGGACTGCGGCTGCGGTATTGATGTCTAAATGATCGGAATGGATGTGGGTCACCACTAACGCATCCACTCCTTTGATTGCAAATGGATCGATCACAAAGGGCTGAGTCCGTAGGTTAGGCTGCATTTCTTGTACACCACTCATTCGCATCATTTGATGGCCTTTTTTCATTTGCCCATTCCCATGACTGCGCTTGCCAGTGCCACACCAAAGGTCGCATAAAATATTGGTTCCTTCCGCACTCTTCAGCCAAATACCCGTACAGCCTAGCCACCACATGGAAACTGTGCCTTCTTTCACAAGCTCATTTTCAATCTCTTCGTTCAAATAGGTCCCCCATTCTGGAAACGTATTTAAAAGCCAACTCTCTTTCGAAACATCATTTACATGTGCCATTCTTATTCCTCCCTTGCTTATTTACACTTTGATTCTAACATATAGAAAAACGCTTTCAATCTAGTTTTATGTTAATTTAGCTTATTATATGTTAATTAACCCATAAATAAATGTGATTATTTAATATATATGGTAATGTATAGGGGATATGTTAAAATGAGTTCGAAAGAAGAAACAACAAACACATCGTTGCTTCTCAACAAGTGGTGTGGGATCATCACTTGAACTTGCGAGAATGAGGCGAGAAGGTTTTTGCTATGCAAAGGCAATCGCAATCTGGATAAACGATGAAAGACAAGAATAGAATAAAGCGCATGTAAGGAGGAAGTATCGTGAAACGTTCCAATGAAGAAGTGAGGCAAAGGAGAAAACAATTGATCGATCTGATAAAAACATCTGGTTTTTCTGATGTGAAGACCCTCAGTCATCAGTTGGGAGTATCAGAGATGACGATCCGCAGAGACTGTACCGTACTGAGTGAGATGGGTCAGATCAAACAAACCCACGGAAAAATCGAATACTGTGAAGCTTATGAAGATGAAGCGCATCCCACCGACTCGATCGAGTACATCAAAGATCGACTAGCCAAAGAAGCGGCTCGCCAAGTAAAAGATGGCGATACCCTTTTCGTCAATACGAGTACTAGCGCCGCTCAAACGTTGCGCCATCTCACAGACAAACGAATCAGTTTGTTGACGAACAATACAAGTGTGATCCAAATGGAACACCATCCAAAATCAACGATCGTTTTAAGTGGCGGCGAAATACGCTATCCTAAAGCGGCCTTGTCAGGGGATATCGCCGTGGAGTCGTTTTCTCATGTTCGTTCTGATGTTACGATCATTGGTTGTAGTGGGTTAGATTTACAGACCGGCATTTCCACTTCAGTGATCCACGAAGCCAAAGTCAATGCGAAAATCATCGAAAATTCTGGCAAGTTGATCGTTATCGCGGATTATCGAAAAATCGGTAAGCAATCCAATTTTACGATTGGCGCAATTGCGGCTATCGATCTGCTGATCACCGACCATTATTCTGATCCCAAAGTCATCGACTTGATTGAGCAACAAGGTGTTCAAGTCATCCAAGTTCCCGTCTAACCATCTTTGTCGCTAAAAAAAGCCCGACAGTTGATCTGAAAAGCCACGCCTTGCTGCCTCTTCCAACAGAAACAGCAAAGCGTGCCCTTCGATCAACCGTCGTGGCTTTTTTCGTTAAACAATCGTACGCTTCAAACGTGCTTTATGGGATGTGCCTCGTGTGAATTAGAGCCGCAGCAACCAAATCAACGCAACAGCACCCACGGTTTGGACGGCTCCAACGGAAAGACCATAGAATAAAAAGCGCGGTCCTTCTTTTAAAAACTTGCGGAAATCCAGGCGCAAACCGATGGCTGCCAACGCCGTTGTTTCAAACCACGTACTGATAAAATGAGCACCCTCATTCAACCAGCTAGGCAGCGGCAAGAAGCTGTTCAAGATACAGATGGTCAAGAAGCCCAACACATACCAAGGGATTGGCAGCCGTAGCTTACCTTTGCCTTTGGTTTTGGTGGGGGTCTTTGTCGTCATTCGTTCAAAAACAATGACGACGACTGCCAACATGATGATGCGCGCGATTTTAAAGAGCATCGCGTATTTGACGGTGTCGGCATCAATCAAACTAGCCCCCGCCACGACTTGCCCGACGGATTGCAGTGTGCCGCCAAGTAAGGCGCTTTTTTGCAATAGATCATCGCCGTATAAGGCCAAGCCTAAAAACGGCAGCGTCAGCATCATCACCGTTCCTAAAAGATTGACCAAGGTGATGATCTGCCCTTTTTCTTCATCATCGGCATCAATGGCTGGTGCGATCGCCGCAATCGCAGAGGACCCACAGACAGCATTGCCGCCTGCCATCATCAGGCTCATCTTTTGATTAAAGCCCATTTTTTTCCCTATCAAATAAGCAGCGGTAATGACCAAGCTCATCATCAGCAAAATAAAGAGAAAGCCCCGAAGACCCATTTCACTGATAGTCTGGAAAGTGACGGTAAAGCCCAGCAAAACCACCGAATATTCTAGGAGACGACTTTCCGCAACCTTCGTCCCGACTTGATAGCGTTCTTGCTTGAACAGTGTATTTCCTAAAATGATTCCTAATAAAATAGCAAGGGTTGCTCCCCCTAATTTTGGCACAGCCAAAGCCATGATTCGGGCGATGACGGCTACCGAAAAGGACAGGAACAAACCGGGAAGTATCAAAGCTGTTTGTCGTTGCTTCATTGCTTTCATCCTTTCATATAACATCCATTATACACAGATTGACCGATCAGTAGGATTTATTGGTATAATAGTTATGATTGAATTTTCTAATGGAAGGGATTGCAATGTTAAAATTATTGGAGACTTTTAAGATGGTCTATGAAACGAAAAATTTTTCGAAAGCTGCCGAATTGCTATTTATTTCGCAGCCCACGGTTTCTGCTCAAATCAAGCAGTTGGAACAAGACCTGGATACACCGCTCTTTTTACGCAATGGTCGCAAAAACGTGATCGCCACACCCCAAGCAGAGTACCTTTACGAAAAGGCACTGAATTTATTGGATGAGTGGTCGACGATCACCAGCGAGATCCATACCAACACGCAGCACCAAAGCCACTGTGCCCTAGGCATCTCTCATACCTATGCGATGGCCTTGATGCCTAACTTGATGATTGCTTTATACAACGCCTTTCCCACGGTACGTTTTCGGGTATCGATGATGAACTCCGCTGAAGTCTTAACAGCGCTTGAACAACATCAACTGGATTTAGGGATCATTGAAAAACCCTTATCCGCACCGAGTATTTTGCGTTTTCCGATTTTGAAAGATCAGCTCGTCTTAGCTGGCGATCCCCAAACCGGTCCTTGGCTCGTCCGAGAAGCGAGTTCTGGTGTCTACTATTACACTAAGCGCTATCTGGAGGAACAGAACATTCAAGGACCGATCATCGAGATCGCCAGCAATGAATTGATTGTCGCTTTGCTGAAACAAGGCTTCGGCTGTTCGATCCTTTCCAAGCGAGCCTCCCACGGCATTGGCTATCAACTGCTGGATAAAAACTTTGAGCGCCAATTTTACTTAATCCAGCGCAAAGTAGTCACAGAACCAGCCATCGAGGGATTGCGGACCTTCATTCAGGAGTGGTCGCAAAACGATCCCTCACAGGTGGCAAGCGTATAATAACAAACTGATTTTTTGGGGGAACCACCGCCTCGTGGGATTTCTTAACCTTTTCTTACGATTACGCTTCCTCGCTGCTGATCTGGTCCGATTGATTGTTTCTTAAGAAATTTGTGCTAAAATGAGGAGTACTGGCTATGGGCTCTAACGTTCCCCTTTTTGAGGGAAACTTAGACCGCCCTTTGACTACTTATGCAGTTCGTGAAGCAAACCAGTAAGAAAGGATCTTGAAATGAACGAACAAATCAAGAACAAATTAGCGCTGCTTCCTGATCAACCTGGTTGTTATTTAATGAAAGATAAAAATAACAAAATCATCTATGTTGGGAAAGCCAAAATTTTAAAAAATCGTGTCCGTTCGTATTTTACCGGCAGCCACGATACGAAAACCGAACGGCTCGTTCAAGAAATCAATGATTTTGAGTACGTCGTTACCGAATCAAATACGGAAGCTTTATTGCTGGAAATCAATTTGATTCAAAAAAACAAACCAAAATACAATATCATGTTAAAGGACGACAAGTCGTATCCTTTTATTAAAGTGACCAAAGAGCGCTATCCGCGTTTGATCATCACTCGTAAAGTTTTAAAAGACGGGGCTTTATACTTCGGCCCTTATCCTGATGCACGAGCAGCCAATGAAACCAAACGGGTGCTAGATCGCCTCTTTCCTTTACGAAAATGCGGTCCTTCTCAAAAGCGGCCTTGTCTTTATTATCATTTGGGTCAATGCGTCTGTCCTTATGTCAATAATGTAGACCCCAAGGATTATCAAAAGATCGTGGATCAAGTCAAACACTTTTTCCACGGCGGTCACGTCGATATTTTGAAAGATCTGAAAGAGAAGATGGGCGAAGCCATTGAAACATTAGAGTTTGAGCGAGCGGCTGAGCTGCGGGATCAGATCCAAGCGATCGATACCGTCATGACGCGACAAAAAATGACCTTGACCGACCTGATGGACCGTGATGTCTTTGGCTACAGTGTCGACAAAGGCTGGATGTGTGTCCAAGTATTCTTTATCCGTCAAGGAAAGCTGATCGAACGAGAAGTCTCTTTGTTTCCTTTCTACAATGAAGCGGATGAAGATTTCTTGACCTTCGTCGGCCAGTTTTACCAAAAGAATGAACACTTCATTCCCAAAGAAGTCTTTGTTCCGCAAAATGTCGATGCTGCCCCATTAGAAGCGCTGTTGGAAACCAAAGTCCTGCAGCCCCAACGAGGCGACAAAAAGAAATTGGTCGATTTGGCCAATAAAAATGCCCGCATTGCCTTGGCCCAAAAATTTGCGTTGATCGAGCGTACTGAAGAACGGACGATCGGTGCTGTGGATCGTCTAGGCGATGCCATGGGGATCCCGACACCTTATCGGATTGAAGCCTTCGATAACTCCCACATCATGGGAACCGATCCGGTTTCTGCAATGGTGGTTTTTGTCGACGGGAAGCCGTTTAAAGATGATTATCGGAAATATAAGATTCGTACCGCACAAGGCGGCGATGATTATGGCTCTATGCAAGAAGTCATCTACCGCCGATACTCTCGTGTCCTAAAAGAAAACCTGCCTTTTCCTGATCTGATCATCATCGATGGTGGGAAAGCCCAAGTCGGTGCCGCCCAAGAAGTGCTGCATAACCAGCTAGGTTTAGATATTCCCGTTGCCGGATTAGTGAAGAACAACAAACACAAAACCAGCGAGTTGATTTTCGGAGAATTTTTAGATCCGATCCAGCTGGAACGCAATTCTGTCGAATTCTTTTTGCTGCAACGGATCCAAGATGAGGTCCATCGTTTTGCGATCACCTTCCATCGCCAACTGCGCAGTAAAAACAGCTTTTCTTCCAAGCTAGATGAAATTCCTGGCTTAGGACCAAAACGCAAGCAACAGCTCATGAAAACCTTCAAGTCGTTAAAAAACATCCAAGCAGCTTCCGTGGAAGAGATCCAGCAAGCTGGTATTCCCAAAGCCGTTGCGGAAACTATCTTAGCCAAACTAGGCGATCAAAACCAACCCACTTCTTAAGTCAAAACAAAAACGCTCCATAGCCAACAGTAGCTATGAAGCGTTTTTTCGTTGAAGAACCATTTTGTAAGCCGTTACTTTTTGCGGTGCTGTAACAGATCAGGCTTCATGTCTAACATGGAATAGCCACGAACATCATACCGATTGCGGCTGCAGGAATAGTCCACTGGACGTCCCGATTCTAAATAGATGATCTGTTCTAATTCCAATACTGGATCATCTGCTTGGCACGCTAAATAGGTTTGATCGTATTCATCACTTTTGGCAGCCTGAAAAGTCCGATAAGCACCAGCAAATTTGTAGCCTAAATCTTGCAACAGATAGTCATAGACGGATTCTTCCAAGATCTCTTTCGTCAAACCGCTGACCAGATCCAACGGCATATAGGAATGCTCGAGTATGTATGGATTGCCTTCTAAGATCCGCAAACGGATCACATGGTAGATTGGTTGTTCGGCAGTGATCTGAAGCATCTCTTGAATTCTTGTTGTAGGAAAACAGACTTCAAAGGTGATGACTTGGCTAGTCAACGTCCGTTTTTCTTGTTTCATCTGATAGCTCAGGCCTTTGTATTCTGTCACCGATGAGGTATCTTTGCCCCAAAAGGAATGATTCAAAACTTTGGTCCCTAAGCCGCGCTTTGTCAGCAGCAAGCCTTCCATAATCAGGATATTCACCGCATTTTTAATCGTCATTCGGCTGACGCCAAACTCTTCCACTAACTCTGTTTGATAAGGTAAAAGACTGTCTTTCGGATAAGTTCCGTCCTTGATTCTTTTACGCAGAACATCTGCGATCTCCATATATTTGGGCATTTTGCCACCTCCAAAACGTGTGTTGTATTGATTGAAAAACGAGAAAAGAACCGGCCAAACGAAAAGAGTGTCATCACACCACTGCACCTTCCAATGAAGCAGTGTGATAAGGGGTATTGCACTCTGATCGCGGCCGGATAAGGTCTATTACGTTTGGCGCTTGTTTCTAATCGACTCGATCAGACATTACGCATTTTTTAAACGGCGTGTTTCTTGAATTTGCGCCATTTTCACGAACGGCAAGTAAATAACGATCGACAAGATCAAGTTAACAGCTGCCAAGATTCCGCCAGCAATACTTTGTGTCGACAAAATACCGCCGATGATTGGTGGCGTCGTCCATGGTGCGATGACGGTACTTGCAGGAACTAAGCCAGTTGCAGTTGCAAAATAAGCAGTCGTGACTAAAACAAGTGGTGTCAACACATATGGGATGAACAAGATTGGGTTCAAGACAACGGGTAACCCAAACATCACTGGTTCATTGATCATGAACACACCTGGTGCAACGGATAGTTTTGCGACAGTCATATACGCTTTATGATGACGAGCAACTAAAAAGATCGCAATCAGAAGACCTAGTGTCGCGCCTGTTCCGCCGATGTTCACGAAAGAATCAAAGAATGGTTTGTTGACGATATAAGGCAAATCTGTTCCTGCTTCTAATGCTCGTGCGTTTGCTTCGATCGCTGGCACATTGATCGTTTGCATGAACGGGTCGATGATGTTGGCACCATGCAAACCAAAGAACCATAAGAATGCAGAGATAAAACCTAATAGCAAAGCAGCTGGGTAAGAGTTTGCCAAGCCCATGAATGGTTGTTGCACCAATTCATAGAAGGACAATACGATACTTGTCACACCAAATGCTTGGAAAATTGCTGTAAACAAAGCAAAGATCGATACGGTGATCATTGCTGGGAATAACGCAGCAAATGAACGTGAGACTGCTGGTGGTACGCCATCAGGCATGTTGATGACTAAGCGTGGGTTGCCAGCTAGACGACGGAAGATCTCAGTAGAAATGATCGATACGATTAATGCTAAAAATAATCCTTGAGAACCAAGTCCGGCAGCTGTTAACAAACCATCTGGGCCTGTCGCCATTGCACCTAATGCGAAGAAACTTGCAACTGAGATCGCCCCAGCACCTAATGCGTCTTGATTGTAGCTTTTAGCTAAATTATACGCGACTGTGAAAGCGATTAACAGACCAAGTATTGAAAAAGTACCTGCTGACAAGTTGTTCCCAAAGGCTTGCCATGTCCCTTCACCAAAAATGCCATTCATAAAATCAATATAGGCAGGAATTGGTAAGTTGTTGATCAATACCCCAAAAGAGCCTAAGATCATCAACGGCATCGTTACGATAAATCCGTCACGAATGGCCACTAGATGTCTTTGAGAGCCTATTTTAGAAGCGATCGGAATAAAGTGCTTCTCCATAAATCCAATAAATTTATCCATTGTTTTTTCTCCTTTCAAACCCTAAACAAAATAATGAAACCGATTTCTACTAAAGAATACCACGAGAACGTTTCCATGTCTAGTCTTTTCTTTATCAAAACTGCGCTTTTGTTTAACCCAGCTTATCATTTGCAAAAACAGGTGGTTTTTTAATAGAGAATTCCCTTCGGAACAAGACAGAAAAATCCGCGATTTTACACAAAAAAAGCAATGCTGGCCCCTACAGCATTGCTTTTTTCATTGTTATTAAAAGCCGTTATTATCTGAAACTTCTTTAAACCAACGACCTGATTTTTTCACTGTTCGTTTAGCATCATTTGCTAAGTCAACGGAGATAAATCCGTAACGGTTCTTGTAAGCATTGGTCCATGACCAGTTGTCCATGCAGGTCCACATATGGTAGCCAACACAATTGGTTCCTTCTTGGATCGCTTGGTGGACATACTTCAAGTGGTCAGAGACAAACTCGATGCGGTAATCATCTTCGATCACGCCATTAGCATTGACGAAACGTTCTTCTCCTTCGACACCCATGCCATTTTCAGAAATGTAGCACTTGATATTGCCATAGTTTTCTCGCGTGTTTGTCAAAATATCATAGATCCCTTTTTCATAGATTTCCCATCCACGATACGGGTTCATTTTCTTGTTCGGCATATCATAGTTATCAAAGTAATCATCTGGCATTGGACTTTTCGCTTGATCGATCGGTGATTCTTTCTTCATGATACGACGAGGTTGGTAATAATTGATCCCCAACAAGTCGATCGTATTTTCGCGAATTGTTTGTAAATCATCAGCTTCCATCGCTGGTACCATATCTAATTCCTTGACGATGGTCACTAATTCTTCTGGGAACGTGCCTTTGACCGCAGGGTCTAAGAAAGAGCGATTAAAGAAGGCATCTGCGATTTGCGCTGCTTTGACATCCTCTGGATCGTTCTCATCTCTTGGATAGCTTGGCGTCAAGTTCAAGATGATGCCGATCTCCCCACCAAGGTTCATCTCATGGTAGACTTTGATGGCTTTAGCACTCGCCAACGTTTCGTGGAACCCAACTTGGACTGCATGTTTCATGTTGATCTCATTCGGATAATGGAATTGGTAAAGATAGCCGCCTTCAACAGGGACGATCGGTTCATTATGAGTGAACCATTTCTTGACACGATCACCAAATAACGTAAAGCAGGTTTGCGCAAACGCGACATAGGCATCCACGGTCTCTCGGTTCAACCAGCCGCCTTTTTCTTGCAGCGCCATTGGCATATCGAAGTGGTATAAATTCATGAAAGGTTCGATCCCGTTGGCGATCAACTCATCAATGTAGGCATTGTAAAAATCAACGGCTTTTTGATTGACTTCTCCTTTGCCCTGCGGGAAAAGACGACTCCATTGGATCGACGTCCGAAACGTCGTATGGCCGGTTTCTTTCATGAGTTGAATATCTTCTTGATAGCGTGTGTAGACTTGCGAGGTTTTTTCAGGACCTACCCTATTGAAAAATTTCTCTGGTTCTTGCTGATACCAGTAATCCCAGATGCTTGCCCCTTTGCCATCACCTTCAAATACACCTTCTGTTTGTGGGCCACTAGCGGCTGACCCCCACCAAAAGCCTGCTGGAAATTGATAATCCATCTTCATTCACTCCTCATTTTTTCTTTGCTGCCCTAATCATAAAGGAAGCAGTTACAAAAATCAATCTTTTTTAAAATAAATGTATAGACATTTAAAATAAAACATGATACATTATCAATGTAATCGATTGCAAAAAGAAATTTAAGGAGTGAACTAATAATGAATGGTTTTATGGATAAGTTATCTGAAAAGATTTTGCCCTTGGCGAATGCCTTAGGACAAAATCGCTACCTGACCGTCTTGCGGGACGCGTTTATGCTTTCGTTCCCAATCACTATGTTTGGATCGATCGTGGTCGTTTTAAACAACCTGCCCTTCTTCAGTGATGCCACTAAAGGAACATTAGGAACGCTGTTTGGCAATGGGCAAAATGCAACAATGAGTATCATGACTGTTTTCGTTACTTTCGGTATCGGCTATTATTTATCAAAATCATATGATGTGGAAGGGATTTTTGGCGGCGCCGTTTCTTTTGCCAGCTTTTTGATCTTAACTCCTTTCTTTATGACTACTGAATCTGGCGAAACGATCTCCGGCGTGCTGTCTCTTGATCGTCTTGGCGCAAAAGGGATGTTTATCGGGATGATCGCAGCATTTTTGGCAGCTGAAATCTATTGCCGCATCACAAAACGCGGCTGGCAGATCAAAATGCCTGATGGGGTACCACCAGCAGTTTCTAAATCTTTTGCCGCTTTGATTCCAGCAATTATCACCTTAACGGTATTCTTAGTGATCAATGCCATCATGACGGGTGTCTTCAATGCCAACTTGCATGACCTGGTTTATGAATTGATCCAAAAACCATTGACTGGACTAGGCAGCAGCTTGCCAGCAACTCTATTGGCTTTGTTCTTTGTTCAATTCCTTTGGTTCTTCGGTCTACATGGTCAAATCATCGTCAACTCTGTGATGGACCCGATTTGGAATACATTGATGTTAGACAACTTAGAAGCGTATCAAAATGGGGATGCACTGCCGCATATCGTCACAAAACCATTTATGGAAACCTTTACTGTTGGATTAGGCGGTTCTGGTATGACGTTAGCCGTTGTTATCTTGATGGCTTTCGTATTGAAGAAAAAACAATACCGCGATGTGGGTCGCTTGGCTTTAGCACCAGGGATCTTTAACGTCAACGAACCAGCAATCTTCGGTATGCCGATCGTCTTGAATGCGACAATCCTGATTCCTTGGGTCGTGGCACCTCTTGTGGTAACGACCTTCAACTACTTAGTGATGGCGGCTGGACTTGTTCCTGCACCAACTGGTGTTTCTGTTCCTTGGACCGTTCCAGTGGTCTTCAGTGGTGTCTTAGCAACCAACTCTTGGTTAGGTGGTTTGCTGCAAGTCATTGACGTGGTGATCGTCGGCTTAATCTGGTATCCATTCTTACGTGTTTTAGATCGCCAAGCAGAACCATCGATCGATTAAGCGCAACGGCTGGCTGAATTTTTTCAGTCAGCCGTTCTTTTTATAAAAAAACCAAGGTTTGATTGTCGAAACCGCTTTTTTCAGCTATACTTCTTGCGAGGTGATCAGATGCCAAAATACCAAGAAATTGCCAATATTTTACGCACACGTATCAAAAACAAAACGTATCCGCCTGACAGCTTACTGCCGAATCAAACTGATTTAGTCGAAGAATTCGGAGTCAGCCGGATGACCGTCAAAAAAGCCATCGGTATTTTAGCCATGGAAGGACTGGTTTATTCTCAGCGGGGCGCTGGAACAAAAATATTGAACCACCCATTCTTAAAAAAAGACACCACTGCTTTAACGGTCTATGAAGGCTTGTCAACAGAAATGGGCAAAGCTGGCCGCAAGCTAGTCAGTCAGGTCATCGATTTTCAAGTCGAATTTCCTGACCAAACGATCCAAGAAAAGTTGATGTTGACGGAAGAACAGCCGATCTATAGTATTGTCCGCTTGCGGATTCTTGAAGACCAGCCGTTTATTTTAGAATATACCTATATGCCGGTCCATTTGGTGCCCAATTTAACTCGTGGCCATTTAGAAAGTTCTATCTATCGTTATGTCAAAGAGGAACTAGGGGTCCAGTTTGCTGGGGCCTACCGCACCATCGCCGCTGATAAAAGTACCGCGTACGATCAACAGTATTTGGACTGTAAAGCCGATGATCCGGTCTTAGAGATTGAACAGATCGTCTATCAGAAAAATGGCTCACCCATCGAATTTTCCCGTAGTCGCAACCGTTATGACGTGCGGGCCTACTCTTATTTAGATGTCCAGCACTAAAAAGACCTATCCACGGTTTTCTTCCATCAGAAACCGTGGGCAGGTCTTTTTGTTGTTGCATTCGTTGCTTCGTTTATTTTTTTGCTGAGGGTTGGAATCGTTTCAGCCGCAAGGCATTTAATAAAACGGATACCGAGCTGAAGCTCATGGCCGCCCCGGCGATCATTGGATTGAGCAAGGGGCCGCCGAAAAGATGCAACACACCCATTGCGACAGGAATGCCTAAGACGTTATAAGCAAAAGCCCAGAAAAGATTTTCTTTGATGTTTTTGATGGTTGCCCGACTTAACTCGATCGCTGATGGGACGTCCATCAGATCGCTGCGCATCAGTACGATGTCTGCCGATTCGATGGCGACATCGGTACCAGAGCCAATCGCGATCCCTACATCGGCTTGGGCTAACGCCGGCGCATCATTGATCCCGTCACCTACCATCGCAACCTTTTGGCCTTTGGCTTGCAGGCCGGCTACTTTGGCGGCTTTATCTTCTGGCAAGACGTCACTGATTACTTCATCGATACCGACTTGTTTGGCGATGGCTTGGGCTGTCCGAGCATTGTCGCCAGTGATCATTGCTACGTACAAGCCCATTTGATGCAGACGTTCAATGGCTTTTCGACTGCTTTCTTTGATAGTATCTGCCACAGCGATGATCCCGATCGCTTCGCCGTCTTTGGCAACATACATCGGTGTTTTCCCTTCGTGAGCCAATTGTTGGGCTTGCTCGATCAGGCCATCGATGGCAACGTTTTGTTTTTCCAGCCATTTCTGGTTGCCTAATAGGACTGGACTGCCAGCAATCGTGCCTTGAATCCCATGCCCCGGAATCGCTTCAAACCCGTCAACTTCTTGCAGGGCGAGGGCTTGCGTGCGGGCTTCGATCACAATGGCTTCGCCTAATGGATGTTCTGAGCCTTTTTCAACAGAAGCCGCCAGCTGCAGCAATTCCGTCGGCGTGTGGTTGCCGGCAGGCAGGAGATCGGTTACGACTGGTTTGCCTTCTGTGATCGTGCCGGTTTTATCAAAGACGATCGTCGTCACGTTTCTAGCTGTTTCTAACGCATCGCCGCTTTTGATCAAGACGCCATTTTCTGCCCCTTTGCCCGCACCCACCATGATGGCGGTCGGTGTCGCTAATCCTAAGGCACACGGACAAGCAATCACTAATACAGAGATCGTAATGGTCAATGAGAAGATCCAGGTTTCTTGTCCTAAGAAAAACCAGGCAAGTCCTGCAAAAACCGCCAAGACCATGACAATCGGGACAAACACACCCGAAACTTTATCTGCCATGCGGGCAATCGGCGCTTTGGAGCCTTGGGCATTTTCTACTAACTGAATGATTTGCGCTAACGTTGAATCTTCTCCCACATTGGTGGCTTCGTATTGAAACGAGCCATTTTTGTTGATACTAGCGCCGATCACCCGATCACCGACTTGTTTTTCGATAGGTAAGCTTTCTCCGGTGATCATTGATTCATCGATGGCAGAGCGTCCTTGGGTAACGATCCCATCCACAGGAATCTTTTCACCAGGTCGTACGACTAAGATATCGCCGGCTGCGACTTCTTCAATACCCACTTCGACTTCTTCGGCTTGATTCCCGCTGCCGCGAAGCACGCGGGCTTTTTTCGGTGCGAGATCCAACAACTTCTTGATGGCTTCGGAGGTTTTGCCCTTTGAGACCGACTCAAGGTATTTTCCTAAGGTCACTAATGCCAAAATAACGGCGGCCGTTTCATAGTACAAGTGCATCGCATAGTGGGTCGTGCCCAGGTAGACCATCACGGTCCCATAAATACTATAAAAGAAGGCAGCACTGGTTCCCAATGCGACGAGGGAATCCATGTTAGGATGGCCTTTCCAAAGCGCTTTGAAACCAGCAATGTAAAAGGCGCGACCGAGGACCATCACCGGTAAGACTAAAATCAATTGAGTGGTAACGAAATTGACTGGATAGGCCATTGGATCTAAAAAGCCAGGGATCGGCAAACCGATCATTTCCCCCATCGTCAAATAGAACAAGGGGATCGTAAAGAGCGCCGAAAGCCAAAACCGTTGCCATAAAGCACGAATCTCTGCCTGTTTTGAATCCGCCTTGTCGGCAGAAGCGGTCGGCAGCTGTGCGTCATAGCCCGCCTCTTTCACGGCAGCTGCGATCTTCGCGGCGGACACTTGGTCTTGTTGATAGCTGACCGTCAGTTTTTCTGTCGCCAGATTGACGGAGGCTTGCTCCACACCCGCTAATTTTTGGACAGCTTTTTCTACTGTTTGGGCACAAGACGCACAGGTCATGCCCGAGATGGCAAAGGTCTCTTGTCTTTGAGAGCCGATCAGTTGATAGCCCGCTGCTTTGATGGCCTCAGCGAGTGTTTCTTCGGTGAGCTGCTGCTCATCATAACGAATATGTAATTTTTCAGTAGCCAAATTGACAGCTGCTTGGTCGACCCCCGCCAGCTTGCTGACTGTTTTTTCGACTGTCTGGGAACAAGACGCACAGGTCATCCCTTTTACCCCATAATTCTTTTCGATCATTGTTTCCTTCCTCCTTGCTTGCTATGCAAACCCATTCACCTTTTGTGTTTACAGTTGTAATCTTCTTCTACTTTACAATTATCGTTTACACTTGTCAACGATAATACTCAAAAAAAGGACGTTCTCCTTTGAAGCGGCCCAAAAAGCGAGACTTTTGGTCTACCTTTGGGCGGTCGCTACAGGTGGAACGTACTTTTTTCTAAGAAACGATCACTGCCGTTGCAGGGGTCGTTTCGCTTATTCAGGTATTGGCTTTAGGAGGCTAGCACTCTTGCCCGTTGGTTTTGATCAGCTCTTGATACCAGTAGAAGCTGTCTTTCTTGTAGCGTGCCAGTGACCCTTCTTGGGTTTCATCTTGGTCGACATAGACAAAGCCATAGCGTTTTTGGTAGCCGTTCAACCAGCTTAGCAAATCAGTGAAGGACCAGGTGCAATAGCCAAGAACTTCCGCGCCGTCGCTGATCGCTTCTTTGATGGCATGGACATGCCCTGCTAAATAATCGATGCGGTATTGGTCATGGATTTGGTGATCGTCTGTTAGTTTATCGTATTCACCAAGTCCGTTTTCCGTAATGATCACAGGCACCCGATAACGGCTAGTGATTCGGCGTAAAGCGATCCGCAGCCCTTGAGGATCGATCTCCCAATCCCAATTCGTCCGTTCCACAAATGGATTTTCAGCTTTTTTGAACATTCCTGGTGTCCCGGTTTCTTCGGAGCTACCTTTTTTCCCAGTGGTGTTCATTTTACCGGCACCGACACCATCTAATGGATTGTAGGCATTCGTTGCTGTTTGGTAATAGTTGATCCCTAAGAAATCTGGTTTTGCTGAACGCAGCAAGTCCATATCTCCTGGTTCAATCGTTGGTGCGATCCCTTGCTCTTTCAAGTAATTCATTGCGGCAATCGGGTATTCGCCCCATAGATAGACGTCTAACCAATAATGCGCCATCAAGTCTTCGGCATTTTCAGCTGCCAAAATATTTTTCGGGTCGCTGTTGATTGGGTAGTTTGGTGAGTAGGCGAAACTTGGTCCGATTTTCCCTGGGATTTTCATCTCATGGAACTTGTTGATCACCGACGCATTTGCCAAGTTAGCGATATGATTGACTTCATACATCCGTTTAGGATCGGTCACTCCTGGTGGATGGGCAGCTAAAAGATAGCCTAAAGAAGTAAAGATATTTTGTTCATTCAAGCTGACCCAATAGTGAACTTTGCCGCGAAAGGCTTCAAATAATACGGCCGCATAGTTGGTGAAATCTTCAATGATTTTGCGAGATTCCCAGCCGCCATATTCTTCTTGCAACGTACGTGGCAGATCCCAATGGTACAAGGTCACCATTGGTTCGATCCCTGCTTTAATCAGCTCATCGATCAATGCTAAATAAAAGTCTAACCCTGCTTGATTGACTTCTCCTCGTCCTTCTGGAAAAATCCGTGTCCATGCAATGGAAAAACGATAGGTTTTCAATCCTTGTTCTTTCATCAAGGCAACATCTTCTTTGAAGCGGTGGTAATGGTCGACCGCGACATCTCCGTTCGTTGCTTTAAAGGTTTTGCCTGGAATGCGGACAAAATCGTCCCAAACTGAAGCGCCTTTGCCGTCTTCTTGCCATGCGCCCTCTACTTGATAGGCTGCTGATGCTGAACCCCATAAGAAATCGTTGGGGAATTCTTTTAGTTGTTTATGATCCAATTGTTTCCCTTCTTTCTGTTTGATGATACCCCTTTCTTAAGTATACCGATAATTGCCTGATTTGTCATAAGAAGATTTTTTACCTGTGCCAAGAAAGCCGATGGCACGCAAAAAACATCCGTGCAAGCAGTGGGTTACTCCTTGTACGGATGCGGACTAGCTATGGATCATGCGTCAAATTGTGCCTGATAGAGTGAGGCATAACGCCCCTCTTTGGCTACTAACTCTTCGTGGGTCCCTTGCTCTACGATATTGCCCTGTTCCACCACGAGGATCGTGTCGGCATGTCGAATCGTGGACAAGCGATGGGCGATCACAAAGGAGGTTTTGCCTTTCATCAATTTGGTCATCGCTGCTTGGATCAGCAGCTCCGTTTGCGTGTCGACATTTGATGTGGCTTCATCAAGAATCAGCAGATCGGCATCTAACAGCATTGCTCGCGCAATCGTCAATAGTTGTTTTTGCCCTTGTGAAATACCGGTCCCGTCTTCAGAAATCAAAGTATCATAGCCTTTTGGCAGGCTCATAATAAAGTCATGGATATGGGCGGCTTGTGCAGCAGCTTGGACTTCTGCCATCGTCGCATTCGCCTTGCCGTAGGCCAAATTTTCAAAAATCGTTCCCGTGAACAGCCACGTGTCTTGCAGCACCATCGCATAGCTTTGCCGTAAGCTGCGGCGTGTCGCTTGGCGGATATTTTTGCCGTCTAACCGAATCGCTCCTTGGTCAGGGTCATAAAACCGCATCAAGAGGTTCACGATGGTGGTTTTCCCGGCTCCGGTTGGTCCGACGATCGCGACCAAGCTGCCAGCTGGTACTTGCAGCGAAAGGTCTTTGATGATGGGCTGCTGTGCTTGATAGCCGAAGGTCACATGGTCAAAGGCGACCTCACCAGACACCTCGTGGTATTCGTAGGCTCCAGGAACATCAGAAACTTCCGGTTCTTCATCCAGCAAACGGAAGATCCGTTCTGCCGCCGCCAATGCCGATTGCAAATCACTGAAGATGTTGGCTAACTCATTGATTGGTCCTGAGAATTTTCTGGAGTAAAGAACAAAGGAAGAAACATTCCCTAATGTCAGATGACCGAACAAAAACAGCAAGGCGCCAAACATACTGATCAAGGACAACGACAGATTGTTGATAAAGTTGATGGAAGGACCAGTCATACTACCGTAGTACTCGGCATTGTAATAGGCATCCACCGCTTCTTGGTTTTTTTCGTCAAAACGGCTGATGATCGCTTCTTCTTGGTTATACAGCTTGATCGTTTGCTGACCAGAAATAATCTCTTCCACAAAGCCGTTCAGCTCACCTAATTTGCGGGAACGACGGCGAAACAATGGTTGAAATTTGCTCATCAAAAAGCGGGTCAAAAAGATCGAAGCGGGAACCGTTACGACAAAAATCAGCACCAGCAGCGGCGAAATCAAAACCATCATCACAAACGAACCAATGATCGTCACAAGACTGCTGAGGACTTGAATGGCATCGCTGGCCAATGACGTATTGATGGTATCGACGTCATAACTGATGCGGCTGATGATATCCCCAGTGGCGACCCGGTCAAAATACCCCACTGGCAATTCGGTGATTTTATCAAAAATCGCCTTGCGCATCGCTGCCACCACCCGCTGACTCAAGCGGATCATCATGAGCGAAATCAGATAACTAAGAAGGGAAGACGCAAGATAAAACAGGAGCATCAGCCCACAATAAAAGAAGACTCGTTCAAAAATGACCTTGCCGGGACCCGGTTGAATAGCATCAATGGCGTACCCGGAAAGCAACGGGCCCACCAAGGCGAAGATGTTGCTGACCATCATTAAAATAGCGGCTGCCAACAGGAGTCCTTTGTACTCGTAGAGATAGCCCCACAAACGCCGGAGTGTTTTCTTGCTATCCTTGGGTTTTTCCGTTTTTTTCTTCGGCATCGTCGGCACCTCCTGTCTGACCTTGATAAATGGCTTGGTAGATCGCATTTTCTGCTAGTAATTCTTGGTGACTGCCAAAACCGTTCATTTGACCATTTTCCAGTACCAAAATTTTGTCGGCATGCTGGATCGAGCTGATCCGCTGCGCGATCAAGACCGTCGTCGTCTGTTGAAACTGCTGTTTCAGGACCTTGCGCAACTGAGCGTCGGTCCGATAATCCAGCGCACTGGCAGAATCATCCAAAATCAAAATTTCCGGATCCCCCGCCAATGCCCGCGATAACAAGACCCGCTGCTTTTGACCGCCGCTTAAATTGCTGCCTTTGGCATGCAGTGGATGAGCTAAGCGCATGGGTAGTTGATTGATAAACTCCTTGGCTTGGGCGCGAGCCGCCGCTTCTTCGATCTGCTCTTTGGAAAACCGCCGGCCAAAAGCGATATTTTCTTCGATCGTTTCCGCAAAAAGCACGTCTTTTTGTAAGACGACACCGAATAACTGATGCAGCTCCGTCGGATCGATGGAGCGAATGTCGCGACCAGCGATGCGAATCATGCCCTTCGTTGGGTCATAGAGCCGCAGCAGTAGTTTGACGATCGTTGATTTTCCACTACCAGTCGCACCGATGATCCCTAAGGTTTCTCCCGGCTGCAAGGAAAAATCGATGTCTTTCAGCACCCGAGTGCCATTAGGATAAGTGAAGGAAACTTTTTCAAAAACGATATGCGCCGACTCTTCTTTGACAGGCGCCTCAATGACTTGCATATTTTGCGGCAGGCGCAAGACGGATTGGATCCGATCGGCAGAAGCGAGCCCCTTCGACACGATTACAAAGATGCGAGTGATACTGAGCATGGCATTCAAAATGATCGTAAAATAGGTCAAAAAGGCAATGATGACCCCTGGTTGGGTCAACCCTTGATTGACGCGAAAGGCACTGACGACGATCACTAGCGTCAGTCCGATATTCAAAAATAGGTCCATCAGGGGTGGTGTCGCAGCCATGGTTCGATTAGCAGTGGTTTCCGCAGCTACTACGTCTTGATTGACGTGGTCAAAGCGCTTTTTCTCGTAATCTGCTTTAGACAAGGCCTTGATCACCCGAGCCCCAGTTACATTTTCTCGGACAGTCCGCACCAACACATCCACTTGCTTTTGCAATGAGGCAAACAAGGGGATCCCCCGTTTTGAGATGGTGACTGCTGCCACTAAAGTGAAGGGCAAGACGCCTACTAAGACCAGTGTCAAAACGGGATCTAATGTAGCAGTGATCATGATTCCCCCTAATAACAGAATCGGGGCACGAATCCCCATCCGTTGGATCATCCCTATCGTTTGATGGATGTTGTAAGTGTCTGTCGTCAAGCGAGACACCAAGGAAGGGATCCCGACTTCTTCGACTTGCGGAATCGACAGATAGGAAACTTTTTCAAATAAGTCATGGCGTATACTACCAGTGGTATCGCGAGCAACACTGGAGGCCATCCGATTGGCGATGATATTGGTGACAACTGCGATGATGGAGCAGACCACCATCGCCCCGCCCCAAGCAAAAATTGCTGATACTTGCTTCGTGGGAATCACAGAATCGATGATATACGCCAAAATCCAAGGCAATAGCAAGTCCATCAATGACCCGAAGAATTTGATGCTGACGCCAAGGGAAATGCGGCCGATATAGGGTTTTAAATATTGAGTCAAAAGATTCATTCCATCGCCTCAACTTTCGCTAAAAGCCGTTGGGAATTTTCTTTGACGATTTCCAGATCAGCGATCAACTGCTGCTGTTGGGCAGCAGAAAAACCTGCTACGACTTGTTCATTCCAGCTTTGAAGCAGCTGTTGGATCTTTGGTTGGACAACAAGTGCTTTTTCGGTTGGATAAACCAGTAATTGTCGTTTGTCGGTGGGACTGCTGGTTCTAGTGACAAATCCTCGTTCTTCTAAGATCGCTAGTTGACGGGCAACATTGCTTTTATTAACAAAAATCTTCTTGGCTAAGGCTTCTTGACTGATCCCCGGTTGACGGCAAATGTTTAAGATATAGGTATGATGCATCCCACCTAAACCAAATTTTTTCAGTTCTTTTTCCCGATAAAGGGTGGCGAGACGGGCAATATGATTGATTGAGCGGATAATGGCTTCCATGAGCACTCCTGCCTTTCTTGGTTCTTCAAAGTGTCTTATCTATTATAAGGAATAATCGTTGCGCACGCAACGATTATTGTTTCTCTCGGAAAAAAATAGGTACACTGTTGCTGATCAACAAAAAAAGAACTTCAGCCCTCTCGCTGAAGTTCTTTTCTGATTCATTTTATTCAGATTCTTTCAATAAAGCTTGTACGACCTTACGACGACGATACAGCTGTCTTGTTTTCCAGCTGATAAAGCCGATGAGTAAAGCGATCCAAGAAATGATCGTCAGCCATAAAGCTCCGTCGAAAAACCAAGGTGCGTCATAGTCAACGACTAAGACATTCTCCCCTGCTTGCTGTTGGACAGAAACGGCACCAATGGCACTCAAAGAGACATCTTTCTCAGTTAGTGGCTGCTGATTGAGGGTCAATTCAGTATAGCGGTAATTGATGATCGGTAACGCCTTCCACGCCTCTTGATCACCTTGCCAACGTAAAGTAAGTTTCCCGTTTTCTACGGTTTTTGCCACGGTATCATTTTTTTCAATGATTTCTTCCCCGTACAAATTGTACTTGTTCTTCTTGGTCTCTTGATAGAGGGGCAGATAATCTGGGGTAGAACGTTGATACAGCGCTAATGCTAAGGACTTGTCTTTACTAAAATAGGCTTCCTTCAATTGCGCTTCAGATTCCGCCGAGAGATAGGTGTGGTTTCGCAGTGAAACTGCCGCTTCATCGGAGTGCCAGTCCTGCATTTTGACCGTGTTTTGGATCAGGATTTGACCAACACTCAAAACTAAAACGAGGACGAACCAACGCGGATTTGCCAATGGCTTGCCCCGATAATAAGGAACCAGCAGGCACAAACCGACTAAGATTAAAATCGTGGCAGGAACAAAGAACCGAAAAGGGAATTGTAGTAAATTGATCACACCATTGTCCAGACTGCCTAGCCATTGCCAAGGAATAGCGTTCGATGATAAAACGAAAAAGACCGCTGCAGCTGCTGTCATTAATTTGAAGCCGCCGGATAGACGAGGCCATACACGAATCGCACCGCAAAAGAACAAGGCACATAAGATTGGCAGCAGGTACGGAGTCGTCCACCAATAGCTGCTGGTTCCAGTAATGGTATTGTTCTGCATGTTGCGATTCACAAAAGGCGCGATCAACGTGTTACTCGTATAGAGATCCAACATCCCTAACCAAATATTGGCGGTCAGCAGCAAGAAAATCCCGATCGCTCCTGCTAAGCGCAGCACCAATTGTCGTTTTTCTTCGCCGGAAGTTCCAACAAAAAAGGCGCGTAAGAAAAAGGGCACATATAAGAGCACTAACAAGATGCTTGAAAACACATGGATTTGAAATAAGACCGCCACGGAAACCCCTACCGCAAAAGGCCGCAACCGTTTATGTTCCCCTAGTGCGATCAGTGGAATCAGACACAGCGGTAACACGGCTGCTCCCCAAGCAGAAAAGCCCTGCCGCTCAATCCAATACTGGACAGAATAGGTCGCCATAAACAGGATGCTCATCCCCACTGACAGCCAGCCATTGACTCGTAGTTTCTTTAATAAGCCAAACATCGAAAACCCTGCTAGCAGATAGAGCAGCCCATTGGCGAGCAGTTGGTAGGAAAACCACGAAGGACTCAGCAAGACCAGCAGACCTTGGAAATAGGCAAAAAAGGGACCGTATAATGCATTGACGATACGAGCAGATTGCTGAAACCCGTAGATAGAAAGAAAATATTGAAAATTGCCCTCTTTGATCTGCTGGCTGGTCTCATAAAAACGATTGAAGTGAAAGACCACATCAGAGCCCAAAATCATGCCTTGGCCTAAGATCTGCGGTAATAAAAAAACACCACTCATTGCAATCAGAATCACCACTTGCCAGAAAAGCGGCTTTTGTACTATTTTTTGTTTCAAAAAAAAACCTCCTTGCACCTTTTCGGTACGCTCATAAAAAGAGTACCAGATAGGGACGAGGAGGGGAAAAAGAAAGCTTAGTGAAAAGGGATACATGGTAAAAATTTAACCAATTACTAAACTTTTCTAGGTTTTAGGTGGTCGTTTCTTTACTTTTTCTCAAATTTATTGGGTGATCGTTTGCCAGCTTTCCAGTAGTTCGCTTAAAAGCGGGACGACCGTTTCTGCAGGGGCTGCCTCTTTTTGGACATTGGCACTGACTAGCTGATCGTACATATAGCCATACAGCTGATCGAGATCTTCAGCAATAGCGCCGCCTTGCTCACGGTCTAAAGAGACCCGTAATTCCAATAAAATATTCTGCGCCTTGACAAATTGCTGATGGGCTTGGCTCAACTCTTCTTTTTCCAATGCGATCACTGCTAATTTGATGTTTTTGATGGCTGCTTGCAACAGCATTTCAATCAGTTTGTTGGGGGAGGCACTCATTACTTGGTTCTGCAGATAGTTGTTTTGCATTTTTTGATAATTCATCTTTTTTTCCTCACTATAAATCAAATTCGACGAAGGCGGCACTGTCTTCTTGCTGCAAATACGTTTTGACAAGATTGTTTTTGCGGTTCAAACGCCCCAATTCTTGTTTGATCTCTTGCTGCTGGGCTTTGACCTGGTCTAGGAACGCTTGATACGCTTGGATCACTTGTTGCGCCAATGCACTGGTTTGTGGACTATGGCTCTGTTCTTCTGCTTGCATGGCTGCTATGACCGCTGCATTGGCTGCCATCAAACGACTGGCTTCTTCGCTGTCGCCGCGCCATTGGGCAAAACCAGTTAAAATCTGATTCAAACGTTCATCTAATGATACGTGTGGCTCCATAGGTTGTTTCCTTTCTTGTTGACGAGGGTTTCTTATGCGAATGAAAAAGTGACTGCTTTAATCGGCTATCCTGCCTAGTTTGACGTATTGGCAAACTGATTGCTTAGGTAACTCAGCTGATTTTCAGCCTCCATCATCACGGAGTCTAATTTGGTAAACATTGTGATGTAACGCTCTTTTTTCATTGCTAAAATATCATCAAACCGTGTAATCTGTTTGTTCAAATCCTTGATGGTACTGTCATAGGTCGCAGATTTGGTGGCAATGATCCCTTTATTGGCTGAAGTATTGACGACATAGCTGTTGGCTAATTCTTTTAGCGCTAATGTATAGCCGGTCTCTTTCGTACTCGCAGTGCCATCGGCTTCTTTGGTTTTCGTACTTGCATAAAAGAAGGACTTCACAGCAGCGGGATCTTCCGCTAGGGCTTCTTTTAACTTGGTCGTATCCAGTCCCAATGTACCATCATTATCGACGGTGGAGATGCCTAGCTTATTAGCAGTCAGCTTTGATCCGCTGACGGCTGGAATGGTGATCAAATTTCGCAATTGAGTCTGTAGACGGGTCAACGCACTGTCTCCCACCAAGGTCCCCGTCTTGTTGTTTTCACTACTAGGATCTCCCACGGTCAAATTATCGCCGATAAAACTCATCAAGCTATTGTATTGATCCACTAATCCTTGTACTGCATCAACGACTTTCGAAGTATCATTGGCTAAAGAAAGCGTCACATGCTCCTCGCTTTTTTTCGCTAACGTCAGAGTGACACCATCGATAACATCCGTCACACTATTGCTGTCGCGGGTGATCTCCATGCCGTCTAGTTCAAAAATAGCCGGTTGGCCTTGCGTCGTAGCCGCAGTTGAACCGATCCCTAATCCTTCGGCGGCATTGCCGTCGATCAAGAAGTTTTTGTCGCCCATTTTCGTATTCGTTAAAATCAAACGGTTATCCACGATGCTCGCTGCAACGAAGGTCGTCTTGCTTTGGCCATTGATCTTAGCTGCCACATCTTTTAAGCTGTCTTCGGCAGTGATCTCGATCGAAGCGGTGATCGGTTTGCCATCTTCATCGACTTCCGAACTGGTCAATGACAGCTGACCACTGACATTTAGGGCCGTTTTGCTACTTTGAGCTACTTGACTCCCCGTCACCTTCGTGGCTGTTGCTAGTTGGTTGACTTTTAGATCATAGGTGCCTTCTGGGGCTTCCGTTGTTCCTGCAATTGAAGCGATACTACTATTGGTGGTCGTCGCTTTTTTTGTTTGATAAGCATCATCTTTTTGTAACGCATCGACTTTTGACAAAAAGTTAGTCAAGCGAGTGCTGATATCACTCCATGCCGTTTTTTGTGCTTTAAGCGACGTGATTTTATTCTCAGCACGGGTCTTATTGATCGCATCTGCCGCCAATAATTTTTCAATATCTTCTGAAGTCACGCCAGAATAACTCCCTAGCGTTGTACTGATTCCTGAACTGCTGGTTACACTTGCCATAGTTTCATCCCTTTCGATCGACCGCAATGCCCATGTCATCCCATATTTTTCCAATCACATCTAGCATGTTGGCTGGTGGGATCTCTTTGATCACTTCGTTGGTCTGCATATCCACTAAACGCACCATCGTACGCCCTGTGCGCTCATGTACTTCATAAGCCAATTTCATATCTTTGCCAAGTAGTCGCTGATTCACTTCCTCCACGGAGGCTGCGATCTTGTGCTGATCGGCTACTGAAAAATAGTGGATCGGCGGTTCAGTGACCACTGTCCGTTCCTTTTTCTCCGCCATTTTCCCCTCTTGGTGTTGCGGCTGAAGGTTGGCGGTCTCTGGATCTAGGGATTCGATCGGACGTGCTTTAGCGACCGACGCAACGGCTTCGATCGGGTGTATTCCTGACATTGGCTGAATATCCATCAGAGCTTCCTCATTTCTAAGCGTTTTTGTGCTGCTATGTAAAACACAAGAACTGCGCTTCCCCTAGGCAGTCCTTGTGTCAGTGGTTCACTTGATCAAAAATTATCCTTGTAACAAGCTCAATACGCTGTTAGGCATTGAGTTTGCTTGTGCCAACATTGAAGTTGCTGCTTGAGAAAGGATGTTGCTCTTCGTAAAGCTCATCATTTCTTGGGCCATATCAACGTCACGGATACGTGAGTTTGCTTCAGATAGGTTTTCTTGTGTTGTACCTAAGTTGTTGATTGTGTGTTCTAGACGGTTTTGCGCCGCACCAAGATCCGCACGTTGTGCAGAAACTGCTTTGATCGCTTCATCGATTTTCGTGATTGGGTTGTTTTCAACGCTGACAGTTGCCGCTGCTGCTTTGCCTTCATCAGAAGCGGTAAATGTTGCTAAAGCATCATCGTATGTTTTTTGAGCTGTTGCTTTTGCTGTATCATCCGCAGCTGTATCGATGGCTGTTTGTAATTCAGCAACTGTTTTACCAGCTGCCGCATCAACTGTGCCGTCCGCTGCATATTTTGTTGTAGCATCTGCTTTGAAGGCAGTCGCTACTGCTTTATCTTTTGCTGCAGCAACAGCTTTGGCATCGCTTGTGTCAATGGCTTGTGTTAAATCTAAGCCTTTTACTTTCAATGCAGATGAGCTCATGTTGTTGATTGAAACGCCCATTGTTTGGTTTGCGTTGGCACCGATTTGGAAAGTGAATGATTTCGCATCATCGCCTTCACCAGTTAACAAGCTTTTTGTATTGAATTCAGTGGTATTGCTGATACGATCGATTTCATCAGACAATGCGGTGTATTCTTTGTTGATCGCACTGCGGTCGTCATCACTTAACGTACCGTTTGAACTTTGAACCGCAAGGTCACGCATACGGCCTAAGATGCTGTGGGTTTCATTTAATGCACCTTCTGCTGTTTGGATCAATGAGATACCATCTTGTGCATTGCTTTTTGCTTGTGACAAACCGCCGATTTGGCCTTTCATTTTTTCAGAAATTGCTAAGCCAGCTGCGTCGTCCCCAGCTTTGTTGATGCGTAAGCCTGAAGATAATTTAGACAAAGAATTGCTTTTAGAAGCATTTGCTGCCGTTAGGCGTGAGTAAGTATTCAATGCTGAAACGTTTGTATTGATTCTCATGTGTAGTTCCTCCTAATTTTTATTCGCTAAGGTTTCCCTCTGCTACTATTTATCGGAAGAAACCGTTCAGGGTTAAGCCTTTTTTCTAAAAAAAATAAAAAACTTTTGCTCCCGTCAAAGAACAAAAGTTTTTTGGGTTAATTTAAATAATCTAGAATGGACATCTGCATGATCTTTGTTCCCATTGCTAATGTTGAGCGGTAGGCAGTCATTTGATTTTGATATTCCATATACTTTTCCGCAATATCGACGTCTTGTTTGTTGGACAGTGTTTCGGTCAAGTTCAGCTTTTCCGTCTCATTTCGATCAGCTGCCGCCTCCAAGCGATTGTAGAGGGTGCCGATCTGCGCCCGTACATTCACTACATTGGTGGCATGCTGGTCATGAGCAGTTAAAAGCTCGCCCCCTAAGGCATCTTTATCATCACTGCGCAACGCAGACAATAAATCATTGAAGTAGGTGCTTAAATTTTGGGGATCCGTAGCGGTGCCCGTCTCGTTCATCAGTCGATCACCGCTGGCTAACAGATCCACCGAGACCCCGTTTGCGATTTCTCGGGGCAAGTCTTCACTGGTGCCATTGTATTTGATACCGACGATGGCGTCATTTTCTTTGACGATCTCAAAAGGCGCCGTCGTCGTATTCGTTCCGCTAAATAAATAGCGGCCATCAAAGTTGGTATTTAATGATTCAACGATACCTGCGATCTCTTGCTCGATCTCTGAACGATTTGCGCCTAATTCCTCACTGCCGGCTGTCGCATTGGCAGAAGATTGAACCAATGAGCGAATCCGCAGCATCGAGGTACTGACGCTTTCTAAAGCAGAATCTTGGGCTTTTGTCCAAGAAATACTGTCTTTGATCGTATTATTGTAGGTTTTGTTTTGATTTAACGACACATTGAGATCCATGATTTTTGAAACCAGCAGTGGATTATCCGAGGACTTGCTGACTTCTTTCAAGCTCGATAGCTGATTCAACGTGGATTGGACTTTGGAGGCGTTGGTTCCTAGATTTCGTAAAAAATCATTGTAGGTGATTGAATTGGAAATACGCATGTTCTACACTCCTGTTCGATTGATCAATGTGTCTAACATTTCAGAAACGACCGATAATATGCGGGCATTGGCCTGAAATCCTTGTTGGAAACGAATCACATCTGACATTTCTTCATTTAATGAAACACCGGACACCGATTGATTTTTGTATTCTAGTTGATTCAGCAGCGACAATTGGGCACTGACCGTATTGTCGGCTTGCTGTTTTGAGATCCCGTTTTTGGTGACGATGCTGTTAAAATAACTGCTGACACTCATGCCGGATGCTGCATTAGCAAACGTCAATGTCTCAGAATCAAAAGAAGCGATCGTCTTTTCTGACAACGGGAAATCCAATTTGGCACTGCTGAGTTTGGCCATTGCAGCAGCTCTTGAACCATCTCCTGCTGCATTGCTCGTTCCGCCGGTCACCAGACTTGGGTTATCTAACAGTGCTTGGCTGACCCGAATCGTCGTCGCTGTGCCGGTATCATCTTGGCCGATCTCAAATAGTCCGCTTGTACGAGAAGCGCCGCCGGTAAAGACCATGTTCATGGCTTGCGCGATCGTCGTCGTAAAGTTGTTCAATTCCGTCAAGCGACTGCCGATTTCACTAGATGATGCTTGCAGGCCACCGATCGCCCCTTCTTTGATCGGCAATTCTGTATAGGCGGTGTCGCCATTGTCGGTGGTTTTCGTCAACAAGACGGTTCCAGCTGGATAAGACCCCGTGATGGTTTCGGCAGGATTCAAGGCGTTGCCGTCTTTGGAAACTAAGGCGCCTGTGTCGCTTTGTCCCACCACCACACTAAGGGTATTGCGTTCCTCCGCACTTAAAATCGTCTGTCCGCTCATAGATACAAACCCACGGCCATATTGATCGGTCTTGGTTTCGATCCCTGCTAGACCCGAGAGATCTTTCAACAGACTGTCTCGACGATCTAAGAGATCATTGGGTGTTTCACCACTTGTCGTCAACCCATAGATTTGTTCATTCAAGGATTGCAGCTGCTTGACCTTCTCATTGAAGTCCAGCGCGGATTTTTCGATGGTATCCAGCGTGTCGCTTTGCAGCTGCGTCATTTGTTTGCCCATTTGGTTGATGGTATCGGCAAACGTACTGCTGTTTTCCAGCACAAGGGTCTTAGACGTATCCAGTTCAGGATTGTTGGCTAATGCGGTCCAAGAATCAAACATCGTTGCCAGCTGTTTGGACAGTCCGTTGTCGGAAGGCTCATTCATTAAACTTTCCAGCTGTCCTAATATGTCTGCTTTTTGTTCATAATATGTATAGGTAGAATTGGCATTGCGTACTTGTCCAATGACAAAATCATCGACGATCCGTTCGACACTGCCGACTTTCACACCCATACCGATGCTGCCGACACCCGCTAGATGGTAAGACGCTTCGGCTTGCAAGTTGACTCGTTGTCTTGAGTAGCCGTCTGTATTGGTATTTGCAATGTTGTGGCTGCTGGTTTGCAACGCTGCTTGATTGGCGGTCATGCCCCGGGTTGCGGTGCCTAATGAACCGAATAGTCCTGTCATAGTAGTACTCCTTACATTTTTTGATCGATGATCGCTGTTGAGACTGCTTGTTTTTCTTGGTATTTCGAATACGTATTTGCCGGTGTCTTGATATTTTCTTTGACTGCATCCATCAAAACGGTTTGGAAACTAATGGCTTGTTCCGTCAGCAGGAGATTCTCGGCTTGCTGCACTTGGATCTGGCGGATGAGTTCTTTGATCGCCACTGAAAGAGTTCCTTCATACGTGGAAAAAACGGGTACGAAGGCGGTTTTTTTCTCGACGAGTTCTGGTAATTTTTCTGCTTGATTTTTGATCAAGCAGGTCTTTTCTTTTTGCAGCAACCGCAAGAACTGCTGTAGCTGACGCTCAAATTCCCGTTCTGTCATCTAGTCGACCTGCTTTTCATCTTGCTGCAGCATTTTATCGGCGATTGTTTCGGCAGATATTTGGTAGGTGCCTTCTTTGATCGCTCGTTTCAATTCTGCCACTCGTTCACTGCGACTGGCTGTTTGATTGGCACTCTTTTGAATGGCTTGAGCTGTTTCGGACAATTGAACATCGACGGTTTTTTCTGTCTGAGCAGCAGTTGGCTTTTCTTGTTTGACCGCTTCACGTTTGATAGCCTTGTCGCTGTATTCTGCGTAACCTCTTTCGATTTTCATAGGTTCTCCTCCGTTCTCATTCTTCTACCCTCTACTATCGGTCAAATCACAAAAAAGTTAAACCCATATGTTTAACTTTTTGCGATTTCTTCAAATTAATGCAAATTGTGGATGCGTTGTTTTTGCGAAAGAATGTTGGTGATCCGTACGCCGAAGTTTTCATTGATGACCACGACTTCCCCAGTGGCGATCAGTTTGCCGTTCAACAAAATCTCTAGCGGTTCATCCGTCAGTTTTTCCAGTTCGATGACGGACCCTGTATTGAAAGATAAAATGTCCTTAATGGTTTTTTTGCTGCGGCCTAACACGACACTTAGATCCAGTGGCACATCAAGAATCAAGTCCAAATTATCCCCATCGCTCACCCCGCTAGAGGCCAATGTTTGAAACGCCGGTTTGCTGACTTCAACGGGTTTTGATGTAGCCGCCGGTTCAGGGGTAGGCGCAGCAACGGGTGCCGTTGGCTGCGGTGTTGGTGTTTCTCGAGTAACGACAGTCGCTTCATCGGACAGCATCGCACTGGCGATATCGTTAACCACCGGATCCGTAAAGATCTGCATGATTTTGCTTTCGATCAGACCTTCGACGCGCAAAGAAAATGAGATACAATAAATCTCTTCCTCTGCCTCGATCCCGCTATACTCAATGTTTTCTGGTGTCTCCCATAGTTTGACGATCGGCGGTAAGATATCCACTTTACGGCTGATCATCGTCGCCATCGAAGTCGAGGCAGTCCCAATCATTTGGTTCATGGCTTCTGCCACAGCACTTAGCTCTAATTCCGTGAATTGGGTGTTGCTGGTTTCACCGGTTCCCCCCATCATCAAATCAGCGATCACGATGGCATCTTTGACTTCTAACAGCATCAAATTACTGCCTAAAAGGCCTTCTTTAAATTCAACTGTCGTTGCTACTTTTGGTGCAACGAGGTCGTTTAAGATCTCACCAAATTTGATTTTAGACACCCGGGGAGTCGTGATGCTGACCCGACGATCAAGAATGGACGACAACGTCGTCGCCGCTTGCGACATGGAGATATTGCCAACTTCGCCGATAATGTCGACTTTGACTTGCTCTTCTAATCCTTGCGGCTGGGCTGGGGCACTTTGATTCAACAATGCATCGATTTCTGCTTGGGATAAACGTTCACTCATAGTTCTTGCTCCTCTTCTAACTTGTCTAATAATTCAATGGCTAAATGGTCCTCTTGCTTCCCAGGTTTTGCTCGGAAGTAAGGTTTTCCATCGATGAAGGTCTCTAATGGTTCAGTAATTTTTTTGTCTAGTTTGATGACATCGCCTTCTTCTAAGTGGAGAAACTCAGAAAGACTCATTTGAGCATGGCCCAGCAGAACTTCTAGATTCAATCCGACCCCATTCAAACTTTTTTGCAACTCGCGGCTATCGTCTTGGTTGACTGGCTGATTGCTATCAAACCAATTGCGGAAACTTAATTTATCAATGATCCCTTCAAAGAAGACATAGGGGATACATAGATTGATAAAATGTTTCACTTCAAAAATTTTGATAGTAAAGGTCACTAACACGACGGGTTCGTTGGGCGACATGTTTTGCATCAATTGCGGATTCGTATCGATTCCATCCAAAACCGAATCCAAGGCAACGATGTCCTTCCAAACATTTTGGTAGACCCGTACAAATTGTGCTACTACTTCTTCCAAGATCGCTGTTTCAATATCAGTAAAACTTTTTTTCTCGCTAAAATCCATTTCGATCGGCTTGTTTTGATAAACATCCAATCCGCCGCACAACAACTCCACCAACATCATACACAGTTGTGGGTTCATCTCGATCATTTGGATCCCGCTCAAAGGCTGCGAATGAAAGAGCCCCAACAAAGTAAATTTTGGTATCGAATGGATAAATTCGTCATAACTGACTTGTTCGATAGCTGCCAACTGCAAAGAAACATTGGTCCGCAGTTGGGTAGAAAGCATGCTGCTGCTCATCTTCGAGAAATCCTCGAAGATCATGTGCAGGGTATTGACGTATTCTTTCGACAGCTTTGTTGGTCGGCGAAAATCGTAGGCTTTCACTTTGGCTTGTTTGTCTTCTATCTCAATAATTTCTTGATCGATCTCTCCGCTGCTCATCGCATTCAACAATAAATCAATCTCTTGCTGCGTCAATACCTGATCCACACTAATCCCCCATTTTTTTAAAAAATCATGTGATCGATTTGAATCACACTGGCTACTTTTTCACCGATCGTCACGACCCCAACGGCATGTTCTGTCTCTTGATTGCTTAGTTGGATATCGTCTTCGGTGATATCAAGAACTTCAATTACTTCTTCTACGAGGACCCCTTTGGTCTCCTCTTGCTTCTTCATGATCAATATGTTTTTTTCGTAGGCTGGTTCCATGATGGGAATCAATTTTGCCAAACGAATCACCGTTACGACAGACCCCCGCAGATTGATCAACCCTTCCACCCACTCTGGTGCTAAGGGCACCTTCGTAAAAGAAGGGGCATCAATGACCTCGTCCACCGAGTCCGCCGAGATCAAATAGTACTGCTGAGCCATTTTGAAAAGAATCATCTGCATGTCGCTATCCTCCTAGGCATTAGGCAAAGGCTTTGTCGATGGCAGTGATTACGCGGTCCGTGTCAAAGGGCTTCACGATAAAGTCCACCGCACCGGCGCGAATCGCATCCATCACCATTCCTTGTTGTCCCATGGCACTGCACATTACGACTTTGGCCTGCGCATCAAACGTGCGGATCATTTTTAATGCCTCTAAGCCATCCACTTCTGGCATCGTGATATCCATAGTCACTAAGTCTGGTGTCGTTGCTTGGTATTTTTCAAAAGCCTCTTGGCCATTTTGGGCTTCCCCCACGACTTCATAGCCGTTTTTTTCTAAAATATCCTTTAATTTCATGCGCATAAATACCGCATCATCCACGATCAATACTTTTTTTGACATTGTATTTGCCCCTTTCAAATTCCTAATGAATCAAATATGTTTTCTAGTACACCGATTTCTGGAATCAAAAATAACGATGCCTCTAATGTTTCTTTGGCGTAGACGAACTCATTACGAATCACCATCACCTGCTCATCATACTGGGCCATCGCCAGATAGATGGAGCTGATCGCTGCGCCAAAGAAATCATAGCTGGCGCTTGGTAAAGACGCACTCAGCTGAGTTTCCAATAGTTGGCCGATCGCGATCAAAAAAGAATTGGTAAGAATGTTAGTCAACTCGTTGATGACCGATTGCTTCAATTCTTCAGACGGATCGATTTCTTGGATCATCAACTGACGCAATTTTGCGGCGGATTCATCCGTTAAGACAAACAAGAAGATCCCTCGAAACGCCCCTTCGATCTGGCTCATCACCACATGAACTTCTTTGTCTTCCGCCATGATCTGCTGATACAGGTCCTCATACGCTAGAATCTCGACTTCCGGTACCCGCATATCGATCGGTTGTTGGACGAGCTTTGATAAACTAGTCGCAGCGTGACCACCGCCGATATTGATCAGTTCTTTTAGGCCATCGATTTGCAGCGCTGTATAACTCATAGGCGGTCATCCTTTTTTTCCTGACAGATGGCATGAATGTCTAGGATCAATGCGATCGAGCCGTTGCCCATAATCGTTGCCCCTTGATAGCGATTCAGCTTTTGCAGCAATGGATCGATTTTCTTGATGACGATTTCTTGCTGGCCGATCAGCTCATCTGCCAAAATGCCGTGAAATTGCTGGTCATTGTTGACGATGATGGCGAATTTTTTCTCAGATGGATCGCCTTCGATCGCTAAGAGTTGATCGGTCCGAACCAAGGGAATCAACTCCTCTTGAAAACGATAGACCTCATCCGAGACCGTCTGGATGATCTCTTCTTCTTTGACCATCACCACGCGTTCGACGAGATTTAGTGGAATCGCAAAGGTTTCTGCTCCGACGCGAACCATCAACGCTTGAATGATCGACAGAGTCAATGGCAATTTGATCACAAACTGCGTGCCTTTATTTGGCTGGCTCTTCATTTCGATCGTGCCCCCTAGTTGGGTGATCTTCGATTGCACGGCATCCATCCCGACACCGCGCCCAGAAATGTTAGTCACTTCTTGCGCCGTTGAAAAACCAGGATGGAAAATCAGCTGCTGCAACGCTTCATCGGAAAGACCTTCCGTTGCTAAGCCTTTCTTTTCAGCACTTGCTTTGATTACTTGCGGATCAAGGCCTTTGCCATCATCCTCTAAAGTAATGATCACGCGATTGCCTTCTTGGTAGGCCGCCAAGCGAATCGTGCCCTTGCGCGGTTTGCCCAGTTTTTCCCGAACATCGGGTGCTTCGATGCCGTGATCGACAGAATTACGCAATAGATGGACCAGAGGTTCACTCAACTCAGAAACCACTGTTTTATCCAATTCCGTTTCTTCCCCAAAAATGACAAGTTCCATTTCCTTTTGCAGTTCATTGGATAAGTCCCGAACCATTCGCGGAAAGCGACTAAAGACGACATTGACTTGCTGCATGCGGATCCGTAAGACCAAATCTTGCAGCTCAGAGGTCAATCGTGAAACTTGCTCTAAGGGGTCTTTGACTGCTTCGATGTTTTCCCGCTCACTGACATCTTCTAATTGATTGCGATAGACCACCAATTCGGACACGAGATCCAAGAATGAATCTAAGCGATTCAAGTCGACTCGGATCGATTGATTTTGGGCGGACGCATGATGCGCGGGCGCCGGCGATTTTTCTTTCGTTTCTCTTGTCGCTTGCTGAAGAGCAGAAGTCTCTGACTCTGGGGTCGGCACTGGTTGAAGCAGCTCTTCTGTCTCCTCCAACACAGCAGCTGAAGGATCAAACGGTGCCACCACGAAGGCTTCGATCTCACTATTGCTGGCGATGTTTTGCTCGACATCAGCCAGTGTTTGCTGCGTCAAATACAGCAGTGAAAAATCTGATTCAAAGGTGCCTTCTTCGAGTGTTTGGGCATCTGGTTCTGTATAGAGAACATCCCCTGCTTGGCCAAGCTTTTCCATGATCAAGAAGGCACGAGCACCTTTTAACATGGATTGGGCATCTAAGCGAACAGCAATTTGGACCGCTTGATAGCCATCTCCAGCCGCTTGCTCGATCACATACAGATCAGAAGGATCGATCTGTTGAAGCTGTGGGGTTAACGCGCCCACTGCGGTGGGTTTTTGGTTTGCTTCTGTCTCGGTTGATATACCGCCAGAATGTTCCGTTTGGTCAAGTTCGGCCAATAAATCGGCAATTTGAGCTGGCTGCAGGTCACGTTCTTCCCGCAGATCCTCCACAAGTTCTGACAGACGATCTAGACATTTGAAAATCAATGAGATCGATTGCTGGGTCACTTGCAAGGTCCCTGTTTTAAATAACTCAAAAATATTTTCCATTTTATGGGTCAGCTGCGTCATGACGTCATAGCCCATCGTTGCCGCCATCCCTTTAAGGGTATGGGCAGAACGGAAAATATCATTCAGCAAGGCGCTATCTTTTGGATCGTTTTCCAATTGCAAGACATGATCATTCAACTGCGCTAAATGATCGTCTGTTTCTTCAAAGAAAAGGGTACGATAGACACTATTGTCATCCAAATGGGTCCCTCCTTTACAAAATTATACTTTTTGATAGATAAACGAATCGATTTTCTTGAGACCGAATTGTTCCGCAAAATTGATCGTTTCTGTCGCTCCCGTAAACAAAATGCCCCCTGGCACCAATGCATCGCTGAATTTTTGATAGACGGCATCCCGAGCATCACTTTTGAAATAAATCGTCACATTGCGGCAAACGATCACATCAAAAGGCCCATTGTACGGGTCTTTCAAAAGATCGTGTTGCTTAAAATGAACTCGCCGTTTGATTTCTGGTTTGATCTGAAACTGGTTCTTTTCTTTTGCATCAAAAAAACGGGTACGTTCTGCCGCTGAGACATTCCGCAATTCGTGGTCTCGATAGAGTCCTTGCTTGGCTTTTGCCAAAATTTGCGTATCGATATCAGTGGCCAAGACATTGGCTGCGGCAATTTGGTTTTTTTCTAGCAGCATGGCGATCGTATAGGGTTCTGCCCCAATCGAACATGCGGCACTCCAAATTTTTGGCAGCGTGGTTTTCGGGAGAACAATGGTTTTCAAGACGCGTTCAAAGGCGTCAAACAGTTCTTTGTTGCGATAAAATTCCGTTACGTTAATGGTGATATGGGCTAAAAAAGCCGCCCGCACCCCTTCATCTCCTTCGATCAACTGCTGGTATTCCCTCAACGTTTTTGCCCCGCTGTTTTCCATGATCGTAAGGATGCGGCGCTGCATTTGATTTTCTTTGTATGCGGCTAATGGAATCCCTAATCGGCGATCCACCCACGCATTAAATAAGGCAAATTCTTCTTCCATCTTCTTCACCTGACCATCTGTGCAATTTTTGCTTCAATGCCCTGCAACGGCAGGACTTCATCCACGACTCCTTGTTCAATGGCATACCGCGGCATCCCAAAGACTGTACACGTTTCTTTGTCTTGAACGATCGTATAGCCCCCAGCCGCTTGAATCTGTCGTAAGCCAGCGGTGCCGTCTTTTCCCATCCCCGTCAAAACGATTGCCGCTAGTTGCGGGCCATAGTAGTCAGCTGCTGAGGAAAAAAGATAATCGACGGTTGGCCGCGTCCCATGTCGTTTTTCTCGCTGGTCCAGTTGCAAGTGCCCTTGTTTGACCGTCATGTGGTAATCCCCTGGGCAAAGATACACTTGATTTTCGATCCGCATGCCATCGACTGCTTCTTGTACTCGGACGGTTGTCTCTGTGTCTAAGCGCTTTGCAAAGGAAGCCGTAAATCCCGCAGGCATATGCTGAACAATCAAAATGGGACAACGCAAACGCGCAGGCAAACGGCGGATTATCCCCAGCAAGGCACGCGGTCCGCCTGTTGAAGCACCAATGACTAGCGCATCAAGTGATACCGGCAAGCTGTTTTGCGTCAGCTTAGTGGGCTGGGCAATCGTTGGCATCAGGGTTTGAACCGTGCCGGCTTCATGATCCATCGCCAAAATTTTTTGATGAAATTCAGCGATCCATTCTTTTTCGATCATCGATAGACTGACCGGTTTTTCGACAAAATCTCGGGCGCCTAGCGCCAATGCCTCAATCGTGGTTTCTTGATTGGTTAATGAACTAAGCATGATGACGGGAATGGCTGATTGCTGCTTCATCCTCCGCAAGGTCTCTAATCCATTCATCACAGGCATCTCCACATCCATTACTACCAAATCGATCGCTTCTTTGGTCAGATAGTCCAATGCTTGTTTGCCATTGCGGGCAGCGACGGTCACTTCGATATCAGGCAGCTGATTCAATAAATCTGTCACTACTTTCCGCATGAATGCCGAATCATCGACGATCATTACTTTTTTCATATCCCTGTACTCCTTTTACAAATAAACGATTTCTTGTTTGACTTGCCGAACCATGGTCTTGAAATCCTGAAGATCTACGATCATCGTTCGACCAGCGCTGCCGCCAACATGTTTGGCTACGATCGGAATGTTTAGCCGAGCCAAGACTTCCTCGACGGCTTCAATATTGCGCTGACCAATGTTGCTGGCAGCGTTAAGCGTCTGGAACTGAAACATATTGGCGCCCCCAACGATTTTCGCTTGAAAGCGAGGCCGACGGATCTTTTGTTCCAGCTCAGCCACCATCGCTGGCAATGCCAAATCCGCAAACTTCTCGGGCTTGATTTCCCGCTTGTGCAAAAAAGGCTGACTATCTGGCAGCATAATATGACTCAAGCCGCCGATATGACTGGCTTCATCGTAAATGATCGTGCCGATGCAAGAACCTAAACCCACCGTGATCAAACGCGTTGGCGCTTGGGCGATCTTATACTCCGAGATCCCCACATGCAGTTCCTCATTCACGGTCATCATTGTCATCGTCATTGGCGGCTGCCAATTCCTCTGTCTGATAGGCGTCTAACTCAGCCGTCATCTCAGCGGCTTGTTCATAGCTAAAGAGAAACGGCAGCTCCAATGCCAGCACAAGTTCATCGTCTTTTTTCAGAAAGGCTTCGATATAGTTTTGCTTGAGTCCTGATGTATTTAGTTCCGCATTGCTAGGACTTTCAATTAGCGGTAAAATGCCGACGATCTCTTCCACGTATAGGCCGATCGCCTGCTCTTGCCAGTGACACAACAAGACCACATTTTGCCCAGTTTCCGGTGTAAATTCATCAAACAGCTTTTTGCGGATGTCAATGATCGGCACCATCGCCTCTTCAAAAGGCTGGATCCCCAGCACGAAATCTGCCACTTCTGGCAGCTGTGTAAAAGGAGCAGCCTCAATGACCCGTACCACATAGTCGATACGCAAGGCAAAGAGTTGTTGATGACTTTTAAATACAACGTATTGTTCCATTGGCGTCACTGCTCCTTTTAGAATTTAAAACTATCCACTTGGAATTTAAGGATAGTGGCGATCGTTTCGATCTCTTGCACATTCCGTTCAAAGTCTTCGATGACTAAGTGGAAGTCTTCTAAGTTTGCCGTTACTTCTTGGGTGCCGGCAGAGGTTTCCGAAACAGCAGCCGAAATGTTGCTGACGGAAACTTGAACCATGTCTTTTTTCTCAACGATCCCGTTAATATGGGCTTCCACGGCTTGAATACTTGAAACCAATTTTTCGACAATATCAGAGATCTCATTGGCTGACTCGATCGCTTTGTTGATATTGTTGGTTTGTTTTTCGCCGCTTTCAAAGGAATCCGTCACTGCAGAGACCACTTTTTCCGATTTTTTGCGGATCGTTTCAATGATCGAACGAATGCTTTTCGTTGATTGACTGCTTTGTTCCGCCAAGCTGCGGACTTCTTCCGCAACGATGGCAAACCCTCGGCCCGCTTCTCCAGCTCGAGCTGCTTCGATGGATGCATTCAATGCCAGTAAGTTGGTCTGATCAGAAATGTCATTGATCAGCTGAACGATCTTACCGATGCTTTGGACATCTTCGTTCATGTCGTTCATGCTTTCTACTAATTCTGCTTGGTTTTGCCGTTCGATCTCCCAGCTTTCAAATACATGGAACATCATTTCTGAATTGTGGACATTGCTGCTTTGGGATTGACCGACATAGCCGTTCATCAATTCGATCTCTTTGTGGATCTCTTCGATACTTAAGGCTAGCTCGTCCATATCAAAGGAGGTTTGTTCCGCTTCGGAGGCTTGTGAACTAGTGGCATCTGCGATGGCATTCATCGTCTGACGCACATTTTCAATTGAATTTTTGGCATTTTTTGAGGTTGTCGTTAGGCCGCCTACCATTTTTTCCATTCGGCTGCTTTCTTCGTGCATACCAACGATCACCGCTTTGAAGGTGTTTAAAACCCCTTGAAAACGATTTTGAACTTGCCCAAAAAGAGAAGTCTGGTCGCTGCTGCCGATCTCATCGATATGCGACAGATCGCCAGAACCGACTGCTTCTAGTTCTGTCAATAACGTATCCATGCCCGAATGGGTCTCTTTTTTTACCAAATAGGTCATTCCTACTAACACTGCGATTTCTAGCAGCAGTACGATTACTGAAAAAATAAAGAAACTTTTTGCTGCTTGTCCGTCTCCGTGGGTGCGGATCACGAAGAAATAGCATCCTAATAATACGATCAGGGTAAATCCTAGCGGAATCAACGCCGCCAAGCGGATTTTTTTGATGATAGCTTGTACCTTCTTCTTCATAACAGTATCCTTTCCTATGCAAAATGATCAGTCGTGCTGTTTATCAAGATTCGCTCTTCACTTGATAATCGTTGGGTCACTCCTTCTTTATCCGATTATGAAAACAATCTTCTAGTTCTTTAATCGGATCTTTTGCTAGAAAAGTTAAGCATCTTCACCAGACATATGTATCTTTTGGATCAGCAAAGCGCGTATAGCCGCCTTGATATTCATCACGAACCAAACGACCGTTTTGCAGCTCGACTACCCGATTACGGACCGTATTGACCATCGTGCTGTCGTGGGTCGCCAAGAGGATCGTGGCACCGACTTGATTGATCCGCAAGAGTAGTTTCATGACTTCAACGGCTGATTTCGCATCCAGATTGGCGGTGGGCTCATCGGCGATCAAGACTGCTGGCTCTGTGACGATCGCCCGCGCGATCGCTACTTTTTTGCGCTGTCCCACGGAAAGCTCTTCAGGATAGTGATCATTTTGAGGAAACATACCCACCAGTTGCAGTGCTTTGGCGGTTTTTTCCTGACGCAGCTTACGGGGAGTGCCTAGTACTTGCAGCGCATAGTCAACGTTTTTGGCAACCGTCAGATAAGGAAGCAAAAGGTCTTCTTGTCCGACGATACCGACTTGTCGTCGAATCATATAGAGATGGCGGTCTTTGAGTTGTTCCAACAAGACATTGCCGACTTGGATAGAACCGGCCGAAAGCTCTTCTTCTTTCAAGAGCAATTTGAATAATGTCGATTTGCCGGCACCACTGGGACCCACCACATAGATAAATTCTCCTTGAGGGATCGCAACAGAAATATCGGCCAATGCCAACGTACCATTGCTGAATTTTTTACTGACCTTGGTTAAGCGAATCATGTTCTTTCTCCTCTAATCTGTAAAACGATTGATCACGGACCACATCTCATCAGCAGTCTGCATGGCTTTCGTATTCAATCCATACGCACGCTGGGTCGTTAACAAGTCTGTCATGGACGTCGCTAGATCCACCGTCGACTGTTCTAACTGTCCTTGCAAGACGCTGCCAAAGGCTGCTGGATTGGTTTGCGAAGTAAGCAACGCTTGATCACCGGCACGGTACAGTTGGTTGCCCACTGGCGTGATGTTTTCTGTATTCGTCGGCTGATAAAGGGTCAGCTGCCCCAACACGCGAGTCTGACCATTTTCTTCCGTCGTCAGCTGACCGCTGGCATCTATTGCGATTTGCTGCGCATCTGGCCACTGAGGGGTTGGTACGTTTGTGGTCATTGCCACAGGGTACCCTTCACTATTGACTAATTGCTTGTTCTCACTTAAATGAAAATTGCCTGCTCGACTCAGCAGCAATTGACCAGTTTGGTCCCGGACCCCGAAAAAGCCGTTGCCTTGGATCGCGAGATCTAATGGCTGAGCGGTGCCCGCCAGATTGCCTTGGGCAAAACTGGTAGTCGTAGTCGCTTTTGCCCCCATTGACGCACCATATTGGGCGGCGTTGCCATTAAATAGCGTTTCTTCTGCACCGATGGCATTTTCCATCAATGCTTGAAAATGGGTCGTTTGTGCTTGATAGCCATTGGTATTGACGTTGGCGATGTTGTTGGCTGTCGTGTCTAAGTTTGTCTGCAAATGATTCAACCCAGAACGGCTGATTCCTAATAATCCACTGATATTCATTGACTCATCCTCAAATCTTTCCTAATTCGTTGACCGCTTTTTGCAATGTCTGATTCGTTGAACTCAAGGCTTTCTGATTGGCTTCAAATTCGCGAGAAGTCTGGATCATCGCCACCATTTCATCGGCAACCGCTACATTGGCTTGTTCTAAGGCACCTTGCTGGATCACGGGTGCATTCACAGTGGTTCCTGCTGCGTTGCTAGTCACGTAGTTTTGACCAGCTGTAGTCAATGCTTCTGGGGGGAATGTTTGGATCTGAAAGTTCGCTGGTCCTAAGGCGCTGACTGCTTGTCCATTGGCACCCAAGACAAGATAGCCTTCTTGTGTCACGTATTGATTCTGCTGATTGACGGTAAAGTCGCCATTTCTCGTATACAACCGCTGCCCCGCATTGTTTTGAACGACAAAGTAGCCTTCGGAAAGCAGTGCAAAATCGCTGGCTTGTCCCGTCTGTTTGACAGCACCTTGGTCTTGACTGATGGTACTGCCCGCCAATTGGGTCCCTAAAGACAATCCACCGATGTCACGGCGGGTATCCGCATTGGGCCCGCTTTGGTAATTATGCAATGCCACTTCGTCTAGCGCCGACTGGAATAAGGTTTTTGCTTGATACCCTGTTGTATTGACATTGGCAATATTGCCGCTCGTCGTCTCTTGTCGCTTTTGTAATAATGAAATGTTCCGTGATAAGACATCCAGTCCTCGAATCATGCCAGTTCCTCCTCAATCAATGTGCGCAATTTGGCAATCGTTTTGCCATGAATTTGTGAAACTCGCGGAATCGAGACTTCTAAGATTTCAGCGATTTCTTTTAACGTCAGTTCTTCGGTATAGTACAAACTTAAAATCAATTGTTCCCGTTCCCCTAATTTTTTGATGCACGCAACCAAAGCGGTGCGTTTTTCTTCGGCGACCAAGGTATCTTCGACATTTTCGGCAGGATCTCGAACCATATCTTTTAACGTCATGCCTTCTTCTTGGTAAGCAAACAAGGTATCTTCCAAAGAGACGCTGGCTAAGTAGTGCAGACTCTCATAAATATCCGCTAGTTGACTTTGGTTGATTCCCAGCTGTTTGCAGATCTCGGTGTCGGTCGCTTCTCTTTTGAGGCTTTGCTCCAACTCTTGCCGTGCTTGATAAAACTGATTGACTGCCGCCATTTTGTAACGGGAGATTTTGGCGTGCTTGCGTACTTCATCAATGATTGCCCCTTTGATACGAATCGCTGCATAGCTTTCAAAAGGAACTTTTTTTGAGGGATCGAATTTCCGCAAGGCATCCATCAGCCCAATCACCCCAATATTGTAGAGATCGCCTGATTCATAATCGGCGGTTTTGATAGACAGGCGCTGAACCACCCGTTCCACTAGCGGCAGATACTTGATGATCTCCGCTTCTCGATCGACTTCATACATCGGCGATGCCCCTTCCTAAGAAAATTCTGCTTAAATGTCAATACTGCCCACCGTTTCGATCGCAATTTCATTGGGAATCTCATTCAGAGAAAGAACGGCGATATCTGGAAAATTAAAAACGATCATTTTTTTGAATGCTAACCGGATCTTAGGCGATGCTAAAATGACGAAATTGATATTTTGAGCGATCGCTGCATGTTGGATCCCACTGATGGAATCCAACAGCTTGGTCACGGTATCTGGTTTTAAGACCGGGTACGAGCCAGTTGCGGTTTTTTGGATACTTTGAGCGATGATTTCTTCTAGTTTCGGCTGGATCACCGCCACTTGCAGCTCGTGGTTCTCATTGGCATACTTGGCAGCGATCGTCCGTTTCAATGCTTGGCGGACATATTCTGTCAAAACTTCTACGTCTTTCGTGACAACGCCGTAATCGGCTAAGGTTTCTAAGATCGTTGCTAAGTCATTGATGGGAATTTGCTCATCCAATAAATTTTGTAAAACTTTTTGGACCTCGCCGAGCCGCAAAATATCGGGGATCAATTCATCGATCACGACATTGTACTGTTCTTTGATGCCCTCCAATAATTTCTTGACTTCTTGGCGACCTAACAGCTCTGGTGCATGGGCATAGATGATTTCTTTTAAGTGTGTTGCGATCACGGTCAACGGCTCGATAATCGTAAACCCTTGCAGATCCGCCATCTCCTTATCGGATTCATCGATCCACATAGCATCCAGATGAAAGGCTGGTTCTTTTGTTGCGATTCCTTGAAAAGGAAACGGCTCTTCATTCGGACTGATCACCATGACTTTATTCGGGTAAATATCGCCGCGGCCGACTTCGTTGCCGCGGATCTTGATCACGTAATCATTGGCATCCAAGTAGAGGTTGTCGCGAATACGAACGGGACTGACTAAGATCCCTAATTCTCTAGCACTCTGTTTACGGATCGCCACGATGCGGTTCATCAAGCTGTTGTCGATCGAACTATCCACGATAGGGATCAGACCATAACCGATTTCCACTGAGATTGGTTCCACTTGGAAGGAAGCCACGGAATCGTCTTCTTCCTGTGCTTCTTTTTTGCGTTCCAGTGCCAGTTTTTGTTCCCATTGTTTTTGTTCCACTCGCTGCTTTTCTTCTTTTTGCGTCACCAGAAAGCTGGCTGCGAAAAGGCCTAAGCCAATCAACACAAAAGGCACAAAAGGAAACCCGGGAACTAAGGCTAAAACGAAGAGAATCGCCCCCACGATCCGAAACAGTTGGGGATTACGCATCACATCTGCCGCAATATCCAAACCAAAGGAACTATCGTTATCGGAACGAGTCACGATCACCCCAGAAGCAATCGAAATCAGTAAAGAGGGAATCGAGCTGACCAAGCCATCCCCGATCGCCAGTTTCCCGAATTGGGCGAAGGCTTCCATGACGGTCATTTGTCCGCCCATGGAGAAAATGATCGCCCCACCAACTAAATTGATGACAGTGATCAAGATCCCTGCGATCGCATCTCCTTTGACAAACTTGCTGGCACCATCCATCGAACCAAAGAAATCAGCTTCTCGCTGCAGATCTTTTCGTCGTTTGCGGGCATCCGCTTCTGTGATCAAACCGGCATTTAGGTCGGAATCGATCGCCATTTGCTTGCCGGGCATCGCATCCAATGTGAATCGAGCAGTCACCTCTGAGACACGCCCTGCACCATTGGTCACGACGACTAGCTGAACGACCATGATGATCACGAACAAAATGATCCCCACGATATAATTGCTGCCGGCAACGACATTGGCAAAGGCATCGATCACGTGTCCGCCATTTCCTTGGGTCAAGATCAAACGAGTGGAAGATAGGTTCAAACCTAAACGAAACATCGTTGTGATCAGCAGCAAAGTTGGAAACGTAGTGAATTCCAACACTGATTTGGTAAACAGGGTGATCAGTAAAATGTTGATCGCAATCGTCAAATTGATAATGATCAAAATATCTAATAATGCACTCGGTAATGGAATAATAATCAAACCAATAATAGCTAGGACGATCACCGAGATTAAGATATCCGCCAGACCAATGCCTTTTTTCGGTTTTGAGGCAGCCTCATTCATTTTTGTTCCTCCTGTTTCCTTAAATCTTGCCGCGTTGGCTTTCTTCTAACTGATAGACCAAAGCGATGATTTCGGCAATGGCTTCATACATTTCAACAGGGATCAGATCCCCGGGTTCTACTTGACGATAAAGGGCCCGTGCCACTTCACGGTTTTCGATCTGTGGGATATTTTCTTTCAGGGCTTCTGCTTTCATCCGCTGCGCCAGCTGATCTGCCCCTTTGGCCAAGACCCGAGGCACCCCTTCACTGCTGGCATCGTAACGAATCGCAATGGCGAAGTGGGTCGGATTGGTGATCAAAACCGTCGCTTCTTTGACGTTGGCGATGGCATTTTGGGTCATCGCACGGTACTTCGCTTTGCGCTGTGCTTTGACTTGCGGATCACCTTCCATTTGCTTGAACTCTTCTTTGACTTCCTGCTTGCTCATCATCAAGTTCTTACGATGGCTATAGCGCTGGTAGCCGTAGTCGACTACGGCTAAAATGATCAAGAAAATCGAGATCTGTAAAAACAATTCTTTGGCCCGCAGCAGCATGAACAGGATCGTTTTTTCCAACCCCACTTCACTCAAACCCAGTAAAACAGGGACGGCGGCTAAAAATTGTTGATAGCACAAGTAGACGATCACGCCGAATTTCGCCAATGTTTTGCCTAAATTCATCAACGAGCGCAAACTGAATTGCTGCTTGATCCCGCTGATGGGGTTCAGCTTTTTAAAATCTGGTTTAATGGCCTTGCCGGAAAACAACAGACCGACTTGGGCATAATTCGTGATAAGCCCGACTCCGAGCGCAACCAGAAAGACGGGCGCACACAACAAAAGCAGCAGCAAGATACTCTGCACCCCCAGTTTTGGCAGATCCGCCAAACTGGTTTGATAATCAGCCAGCTGCGCCAAACTTTGGGAAAAATAAGGCAAAAAAGAAGCGGCGAAAAACTGCCATAAAGACAGGATCAAAAATGAGAAGACCAGCAGCGAAACAGCAGCTGCTAATTCCTGGGTCTTAGGTACCTCCCCGCGTTTGCGGGCATCCCGCAGCCGCTTGGCACTGGGTAGCTCGGTTTTGCCATCTTTTTCTGCCATCTTCTCACCTCCTGCTGGTTGCCTGTTACTTTATTGAAAGGACTCGATAAACTCCTGCAAGTAGCGGACCGTATCTGGCAAGTGTTTGCCTAAGTACGAAAGGACATTGGGTAATAGCAAGAGAAACACCACAAAACTGATGGCAGTTTTCATCGAGAGACTCATCATCAAAATATTGATCTGGGGGATCGAACGAGAGATCACACCTAGCACGAGGTCCACCAACAGTAGTGCAATGATCATTGGTGCCGCAAGATTGACTGCCATCACCATCATTTGGCTGAAAAGTTTGACGATGCCTTCAACCGTCGTGCCTTGGATCACCACAGAGCCTAAGGGCACGATCCGAAAAGACAACAGCAGTGCTGTGATCAGTCGATGATGCAGATCAAGACCAAAAAACACAGCGATCGTCAGCCAATAGTACGTTTTGCCATACTGGGAAGAGGCGATTTGCAACGTCGGATCATAGGCTTGCGCCATCGAAAAGCCTACTTGAAAGTCGATCAATTGGCCCGCAATTTCCACACCGGTAAAGACCATCTGGCTCAAATAGCCCATCGCCATCCCAAACAGTACTTCTTTGATGACGAAAACCGTCAGCATAAAGAGGGAAAGCTCGGGAATTGCAGGTGCCGTCGGCAGACATAGGACCGTCAACGCCATGCCGATCACGATTTTTGCCAGTGACGGAAAATTTTGCTGTGAGAAGATCGGACAAAGGACGACAAACGCCAATATTCGACAAAAAATCAACACCGTCGCTTGAATCGTCGCCATCAGGTTTCCTCCTTACATTGCCGCAATCATTTTGAAGATCATTTCGGTAAAATTCAACAAGAGATTCAGCATAAAATTCCCCGCCAAGATCAAGGTCAAAAAAATCGCTAATAGTTTCGGCACAAAGCTCAACGTTTGTTCTTGGATTTGGGTAGTGGCTTGAAAAATACTGATCACCAATCCAACGAGCATGCCGACCAATAAGGCAGGGCCAGATATCGCTAAAATTCGAAGAAAGGCTTCCCTTAGCACATCAAGTACCATTTCTACTGTCATTTCCTCTTGGCTCCTTTCTTAGCGGCTATTGAAAGCTCTTGATCAGCGACTCCACGATCAGATACCAGCCATCCACTAAAACAAAAAGTAAGATCTTGAAGGGCAGTGAGATCATGATCGGCGACAGCATCATCATCCCCATCGACATCAAGATACTAGAGACGACCAGATCAATGATCAAAAAGGGGATAAAAATCAAAAAGCCGATACTGAAAGCCGTTCGTAACTCACTGATAATAAACGCCGGTACCATAACGGTCAGAGGAACATCGTCAGAAGAATGATACTTTTCGGTCTCCCCATCAGCTTCCGCAAACAAGGCAATGTCTTTTTCCCGTGTCTGTACCATCATAAAGGCCTTGATCCGTTTTTCTGAGCGGTCAAAGGCTTCGGCTTGGCTGATCTCTTGTCGATCAAACGGTTCGATCGCTTGCTGATAGACGTCGGTATACACAGGTTTCATAATAAAAAATGTCAAGAATAAGGCCAACCCGATCAACACTTGATTGGGCGGGTTTTGCTGTGTACCTAACGAACTGCGCACAAAGGATAAAACCATGATGATACGAGTAAAAGAAGTCATCATGATCAGCAAGACTGGTAAAAGGGAAAGCAGCGTCAGCAACAAGAAAGTATTGATCGTATCACTTGAGCCATTCCCATTCGACAATAAATTGTTGATGGTGGAACTGACGTCTTCCGTGTCTAACGCAAACGCTGTCTGCGGAAGCATCAGACTGCTGAAAAGGACCGCAGCCATGATCTTGATATCTCTGCCTTTGATCTTCATTTTTGCTTGCCTCGTTTTCCAGCAATTTCCGCCTTGGCTTTGTTTAGCCATTCAGAAAAATCTTTGCCAGCTTGCACTTGGGTGCTTTCTAGGCTTTGCTGTAAAAAAGCGGCCGTTTCTTCTTGCGTCAACTCTTTGATGATCTGATTTTGCTGTTCAGAAAAGCTCATGACGTAACATTTGTCCATGATTTGGACGATCCCGATCGAAGACGACTTGCTGACGGCGATTTTTTGCAAAATACGCAACTGGTGATTGTGCTGGTTCGTGTAACGATTCAAATATTTCAAACTAATGTTGATCAAATAAAGAATAAGCAGCAAAAACCCAATCATTTTGACCAGCGATAAAAATGTTTCCATCAACATGCCTCTTTCTATTGGATCACTAAATCCGTCACATAAACATCCTTGGCGATTTCTGATCCGTATTCCTGATTAATTGTTTCTTTCAATGCTTTTTTTAAATTCGGTACACTTTCGGCGGAGCTCAAAATACCGCTGGCCTTTTGTTGGCGCAATAAGTTTACGACGCTGTCACGAATGACAGCCACATTTTTCGTGGCTTCCGCACTTTTTTCCTCATCCGCCACTAAAATCGATAAATTGACCTTCATGTATTGCTGCTCTTGGTTGTCTTCTTTTGCCAGATTGACTAAAAATTCATCCAACGCCACGATCGCTTCGTCTGAGGAGATTTTGCTGCTGTCTTTTGCTGTTTCAGCAGCTGCTGTTTTTTCCCCCGTCAAAAAGTGATTCGTCACTAAGGTTCCGCCGATACTGCCGCCGACTACCACGATCAAGAGGATCGGCAGTAAAACAACCATGCTCAAGCCTTTTTTCTCTTTTTCTGCTTTTGGTACTTTTTCTTCTTTTGCCATCTTTCCCACCCTTACGTTTTCACTTGGTTCGAATGGATCACCGTATGATACTCGATCACCCGCTGCGCAACTTCTTGCGCAGCTTCCGTCACCACTAAGGTTTTGCCGTCTGTCAGTGTGATCAATGTATCCGGCATTTCTTCGATCCGATAAATCAATGTTGGATTTAAATAGAATGGCTTGCCATTCAATGCGGTCACTAGAATCATGGTCAAACTCCTCTCAATGATGAAGCGTCACGTTCTTAACGTTTTAGATTCAATAATTCTTGCAGCATTTCATCAGAAGTCGTAATACTTCTTGAATTTGCTTGATAGGCACGGCTCGCAATGATCATTTCGGTAAATTCTGTCGAAAGATCGACATTCGACATTTCCAAGGCACCTGCTTGCAGCGTTCCCGCTCCATTATTGCCGGGGCCTGCAACGATCGCATTTCCTGAGTTGCTGGTTTGGATATAGTTGTTGCCGCCGACTTTTTCTAAGCCTTCTGGGTTATTGAAGGTTGCGACACCGACTTTTCCCATCACAAAGGTTTGATTGCCGTATTTTGCCAACACTAAGCCATTGGCATCGATTGCCATGGAGTTATAGGTCAAGGTTTCCCCATTGACGGTCAGTGTGCTTGGAATCGACAAGGGAGCTACCGCACCTTGTCCGCTCAATGCCGTGTTTTCATCAAAGTTGTCATCATAGACAACTGGTTGACCGCCATTGACTGAACGACCTAAGACTTGCATCCCATCACTATTGGTCAAGGTTCCGTTGCTGTCGCGAACAAATGCGCCATCTCGTGTGTAATAGGTTTCGCCATTTGCTCCTGGTCCTTGTACCATAAAGTAGCCTTGTCCGCTGATATAAAAATCCATGCTGCGGCCAGTCGATTGCGGGGCACCGACTGTATTGATGGTATCGATGGAGCCCGTCTGAACCCCTAAACCGATCTGCGTTGCATTGATCCCGCCTAAGCCGTTGCCTGGTGCAGTTGCGTTAGACATCGTTTGGCTCATCATGTCTTGGAAAAGGACTCGACTTGATTTGAACCCAACCGTATTGACGTTGGCGATATTATTTGAAACCACGTCCATTTTCGTTTGAAGATTTTTCATTCCACTGACACCTGAATATAATGATCGTAACATGCTTATTTTCCTCCTTATGGTTGGCGTATTTTCCTCTGTCATTCAGAAAATACTTGCAGCCCCTTTTCAGTCCAGCTGCTATTTGATAAATGTGGCGCTGTCAATATTGGTGACGGTGTGAAGCTCATTCATCCCCATCGCCGTAATGATGGTTCGTGAATGGACATCGGCGATCAAGCCCATATCTTTGTAAACAAGCAGTGATTCTTTGCTGCCTTTTTCCGCTAGCTCGCTAAGCGCCGTTGAAAGGGATTGGTAATCATCGTCTTGTAAGGTCAATTCCCTTGCGGTCAAACGCTTTTGCGCATGGTGCGAGACTTTGATGTCATTTTGTTTTTGTTCAAGCATTGAAGAGAAGGCTTGTTTGTCCACGGCTTTGCGGGGATTTTGATAAGGCTCCCCGGCAACTTTTTGCAGCCCCTGTTGAATCGTCAAACTCATTTTGCTTCGCCGCCAATCTCTTGGATCGCACTCATACTGTATTCTTTGCCATTTACGACGATCGTGGCGTAGCCATTGGCAAAGCGGACCTTTTCGATGGTTCCTGACAATGTTTCTGTGCCGTCCATCAGAGTGACTTGTTTATTGATCAAGCTAAAAGCTTGCTGCTGTTGCTGTAAAATCACCGAGGTCGTCAACGTTTCGCTCAATTCATTCAAGCTCTCTAAGGTCGTAAATTGAACCAGTTGCGAGATATAGTCGGTGCTACCACCACCAGAAGAATCGCTGCCTCCCATCGATGGGTTGCTCATAGATGCTGCTAAGATCTTCAAAAAATCATCCATGGAGATATCTGAAGATTTTTTTGTTTGCGTTAATGCCGATGTATTGGCAATGCCGGCCGCAGCTGCTGTAATTTCATCTGCCATAGGTCTCCTCCTTTACACTAAAATACTGATCCCATGATCGATCGGTGCTAATTGCTGCTCTTCTTCAACCGTATTGCTTTGATGAAATGGCTTTTTGCTTTGTCCTTTTTGAGCCTGTAAAAAACGCTGTTGGTTTAACTGACTGTCACTTGCCATCATACTGCCGGCAAAGGATTGATTTGACAGCGGACCAGCCTGCTGGACAGAAGCTAACGTAGGTTCTTTGATTGCTAGGATCGGCTGCTCTTGCTTTTGCAAAACTTGCTCTAGCTCATGCTTGATGGACAGCAATAATTCTTTGGCTTGCGGCTGCTGAACGGTCAGTTCTAAGCGGCTGCCTTGGGCATTCGTTTCTAGAGAAAGCTGGATCGTGCCTAATTTCTCGGGAACGAATTGCAACGTGATTTTTTTCTCGCTTGACGTGCTGCTCGTTTGGACGAGTTGGGCAGTCGCTTTTGCTAAGGGCAGAGCCGCTTGCTCCATACTCGCTTTTGTTGGCGCTAGTCCTTGCTTGCTCAAAAGGGGAGAAACATCAAGCAGTTGCAGTGCTGGTGTCGCCATTTCATTGTCGGTTACTGCCGAAAAAGCAATGGCTTGTGCAGAAACAGCTTCCGTATTTTTGGCGACTGTTTCCTTCGTGCTTTGCAAGGTGCTAGTCGTATCCGTCGCTTGGTGGGTCACTGGCGACACTTGATCCAATGGTCCCGTTTGGCCCAATTGAGCGGTCCCTTCGGTGGACTGTTTCAGCTGTGCTTCTGTCGTCTGCGCAATCGCGGCTTTTGTTACTGAATCGATTTCCTTGAAAGTCGCGATCCCTTTTGCCGTGGACTGCTCTTCGCCTACTAAGTCTTCTGGCAAAGGCGTTTCAAGCGTTGGTGCTGCGGCTTCACTTCTGTCATTTGTCATCAAATCCAGACCTTCAAGCGTAGACTCGGAGGGGTCGATGACTGTGGTGGCTACGTCTATTGGTGCTAAAGCTGCTGTGGCGCTTGTTTGGTTCTGCTCCGTCGTTACCATTGATGCCTGTGCCGCTTCCTGAACCAAGCCTGCAAAAGGTGTCTGGCTGATCTGGCTCATTTCTGGCGCTTGCGTCGTTGCAGATTGTTCAGCTGCTGAAGTGATTTCTGACTCCTGCGGCAGATGTTCCATACTGCTGGCCGTACCCATTTCTGGTGCGGCGGCGATTTGCTCCGTCATCCCTGATGTTTCGATAGGGGCTGGCAGGTTGCTGCCTGCTTGAACTGTCAGCTGTCGCATCATCAAACTGAAGACCTCTGGTGACGCCTCCATCTTTTTTGATTTGCTACCGACAGGTACAGCGGTTGCGGCACTTGTTGTGATCTCTTTCATTGTTCACCTCCTCTCAGCTGATGCTTTAAAACCAAGGTCATCTCATCACTAAAACATTAGTTCTTTAAGAAAATAAGGCGCGATTGCCGAACTCATCCAATTGTTTTTGCTCTTCCAATTGCTGTTCATAGGTGTATTCAGCAAATTGTTTTTCTCGCAGTTTTTCCACGATCTTGCGTTCCTGCTGCGCTTCTACCACTACCGATAAAGACTCTGCCAATTCTTGCTTCACGTGAAACATTTTGTTCTGAACCTCATCGATGGTGGCATTCAAAGCAAGCAAATAGCGTTGCTGCACTTGCATCCGCCCAATGGTCATTTCATTGACATCAAAAAGCTGGGCTTTTTCCTGTGCCAGCGTGTTCAGGTGCTGTTCTTGCTGAATCAACAATTGCTGTTTTTGGGCGTACGCTCGTTTGGCTTCTTGCTCAATGGTTTTTCGGTGATCCAATACTTTTTCTAAGGAAAAGTGAAATGCTTGCATGTTTGCTCCTTTATGATCTGTTTTACATGGTCGAACGCTGGCGCTCGATCAGCGCTTCTTCACTGAACAAATGCGCCAATTCAAAAATCGTTTGTTCAAATGGGATCCGCTCATCCACTTTTTGCTGTAAAAACCTTAGGATGGGGTGATGCAACGCGATCGCTTGGTCGGTCAACGCATTACTGCCGCTTTTGTAAGCACCGATATCGATCAAATCCTTGGCCTCTGCATAAACGGCCATGTTTTCTTTTAGTTCCCCCGCATGTTCATGCTGTTCCTCAGAAACGAGGGTCTTCATCAAACGGCTGAGGCTGTTTTGAATATCGATGGCAGGATAATGGTTTTGAGCGGCGATTTTCCGTGACAACAGAATATGACCGTCAAGAATCCCACGCACCGCATCAGCGATCGGTTCATTCATGTCATCACCTTCTACCAAGACGGTATAAAAGGCAGTGATCGAGCCTTTGTCAGACATCCCACTGCGCTCTAACAACTTCGGTAAAGCTGTAAACACAGAAGGGGTATAGCCTTTGGTCGTCGGTGGTTCACCTGTCGATAAACCGATCTCCCGCTGCGCCATCGCAAAACGGGTCACCGAATCCATCATCAATACGACTTTCTTGCCTTGATCGCGGTAATACTCAGCGATCGCCGTTGCCACATGAGCCCCTTTTAGTCGTACAAGGGGTGGCATATCGGAGGTAGCACAGACAACGACCGACTTGCGGTAGCCTTCTGGGCCTAGATCATTTTCAATAAATTCTTTGACTTCTCGTCCTCGCTCGCCGATCAAGCCGATTACGATGACATCTGCTTCGCAATAACGAGCCAGCATCCCCAATAAGGTACTCTTACCGACCCCACTGCCAGCAAAAATGCCGATCCGTTGGCCAAGGCCGACGGTCAAGAGACCATCGATCGCCCGGACACCTGTCGGCATGATCTCAGCGATTTTTTGACGACGAAAGGGGTCAGGAGAATCTTGACTAACTGGATATTCTGACGCAGTTTCCAGATCCAGCGCCATATCTAACGGTCGCCCTAGTCCATCTAAGGTGTGCCCTAGTAGCGTATCATCGATTTTTACCGTCAACGATTTGCCAGTTGGCCGCACCAAACAGCCCGGTCCGATGCCTTCTAGCTGATCAAGGGGCATCAGGAGCACGGTTTTTTTCACAAAGCCCACGACTTCGGCTAAAGCTGTATGTGTCTTGTTTTGCAGTGCGACTTCACAAATTTCTCCTACGAAAACTGACAACCCTTCGACTTTGATCAGCAGACCTACGACTTCGCTGACTTTGCCGTAAGTGGTAAAGAACGGCTGTGCTTGCGCTGTTTTGCGCAGCGCTGTGATCGGTAATTCAAACGTCATTCCTTCACACTGCTTTCTAAAAATTGGCTCAAAAAGCGAGCGATTTCTTCCCTCAGTTCAAAAACCACCAAGGCATTTTCAGATTCGATACAAAAATCGTGTTCCGCCAAGCCGTCATCTGCCATGAGTAAATAGCGAAACCCGCTGATCGTCTGTTTTTTGGTTTCCAACAATTCTCGCAACCCTGCAAGGTGCTGCTCTTGGCTGCGAATAGTCACAAATTGATCGGGTTGTTCAAATTGCCATAGCACAGACTCCACAAAAGGCAGGAAGCCTGCTTGCTCGTCTGTAAAACGTTGATTGATCAAGGCTTCGGCGATTGCCGTGCCGTAAGCGATCATTTCTTGCTTTTTCTCTGAGCGAAAGGTGTTGATTTCAGAAACGGCTTCAGCGACATTGGCTTGGGCTTGTGTCATCAATGCTTGCGCGGCTTCTTTGCTGGCATTGAGTCCTTCTTGATAGCCTTGTTGAAAGCCGTCTGCTTGTCCTGCTTGAAAGCCTTCCGTTCTCGCTTCTGCTAGAATTTGCGTCGCTTGCGCTTGTGCATCGGTCAAGATTTGCTGTTTCAAGGCTTCCATTTGCTGCAGATGCCGTTCCTGCTCCAACTGGCGTGCACGTCTAGCCGCTTGCAGTTCTGGGTCTAAGCTCGGTTTCTCAATCGGCGCTTTGATGGTCGTATCCGTCAAAATACTGCGAGCAGCTTCAGTCGTTTTGACCGCCTGCTGCTTCAATAAACTGCTATTTGACCACTGCATCTTGGTCGCCCCTTCCGATGTAGATCTCACCGGTTTCATCTAGCCGTCGAATCACAGCCACCACACTTTGTTGGGCTTCTTCTACAGCAGACAAGCGGGTAGGACCCATAAATTGAATTTCTTCTTGCAGATTTTCCACCGCCCGTGATGAGAGGTTGGAGAAAATAAAGTTCTTGATGTCGTCGGTCGTGCCTTTAAGCGCTAAGACTAAGACATCGTTTTGAACATCTCGCAAGACTTTTTGAACATCCAAGCGATCGAGGGTCACGATATCCTCGAAAGTAAACAAGCTTGATTTCACTTCGTTGGATAGTTCCGGTTGCCGCTTTTCCAAGTCGTTCAAAATGTTCTTTTCAGTACTGCGGCTGACTGAGTTCAAGATTTCTACCAGTGTATGCACACCACCGACATTTTCCGTATCGTTCTCAATGTAATTCGAGAATTTGTTCTCGATCACTTTTTCAATCCGTTCGATCACCAAAGGCGACGTACTGGAGATCGTCCCGATCCGTTCAGCGATCTCCACTTGCAAATGATCGGGAAACTGTGACAAGACGCTGGCCGCTTTGTCCGGCTGCATGTAGCACAAAATCAACGCTACCGTTTGTGGATGTTCGCCGATCAACAGATTGGTCAACTGTTGAACATCGGCTTTGCGAGCGATATTAAAGGGCCGTTCCCGCAGCTGAATCTGAGTCAATACGTCAATGACTTCTTTGGCTTTTTGAGGGCCTAATGCTTGGTTCAGCAAATTTTTGGCATAATCGATCCCGCCGTCTAAGACATATTTGCGGGCCGTTGCGGTATGAGAAAATTCCTCCAACACTTGATCCCGCTCTTCGGGACTGACAAAGTCGATGTTGGCGATCTCATAGCTCACTTTTTGTATAAATGATTCTGGCAGCAGCTTCATGATCTTTGCAGAGGTATCTGATCCTAGAGAAATCAGAAGAATCGCTGCTTTTTTTACCCCGTCTATTGTATCCATGGCTGCCCCCTTATTTTTCTTTCATCCAAGCTTTGATCAATTCCGCCGCTACTTCAGGATTGCTTTCGGCATAATTTCTAGCCGTTTGATCCAATGTTGGTTCTCCTGTATGTTCTGCTGTGGCTTCTTGTGTGGATGCTTCTGGCACCGCTGGTTTCGTTTCAGCAGACCGGTTACCGACACCGCCAAAAACGACTTCTTGTGCAACCGGGTTACTCGCTCCGATGCTAGCAGCGGATGGTTGTGCAAAAGTGACCATTTCATCCGTCACATCCACTTCCAACTCGTCTTCTTTGCGTCGGCGTCGGATCACGCCAACGATCATTAAGATCACCAAGAACAAGGTCAACACGATACCGCCGATGATGGCATACTTGACATAACCTTTGGCAGCTGCAATCTGTTCATTCCCTTGAGGATCAGCGGCTGGATCAACCTCTGCTTGGGCAAAGTCAAACCCTTGGATCGCAATTTGATCGCCACGATCATTGTCATAGCCGACGGCGCTAGCAATCAACTGCTGCAATTCTGCTTGATCCGCTTGCGAAAGGTTCGCATTGATCACGATTGAGCTGGTCATTCGTTCGATCATGCCAGGAGCCGTAATGGTCGTAGTGGTCTCGGTATCCAATTCATTTTCAACGGAGCGACTGTAGGAATTGTTCCCCTCTCCGTCCGTGCCCGTCACATTGGAGACATTGTCATCCACAGTCCCTGTTTGGGCTTCTTGGACGGTCCCTTGCGAACCAGCAGCCTGCACTGTTTCACTCTTGATCTCTGGGTCATCATAAGTGACTTTCTTCCGCTCGATCGAATCAAAATTCAAGTCTAAATTGATCGACACTTGGAATTTGTCTGCACCATAGATCGGTGTCAGCAACTTCGCTACTTTTTCTTCTAGCGTTTTTTCATAGGAATCTTTGATGGCAATGTATTTATTGTTTAAGCCACTTAATTGACTGGCTTCATCTTCGGTTCTAGTCAACGTATTGCCCGCGCTATCAACGACTTTTACATTTTCAGGCTTCAGCTTTTCCACTGCGCCGGAAGTCAAGGTAACGATCCCTTGCATGGACTCGTCTGAGATTTGCTGATTTTTCAAGGACAACACGATAGAGGCCGTCGGCGCACTTTCCTCCGAAGAAAAGACACTTTCTTCTGGCATCACGAGTAAAACTTTGGCGGATTTGACCGCATCGATCGACTCGATTGCTCGCTGTAGTTCGCCCGTTACTGCCCGCTGATACATGATTTTGCGGTCTTCATCCGTTGTCATCATGTTGGCATCATCAAATAATTCAAAGCCTGTACTGGTATTTGGTAACTTATTGTCCACGGCAAGATTGATGCGGTATTCATCGACTTGGTCCTTATCGATCAAAATAGTCGTCCCATTGTCGGCTAATTTGTAGGCGATCTGCTGTTCATCCAAATCCTTGCTGATCGTTCCCGCATCGGCATCGCTTAGATCCGTAAACAAGATACCGTATTCAATTCGCGTATTTAAATAATAAACAGCTGCTGTGATTCCGAGAACGCTGATAACGGAAAGAACAACGATCATTTTCTTTAAAGAGCTTTGCATTTGCCAACGGTCTTTGAGTTGTTCTGTCCATTCTTTCACTTTATCCATCATTTATTCTTATTCCCTCACCCACTGCTAAAACTGCATATTTTTCACGTCATTGTAAGCTTCTAAACACTTGTTTCGTACTTGAACGGCTGTTTGTAGCGCCAATTGCGCCTCCGTCATGCGAATCATCACATTGCCTAGATCGCTTTCATCGCCGGTGATCAAATTGACAGTATCTTGATCCATGACCGCCGTTTTTTGATTCAACTGATCGACCGCATTGGTCAAGTAGGAAGAAAACTGGTTTTCCTTGGTGCCCACAACACTAGTCTCTTTTGAAGTAGCCCCCGTGCCTAGTGTCCGCAAAACGTTTTGGTAGTCTGTTAATCCTGTCGTTAAAAGTCCATCCATTTTCTCGTTACCCCTTTGATATTTCTAATGCTTTTTTCAAGATTGTTTTATTCATTTCTGAAGCAGAAACATTGGCTTCGTACGTTCGAACCGCTTGCAACATTGCCACCATTTCATCGGCAATATCCACATTTGATTGACCGACATATCCCTCAGCGTTGGCAGCGGGATTGGTAGGATCATAGGTCAGTTTTTCCGTCTCATCGGCAGCGATCCCCGTCACTTTGACACCGTATGTAGCCGGTGTTCCTTCACGACTATTTTTTAAATTTTCTGAAAAAAGAATACTCTTTTTTTGATAAGCCGCGGTTGTTTGTGTTTGATTTGTATTTACATTTGCGATATTGCTGGAGATCGTATCTAGTTTTAACCGTTCCAATGCTAGACCGCTCGCGTTGATCGTTAGTCCGTTAAATATACCCATTTGTTTTTCCTGCGCTTTCTATCAATTACTCAAGACAAGGTTCATCATTTGCAAGCGTCCGTTGACTTGTGCGGTCAATGCACTGTAATACAACCCATTGGCTGCTTGATCCAACATCTCTACCTCAAGATCCACGTTATTGCCGTTGTCTTTGATACTGGTAGTTGCATTTTCAGTGATTTTCGGTTTTACTTGAGAAACTGACGCTTCTGTTACAGCGTCGGTCCCTGACGAAGCGAGTGCCTGCTTTAATTCGCTTTCAAACACGATGCGTTTTGCTTTGTACCCATCCGTGTTGACATTGGCGATATTAGACGAAATCAATTCTGCGCGTTGTGCAGAAACGTTCATAGCTGTTTTTAATAAATCATAGGTATCCAACAATAATTGCTCCTTCCACCTTCTGTACCAAACGTTTTTTTCATCGATGGAACAGAAACAAATATTTTTATTTATTTTTTTGTTATAGATTAAAAAAACAAGAAGACGTGATGTCATTATAGTAGAATTATTTTTATTTTACAATTTGATTTTTGCAACTTTACGGATATGACATTTAAGTTACAGACGTGTTATGTTATTTGTTAAACACTGTTTCATCGCAATTTCGTCCCCAGTTATAAAAAGCAAACGATCGATATAAAGCGTTTTACAAGCATATCTATGCCTTTTGATCAAAATCAGTTTTTTGATAAAAAAACAAGCATTATTCGAAAAATTGATTAAAATATTTTCATTTGTGCCTGATGACATGACAAACCCTGAGAAGCGCTTCACGAAAAAAAACGGTACCATCTATAAATATTCACAAAAATTGCAAGCTGTACCATTTCAACAATTTGACGAAACTTGTCAAAAAAAGAACAAAAAAAGGAGAATCAGAAAATTTATTTTAGTTATTTTTTGGATTATTTTTTTTTGCTATTAAGAATGATTTTAATTCACCGATAAAATAAATGAGGGTTTAAAACCTGGAAATAGAATTTAGGAGGACGCAACAAATGGATTTTTTCTTGCTGATCGGTATTATTTTAGGATTGATATCTGTGGTGGTTGGGATGATTGTAAAAGGTGCCAATGTGGCCGTTTTGATCAATCCGGCAGCCGCGATTATCATTTTCGTCGGTGTGATCGCAGCCGTTATCAATTCATTTCCCAGCAGTGATATCAAAAAAATCCCGAAGATCTTCGGCGTTCTGCTGAAAAATAAAGAATACGACTTAAAAACAACCATCAATACCATCGTTGAATTAGCTAACCAAGCTCGGCGCGATGGCCTACTATCTCTTGAAGGTGCTATCCAAAACTTAGAAGATCCTTTTTTAAAAAAGGGCTTGGAAATGGTGGTGGATGGCATCGCTGCCGAACAGATCCAAGAAATCATGGAAAATGAGATCTATGGGATCGAAGAACGGCATCGCATCGGCTCGGCTATTTTTAAAACCGCCGGCACGAGTTCCCCGACCTTAGGGGTGTTAGGAGCCGTGATCGGGCTGATAGGGGCGCTAGGCAATTTAGAGGATGTAGAAGCACTGGGTCATATGATCTCGGCGGCTTTTGTGGCGACCCTTTATGGTATTTTCTTCGGTTATGTGCTGTTCATTCCTTTTAGCTCACGATTAACTTTGAAATCGGAGCAAGAAGTCCAAATGATGTCGATCATCGTTGAAGGGGTCTTAGCGATCCAAGCCGGACAATCGCCGAAAAGTATTGAGAAAAAATTATACAGCTTGATCGATCCGAAAAAACGGCAAGAACAATTATAAAGGGTGAAGCGACATGAAGCGAAAAAAGAAACATGAAGAACATGTAGACGAAGCGTGGCTTTTGCCTTACTCGGATATGTTGACCTTGCTGCTGGCCTTATTCATCGTCATGTTTGCCATGGCGAAAGTCGATGATGAGAAGTTTCAAGAAATCCGAAGCGAATTCGGCACCATCCTTTCCAGCCACCACAGCAACGCCTCCGTCATCGGGTCAGTGATCGATATGGGCGAGACCACGCCGCGAAAAAAAGCCGCCACTTCTGCCGAAGCACAAGCGCAAGAAGCAGCGGTCCGGACCCAACTGGAAAATCAGCAGCTAGAAAAAATCAGCGACCAGCTGTCACAAGAACTCGCCGCTTCTGGCTTAAAAGACCAGACAGAAGTCCGCTTGGAATCCGATGGCTTGCATATCACGCTAGCCAGCAGCATCTTGTTTGCCTCTGGTAGCGCCGAGATCACGGACACCACTCGTCAGTCACTGGATCTACTATCGGACTCACTGAAAAAACTAAAAGCCAACAAAATCGTGATCGCCGGGCATACCGATAACGTACCGGAAAAAGGCAATGGTCGCTACCAATCTAATTGGGATCTTAGTTCCGCTCGTGCGATTACCGTTATGGAATACTTCATCAGCAAAGGCGCCGTTTTAGAAAAAAATGCTGCCATCCAAGCCTTTGCCGATACCGAACCGAAAGCCGATAACAACACCCCACAAGGCCGCTCGGAAAACCGCCGCGTGGAGATGATCATTCAGCGGACTGAAACGGTAGCTGCTCAATAAAAAACCTTATCCAATCTAAAAAACGATCCCCTTTCAAAGGCGATCGTTTTTTTTATCTATAAATAAATTGTAGTAGCCGTAACAAATGATGACAATGCCCACCAATGTGGAACGGTCAATAAAAGGAATCTCAAAAACCATAAAAAGCAACCCTTTTAAGCCTAAAATGATGATACCCATAACTAGCATCAGCCAAGAGGCGAGACGAATCAATTGGTATTCTTTTCCAAAAATCTTCAGCAACCGTACCCCTCCTTTTCTCAACTTAAAGTGTACGCTTTCTTAATGAGCAATCACAGTTCACCTGTCTGATGTTGCTGCTTGGCAAAAGTCGACAGCCATTGGTTGCTTCTTCTCATTATAACAGATGCTTCATGCCTCACCCTACGGTTTCCTAACTGACCTTCTTTTTTTGTAGTTGGACAATTCTGATTTAACCATACACATCAAAAAACCCCCGTTACCAACGAATTTATTGGTAATGGGGGGTATGATCAGCTTTCGCTAGTCAATCATTTATTTTTCCACTTCAAACCGATTGGTCAATCGCTTCAACTCTTCTGCAATGTCTCTGAGGTCGGCCACATGGTTGGTAAATTCATCCATGGTTGCCAAGACTTCTTCTGCATTTGCGGAAACTTCTTGTGTGCCAGCGGCATTTTCTTCCGTTGATGCGGAAATGTTTTCTAAGTTTTCCAGTACACTGTTTTGAATATTTTCGATACGGGCACTGGCTGCTTCAATATGATGGATGCCTTCGATCATATAGCTACTGCGTTGGAAAACTTCTTTTGAAGATGAGATCGCTTCTTTGATCAAGTTGGTTTGGCGAACGCCGCCTTTGACAGACGCCGACGTTTGTTTGACCATTTGACTAGACTGCTCACGAATTTCTTCAATGATCGCTTCGATCTCTTTGGTAGAAGCTTTGCTTTGTTCCGCCAATTTACGGATCTCAGCAGCCACGACGGCAAAGCCTTTGCCAGACTCGCCAGCACTTGCGGCTTCGATTGATGCATTCAAGGCTAGCAAGTTGGTTTGGTAAGAAATATCGTTGATGACCCCGATGATCGAGTTGATGTTTTGGATACTATCATTCATTCCCGTCATATTCGACATCAAGCGCTCCATCTGTGCCAACTCTTGTCGCCAACTGTCATCGACTTGATCCATGATCGTTAAGTTTTCTTGATTGATCTTCGTAGATTCTTGCGACTTGCTGCTCATGCCGCCAACATTTTCTCGTAATTCTTTCACGACTTGCGACAGATTTTGCATTTGTGACACGCTGTATTCTGTTTCTTGGGCTTGAGCACCGGTCACTTCAGCTATCCCCGTAATGGTTTGAGAGACTTCTTCTGTCGCAATATTGGTTTGTTTTGACAATTCTAATAAAGAATCCGACATTCCTGCGACACTGTTGCTTTCTTTTTGTACTTTTTGGATCAATGCACCCGTGCCTTCGATCATCACATTGTAATTGTCCGCCATTTGCTGGATCTCATTGCCTGCTTTGTCTGGATATACAACTCGGCGTGCCAGTTGATCCCATGTCCATTTTTCGCCTTTGGCTCGTTTGGTTTTGCTCATCTTCTCTAGTTTGCCTTCACCGACTTTTCTAAAGTAGCGATTGAAGCAATCGATGATCGCTGCGACTACTTTGATCGCGGCATACGAAACCAGTCCTACAAAGAGCAGCATCAAGATCGTAACGATAATCGTGGTGCGGACTAACGCCCCTAACTCTTTGTCTAGATCACTAGCTTTGACTTCGGAGTACGCCCAAACATTGGAATCAGCAGACTTGTCATACAACACATCATTGACTTTATTCGAGTCGCCTAAGCCAACCATGCCTGTCGGATCTTTGGCGTCTTTGATTTTTTGGAACACTTCTTCTTCTTTGATATTCTTACCGATTTGCTTGGTATTTTTTGAGGTCACGATGACCCCAGATTCTGAAACTAAGGTGACATTCCCAGTCCGCCCTACGGTAAAGGAAGACAAGATGTTTTGAATGCTTTCATAGGAAACATCGACGCTTAAAACCCCCACTTGATTATGGGAATTTTTGACCCGGATCGAAGCCGACGTCACAAATTGATTCGACACCGTATCTAAATAAGGTGCTGTCCAATACACTTCTCCTTCGGCTTTCACGGCCCCTTTGTACCACGGCCGAATTGTAGGCTTGTAATCATCCGGTAAGGGATTGAAGGTCACATACTCATCATCTTCTGTCCCAAAAGTTACTGCTAAGAAGCTGTTGCTCCCAGCAATCGCTAAAGAAAGATCTGAACGGATACGTCCCATGCTGAATTCTGTTTTCATCGCTGGCAGTTCAGCCATTGATTTCAATTTGCTTTCCGTCGATCGGCGCAAACTCTTTTCTTCCGCCAAGATCAAATTGACGGCACTTTCTTTGTTCAAATCATTTCGTTCAATCAATAAGTTCTTGGTGGTTAAATAGGAACTTGTCAGCATGACAATGATCGGGATCCCCGCAACCAGCATCAAGGTGATCATCACATAAATTCCTATCGTCTTTTTTCTTTTTTTCACAACTGTGCCACTCCTTCATTTCCAATTTCACACGATCCACTGAAGACTCGTCCGTAGACGACCCTTAGTAAGGATAATCGGTCATTTCTTTGAATATTTAAGAGGATTCATTGTCAGAAACGGCTGCAAGCGCATTTTCTTTTTTGCTAAGGCTTACAGTTGCTGTTGTAACGAATAGAAAAGCTCCTCAGTCATCAAGGAGCGTTGCGACTGCATAAAAATAGCCAGTACGGAAGTTTCCGCACTGGCTGTAGGGTCCCTTTAATAGGACCGCTTCTATTGCCTATAATTCTTTGATGACGGCTTTTTCTTCCGCCGTCAAAGCGAAATCAAAGAGCGCTAAATTTTCGGCTTGATGTTTTTCTGAATGGGATTTCGGAATCACGATCACCCCACGCTCGATTTGGTAACGCAAGACCACTTGGCTCCAGGTTTTTTGATGCGCTTCCCCGATTTGGGTCAAGGTTTCCCGTGCCGCTTCCGAAATCCGGGAAAGCGGACCCCAGGCTTCTGGAACTACCTGATTGTCTAAGGAATACGAGATGATCGCATCATTCCACTTGCCTGGATGCGATTCGATCTGATTGACCGCTGGTTTGATCCGACTGTTTGCCAATAAATAGCTGAGTTCTTCTTCTTGGAAATTGGACACCCCGATCGCTTTTAAGACTCCTTTATCGACATAAGCCTCAAGAACCGCCCAGACAGCGGCGATCTCTGCCAAGTTGTCCCACGGATGATGGATCAAATAAAGATCGATCGATTCCGTCTGCAAGGCTGCTAAACTCGCTTCGACAGACGCTTTCACGGCAGCTGCATCTTGCGTATGCTCTGGTTTGCCAGGAATCTTAGAAGTCAGGAAAAATTCGCTGCGGTCAATCCCGCTTTCCTTGATGGCTTTGCCAACCACGGCTTCGTTGCGGTAAGAAATCGCCGTATCAAAATGCCGATACCCAAGCTTGATGGCAGTCAATAGCTCTGTCGTATCATCATTGATCGCACCTTGGTATTCTCGGTTTTCTTTCCCAAATGTATTCGTCCCGCTGCCGATCACTGGAATCTGAATGCCGGTATTCAATTCAATCGTTTCCATGCTGCTTCCCCCTTTGTGTTGTTTCTAGTCTATCAAAAAAGCAGGAGTAAGGGGAAGAAAAACTCTTATTGCCGCTAAAAAACGGGGAAAAGCACAAAACGCATGTTCAAGCAGCCCCTCCTCCGTTATACTGAGGGTAAGATACGAAACACCCAAATAAGGAGGGTTACTTTTGAAAAAAACACTGTTTTTTCTTTGTGGATCACTGACATTCGGTTTAGGTACTTTAGGAATCTTCTTGCCTTTCTTACCTACAACCGTCTTTTACTTGCTGACGGCTTATTTCTGGCTGCGGAGTTCCGATACCTATTATCAACGCTTGGTTCAATCAGAGAATTATCAAAAATACATTGAAAAACCACTCGTACAAAAACAGCTGAGCACCAAGGCAATGGTTCGGATGTTTGCCATGATGCTGGTAGTCTTTGCAATTCCTGCACTGCTGATCCCCAATCTGCTGGTACGTTTCGTCCTCGCTGCCATCTACCTCGCCCATGTCATTGGGATCACTTGGTATTTAAAAGGACGCAAACCTGCGATCCAAAAAACGGATCAGCCCCTGTAAGGACAAAATTGTACGTACACACCGTAATCCACCAAGCAAGTGAACCTTGCTAGTGGACTGCGGTGTATTTTTTTCTCCTATTTTAGCGGGTGCTCACTGACGCCTCTTCGATAATGGGGGCTGATTGGGCGATCGCTAACCAAGCAGCAGGGATCCGGTATGGGGAACAAGAAACATAGTCGATGCCGATCTCTCGCAAAAATGCAATAGAATAGGGATCGCTGCCGACTTCGCCACAAACACCGATCGAGTGCTCTGGCTGACGATCTCTTACGCCGGCGATCGCTTGACGCATCAACGCGCCAACACCTACCTGATCTAAGTGCTGGTAAGGATCTTCTTGTAAGATCCCCGACTGCAAATAGGCTTGAATAAAGCTGCCGGCATCATCCCGCGAAAAGCCAAAGGTCATTTGGGTCAAGTCATTGGTACCAAAACTAAAGAACGCCGCCTCTTCAGCACACTCCCCAGCAATCAAGCACGCTCTAGGCGTCTCGATCATCATCCCGATCTCGATGTGCAACGGTTGCTGAAGGGTTGCTTCTGCTTGAGCGATCACCTGTGTCAACGTCTCTTTCAACACCTGCAGCTCTGCGGGCAAACTGATCAGGGGCAATAAGATCGCCGCCTCTACCTCGACTCCTTGCTGCCGCAACTCCACAGCCGCTTCACAAATCGCCGCTGTTTGCATTTCATAAATTTCTGGATAGCTGAGTCCTAAACGGCTGCCGCGATGCCCCATCATAGGATTGACCTCTTGCAGTTCGTCAATTCGCCGCTCGATCACTGCCAATGATTTTTTACTGCGGCGGGCCATCTCAAGGCGTTCATGCTCATGGGGCAAGAATTCATGGAGTGGTGGATCTAATAACCGAATCGTGCATTTCTTTCCTTGCGCGGCCTGCAGCATTTCTTGGAAATCGGCTTTTTGATAAGCCTTGATCTCAGCCAAAGCCGCCAATCGTTCCGCCTTCGTTTCTGCCAAGATGACTTCCCGCATTTTCCACAAACGCGCTTCCCCAAAAAACATATGCTCCGTCCGTGCTAAGCCGATGCCCGCTGCACCAAAGGCCAGCGCAGCCTCAATGTCATTTTTCGTTTCCGCATTTGCGTAAACCTTTAGATCTGCCTGGGCTTGTGCCCACGTCAAAAGCTGATCCATCAAAACCCGCTCCTGTACACTGGTCATAGGCAGCTGCCCTTGATACAGTTTGCCAGTGCTGCCGTCTACGGAAAGTACGTCACCTTCTTCAATCAGCAGCTCGCCGCAGCGGGCCTGTTTCAAAAATGCATCGACACTTAATGCCTCGCACCCTACCACACAGCAGACCCCCAGACCACGGGCGACCACCGCCGCATGAGAAGTCATCCCCCCACGAGCGGTAATGATCGCTTCACTCACCACCATGCCTTCAATATCTTCAGGTGAGGTTTCCTGCCGCAACAGCAGGACTTTTTCTCCTGTGCGGCTGGCTTTTTCCGCCGCCTCTGCAGTGAAATAGACATGTCCTGAAGCTGCCCCTGGACTAGCCGGCAAGCCCTGCGCAAAAGCTTCGGCTTGCTGCAAGGCTTCGGGGGCAAATAACGGGTGCAACAATTGATCGATCATTTCTGGTGTGATTCGGTCTAAGGCTTGCCTGATGGTGATCCGACCTTCTGCGACCATATCCGTTGCAATTTGCGCTGCCGCAGCGGCGGTTCGTTTGCCGTTTCTTGTTTGCAAGACAAACAACTGGCCGTCATCGATGGTAAATTCAATGTCTTGCATGTCTTGATAGTGATCCTCCAACCCCTCAGCCAGTTGCTTTAGTTCCTGATAAATCACAGGATGTTGTTGCGCCAACGCTTGGATCGGTTGTGGTGTACGAATGCCAGCAACCACATCTTCCCCTTGAGCACACACTAGAAATTCGCCGAAAAGTCCCGGTTCCCCGGTTGCTGGATTGCGGGTGAAGGCGACACCCGTCCCACTATTAATCCCGCTGTTGCCAAAAACCATTTCTTGAATCGTTACGGCAGTCCCTAGATCGTCAGGGATCCGATGGAGGGAACGGTAGGTCTTAGCCCGTGGGTTATTCCATGAGCGAAAAACTGCCGTGATGGCTGCCAATAATTGCTGAAACGGGTCTTGGGGAAACGCTTCTTGGGTATGTTCCATATAAATACTTTGAAACACGCGGCAGATCATTTGCCAGTCATTGCCGGTCATCATTTGGTCTGACACATAATTCTGCCGTTTCTTATAATCTGTCAAATAGGCTTCAAAGTGTTCTTTTGCTACACCTTTCACCACATCCCCATACATCTGGATCAAACGGCGGTAACAATCATAAGCAAAGACGGGGTCCCCCGTCTGCTGAGCCAACCCTTGGACGGTTTCATCATTCAACCCAAGGTTTAAGATCGTATCCATCATCCCTGGCATGGAAAACTTGGCACCACTGCGGACAGAAACCAATAACGGCGAGTGCAGTCCGCCAAATGTTTTGTTCCTGCGGACTGCCAATTCTTCGATGGCAGCTTTGACTTGCTTGATGATCGCCTCAGGAAGAACCTGTTCTTCTAAATAGGTCAGGCAAATGGTGGCCGGGACGATAAATCCCTGAGGAACAGGCAAACCCAAATTGGTCATCTCCGCAAGATTTGCCCCTTTCCCGCCTAATAATGCTTTTTGCTCTTTCGTGCCTTCTGAAAACCATACGACTGCTTTTTCCATCATGTTCCTCCTTTTAAATGTTATATACTATTTCGATTAATTAGCAGTATATAGTATGACACATTTAATCGTCAAGCCAAAAAAAGAAAACTTTTAAGGGATTTATCCTTTTTAAAAGAGTAGGATTGCCTTTTCATTCGGAAAATCATATAATCAATAGCATAGCACATAAAAGAAAGAAGGTGACACATTGGAATTAAGCCAAAGACAAATGAAAATCATTGAGATCGTCAAAGAGCATCAGCCGATCAGTGGGGAGACCATTGCGAAGCAGTTGGGTTTGAGCCGCGCAACCTTGCGGAATGACTTATCGATTTTGACCATGACCGGTTTATTAGACGCCCGACCGAAAGTCGGCTATTTCTACACAGGACAAACCGTTGAGCCTTTGCTTTTCGAAAAACTCTATCATACCAAAGTTGCAGAAGTCATGATCCCACCGTTGCTGATCTCACAAACGGTCTCCGTTTATGAAGCAGTCACGACTTTGTTTATGTACGATGTCGGTTCCCTCTATGTCAAGAATGACCAAGACGAACTGATTGGGGTACTCTCCCGCAAAGATCTGCTGCGCTTTGCGATCAGCAATGCCGCACCGGAAAAAACACCCGTAGCGATGATCATGACTCGCATGCCAAACATCGTGACCATCACACCGGAAGAAACGATCTTGACGGCTGGTACGTTGTTAGGACGACATGAAGTCGATACCTTGCCAGTGGTCGATCCACAGGAACCAAAAAAAGTCATCGGCAAAATCACGAAGACGCGGCTGATGAATTACTTTATTCAAGCAGGCAATGACAGTGACAACACACACTTTTAGGGGGCAAAAACAATGAAGAACGTTCGAATATATTTGATTTCAGATTCCGTAGGCGAAACGGCACAAAAGCTGATCGCCGCCGTTTCCGCGCAGTTTCCCACGATCGACCTTTCAGATATCCAGCTCTTTCCCTTTACTAATGATGAAGAGAGCTTAGGCGAGATCCTCAAAGATGCCTTGCTAGACAAATCGATCGTCGTTACCACCTTAGTCAATAAAGAATTAGTCGCTTTTGTTGATGCCTTTGCCAAACGGACTGGTTTGCAGCATGTCGACTTTATGTCGCCCTTGACCACGATGCTGGAAAAAACATTCGGTGTAGAAGCCGTCCAAGAGCCTGGTGCCTTGCATCGCTTGAACCAAGCATATTTCAGCCGGGTGGCCGCGATGGAATTTGCGGTGAAATACGACGACGGCAAAGACCCACGGGGATTTCTCGATGCTGACTTTGTCCTATTAGGGGTTTCGCGAACCTCAAAGACCCCATTGAGCCTATACATGGCAAATCGCGGCTACAAAGTGGCGAATCTGCCTTTGATTCCTGAAGTCGCTTTGCCAGCCGAAGTGCACCAAGTAGACCCACGGAAAATGGTCGGTTTGACTACGAATCCAGAATCCCTTACGGAAATCCGGCGGTCCCGGATGCATTCATTGGGCTTGAAAGAAGAAACCCATTACACCAATTGTGAACGAATCGAAGCAGAATTAGCCTACGCGAATGAATGGTTCAAAAAGCTGAACATTCCGGTGATCGATGTCAGCAAACGCTCCATTGAAGAAAGCGCGATGCTGATTGAAGAACAAGCCAAAGAACAGGCCCATGTTCAATAAAGACACCTTGGCAAACCTGACCGAGATCATCAACTTGGAAGCCATCCAGCAGCTGCCGAAAGCTACCGAGCATTTTGTCAGCGATCTGCATGGCGAATACGATGCCTTTGACCATATTTTGCGGAATGGTTCTGGCAGTATTCGAGAAAAAGTCGAGACTTTGTTTACCGGTGTCTTGACGAAAGAAGAACAGACCGAACTCTGTTTTGTCATTTATTATCCAGAGGAGCTATTACAAGAACAGGCCTGGACCCCTGCCGATTGGCGCTTGAAGATGGCACAGCTAGTGAAAGTTGCCCGCTTTACTTCCAGTAAATACACACGCTCCAAGGTACGCAAAGCATTGCCGACTTCTTTTGCTTACATCTTAGAAGAACTGTTGTACCAATATGATGCCGACTTCAATAAAGAAGCTTACTATCAGGCGATTTTTGATAAGATCATTGAATTAGAGGCAGCCCCGCTTTTTTGCCAAGAACTGGCGTACTTGATTCAGCGTTTCGTAGTGGACCATCTCCATGTCTTAGGCGATATCTATGATCGAGGACCGGCGCCAGACAAAATCGTCGATCGCTTGATGACTTTGCCTTCACTGGATATTCAGCTAGGCAACCATGATATCTTGTGGATCGGTAGCTTTTGCGGCTCGCTGCCCTGTTTGGCCAATACGATCCGCATCGCTGCTCGCTACGGCAATTTGGCATTATTACAAGATGGTTATGGGATCGATCTATCAAAAGCACTGGCTTTTAGCCAAAAATATTACACAGAAAATGCCGGCTTTTATCCGCAAAAAACAGTGGACCCTTTATCAAGCCAGCAAAAAAAAGCCGCCATGCTTTTGCAGCAGGCATTTGCCATCATCCAATTCAAAGTCGAAGCAGCCGTGATCCAGCGGCGACCGGCATTTGCGATGGCAGAGCGCTGCTTATTGCATCGCTTGTCTCAAGATCGACAACAAATCCAGCTAGACCAGACCTATCCTTTGATCAACGGCTGTTTTCAACTAGTAGATCCCGATGATCCTTACCGTTTGACAGCCGAAGAACATGAAGTACTGCAAGATTTGCTGAGCCAATTTCAACGCTCGCCCCGCTTAGCTGCGCATATGCGCTTTTTGGTCGAGCATGGTACATTGTACCAGCGCTTCAACGACAACCTACTGTATCACGGCTGCCTGCCTTGTCGGGAAAACGGCGATTTCCTGGCCTTTACTTTCCAGCAGCAGCCCTTGGCAGGCAAAGCGTTGATGGACTTTTTTCAGCAATGTTTGCAGGAAAGTTTTGCCCAACCAGAAAACCAAACAGACCTTGCCACCGATATGATCTGGTATCTTTGGTGTGGCGAAGGCTCTTCCCTCTTCGGCAAAAAAGCCATGAAAACCTTTGAGCGCTACTTTATAGAAGATCACAACACTCATAAGGAACAAAAAAATGCCTATTATTCTTTAAGGGAAAACGAAGACTTCTGCTGCCGTGTCCTAGCTGCCTTCGGTCTGCCGTCGACAGGTCACATCATCAATGGCCATACCCCTGTCAAAGTGCGTAAAGGCGAGACGCCCATCAAGGCAAATGGTCGTTTGTTGGTGATCGATGGCGGACTCTCTCGCTCCTATCAATCCGTCACAGGCATTGCTGGTTACACGCTGTTGTCAAATTCCTTCGGCATGACCTTAGCAGCCCATCAACCCTTTACAGATCGCCAGCAAGCCATCCAGCAGCGACGTGACATCGTCACTCAGAAAAAAATCGTCGTGCGGCAAACGGAAAGAACAACGGTAGGGCAAACAGATATCGGCAAGCGGCTGCAGCAAGAAAGCCGAGTGCTTTTTGAAGAATTAAAAAATCATCCGATCCCTTGACGAGTCATTCGTCAACCAATCGGATGATTTTTTTTACAGTCCTTTAGAACTATGAAAGGCTTTGAGTTTTTCCAACGCCTGCAGCACAATGATCAAGACCAAGATCGCTAAGGCCAAAAAGAGCGTTTCTAACCCTTTTCCTTGTGCCAAAAGTAGCTCTCTTAAAATTGCTGTAATACTGATCAAAATCAAGTAACGCACCGGAATATGGTGACCTTCTTTTACGTAACGCAATAACATCAAAATAATTTCCAGTAAAATAAACAATGTCGCGATCTCTTCGATCAATAAGGAAAGATCGCTAACTTCATGCAGTGGGATCACATGGACAACGATTTTGTAGATCGCTTCCGCCATCACCACCAAAACCAAAAGAACCAACAGTCCTAACATAATATCAACAATCACACTAATCATTTTTTCGAAGTGCTTAAAATACTTTCCCATAACACCCCTCCTCGCACTTATTATAGCGAAACTACTCAGAATCACTTTATGATATGCTTGCAAGTGCAGCTTTTTTTATGGAGGCAGTGAATAAAAACGTAAGACAGCTCTTTTCTGTTCCAGCAATCCGCCAACAAAACCTTCCTCTTTGCTATTTTTTGATGTCTCAGAGTGAGAAATCGCGCATCTTTCGTTCACTTGGTGTGTTCGTGGCTCTGACCATAAGCAAATAAAAAAGCTAGGCTCAAGGCCTAGCTGAAATGGTCCCTTTAGATGAGATTGATTTTTACAGTCAGGCTCAGTGAGCCCCTTCGACTGTTAGATCAACATTTTCACTCGTATCTTCCGCAGCTTCGTCGTCGCTATTGGAGGTTTCTGAAGACGGCTCAGTCGTTTCACTGCTGGAGCTGCTTGTTGTAGTACTGGTCGAACTCGTACTGGAAGAGCTTGAAGAACTGCTGCTAGCGCTACTGCTAGAAGTATCGCTGGTGGTGGTTGATCCGCCACTCGGCGCGGTACTCGAACTGCTTTCGCTACTTGCAGAAGTGCTGACGCTAGGATCTGTCTCTGCTTCACTTACGGAAACAGACGTGCCTTCATTTGTCGACGCTTCGATCGAGCGACTAGTCGTTGAAGGCGATGTGTAAGAACTAACACTGGCTTCATAAAAAATCTGACTGGAATCAGAGGTTTCTTCGATACTGCTGCTTGCTGTCTGGTAAGGTGGCTCGGAGGAACTACTGGAAGAATCTCGTACAAAGGGCGCAGCCACAAAGGCATTGGCGTCTTGATTGATCGCCACACTCAAAAAAACCGCAACAAAACAACTGACTAATGCCGACTGCATATTGAACTTAAATTTCATCGCACTCCCCATCCTTTCCCCAAAAATGTGGTTGGCTCTTCCGACAACGCTCTATCTCATTCTTATATTATACAAAAAAAAGCAATCGTCAACAAATTAAGTTTTATTTTCAAAAATGACAAAGACATAATTGTCCGTTGCACAAAAAAAGCCCGAGGACAACTGCCGATCACCTGCGGGCCCATCCCTTCACTAAGGGTTGGCAGATACGACGGACGCTTGTTCCTCTGGCTTTAATGATTCCTTTATTGTTTAACCCCTTCTATTTATAAGTTACGCAGATGGTTGGGGTCATGGATCGGTGCTTCAATATCGCTGTCTCCCATGCGGGGCGTTGGATGGACGGACTCATCTGGCATTGCTGTTTCACCTGGTAACGGTTGATCGATGATCGGACCAGTATCTGCATCACGATCGGTTATTTTGTCCATCGGCTGATAATCGTAGACACCGACAACGAGTTTGTCTCGTTCAAGGTCATCACGATAACCATATAACGGATCATGCTCATCATGCCTATGATCGGAATCGCCGAAAGAAAAAGCATCTTTGATTTTTTCCCAAAGCGAACGATCTTCATCCTCACTAGCTGCCTGCTCCACTTCCACATCGTCGATGGATTCTAACCCAAATTGATCGATGACTGTTTGATTCGCAAACAGCACGATATCCTCTTTGCCATAGCCTTCGTTTGTCAATTGCTCAATAACCGGTAATACTTCTGTTCGAGTGTCGTAACTGCCAATAATCGTTAGGTTTCTGTTGTGCATGTGAAATCCTCCTTATTTTGTGTACGCTTCGATCGTTCTGGTTCTGAAGCAATTCCTTTAAAACTAGCAATTTCTATTGCTTCTTTCATTCTAACGCAGGGTTCTATGATTGACCAAATAGTTTGATTGCGCTTACGGAAAACAAGCGGTTTCTTGAAAAAAAAACTAGCTGCTCCGGAAGAAGCGGATCCATCATAAAAAAACCGCGTGAGCCAATGGCTTGCACGCGGTTTTTTTGCTTGTTACTTGGAAACGATCAGTTTTTGACCGACAAAGATCGTATAGCTGCTGTTGATGTTGTTCCATGATGCGAGTTGGCTGATGCTGGTGTTATATTTTTGTGCCAGTGACCATAAGCTGTCCCCTGATTTCACCGTGTGCGTCTTCGTTGAACTGCTGCTGGTATTCGTATTAGAAGACCCACTGCTAGCAGACGTCAAGTAGGCACCACTGACCCAGCCTTTGCCAGAAACATAATACCATTTGTTCGTGCCATTGACGGTCGTCCCGGTTTTTGTTGCGGTAACCGTGACGGTTGCTCCTTTACTTAAAGAACCAGTAATACTACTGCTGGTAGAAGCATCGGAACGAACATTTAAAATCTCGGTGGTTTTCATTTGCTGATTTGTGGTTGTTGAACCGTTATTATTGGAAGAGCTGCTGGTTGTTGTCAAGTAGGCACCACTGACCCAACCTTTGCCAGAAACGTAGTACCACGTTTTATTGCCTTCCACTGAAGTGCCGTTCTTTTTCGCTGTCACGGTAACGGTCACCCCTTGACCAAGCGTTGTCACGACACGGCTGCTGGTAGAAGCATCGGAGCGGACATTCAATGCGGCCGTCGTTTTCATTTGTTGATTGATACTTGAACCATTGTCTTCTTTTTCCGCTTCAGAAGCATTATTGTTGGTCACTTCAGTAAGGTAGGCACCGCTGACCCAACCTTTGCCAGAGACATAATACCAATTTTTGTTGCCATTGACTGATGTGCCGGTTTTCATGGAAGTGGCAGTAAAGGTCGTGCCTTTGCTAAGTGACCCTACCACTGATCCGCTAGTGGACGCGCTAGAACGAATATTCATCGCTTCCGTCGTCTTCATTTGCTTGTTGATCGTCGTACCGGAATTGCCATTGTCAGAACCGGTGTTGCCTGATCCGCTATTGTTGTTTGAAGAGTCGGTCGAAACCTTCGTCAAATACGCGCCGCTGACCCAACCTTTGCCAGAAATCTTATACCACGTGGTGTTGCCATTGACGCTGGTGCCGGTTTTGGTCGCCGTTGCCGTAAACGTCGTATTAGCTGCTAACGAACCAGTAATAGAGGCACTGGTGGAAGCATCGGAACGAATATTCATAGATGACGTGGTTTTCATCTGCTGATTGATCGCTGTTTCATCACTGACGATCGTTTCATTGCTATTGCCGCCACCTGTGTTTGAGCTGCCAGTATCATATTGCGTTAAATTATACGTACTGATCAAATTGTTTAATTTGCTGGCATAAGAAGTATCGGTTGCATACCGCCCTTGTAGCCAAGCGGTTGCTTGCGTGTAAGAGGTCGTATTGCTTTTCCATGCACCGCTGTAATAGTAGTTGCCGCTAGAAAAACTCGTGTTGCGCAACACATATGCATTGTCTTCAAAAGACTCTTTTAATGATGGGTATTTCCGAAACTTAGCGCTGATCAAATAATAATTGCCAGAACCATCATCTTCATAGGTATCCATCGTCACGTATTGGCCGTTGTAGCTGCCTTTGATCCCAAACATATTGTTGGCTGTGGTCGTCAAAGTCGAGGCGCCCCAACCTGATTCCAAAATCGCTTGTGCCATCATAACAGAAGCATACAGATCGTTTGCTGCCGCCACTTCCGTTGCATAGCCGCAAATCTGACTGATAAAGGCAGCCGGATCGATCGTTGCCCGTGAAAATAATGCCCGACTAGTCAAATCAGAAAGGGCTGATGGTACTTCATCTGCTTCTAAGACATCATCACTAGCGACTGTTGTGCTTTCTGTCGTCGCTGTTTCTGATCCCTCAGTAACTGCTTCAGCTCCTGACTCCTCTGTTATTTCCGAAGTTTCTTCGGTCACAACAGGTGCTGTCGTTGATTCTGTCGTTTCCTCAACCGGCGTGCTGTCGGTTTCTGGTGTAGTGTTTGTTGTTTGTTCAACGACCTTAAGGTCATTGCTGGTTTCTGTCGTTGCCGTTTCAGCCGCATGCCCTAAGGTCGGGATAAACGTTGATCCCGCTACTAAAGTAGTAGCCATCGTAATACTTTTTTGGGTATATTGCGTGCGCTTCAAGCGCTTTTCTAAGCGGCGTCGTTCTTTACGAATTGTCATTTAATCCCTCCGTCGTATTAGCCTTTTATTATTGTAACACGATTTATTAAAAAATGGGGGGTTAAGATGAAAAAACAGTGAAATCAACGAGATAAATTCTTGCTATGAAACAGTTTTCTCTTTTGCTTTATCAGCCAATACTCTGTTCTAAAAAAAGAAAAAAGAGTTGTTTTAGCACCAAAAAAGCAGCCTTTATCAAAAAGACTACTTTTGGTGAATTGTTATTTAATAACAGGTGCGGGCTTTTTGGCTTTTTTTAGCATCGCATAGCCTATGTTGAGAACAAGCCCAAAAAGTGCTAAGAAAATTGCCGTATAGAAGGCTTTTGTATAATCTCCTTGGTTACTTTCTGCGATTGCTGCTGCAACTCTGGGGCCAAAGAATGCCGCCGTAGAATAACCAATAAAGACGATTCCATAGTTGACCCCTTGATTGATCGGTCCGTAATTTTCCATAACGATCGATGGGAAGACCCCCATCACGCCCCCGAAGCACAGTCCTAAACCGATGATCCCGACAGTGAAGATCACAGTTGTTTGACCAAGCGTCAATAAGAATAAGGACAATGCCACCACGCCATAGATGATCATCAACGTATTCGTCCGACCAATTTTATCAGAAACGGTGCCCCAAAGGACACGACCAAAACAGTTGCTCAATGAGTACAAGCTGACATAAAAGGCAGCGGCCGCTGCCGTCAAACCAAACATACTTTGCCCGATCACTGAGGCGTTGGAAGCAATCATCAAACCTGAGAAAGCCCCTACCCCTAACATAACAATAATCAAGTAAAAAGTTGGTGTCTTCAGCATGTCCAACCAATTTAGATTGATTTGAGGACCATTTTTTCCTTGATCCGCTGGTTGCCAACCTGCTGGACGGTAATTTTCTGGTGCTTTATGAATAAATAGACTAGCCACCAAGACGATCACGATATAGGCAATTCCTAAAATCCGAAACGCCGCTAAGACATCTTGTGATTCGATCAAACGATTCGCAATCGGTGCGGCAATAATCGCTGCCCCACCCATACCTGCTGTGATCAAGCCCGAAGCCAGTCCCCGTTTATCCGGGAATAACCGAATCGTATTGCTTAAACAAGCCGAATAGGCAAAGCCTTGCCCTAAACCAGCAAAGACTCCATAAGTCAGGTACAGCATAGCGGGTGAGTTGACCAAACCCGTCAGGAAGAAACCCGCTCCGAACAACACGCCTCCGCCAGCGATGACCCATCTAGCGGCTCCTCGGTCTGTCAGCAAACCACCCAAAATCATGGTAATCGGGCCAACTGCGGCATTGATGGTAAAGGCTAGCATGATCTCTTCCATGGACCAACCTTTTAATTGACTAAGAGGTCCTGCAAAGACACTAAAGGCGTATACAGCACCCGTACACAGCAACACTGCGGTCGAAGCGATCAGAATCAGCCAGCGATTGATTTTTGTTTCCATTTTTTCTCTCCTTTGTTTTAAGCATGTTACTTTATTCACATGTTTTTTCAAAAGCTAGCGCGCGTGACAAGTCACAACGCGCAAGGCTTTTTATTCGAGATGTTCTGCGACTGCTGTATTTCCAGCAATCCGGCCAAAAGTAAAGATGTCTGTCAACGAATTGCCGCCTAAGCGATTGCCGGCATGGATCCCCCCAGCAACTTCCCCTGCTGCATACAGCCCTTCAATGATTTGATCTTCCTTCGTCAACACATGGGTTTGCGGATCGATCTTCAATCCCCCCATCGTGTGGTGAACCGCTGGTTTTCTTGGTGTGGCATAGAAAGGCGCTTTTTCCACTTTCAAGTCGAAAACATCTTTGCCAAACTCTGGGTCTTTCCCAGCATCCACATAGCTGTTGTATTTCGCAACAGTCGCCTCTAAGACGGCTGGATCAACATTGATCTGCTCTGCCAGGCCAGCCAAGGTCTCACTGCGGAACAGCGTACCAGCAGCTACTTGCTTATCGATTTTTTCTTGACTCGTGTTATAAGCGGTTTTCTTGATCTCTTCATCCGCGATCAAATAGAACAATCCGCCATTATCGATCGCCGCTTGGGTCAATACATCGCGGCTTTCGTACTCATTGACAAAGCGCTCCCCCTTTTGATTGACCATCACAAAGTTAGCTGGCGGCACTTGCAGCCCACTGAATAAAGCCCCTGTGTTCGGATCAGATACGGGCATCATTTGTGAAAAGCCCATGCCAACAAGGTCCGCGCCAGCACTTTCCCCTAGTTTGATCCCGTCACCAGTGATCGCTGGTGAATTTGACGTTTTGATATCGTCTTCGATCTCTGTCCAATAGGTATTGTATTGTTTCAACATTTTGGTGTTCGCTCCGAACCCGCCGGAAGCCAAAATCACTGCTTTGGCATGGATTGTGATTTTTTGACCGTTACGGCCTTCCCCGATGATTCCAGTAACCTTACCATCTTCGATCAATAATTCTTTGACAGGCGTATCGGTTAAGATCGTTCCGCCATGTTCTTTCACGAATTGATGCAAAGCCGATACAAAGGCATACCCTTCGTTTTTAACTGGTTTATGCCCACGGCGCCATTTCGCTCCTACTGGCATATCGACATTGTTCATATCAAATTCTACGCCGATTTCTTCTAACCATTTCACTGAGGCCAATGCTTGATCCGTCAAGATTTTCACTAGCTCGTACCTCCCATAGATCGGTTGCCCATTCAAATCTTTGCGTTTTCCGCCTAGATAAGTTTGGATTCGATGCCACAAAGCAGAATCAAACAAGTATTCTTTTTCTGGCGTCGTTTCTGAAAGATACGCAGTGATTTGTGCCTTCAAAGCTTTGAAGTCTGGCAAGTATTCTGCATCGATGTCTTGTTCATCGATCGTCAGCACTTCTTCTAAAGCACTGCGTTCGCCAGGCAATGCGGAGAAGCCGTTTTGCCATTTTGGATCCGCAGCATTCATCGGTCCGCCAGTACGTACAGTATTGCCACCAATCGCTGGGAATTTTTCTACTAAGATCACGTCTTTATTGGCTTGCAGCACACTGGCAGCTGCACTCAGACCTGCGCCGCCACCACCTACGACAACGACATCGGTAGTGTACGTTTCATCTTCTGTTTGCAAAGCACTGGCGGCTTTTGGACGTTTGCGCAAGACATCTGGGTTCGCACCAGCCATTTTCACGGCTTTTGCTACGCCATCAACGACACCGTTACTAGTAACCGAAGCACCAGAGATCGCATCGACATTCAAGGTTTGCCCTTCAATGATCTCTTGAGGAATCCGTACGAAAACGACATCAGCGATCCCTTCTGATTCACCAGACGTATCGATATCGATGGCTTCGATCCGTTCTTCGCTTAATTTGACGACCATTGGCAGATCCCCGTTATGTCCTGGTGCTGTGACGGTGTATTCACCAGGTTCATAAACGACTTCTTCTGGTACGTTCAACAAATTGGCGACTTCCGTAAACCGAACGAACTTGCGGAAACAGCTTTCCAAAAAGTCGATCGTTCGTTGATCTTTTAAATTGCCTTGTTCATCAAAGGCTTGATGCGCACGTCCCAACAAGAACTCATTTCCTGGCATAACTGTCGCATTGACACCTGGAGCGTCAAGGATTTGGCGCAAATGAAGCTGTGCTCGGGAGGAGCCTTGCACATCGTAGGATGCGCCGACGATCATCACTGGTTTGCCATCAAAGGGATGGAGATTGAAGGAGAGCCATTCCAAGACGCTTTTCAATGCGGAAGGAATCGAATGGTTATGCTCTGGTGTTGCGATAATCACTCCATCGGCTGCTAAAATCTTGCTATTTAACCGTTGGATCACTTCGCTATTGGTTTGATCTTGTGTTTCATTGAACATTGGAACATCCTTGATTTCCAGCAGTTCAATTTCTGCTAGGGCAGCAAATTCTCGCTGCATAAACGCTACTAATTGGCGATTGGTCGATTTTTTGGCGTTCGTTCCGATTAGGCCGACAAATTTCATGACTAGTTCCTCTCTTTCTTATGCTTGTTCCCACGAAAATTTCTTTGCTCGTTCTTTAGCCGTTGAATATTCACTGACCAGACGGTTCGTGATTTCGACGAACAAGACAAATTCATTGAAACAGTCTTCTAGTTCGGCAACTTTTTCGTTATCGATCAAGTTTCCTTGTTCATCGAAGGCTTGCATGGAATGCCCTAACAAAAATTCCGCACTCGGCATGATTCGGGCTTTTACTTCAGGCGCATCTAAGATCTGACGCAAGTGGGCTTGGGCTCTCGATGAACCTAATGCACCAAGAGAAGCACCCGTGATCATCACTGGTTTATCGATCAAAGGCCGCGTCGTATAAGAAAGCCATTCGATCATGCTTTTTAACACCGCTGGGATCGAGTGGTCGTATTCTGGTGTACTGATGATTACCCCATCTGCTGCTTCGATCTTCTCTGACAAGGCTTGGACTGCCGCTGGTGCCGTCCGATCTTCTGGTTCATTAAATGCCGGCAGATCACTGATTTCGCAAAGTTCGATCTCCGCTTGGTCACTAAAATGGCTTTGAATAAATTGCAGTAAGCGACGGTTGGTCGAACGCGTCGAGTTGGTTCCTACGATTCCAATCAATTTCATTATCATCTCTCCTAATTGTGAATAATTTAACATTTAACAAAAAATAAAAAGTTTTTGACCATTGGCTTTGATTTCTTTTTTCAATCGTTTCTCAAGTTGTTTTTTACGACCTACTGAGATGAAAGGCTTCTTCCTAAACAAAAAAATCTTCCCCAAGTACCCATTAAGTGTACGGCTGAATTCTTTATTTGTGAAATATTTATTTAATTATCCATCGATAACAAATTTGTTATAATGAGAAAAATGACTAGGAGGACAACGCGATGGCACTTAAAGATTCCCATCTGATGCTGCAATACCTCGATACCTTGTTAAAGCATAGCAACTACACCAAAGCCGCCAAAGATCTCTACATTTCACAGCCTTACTTGACGCAAACCGTGAAACGAGCCGAGCAAGAGCTAGGGACCCCCATCATCAATCGGCAGCCGGGACATTTTCAACTGACGGAAGCTGGTAAAATCTATTATCAATATCTAGAAACCTTGGAAACAGAATCTGCCAAATTGAAAAGTCGGCTGTCTTGGTATACCGCGACCGAGAAGCGTTCTTTGCGCTTAGGCATCTTGCCAAGCCTTGGTTCTTACCTGCTGCCGCTCTTTTTGCCTGCGTATTATGAACACTATCCCGACGTGCACTTTTTCTTGCGGGAAGACCTGCCGAAGCACAATGAAAAACGCCTGCTGAATGGGCAGCTGGACTTTTTTATCGGACAAAACCCTGAGACGATCGCACCGAATCTAACGGTCCACAGTACCAATCAAGAACGGTATCTAGCGATCATTCCGCCTTGTTCTTCCCTGTATCAACCAGGGAAGCGGTATTTAGCGCCTGATTCATTGGCCGTCAAAGACTTGCTGCAAAGTCCATTGATTTTGACCGCCAGCGGCTCGGCGATTCGGCGCCAAATCGATCAATTGCTGCAAAAATACAAAGTAGAGGCGACGGTTCTCATAGAAAGCAGCAATATTTATACAGCAGCGGCATTGGCAGAAAACAACCTTGGGATTGCGATCGTACCAGAAAGCGTGCTACAAGCAGCGACCGCGACCCCTTTTAATCTTTATCCAATGCCAGAGGAACTCTTGTCCCTCACCTATTTTATTGCCCACCAAGCCGAACGGGCATTGTCAAACAGCGAAGCCGCCTTGATCGAGACCTTTTTGCACCACGTCTAACTTTCTTTTTTTACAAAAAAAACAAGCAGCGATCACCTATATTCCTAGGTAGTCGCTGCTTGTTTTCATTCTGCTGTTGGCGTTTCGATCAAACGTGCTAATTCTTGCGGATAGATCAATTCACCTTGTTTGGTAATGACTAATCCAGTGATCCCTTCTAACGGCGCCAGCTCCTGCAAGATGGCTGGTGGCTCTTTGCCGAATAAGCGGGTCGTCCAAATCTCTCCATCAACCGATTTGTCGGATAGAATCGTGACACTGGCAATGGCTGACTCTAACGGATAGCCCGTTTCTCGATCAAAGATATGATGATAGGTCTTGCCCGCTACCTGATAGGTTCGTTCATAGATCCCTGATGTAACGACTGACTGATTGTGTACCTTCAACGCGGCGACAAAATTCCCTCTTGGCAAGAAAGGATTTTGGATCCCGATCCGCCAATAGCCATCAGCATGGCTCGGGGCATCGCCGTAAGTAACCACATTGCCCCCAAGATCGATCAAAGCTGCTGTGACACCGACCTGCTTGAAATACGCCATCAACAAATCAGCAAAATACCCTTTCGCAACGGCCCCTAGATCAAGCTTCATGCCGGCAGCTAACCCAACGGTCTGCAGCGTTTCATCCAAAACGATCTTGGCGGGATCAGTCTTTGGCAGCAGTTCAGCGATTTTCTCAGGCGTTGGTAGATGGGCATCTTGAAACCCGATTCGCCATTCCTGCACTAAAGGACCGATGGCAATATTTAAGTAGCTATCTTTTGGCAAGCTATGGGTTTTCCCTAGTGCGATCAATTCAACCAATTCCGGTGTGGCGGCGATCGCTCCTTGTCCTGCCTGCTGATTGATCTGCATCAACTCCGACGTAGGGTCATTGGCACTAAAACGCTGTTCAAAGGCCGCGGCTCTTTTCGCTGCTTCCTCTAAGATCACTTCTGGGGTTTCATGCTGCACCCAAATCGTGATCACCGTTCCCATTCCCTGTAACACTCGTTGACCTTCTGCCATTGTCCTTGCTCCTTTGTCCTCTTCTTTTGGCTATCATAGCAGTTTCTGGGAGAAAAAAGTAGTCTGCGGGATGCCGCCACTGCTTTTTTTGAAAAAAAAACTGCGAGGTCACCCTCGCAGTCTGCTGTCTCTATTGCTCAATGATAAAAGTCGAAGCGGCCTTTCGCCAATACTTCTTTGACCCCACCGGTTTGGTACAAGGAACGGTCCATAATGGCTTTTTTCACCACGGAAGCGGGATAGCCTTTGATGCCCATTTTCCCTACTAAGCCAAAGGCATGGGTATTGCCGATAGACGCCACTGAACCTAATGATTCAAAGTGGAAATCTGTTGGTTTTTCCCCGTTCATTTGACGTAAGATATTTTTACCCGCATGCTGCCCCATCTTCAAAGCGATTTGAGCCGTTGTTGGATACGGGCGATTGGTCGCTGGGTCCATGACTGCTGAAACATCACCGACAACATAGACGTTACTATGATCAGGGTCTGTTAGGTCTTGATTGACCATCACACGACCACGACGAGCAGAAAAGTCTGATTCAGCCATCACATGGCTGCCGCTGACGCCTGTGGTCCAAACGATGGTTTTGGCTGATAATTCAGCTGTTGCTCCTGTATCGGCATCATCTTGATAGACAACGACACCCGGTTTGATTGATTTGATGGGTTTACCAGTCAGGAAGTTCACGCCCCATTTAACGAGATTTTTGATCCCATAATCCGATAGTTTTTCATCAAACATCGGTAATAAACGAGTCACTGCTTCGACACAATACAGTTTGATGTCTTCTGGCTTGACGCCTGCTGCTTTCGCAAAGGTTTTACGGTTTTCCACCAATGAACCTAGCAATTCGATTCCGGTAAAACCAGCACCGCAGACAACGATTTTTAGGTAGTCAGGATTTTGTGTTTCTTTGTATGCCTTCATTTGTTTCAACAAATGATGATAGATGTTTTCTGCGGAGTCGACATCCACCATTTCCAACGCATGCTCCTCGACACCAGGGATCCCAAATGATTCTGATTCAAAGCCTAACGCCACGATCAAATAATCATACGTGCACGTGGATTGATCTTTAAAAACGATCACTTGCTGGTTACGATCGATCGACGCCACTTCCTTTTGAACAAAGCTCGTCTTTTGGGGACGAACGACATCATTGATGGGATAGCAAATGCGGTCTCTTGGTTGCGTACCAGCCGCAACTTCATGAAGATCGGTTGCCTCATAATGATAATCGTTTTTGTCGATCAATGTGATGTGAAACGCTTCTTTTGCTCCTTGCAGTACGTGCAATGCTCGCAATCCAGCATACCCTGCTCCTAAAATGACAACTTCCTTCATGTTTCCTTACTTCCTTTCTTTGCTGTAAAAATTATAAAATCAAACCAATCGCAAAACACAGCACTTGTACGCATGCTCCGACCGCAAGGATCCGAACGGCACAAATGAAGGTCTCTCTTTTGATTTGTTTTTGCATAAATCGTTTTGTCTGTTGCCAGACAAAGGGCGCCGCGAAAAAGGTCAGAACCAGTGACCAAGGCGCAATGTTGAGAGCAACTGAGGCAATGATCGCAACAAACGCCAAGACGTTCATCACGATAAATAATTTCAACGCACGGGCTTTACCAAGGTAATGCACCAGCGTATAGCGCTCATTTTTTTCATCCTCTTCCAGATCACAAATGTTGTTTGCCAGCATCAAGTTGGCGATCCATAATGTGTTGGGTAATGAGATCAAGAAAATACTGCCAATCGTGGCAATGTTCCATTCAAAGGTTTGATAGGCATTAAGATAGACACAGATCAATGAGATCATAAAGCCCATCGTAAAGCCGGAAAAGAACTCGCCTAAAGGCAAACTAGAAAGCGGCCGTGGACCAGAGGAATAAAAGATCCCGACTAGGTAACAATACAGCCCCATCCAAAAGAGCGGCCAGCCAACCACCATTGCCAAGGCGATCCCCATGGCAGCGGAAAGGATGATCATGGAGACCATCAACCAAAAAACCAATTTGACAGACAATTGTTCCCGACCAATGATATTGGTTTTTTCTTTGTAATCATGCCCTTCTGTGGCATGATGGTAATCGTTGTAGTTATCTAAAATATCCACCGCCATATTGAAGATCAGCATGGCAATGAAATACAACAAGACATAGCCAAGATGAATCGTTTGATAATTGTACCAGCTGTAGCAGACACCAATAAAAAATGGCAAAATACTGGCGGTTTTTGCTTTAAATTCGACAAGTTCTAAAAATACAGGTAGCGTCACAACTTCACCTCCTTTAGTGAGTGCATTAAACTAGTCAATCACGCCCCTTTACGCTAGAATAAGGGCTGAATGACTGTTAGAAAGGGTTATACTATGTTTGACTTTTGGATCGATTATCCGACGATCGAACAACGATTGAAAACCGTATGTTCCATCATTGAAGAACACGTTACTGTTCGTAACAAAGAGATACAAGATGTTTTGATCGACTTTACTTATTCAGGTGGAAAAATGCTGCGGCCAGCGCTCTTTTTTTTGTTTGCTGACTTAGGCGATCCCCATTATAAAAAAACCGACCAATTAACAAAAATTGCTGCTTCTCTAGAAATTTTACACATGGCCACTTTGATCCATGACGACATTATTGACGATTCGCCGCTGCGGCGCAGTCAAGTCACTGTTCAAGCCAAATATGGCAAGGATATCGCGGTCTACACGGGTGATCTTCTGTTCACCCAATTTTTTGAGCTTTTGATCGAAAGTATGAATGGCTCCCCGTTTTTAAAAACCAACGCACAAGCCATGAAACGACTCCTTTTAGGCGAACTTGATCAAATGCACACTCGCTACAACATCCATGAATCGATTGACGACTATCTGCAAAGCATCAACGGCAAAACCGCTGAACTGTTTTGGCTCGCTTGTCTCGAAGGCGCTCATTTTGGCGGCCTCGACACAGAAAACCAAGAACGAGCTGGTGAGATCGGGCGCAACATCGGGATCGCCTTTCAAGTATTCGACGATATTCTCGACTACACCTCTGATAGCGGCACCTTGAAAAAACCGATTCTAGAAGATTTGGCGCAAGGGGTCTATACCTTGCCGCTGCTATTTGCCAAAGAACAGGCACCTGCAGCATTCGCTCCTTATTTGAATAAAAAAGCAGCACTCTCCTTGGCAGAAGCCCAAGAAGTTGCGGATCTTGTCGTCCGTTACGGCGGTGTCGAAAAAGCGCGCGCTTTCGCGGTCACCTACACGCAAAAAGCCTTAGACGACATCGATCTGCTGCCAGAAGCACCTAGCAAAGCCAAAATTCGTTCATTAACTGAACTGCTCTTGCAGCGCAATTACTGAGCCATAGAGCAATGATAAGAAAAGCGTCCATCACTGATTGATGGACGCTCTTTTTTATCGTCGTCCTTGGTCAATGGCCAATAAGTGCTGAAAATGTTTATTTTCTGCGGCCAATTCGGCAGGTGTTCCGCTCATGGTCAACTGACCATCTTCAATAAAAAGCACACGATCCATCATCGAAATTCCTTGCAAGTGGTGGGTGATCCAAATGATCGTTTTGTTCTCCAGCACTTGGAAAAAGGTTTCAAGTACGCCTTGCTCCGTGATTGGGTCTAAGCCGACGGTTGGCTCATCCAATAAGATGATCGGGGTGTCTTTTAGCAAGATCCGCGCCAATGCCAAACGATGCCGTTCCCCACCGGAAAAACGCAAGCCGGCTTCATCCACCATCGTCGCCAAACCATTAGGCAAAGCTGCCACCATTTCTTTCAACCCGACTTGCTCCAGTACGCGCCAGACTTCTTCTTCCGAAGCCGACTCATTGCCTAGCCGAATATTATTCAAGACGGTCGTATGGAAAAGATAGGGACTTTGATTGATGACACCGATCAAGTCACTGATCGACTCACTCAATGCCGTCACTGGCACGTCATTTAAGGTGATCGCCCCTTGCGTCGGTTGCAGATCGCCTCGCAACAAGGAGGCAAATGTACTTTTCCCAGAACCGCTGCGGCCAAGGATTGCTAGTTTTTGATGCGCAGGAATCGTTAGATCCAGCCCATGAAGCACTTCTTTGCCTTCAGGATACTGAAAATGCAAGTCCTTGACTGTGATCGACACGAGACCCGTCACTTCAGGTACTAACGGTTGCTCCATGGAGACCTCTTGGCGATTTTCTTCTGGCAATGCATTGAAGCGATCGATGGAGTCTTTGTACCGATTGGTTTCTTGAGCAGCTGACGGTAATGGCGCAAATGCATCAACTAAAGGAAAGACACACAGGACAAAGGCAGCGATCCAGTTGGCTGCTCCTCCGTGGTTACCTGGAAAGCGAATGCTGGTCCAAAGCAGCAATGCGACAGCGATCACCCCAAAGATGCTTTGTAAAAGAAAATCACGCCGGCGATCAAAGGACAGCATCTGTTCATCCACCGCCCGCAACTGCGTTTCCAGTTCCTTATGGGCAGCCACGTACTCGCTCCCTCTTTGAGAGAAGACCCAATCAGAAACCCCTAATACATTATCCGTCAGTGTCGTATACAAGTTGTTTTTCATATGTTTTTGCTTTTCTTGCCGCGCGCCGTTGATGATCACCGACCAAAGTGGCAAGACAAAGACGATGGTTCCTAATAGCAGCAGCATCACCAAAGCAAACCACCAAGAAAAATAGCCGAGTCCAATGATCAAGAACGCATACAAGATCCAAGCGATCACGGTAGGAAAGATCGTCCGCAAATACAGGTTTTGAATATGGTTGATATCTTCTGCCAATAAGCCCAAGATATCCCCCGTGCGATGCGCTTGCTTAAAGAAGATCGCATCTTTTTCTACTACGTTATACAATTTCAATCGTAAATTAGAAGTCATGCGTAGCACCCAGCTATGACTGGTCAACCGTTCCAAATAGCGAAAAACTGGACGGCCGATCCCAAATGCTCGGGTCAGTACGATGGGGATGTAAACCAATAGAATGTTTTCCGGGATCGACGCCGAGCGGCTGATCAGGTACCCAGAATTAAACATCAGTGCGCCACCACAGAAAAAGGTCAAGAAGCCTAGGAATAAGGCCAACGCCAAAACGTTTTTGTATTTTGACAAGAAAGGCTTGACCCAGGTATCGGTTTTCAATGAGCGCAATAAGCCGATTTTATTCAAGCTGTTCCCTCCTCATTCCATTGACTAGTTCTGTAAAAGCACCTTGCTTTTGCTGCAGTTGTGCCAAGGTTCCTTGTTCCACGATTCTTCCTTGATCCATCACGATGATTTCATCCATTTCTTCCATCCAGTGCAAGCGATGGGTTGCAAAAAAGACTAACCGGTTTTCCATCAGCGGCAGCATCCGTTCCTTGAGGGCAACTTCAGTTTCAATATCCAAATGTGCCGTTGGTTCATCAAACAAAAGAATCTTTCGTTGCTGATCTAAAAAGGCACGGGCTAAAGCGATCCGCTGGGCTTGTCCACCACTTAGATGCCGTTCCCCTTCTCCTAACATCGTATCCAACCCTTGCGGCAGCTCTGCCAAAAGCTCAGTCAAGCCTGCCACTTCAATGGCTTTCAGTACGGCTTCTTTGGTAGCTGTCGGCTGATAAAACGAGACATTTTCCTGCAAGGTCAACCGATAGATATAAGGATTTTGCGGAATATAGATCAGCTGTTCTTGCCAGCTTGCTTGGCGAAAGGCCGTGGTTTGGGCTCCCCCAAGAGTGATCTCGCCACTGTCTGGCACGAGAAAGCCACTCAAAGTATTGATCAAGGTAGACTTGCCAGAACCGCTCAGACCGATGATCCCAATCTTTTTGAAGCCAGTCACGTTCAAGTTGATATCCCTCAAAGCTGCTTTTTCCTCGTAGGAAAAAGCCAGCTGATCAATCGTTAACTGGGTGTCTTCCTGCCAACGAGGCACCGTTACTGCCGGTACTTGGGCTTCCGGCTGATGCAAGATCTCCGTCACCGCAGTCATCGCATTTTTCCCGTCTAAGGTTGCATGATAATCACTGGAAAAGTCGCGGATTGGCAAGAAATATTCTGGTGCTAAAATCAAGATAGTTAACGCCGGAAACAGCAAGATCCCTTCATTGATCAGCCGCAAGCCTAGCAAGACTGCCACGACGGCAATCGATAAGGTCGTGAAAAAGTCTAAGGCGAAGGTCGATAAAATACCGACTTTTAATGAAGCCATCGTCGCTTTCCGAAACCGTTCGCTGGAAGCAAAGATACTTTTGCCATATTTTTTACTGACCCCAAACAATTTCAGCGTGTCGATCCCTCGCAAAGAATCGATGAAATGATTGGACAATAATTGAAACGTCCGGTATTGTTTTTCCGCTTTGCTTTGGGCGGCATAGCCCAAGATGATCATAAAAATGATGATCAAGGGGAACACCAACAGCAAGACCAAGCCGGATTCCCAATCCAGATAAAAAACGAGTGCCAAAATGACCCAAGGAATGATCGACATATTCATGATTTTGGCAAGAATCAATTTCAAGTAGTTTTCGACTTGGTTGATCCCTTCCAAGACCATCGTTGTTACATTTCCCGTCCCTTGCTGTTGTGCGATCTGAGGACCGACCCGAAACAATTTCTCCAATAATTGATCCCGCAGATCGGCAGCTTGCTGGTAACTGTAATCATCGAGTCTTTTGGAACGGAAATAGATAACGGCTTGCCGGGCGATAAACGAACAAAAGAACAGCAGAATCCAGCCCCACTGTTCCTCTAATGGTCGTCCTTCCCATAAGCCAGTGATGGCACGTGCCAATCCATACGCCTGCCCAATAATGAAGAGCGCCTGCAGGAACGAAAGTCCCGCAAGCAGCCCTAAAAGTTGTTTCATTCCTGGGAGCTTCATGATTTGTTTATCAATCATTTATACCCCTCCAACGCCTCCGTATGACTGATCCGCTTACGGAAGATATAGTAACTCCAAGCCGTATAGGCCAAGACGAAAGGCAAGATCGTCAGTGAAAGATAACTCATGATCTTCAATGTGTAGCGGCTTGAAGACGCATCAGCGATCAACAGGTCATAGCTTGAATCGATCGAACTGATCAAGACTCTTGGGAATAACCCTGTGAAGATCAATGCCACCAAAGCGATCAACGTCAAGCCGCTCGCAATGAAAGCCATCATTTCTTTGCCTTTAAAGACGCCGATATTTGCAATCAGTGTCAGTACAACGATCACAAGCAACAAACCAAGCGTTGTCGCAAAATGATTCTCAAAGAAATCCGTTTGGAAGTAAAGCATCACAGCAAAGACGATTAAGCCTGCATATAGGATGCCATAAAAAATACTTGCATAGTTGCGTGCCCGTGCCCGAATCGGACCTTCCGTTTTCAAAGCGATATAGTTTAATCCGTGCAAGTAGCACAACAAGGTCAACGCGATCCCGCCAACGATTGAAAAGGGATTGACGTAATCCGTAAAGGTTGCGGTCATGTTGCCATCTTCACCCAAAGGCATTCCTTGGATCATGCTGACAAACATCAGACCGAAGAAAAACGGTACGATCGTACTGCCGATCGTCAACGTCCAGTTCCAAATGTTTTTGTGCTCTTTCGGGAAGTTCGCTCGAAACTCAAAGGAGACACCACGAATGATCAACCCAACTAAGATCAACAGCAAAATCAAATAAAACCCGCTGAACAAAGAAGCATACCAGTATGGAAATGAGGCGAACATCGCTCCGCCGGCGGTCAATAGCCACACTTCATTGCCATCCCAGACAGGCCCGATCGTTTTAACGATCTGGTCTTTTTCCTCTTCATTGTGAGCCAATGTCTGCACAGACATCCCCACACCAAAGTCAAACCCTTCTAAGAAGAAGAATCCGGAAAATAAAAGCCCAATCAACGTGAACCATAGTAATTGCAGACCGGTCATCCTTCAAACGCCTCCTTATCAAATGGGTCTTCGTACCCATCTTGGTTGTCTCCTTGGCTGATTTCACCAAAGGCTTCTTTTTCAGGTCCATGATCCATTTCCCGTTTCACAAGATAGACCATTGTTCCGCCTAAGCCAGAGAATAAGAGGAAGTAAACGATATTTGAGATCAAGAGAGAGGTCACGGAAACGTTTGGTGACACACTATCTTCGATCGTAAACAAGCCGTAAACCGTCCATGGGTAACGCCCTAACTCCGTGATCAGCCAACCAGCTGTATTGGCAATAAATGGGGTGAACAAAGTGATTGCCACTACCCAAAGTAACCAGCGTTTTTCAAAGAGCCACGGTTTCTTCTTACGCGTAAAATACAACCCCAGACCAGAAACCAACAGCATCAAGGCACCAAAACCAGCCATGATCCGGAAGCTCCAAAAGAGTGTGTTGACCGGCGGGTAGTAATTACGGTCGCCGTAGGTTTCAATCAATTGCTGATTGACCGTATCCATCCCATCGATTGAGCCGAAGGGTTCATTGAAGGCTAAGATACTCAACATATATGGAATCGAAATACCGAAAACTTGGTGATGTTCCGCTTCATTCGCCCAAGCAACGACAGTCCAAGCCGCAGGACTCCCGGTATCTTCATAAGTGCCTTCCATTGCGGCAAATTTCATTGGTTGTTCTTCAACCAAGTATTTCATTTGTTCATCCCCGGCTAGCAAGACGGTGAATGAACCGAACAATGCCACCGCAAAACCGATCCGCATTGATTTTTTGAAGAAGTCGCGGTCAATGTCTTTGTCTTTCTTCAATAGACGAAAGGCTGATAAACCAGCAACAATGATCCCGCCCATCGTGATGGCTGCGGTGATCACGTGTAAAAACTCATACCACACTTGTGGATTTGCCAATAAAGCACCGAAGTCAGTCATTTCTGCCCGGCCATTGTTCAAGGTATACCCCACTGGATGCTGCATAAAACTATTGGCAGCTAAGATCCAAAACGCCGATAGCATCGAACCAAGCGTCACCAACCAGAAAAAGGTGGCGTGCAGCTTCGGACTGACCCGATCCCATGTAAAGATCCACAGTCCTAAGAACGTCGATTCTAAGAAGAACGCCAACAAAGCCTCCAAAGCCAAGGGCGCACCAAAAATATCCCCGACAAAACGAGAATAGTCTGACCAGTTCATCCCAAATTGAAATTCTTGAATGATCCCTGTCACGACCCCGACAGCAAAACTTAATAGAAAAATATTTCCCCAAAACTTCGTCATCCGGCGATATTTTTCATCTTTTTTGATCACATAAAGTGTCTCCATAATTGCAACGACGACACCAGTTCCGATCGAAAACGGTACAAAGAAAAAGTGAAAAATCGTCGTCATCGCAAACTGGATTCGCGCTAGTGTCACAATATCCATCCTACATCCTCCTATTTCATAAAAAAGTGCATTAAAATAATTCTAAAGAAAGAAAAATTCCAACTTCGAATATACTCCTCTAATCAGTAAAAAAGAAGCAAATTGCTTGCATTTACTGATTTTTAATCACTTCCTCTCCGATTCTTAAACATAAGGCGCTTTCATCAGCGGAATATAGCTTTTTAGGGCTCTTCCCACCCGTAACGAGTTCCCTCAGAAAGCAAAGGATCACTCAATAAAATTCCCGGGAAATCCTCCTTTAAAACAAACGTGCTTAATGATTGATACATGGAAAACGTGGTCTTCATCCCTAATCTTTCCAATTGATCTAACGTTTGTTGCATTAAGTCCGCCGCTTTTGGCTTGTTTTGTTTTAATAGACATGTCCAGCCTTCAAAAAACGGCATAAAGATCGCTTGCTCAATGTGTTCTTTTTCATAAACATGATCTCGCCATAAATGAAAGGTCTTTTCCGCATAATCCACCTCATCAAAAACAGCAAAGACGGAAAACACCGTCTCAAACGTGTTGTATAGAATATCTTTGTTGCCGGGGATTTTTGCAAAGCGCTGACTCTTTTTGATGGCGATCGTCAAACAGCGCCAAAGCAAAGCTGGCTCCATCGAAACTGCTACGCGGGCAAATAGCCGCAGCTCATAAACACCCCATGTATCGGTATTCAGCAAGTAATGTTTCGCAGAGTCCAAACAATAATTGTGTTTCGGGTACGCCTCCTGGATGGGCACCCCTTTAAAAAGCTCCTCTTTCATCAAGTAGTCAAAACGGATCAGTTGTAAGAAGTGGTCCAGCTCCAAGGAGTAATGTCGTTGAAAGTAGGCGGTGAGCTTTTGATATTTCTTTTTTAGTTTAGGTACTTCATCAATAGATTCGATCCCCATCGAACGGACATAGTCGACCATTAGCTTTTGAGCCTCCGAATGATGCTCCCCCGTATGCAGCAGTTGAAATTCGGCAAAACTCACTTCTAGTTTATCTAGCAAACGATGAAATCGTTCGCAGGAAATCGTCGTTTTGCCATTTTCAAATTGCGATAACAAAGACATCGACAATTGTTCGTCCACTAATTCCTTCAATAGTAAGCCTTTGCTTTTGCGAAGCTCTTTCACTGTCGCACCATAATTGTTCATTTTTTCACCTTCTTTTTCAATATATTGAAATAAGCAGTTGCTTTTCCCGAAGAGCCTTTATAGTTGAATTATCTTATAGAAACGAGGGAAAAGCTATGGATACCCATGTAAAAAAGAAAATGCTTCACGTGAAACATTTACAAAAAAGTTTCAAAGACAAAACCGTTTTGAAAGAGGTCACTTTTGACGTCACTCCTGGCGAAGTATTTGTCTTACTAGGATCAAACGGCGCTGGAAAAACCACTTTAGTCAAAATTTTGTCCACTATCCTGCCTTTTGATCAAGGAACCGCGCTGATCGCCGGGATCGACTTGACTAAAGATCCAGCAGCGATTCGCGAAAAAATCAGTCTGACGGGGCAATTTTCCGCCGTCGATCAAGAACTAACCGGACGAGAAAACTTGCTGATGATTGCTGCCTTGCGCCATGTCAAAAACAAACAGTTGATCGTCCAACAGTTGTTAGAGCGTTTTGATTTGGTGGATGCCAGCAACAGACTCGTCAAAAATTATTCTGGTGGCATGCGACGGCGCTTAGACATCGCCATGAGTTTTATCGGCGAACCTGACCTGCTCTTTTTAGATGAACCGACGACCGGGTTAGACCCGCAAAACCGCTTAGCCACATGGCACATGATCAAAGAAATCGCCGCTCAAGGACGAACGATTTTCCTGACGACCCAATACCTAGAAGAAGCTGAATTTTTAGCAGACCAAGTCGCCATTTTGCATGAAGGGAAAATCATCTTGCAAGGAACACCAACAGAAGTCAAAGCACTGCACCCTTCGCAAACGATGGAAATCAGCGTATTGACAAAAGAACACTTGCAAACCGTGCGTCAGCATCTGTCTGATTTTCCGCTGCAAGTCAATGAGTCCAGTCTCTCTCTGGCATTTCCCGTCAGTCAAGACTTCCAGCATTCCTTCACGCTGTTGCAGGAACTCAATCAACTACCGATCACCATCACCAGTTTTAATCAAAAGAATGCTTCTTTAGAGGATATTTTTCTAACACTTGTCCAAGGAGGAAACCAATGAAAGCAATTATAGAAACCAACACCTTATTCAAGCGCAATCTCTTGCTATCGATTCGCAGTATGGAGACTCTGCTAAGTGGAATTTTGACCCCAGCGATTTTAATGATCCTCTTCGTCTATGTTTTTGGTGGAGCTATGAACGTCGGCGATACTTCTTATGTCGATTTTGTCGTTCCCGGTGTCCTCGTCCAATGTATCGCCCAAAGTGCTTCCTCCGTTGGGGTAACGGTGACGGAAGATTTGAAATCCGGCATGGTGGAACGGCTGATGACCTTGAATATTTCTAACTCAGCCTTTTTAAACGGCCATGTCTTCGCCGCGACCCTTCGGAGCTTGATCAGTACCTTGGTCGTATTGATCGTTGCCATGGTCATCGGTTTTCGCCCTCAAGCCACAGTTGCTGGCTGGGGGCTCGCCTTCCTATTGATCTTTTGCTTCACCTTCGCTTTTACTTGGGTCTCAGTTCTGGTTGGTCTCATCGCCAAAAGCCCCGAGACAGCTACCTTGTTTACTGTCTTGATCACCCTGTTGCCCTACTTAAGCTCTGGTTTCGTCCCTACGGAAACCATGCCGCGCCCGTTAGCCATTTTTGCTGAATACCAACCAATGTCGCCGATCATCCATTCTTTGCGAGGGCTTTTGTTAAACTTGAAAGATACCACCTTGATCAGTGCCTTTAGCTGGTGCGGCGGTATCGTAGTCGTGAGCTGGTTCTTGGCACGAATGCTTTATCAGAAACGGATACGCTAATGACGCCGGCTACCTTTTCTGACTCTCTTATAAAAAAAGCGGCAACGATCAAGCTTCTGCTTCGTCGTTGCCGCTTTTTTTTTAATCGAGGACTTCTCCGTTAGAAGCCGTCACTTTCTTATACCAGTCAAAGCTGGCTTTTTTGTACCGTTTTCCTGAACCATTGCCCCAATCATCTAGATCCACGTAAATGAACCCATACCGCTTGCTCATTTCTGATGAGGAGCAGCTAACAAGATCGATCGGTCCCCAAGGATAGTAGCCGATCAGTTCTACGCCATCATAGATTGCTTCTTTCATTTGTTCAATGTGCTGTTTCAGAAAATCAATGCGATACGTATCATCGATCGTTCCTTCTTCATTCAATGTCTCATAAAAACCCATACCATTTTCTGTGATCATGATCGGCAATTGGTACCGATCATAATACTCATTCAAAGCAATCCGTAACCCAATTGGATCAATCGCCCAGCCCCAGTCATTGGCTTCTAAATAAGGGTTAGGCGAAGCTGCGTCTTCTTTCCCGTAGTTTTCACTATGAATGATTCGCGTGTAGTAATAGGAGAAAGAAACAAAATCGACCGTATGCTTGAAGTCCGCTTCATCGTTTTCCCCAAATTGAATCTCGATGCCGTTTTCTTCAAAAAAGCGATAGGCATAATTCGGATAAGTTCCCCGCGCAAGTACATCTGAATAATAATATTCCATTTGATTATTTTTGAGAGCACTCAGAACATCCAACGGTTTACAAGTAGCTGGATAAACATTGCCATAATAAGACATCATACCAATTTGAAAAGAAGGATCAATTTCTTTCCCTACTTTGATCGCTCTCGCACATGCTACCAATTCATTGTGAACCCCTTGGTACTTAGCTTGCTTCAGATTGTCGACTCGGTCAGCGGGAATACCAAGGTGGTTAAATGATTCATGGGTAATTAAGTTCATTTGATTGACTAAGATCCAATATTTGACTTTTCCTTGGTATCGCTTGAATACGACTTGCGCAAAATGAACAAAGAAATCAATCAGTTTACGATTTGACCAGCCATCATAAGCCATCGCTAAATGGATCGGCATTTCATAATGAGACAAGGTGATCAAGGGTTCCATACCGTTTTCAAGGATACAATCGATCAATTCGTCATAAAAGCGCAACCCTTCTTCGTTGGGCGTTTGTTCGTCTCCCTTTGGAAAAATTCTCGCCCAGCTAATAGATGTTCGAAACGAATTCATGCCTGTTTCTGCCAAGAGTGCCAGATCCTCACGAAATGTATGGTAAAAATCGATCCCATCCCGTTTAGGGTAACGCCCTTCTTGATCATTTAAAGCAAATTCAACGTCTGCCGTCGTTATTTCTTTGTTGCTTTTCTTTTTTATATCGATATCATTACGAAAGCGATTGATGTCTGCCACGCTCCAGCCTTTTCCCCCTTCAAGATAGGCCCCTTCTAATTGATTTGCGGCAACTGCACCTCCCCAATAAAAATCGGCAGGAAATTGCTTCTTATTTTTCTTCATGTCATTGCTCCTCTTCTCAAAATTTGATTGCTCATCTCATAGACTTATGCTTCGGTTTGACCTTCTTCAAGCACTAATTTGCGCTCGTAGGCCTTGAAGAAAGGATAATAAATACCCAAATAAATCAAGAAATTCACCACTACTAAGACAGCACCGCGAATGCTGGCTGTTGCGATCACTGCTGAAAAAATACTCGGAACCGTCCACACAGCCGCTAATGGATACGCCATTCCGGGAACAAGATTGGACACAAACGCGAAATAGGTCACGAAAGTGGTGACGATTGGTGCCACGACAAAGGGAATCGCCAGTGCTGGATTCAAAACGATCGGCAACCCAAACAACAGTGGCTCATTGATGTTGAAGACCCCAGGAATAAAGCTGAGACGACCAAGTTGTTTTAAAAATTTTGATTTGGAGAAACACATCATTGCGCAAAGTGCTAAGGTTCCTCCGCCACCGCCGATCCATAAGAAAGTAAAGATAAACGGCTGTACCCCCAGATTAGGAATCGCTTGTCCGGCTTGTGCTGCTGCCATATTTGCTTCAGAATTGACTAGCCAGATCGGCAACATCACCGTCGCTAATATTTGCGGATGAATCCCGAATAGCCACATTATACAAGTCAATCCTACATAGACCAAGGGTGCTGCTAACGAGTTGGAAGAAACACTTAATAAGGGTGTGATCAAACTTGCAATCAGGGCATTGATGTCAAAGCCAATCAAGTGAACAATGATCCAAACGATCGTCATTGAAAAAAACACGGGAATAATCACTTCAAAACTGCTGCTGACATTCGTAGGTACTTGCTCTGGCAGTTTAAACCCGATATTGTATTTTTTACAAAGGCGCATGCACTCGACTGCTAATATAGCGGTCAAAATACTGGCGAACATGCCTTCTCCTCCAAGATATTGCGTAGAGATAAACGTTCCTTCATCTAAAGAAGTGAAGGTCAATGTAGTAAAAAAGGTAAAAATTGCAGAAACGCCCCCTGCCAAACTATCCAGTTGGTAGCTTTGCGCTAATCGTGCGCCGATGCCAAAAGCTGCATAGATCGAAAGCAGTCCCATACTCATATTGAAGGGAATGATCAGTTTTGCCACTAAGTCGGGATGATTGCCCATAAACGATACATAGGATTGAGGCCATGGAATGTACGGTATCAATAAAAAGATCGATCCGATCACTGTGATTGGAATCGTTGCGATCAATCCATCGCGAACAGCACTCAAGTGACGTTGATTAGAAAGTTTCATCATTGGCGGCATCACTTTGGTTTCAATAAATTGCATTAATTTATCCATCAGTAAATCCTCCTAAATTTTTTAAGATATATCTTAACTTGAATATAAGCGCTTTCTCATAAGGAAACAATAAAAGCTATTTTCCAAAAATGGAAAATAGCTTTTTACGTTTACTCTTTTCTCATATTCATAATCATAAAAATCATCCATAGATGAAGCACTTTTTGCGAGTAATAATTCGATGACATCAATGGAACGACCTCTTTAAACAAGACACGCTCTTCAAAGAGATTACTTTGAGCGGCTTGCTCGCTGAACGTCAATAAAACTTTCTGACAGGCCGTTTTTTCAAGCAAATAGGCCTTTTTATCGATCCAGCTGCCTGTTAGATTGATCACAAAACAAATATCTGTTTCCCGCAATACTTGATCAATCAGCTGATCTTCCGCATTACGGTTTACTTCAAAAACGATATAGCCCATTTGACTAAGCAGTTCCCGCAGGAGATTAACAACCGAAAAAGAATAGCTGTTACCCAAAATCGCCACTCGTTTTTTTCGTTTCATTTCTTCTGCGATCCGTGTGCATTGGTGTTGATCAAATTGGTCAAAAATCTGTTTTTGGACCATGTACTCTCGTGCTAAAAATTGGTCAACCATTTCAGATACTTTACTCTTTGTATCGAGATTCGCTAGCATCCCTTCAAACATCGTATTTGCTAAATGGTATTCTTGTTCAAAATAAATCGTGAGGTCATTACGCATTTCTTTAAAACTAGCATAACCAAGTTTCTTACAAAATTTAGTGATACTGGCAGGGGTCGTCTGTGCAGCATAGGCGATTTCTTCAATATAGATCGCAGGAAATTCATCGATTCGCTCAATTAAAAGTTTTGTTATCAAAAAATTCAAATCGTATTTTTTGCATTTAAATAGATGTTCATTTAAACGAATGTATACTTGACTTGTCGTTTTCATAGCGACCACCTCACTTGCTTATTTACGCTGCCGGTTTCTTCTATCTTAGCATAGGCATCCATTTCTTAGAACCTTTCACTTATTGTACTTTTTAATAGAAATCAAAAAAAGAGTCCGCCTACGCGCAACTCTTCGATTCGGGTCCCCAGTTATTTCATTAACTGCTTTAACTGTTCATAAAAATTCTCATGGGTGCCACATAACAAGACTGGAATCACTTGGTCATCGATCACATCATAAGCAATACGACAGGTTGTCCCTGCATACTTAAAACCCTTCGACCAGATTCCAGCTAAATCGCCAGTTTTTTTGATCGCCGCTATACGGTTCGACAGCTATTTCATCATAAATGACATGAAGAAACTTTTGTTTCAGCGGTTTCTCCTTCAACTTTTTTAAATAATTCACTACTTGTCTAGATGGAATCACCTCATAAGCCAATTTCAGTTGCCAACTCCTCTTTGGTCATTGCTTTCCCGTCGGTAGCAGTATCCTTTGCAATTGTCTTAAATGAAGAAATCATCTTACTCTTACGCGCTTTAAATTCGGATAAAATATCTTCGTGTTCGTATCCCTCATTAATAATATCAGTCAAGATATCTTCACTGAAATCATCGAATGGTTTTACCGGTTCAATAAATTCATACAAGATTCCATTTTCTACTAGCTTTGCTTCTACTTCCACACCATTGGGAATACCAAAGTCTTTGGGCACCGTCAACATAATGGAATTCCCTTGTTTTCTTGTTTTCGTAATCATCGTTGCACTCCTCTCTCTGTTTTTGTAATTACTCTGTAAGAACATTATATCGTAATCGAATGTAATGACAAGTAATGCCGAAAGCTGAGTGTCAAATTGAGAAAATAAACCGCCTGCTACTTTACCTTATTTATGACTATCGATGCAGCAGGTGATACGGCTCATTAAACCAAAGAGCCCAATCTCCTTTTCCAGCGAAATATTGGCAAAAATACGGTATACTGGAGTTGAATGAATAAAAAGGCAGGGATACCCATGGATCTTAAAAACCGTCTGATCGCATTCGCTCAGACCTTCAATGATGTTCAGATCGACCATCCATTTGCAAAGTTTCCCGAGTACCAAGTCTTGCGGCACCGTAAAAGCGGCAAATGGTTTGGCTTGCTGATGACTGTAGAAAAGCAGAAATTAGGCCTGGAAGGAACGGGAATGATCGAGATTTTAGATGTCAAAGCAGCGCCCGAAATGGTTTCGATCATCAATCAAAGTCACGGCTATTTACCCGCTTATCACATGAATAAAAACCATTGGCTCACCGCATTACTAGATGGCTCTGTATCAGAAAAACAACTCCAATCTTTGTTACGAGACAGCTATGAACATACCCGTTAAACCCAAATATCACAAAAAACCGATCAACGATGCGCCAGTATAGGAGCACCGTTGATCGGTTTTCTTTTATAACGGATCCTGCGTCATCCGTGAGTCTAACGAAACACTTAGGCCAACTCTTCTCCGTTTGTTGCAATAACTTGTTTGTACCAATCGAAGGATTTTTTCTTGGAACGATCCATCGTGCCGTTGCCTTCGTCATCAAAGTCAACATAGATAAAGCCATAGCGTTTGCTCATTTCGCCTGTTGAAGCACTGACAAGGTCGATACAGCCCCATGGCGTGTAGCCGATCAAGTCTACGCCATCAGCAATCGCTTCCCCCATTGCTTCAATGTGGCGGCGCAAGTAATCGATACGATAGTCATCTTCGATCTTACCTTCTTCGTTAAAGGTATCAATGGCTCCTAAGCCGTTTTCCACGATAAACAACGGTTTTTGATAACGATCATACAATTCATTCAACGCGATGCGCAGCCCTTCTGGGTCGATTTGCCAGCCCCATTCACTTGCTTCTAAGAATGGATTGCGGACGCCGCCTAACAAGTTTCCTTGCACTTCATCGGCTTCTTCTGTGGTGATATCCACGGCAGAAGACATGTAGTAGCTGAAGCCAACATAGTCAACAGTATGTTCAGCAATCAAGGCTAAGTCTTCTTCGGTAATCTCAAGATCCTCTTTATTGACGCCGTGTTCTTTGTACAAACGATCCGTAAAGGATGGGTATTTTCCACGTACCTGCACGTCGGCACAGTAGTAGTTGAAGGCTTGATTATGGATCATCGTCGCCACTTGGTTGACTGGGTTCGCATCAATGCTGTAAGTCGTTGCATAAATGATCATACAACCGATCTGTAACTCTGGGTTTAATTCATGGCCGATTTTGACTGCTTTACTGCTGGCAACAAATTGGTTGTGCCACGCTTGGATCACGTTTGTAAAGTCGCTGGCACCCGTGCTGTTGACCATTCCTTGACTCAATGCAGAGAAATGGAAAGCAGAGTTGATCTCATTGAAGGTCATCCAGTATTTGACTTTGCTGTGGAACCGTTCCAAGACGACTTTTGCAAAACGCTCATAGAAATCGATCAATGCTCGATTTTTCCAGCCACCGTATTCTTTGGCTAAATGCAAAGGCATTTCATAGTGGGAGATCGTAACCACTGGCTCGATCCCGTATTTCAAACATTCATCGATCAGCGCATCGTAAAATGCTAGCCCAGCTTCGTTTGGTGTCGTTTCATCGCCTTTTGGAAAGATACGTGTCCAAGCGATAGAAAAACGATAGCTCTTGAAGCCCATCTCTGCAAACAACGCAATGTCTTCTTTGAAACGGTCATAATGGTCGATCCCGCGATGATTTGGATAAGTGTATTTGTCCTCATCGATCGTCCAATCAAACGTATCACTACCTAAAATCGCTAAACGCTGTTTGCCGCCAGGCATTGCATCCGCCACTGACAATCCTTTGCCATCGCGATCGAACGCCCCTTCTAATTGATTCGCTGCGGTCGCGCCGCCCCATAAGAAATTTTCTGGAAATTTTGCCATTTGCTCGTTCTCCTTTTGTTTTCTTTTGATAAACCTACCTAGCTGGTTACTGAAAAATCTCCGATAAAAAAACAAAAAACCTAAATAAGAGCCGCTGCTAAAACGAGAATAGCGCTTTCTTATTTAGGTCTTGCCTGATCGAGTCAGTAACAATCCACGTGGGTTTTCTTTCTTTAACTATAGCACTAACTCGTTGGCTTGTCATCATAAAATCGGTTTCTTCTGTTTAAGACAGCTCTTTTTTTTCTCTTCATGAGAAGGGATTCAACTACTTTTTACACGGATTCTTCAACAGCCCCATCTTCTAGGGATTTCACATATAATCGCCAAAAAGGTAAATATATAACCAACCCTATAATAAATGCCATAACTGGAATAATGATCGTTTTCCAATCTCCTGTTCCTAATGGACCTAAGAGAAACGGTGGCGTTGCCCAAGGAACTAGAGCGTAAAATTTTCCTAACAAGGGCGTAGACATTAGCAAGTAACCGATTCCTGTAGCCACGGTACCACTTAATATAAAAGGAATCATGAGGAATGGATTTAAAGCAATTGGCAATCCATAAACTACTGGCTCAACGATCGTAAAAATTCCAGGTCCAAATGTAGTCCACCCTAATGTTTTTAAAAATTTGTTTTTGGAAATGACCATTAGAAAGATCAACGGCCATACTGCAGAGGTCCAGATAGATAAACGCAACAATCCTGTTTGACCGATTCCCGCCAAAATTTGCGGTAACTCGTTTGCTGGCACACCATTACTTAGTGCTTCAGCATTTTGATTAATCCACATCAGCCCAAAGGGTGTAAAAAGCGACAGTAGCATATTATCACCGTGCAAACCTACACTCCATAACAATAAAACTAAGAATGATAACAACATGGCCGTCCAAATGGAATCTGACCCTGAAATAATAGGCTCCAGAACTGAATTTAGGAAAGAAACAAAATCAAAGTTTAGAAGAGAGCGGATAGACCAAGCTAATGTAAAAGAAATTGCATAAGGAATCAGCGAAGCAAAAGCCAGTCCGACATTCGGAGGTACTGAACTAGGCATTTTAATAGTGACATTATGTTCAATACACCACTTCAATATCGACACACTGATCAAACTGGTTAAAATACACGCAAACAACCCACTTGCACTAAAAGAATTAATAAGAATGCCACCTTCGCTATCTAAGCCCCCCACTGTAAATAAGATAAATGTAGCCATCCCCATCAACGAGGCACTTTTTGTGCTGACTTTTTTTCTTTCCGCAAATGTATAAGGAATCGCTACAGAGCAATACAAAGCCATCATCCCCAGAGTAGCGTTATTTAACCAAACAAAATTTTGTGTCCACGGTGATAGAAATGGTAATAAGGCTTTGCCACTTGTCCCCACATCAGGTGAGCCTAATACATAAAATATAAGAAATATTGAGCCTATCATAATGATCGGCATCACCGCAGTCAATCCTGAAACAATAGAAAAAATAGCATCTGTATTAGCAAACTTTCCTAATGGCTCAGATATCTTCAATGCGAAATCCGTAAACTTGTCCATAGTACTTTTCTTTTTCATCTCATCACTTCTTTCTTTATGTTTAATAAAAATAAGAGATCATTGCTTTGCTTGGGCCTCAAGAATTCATTGATCGCCTTAAAGTTAACAAAAAGCACCACTTTTTGAAACCGCTCTCTTAGCGATTGATTTTGGCTTTCATATATTCTTCATTTAAGTGAAATCTATTTTCATGAAATTGATTTGTTCCCTAATTAATGAAATTGGATTTCACTAACTATTTCTTTTGATGAAAATCACTGCCAATAACCTGTTTCTCCATATTTTTACTCCCTAAACGACTGCTATACTGATGACGAAAAAAGAAAGGAATGATTCTATGCTAACAGTAGCTTATATTGGGTTTGGAAACAGTGTGACACACTACCATTTGCCCTATGTAGAGAAGAAAAAAGAAAAGATAAAAGTGAAATATATTTATCGAAGAGAAGAAGATCGAATCGGTGATACGGAAAGAGAAGCATGGTACCCAAATTATACTTTTACTTCTGATATCGATACTATTATGGATGATCCTGAGGTCAATTTAATCGTTATTAATACACCAGATGCATTTCACGTGGATTATTCTCTCTTATCTTTGAAGAAAGGTAAGAATATTCTTTGTGAAAAGCCTTTTGCATTAACAAAAAAAGCAGCAGAAGAAGTTTTTACACTAGCAAATGAAAAAGGATTGATTGCTACTGCAAATCAAAATAGGCGATTTGATGCTGATTTCCTAACCGTCAAAAAAGTGATTGATTCTGGTGTTCTAGGTGATCTAGTTGAAATTGAATCTCATTATGATTACTTTCGCCCAAGTATCAAAGAAAATAAGCGCATGGGGTTCTTATATGGTCTGGCGGTTCACCCACTTGACCAAATCATTAGCAAATTTGGGATACCAAACAGAACTTGTTTAGATTGTAGAAGTATTGATAACCCTGGAATATCAGACGATTATTATGATATTGACCTTTTTTATGACAATGGCTTTAAAGCAACTGTGAAAACTAGTTGTTATGTAAAACTTGACTACCCAAGATTTATTGTTCACGGAAAAAAAGGAAGCTTCTTAATGCCTAGTTTGGGCCATAATTCCAATAAAAAATACAAGCCAGGACCAATTGTATTAGCAGAGGAAAATTATCCCGAAGAATTATGGGGAACCCTTTCTTACATTAATGATGCTGGAGAAGATAATTACTTGAAGGTACCGATTGAAAGTACGGACTATGGTGCGATTTACGAGAACCTTATCGCCGCAATTGAAGGGAAACAGGAAAAAATCGTCAAAGATATTGAGGTATTGAAAGTTTTGGAGATTATTGAAGATGGCATAGCTGTTGCAAAGGAGGCAAAATAATGAAACTTGGTATTGTTGGCGCAGGCATGATTGTTCATGATTTTTTAACTTTTGCTCATGAGCTTCCTAATATAGAAATAGTTGCTATTTGTGCTACACCTGCAGAAGAAGAAAAAATCCAGAACTTGGCAAAGGAGAATAAAATCGCAAAAACTTACACTAATTATGGCGAGATGTTAAAAAATGATAGTATCGATACAATCTATATCGCGGTTCCGAACCATTTGCATTTTCATTTTACAAAAAAAGCACTTGAGAGTAAGAAACATGCTATTTGTGAGAAACCATTTACTTCAAATAGTAAGGAAGCAAAAGAACTGGTTGAAATTGCCCGCTCCAATCACCTGTTTCTTTTTGAAGCAGTTAGCACGAGATTTTTGCCAAACGTTCATAAAATCAAAGAGATGCTGCCTCAGCTAGGGAATATTAAATTATTTACAGCAAATTATTCTCAATACTCCTCTCGCTATAATGCCTTCAAAAATGGCGAGATCTTACCTGCTTTCGATGTAAAAAAATCTGGAGGAGCATTGATGGACCTGAATATCTATAATATTAATCTCGTAGTCTCACTATTTGGTGCACCCGAAAAAGTTGATTACCATGCAAATATTGAACATGGGATCGATACCTCCGGCATACTAACGCTAGACTACCCTACTTTTAAATTTGTCGGTATTGCCGCGAAAGATTGTAAAGCGCCGATTATGTCTACCATTCAAGGAGATGCAGGCTATATCAGTATCGATTCTTCCGCAAATATCGTTAAAGACTTTTTATTTGCTACAAACAGCAATAATGACAGCCCTGAACGTTTTGACAGCAATCAAGGAAAACATCGTATGTTTCATGAATTTTTAGCATTCATAAAAATGATTGAAGAAAATGATTTGGAACAATGTAATGAGTTGTTACAAACAACTTTAATTACAATGGCGATTCAAACAAAAGCACGGAAACAGGCATCGATCGTTTTTCCAGCTGATTGATAGACAGCCCTGCCTTTCGGTAGCACCATTTATGTGCTATGTTAGAAATACTACTAACATACAGAGGTGAAAGCTATGATCCACCAACAGCTTGCTGACGATTCAAAGTTTACTTTCCAAGAACAGGCAATAGTCGCATTCATCCGCGAATTTCCTGAGAGCATCCTAGAATTATCAGCGAAAGATTTGGCATCTGCTAGTTATACAAGTCCTGCAACCGTCGTGCGTTTTTGTAAGAAACTTGGATTCAAGGGTTATCCTGATTTTCAACTAAAGTATGTAAAAGAATACGGAAAGCTCTACAATCAAAAAAAACTATCTTTCTCAACTTCTTTATCTAATCTCGATGTTTCCGAATATGTTTCCTCTGTTTATATAGATACAATTCAAGAGACAAAAGAATTGATAAATAAAGACACGTTGAATCGAGTCATCAATCTACTTTGTCACACAAAAAAAATTGATTTTTATGCAAGCGATATCAATTTCCCTCGTGTTCAATCTGCTTGCATTAAATTAAATAATTTAAATATCCATGCTCAAGCATTTAACTCATTAAACGAGTTTTATATTTCCTCGACAAATGCACGTGAGACTATTTCATTCATTATCAGTCATTCTGGGAAGAATCAAACAATGATCGATATCGCGTATAAATTGAGAAAAAGAAACAGTAAGACAATTGCTATCACTAGCTTTGTCGAAAAAGATCTATCACTGATCTGTAATGAAAGCTTTTATCTCTACTATTCATCCAACGATGCTTTCAGTGCCCTTCAATATGGGCTATCCCTCGAATATATACTGGATATGATCTATTCTTGCTTGGTCATAAAAAGAAGGCTGTAAAAAACGATGGCGGACGTAAGTCCCCATCGCTTTTTTATGCACTCCTTTTTCGTCATAAACCCCATCAAGAAATCACTCGATCCATGCTTTGTTCTGCTGCTTTTTCTTGCGTTTCTTGCGCCAATTCTTGTTCGGCATTTTTCTTATCCAAAATGCGGACAAATGGGTAATAGATCAAGGCACACAAGGGAATCATCAGTAACTGGGCTACCCCGAGTTTCCAGCTTCCTTGCAGAATACCTGAGAGAACGATCGGGGCACCAAAAGGCACTTGCATCCCGATAGGAATTGGTAAAATATTCGTGATGGTTAAGATATAGCCAATCACCACGCAGACAACTGGGCTTAAAATGTAGGGAATCGCCAGAATTGGGTTCATTACAATTGGTAATCCGAAAATCAGCGGTTCATGAATCCCGAAAAGTGCTCCTGGTGCTCCCAGCTTCCCGATAATTTTGAATTGTTTACTCTTTGATAAAAAGAGTAAAACTACTACTAGACCAAGCATGGCGGAAAAATTAGCATAAATACTCCAAAAAGAACCAGTCACTAAGTTAGGCATCGGTTCTCCTGCTTGATACGCAGCTAAATTCTCAAGATCCAGAGCAGTCATTATTGGACGAATAACCGCTAATACAACGATTGCTCCGTGAATCCCAAAGACCCACAACAACTGCATGATCAATAAGGCGATACAAATCGACCAGATCGAACCTCCGAGACTTTGCAGTGGAATTTGTAGAATCGTGTATACAAATTGATGGAAACTACCGAATTCCGTCATCTTCCACAAACCGGCTGTTATCGTAAATAAGACTGCTACTAACACTGCTGGAACCAGTCCCGAAAATGTTTTGGCAATCGTTGGTGGTACCCCCTCCGGCATTGTGATAACCAAGTTTTTATCGACAAAAAACACATACAAACGGGCAGTTAAGACACCCACGATCATCGCCGCAAACAACCCTCTAGCCCCCAGCCAGTCAAAGGTCAAGGCATTGATCACAAGCTCTCCATCTTCAAAAAAACTGATTGGTGTTAAGACTAAAAAGGAAAATAAGGAAACAAAGCCAGGGATCAAGCCTTCTTTTCCATACAAGCCTGCCAATTTGTAAGCGATGGAAAAAGCGGCATAAATAGCTAATGCATTTGTCGTAAATTGTGCCGGTAAGGCGATAATATCACGAAATGGGGCGATCATTGATTGATAGACTTCGATTTGCATGGAAGACAACAGTGTACTGAATGCGCCGATGATCATGATCGGCAATAGCGACATCAACCCATTAGAGATTGCTTGCATATACTTATTTTGCTGAATCTTACTTGCGTAGTACTGGCCTTTTTCGGTGAACGTCTCTGCGAAAGTCATATAATACACTCCTTTTTGATCTGTGTCCGAGAAACAAAACGTCTTGATAGCAATTGTGGGGGAGCAGCTGGTATCTTTTTTAAAAAGACCCACACTGAGTAAAATCAAAAATCAGAAAATCTATTTGTGTCACATTTGCATTGGGATCATCGGCGTTTCCCCGAACCATTCGATTACTAAGTAGATCAATCAGAGCCTATCTGCTTTCGGGAATGGCCGATCATTGACTGGATTCACCGTCTTAAGAAATCAAGTGTGCAAAAATTCACCTTGTCCCTTGTTGAAGAAGAACAAGGTCCTGCCTTTTACGCATTGTTCCCCTGAAGTCAGACGGTTTCTCCAGCTGGATCGATACTTTCAGTTTGAACCTCCGCTTGCGCAGCTTCTGCTTCTGTTTTTAATTTTCCTTTATCTAAGACTTTAACAAAAGGAATGTACAGCAAGCAGCCTGCCAAAACGCAAACGACTTGTAGAACTGCGACCTGCCAACCTCCAGCTAGAAACCCATTTAGAAAAATCGGTGTGCCAAAGGGAACTTGTACGCCACTAAGTCGTGGAACGATCCCACTCCAGATCGCTAGGTACGCCACAAGCACTTGAACCAATGGTGTTAATATGAACGGAATCGCCATGATTGGATTCAAAATCAGCGGTAAGCCAAAAATCACCGGCTCATTAATGGTGAACAATCCAGGAACGGCACTTAGGTTAGCGACTGTCCGTGATTGTTTTGATTTCGCCAACAGCAAAATAACGATAATCAATGACAATGTTCCCCCAGCCCCACCAATACCAGCAAACAAATCATAAAACGACTTGCTCAAAATATTTGGCAGCTCGGAACGAGCAACACCGCTAGCTAAAGCATCCATATTTTCTACATCCATTGGTAAGTACAAAGCGGTGACAAAGCTACCCACCACCAACGAACCATGGATACCGAAGAACCATAGCACCATTTGGATCAGTACAATAAATAACAACGAACCGACACTAGAAGACAAGCTTTGCAGCGGCATTGCCAAGATTTGATAGATGAAATCTGAAAATGAGCCATAAGAAGTAAAACTGAATGCCCAGCTAATGACGATCGCGGTAAACCCAGAAATAATTGCTGGAATCAAACCGGCGAAGGTATCCGTCACAAATTGCGGCACGCCTGCTGGCATTTTGATGGCGATATTTTTTTCTAAAATAAAGCAGTACAAACGAGCAAAAACTAAGCCGCAGATCATAGCGGTAAACAAGCCTTGAGCGCCGAGTTTGCTCATGTCGAGGGTCGTTGTTTCCTCCAAGGTGACCATTGGCGTCATCATCAAAAAGGCAAACAACGAAACGATGCCGGCAGGGACTGCCGACTGCTTAAATTCTGTCGCTAAACGGTGACCGACAAGAAAGGAAGCGTACACTGAGATAACCCCAACGGTCATACTGTAACCGACGGAAAAATAACCGCCAATATTGATCGAGTTGATAAAATCTGTCCACCCTTGAATCGGCAAAACTGCTAACAACAAGGCGATCGAGCCAATAATGTTGATCGGCAGCGTCGCCATCAACCCGTTTGAAATTGCCTTTAAATACCGATTGTTGGAGATTTTATCTGCAAATACTAATACCTTATCCATATATTTATCCATTTTCTTTTCACTCCTTTATTTGGATGACGAACAATACATCTTCATGACAATTGTGGGGATGGAAAACAGTGATACCATCAGTAACTGTCAGTTTTGGTTTCAAGAAACGATTGGTGTTCAAATCGATCAATGTGACGGGCGCTGTAGAAAGATCTCCTTGCAGGCGAACTGTTGTATTGCTTGGCAAGTAAAGCAAGGCATCCTTCCTTCCTGCGATAGCTGCCATACGAATCTGTTCATCTGCATCGATCAAGCGCTCTTGGCAAGGCACAAGCTCCTGAATATTTAATAATTCAAATAATTGCTTGATAAAGCCATAATCATCTGCCCCAGGAAAAGACAAAGCTTCTGGCCAAATCATCGGACGGTCAAACGCTTCCCCGATTTCTTCCGCAAAGGTTGCCGTCGGGGTTTGCCAACTCCAGATGCCGTGGGCACCGTACGTGATCCCAGCCGAGCCGCCGGCTAACAATGATTGCCATGCTGCTTTGCGGACATCTTTTTGACCAAATCGACCGTATACGTGACGGGCATAGCCCATTTGTTCATAGCAAGGTTCTGAGTTGATGATCGGCAGTTGCGGTTCTCGTTGATAAAAACGCTCTGCCAAATAATAAGGCATATTCAAAAAGGCGCTGTTATGACCTGATTGGTATAAAAATAAGTCCAAATGTTCGACGATAGGTTCAGGGATTTCTTCAAAACGTCCCTTGATATGAATCGTTTTCAAGGTATTGGGCGAATGCTTTTCAAAGAAAACTAAGGCTTCTAGATACGTATCGATGGTTGGCTGTGTTGGGAAGTCCGTATCGCCACCAATAAAGTAGATCGGATGGAAGGCATCAAACGTCTTAATCACTTTTTGATAGTAGGCCTGGCGGCAATCCTCCGGCAACACGTTGCGTTCTTTGTCCAACTGGCTAGCCCAAGTGCCAGCGACATAGTTTGACCACAAGACAACCAATGCTAAAGTAAAGCCTTTCTCATCGGCAATTTTACAAAGACGCTGAGCCCGTTCGAAATAGGCATCCTCCCAAACCGTAAAATCAAAGACGCCCGCATCAAGGGGAAACGGCAAGCAGTCAAATTGACCACGGCTGCGATCCCATTGCGGTAACACATTGATTTGAAGGGTATTGAAGCCCTGCTCTTTGCGTTTGTCTAAGTAGGTGATCCAGTCATTTTCTTGAATACTAGTAAAGGCACTCCAGCAAGTATCGGCTAAATAAAAGAAATGCTGTCCGTCTCGCAATAAGGTGCGGTTATTTTGGCTTACGGTGATTTTCACGGTGGTGCTCTCCTTTCATCGGCACAAGTTGTGCACTGGCGGTTATTAATCAATATAACTACTGAGCCAGCCTTCGCACAGCTCAAACCATTTGGCGACATGGGCATTGAGGTGACTTGACTTGCGTGCCGTTGTTCGATCCGCTAATGCCAGTCCGTGTTCGCCTTTTTCAAAAATATGCAGTTCGAATGGAATTTCTGCTTCTCTTAATTTGACCGCCAACTTCAACGAGTGCGCCACATCGACTAAGACGTCTTCCGTCGTATGCCAGAGAAACATCGGAGGTGTCCACTGATCGACATGATGCAAAATGTTCATGGATTGAATGGCTTCTTCCGTCGGTTGTTTACTCCCAAAAAAGCGCTCGTTGGCAGTTAAAGGTGTTTCGATTAGACGAGCGGCAAAGCCTAGCTCATCGATTGGGAAAGCATGCTCTTGATAAACCAATGGGTAGCCAGCGATCGCCAAATTCACTTTCAGTAAGTCACTGCTGACGCCCAACACTTCTGCCAGCTCAGCATCGTGCCAGCGCGTCGCTAACTGTAATGCTAGATGTCCGCCTGCTGAAAAACCGCAAACGATGATTTGATCCTCATCCACCAACCATTCTTGAGCATGCTCACGAATGATTTTGACGGTTTGGGCGGCTTCCATCAAGGCATTGTGGGGAACGTTTTTCACCTGATCACCGGTGGTGTACCATAAAACAACGCTATTTAGCCCGATACTATTGAATTTCAAGGCAATGACTTCCGCCTCTCGATCACTGGTAAAGGCGTAGCCGCCGCCTGGACAGACGATCACTAGCGGTCGTTTCTTGCCGACATTGTACTCTTTGGATTGGTGCAATAAATAGGTATCCACGTAAGCCGTTTGATTCAGTTGAATTCGTTGAATCTCCATATAGTTCCTCCTTTATCCTTCACTAAAAGCAGCTGACTTCTCAATGAACCGTTTCCATTTTTCATATTTCAAACGGATCACGGCCTGTTCGGCTTGCGGAACGATCGTGGTTTGCTGAATAGCTGGTTCATTCATGGTTGGTTTGGCAACAAGCATTGTGCCGATGGCTGAAAATTCTTCGACTTCGCTGACGATGACGGGTTTATTGATCAAAGTCGCCAATAAGCTCATCAAGGCGCGGTTTTTCGAAACACCGCCATCAATCATTACCTGATTGATCAGTCGTTCAGCGACTTCTTCCATCACATCGATCACTGCTTTGATTTGAAAAATGATGCTTTCTAAAACGGCTTTCAACAGCTCATGAGTCGTCGTTGTGCGTTTCATGCCGACAAAGCTGGCAGTCATCGTATTATCCCAAAAAGGGGCACCCATTCCTTGCAATGCTGGGATAAAATAGATGTCTTCTTGACTGTCACTGGTCAGGACTTCTTGGCAGATCTCAGCTACATCTGGCAGCGGAGCCACTTGCTCACTGAACCAGTTGATGGCGTCACCACAGGAACGGATGATGCCTTCTAGCGCAAACGCTGTTTCCTGGCTAGTTTGCCAGCCGACCGTCGTCAAAATGCGGCGATCCCGCAACGTCTGCTCCTGCTGCACTTGCATCATGATCGAACAACCGGTGCCCATCGTGATTTTTACATCCCCAAGGCTTTGACAACCTTCCCCAAATAATGCCGCTTGTGAATCGGCTAAGATCCCTTTGATAGGGATTCCGTGATAGCTACCGAAAACCATATCAGCAGGTTTGATCGCTGGCAAGTCTGCTAAATGGATGCCAAAAAGTTTGACGAGTTCTGCATCCCAACGGCCCTCTTCAATATTGTAAAACAATGTTCGGCAAGCGTTGCTGGCTTCTGTCGCAAATACTGTCCCTTGCGTTAAATTCCACAACAGCCAGCTATCCATCGTACCGATCGCCAATTCGCCAGTCCCCGACTTTTCTTTGATGGCCGATAATTCTTGGGCCAACCATTTCACTTTGGTGCCGGAAAAATACGGATCTAAGCGCAAACCGGTCTTTTTATTGATCGTCTTTTCCCAGCCTTGTGCCGTCAATTCTTCACAAATCGTAGCGCTGCGGTTGCATTGCCACACGATCGCATTGTACAGGGGATTGCCGGTCAATCGATCCCAAGCAACGATCGTTTCTCGCTGATTGGTCAATGACAAGGAAACGATTTGATCTGCAGTGATCGCTTGTTCTTGAAACACTTGTGCCAGCAATTCTTGGACATTTTGCCAAATCTCGAGGGGATCATGTTCGACCCACCCGACTTTTGGATAAATTTGGCGATGTTTTTTATCGTAACGCTGCAGGATTTTCCCTTCTTGAAACAGTAAGAGCTTGGTACCGGATGTACTCTGATCTAAAACAAGCTGATAGGTCTTGTCCATCTTAAGCTCCTAGAAACGCAACCGCTGTTTTCGCTATGGAGGCACCGTCTAATCCATAATGGGCAAACAGTTCTGACGAAGAACCAGTAATCAAGGCTTCATCCGGAAAAGCAATGATTTTTTGTCGAATGTCCGTTTCTTCTGCCAGCGTTTCCGCCACGGCAGCTCCTAAGCCGTTGTATCGGCTGTGTTCTTCCACAGTGATCACGGTGCCTGTTTCTTTCGCCACTCGTTTGACCGTTTCTGAATCAAAGGGCTTCAAGGAATGAACATTTAAAACGGTAGCAGTGATACCTTGTTTTTCCAATAGCTCAGCAGCATCCAACGCTTGGCGCACGGTTTCGCCAGTGGCGAGCAATGCGACATCTTGACCGCTTCTCAGCTCAATGGCTTTGCCGATCTCAAAAGGATAATCTGCAGAATCATAACAATCTTCAACAGGATTGCGACCGAGACGGATATAGGCTGGTTCATTTGATGCCGCTAAGGCTTTAAACATTTGGATCGTTTCAAAGCGATCTGCTGGCAACAGCACTTGCAAATTAGGGATCGCTCGTGCCACTGCGATGTCTTGCAAGGAATGATGACTCATGCCTAATGCCCCATAGCTGACACCGCCGCTGATGCCTACGAGTTTGACATTTTTATTCGAATACGCGACATCGACTTTGATCTGCTCGATACTGCGCATGCTGAGAAAACAAGCAGGGGATGCAACGAAAGGGTGTTTGCCCATATGGGCTAAGCCGGCCGCAATACTGACGATGTTTTGCTCTGCGATCCCTACTTCCACCAATTGTGTCGGTAATTCCTTGGCAAAAGGTGCTAACGAAGCGGAACCACGAGAATCACTGGTCAACACCGTGATCGCAGGATTCTTTTTTCCTTCTTCAATCAATACGTCGCACATCGCTTGGCGATTGGCAATATTATTTTTTCCCATGAGTCAAAACCTCCATTTGCTGATCAAGTTCGGCAATAGCTTGTGCAAGCTCTTCTGCCGTTGGCACTTTATGATGCCATTGCGCTTGATTTTCGGCTGCAGAATAGCCTTTGCCTTTGATGGTTTTAGCAATGATCAGCTTCGGTTGATTGGGCTGATGCGGTTTTTCTAATGCAGCCACCAAGGCAGCCATATCATTGCCATCAACGATATGCACATCCCAACCAAAGGCACGCCATTTTTCATCTAGCGGCTCCACTGCCATCACATCTTCCGAGGCTCCAGTGATCTGCAAGCCGTTGCGATCAATGATGGCGGTCAAATTGTCCAGCTGGTAGTTGGCAGCCGCCATGGCTCCTTCCCATACCGAGCCTTCTGCTAATTCGCCATCTCCCAACAACGTATAGGTTTGATACGTGCGGTGATCCAGTTTGCCTGCCAAGGCGATCCCTACTGCGACGGGTAAGCCGTGACCTAGCGAACCAGTATTCATCTCAACCCCAGCTACTTTATTGTTTGGATGACCGATCAGTCGTGAACCAAATTGCGAAAAGGTGGCTAATTCTTCTTTCGGCAAAAAACCTTTGTCCGCTAAAACGGCCCATAGTACTTCTGCAGCATGTCCTTTACTTTGGATATACTGGTCACGATCTTGCTTTTGAGGATCTTTCGCATCCACATTCATTATCTGATAATACAGGGCCACTAAAATATCGGTACAAGAAAGATCCGAACCAGTATGACCCGTTTTTGCTTGATAGATCAGCTCTAACAAGGATTTTCGAATCGTTAAAGCCTTCATTTCCAGCTCGTTTATTTCCATGATTGATCCCCTCTCAAGTATGCTTTGACGTCTTCTTCGATCGGATCATAAAAATCTGGCTGCACGCCGATATATTTGCACGCTTCGTACAAGATCGGCACCACATTTTTTCTGACCGCCGCAACATGATGAATATAAGGGCCCTCAACGAGTTTGAATTCCAAGCGATTCAAATTCGCAAATTCTAGATAGAGATAGGTCCCTTGATTGTATGGTCCATCGATCCCTCTGCCGGTGCCCATCAGCAACGAATACTCGCCGTTGTCTCCATCAAAGCGACACAACGTATACTCGTCTTTGATTGCCCGAAAAGCGACTGATCCTGGATAGTCAAAAACAAAATGCCGTTGCGGCAAAATGGGTTTGGTCTCCGCGGTGGAATAAGCAAAAACCCCTAAGTGCTGCAGCAATTCGCCATTCTCGTTTTCTGGATGGCGGCAGTTGACATCCGCAAAGATCGCACGGTGTTCCCCCAACGAAGCGGCTTCGACCAACAGTTCCGAGATCGCCCCATGAACATCCGTCTCACAGACAAAAGGCAGACCTTCTTCTTGTAAAAGCGACAGGGAGGCATACGGTAAAATACCGATTTCGTCTTGTAAAGCCGTCCAACACTGGATGACCCCTGCATTGCAGCCGTAGCTTTCACATAAGTTTTGCAAGGCCACTTTAAGGGCTGCCACCATCTCCAAATCTTTCGCCGAAATTTGGACTTCCGTATTGGTTTCGAAATAATCAATGACTGCTTGCAATTTATCTGGCTGCTGTTCTTTGACTTTCTTGATTTCTTGCACCACTTCTTGGATCGGTACTGGTGATAGCGAGATATTGAAACGCTCCAATAGTTCGCCTTCGTTGCAGATCACGGTCCAAAAATCAAAGGGGCGTGGGCCAACTTGCAAGATTCGTGTTTGTTTGAAGGTCTTGACGACATTGCAGACTTTGATAAAGTCTTGCAAGCCGCGGGCAAATTCCGGTGAATCAATATCAGAATTTTTGACATAGGTGAAAGGTACCTTGAAACGGCGCAAGACTTTACCGATAGCGAAAAGACCGCATTGCGTATCCCGCAAACGTGAACCGTCGGCGGCTGGTGTCTCGTCTTTGGGTCCCCATAATAAGACGGGAACATCTAGTTTTTTGGCTAGACGAGCACAGGCATATTCCGTACCAAAGTTTTCATTGGCTAGAAAAAGACCGTCGATTTTTGCTGCTTTGAATTTTTCGGCGATTTTTTCAACCCCTTCATCATCGTATAGCAAGCCGTCTTCGTTGATATCTAAAATATCTACATAATCAATGGCCAGTTCGTCCATTTTTTGTCGTGTCAGATTGGCGTACTCAATGGCTGCTTCTGCACTAAATAAATTTCTTCTAGTCGGGGCGAACCCGATTGTTACTTTATCCATAAAACCACCCTTTGCGTTTTAGTATATTTAGCTAAATTTTTATTTCTTCGACGATTCGTGCTACATTTCTGCTCAGAAATTCCTTATCCGTCAGTAAAACGATTTTTTTATTAGGAAAGGCTGTTACGACTTTCGCTTGATTGAAGCGGGTTTGAGGAGCTAAAATCAAAAAATCATAGTCATTTCCCACCATAAATATTTCTGAAAAAGGCGCGGAATTCACTTGGTAATGCTGATCATCCGCTAGTTGTTCTTTGAGCGCTTTGACGAGCAGTGCGCTGGAGAGCCCAGTTGCACAAAAGAGACCGATCTGTGTCATCTATTCACTTCCTCAAAATGTAATCCCTTACTTTTTACACCTTAAATATAGCATAAGCTAAATATTTTGCAATAGTTTTAGATAAATATTTTTGTTTAATAACTAAAAAAAGACAAAACGCTTGCTAAACGTTTTGTCTTCTTCTTATTTTTTTCTTATTTGATGCTTTCGCGTTCGACGATCGTCGTGGCGACCAGCATTTTCAGATGGTTTTCATCTTCACTGGTGATTTTCTCGATCAAGCGTCGCACGGCTTGGCGACCAAGGTACACTTTATCTACTTTGACGGTGGTCAGCGGTGGGTTGCAAAATTCCGCCAAAGGAATATCATCGAACCCAACGATGGCCAACGGATGATCGGGGAACACTTCGCGAATGGCTTTCATTGCACCGATGGCGATATTGTCATTGACCGCAAAAAAGGCGCTTGGTAACGGCCGCTGATCGGCACGCAAGGATTCCAAATAGACCTTCATGTCTTGATATGAGCCCTCCAAGGTGGGTTCTACTAAGGCTTCCGTCTCTTCATAATGGATCAGATCATGCTCTTGGATCGCTTGAATAAACCCTTGCTTGCGTTCACGGAAATTGTTGATTTGAAAGGTTGAGTTGATGATGCCAATGTCTCGGTGGCCTTTTTCGATCATCTTTTCAACGATCTCATAGGCGCTGTCACGATTATTGATGGCGACAAAATCAAAGTCCTGCGAATTAAAAATCGTATCTAAAATCACTAAGGGTACTTCCAAATGACGGAAGACTGCTAAATCTTGTTTTTCCAATTCCGTTCCTAACAATAGCAAACCATCTACTAATTCTGGGCGGATCTTTTCGATCGGGTCTTCCTCTGGCGCCAATGTGATATGGGAAATGACCAATTCATAGCCTAACGCGCTGCATTCCATTTCGATCCCCCGGATCAATTCAGAAAAGAAAGGCGTATCCCCTACGACATTTCCTTGTTTGTTCATTACAACAAATTTGATCTTTTGGCTTTCCGTTTTTTTAATTTCTCGCTGATCAAAATACCCCATCTCACGAGCGATCTTCAAGATCGCTTGCCGTTTCTGTTCACTGATCCCCTTACGATTGTTGATTGCATTAGAGACAGTTCCGCTGGAAACGCCAGCTTTTCGGGCAATATCAGAGATCACAACTTTCATTTGCTCACCGCTTTCTGCTTCTCATTCTGTTAAAAGTATAGCAAAAGAATTGTTTTTTTACTACCAAAAAAGCTAAAACAAACTAAAATTTTTAGTTTGTTTTAGCTTCTACTTTGATTAGTTACTTTGTTCCGCCAAAATGCAGAAGGACAAGGGGTCGATGGTTATCCCTGACGCTGCTACGCCGCGAGAAGTGATCCCAGCTCCTTTGGGGTCAGCAATGATGTGCCAAGAAGCATTTTCTGTTGCCGTCGGTAAGTCAAAGGACCAGCTTTCTTCCGTGCTATTGAGTATAACGAATAAAGAACGCCATGGATGCTGTTTGTCACGATTGGGTACTTGATACGCCAAGCGATTTTCATTCTTTGTCTCATAAAAGACCATGCTTTCAGCCGTTTGGGTCGTGGCATCTCTCAATGGTGCATAGGACTGCCGCAATGCCCACAAGCCCCGATACAGCTCGCGCAACTCTTTGAAGGTTTTGGCACGTGACCAATCCAGCTGATTGACTGCCAGTGGCGAACGGAAGGAATTTTCATCGCCTTCTTTGGTACGGCCAAATTCTTCCCCAGCTTGAGTCAGCACTGCTCCTTGGCTAGTAAACAAAATGGCTGCTGCTAGTTTATTGCGGGCTAAAAGCTCAGGATCAAACTCATAATTTCTTTCCTTCACTGAAGCCTGCATGGTTGCCACCAGCTTGTCCCATAAGGTCAAATTATCATGGACTGAAGCATAGGCGATCACTTGGCGGGGCGATTTTGCCCAGCGCTCGGCGCCTTCTTGTGCGGCAACTTTCGTATTTCCTTGAATCGCCGTTGCCAAATTTGCTGCATAAAAGGTTTGCTTGACTTGCGGTTGACCATTCATTCCTTGAATAAACGCGCCGTCTGTTTCTTCAAAGACATCGCCTTTGATACTGTCTCTTAAATCATTGCTAAAAACCGCAACGCCTTCTGACAGTGCCCAAACATTACTTTTATTTGCTGGGATATTCGGCTGAATAATTTGATTGCTGCCGGCATCCCATGGCTCGCCGTATAAAATCACATGGCTGAAGCCGGCATCATCTAGGCGTTGACGCAATTGGTTCATGGTTTCCACATCGATCAAGCCCATCAAATCAAAACGAAAGCCGTCGATTTTGTATTCTTGCGCCCAATATAAAACTGAATCAATGATAAATTTACGCATCATTTTCCGTTCAGAAGCCACTTCATTGCCGCAAGCAGAACCGTCCGCAAAATTCCCTGCATCATCTTGACGGTAGTAATAATCAGGCACCGTCAAATTAAACCATGATTCTTCCGTGATCGCAGTGTGATTAAAGACCACATCCATCACAACGCCGATGGCTTCTTCGTGCAGCGATTGGATCATTTGCTTGCATTCACGAATCCGCGCCTTGGGATCACTAGGATCAGAAGCGTATCGTCCTTCAGGTACATTGTAATTTTTCGGATCATAGCCCCAGTTGTAGGCAGACGAAGTTTCATCATTGTCAAAATCGAAGATCGGCAGCAGATGAACATAATTGATCCCCAGCTCTTTTAAATAGGCCATGCCAGTTGGTTGACTTTCATCTCCCACCAGATGGGTCTTTTTTTCAGTGAAGGCTAAATATTTTCCGCTATTTTCTGGTGAAATACCGCTGTTTTCGGCACCACTGAAATCTTCGACATGTAATTCCCAAATATAGGCATCTGTGATCGACTGCTGACCGACGCCGTGACTTTCCTGCCAACCTTCAGGATCTGTTTCCTTTAAATCAATGATCGCACCGCGGTTTCCGTTGATCCCTACTGCCTTGGCATAAAGATCCATCGCTTCTATTTTCTGCCCATCTCGTTGAAACTCAAAGGTATAAAACAGCTCCTTGACGTTTTCTTCCGTCGTGACTTGCCAACAGTTGTCTTCTTGAACCATCGGCAGCGTCAGCAGACGATCGTCAGTCCCAGCAACACCGCTTTGATAAAGCAATACTGAAACGGCCTCTGCCTCTGGTGACCAGCATTTGAACGTGGTTTGCTGTCCTTGAAAAGTCACACCAAGATCATTCCCGTGATACGTATGTTCTTCTAAAAAACCGATCCTGCGATCGATCGCAATCTTTTTTTCTCCATACTGCGTGTTTTGTCCCATCAAAATTCCTCCATTCAACGTTTCTAACTATAAAAGCCAGTTACTTTTCTGCTATTTCTACCTTCTCATATTTCTTGAAAATTGCCAACAATAACTGACAGCGTGCATACAAAAAACAGCTAAGACCAAAAAAGCAGGCAATGTACATGCTGAAAACCAGCGCATAGGGTGAAAGAAGCATGATGACAATAGGGGCTGCAGTCAGAATATGAAGACTAAGTATTTTAAAAGGGTGCTTTGCGGCGACTTTTATGCTGTTCAAAAGGATCGTTTTGATTCCGCTATCGTAACGTGCGAGTAAGAAAAACGAAACTTGGAAAAATTGAAGCCACATGAACGTACAAATTACTAAGCCTACGGTAAAAAGATCAGGCGTCCCTTTTAGTTGGAAATAATACAACCAATCAGCAGTCAAAAGCCACAAAGAAAAAAGTAGACTGAGCCAGATAAGAGTGCTCTTTCGAAAGCTTTGGCAAAAGACCGACCAAAACTGCTGAACAACAGCCGGTGCTTTTCCTTCTATCAGATCAGTCGCCACTTTAGAACCCGCAGTAATGGCTGCACCGATCGTGAAGAGCGGCAAACTAAAAAACAAGAGTAGTACATTTAATAGGAGCAACTGGCTGAATTTCCAAGCGATTCGTGCGAAGAAGTTTTCTGAATGAAAAAAGTGTATCATGTGGGTTTACTCCTTTACTGATCCGACAACGATTCCTTGAACGAAATATTTTTGTAGAAGCGGATAAATAATCAATAACGGCACCACTGCCACCACGATCTTCGCTGCATTCAAGTTTCGATCAGAGACCGCTAGTAGACTTTGTAGCTGCTCGGAAGTCAAATTCCCGGCTTGTTGCATTGTTTCAGCAATGTTGACTGATAGTGTTTGGATATAGGTCATTAAAGGATAGTTTTCAGTCTTGGTCATATAGATCAGTCCACTGAAAAAATCATTCCAACTACCGACAATACTGAATAGAGAAACGGTTGCCAAACACGGCAAAGACATTGGAATATAGATTCGTCCCAAAATCTGCAGTGGGTTGGCCCCATCGATCCGAGCAGATTCTTCCAATGATTTGGGAATTCCCCGAAAGAAATTCATCACCAAGATCACACTGCCGATAGGGACTGCACTAGGTAAAATCAGGGACCAAATCGTATTCAATAATCCTAGATTGCGAACGACCAAATACGTTGGGATCATGCCGCCACTGAAGAGCATAGCGAAAACCATCACACTCATGAATAATTTTCTCGTTCGAAATACTTTTTTTGATTTAGATAGCGGATAAGCCATCGTTACGATCATCACCAAATTCAGCAATAAAGAGATCACCACACGAATGACTGAAATACCAAAAGAACGCCAAAACTGCTGATCGCTCATGATGCGCTCATAAGCCGCTAAGGTCAGATCCACTGGCCATAGCCCCACAGCATTTGCCGCGACGGCACTGCTGCTGCTTAAAGAAAGTGCCACGACATTCAACATCGGTACTAAACAAGAAAGAGCCAAAACAATGACGATCAAATAAATTACTGCATGCCGTATACTAAATTTTTCTTTCATCTCTTTTTTCCTTTCCTTAAAACATCACTCTGTCAGTCTTCTTCTCCGCAATTTTGTTGGAAGACCAAATCAAGAATAGACCGATCACCGATTTGACCAGACCAACGGCGGTTCCTAAGCTATAGTCTCTACCGATCAGACCGATTCGGTAGACATAGGTATCGATAATATCGCCGCTTTGATACACAACCGGAGAATACAGGTTATAAATTTGGTCGAAGCCGGCATTCAAGATATTAGGCAGCGACAAAATCGTCATCAGCAAAATAAAAGGCATCATCCCCGGCAGGGTTACGTGCCAGACTTTTTTTGACCAAGAAGCACCATCCATCGTTGCTGCTTCATATAATCCCGGATCAATCGAGGTAATGGCAGCAAGGTACACGATTGAACTGTAACCAAAACTTTTCCAAACATCGGTCCCGATCAGCAAACGAGGAAACAGCTGATTACTACCCAAAAAGTTTAATGGTTCTACACCAAAGTTTTGTAAAATCTGATTCACCGTTCCATCAAGACTGAATAAATTGACCACTACTGAAGCCAATATGACCCATGAAAGAAAATGGGGCAAATATACGATGGTCTGAATGGAGCGTTTCATCCACTTTACACGTACTTCATTTAATAGAATCGCAAAAAGAATCGGTACGATCGTATTAAAGACAATTTTCCAGAAAGCGATGAAAATCGTGTTTTTAGTTACTAAGAAAATATCCGGTAAACTGAACAAATAGCGAAAGTGCTCGAATCCCACAAATTCAGAACCAAATACACCTTTCGCTGGCACATAATCTTGAAATGCCATCAACAACCCAAACATAGGACCATAAGAAAAAATCAAAATAAAAATTATGCCTGGTAAAATCATCCCTAGAAAGAAAAGCTGATCTCGAGAAAACCACTTTTTCTTTTCTTTTTTGCTTTCTTTTTCAACAGAAAGTTCCATTTACTTACTCCTCCATAAATTTTTTGCCTCACCAGCCGCTTGATGAAAAAATTCGAACAAAGAAAAGGCACCTGCAGTCGGTTTTCCTGCATACAACCTTGCTTTTCTTTGTTCGAAAGACGAGTGTCAGAACCGCTGGAGTGGCCGCTTAATTATCTGCTCGCTGATCTACTACTTCTTGCATTTCTTCAAGTATGGCTGTCCCACCTTGGCTATTCCAGGTTTCAACATAGTTGTCGAAGTTTTCCAGGGGTTCTTCTCCAGTGATAAACTTAATGAAGGTCTCTTCCTCCAGTTTCCCTACTTGTGCGCCGTTTCGTTCATTGGCTTTGATCGAATCAAAACGCGGTGGTTTCACTTCATTCAAGCGTCCTTGCTCTCTGATACCGCCCATCACATTATTGACGGCTAAATAGCGGGAGGCATAGCGGGTCCAGTCCACCGGATCAGTTTCTTCAGGGCTATCCAGATATTGCTTGATTTTTTCGGCGTTTTCTTTGATGAAGAAGTTGGAGATATCCTCGATAGATGTTTCGCCAACCGCCGCCTTGGAAGCTTCTACTGCATCATCAATCTCACTATAGGCTTTTAAGAAAACAACATTCCATGGACGAACCGTCCCATCGACATCCACTTTCGCATAGTCATAAATTTCCGGAAACTCGGCTTCAATATCTTCCGAGTTGGCAACTTCACCATAAATCAGATTGATCATCTCCATGATTTTTTCCGGCTCAGAAAAACCTTTGCGCACCACGATGTATTGCCCAGTGCCGCGGTTAGCCACGGCATTGACCCCTCCATCGCCGTTAGCATTTTCAAGGGCATAAGGAACAAATTCAGCATTTGGATCATTTTGTTTGGCTTGTACTAAGCCCCAGTCAGGCATGTGCCAAGGACCAAAAGCGATGCCCGTTTCTCCATTAACCATCATGGCATGGATATCGTCATACGTGCGGGTACCAAATTGCGGATCCATGAACCCTTCATCTTGCCAGTCCTTCAGTAGCGTTAGTGCTTCTTTCATTTCTGGCGTATTGGATCCATAAAACATCTGCCCATTCTCATCTTGGAGATACGATTTTGGGTAGGCTCCAAACGCATTCATGATGGCTGTTCCGGTATATGCCGTGCCGCCATGATTTGGCGAAGACAACCAGAAGGCCAATGGCAAACCAACTGCTTTTCCGGTATTGGCTAAATCATTTTCTTGAAAAGCAATCGCTGTTTCCTTCAACTCATCCAATGTAATTGAGCGATTGCCATCTTTATCCAGTTCAATACCTAGCTCATCTAGCCAGTCCTGGCGCAACCAGACAAGATTGGGCCCGAAGTCATCGCTAGTAGATGGGATCGCCATCAAGCGATCATCAAACGTGGCTGCTTCTAACTGAATCCCATCAAACGAATCATAGATGTCTTTTAGAAAATCGTTGGCATGCTCCTCAAATACTTCGGTTAAGTCTTCCACTAAATCATTGTTAACTAATTCTTCCAATTCATCTCTTGATCCGACGATCATCGTATCCGGTAGTTCCCCTGAAGCGATCGCTAGCGATACTTGACGATCATAGTCTTCCCCATGGGCTTCAAAGGCACTCTCCAGCTCGATGCCCAAGCGTTCTTGAATCAATCGAGTATATGCGTTATTGCTGTAAGAATCCCCCTCAGGCAGTTTCGAGTTCGGTGCGGTCTGGCGTCCGATCGTAATCACGGTATCCCCATTTTCATTGGTCTTTGCTTCTTCTGAACTGCATCCTGTCATAATAAGTGCTGAAGCAACTGCTGTTAACATTGCTGTCCCCCGCCTAAATTTCATTGTTTTCCTCCTCAAACTTTTTTGATATCCTTATTATACGCAATCGCTTCCACAGAAAATATAGCACTTTTTTCAGATTCATAGCACGATTTCCAGAAAAATAAAACGTTTACAAATTCGCTCTGTTGCTTTTTTTGTTTATCGCTTACTATAGAAAGAAGAAGCGACTGCGTAATTTTCTCTATACGAAAGGACGGCGAAAACCATGTACCGACTGCTGCTTGCTGATGACAGCTACGATCAAAGAGAAGTGATCAAATACTTCTTGAGTCAGCATGAAAAAGAATGGCTGATCGAAGAAGCCAAAAATGGCCGCGAAGCCTGGCAACTTTTTCAGAAACAGCCCTTTGACTTGATAATTACCGACGTAAAGATGCCCTTTATGGATGGACATGCCCTCGTAGCGAGAATCAAAGAAGCAGTTCCTGAAATTCCTGTGATGTTTATCAGCGGCTTTGAAGATTTTCATTATGTAAAAAAAGCCATACAGTTACAAGCGGTTGACTACCTCTTAAAACCAATCGACCCTGATGATTTTTATGAACAAATAAATAAAATCATTCTTTTTATTGATCAACAAAAGCAGCGCGCTTACACAAAAACAATCGCACAAACCCATTACTTGAAAGAGATTTTGAGTAAACTTTTTTATGGCTATCCTTGGCATTCACTGCCGAAGGAAGAGCAATCGATTGCACAAGATTTTTTTAAGACTCATCCCTCTTTTTTTCTCGTTACTTGGCCGCTGGATTCTTGGAATGCGCCGGATTTTGTCCCTTCGCTATCTGCTGCATTTCCTGAAATGTTCAGTTTGTTTTTAGCTCCAGCACAACTGCTCTTTTTTAACGAACCTTTGCCAAAAAGGGAAATCGAAGAGCGAAAAAACAACTTAACTACCTATTTTTCCAAACAGTTTCAGCAAAAAATAACACTTTTTGACAGCGGACCAGTTCCCCACCATTCAGGGGTGTATGGCACCTATCATGACTTACTGAGAACCAGTCAGCGGTCTTTTTATCAGCAAAACAAAGGGAAAATCTGCCAGCTGCTTCCGGGAGATCACTACATCGTCAAGAAAGCGCTTTTTGAAAAAACCGTTTCGTATGTGAATCAATACGAAAGTAAAAAAGCCCACGCGCTTGTGAAAACAGTTTTCGACTGCTTTGAAACAAATGGACGTGAGGAACCAACCAATGCCAAGTTTTATTTTGCGACCTTTTATCAAACAATCCTCGATCAGTGCACGATCACTTTTGATGCGGAGTATGGCGCTAATCAGATTGGAAAAATACTGGAAGCGCCAAGTCTGCAACTAATTGCGGATATTTTTGATGCCCTCTTCCATTATATCTATGATGCCTTGCTTCAAATCAACGGGAGCCAGTCAAATGACTATGTGCGCCAAGTAAAATCCTATATATTCGCTCATTTTCACCAAGAGTTGAGCTTGGAGCGGTTAGCAAAGGAAGTCAATATCAATCCTAACTACCTAAGCGAATTATTCAGTACTTCTGAAGGCATGGGTATCACCAAATACATCAAGTCTTACCGTATCAAACAGGCTCAGAAGCGTTTAAAGAACTCGAACTGCAGCATTCGAACTATCTCCAAACAAGTTGGCTTTAATCATTATTCCTATTTTTGCAAAACGTTCCGAGAAATTGTCGGAATGACGCCGGATGCGTATAGAAAGAGAGGTCCCTCTTGTTAAGAAAAGTCCACGATTGTTTTAAAAATTTTCGTTTTCAAAAAAAGATCGTCCTTATTTCAATTCTTTCAAGCATTGTTCCTCTGATCGTTTTGACCTTTGTCGGGGTATCTATCATCCGAGCCTTTATCCAACAGCAGGAAAAAAGTGCTTACTCCGATAATCTCAAAAGTATCAGCTATCAGTTAGAAAGCAAGATCCACACCTATCGGGACAGCCTGCTCTTTTTAGCCAACAATACCGCCTTGACGCAAGAGCTTTCTAGTCAACGCTTCTCAAACTTTGATCAATACAATCTCTTTCAAAATACGATCGTGCCTTTGTTTCACAGTGTTCGTTTTCCGCAAGCAGATATTAAAGGCATCACGCTATACACCACGATCGATCTTTATGATCATGGGCAATACGTCAAAAAAATCACGGCTGATACAGCACTGCCTTTTCTAAAAGAAAAACCTTCGACCGAGATTCGAACGTATTTTGACAAAGAACGGGAGGAACTTTCTTTTTATACCAACCTTTTTTTAAAAGGCCATACCGCAGATTCCTTAAACTACATCGTTTTAACCATCGATCGAGCAGCATTGTTCACGAATCTTGATGCAGTCACTGAGGAACCTTACGATTTGACGATCCAGTCAGAGACCGGGCAGACGCTTTACCGTATTGATTATTTGACGAAGCAGCAGCGTACTCAAAAACAGTGGTTGGTTGGAAGCGCAGTTATTGAAGAAGCCCCTGTACTGCTGGATAATCATTGGCAAATCGTTTTTGTTAAAACCGCACAGTCATTTTTCAGCAGTCTACTGTATCTAGTTGGTGCGGCATTCATTATCTTTGGTTTTGTATTAGTGATATTGGTTTTATCCAGCTGGTGGCTAGCAAAAACCGTGGTACAGCCGATCAATTCTTTGGCCCAGCAAATGGCTTCTTTATCAATGGATCAATTCAAAATCCAGCACACATATTCTTCAAAAGATGAAGTCGGACAGTTATACACCAATTTTCAAAAAATGCTAGATAAAATCGCTGAGCTGATCAATGAAGTATATGAAGCCGAATTGAAACAAAAAGAATACGAATTGCGGGCTCTGCAAGCCCAGATCAATCCGCATTTCTTTTATAATTCCTTAGCACTGATCAGCAATACTGCCACACTAAACGGCAATCACGAGATCCGTGAGATGGCTCAGCTGCTGTCTCGATTCTACCGTCTCAGCCTAAACCAAGGATCCAACCGGCTATCCGTCAGCAAAGAACTCGATCTGACGATCACCTATGCTAAAATTCAGCAAAAAATGCATCACCATTCCTTTGATTTAGTCCTCGAAATTGACTCAAATATCGATGAATATCCGATGATCAATCTACTCTTGCAGCCGTTTGTCGAAAATGCCGTCTTTCATGGGCTTGATCATATTGAAGATGACCGCAGAGGGGTATTGACGATCCGCTGCCTCAAAGAAGGACAATGGCTACGGTTTGAGATTCAAGACAATGGTCCCGGGATTGATCCTGAACAGCTAAAACAACTGGAGGAACCTTCTGATCAACATTATGGTATCAACAATGTACGCCAGCGGCTAGCATTGTACTATGGCACGCAAGCTTCCTTATCGATTCAATCAGTAAAAGGTGAAAACACCACAATTGTTCTACTCATACCGCAAGACTTACCTCCTCAAAAAAACCGTCAGTGAAGAATGTTTAATCACTAACGGTTTTTTGGTGTCAAAATATTCAGATATTTATTTTAATGCTTGATTTCAAGTACCTATTCCTCTACAGCAAACGCACCAACCTCTAATAATCCTTGCCGACCCTGGTCTCGCGTCACGCCTTTTGCTTTCTTTAACATTCGTTCCCAATACTCCATGGTATCTTTTATAAAATCCTTGTTGCCGTCAGTACACCCTTCACGAATAAACAGCAATACCAACCCACTAAAAAAAATCAAGGCTTCTTCATGGTATTTCCTCAGATCGTTTTCTTGCTCACATTGAAAAACAGTTGATTCAGCGATTGCTTCTTGAAAATATGCAAAAGAACACTCTTTTATGTAGGGACCACAACCAATATCATTTAAAAATAATGCAAAAAAGAGGGCTCGATTGCGACTGGCGAACACGTAATAGTCATGCCAAAAACAGTATAGAGGATCCAGTGTCATCACCGTCTCTTTTTTTGCTTCATGAATGTCATGGAAGACATCATCGACCATTGCCTGTTTATAATTTTGCATGTTTGAAAAATTCAAATAGATTGGTTGGGTCGATGTTCGTGCATATTTAGCAATGTCGCGGACAGTGATTGGCCGATAAAGATATTCCACCAGATATTTTTTTAAACAGTTGATCAAATATTTTTTCGTAATCGTTGCTTTTCTCATAATACCCCTTCCTTTCTTGAGGCGATCAGCTCTCGCTAACGCTCCTCTACTCTCACTTGCTTTCTTCCAGTGAAACACCACCAACACCCAATTTTCTTACTGAAAGTAATCTGCATACTTCTACTTTAACAAAAAAGAGAACGTTAACATATACTTTCTGCCGAATTTCTTAATTTTGTTTTATATTTTTGACCATTTTTCTGAAAAACTTCCCTGTTTTCCTCGGCTAAGTCTTAAGACTGATTTTTTTGATACTACTTGTGAAATGATACTATGTAATGTATAGTATGGATATGAACAGGAGGAGAGCCTTTGGATGCCCAATTAAAAAAAGGATTATTGGAAATTTGTGTTTTAGCCTATTTGCAGCACGGGGACTCTTATGGCTATGAATTAGTCAAAAATATTTCTCCTTTACTACCAATCTCAGAATCCACCCTCTACCCTATCTTGAAGCGCTTAGAAGCCAGCCGAGCGGTTGAGACTTACAACAAGAGTCATCAAGGACGGACCCGAAAATATTACCGCTTGACCAAACTTGGCAAACAGCGGATCGACGATTTTTTAACCAACGACTGGCCCCAATTGACATTGATCCAGCGATTTATTAAAGGAGGAACACTAGATGAACAGAGTTGATTTTATCAAGGCATTGGCTGCAGAATTATCTGAAAAAGTCAGACCTAGCGAGATTCATCAGCTGATCAACTATTATGACGAGATGATCGAAGATTTGATGGAAGAAGGATACACTGAAGAAGAAGCCGTGGCACGCCTTGGCTCCCCAAAAGAACTGATCCAAACAGTCACAGAAACAGAAGAGGTCGTGGTAGAGATTCCCCGCCGCTTTCATCCCTTTTTGCTCTTGATCTTAGTGCTAGGCTTTCCATTGTGGGGTAGCTTATTGTTAAGTGCCGCTTTGCTGATCCTAAGCTTTTTAATAATCATCTGGTGTGTGCCTTTCACCACTGGCATGATTGGTGTCACTACGTTTATCGGTGGGATTGCTAGCGTTGTCTTAAGTCCAATGCTGATGGCGGATGGTTTCTATCTCTTTTTAAGTCAGTTAGGCGTGGGGATTTTCTTATTTGGTTTAGGGCTTCTTTGTCTGATCGCCACTTATAGTATGAGCCGACCTTTTTCACGTCTTACCCACTCCCTTGTCGTTTGGCCAAAATCATTTGTTCAAAACTATCGAAAGAAGGCAGTCCTATGATCAAAATCAATAAGCGCTTTTTCGTTTTTCTCAGTCTGTTGTTTATTATTCTCGGACTGGTCATCACCTTTATCGGTTTTTCAATGTCAGGGTACTCACCTGATGCCTACCATATTGAGCATCGTCGTTGGTATCAACTGATTGGTTTCTACACAGACTAATCGGCAAAAACAATTATAAGTTGTTTTTTTCGTCAGAAAAACTAGCAATTTGCATTAATTTCATGTATTGATGAAAAAATTGAACTTTCCTTTTTAACCTCACCATATTACTATATAGGTACATCCTGTATCCTATTTCATAGGGTAACCAGAAAAACCCATACCATCCTATGGGTTTTTTTGTTGTTTATAAAAGCAAAAAAGCGTGCCGCAAGTCCAGTTATCGCCAAGCCAGCTATTTTTAGCTAACCTTGGTAGAGCCTGTCTGCAGTACGTTTTTTCTACTGATCGATTATTCCCCTAGTACTGGCTGTTCTTGCACAGTGCCAATAGGAAACAAGGCGCGAAACACCCGGCGAACGATTGGGCCTGCAATGAACAATTGCAATGGCAATGCGACAATCACATTTTTCCCAATGTTGCTTAGCCAATTGACGAACACCGAGTGATCAGGGTTTGGATGCATCAACGCACCAAAGAGTGACATACAGATCACCATGCCGGCGATCATCAATGAAGAAATCAAACCGATTTTTTTCCAAGTAGCTGATTGATGGTCCAAAAATCGAAATGCCAAACCTTTTGCTGGACCCGAAACAATGAACCAATCCAAAATAAAGGCGACACAAAGAGCTAATGGCAATTCATTCCACGCCAATTGGAATGCCAATGCAGAAACACCGACTTGGAACATGAGGTTGTAAACACTCATAAAATACACCATGAAAATACACATAAGTGTCGTATAGATCAAACTTTCTTTTTTGTTGATGGGCATGTAACAACTTCCTTTCTCTTTTTCGTACTCGACTATTCTAGCAGAAGAAAATTTTTCGTGTAAGTAAAAGTTTGAAAACTTTCAAAAAAGTTTTTTGCTATTTTTTTATCCACTTCTCTTGACACTTTCTTATGAAGTCAGTAGAATAGCGATAGATTAAATCGTACAGATAACAAGCGGGTTCGCTTGTCGAGAGAGAGGCGGTTTCTATGAGAATAGAAACGGTCTCTTTTTTTGCGAATTTTTTAGAGGTGAGAATATGGAAAACAACAAAAAACTCGTGGGGGCGATCCTCGCAACCGGATTGATGTCATTTGCAGGCGTGCTGATTGAAACAGCCATGAATGTAACGTTTCCGACATTGATCGATCAATTTACGCTTTCAACATCCGATGTTCAATGGGTGACGACCATCTACTTACTGGTCATCTCCATCATTGTCCCAATATCGACCTACCTTTTGAAACGCTTCTCATTGAGAACCTTGTTTCTAGCTGCCAACGCCTTTTTCCTTGTTGGCTTGGTGATCGACTTTTTATCGCCGACGTTTGCCATTTTGCTGATTGGCCGCTTTTTCCAAGGTGCCAGCACAGGGATCGCACTGCCTTTGATGTTCCACATCATTTTGACTTACTCCCCCTTTGAAAAACGGGGAGCGGCAATCGGCTTAGGGAATTTGACCACTTCCATCGCTCCAGCGATCGGACCGACATATGGGGGCTTATTGACCGCCCATTGGTCTTGGAATGCGATCTTTCTTTTCTTGATCCCAGTCTTGCTGATCTCCCTAGTACTCGGCCTTTACTCGATCCCTAAAACGGCTGGGGCAAAAGACACTTCCCTGGATTTACTGAGTGTATTAGGAATCGTCTTGATGTTCAGCGGCTTCTTATTGTTCTTGAATCAAGTAGGCACCTTAGCGAGTCTACTGCCGCTGCTTTTCGGTTTCATTGGTGCTGGCTTGTTTTATCAACGCTCAAAAGGCCCGAACCCTTTGATTCGTTTGGCTGTTTTGAAAAACCGTAGCTTCAGTTTGTTTCTGTTTGGCTTTCTTGTTTGTCAGTTCCTTTTACTGGGCATTTCCTTTGTCTTGCCGAACTTTGTCCAACTCGCTTTGGGAAAAGATGCCTTTACTGCAGGATTAGTTATGCTGCCCGGGGCGGCCATCGGGGCGATCCTTGCGCCGATCTCTGGTCGGTTGCTGGATAAAGTTGGACCGAAAAAACCGATCCTGTCTGGTTTGACGTTGATTGCCATCGGTTGGCTTGCCTTAGCCCTCGTTTTGCGTTCGCCTTTCATTTGGAGCCTAGTTGCTGGACATGTCTTTTACATGATCGGGATCGGCTTAGCCTACAGCAATATGATGACCACCGGCTTAAACAAGCTGACTCCTGCGTTGTACGCGGACGGTAATGCGATCTTTAATACGCTACAGCAATTTTCTGGTGCAGTGGCGACGGCTGTGGTGGCGACCATTATCAATTTGGCACAAAATGCGGCGACCGATTACACCCAAGGGACGGTCATCGGCTCTCAAATCGCCTTATTCTTTTTGTGGGCCTTGGTCTTACTGACTTTCCTATTAACGATTAACTACTTCCGCAAAAACACCGACAAAAAAGCTGTCAGCTAACTGCGGCTTTGCCAATTGAAAAACAACGAAAAAAAGCCGCCCTCCCTTGAGGACGGCCCATAAAAAAATCCGCTTCCGATTCCCCTTCTTAGTCAAAGGGCGCTCTCGGAAACGGATTATTTTTTTAGTTTAATTCAGCTGAACCAACCGCTGTTTTGGCTGTCACTGTGCCTGTAGTCGTCAATGAAAGCTGACGCACTTTTTCGGCATTCGTGATGACCGTCAAAACATCTGTCTGTTTGCCAGCTGCGATAACGGCATCTAGATCCATCACTGCAAGCTTCGTTTCTGGTGTGACCGTATCACCTTCAGAAACAAGAACCTCAAATGGCGCACCTTTTAGTTCTACAGTATCCAAGCCCATGTGGACGAGAACTTCCGCGCCACCAGGCGTTAAAATCCCGATTGCATGTTTCGTTTCAAAAATGCTAGAGATCGTACCTGCAACAGGAGCATAAATCGTTCCGTTCGTTGGCTGAACAGCAAAGCCGTCACCCATCATTTTTTGAGAAAAGACAGGGTCAGAAACTTCAGTGATGGCAACTACTTTCCCATCAGCTGGAGCATAAAGGGTTTCTTCTGAAACTTGTGTTGCTTCTGGTGCTGCAGTTGTCGGTGCAGCAGTCGTTGGTGCAACAGCCGCTGCTGCAGCTGTATCAGCAGCCAATTGCGGTTCTAATTTATTTAAGAAGGTAACTTTTCTAAAGACGATAGTGCAAACAAAAGTGATCGCAATCGTCACCGCCATTGAGATGAAGACCATTGGATAGTTTTCAATTTTAAATGATAAGAAGCCAGGCAGTCCCCCTACACCAATACCTAATGCACGGGTATTCGTTGCAGTGATCAGCATTCCACCGAAGGCAGAACCTACCATTGCTGCGACAAATGGGTAAACATATTTCAAATTGATCCCGAACATCGCTGGTTCAGTAACCCCCATGTAAGCAGAAATCGTTGCTGGAACAGAGACTTGTTCTTCTTTTTTATTGCCACGGTGAAGGAACCAAATCGCCAATACTGCCGTACCTTGCGCAATATTTGACAGCATGATCATTGGCCAAAGGTTTGTTGTCCCAAAATCCGCTACTAATTGAGAGTCGATCGCTAGCGTTGTATGATGCAATCCGGTAATAACCAAAGGCGCATACAAGCCACCGAAAATGAAACCAAATAACCAGTTTAATGGTGAGGTCAAGCCAGCATTTACGACCCAAGAAATGCCTGATCCGATTTGCCAACCGATTGGACCTAATACCATGTGAGCTGCTAAAATAGTTGGCAGCAATGAGAACAATGGAACGAAGATCATTGAAACCGCTTCTGGAATCCATTTCCGGAAGAATCTTTCAAGATAAACCAATAAGAAACCTGCCAGCATTGCTGGGATCACTTGTGCTTGATACCCAATTTTATCAATAGTGAAGAACCCGAAGTCCCACGTATAATTTTGGGCGATTTCTGCAGCAGAAGTTGAACTTACTGAATAAGCATTTAATAATTGCGGTGAAACCAATGTAATCCCTAAAACAATCCCTAATATTTGCGTGGTTCCCATCTTACGTGTAATACTCCAGGTAATCCCTACTGGTAGAAAGTGAAAGATCGCTTCACAGGGCAGCCATAAAAAGCCGTTGACACCGTTCCAAAAAGTAGAAGCTTGCGTAATGGTTTGTCCACCTAGAGCTTCTAACGGTACACCTTCTAAGAAATTTCTCAGCCCTAGCATCAAACCACCGACAATAATCGCTGGTAATAACGGGGTAAAGATCTCAGCTAACGTAGCAATCGCTCGTTGCACGATATTTTGATTGTTTTTTGCAATCGCTTTGCTTTGTTCTTTAGAAACACCTTCTATTCCTGATACATCGGTAAAATCATTGTAAAACGTTGAGACATCATTGCCGATAATGACTTGGAATTGTCCCGCATTCGTAAACATCCCTTTGACACTTGGAATTTCTTCAATTGCCTTTTCGTTTGCTTTTGTCTGATCGTTCAAAACAAAACGCATCCGTGTCGCGCAATGTGTTACTGCGGCGATATTTTCTTTGCCGCCAACATATTCCAGCAGCTTCTCAGCATCATCACGATACTTTCCCATAATTAATAAACCCCTTTCATATCCACTTGTATATATATGTTTTAATTACGCACTAATCATAACTTGATAGTTTTGATATTGCAAGCGTTTCAAACCAATTTTTTTCACTTTTTCTACAAACAATACAAGTGAATAGAAAAGGTACCGTATTAAAACCTTAATAAATAAACGTTTTTTAAAATATTTGATTAATATAAAATAATATTGCCAATGACTTTATTTACTGTTTATTTAACAAAAAAGAATAAAAAAACAGGTGAGATAAATTGAAATAGCTTACAAATTACGTTATAATCATCTTGCATGTATAGACAAGTTTAAAGGAGGACAACTATTGTGAATACGATTATATTGTCTAAGGAAGAATGGCTGTTAACGGATCAAACCGGTACGACCTATCCGTTTTCTGGGACAGACAGTGAACGAGTTGCTGCACTGACCGCGCAGCTGCAGAAAATGGAAGGTGGCGGGATCGTCTCTGAATCGCTGGTGTTTACGAATGAAGAAGGGACTTTTTCACTGGACCAATGGTTGACAGAAAAATTGAATCGTCCCTTTGTTTGCACCACGAAAGAACAGTATGAAGAAAAAAGTGCTGAAATTCCTTGGAACCTCGAATACTATGGCTACACCCCTGGTAAAGATGAATACTCGGTGGAGTCACTTTTAACCGTCGGCAACGGCTATCTAGGGCTGCGAGGCACGACGCCTGAGATGACCATTTGTGAAGCGAACTATCCAGGGCTGTATTTAGCAAGTCTTTACAATACGGTAGAATCGGATGTTTCTGGTCATACCATCAGCAATGAAGACTTCGTCAATGCACCGAATCTGCAAAAAATGTACGTGAAGATCGATGATGAAGTGATCGACATTGCCAACAATCAGCTTCTTTCCTTTAAACGGACATTAGATCTGAAGACCGGCTTGTTCCAATCAGTGGCAGAAATTGAAACAAAAAAACAAAAGCGTCTGCGAATCGAAACGAAGAAAATCGCCAATATGCAAGACGTTCACCAATATAGCTTGGTCTATCAGTTTACCCCGCTGAACTTTTCCGGCACCGTTACTTTCGTCAGTGAAGCCGACGGATCGGTCTATAACTATAACGTCGCTCGTTACCGTAGCTTAACCAACCAGCATTTGACCGTGAAAGAGACAGCAGCTGAACAAAACAAAGCGCATTTAGTGGTCACCACTAACCAATCACAGATTACCGTTGTCCAATCCTCTGAACTGTTTTCAAAGGACCTGCCATTGGCTGAGTTGCACGCTGAAACAAACGACCAGCTCGTCCGTCAGCAAGTAGCCCTTGAGGTGACGGAGGGACAAACTTATCGGGTCGAAAAATCAGTCACTGCTGCCGCTTATCGGCAAGAGGATCCGCAACCGGCATTTACGTTTTCTTCCTTAGCATTACCTGATTTTGCGACGATGTATACCGCCTCAAAACAAGCCTGGGCTGAATTATGGGCGAAAGCGGCCATCGAAGTCACTGGTGACTTGATGTCGCAAAAAATGCTGAATCTGCATACGTATCATCTGCTGGTCTCCGCAGCACCGAATGCTTATCAGGAGTCCTTAGATGCCAGTATCACTGCCCGTGGCCTACATGGTGAAGCCTATCGCGGTCATATTTTCTGGGATGAACTGTTTATCTTACCCTTTTACATTCTACATTTTCCTGACACCGCCAAAGAAATTTTGCTGTATCGCTACCGCCGCTTAGCTGCTGCCAAAAAAGACGCCCAAAAAGCCGGTTACCAAGGCGCCATGTTCCCATGGCAATCAGGCTTGGATGGCAGTGAGCAATCCCAAGAACTGCATTTGAATCCTATCAGCGGCGAATGGAAAGAAGACCACAGTCGCTTGCAGCGCCACGTCTCCTTAGCGATCGCTTATAACATTTGGCAATATTGGCACAACACACAAGACCGTCCCTTTATGGAACAATATGGATTAGAATTGATGTTAGAAGTCGCCCATTTCTGGCAAAGTGCTGCCACCTGGGATGATACTGCTCAACGTTACTTTATCGATAAAGTCATGGGACCAGATGAATTTCATGAAAGCTACCCAAATAGTGAACAAGGCGGCTTGAAAAACAACGCCTATACCAATATGATGGTAGTATGGTTGTTTGAAGAGATCGAGAACCTCCAACAACAACTATCAGCAGAGAGCTTCCAAGCAGTATTGGAGAAAACGGCTTTAACCCCAGCGGATATTGCTGCTATGGCAGATATTCGTACCAAATTAGGCTTAGAGATCGATCACGAAGGCATCATCGCACAGTTTGAAGGGTACTTCCAGTTGGAAGATCTGGATTGGGCCCATTATAAAGAGAAATATGGCAACATTTATCGGATGGATCGCATCCTAAACGCTGAAGGCAAGAGTGCTGACAGCTACAAAGTCGCGAAACAAGCCGATAGTTTGATGATTTTCTATAATTTCTCAAAAGAGCAAGTCAATCAAATTTTGGCGGATCTTTCTTACCAACTGCCAACAGACTATATTGAAAAAAATCTCCATTATTATTTGGCTCGCACCTCCCACGGCTCGACTTTGTCGCGGATCGTTCACGCTCAGTTAGCGGCAATGGTGGATGATCAGGAATTGGCTTGGTCGTTATACCAAGAAGCCCTCTCTTCTGATTATCGTGATATCCAAGGCGGGACCACGGCAGAAGGCATTCACGCCGGTGTCATGGCCGCTACGTTGTTTATTCCGTTAACCACTTTTGCTGGGATTGATATTCGAGAAGAGCAACTGCAGATCACACCAAACTTGCCAAAAGCTTGGGACAGCTTAGCCTTTCAGCTAGAAGTTCGCGGCACCCGCTTTGCATTGAATGTTACACATGAAACATTGACGATCACCGCTGATCAGCCAGTCACGATCTTAGTGAATGGGCAGCAAGTTTCTCTAGAAGCAAAGAAAGAAGCAACGATTACTTACTAAAAGGAGTGTTACACATGAAAAAAGGATTTGTTTTTGATTTAGACGGCGTTATCACGGATACAGCTAAATACCACTACATCGCATGGAAAGAATTAGCTGCGGAGATTGGGATCGAGATCGATTTGAAATTCAATGAGCAGTTAAAAGGCATTAGCCGCATGGATTCTTTAGAGCGAATCTTAACACTAGGCAACAAAAATGATGCCTACACAGAAGTCGAAAAAGAAGCCTTAGCGACAAAGAAAAATACCCACTATGTACAATTATTACAAAGCTTGACTCCTGATGATCTATTGCCGGGGGTAAAGACGTTCCTTGATGAAGCCAAAGCAAAAAATATTCCTTGTGCCATCGCTTCGGCATCCAAGAATGCGCCGTTTATTTTGGACAAACTAGGTGTCATGCAAGACTTTGATACGATCGTTGACCCAGCAACCTTGAAAAAAGGCAAACCAGATCCAGAAATCTTTATCCAAGCAGCGCTAGCACTAGGCATTGAACCGGCAGAAGCAGTTGGGTTTGAAGATGCTCAAGCAGGGATCGACGGCATCAAAGCTGCTGGTATGTACGCGGTAGGCGTTTATTCAGGAGAAGAACTACACGGTGCAGATGTGATCGTTGAAAAATTGACGGATCTAAACATTGACGAACTTTTGGCGAAATAGTCGATTGCATTTCCAAATTGGCCTCGCTATAATAGCCAAAGAGGGGGCAATCCGATGAACAAGTTCAAAGAGATATTTTTAGATTTAGAACAAAAAATTCTAGCAAACGAATACCCTCCGCATTCTTTGCTGCCTAGCGAAAACCAATTGATCAAAACTTATGGTGTCTCCCGCGAGACTGTCCGTAAGGCATTGAATTTATTGCGGGATGCTGGTTATATCCAAAAGAAACAAGGGAAAGGTTCGATCGTTTTAGACTTGAATCGCTTTGATTTCCCGATTTCTGGCTTGACGAGTTTTCGTGAGCTGCAAGATACCCAACGCATTCCTAGTGAAACAAAGGTTGTCGAGATCCGTAAGATCGCCGTTTCGCCAAAGCTGCACGAGACCACTGGTTGGCCTGTCGCTTCTGAGGCATGGAAACTGATCCGTCAGCGGAGAATCGATGGAGAAGTGGTGATTTTGGATAAAGATTACCTTGATGCTTCTATCATCGAAGAGTTGCCAGAAAACCGAGCGAAAGTATCGATTTTTGATTACTTTGAAAATGATCTTGGCCTTGAGATCGCTTATGCACAAAAAGAAATCACTGTTGACCCCGTCAACAAAGAATTGCGGGATCTAATGGATCTGCGTCCTGAAGATCAGCATGTCGTTACGGTTCGCAGCCTCGTGTATCTAGAAGACACGCGCTGTTTTGAATACACCGAATCGATCCACCGACTGGATAAATTCCGCTTTGTGGACTTTGCCCGTCGACGCAAGATTTGATGGACGTATAGACGTGAAAAAGACAAAACAGACCTAGACTTCACCGAGAAGTCTGGGTCTGTTTTATGTTTCAATCCCCCCCTCTCGAGATGATGCTGGATCGATCCTTCCTCTTTTCGCCTCTGTCGCTAACGATTCATCCTTTTGCTTTCCCGGCGTTTGGCTGCCGACGAACAAAAAAGCTCAATCATTTATGGGACTGATGAAAAGCACAGTTGATTTTGAACAACTCAGTCGTCCTTATTAACAGTCAGCCACACAAAAAAAGCAGTACCCTCTGAGAGGATACTGCTTTTGCTTGCTATTTGGCGTAATCCGTTGCGCGGGTCTCGCGAATAACGGTTACTTTGATATGACCTGGGTAATCCAAATCGTCTTCGATCTTCTTGCGGATGTCGCGAACCAATCGTACAGCATCCAAATCAGAAATCTCTTCTGGTTTGACCATTACACGGACTTCACGTCCGGCTTGGACGGCAAAACTGGAATCGACACCTTTGAAGCCGTTGGCGATATTTTCTAGGTTTTGCAAGCGGCGAATATAATTTTCCAATGATTCGCTGCGGGCACCTGGACGGGCTGCTGACAAGGCATCTGCGGCTGCAACTAAAACAGAGATAACCGATGTTGCTTCAACATCTCCATGGTGAGAAGCGATCGCATTGATCACCACACCATTTTCTTTGTATTTGGCAGCTAACTCAGCCCCGATCTCAACGTGAGAGCCTTCGATTTCATGGTCAAGGGCTTTCCCAATATCATGCAAGAGTCCGGCACGTTTGGCTAACTGGATATCTTCACCTAATTCTGCGGCAAGAACACCGGTTAGTTTTGCGACTTCGATCGAGTGGTTCAAGACGTTTTGTCCGTAGCTGGTACGGAAACGCAAACGACCTAAAATCTTGATCAAGTCTGGATGAAGGGTGTGAGCACCGACTTCAAAGGCTGCTTGTTCCCCATATTCACGAATATGCTCATCCATTTCTTTCCGAGATTTTTCGACCATTTCTTCAATTCGAGCTGGATGGATCCGGCCGTCTTGAATCAGTTTTTCAAGGGTCATACGAGCAATTTCACGGCGAATCGGATCAAATCCTGATAAGACGACTGCTTCTGGCGTGTCATCGATGATCAAATCGATCCCTGTCAATGTTTCAAGGGTCCGAATGTTCCGACCTTCTCTTCCGATGATTCGACCTTTCATCTCATCATTTGGTAATGATACGACCGATACCGTGGTTTCAGACACTTGGTCTGCGGCACAACGTTGGATTGCTAGGGACAAGAGATTTTTTGCTTTTCGATCTGCTTCTTCCTTCGCACGCTGTTCAGATTCTTTGACCATGATCGTTAATTCATGGTTCAATTCCTCTTCCGTTGATTTCATGATCAACTCTTTTGCTTCATCTCTAGACAGCGCGGCGATGCGCTCTAATTCTTTCTGTTGTCCATCGATTAAGTTTTCTACTTCTTTTTCTCGCTCGTCAATTAATTGTTGTTTCTCACTAAGTCTGCCTTCTTTATCTTCAAGTGAGCGTTCTCGTTTTTCCAAAGAATCGTCCTTACGATCAAGTACTTGTTCTCTTTGGAGTAAACGATTTTCTTGTGATTTTAAATCAAGTTTGCTTTCTTTCAACTCACTTTCAATCTCTGACCGATACTTCTGATTTTCTTCCTTAGCTTCTAACAATGCTTCTTTTTTAAGAGTTTCTGCTTCTTTCTTAGCGCTTTCGATAATTCCAGCTGCAGAATTTTGGGCGCCGTTGATTTCTTTCTCATGACGAGATTTCGTCACATAAACTCCTAATCCAAGACCGACAATTAAACCGATGATAGCGAGGAGAATGTAAAGTAGTTCCAATGAATCCACCTCCATACTATCTTTTTAAATATTTTGTAATTTTGATTAACAAAGGATAACAAAATTATCAATTCGCTACTTCTTATGTGGAAATCCACATACGTTTATTCTAATGTTTGAACACAAGAGTGTCAACTTTAAATAATAAAGTAAACTTTCGCAACCCTTCCTTTTTACGGATGTTTTTTCAACAATAGATGAATCTAGCAAAAAGCCACAAAAAAGCCAAACAACCTCGTTGTTTGGCTTTTCAAGACTTATTCGTCTAATGGTAATTCTTCTTGCGCTTCCTCGAGGGTTACGGTCTCTCCTGTTCCAATCCCGTAAGCATCGCGGACGCGAGCAGAAACTTCTAGCATCATTTCTTGGTGTTCACGCATATAGTTTTTGGCGTTTTCACGACCTTGACCGATGCGATCCCCTTTATAGGCATACCACGCACCGCTTTTATCAACGATGTCTTGTTCCACGGCCATATCCAATAATTCACCTTCTTGTGAAATACCTAGACCATACATCATGTCGACTTCCGCTACTTTAAATGGTGGCGCTACTTTGTTTTTGACTACTTTGATCTTCGTGCGGTTCCCGATGATATCTGTACCGGATTTCAATTGCTCAGCACGACGTACTTCCAAACGGATGGTTGAATAGAATTTCAACGCACGTCCACCAGGTGTCGTTTCTGGATTCCCAAACATGATCCCAACTTTTTCGCGAATTTGGTTGATAAAGATCGCGATCGTTTTCGTTTTGTTGATGGAACCAGAAAGTTTCCGTAATGCTTGTGACATCAAACGAGCTTGCAAACCAACGTGGGTATCACCCATTTCACCATCGATCTCCGCTCGTGGGACTAAAGCTGCTACCGAGTCAATAACTACGATATCAACCGCACCACTTGAAACTAAGGCGTCAGCGATCTCTAATCCTTGTTCCCCTGTATCTGGTTGTGATAACAAAAGATCATCGATATTTACACCTAATTTTTGCGCATACTGCGGATCTAACGCATGTTCGGCATCGATAAATGCTGCTGTTCCGCCATTTTTTTGGACTTCCGCAATGGCATGTAAAGCAACTGTCGTTTTACCAGAACTCTCTGGGCCGTAAACTTCTACGATCCGTCCTCGTGGGTAACCACCTACACCTAATGCAACATCCAAGGCCAATGAACCACTTGGGATCGTTGAAATTTGTTGATCAACTTTTTCGCCAAGCTTCATGATGGCACCTTTACCATAGTTCTTTTCAATCTTCTTTAGTGCAGCATCTAAGGCTGCTTTACGATCATCTGCCAAACGGATAATCCTCCTTATATTCATCACTTTCGTGTGTCGTTCATAAGATAATAATAGTCCTTCTGAAGGGAAATTGCAAGAAAAAACGAACAAACATTCGCATTAATTTAATAATTCCTTACGTATTTGATTTAAGCCTGCCATGACAGCACTATGCCGAATATAGGCGCGGTCGCGGTTGAAGTGATACAGCTGGCTTGAGACGCCTTTGTCAGAAGCTAAGGCGATCCAAACAGTGCCTTTGGGCTGGCCTTCTAGTTCGTCTGGACCAGCAACACCGGTGAAGGCCACCGCATAATCGGTCTCTGCTTGTTTGCGGGCATAGACGGCCATTGCTTCCGCACACTCCTGACTAACAGTCCCATAGCTTTCTAAAAGCGCTGAATCGATGCCTAAGAGCTTGCTTTTTGTTCCAGCAGAATATGTCACGAACCCACCGGAAAACACCTCAGAGACGCCAGGAATCCCTCCTAGGGTCGCTTGAAACAAACCAGCGGTCAAACTTTCCGCTGCGGTGACGGTTTTCTTTTTCTCGATTAGTAGATCGACGACTGTTTCTGCCAGCGAATTTTGTTCCCCATATCCATAGAAATACGCACCGACCCGTGCTTGGACGGTTTCTTCTAATGCATCCAATTGTTCGATTCCTTGCGCCTCATCTGCGGTTTTGACCGTCAGACGCAATGTGACCTCATTGGGTTTGGCATAAGGGGCGATGGTGGGATTGACTTGGTTCTCGATCAAATCGGCCAATTCTGTGACCAACGCCGATTCCCCGATCCCGTAATAGCGCAAAACGCGAGAAAGCAAGACTTCTTCTTGGGGAAACTGCTCTAACAGAAGTGGTTTTGCGTGGGTAAGAAACATCGCCTGCAGTTCACTTGGCGGTCCTGGCAGCAGCAAATAACTGGTAGCGGCTGTCTGATAAAAAATCCCGATCGCTAGTCCATTGGGATTTGGCAAAGACACACCGTCTTTGAAGACTAAGGTCTGCCGCAAATTGTTTTCCGTCATCCTCCGTTGACTGTTTTCAAAGAAGGCTTTCAATTGGTGATAACCTGGTTCATCTCGCACTAATTCCTGTCCCACATGGCGCGCAGTGACTTGTTTCGTCAAGTCATCGTCGGTGGGCCCTAAGCCGCCGCACAGCACGATCAAGTCGCTGCGTTTGTCGGCGATCGTCAGCAATTCCTCTAAGCGATTGGGGTTGTCCCCGACAACACTATGATAAAAAACATCGATCCCTAGACTTGCCAGTTCTTCTGACAAGAAGGTCGCGTTCGTATTCACCACCTGTCCTAAAAGTAATTCGGTCCCGACTGCAATAATTTCTGCTTTCATTCTTTTACTCCTTCATTTATCAGATACGTAAAAGTCTTTCATATTGACAAAAAAAGTCCAGAAAACTTCTGAACTTTCGTGACTTGTATCCTTGTTTTTATCGCTTCTTTATCTAGATCTAGAAATTTTACATAGAATCTTTAAAAACATTCGTATTTTTTATGAAATAATCGACCCCGGAATAGATCGTAAAGATCAAGCATAGATACAACATGATTTGATCGACAGGTAAACCGATCATTGAAAAGGGAATGTTGTTCAAGAACAAGAAAATGATCGCAACCATTTGTGTCGCGGTTTTGATTTTCCCCGGCCACGCAGCAGCCATGACTTCGCCACTTTGTTCCACTAACAACAAGCGTAAACCTGTCACTGCCAACTCACGGCAAACGATGATCGAAACTACCCAGCCTGGGGCTTTGTCTAATTCGACCAGCATGATAAAAGCCGTCATGACGAGCATTTTATCTGCTAACGGGTCAGCAAACTTCCCGAAGTTGGTAACAAGGCCTCTGGAACGAGCGATCTTGCCATCTAGCCAGTCCGTAATGCTGGCTGCCGCAAAAAGGATCGCTGCAATAAGGTGCGTGTTTTCTAATTGTGTCGTACCAACGGTCATCGTGCCAAGATCGATTGGCAAAACCAAGACCAAAATAAAGATGGGGATCATAATGATCCGTAATACAGTTAATTGATTGGGTAAATTCACGAAATAGACTCCTCTCTGCCGACTATTGTACGAAATAACGGCAAATCATGCCACTACTTCTGCTTTTCACCAGTCGGGTGCAACAGATAACTTTTTAGCTAATGATACCTCAATAAGGCGCATTTGTCAGATTTATGCCGCATCGTCTTGGTATTCAATCACGAGACGGACCGTCTTTTGTAACAATTCAAATTGCGGATCAGAAAAGTCCACTTCCTGTCCATTGGCCTTGATGGAGATATTTTGGCTTGCTCCCAGGGTCAAAGTTGCATTCGTGGCGCCTTCTGGCAGCGTCATCGATTGCGTTTCCCCCGCTTGTAGAGTGTATTGGTACACATAAGCGTTGTCAACTTGTACACCGACCCAACAAGAAGCATCTAGCCCAGTAAATGCCAATTCAATAGGGTTTTCCGCATCTTTCATCGTGATCGTGATCGACGATTGCGTCGAATCACTGGCAGTCATCGTCATTTTCGCTTCGCTGGATTCCGTCGTACTTGATGACTCCGTCGCTTCACTCGAAGTACTGGTTTCTTCCGTACTTGTCGTGGTGGAAGCTGTAGACGCCGAATTTTCTACCACGAGAGAAGAACTCCCTTGGATCATCGGTGTTGTATTACGGTCTTGCCAAGCCATGTAGCCCACGATACTCACGATCGTAATGGCCACCAGGCCTAATAGAATCATCGGCAAATAGCGGACGACAAATGAGCCGCTTTTTTCTTCTACGTGCTGTGCTTTTCGTGAGCCGCTGACGGTTTCAGGCTGCGGTCTTTTTGGTAAGGGAGCGTCTAACGTATCTTTGCCATCAAAAACGGCCACCAATTTGTCGCCGTCTTCTCCAACCGCTGCTGCATATTGGCGAATAAACGCGCGGACATAAAAAGTGCCTGGCAATTGATCAAAACGCTCCGCTTCAATTGCTTCTAAATAGCGTTTTTGGATCTTTGTCATTTGTTGTAATTCAATCAATGAAATGTTCTTATCTAAACGGGCTTGCCGTAATTTTGCTCCAATCGTTGTTTCGTTGGCCACTCGATCATCTACTCCAGTCTTTTATTCATCTTTAAAAAAAGCCCTAAAATCGCTTCGCTGCTTGTCGTAAGGTCAGCAAAGCTGCTCTATCATTTTAAAACAGGGGTTCCCTGTATCAGTCAATAAAAAAAACTCCGTCACGCCGATTTCCATCTGGGCGCGCCGTCTACTAAATATAACATCTTTTCCGTGATTTTTTGCAAAAAAACAAAAAAAGATTTTGCTTCAATAATTAAAGAATACCATAAAAGAAAAAGTCTGAGGATAGCCTAACCACAACTCGCAAACAAATTTTAATACTTTTCGCCAAATTGGCATCAAAATGCAAGAAAAAACCACCCTTTGACGCAAAAAGAAAACACTGAATGATCTAGGAGGTGGGCAGCCCTTGAGCTGTTGGGCCTTCCTCCTTGAATCATTCAGTGTCGCTTAAATGACAGCTGTTTGACAAAACCAGCCTTCGCTTAGGCTTTTTCCGTTGGATACATGTAAAAACGGCTAAACGCTTTAGGATCGATAAAGGAACGAGCCGCTTGCTGAACATCTTCTAAAGTGATCGATTGGATCACCTCCGGTAGATCAAAGAGCGTCGTTTCACCGAATAAGCTTTGGGTAAACTGGTTTGCAATAAACTCCAATGAGTTCAGTGATTGGAAATATTTCCCTAGCATTTTCTTCTTCAATAACGTCAAGTTTTCTTCATTAATCTCTGGGTCGTGCTGGAAATTCATTAAGATCGCTTCGATCTCTGCCAACATTTCTTTTGGCTCTTCAGAATCCCCCGAGAAATCGGCAAAGTAAAAGCCGCGATCCAAGTTCACTTCAAATCCAAACGTGTCATCGATGATGCCTTGATCATACAGACGCAAATAATTGGCGGAAGTATTGCCCAAAACCAATTGGCAGAAAAGGTTCAACGCATTTTTGAAGCGTAAGAGCTCTCTTCCTGATTCCGGCAGTTTGTTCAAGTCCCCTTTGATCCCTAACACGCCTTTAGCACGTGTCACTGGCATGGTAAGGCTTGATTCTGCTTGAATATCGGCAAAGGTTTCTTCAGGAAACTGGCGAATGATCGCTTGCGTTTCTGGAAAGGTCTTGGCCGCTTGATTGGTCCGAATCCACGCCATCGTTTCTTCCGGATCGATGTTGCCTACCACAAAAAGTGTCATGTTGCTTGGGTGATAGAAGGTATTGTAGCAAAGATACAAGTCTTCTGCGGTGATCTGCGCAATGCTTTCCACCGTACCAGCGATATCGATATGCAGGGGGTGCTTCGGATACAAATTTTTGATGATGCCGAAAAACTGCTGCCAGTTCGGATCGTCATCATACATTTGGATTTCTTGGCCAATGATCCCTTTTTCTTTTTCGACGGTTTCTTCTGTGAAATACGGGGCTTGAACGAAATCGATCAACGTTTCAAGGTTCAGCTTGATTTGATCGGTTGCCGAAAAAAGGTAGCTGGTTTTCGTGAAACTGGTAAAGGCATTGGCAGAAGCCCCCTGCTGACCAAAGGTTTGAAAGACATCGCCGTCTTCTTTTTCAAACAGTTTGTGCTCTAGAAAATGGGCAATGCCATCTGGAACTTGATGCAATGCTTCGGGTGAAAACCCGAAATGATTGTCGACAGAGCCATAGTTCGTACTGAAAAGTCCGTAAGTTTTATGGAAATCGGCTTTTGGCAGCAAATAAACTTTCAAGCCGTTTGGCAATACTTCTTCATAAAGGGTCTCATTGATTTGCTGATAGACTTTTTTATTCATGGGTCGTCTCCTTATCCAGGAAGAATACAGCTTGCAAGGACACGTTTTTGGCCAATGCTTGGACATCTGCTACGGTCACTTGAGCCAATTTCTGCATAAATTCATCTTCCGTCATTTTCGTATTCGGTACCCACTGATTCAGATAGGCTGTTTCGATCAGTGCTTGTGGGTTATCCAACGAAAGCAAGTACTGGTTTTTCAACATCGCTTTTGTTTGTGCCAGTTCTTCCGCTGTGACTTCGCCACGCTGCAAGCTTTGCAGCTGTTGTTCGATCAATTTGAAGACCTTGTTGCGGTTTTTGCCGTCGATTCCTGTTTGGACCGACAAGTACCCGCGAAACGTATCGATACTGCTGGAAGCATAATAAGCCAAACTTTCTTTCTCTCGGACATTCATAAACAGTTTTGAATGAGGGAATCCGCCAAACAACCCGTTGAAGACCATAAAGGCGATCCGCTCGGCTTGGTCATAATACACGCCAGTATGATAGCCTAAGTTCAATTTGGCTTGAATGATTGGTTCCCGCAAGATTTTCTCGCGAATGATATTTTCCGCCGCTTGCTGATAAAAGACCGGTATTGCTTGGTCTGGCCGATCGGTAAAGGCCATGTTCTGGAAAATCTCCGCGACTTCTGCTTCAACCACATCGCCGATCACAAAAAGATCGATTTGGTCATTGTCCATCATTGAGCGATAGGTTTGGTAAAGCTCTTTTGCGGTCACAGCTTCTAAGTCTTGGGGACGGCCAAAGCTCGGATACTTCTGATTCTGATCGTTTTCGAAATACAACTCTTGCAGCCCTAAAGAAGCCAATGCTTGCTTATCTTCTGCCACGCTGTTCATATAGGCGATCAAGTTGTGCTTTTCGATGGTAAAGTTCTTTTCCTCAAATTGCTCCTCGTGGGCATTCGGATGGAACAAAACTTCTGCTAAAAAAGCGGCTGCTTGCGGCAAGACTGCTTCATCTGACACATACTTCCCGTTGACAAAGGACATCGCTGCATTGATTTGATGCAGATTGCCCCGTTTGTTGACATTCATTCCGAAGCTGGCACCGTAAAGCTCCGCCAGTTGACTGCTAAATGCGGTCTGCGTCGGATAAGCCAAACTAGTCGTTTCTAATAAACTAGTCAATAAAGTCCGTTTGGCGGTCATTTCGGCCTGCAATGGTGCAGTGAACCGAACGAAAAAACGGATCGTTTTATACTTTTTGGTCGGCAGCACCGTTAACCGAACACCTTTTTTTAATTCAATAGACATGTGACACCCCTTCTAGAAGCAAAATTATCTCTTCAATTATAGCATAGCTGACAAACTTTCTCCTTGGCTCATTGATCAAACCTGCTGCAGCGAGCGTTTTTTTTTATAAATCTTGCATTTTTCGCTATACTGTCAGTAAGATTTAGAAGGGAGGATACAGGATGATTAAAGAATTTAAAGAATTTATTTTACGAGGAAACGTCATTGACTTGGCGATCGGGGTCGTAATCGGGAGTGCCTTCACCGCAATCGTCACTAGTTTAGTTGAAGGATTGCTGACACCATTGGTTTCATGGATCTTATCACTCTTCGGTAACGCCGATGCCTTTTCTGGCTTGGTCTTTGAACCCGCCAAAAATGTAGTCTTTGATTTTGGCCGCGTCATCACTGCCATTATTACGTTCTTGATTACCGCATTTGTCTTGTTCTTGATTGTCAAAGCAGTGAACAAATTACGCAATCTGAAACAACAACCTGAGGAAGACGAAGTACCAGAAATCACTGCAGAGGATTATTTAGAAGAGATTCGTGATCTTTTAAAAGCGCAAACGCCTACTGCCAACACCGTTGATCCACGTCCAACATCATTGGACGATACGATCAGATAAGAAACCGGCTCTTTGTCATTAAGGACAAAAGAAGCAATTCGGATTCATCCGATCCATCAATCATAGCGCTAAAAGAAGCAAGCACGGCGAACCTCTCTAGAGAGTCGCTGTGCTTGCTTCTTTTTTCATCCCGACATGCAGGATCCCGTCTTCATAAAAAGGCGGTGTAATGGTTTTAAAGCCATACTGGCCGTAGAATTTTTCTAAGTGGGCTTGTGCTTCGATCTCAATAGGCAAAGCCGGATAACACTGCTCAATGCGATGCAAAACTTCTTTGATCAGACGATGGCCTTCTTTTTGCCCCCGGTATGCCGGTGCCACAATGACCCGACCAAAATGCACCGTTTGTTCCTGCTGGAAAATACGGGCATACGAAACGACCTGCCCGTCCTCATCAAGGGCCCATAAATGTTTGGCCTGTGCATCGATCGCATCGATCTCCTGATACGCACACGCTTGTTCCACCACAAAAACTGCCGTGCGCAAACGGGCAAGTTGATAAAACTCCACCCCAGTCATTTCCCCTAACTCTTTTAGAAAAAACGCCATCCCATCACTCCTTATCTTGTTGAACCAAAAAAGAGTCAACAAATTGTCAACTCTTCTTGTTTCAAACAGCTTCCGATAAAAATTCAATCTCAACAGTTCTGGTTAAAATATCTGAATAACTATAAGAAACCCGCTCGAATGAATTCTCGTTTGGATCCAAATCTACAACAAAAACTGAAGGATAAGTTTCTGTCAAAACGCCGCGACGTTCAGTTTGACGCTTACGTCCAGTCTGAGCAACTAGCATAATCTCACTACCGATACGGCCTTCTAAATCTTTCTTGATTGTAGCTAAAGTTGTTGGCATCGCATTCACCTCGAGCATCATTATACCACGAAATGCAGAAAATTTCAAGTTTACCATAAAATAATTCTACTTTCAATAAGATTTTTGTTAAACGTCTTTGATAAGCGCTATCAATTTTGTCCTACCGCGACTGAAAGCGCTTTTTATTTTTTCGTAAGACAGCTTTTCTTGCGCGGCAATCTGATCAAGTTCTAATCCTTTTAAATAATTCATTATAACCATTCTTTCTAAAGACGATAAACTTTTCGGATACTCTACCAACGATTCATTAACAAACAAATAGGTCTCTGCAGTTTCCGCACAGCGATTATGATCGGTCAAAAACCGATTGCCTTCCTGTGAAAGCTTTTCTTCCAGCGAGCAGGCATCGACTTGGGCTTTGCGTTTTTGGGCATGCTGCGCCCGCAACAAGCTGCAGATACGGTTTTCAAAGGATCGCTTAAACAAGATACCCAGCGTCGTTCCTTTGTCCTGATCGTAAGTCTTTAGACACTTATTAAAAACGATCCGGCCTTCTTGCAGCCAATCATCTAAGTCATAATCCCGCAGATAATATTTTTTATGCAAAATCTCAACGATCGGTCGATATTTTCTGAACAACTCTTCAAATCTATCAGAAGGGTGTGATACTTGTCCTTCTTCCCTGCGCATCGATATCACTCCTTTTGTTTTTGCTTCATTTGCTACAAAAGGAGCGTATCATAAATGGCTGGGACATCTTCTAATTTACCAGACCAACTTTGTCCCTAACTAAGGTCGCGCAATTTCTTTTCAAGTTCAGCTAATTGTTCCGGTGACCAAGGGGAATTGCGCCGGAAATTTTCAAACCGCAAATCGGTTTGATGCTCGTGGATGTCTTTTTCCGTTTTTTCCACGCTTTTGTACAATTCCCGTGCCGAAGTTCGTAAGGCACCTTGAGAGAAGATCACCCACTGTTCGGCTAAATCGCTGGTAGCGACGGTGACTTGCGTCAATCGATTGTTTAATTCACCAGCGATTCGTTCAATGTAGCTATCGGCGGTCTCTCCTTCTTCGGTAAAAATAACTTCCAGCTGATATTTGGTGTAACTTTGTGTCACACCAGGCACCAGTTGGGCATCAAAAACAACGATGATTCTCAAGCCTTCATATTTTGCATAATTCGATAGCCGGTTCAGCAAAGCTTCTCTCGCATCTTCTAAACGGTCCTGATTTTTCAAAAGAACCAGCTCCGGCCAAGCGCCAATCATATTGTAGCCATCCACGATCAGCAAAGGGGTTTTCATTGGGATGCCCCATTTCGGCTAGTAAAGGCCTGATACATCAACAAGCCTGCCGCCACACTGGCGTTCAAGCTCTGCACGTGCCCGGTCATTGGGATCGTCAGCATTTGATCCACTTCTTTTTTCAAACCTTCCCCCATGCCGCGACCTTCGTTACCGATGATCAAACCGACCGCCCCTTGGGCATTCCATGTACGGTAATCACTGCCACTCATATCAGTACCGAAGATCCAAAAACCAGCTTTTTTCAGCTGCTGGACTGCTTGGGTCAAGTTGGTCACTCGAGCCACAGGGATATGTTCCACTGCGCCGGTCGATGTTTTCACCACGATCGGCGTGATCCCCACCGCACGGTGTTTCGGAATGATGATCCCGTCTACGCCGCTGGCATCAGCGGTTCGCATGATGGAGCCGAAATTATGGGGATCTTCTAGATTATCTAAAATCAGATACAGCGGCTGTTCTTTCGTTTGGGCCAACAATTCATCCAAGGTCAAATACTGGTAAGGGGTGATCGCCAAGATCATGCCTTGATGGACCCCTTGGTCACTCATCGTATCCAGCTTTTGTTTTGGCACCCATTTGACAGGAACTGCCTGTTCCCGTGCCATTTCTTTCAGACGATCGATCTTTTCTCCCCTTGCCTCTTCAGAAAGAAACAGCTTGTTGCCTCGCCCTTCTTTCAAGGCTTCAGCAACCGCATGATAGCCAAAGACAAAATTATCTTCGATGGCTTCTCCCTCGGCTTCTTTGCGGCGATCCGGTCTATTTTCTTTTCTGGCTTCTGATTGGCCAGCTGTTTTTTTATTTGGACGCTTTCTTTGCGGTTTTTCTCGCATCTTCTTCTCCTACTTTCTTTATACACCAGTCTACCAGCTCGTCTAAGCGTTCTTTTTGCTGCGTGAGGTGCAAATACCCGATCAACGATTCAAAGCCAGTAGCGATGCGATACGTCGTGACATCGGCATTTTTGGCACCCGTATGACTTTTACTATTACGGCCGCGGCGATAAAAATCATGTTCTTCTTCGGTCAGGATCTCTTCATCCAACATCTTTTGGATCAACGCCGCTTGGGCTTTGGCAGATACATAGTGGGTCGCCATATGGTGCAGTTGGTTTGGTCGGGTTTGGCCTTGGGCGACTAAATAATCGCGAATATAGACTTCATAGACCGCATCCCCCACATAGGCCAATGCCAAACCATTCAATTGTTTATAATCTCTCATACTTCTCGTCTCCATCGGGTTCCTTGCGGGGTATCTTCTAAGATGATCCCTTGTTCTTTCAACTCATCACGGATTTGGTCGCTGCGGGCAAAATCTTTGGCTTTGCGGGCGGCGATTCGTTCATTAATCAGCTGTTCGATTTCTTCATCTAGCAATTCTTCTGATACAAAATAAATCCCGAAAATCGTCAGCCATTCGCTGAACTTGGCTAATCCAGCGGTTAATAAAGCCAAGTCTGTTTCTGGGTCTTCGCTAGCTAAGTTCAGCCACTTCGCCAATTCATAGACCACTGTGATCCCATTAGCCGCGTTGAAATCATCGTCCATTTCTTTGATGAAACGTTCTTCAAATTCTTCCAGAACCGGTGCATTGACTTCCTCATCGCTGGCTTGATAGTGACTGCTATTCAAGCGGAATTTGGCATTTTCATAGGTCGTACGCAATTTTTGCAGATTGGTTTGTGCTTCATGCAAGGTAGTCTCGCTGTATTTGATTGGTCGGCGGTACTGAGTCGTTGCCAAAAAGAAACGCAGCACCTGTGGATCAACTTTTTTGACCATCTCATGCACCGTGACGAAGTTGCCCAGCGACTTACTCATTTTTTCTTCGTCTTCACCGATCGTCACATAGCCATTATGCATCCAATAGTTGGCAAAGGTCTTGCCGGTTTTTGCCTCGCTTTGGGCGATCTCATTTTCATGATGAGGGAAGGTCAAGTCTTGTCCGCCTCCATGAATATCGATGGTCTCGCCTAGGTGTTTGGTCGCCATCACTGAGCATTCGATATGCCAGCCGGGACGGCCGGCTCCCCAAGGAGATTCCCAAGCGATCTCATCGCCTTTTGCCGCTTTCCACAAAGCAAAATCCAACGGATCTTCCTTGATTTTTTGTTCTTCACCGGTTCGCTGGCTTGCGCCGACTTCCAGCTCGTCGATGGATTGGTCGCTTAATTGCCCATAGTGAGCAAATTTACGGGTACGGTAATAAACATCGCCATTGACTGGATAGGCATAGCCTTTTTCTACAAGAGCAGCAATAAAGGCAATGATGTCTTCAATATGATCCATCACACGAGGATTCATCGTAGCAGGTTTGACATTCAGCGCTGCAGTATCTTCATTGAAGGCGTTGATAAAACGCTCTGCCACTTCTGGGGCCGTCGTACCTAATTCTTTTGCTGCACGAATGATTTTATCATCGACATCGGTAAAATTCATCAAATAGTCCACTGTATAGCCGCGGTATTCGAAATAACGACGTACGGTATCAAATGAAACAGTACTGCGGCCATTCCCGATATGGATATAGTTATAGACGGTGGGTCCGCAAACATACATTTTTACTTTCTTTTCTTCCAATGGCTGAAACACTTCTTTTTCTCGTGTCAGCGTATTATAGATTTTAATCATCGTGGGTAACCTTCTTTCCTTTGATTCGAACGATCTTTGCCGGGATGCCGACAGCAGTTGCTTCTGCGGGGATATCCTTCAAAACCACTGCATTGGCGCCGATCTTTGCATATTCACCGATCGTGACAGGACCTAAGATCTGCGCATGGGCTGAGAGAAACGCACCGGTTTTAACCGTGGGATGACGCTTGCCCCGCTCTTTGCCGGTTCCCCCCAGGGTGACTCCGTGAAACAAGACGACATCATCTTCAATGATCGCCGTTTCCCCAATCACGACCCCCATCCCATGATCGATAAAGACCCCTTGGCCGATCTGGGCACCAGGATGAATCTCGATCCCGGTCAAGAAACGCCAAAACTGGGCCGTCAGTTTTGCCAAAAAATACCAGCGATGCTGAAACAAAAAGTGCGCCCAACGATGCCAAAATAAGGCATGGAATCCCGGATACGTGATGATGATCTCCAACGTTGATCGCACCGACGGATCGTGTTTTTTTGTTGCCGCAATTGCTTTTTTGAACCAAGTCATCTTCTCACCTGCTTTATCCAAACTTCTTGATACGAAAAAAGCGTCTTTCAAATAAGTTTCCTTATTCAAAAGACGCTTTTTTGCGTGGTCCCACTTTTGTTCGCAGTTCGGCACTGCCTTCAAGCGGGTAACGTCCGCTGCTTCGTCTTTGACTTGCGCCAAAGCCACTCCTAGGTGCATTTCCTAGCCTTTTTTGACCACTCTCACCTTCCGTGGCCTCTCTGAAAAAAATCGGCTAGTACTTCGTCTATTCGCTGTGTTTATAACACGTTATTCAAATGATCAAGGGCTTTTTCTTTCCCTAATAATTCAACGGTATCCGGTAGTTCTGGTCCATGGGTTTGGCCTGAGACTGCCACTCGGATCGGCATGAATAAATTCTTGCCTTTGATGCCTGTTTCTTTTTGGATCTCCTTGATAGCTGCTTTGACTGCTGCAGCTTCAACGACTGGCATCGCCAGCAATTTTTCTTTAAAGGCTGTTAAAACCGTCGGTACGGTTTCCCCTGCCAAGACTTCTTTGGCTGCATCATCTAATTCAGGATGTTCTTCGAAGAACAATTCCGAAAGATCGACGATTTGAGCCGCAAAACTCATTTGTGGTTGATACAAGGATACGATTTTTTTCAACCAAGCAGCTTTTTCTTCGGTCAATGTTTCTTCGATGCGGCCAGCTTTTACCAAGTAAGGAACGCACATTGCCGTCAATTCATCCAAATCCATTTGTTTCATGTATTGGTTATTGACCCATTCCAATTTCTTGGCATCGAAGGCAGCTGGTGATTTGCTCAACCGTTCAGGATCAAAGATTTTGATCAATTCTTCTTGAGAGAAAATTTCTTCCTCCCCAACTGGTGACCAGCCTAAAAGTGCAATAAAATTGAACATAGCATCTGGCAAATAGCCCAATTCACGGTATTGCTCGATGAATTGCAGAATCGATTCGTCCCGTTTGCTTAATTTTTTCCCAGTTTCGCTATTGATGATCAATGTCATGTGACCGAATTCCGGTGCTTGCCAGCCAAATGCTTCATAGATCATCAACTGTTTTGGTGTGTTGGCGATGTGGTCATCTCCACGCAACACATGGGTGATTTTCATATGATGGTCATCGACTGCTACTGCAAAGTTGTAGGTCGGCATGCCATCACGTTTTTGGATGACAAAATCGCCACCGACATTATCTGATTCAAAAACGATCTCGCCTTTGACCATGTCATGGAATTTGTATTCAGTATTGCGAGAGACACGGAAACGAATCACTGGTTTCAAGCCTTGTGCTTCTTTTTCGGCTTGCTCTTCCGGTGTTAAGTTGGCACATTTCCCTGCATAATGAGGCATTTCGCCGCGCGTTCTTTGGCCTTCGCGTTCGGCTTCCAACTCTTCTTCCGTACAATAACACTTATACGCACGATTGCTTGCGAGCAATTGATCGATCAGTGGTTGGTAGATATCGCCGCGTTCTGATTGACGATACGGCCCATATTCCCCTGGATTTTCAGGTGATTCGTCCCAATCCATCCCTAACCATTGCAAGTTTTCAAGCTGGCTTTTTTCACCATCTTCAATGTTTCTTTTTTGATCGGTGTCTTCGATTCGGATAATAAATTCACCGTCATTGTGACGAGCAAACAAATAATTGAATAAAGCCGTCCGAGCATTCCCGATGTGTAAATGTCCTGTTGGACTTGGCGCGTAACGTACACGTACTTTTGTCATTGTTTTCCTCTTCCTTCATCTGATTTCCAAGCCAGCCAAGCTGCTTGGGGCTTATTGTTCAGTTTAGTGGGAAAGACCCGCGTAAAAAACAGAACCCTCAAGTTGAATTGTACAATCAATAACCCAATTAGTAAAGGCAGCTGGCATATTTTACGCCAGCTGCCGAGGATTATTTCTCTGATTTTGATCCTTCTTTGTTGTCGATGCCGCGACCAGAATGGGCTGGTTTGGCAAAAATCATCCGCCCAGCTGCCGTTTGCAAGGCGCTGGTGACGATCACTTCGATGTGTTCGTTCATGTAATGCTGGCCATCTTCCACCACGACCATCGTCCCGTCATCTAGATAAGCGACCCCTTGCTGCCGCTCCGTGCCAGCTTTCACTACTAAGACGTGCATGCTTTCTCCTGGAATCACCACTGGTTTGACCGCATTGGCCAACGCATTGATATTCAAGACCGGCACATTTTGAAATTCAGAAACTTTGTTTAAATTGTAGTCATTAGTCACAACGACACCATCCAGCAATTTCGCTAACTTGATCAGCTTGCTGTCGACTTCGGAAATGTCTTCAAAATCGCCTTCGTACATCTCAACTGCGATGCCTTCTTCTTTTTGCAAAGCATTCAAAATATCCAAGCCGCGACGGCCCCGGACCCGTTTCAAACTATCGCCAGAATCTGCGATGTATTGCAATTCATACAAAACGAAATTCGGGATCAGCAGGACGCCTTCCAAAAAGCCGGTTTTGGCAATATCATAGATCCGGCCATCAATGATCACGCTGGTATCCAAAATTTTGTATTTGTGGAAATGGTCCGCAATTTTTCTTTCTAGCATCTGCTGTTCATCTTGCTCTTGAGGCTCTGCCTTTTTGTTTTTCGGGGCAAAGACTTTTTTCCATTCATCGATCCGTGTCGTCCCGATCTGAAAACCGAGATACCCTAACAGGACCATCACTAAAATTGGGGCGATCCCGTTGATAAAAGGAATATCCCAATTGTAAAAAGGAATCGACACGATCACACCAATCATCAGACCGATGATCGAACCAATTGCGCCAAACAAGAGATAGGTTAAGCTCAATTCACTTAGTTTTTCTTCAATTTTGCGAATACCGGCTGCAATATATTTCGCTAATAGTAAAGATAATAAAAAGAAAATAAGGGCTCCAAGCAAACTATTAGTGATGTTATTATTCAGCCATTCATTTTGGGTTTGCCCAATGGCTTGCCATGCGATGGGCATCAGTGAGATCCCTAGACTTGCTCCGGCAAGTACCATTAGTGCGGTAATGACTCGTTTCTGCATACATGTTCCTCCATACTCCAGTAGGTTTCTTTTGTTCAAAAATCCGTGCTGCCAAACTGACTCCTTCCACCAGTCAGCGGCTGTCGGTTGGTTCAATGAATGAACCAGCAGCGTCAGGGCAAGAGGAAGGGAGATTGCCCCTTGCTCTTGCAGTGACTCCACTTTAACGGAAGACTTTCCGTAAGGTTTCGGCTAAGGTAGACACGCCTTCGACTTCGATGCCTTTTGGCGGCTGCCAACCAGTCAGATTGTTTTTAGGCAAATAAACTTTTGTAAAGCCCAGTTTCTGCACCTCTTTGACCCGTTGTTCGATCGCATTGACTCGGCGAATCTCACCCGTCAAGCCAATTTCACCGATAAAACACTCCGTCGGGCTGGTGCCTTTTTCTTTATAGCTGGAGGCGATACTAACAGCGATTGCTAGATCGATCGCGGGTTCATTTAATTTGACCCCGCCGGCTGCTTTTAAGTAGGCATCTTGATTTTGCAGCAGCAAACCTGCCCGTTTTTCTAAAACCGCCATGATCAGCGAGACCCGGTTGAAGTCTAGCCCCGTCGTCGTGCGTTTGGCATTGCCGAACATCGTTGGCGTGACCAGTGCTTGGATCTCCACCAAGATTGGCCGACTGCCTTCCATTGCCACTACGATCGCCGATCCGGTTGCGCCTTCTAAGCGTTCTTCCAAAAAGACTTGTGACGGATTAGCGACTTCTTTCAACCCGCCTTCTTCCATTTCAAAAATCCCGATCTCATTAGTGGACCCAAAGCGGTTTTTGACGGCCCGCAAAATCCGAAAGCTGTGGTGCTTTTCGCCTTCGAAATACAAGACGGTATCCACCATGTGCTCCAGCATCCGCGGTCCTGCGATCGAGCCTTCCTTCGTCACGTGGCCAACGATAAAGATGGCGATGCCATTGGTTTTAGCGATTTTCAGCAATTCTGCGGTCGTTTCTCGCACTTGGCTGACACTGCCTGCCACACTGGTGATATCCGGTTGGGTCATGGTTTGGATCGAATCGATGATCACATAATCTGGGCGGATGTTTTCGATCGCTTTACTGATCTCTGACATGTCCGTTTCCCCATAGAGATAAAATTCCGTGTCGATGGCGCCTAAGCGCTGCGCCCGCATTTTGATCTGCTCGGCACTTTCTTCTCCTGACACATACAAGACCGTTCCGCCGATCGCTGCTAATTGCTGGGAAACTTGCAAGAGCAGCGTCGATTTTCCGATCCCGGGATCCCCACCGATCAAAATTAAGGAACCTGGGACCACGCCGCCGCCTAAGACGCGATTCAACTCAGCGAGTTTCGTTTGGACCCGCGGTTCTTTTTTCGGTACGACATCGGCAATTTTCGTCGGCTGCATCTTTTGCCCCGTCAATGTCGTACGTACACGACGATCAGCGGTTTCTTGGATCACTTCTTCTACCATTGAATTCCAGCTGCCGCAATTGGGGCATTTTCCTAAATATTTAGGGGAACTATACCCGCAATTTTGACAGACAAATTGACTTTTTGCTTTTTTTGCCATTGATCTCCTCCACTACTTCTATCAAACAGACCCCCAGGCAGGATTTACTGATTCGAGGAGCCAAAGCCGCCGGTTCGGCTGGCAGTGGTTGTATCTTGATCAGCTTTTAAGAACGGCAAGAAAATTCCTTGGCCGATCCGCTCGCCTTTTTTAATGACGACATCTGTGGGGCCGAAATTAGTAAACTGGAACATAATATGCCCTTCATTATCTGGATTGTCATAGTAATCGCTGTCGATGACGCCGACACCATTCGTCAAGACTAAGAAACGTTTCAAAGGATTGCTGGAACGATTTGTCAGCTGCAAATACTCGTCTTCCCCCATATAGGCTTTGATCCCAGTGGGAATCAAGGTTGGCTTCAACTGTTTTGCGGTCTCTTTCGCAAAAAGCGCTTTGACCCCATCGATCACGCCCGCTTTCCAAATGCTTGGCACCACGATTTCTTCCGCGGCTTCAAAGTCATAACCAGCCGCATGATGGGTGGCACGTTGAGGCAAGGTGATGCTTTTTTCTTTATATGATGTAATAATTTCAAATCCTCGTAATTTCATGGGTTCCTCCAATAATAAAACATATAGCTATTTTAGCATAGGAAGAACTATTTTCTTCATGGAAAACACAATTATCGAAAAGTCTTTACAATTTCTTCGTTTAAAATAGCTCAAAAAGAAAAAAGAGCATGACGAAACGCCCGTTTGCGAGTACAATAGAAAAAATATCAAAAAATAGGCGGTGGCATATGCGCGCAGATCTTTCAAACAAAAACCGAATCGTTGTAAAAATCGGCACCAGCTCGTTGATTTATCCCAATGGTGCCATCAATCTAGCTGGCATCGATGAATTAGCCTTTGTCTTAGCAGCTTTGCAAAACCAAGGCAAAGAAATCATCTTAGTTTCTTCCGGGGCGATCGGTGTTGGCATGAACAAGTTAAATTTGAAAGAACGACCCGTGGAGATCCCACAGCAGCAAGCCGTGGCAGCCGTTGGCCAATCGGAACTGATGACGATCTACAACCAGCGTTTTCAAAGCTATAGCCAGCAGACTGCACAAATTCTGCTGACCAGAGACATCATCGAATTTCCCCAAAGCCGTCAAAACGTTAGCAACACCTTAGAGCAACTACTTACGATGGGGATCATCCCGATCATTAATGAAAACGACACGGTGGCAGTAGATGAATTGGACCATCTCACCAAATTTGGCGACAATGATCAGTTGTCAGCGATCGTCGCTCAGTTGACGAAAGCCGAGCTTTTGATCATGCTTTCTGATATCGATGGCTTTTATTCCGCCAATCCGCTGAATGATCCTGATGCCGTTTTGTATTCCGAGATCAATGAAATCACCCCGGAACTTTTAGAACAAGCTACGGGAAAAGGCAGTCCTTATGGAACCGGCGGTATGACCAGTAAACTAAAAGCCGCCCAACGCATCTTAGACTTGAACAGTCACATGCTGCTCGCTAACGGCAAGCAGCCGAAAATTATTTTTGACTTGCTCGCAGGGGAACCTGTCGGCACCCACTTTTATCAACGAACGGAGGATGAGCAATGAGCAACTTGCAAACGATCGGTCAACAAGCTCAAGCAAGCGCCCAGACATTAAGCTTACTGAGTGCCAGTGAAAAAAATCACCTACTGGTAGCGATGGCCGATGCTTTAGAAAAAGCTACTGAGATGATTTTAGCTGCTAATCAACAAGACCTAGCTGCCGCAAAAGCCAAAGGAACCAGCCAAACGATGCTGGATCGACTGTTGCTGACAGAACAACGGATCACAGAGATGGCTAACGGCATCCGAGAAGTCGCCCAATTGTCCGATCCAATCGGTGCCGTGGATAAAATGTGGCGCAATGCTGACGATCTTTTGATTGGTCAACAGCGGGTGCCCTTAGGGGTCATCGGCATCATCTACGAAGCTCGTCCTAATGTCACCACTGACGCCGCTAGTCTGTGTTTCAAATCAGGAAATGCCGTGATTTTGCGTGGTGGAAAAGAAGCCTTCCACTCCAATCAAGTACTCGTGACTATTTTACAAGAGGCATTAGCTGCCAATGGACACTCCCGCCATGCGATCCAGTTTATCGAAGACACGAGCCACGAAACAGCGGCTGAACTAATGCGTCTGACGGATTACTTGGATGTTTTGATCCCCCGTGGGGGCGCCGGCTTGATTCGTCGCGTCAAAGAGACCGCCACAGTACCAGTGATCGAAACCGGCACCGGCAACAATCATATCTACATCGATCAAGCCGCCCAGCTGCCGATGGCACTGGCGATCGTCACGAATGCAAAAACGCAACGCCCTTCTGTCTGCAATGCCATCGAAACGATCCTCGTCCATAAAGCAGTGGCAGCGGAATTTTTGCCAATGGTAGAACAGCAATTTGCCGATCAAGTCGAATTGCGAGGAGATGAAAAAGCGTTGGCGTTTTTGAACAATGCACAGCTTGCCACTGAAGAGGACTGGGCAACCGAGTTTTTAGACTATATCTTAGCGATCAAAGTGGTGGCTTCGCTAGAAGAAGCCATTGCCCACATCAATCGCTACAATACGAAGCACTCCGAAGCGATCATCACTGATGATTATTTCGCTTCCCAACGCTTCTTGAAAGAAGTTGATGCGGCGGCGGTTTACGTCAATGCCTCGACCCGTTTCACGGATGGCTTTATGTTTGGCTTTGGTGCCGAGATCGGCATCTCGACGCAAAAACTACATGCCCGTGGGCCAATGGGGTTAGAAGCACTGACTTCCACCAAATACATTATTTATGGCGAAGGACAGATCCGTAAGTAACGATATGCAAAAACAGCCCCCTGCTGTAGTGTCCCCCAAAAAGTTCGATCAAAAGCGAACTTTTGGAGGTCGGTACACCCGTGCAAGGGGTTGTTTTTGTGTCTTCTTATGCTTGTGCAGCCCGCAAAACGAAGGAAAGCGGGTCGATGCCAAACAATTCTGTCAGCACCCGATTGGTTGTGGCAAAAACGTCTGCTTCACAACTCTTTTTCGGACAAGCAATCGTCTGTCCTTTGCTGGAAAACGTATCCTGGCGGCTGCCTTCTACGAAAATCACTTCTTGTGTTCCCTTGCGATAGATCAGCCCTTCGTCTTCTTCCAATAATAAGCGAGTTTGCCACTGATTGATTTGGGCGATGGGCATCACCAAGGAAGCAACATCCAAGTTTTCTAACGAAAAACAACGACCATCTGGCAGCTGCAGCATGAAGGTATTGAGTTCATAAGGCAAACAAGCATTGCACCCTCCTTCTGTGATGACTTGGCTCGTGAGGATTTCTACGTTCATTCGTTTCGTCTCCTTTCATGAATGCTTCATGTTTAGTTTATCACAAAACCTATGGCCCACGGCGGAGCAATTATTCCGCCTTAAGTTGGATGTTTTTCTTCTTCCTTCTTGCTATGCTAAGGATAAGAAAAAAAGTCTAGGAGGAGTCGCTATGAATACAGAAAGTTTATTAGGAAGAATCGTTACTGTCGTGGCAGTTTTAATCGCAGCATCTCTTGTTTTATCTGTCGTATTAGGCATTGTTGGTGGGTTGATCGGATTGATCTTCCGTTTCGGGATTCCTTTACTGCTGGCCGTTTTGATCGTTCGCTGGTTAACCTCGATTCGCCAAAAACCAAGAAAATATTATCGTTAATTGCAGGAAAACCAAAACCACCTGACTTTCCAACAGTCAGGTGGTTTTTTCTATCCATCAGCCTAATGCGACATCTAGAACCATCATTAAGATAAAGCCTAACATGACGCCAAAAACCGCAAAATGGCGGCGACTCGTCAAGGTTTGCTGCGCTTCTGGAATCAATTCTTCCACCACCACATAAATCATAGCACCCGCTGCAAAAGCCAACGCATACGGCAAGACAGCGGACATACTCGTTACCAACAAAGCCCCGATCACACCCGCGATCGGTTCAACGATCCCAGATGCTTGCCCATACATAAAGGCTTTGGTTCGGCTTAACCCTTCTTGGCGCAAGGGGATCGAAACGGCTGCGCCTTCTGGAAAATTCTGAATCCCGATCCCGATCGCTACCGAAAGCGCCGCTAAGATCGCTGCTCGCGGATCATCGGCACTAGCCGCCGCCCCAAACGCTACCCCTACCGCCAAGCCTTCTGGGATATTATGTAGTGTGATGGAAAAAACCAGCAAGATCGTTCGCTTCAAATGACTGGGCAATCCTTCTGTTTCATGATTCGGACCAAAATGCATATGCGGGAGCGTCTTATCTGCTGCATAAAGAAACAAACCGCCCAAACCAAACCCGATACTGACCACCAGCCACGGAATATCGCCATTTTCTTCGGCTCGTGCGATCGCAGGATCTAATAACGACCAGAAACTAGCGGCGATCATCACTCCAGAGGCAAATCCCAGCATTGTATTCAGGACATTTTTATTGATTTCTTTGAAGAAAAAGACTAGCGCTGCCCCAAGCGCCGTCATACCATACGTAAAGATTGTCCCCGCCAGCGCTTGCTGCCATGGCGACAATCCAACCAACCAATCCACCATTCGTCTGCTCCTTTGTCTAACTATTCTACCAATACTCTAGCATAGGAAGCCGTCAGGTTCTACTAGGAAGGCAGCAGCAGCCAAAATTTTTCTTTCACCAGCCCTAAGCCTTTCCCGATGAAATCCTCGGCTTTACTTGAAAGTTTCAACATTCATCGCTATAATGCTAGGAGACTCCATGTCAATTTATATAAAGTGAGGAAAAGAATTGATTACAGTAAGTGATGTAAGTTTGCATTTTTCAGACCGCAAACTGTTTGATGATGTTAATATTAAGTTTACGCCTGGTAATTGTTATGGTTTGATTGGTGCAAATGGTGCTGGTAAATCAACTTTTTTAAAAATTTTATCTGGTGAGATCCAACCTTCGACCGGGAACGTTTCTTTAGGTCCTGATGAACGGATGGCTGTCTTGAAACAGAACCACTATGATTACGAAGAGTTTCCAGTGATCGAAACGGTCATCATGGGCCATAAACGTCTCTACGAAGTGATGAAAGAAAAAGACGCGATCTACATGAAGGAAGACTTTTCTGATGAAGATGGAATTCGTGCCGCCGAACTAGAAGGCGAATTTGCGGAACTTGATGGTTGGGAAGCAGAGCCAGAAGCAGCCGTTCTTTTGCAAGGCCTGAACATTCCCGATGAATTGCATCATGTCTTGATGAAAGATCTAACTGCTGGTCAACGGGTAAAAGTCTTACTCGCACAAGCCCTTTTCGGTAAGCCAGACGTCTTGCTCCTAGATGAGCCTACCAACGGATTGGATATCCAATCTATCAACTGGTTAGAAGAATTTCTAATCAACTTTGACAACACTGTCATCGTTGTTTCCCATGACCGCCACTTCTTAAATAAAGTTTGTACCCATATGGCCGATCTAGACTTCGGCAAAATCAAATTGTTTGTCGGCAACTATGATTTCTGGTTGGAATCAAGCCAATTAGCGGCGAAATTACAATCACAATCAAATGCCAAAAAAGAAGAGCAGATCAAAGAACTGCAAGACTTTATCGCACGCTTTAGTGCCAATGCATCAAAATCCAAACAAGCAACGTCTCGGAAAAAAATGTTGGATAAAATCACCCTTGATGATATTCAACCTTCGTCCCGCCGCTATCCGTTTGTTGGTTTTAAACCAGAACGTGAAATCGGGAATGACTTGCTGCAAGTCGACAATGTCAGTGTGACGATCGACGGCAAAAAGATTTTAGACAATATCTCTTTCACCTTGAATAAAGACGACAAAGTCGCTTTTGTTGCCAATAGCGATATCACCACCACGACGCTATTCAAAGTCATCATGGGGGAAATCACTCCTGATACAGGTAGTGTTCGTTGGGGCGTCACCACGCAGCATGCCTACTTGCCAAAAGATACGACCAGCGAATTCGATACGGATACACCGATCGTTGATTGGCTGCGTCAATACGCAAGCAAAGAAGAAGACGACAATACCTTCTTGCGCAGCTTCCTAGGTCGCATGTTATTCTCTGGTGATGAAGTATTAAAACCCGTCAACGTTCTTTCCGGGGGCGAAAAAGTTCGCTGTATGTTGTCGAAAATGATGCTTTCAAAAGCCAACGTATTGGTGTTGGATGATCCAACCAATCACTTGGACTTAGAATCGATCACCGCATTAAACGATGGTTTGATGGCCTTCACCGGCTCATTGTTGTTTGCTTCTCATGACCACCAATTTATTCAAACCCTTGCGAACCGTATCATTGCGGTCTCTAGCAAAGGCGTGGTGGATCGTGCCGAAACGACCTACGATGAATTCTTAGAAAACAAAGATGTCCAAAAACGCGTAGCAGAAATGAATCAATAATCTGCTTCTACAAAAAAGAACGCTCCAGTTGCCTGCCACCAAGGCTGCAACTGGAGCGTTCTTTTTATTTTGTCTAATACTTCGGGCATGTTGGGCAGGTTACGCTTGTTCTAAACGGGCTTTGCCGAATGAAAACAGCGCCAAGCAGCCGTAGCCGGTATGACTGGAGATCGTTGGACCTAATGGATAATGATGAATAATAATGTCAGGAACTTTTTCGGTCAAACGCTTGATGAGTTTCTCCGCTGCTTCGGCATCGCCAGCATTGGCAAAATAAACCGTATTGGTTTTTGATTCGTGAAGATTGGCGATGGTTTGATCCACGATTTTTTGGATCGCTTTGTTGCGTCCCCGCACTCGATCAACGCTACGTAATTTTCCCGCGGTATCTACGGTAATGATTGGTTTCACATTCAACAATCCACCGATCGCTGCGGCTGTTTTAGAGATTCTGCCGCCGCGTTCCAATTGTTTTAAATCATCGACGGTGACCCATGAATCTAAACGCAGTTTATTTTCTTCTACCCATTGGCTGACTTCCAGCAACGAACGCCCTTGGGCTTTTTGTTGGGCTGCTTCAGCCACTAAGAAGCCTTCGCCTAAACTAGCAGAGCGCGTATCGATCAAGGTGATCGCGACTTCTTTGTATTCTTCTTTTAGTAAGGCTACGGCTTGGACGGCACTTTGGAATGAGCCGCTCATTCCTGAAGAAAAACCTAAATAAAGGACCGGTGTGCCCGCTTCGACATATGGCCGAAAATATTCCATATAACGTCCGACATTGATTTGAGAAGTCGTCGGTTGCGCATGCTCTTTTAGTTTTCCTAAAAACCATTCCGTATCAAATTCTTTGCCCATATCATCGATATATTCTTTGCCATCTAATTCAATCAGCATTGGAATATAGGCGACATCTAGCTCCGCTAATCTTGCTGCTGGTAAATCACAGCAGGAATCTGTCATGATTTGAAACATGGTTTCACCCCTCTCGTTACCCCCTATTATAGCAAAAAAAGAACAAGACAGAAGAAATTCTCATCAAAAGCAGCCAAACTTATCGTTGACCGCTTCTGACACAGAAGTTCTTTGTCTTGTTCTGATGCTTTCGCGTCAGGTTAAATTTGCGCCCAAACACTTTCTAAGATGTTGGTTTGGCTGCGGTCTGGCCCTACCGAGAAGGTCGAAATGCGGACACCGACTAATTCAGAGATGCGGTGAACGTAATTGCGTGCATTTTCTGGCAGATCTGCCAATGTTTTGCAGCCAGTAATGTCTTCAGACCAGCCAGGAAGTTCTTCGTAGACTGGTTTGCAGCGGTTCAACTCTTTCAAGCTTGCTGGATAATGATAGATCAATTCGCCGTCTAGTTCATAAGCGGTACAGATTTTCACGGTTTCTAGGCCGCTCAAGACATCGATCGAGTTAAGGGATAGGTTCGTGATCCCTGAGACCCGTTTTGAATGGCGCATCACGACGGTATCAAACCAGCCCACACGACGAGGTCGTCCTGTCGTTGTCCCGTATTCACGACCGATCTTACGAATTTGTTCACCTGTTTCATCAAACAGTTCCGTTGGGAATGGACCATCTCCTACCCGAGAGGTGTAGGCTTTGCAGACACCAACGACTTTGTTGATTTTTGAAGGGCCCACACCACTACCGATGGTGACACCTCCAGCAACGGGGTTGGATGACGTTACGAAAGGATAGGTTCCTTGGTCGATATCCAGCATCACGCCTTGTGCCCCTTCAAATAAAACTCGTTTGCCTTCATCTAAGGCATCGTTAAGGATCACCGAAGTATCCGTCACATATTTTTTGATTTGTTGGCCATATTCGTAATACTCTTCAAAAATATCTTCAAAGGCGATTGGCTCTGCATCAAACATTTTCACGAATTGACGATTTTTTTCTTCTAAGTTGATACGCAGACGTTCTTCAAAAATTTCTTTGTCTAAAAGATCAGCGATCCGAATGCCGACTCTGGCCGCTTTATCCATATAGGCTGGTCCGATCCCTTTGATTGTCGTACCGATCTTGTTGTCACCTTTGGCATCTTCTTGCAGCTGATCCAAATGGATATGGTAAGGTAAAATAACATGTGCACGATCAGAGATCTTCAAGTTTTCTGTTATTATATTGTTTTCTTTCAAGTATGCTAATTCTTTAACTAATGATTTCGGGTTCACAACGACCCCGTTTCCAATGACACTGATTTTATCTGCATAAAAGATCCCTGAAGGAATCAAATGCAGTTTATAGGTCACACCGTCAAATTTAATCGTATGGCCGGCATTGTCTCCACCTTGATAACGTGCAATGACTTCCGCGTTTTCACTCAAAAAGTCCGTAATCTTTCCTTTACCTTCATCGCCCCATTGTGTACCTACTACTACTACAGATGACATATAATGACCTCTTTCTTTAATTAGTGCATTCCTTAAGTATTGTAACAAGATTCGCAAGCTCTTTCAATCTAAAATCGAATAATCGTTTTAAATTCTCATTTTTCAGGGGTAAAAAACGAACTATTTTCTTTGGAATAATTATTTATACACGTAAAAACGAATAAAGTCGGCACATAAAAAAAGCCCTACTACCATCAGCGCGATGCAGACGGCAGCAGGAGCCTTTGTTTCTCAAATCATTGGTGCCTTACCCGAACTCTTCTCGTGGCGAGACCGAGGAGAACTTATTGTATTCTTTGATGAATAGAAGTTCGACGGTCCCTCGGGCACCACTCCGGTTTTTCTCAATAATGACTTCGATCACATTGTTGTTTTGTTGTTCTTCTGGTTCATCGTCATCGTCGCCTTCACTGCGGTAGTAGTCATCCCGATACAAGAAAGCAACGATATCGGCATCCTGCTCGATCGACCCTGATTCCCGGATATCACTTAAAACAGGACGTTTGTCTTGTCGCTGTTCCACACCCCGAGAAAGCTGAGACAGTGCAATCACCGGCACTTTCAATTCCTTCGCCAGTTTCTTTAATTGGCGAGAGATCTCAGAGACTTCTTGTTGGCGGTTTTCGCGACCCGTTCCTTCAATCAACTGCAAATAGTCGATCAATATCAAGCCGAGATTGCCTTTTTCTTGCGCGAGTTTCCGACAACGTGCCCGAATCTCAGAGATCTTGATCCCGGGGGTATCATCGATATAGATATTGGCGTTAGAAAGACTGCCCATGGCAACGATCAAATTCCGCCACTCTTCTTCTGAGAGCTGCCCCGTCCGCAAGTGACTGGCCTCAATCGAGCCTTCCGCACAAAGCATCCGGTTGACCAATGATTCAGCCCCCATTTCCAGACTAAAGATCGCCACGGAACGATCGGTTTTCGTTCCGACATTTTGTGCGATATTCAAGGCAAATGCGGTTTTCCCTACCGCGGGACGGGCAGCCAGAATAATCAGCTCTTCTTTTTGCAGTCCCGCCGTCATTTTGTCTAAAGCTGCATAACCCGTAGGTAATCCGGTGATTTCTTCGTTGTTTTGCGCCAGCTGATCGATCGTTTCGATCGTCCGATTCAAGACTTCCGCTATCGATTGGAAGCCATTGCTGTTGCGCTTTTCGGATACTTCTAAAATACTTTTTTCTGCTTGATCAATGATCGATTGTACATCTTCATCTTGTTCAAAGCCTTTGGTTACGATACGGCTCGCTGTTTGGATTAGATTGCGCAGCGTGGCTTTGTCGTCAACGATCTTCGCATAATAAGCAATACTTGCTGCTGATGGTGAAGCTTGACTCAGTTCAGTCAGATACGTCAGACCGCCAACATCTTCAAGACTGTTGCTTTTTTCAATTTCTGCTTTCAACGTAATCAAGTCGATCGATTCACTACGGTCGTTCAACTGGATCATTGCTTGAAAAATTATTTGATGGCTGCGGCGATAAAAATCTTCTGGGGCGATTACTTCCATTGCATCGATGATCGCATCGGCATCTAAAAAGACTGCCCCTAGGACCGCTTGTTCCGCTTCAATATCTTGTGGGGGAACTTGATTTTGCCAAACTTCATTCATGCCATTCGCTCCTTCGTCCATTCATTCTACAAGATTCCCATCCAAAGTACAAGATTGCTTGGACGTTTGCCGAAAAAAACCCCAACATGTGACTGTTGGGAGTAATGCTTATTCTTGAATGGTATGAACATTGATCGTTGCTGTTACTTGTGGGTGCAATTTTACAGGTACTTGCGTAAACCCTAATGCACGAATCGGCTGATCCAATTCGATTTTGCGTTTGTCGATCTTAATTTTGTATTGCTTGTTCAAGGCATCGGCAATTTGTTTTGATGGGATCGAACCGAACAAGCGGCCATCTTCCCCTGCTTTGGCATTGATCTTCACGACGGTTTCTTCTTTTTCAAGAAGTGCTTTTAGCTCTTTCGCTTCTGCTAAGACTTCCGCATCTTGTTTTTCTTTGGCTTTTTGTTTGCCTTTTAATTCTGCCATGCTTTCATTGTTGGCAGGTTTGGCTAAGTTGTTTTTGATCAGGAAGTTTTGTGCGTAGCCATTAGGGACTTCCTTGATATCGCCTTTTTTGCCTTTGCCTTTGACATCTTGTAAGAAAATAACTTTCATCTTGGTCACTCCTTGTTATTGTTCATTTTTCGTTAATTCCGCTCGCAACTGGTTTTCTACATCGCCAATGCTGCTGTTTTTTATTTGCGTGGCTGCGTTGGTAAAATGTCCGCCGCCGCCTAATGCCTCCATCAAGGTTTGTACATTGACTTTTCCGGTACTTCTAGCACTAATACCGATCAAATCTCCTGGCTGTTTCGTAATGACAAACGCGGCATGGATCCCATTGATCGATAGCAGAGTATCGGCCGCTTTTGCAACGGTGACACTATCGTACACCCGATCTTCATCCGCTGCAGCAATCACGATATCTTCTCGGAAATGCTGGCTGCGAGAAACCAGTTCACTGATCATCAAATAGGAATCTAAATCCGTACTCAACATGTATTGAACCAATGACGTATCTGCGCCTTGATTTTTCAAATAGCCAGCAATATCAAAGGTCCGACCAGTGGTTCGCACCGTGAAGTTCTTCGTATCCACGTAAATTCCCGCTAATAAAGAAGTCGTAATAAATTTAGGGACTTGCGATCTGCGAGAAGCGCGATACTGGATCAATTCTGCTACCAGTTCCGATGCTGAAGACGCGGAAGATTCAATATACGTCAATAATGGCTTATCGGGAAACTCATCCCCGCGACGATGGTGATCGATCACTGCGATTTTGTCAAATTCATCATAGACCGCTTGCGAGATCGACATCGACGGCTTATGGTAATCTACCATCACTAAGACACTTTCTTCATTTGATAAATTGACTGCTTCTTCCCCAGTGATCACAAATCGTTCCAGCTCGGGGTATTTTTTCAATTCTTCCAATGCCCGCTGAATGTCGGCGGTGATCTCTTTCGGATTTAAAATGATGTAGCATTCTTTGTCGCTCATCATCGCCATGTAAGCCATCCCAAAAGCCGAACCTAAAGCATCCATGTCCGGGTAACGATGTCCCATGATAAAGATCCGCTGGTTTTCAGCAAAAATCTTTCTCAACGCCGTACTCATGGCACGAGAACGAACACGCGTTCTCTTCGGCGTACCATCCGTATTACCGCCAAAGAATTGCGGTTTTGCTTCTTCTTTGGCTTCTTTTAAAACGACTTGATCGCCGCCACGAACTAACGCAATGTCGAGATTGTTTTGTGCCACTTCACCAATCTCTTCAAAAGACTCTTCCCCATAGGAGATTCCCATACTGATCGTTAATGCCAGATCATTTTTTTCCGCAACTTGCCGTACTCTAGTCAAAAATTGGAATTTTTCTTCCTTCATCCGCTCAATATCTGAATACTTCGCGACGAAAAGAAACCGCTCGGAATTGATTCGTTTGTAAAAAACATGATTCTCACTTGCCCAATCAGAAATCAGTGTCGTGATCAGCGAGTTCAAATAAGAAACTTGTTTGTCGTCTTTTTTCTCAATCAAATCATCGTAATTATCAATTGAAATCAACCCAATTGCTGCCATCTTTTTTACCCCTCAATGTATCATCCCATTTTTTTGAAGCTTTGTTCCTTATTTTACCACAAAACAATCAAATAGGCGATTGATGCAAAAAGTTCCACGTGAAACTTTTTTGGTGAGATAATCATGGGAAAATTTCTGTCACTCGTTATTTTATCTGTATATAAAATAACAAGTATTTCTTCAGTAGATAAAAAAATTGACAAGCTTCAAAAGAAACTTGTCAATGAAAATCATTCGATTTATTCTTCGCCTACGAATGGAAGTAATCCCATAATACGCGCACGTTTGATTGCAATGGTAAGTTTGCGTTGGTTTTTCGCACCAGTACCAGTTACACGACGTGGTAAAATTTTACCGCGTTCTGAAATGAAACGTTTTAGTAATTCAATATCTTTATAATCGATATGTTCAATATGGTTTGCAGCAATGTAGTCTACTTTACGACGTTTGCGTCCGCCTCTTCTTTGTTGTGCCATCCTATTTCCCTCCTATCAATTTCTTAGAATGGTAAATCATCGTCTGAAATGTCGATTGATGAGTTTCCGAATGGATCGGAGTTGTCTCGATCAAAATTAGGCATTCCTGATGGTTGAGAGGATTGAGTTTGATTTGAGTTATTGTTACCAAATCCAGAAGAACTATTTGAGTTATACGTATTGCTGCTGCCAGATCCGCTATCAGTTGTGCGTCTTTGCTCGGAAGCATTTCGCGATTCTAATAATTGGAAGTTGTCAGCAACGACTTCTGTTACATAAACACGTTGGCCTTGTTGGTTGTCGTATGAACGGGTTTGAATACGTCCAGTAACCCCTAATAAAGTTCCTTTGCGTGCATAGTTTGCTAATGTTTCCGCTGGTTTTCTCCAAATAACACAGTTGATGAAATCAGCTTCGCGCTCTCCACTTTGGTTGGTAAAATTGCGATTTACCGCCAAGGTAAAGGTTGCGACACCAGTGCCATTAGAAGTGTAACGTAAATCAGGATCTTTGGTTAGTCTTCCTACTAGTACAACATTATTAATCAAAGTTCATCATCTCCTCATCGCTTTTGTTTCATGTGAAACAATATTATGCTTCTTCTTTGACAATCATGTGACGGATAATGTCATCATTGATTTTCGCAAGACGGTCAAACTCGTTGATTGCACTTGCAGTTGTTGAAGAAGAAACTTTAACGATGTGATAGATACCCTCACGGAATCCATCCATTTCATACGCTAGACGGCGTTTTTGCCAATCTTTTGATTCGATAACTTCAGCGCCGTTATCAGTTAAGATTGAGTCAAAACGAGCGATCAATGCGGCTTTTGCTTCTTCATCAATGTTTGGACGAATGATATATAAGATCTCATATTTCGTGTTTTCCATTGATTTTTCACCTCCCTGTGGACTTTGGCCCCTAGTTTTCTAGGAGCAGAGAGAGTGGTCTAATTAGACTACTCACAAATAATTATTATACACTTTTTTCGTCCCTACTGCAAGCTATTTTTTTGCGTCCCTGCATCTACCCATCACTGCAAACAATCGCTTACACTGATAAATACGTCAGCTGCTGCCGATTTTTTGAAAAAGAGTAAAAAGACAGCAAGCTGCAGGTTCGCAGGTTGCTGTCTTCCTAGAAAATGTATTGCTTATTCTTGTGTATCCGTGGTGTCTTCCGTTGTTTCTTCCACAACTGGCACGTCTTGTCCCGCTGTTTCTTCGGCAGTCGTTAGTTCTTCTTCGACTTCCGGTTCAACCGTTGCCATCGTCACTACTTTGGCATTGTTTTCCATCTTCATCAAACGAACCCCTAAGGTTGCCCGACCAGTTTGGGAAACAGTCGCTACATTGAAACGAATCAAGACGCCTTTATTGGTGATCACCATGATGTCTTCCTCACCGCTGACCGTCGTCAAGCCGGCTAATGGACCGTTTTTCGCCGTAATGTTGGCTGTTTTGATCCCTTTTCCGCCACGACCTTTGATTGGGTATTCAGAGCCTTTGGTGCGTTTGCCATAGCCGTTCTCAGTGATGACCAAGACTTCACTGTCTTCTGTGATCACAGCGGCACCTACGACGTAGTCTCCATCTCTTAGACGAATGCCTCGCACACCAGCAGCTGTTCGGCCCATATCCCGCACAAGGGCTTCTTTGAAAGTCACAGAGTAGCCATCGTGGGTGCCGATGATCACGACATCTTCGCCATGGGTTTCGATCACGTTAACCAACTCATCATTTTCCCGAAGACCGATCGCAATCAGACCATTGGCACGGATATTTGAAAAGGCCGTCACTGAGGTCCGTTTGACCACACCTAGACGCGTCGTGAAGAACAAGTAGCGTCCTTCTTGAGGCCCACCAGAAGCCGAAATGATCGCTTCGATCCGTTCGCTAGAATCGATCCCTAGCAGATTGATCACAGGGATACCTTTGGCTGCCCGACCATACTCAGGAATTTCATAGCCTTTGGCTTTGTAAACTTTCCCTTTATTGGTGAAGAACAGTAATGTGTCGTGAGTCGAACAAGAAATCAACGTCTTCACGAAGTCTTCATCGTGGATCCCCATTCCTTGAACGCCACGTCCGCCGCGACGTTGTGCACGGAATTCAGACTTAGCTACTCGTTTGATGTATCCATTGTTCGTCAAAGTAATGACGATTTCTTCTTCTTCGATCAAGTCTTCATCTTCAAGACTTAAGACTTCCCCAACCAATAATTCAGTCCGGCGATCATCGCCAAAGCGTTGGCCTAATTCTTGCAACTCCGTTTGGATGATCTCTAGGACTCGTTGTGGATTTGCTAAAATGTCTGTCAAATCAGCGATAAATTCTAACAAACCTTGGTACTCGTTTTCGATCTTGTCGCGTTCCAAACCGGTCAAGCGACGCAAACGCATATCTAAAATTGCTTGCGCTTGGCGATCGGACAATTTGAAGCGCTCCATCATGCTATTTTTTGCTTCATCATCAGAATTTGATGCCCGGATCAAAGCAATGATCTCATCGATATGATCCAATGCGATCCGTAACCCTTCTAAGATGTGGGCACGGGCTTCTGCTTTGTTTTTATCAAACTGTGTCCGACGAGTTACCACTTCTTGTTGATGCTCGATGTAATTTTCTAAAATTCGTTTCAAACTCAAAATCTTCGGCACGCCTTTTTCAATGGCTAACATATTAAAGCCAAAAGAAGATTGCAGTGCAGTCATTTTGTAGAGATTGTTTAAGATCACCGACGCACTGACGTCGCGACGAACGTCGATAACGATCCGCATGCCTTCACGAGACGATTCATCCCGCAGATCGGTGATTCCTTCGATCCGTTTGTCACGGTGCAGCTCAGAGATCCGCTCGATCAACTTCGCTTTATTGACCATATACGGCAATTCAGTCACTAAGATCCGTTCTTTACCGTTGGGCATTTCAGTCACTTCGACTTTTCCGCGAACAGTGATCGAACCTTTCCCTGTTTCATAGGCACGGCGAATACCGGATTTTCCCATAACGATCCCGCCGGTTGGGAAATCTGGTCCCGGCAGGACTTCCATCAATTCACTTGTCGTGACTTCTGGATTTTCCATCAATAGATCGATGGCTGCAATAACTTCATTCAAGTTATGAGGTGGGATATTGGTCGCCATCCCAACAGCGATCCCCGTCGTCCCGTTGACCAAAAGGTTCGGGAAGCGTGCTGGTAATACCGCTGGTTCTCGTTCTGTATCATCATAATTGCTTTGGAAATCAACAGTATCTTTGTTGATGTCCCGCAGCATCTCCATCGCCAGTTTGCTCATGCGGGCTTCGGTATACCGCATCGCAGCGGCACCGTCACCATCGACTGAGCCAAAGTTTCCGTGGCCATCGACTAACATGTAGCGATAGCTGAAGGGCTGTGCCATCCGCACCATTGATTCATAGATCGCACTGTCACCATGGGGATGGTATTTCCCCATGACATCGCCGACGATCCGGGCTGATTTTTTATGGGGCTTGTCTGGTGTGACCCCTAATTCATTCATTCCATATAAAATTCGGCGGTGAACCGGCTTTAAGCCATCCCGCACATCTGGTAAAGCCCTAGCAACAATTACACTCATTGCATAATCGATAAAGGACTCGCGCATTTCACTGGTCAGATTGACGTCATGAATATTTTGTTTTGCTTCTTCACTCAAGCTGTTTCCTCCTCTACGATTGGCTAGATGTCAAGATTTTTCACGTAGTGCGCGTTTTCTTCGATAAAGGCCCGTCTTGGTTCGACGCGATCCCCCATCAGCATTTCAAAAATTTGATCGGCTTCAATGGCATCATCTACGCTGACCCGCAGCATCATCCGATTGTCAGGATCCATCGTGGTTTCCCATAACTGGTGGTCATCCATTTCCCCTAGACCTTTGTATCGTTGAACTGTTGGTTTTGGTGTCGCAGGTAGTGATTCAATCGTATTTTTCAAATCTTGTTCGGCATTCTTGCCGGGTTGGATATAATGGATATTTTTCCCTTGTTTGACACCGTACAATGGCGGTTGTGCGATATAGACATAACCGGCCTCAACGATGGGACGCATATAACGATAGAACAGCGTCAAGAGTAGGGTCCGGATATGGGCACCATCGACATCGGCATCGGTCATGATGACTAGCTTGTGGTAACGGGCTTTTGCTACATCAAAATCAGCACCAAACCCGGTACCCATTGCTGTAAACAATGAACGGATCTCTTCGTTTGCTAAGATTTTGTCCATGCTGGCTTTTTCGACATTTAAAATCTTCCCACGGATCGGTAAGATTGCTTGGAATTCCCGACTGCGGCCTTGTTTTGCTGAACCGCCGGCAGAATCTCCTTCGACGATAAACAATTCGCATTTTTCTGGATCATTACTGGAACAGTCGGCTAATTTCCCAGGTAAGTTACTGATTTCTAACGCACCTTTTCGGCGAGTCATTTCCCGGGCACGTTTGGCTGCTTGACGGGCTTTTGATGCCAAAAGTCCTTTTTCCACGACTTGACGACCCACATTCGGGTTTTCCATCAAGAATTTCGTGAAATGTTCGGAAAAGAGACGATCAGTGACTGTCCGCACTTCGGAATTTCCTAATTTGGTTTTCGTTTGTCCCTCAAACTGAGGATCTGGGTGCTTGATGGAGATAACCGCCGTTAATCCTTCCCGAACATCTTCTCCGGTCAGGTTTTCGTCGTTTTCTTTCATCAATTTTGACTTGCGGGCGTAATCATTGATCACCCGGGTCAAGGCAGTCTTAAACCCGAATTCATGGGTTCCGCCTTCATAGGTATGGATGTTGTTGGCAAAACTTAGCAGGTTGCTATGGTAGCTATCGGTATATTGCATGGAGACTTCAACCGTGATTCCTTGTTGTTCTCCTTCTAAATAGATCGGATCTGGGAAAATCACTGTTTTACTCGCATTCAAATGCTCCACATAGCTCTTGATCCCGCCGTCGTAATGATATTCTTTCAAAACGGGTTTTTCTTCCCGTTTGTCTTCGATCGAGATTTTTAAACCACGGTTCAAGAAGGCTAATTCCCGAACCCGCGTCGCTAATTTATCAAAATTGAATTCCGTTGTTTCCGTAAAGATCTCTGGATCTGGAACAAAGTGGACGGTCGTTCCGTGGCGGTCGGTTTCATCAATCACTTTTAAGTCATCAACGACTGCTCCACGATGGTATTCTTGATAATACACTTTGCCTTCTTTATAGACTTTTACGTCTAAAGTCGTGGACAACGCATTAACGACGGAGGAACCTACCCCGTGTAGTCCACCAGATACTTTGTAGCCGCCGCCGCCAAATTTCCCGCCGGCATGCAGGATCGTAAAGACGGTTTCTACCGCTGGACGGCCTGTCTTGGCTTGGATATCAACGGGGATCCCCCGACCGTCATCGACGACCGTAATACTATTATCTGGTTCAATGATCACTTGAATACTTGAGGCAAAGCCTGCTAGTGCTTCGTCGATCGAGTTATCGACGATTTCCCATACTAAGTGGTGCAAACCTTCTGAACTGGTAGAACCAATGTACATCCCAGGTCGTTTGCGGACGGCTTCTAGTCCTTCCAACACTTGGATCTGACTGGCATCATAGGCTTTCGCACGTTCAACTAAGCTTTTTTCTTCTTCTGTCATTCAGTCTATTCTCCTTTAATATGTCCTTGCTCTACATAAAAAATCTCTGCTTCCACAGACATTTTGTCTTTCACATGTTCTAATGTCGTCGTTGTCAGAAAGGTCTGAACTTTTCCTTCAATGGTTTCCAATAAATGCAGTTGTCGGGAATCATCCAGCTCACTCATGACGTCATCTAATAAAAGGACGGGATATTCCCCTGTTTCTTCTTTCATCAAATCGATTTCTGCCAATTTGACACTTAGGGCCGTTGTTCGCTGCTGTCCTTGCGAACCAAAGGTCTGAACATTTTTCTCATTGATCAAAAAATCCAGATCGTCTCGATGAGGGCCTGCCAACGTGACTTGCCGAAATCGTTCACGGTCTTTGACTTGTGCCAAGGCTTTGACAAATTGCTGTTGGATCTCCTCCAGCGAGGTCGCCTCACCGGGCACATTTGATAAATAGTCGATCTGCAAGGTTTCTTTTCCTTGGCTGATCTTTTGGTGCAGCTGATTTGCCCAATACGCCAAGCGCTGAACAAACCGTTGTCTGGCTAAAATGATTTTACTGCCGAAAGCCACCAGCTGTTCCGTCAAAACATCTAAATAGATCTCATCGGTCTGTTTTTTTTCATTCAGCTGTTTTAAGTATTGATTGCGCTGTTTCAAAACGGATTGGTATTGAACGAGATCATAGAGATAAATTGGATCGATCTGCCCAATTTCCATATCGAGAAATTTGCGGCGGACTTGGGGACTTCCTTTTACAAGGGAGAGGTCTTCTGGAGCAAATAAAATGACATTCAGCTGCCCTATGTAACTACTGAGCTTTTTTTGCTCAATGTGGTTTACTTTCGTTTTTCGTCCTTTTTTTGACAAAAACAGTTCTAACGGGATCGTTGAGCGTCCCCGACTGACACTGCCAGAGATCCGCGCACCTTCCGTGTCCCAACGGATAAGTTCTTGCTCGCTGGAGGTGCGGTGGCTTTTGGTCATCGCCAATACATAGATACTTTCTAAAATATTGGTTTTTCCTTGCGCATTTTCGCCTAAAAAAATGACCAGACCTTTCTCAAAAGTCAGTGTCAGCGAATCATAGTTCCGATAATTGCTTAAATGCAACTCATTCAGCCGCATCTGCGTCTTCCTTCTTCACCATAAAAAAAGTACCTTCATCAGGTAGCTCAACACGCATTCCCGCATACAATTTGCGCCCTCGTCGATTTTCCGGCTCGCCGTCGACAAAAACGGTGTGCTCTGCAAGGTACCATTTCGCTTGGCCGCCGCTGCTGATCACACTGACTTCTTTGAGCATTTGTCCAAGTGTCATATATTCCGTTTCTAACGGTATTTGCATTTTCATAATTCCCCTCAATTCTATCAAAGAGCGTTTAGCTCTATTATACTCTTTTTTTGCCAAGAAAACAAATTCATCGGCATATTTTTCATTCTCAGAAGACTTACTGCTTTTAGACAAAAAAGAAGCCAAAATAGAAAAAAGGGCTTAAAAACGATTTTAAGCCCTTTTAACTCATTTATTCATTTTCAGATGATTGTTTCAACTTTTTTCAAAAGACATGAAAAACTAGTTGGTGCGCACCGGTGTAATCAGCTGGATAAAGCTGCCTTTGCTCTCTGTTGGCTCCAACGTAAAGGGACGGATCGCTGAGATAAAGCGGATCACGATGCTGGTGTCACCAAATGCTCGTAGTGCAGCTTTCATATAATCAGGATTGAAAGAGATCTCTAATGGGTCGCCGGTCACTTTTTCAAAAGAAAGGTCTTCTTCCACTTTCCCGATTTCTGGTGAGTTTCCATATAAGACAACAGCTTCCTCGGAGATCGCCAAACGAACGATGTTGTTTCGGCCTTCATGGGAAAGCAATGACGCCCGTTCGATAGCCTGTAACAATTCTGGCACAGAAAATTCAATTTCAGTATTGAAGCTTGAAGGGATCAGACGGTTGGTATCTGGGTAAGTTCCTTCCAATAAACGAGAATAGAATTTCATAGTTTTCGTTTGGAACAACACTTGGTTATCCATAATGCTGATTTGGATCGCTTCTTCTTCATCCGTTAAGGAACGAGAAAGTTCCGTTAGGCTTTTGCCGGGAATCACGATATTGAAGGCTGTTTCCCCGCTTTCCAAGGGAATCACCCGTTGGCTCAAACGGTGTGAGTCCGTTGCAACAGCTAATAATTTTTGATTTTCTAAGACAAAGTGGACCCCAGTTAAGATTGGACGGCTTTCGTGTTGCGAAACCGCAAAGACCGTTTCACTAACAACCTTATTCAACACGTGCGCTGGAATCACGATCGAATCTTGACTTTCGACAACTGGTAAATGTGGATAACTATCGGCATCCAAGCCGTTGACGGTAAAGTTGGCTTTTCCAGAAGTGATCGCTACTTGATTATTGTCTAAAACTTCTAACGTTAAGGTACTTTCAGGCAAACGACGAACGATTTCGCTGAAGAAACGTGCTTGTAAAACGATTGCTCCTGTTTTTTCGATTTGCATTTGCGCTTTTTCGTTTTCCACACTTAAAAAAGTTTCAATGGAAATATCGGCATTGCTCCCAGTCATGGTCAATCCTTTTTCTGAAAGGGACAATTTTACTCCGGTTAAGATCGGGATGGTGGTTTTGGTTGAAATCGCCCGTTGGACAGTTTGTAATTCTTGCATGAACTCTGTTCGGTTTAAAGTTAGCTTCATAGCGATACTCCTTTAATTTATAGTTATTAAATAAAAGTAATAGTAGTAATAGGCTTGTTAGTAATGTGGATAACTCGAGAAAAGAGTGATTAGACTAACGAAAATGCCTGTGAATAACTTGTGGACAACTTTTTTGGTTCTTCTTTTCTTATCCACAGATCAGCTGAAGAGGATTTGTTTGATTTCAGCGATCTCATTTTTGATCGTGGGATCTGTTTCGACTAAATGCTGAATTTTTTCATGGGCATGAATGACCGTGGTATGGTCTTTGCCACCAAATTCGCCGCCGATTTTTGGTAAAGAACTATCGGTCAATTCTCGAGAGAGATACATCGCGATCTGCCGTGGGACAACGATGCCTTTGACCCGTTTTTTCCCTTTTAGATCATTGACATGAATGTGATAGTATTTTGCGACTTCTTCTTGGATCTGCAAAATCGAAACTTGGGTCGAGCCATGGCTTGATTTCAAGGCTTTGATGGCTTCAGCTGCCAAGCTCGTTGTAATGTCTGAGTTTTGCATCGTAGCAAAAGCTTGCACCCGCACGAGTGCTCCTTCAAGTTCCCGGATATTTGAATCGATCTGTCCAGCGATATAACTTAGCGTATCGTCGGGGATCTCCAAGCGTTCGGCTTCGGCTTTTTTCCGCAAAATCGCAGTCCGCGTCTCTAGATCCGGCGGGGTGATATCAACGGACAAGCCCCAAGCAAAACGGGAAACCAAACGTTCTGGTAAAGTCGGGATCTCATTTGGCAAACGATCACTTGTGAGGACGATCTGTTTATTATTGCGATACAGTTCTTCGAAGGTATTAAAGAATTCTTCTTGGGTTCCTTCTTTATTGACTAAGAATTGAATATCATCCACTAGCAAAAGATCAACATTGCGGTATTCGTTTCGAAAATCTTCCATTTTGTTCTTTTGAATAGAAGTAATGAAATCATTGGTGAAATTTTCACTACTAACATACTTGATTTTGGCATTGGGACGTTTCAGCAACATTTGATGACCGATCGCATGCATCAAGTGGGTTTTCCCTAAACCAACGCCACCATAGAAGAACAGCGGATTATAAATAGACCCAGGATCTTCTGCAACAACTAAAGCAGCAGCGTGGGCCATCTGATTGCCTTTCCCGATGACAAAGGTATCAAATGTGTATTTTTCATTTAAGATCGATTTCGGCGGCCGCTCGTTTTCTTTTGCAGCTGTTTGAATAGTAGAAGGGGCTGTTTTTAAAGCTTCTGCTTCTTCGACAGTCACAAAACTAGGAATCAATTCTTCACCAGTTTTCATAAATCCCATTTCAACAATTTTGGCAGCTAGATTTTTTTCCCAATAAGATTTATGAAGATCGCTGGGTACTTCGATCAGCAGCTGATTTTTTTCAAACGACAAGACATTGGCAGTCTCGATCCAAGCACTATAACTGGCCGGATTCAGCTCTTCTTTAAAGGAACGTTGAAGATCTTGCCAAATAGAATCAGCAGATGGCAT